>NZ_JBBOPU010000001.1:0-1893016 GCF_038003745.1 Staphylococcus sp. FSL W8-1207
ACACACATTAACGGTAAAAGAAAATATCATGCTTCCTTTATCAATTCAAAAAATGTCTAAAACAGAAAAAGAAAATAATTATAATGAAGTAACAAAAGCGCTAGGTATTCATGAACTGGGTCATAAATATCCTAATGAAATTTCTGGAGGGCAACAACAACGTACTGCAGCAGCACGCGCTTCGGTACATAAACCTGCTATTATTTTTGCTGATGAACCTACTGGCGCATTAGATTCAAAAAGTGCACAAGATCTTCTAAACAGGCTTGAAGATTTGAATGAAAGCATAGATGCAACGATTGTAATGGTGACACATGATCCAGTGGCAGCAAGTTATTCTAATCGTGTCATTATGTTGAAAGATGGCAGCGTCCATTCTGAAATTTACCAAGGTGATGACTCGAATCAAGCGTTTTACAAAAATATCATTCATATGCAAACTGCTTTGGGTGGTGTAGCAAATGAGTTTTAATCAGATCGTAATTAAGAACTTCAGACAAAACATACGGCATTATGCGATGTATATATTTTCATTGATTGTCAGTATTGTATTATATTTTAGTTTCGTAACATTAAAGTATACAGAGAGTATAAACAATGTAAATTCAATGTCTATTATTAGAAAGGGTTCTGAAGTAGGATCATATTTCTTATTTGCGATTATACTCGTATTTCTAATGTACGCAAATCAATTATTTATAAAACGACGGACACGTGAATTTGCTTTATATCAATTAATAGGTTTAACTCGAAAAAATATTATGCGCATATTATTAATTGAACAAGCTGCAATGTTTTTAATAACAGGGTTGATGGGCATAATTATTGGTGTCTTTGGTTCGAAAATTCTCTTAATGATTGTACTCAAGGTATTAACTATAGACACGAGTGTATCATTAACGTTCCAATTTCCTGCTGTTATACAAACAATTTTATTAATTATCGTGTCTTTCCTATTGATTATGGCACAAAGCTTCATCTTTTTACGTAAGCGCAGTATATTATCATTGATGAATGATAGTACAAAATCTGAAGCAACCCAATCTAAGATGACCGTTATTGAAGTTATCTCAGGCATTTTAGGCATAGCCATGATTGCTTTTGGCTATTATATGTCTACTGAACTGTTTGGCAAATTCGCCGAGCAATTAATGTACGCGCCATTCGCCATTTTATTTTTAACTATTATAGGTGCATATCTATTCTTTAGAAGTTCAGTGTCGCTGATTTTTAAAACATTGAAGCGTTCAAAAAATGGTAATGTTTCTATAACAGATGTTGTATTTACGTCTTCAATCATGCACAGAATGAAGAAAAATGCATTGTCACTCACAATAATAGCGACGATATCTGCTGTTACTGTAACCGTACTGTGCTTTGGTGCAATCAGTAAGTCAACGATTGACGATACAGTGAAGCAATCCTCACCACAAGATTTTAATTTCTTGGAAAATAAGCAAGCCCAACAATTTGAAGATAAATTGAAACAAAAGGATATAGGTTATAACAAAGTATATAAAGAAGTTACTGAATTAAAAGTAACTAAAGAGAATTTTTATGATTACAGTAGTAATTTTGGTGAAACTGATAAAATGTTTATAACAAGTAATAAATATTTTAATGATAAGGATATTACGGATCATAAAGCGAAAATGATAAATATGGCTTCATCCGCAAGTATAATGAAATTCAATTTAAATACAAAAATTCAATTTGATACTAAACCAGTGGACACATTTAAAGTGATTGATGCTAAAAAAGAAGTGAATTTTAAAAACGATGTCAGCTTTGCTTCACCTGTATTACTCATAAGTGAACAGCAATATAATCACTTGAAACCACAAGGTGAGGAAACACGTACTCAATATGGTTATGATTTAAAAAATCAAAATAATTGGGAAGAAGCTAATAAAATGGCGCATTCGGTTCATTCTGATATCTACCCTCAAAAATTAGTACGTCAAGAATTGAATGACTCTGCGGGTATATTATTATTTGTTACATCATTCTTAGGGCTAGCATTTTTAGTTGCGTCAGGTTGTATTATTTATATTAAACAGATGGATGAAACAGAAGATGAGATACCAAGTTTCCGTATATTACGCAAAATTGGATACACACATAGTGATATGCTCAAAGGGTTAGGGCTTAAAGTAATGTTTAATTTTGGACTGCCACTAGTAGTGTCATTATTACATGCATATTTTGCAGCTAAAGCATTTATGTTAATCCTCAGTACTACAAATATGTTACCTGTCTATATTGTTATGGGTGCATATTCAATTGTTTATTGCATATTTGCAGTTATGTCATTTATCCATTCAAGTAGAATCATTAAACATTCTATCTAAATCCAATTAATAATCTTAAAGCTCAGTCAACACACTATAGCGGCACTGTTATAGTGTGTTGTCAATGTATTCATTTTATATTGCTCAAAACTAATTAAAAATTCAAAATGTTTGTATGTGTTCTGAAGTGGTATCTAGCAAGTAATAGGCGTAAAAATGGAGGTATACAAATGAACTTAACTGAATTTCATAAACAAATTAAAGGTTATACACAAGATAGACAACCAGGAATTGAAAAAGATATGAATCCACAGCCACTTTCAGAAATGAAAGATTATAAAAGTGGTGGAAAATTGAAAGGGAAAGTTGCTTTGATTACCGGCGGAGATTCAGGTATTGGGCGTTCAGTGGCAACACTATATGCTAAAGAAGGCGCAGATGTCGCGATTGGATATTATGATGAACATGAAGATGCTGAAGCGGTAGTAAATCGTTTGGAATCTTTAGGTGTAAAAGCAAAAGCCTATGCACATGATTTGAAAGATGTTGCATCATCACAAGATTTAATTGAAAAAGTCGTAAATGATTTTGGTGGACTCAATATATTAGTTAATAATGGTGGCGTTCAATTTCCAAAAGATAATTTTGAAGATATCACACCAGAACAAGTAAAAGAAACATTCGAAACGAATATTTTTGGAATGATGTTTTTATCTCAAGCTGCAGTACCACACTTAAGTGATGGCGATGCGATTGTTAATACCACGAGTGTGACAGCTTATAGAGGTTCGGGACATCTTATAGATTATTCAGCAACAAAAGGAGCGATTGTTGCATTCACACGCTCATTAGCAACTACGTTGATTGGAAAAGGTATTCGTGTCAATGCAGTGGCACCTGGACCAATTTATACACCGTTAATTCCAGCAACATTCACAGAAGACAAAGTTGAAAATCAAGGTTCTGATACACCAATGGAACGTAGAGGGCAACCAGCTGAGCTGGCACCATCTTATGTATTTTTAGCAACGTACGCAGATAGTTCGTATATTACAGGCCAAGTTATCCACGTCAATGGTGGAGATTATATGACATCATAAATTTATAGATGAGTATTAAGAAAAATAAAGCAGCGAGACTCCTATTGAAAAGGGTCTTGCTGCTTTTGTCTATCTTTAAAATGAATCGAGATTGTTGAAGAACTAACAATTTAAATCTTCCATGTTTACTACAACATTGCACTTTTTAGCAACGTCAGTGTCATGTGTTGCTATTATGATAATTTTATTGTCATTTAAACATGCTAATAACTTATCTAGGATTTTTTCTCCATTTGTTCTATCTAATGATCCTGTTGGTTCATCGGCTAGTATAATATTAGGGTTTTTTAACAATAATCTGATTAAAGCGATGCGTTGTTGTTCTCCACCGCTTAATGTTGATATTTTACGCTTTAAATCAACATTTACATTTAATTCTGTTAATAATATATTTTTACGTTTTCGTTTTTCTGCCTTCGACTGTTTTTGGAACGCTAGTCCAATGTCTAAATTTTCATCAACTGACAAATTGTCTATTAATCCATAGTTTTGAAATAGATAACCTAATTGTGTTTTATAGAAATGGTTATCAGCAATTAATTTTTTTCCATTAAGATATATATTACCTGAATCTATTTTTTCAAATCCAGCAATACTATTTAATAATGTAGATTTACCGGAACCGCTATACCCCATTAATGCATACGAGTTACCATTTTTAAATGAGTAATTTAAATTTTTAAATATAGTATTTCCTTCTTTTGTAATCGTTAATCCTTGTATTTTTATCATTATCATCACCTGATATTTTTGGGGAGTTCTTGTTTCTCAATATAGTGTATTTCTTTCACATATGTACCTTTATGAATGATTTCTACAAACTTTTTACTTGGATCATAACCACCGAATGTTAATTTATAGTTCAGTTTTTCCCCATTCTTGGAATACGCTGTGACATCGTTATATTGCTGTGTGTGTTGTTTAACTATGGCATACGATTTTTCTTCTTGTAGAAAGGGATTAAATCTATCAAAGTTATCATTTGTTAAAAATGTAGTAACAGCAAGTAGTATGATAACAGTAATAACGATAATTAATTTTTTACTCATTATTCTAGCTCCTTTAAGTTAATTAAGTTATTTTTTTCTAACTTATTTATATATATACTTTGTATTAAAATTTGAATAATTATAATAAAGATAAATAAAAGGAGGATTGCACTATTCTTCATAACTGTTATAGATATAACGCCAACTAAAATGACTAATCCATTACTCAATAGTAAGTATTTACTATTATTTTTAATTAAATTGAAACCATGTATTTTTCTTATCATTAAAAATTTTATATTTTTTTCAAAGTATTGTTGGATATCAAAAATTATTGTTAAAACCAATGTGATAAAAGACAAAAGTATTGAAATAGATACAATAAGGATTTTAAGATTAAGATCTTCAAAATCCTTCAATACTATGTCTTTATAATTTGTAACACCACTTACAACATCTTCTAATCCATATTCCTTCAAATATTTATTGGTATTTTCATAATCTTTAAACAAGTAACTACCTTGTGTGACCGATGAATAATAAAAGTTATTTCCTAGGTCTGTTGTATCTATTAATACAACTAGAGGATTTTTACTAAAGTTATTTTTTAAACTAGATCTGGTATCAAAAGTATATATTTCAAAGTTGTCATTTGTTTGTTTCATGTTAATTTCTTTAATTTGATTATCATTATCCCGTTGAAAGTTAATCCAATCTTTGAAATCTTTTTTAATTGCTTGTTGAAAGATATGCGCTTTAGGTGGTAATAATAAGTCTATTGTATTTTTAGAATCGGACAGTTCAAATTGTGTTTTAAATGCACTATTATAAAAATCTATGAAATTGCTATTTAAAAAAATAACGTTACCATTTTCAGGCGTGTAATTCGTAGGTTGGGGATGATATAAATTATTGTGTCTAATAAGTAATGATTCACGTTGTGCTTCAGTATTTGAGATTAATTTATGAAATTTTTTGGATATATCATTTTCTTCTGAATGAGTGTACTTAAGTGGTGCAACTTCAATGACGTAATAATCATCTAACTTTGTCCAGTATTTTTCAGTTTCTTTAATCTTTTTCAATTCATGATATGAACTTAAATTTTGTACTAACAAAATTACTAAGACAAATAGAACAATTATCTTGAACGATACAGTTATCATTCGTAATAAAGTGTAGGGTTTTTTGCCTTTGATAATTAATGGTATATCTGTTTTTATAAATAGTGTATAAGAGCAAAGTGAAATTAGAAAAAGTATACTGAATAAAATGATTACACCTAAGAAAACACGCACTATAAAAATAAAATTATTGTCTGAAATGTCCAATACTAGTGACAAAATTATTATAGAAATTAAAAAGACACTTAATAAGGAAGTGTAGTATAAACATTTCTTAAGCATATCTTCAGATATTATTTTTGAAATTGAATAACCATGTAATTTTTTAATACCATATTCTTTAAATTTTATATTGGCTATTTGTAAAAAATAAAAACATGAAGTATTAATATTGAAGTCATAGGGAATAGGAGCCCCTTATCATTTATGACAGATAAAAATAAAACGAATTTATTTAAACTAACTATTTCTGATTCTACACCTTTTTTCTGTAGTAGTTGTTTAATATTATGAGAATCAAATGAATCTCCCATTACAAAATAATTCCCTCGGACATCTTTACTCAGAAGGGTGTCGTAGTTGATATATTTATACCTAATATGATTTTGAAATTTTGGTTTTTCTTCGTTAAACGAGTATATATATTTGTCTGTATTTTGATTTGTATTTGAGATAGATTTATAGATTGTGATATTTTCTTTTTGGGAAATCGATTCAATTGTTTCATAAATTTCTTGCTTATTGTGACTATAATCCCAAGCAGAAATGTTTAATATGGTATGACTACCAGGTAATAATTCTTGCTCTTCTCTTAATGTGAACACTAGGACTAATATAGTAATGATGCCAAGCGTTATGATATCTAAGGTTAATTTTATTATTTTCATACAGTACCTCATCAATTAAGGAAATGAATACAAATTGTATTCATTTCCCAGCTATTATTAGTAAACGTTGTAATATGTTCTATTTACGAAGAATGATTTTGGGGCAGATGCTCTAGCTTGGATACCTGCTCTCGTTTTCCACTATAGGATTTATATTTACCCACTGCTGTAGAGCCATGTGCTTTATAATTATTACTGTAATATGACCAAACATATTTGCTTCCTACTCCATAATTCCAAATTCCACCTTGAGCATAGATAGTTGCTGCATTTGCTATTGTTCCAGAGCCTAATACTATTGCTAAATACAATAAAACACTTATAATAGTCTTTTTCATTTGCATAGCCTCCTTTGGTATTAATTTATATTATTATATAATTTTCATTAAAATATCTCATTATGATTTTTTTACACTTACCCTTTAAAAATTTATATTTTTTCATAAAAAAGAGCATCTCCTTTAAATATTAGGAGATGCTCGTAATTTATTTGTCTGAAGGTTGTCTTGGCAAACCTATTTGTTGAAATCTATGTTAATAAGGTACGACAATTACAGTATCGATACGAAATTGAGACAAGGTTGACACCTAGCATATCAGATGACGTTTATTCTGTAATTATCTAGAAGAAAGTTGATAAACTTTAAAAGAAATCAGAAGGGATAAGATCATCGAATTGTAAGTGCTTTAATGAATCGAAATTCACACTTTCTATACTTTGAAGTAGTTCACCATTTTTAGCTTGGTTATAATAATTAACTGCTTCTGCTTGCACGTCATGGTCCTGGAATGTTTTAACTACGCCTAATATCAGTAATACTGCAATAGCCCCTTTAATGATTGTCTTCATAATAAATGACTCCTTCTATAAGTTTATACTCTTATTCTATACCGTTTTGTACTTTGTGACATGCGTCCCTAGTATCGAAATTATATCATACCTTAGTTGTATCCTAACGATACAAACTATTAAGAACTTTCTTTTTATAAACCAAATACAATAGGTAACCAGAAATATACGAATAGTGATATTACCACAATTGCACACATGTTTAAAATAAATCCAGCTTTAACCATATCTTGCATTTCTAATTCATCAGAACTAAATACCGCAGCATTTGGTGGTGTTGAAATTGGCAACATAAATGCACACGTTGAGGATACTGCGACAATTCCCATAATAATAAATGGATCTTGGCTAATTGCTGCGGCTAAACCAATACTGATTGGCATTAACATATTGGAAACTGCCGTATTAGACATCACTTCTGTTAAGAATAAAATAGACGTCGATAATACGATAACGACAAGGATTAATGGTAGTGGTTCGACGAAACCTAGCATGCCACCAAACCATTTTGTCAGTCCTGAATCTTCAAATGCAGCAGCTAAGGATAAGCCACCGCCGAATAATAGCAATATACCCCATGGTAGTCTACTCATATCATTCCATACGAGTAATGCACCGTTAGAAGATTTTGCAGGAATAAGGAAGAGCAATACAGCACCTAACATTGCGATAACTGTATCTGATAAATTTAAAGAAGCAGGCAAGAGACCGCCACCAATCCACAAGATACTAACGAAAAGGAAGACAATACCTGTTAACTTTTCTTCTAAACTCATCGGACCTAAATCATGTAAAGCTTTCTTTGCAAAATCTGAAGATATTTTATCGGAGTCTTCAATTTTAAATAACCATTTTGTCATTAACAAGTATAAAATGATTAACAAAATAATTGTCAACGGTAAGGCAAATAACATCCATTGTGCAAAGGACACTTCTCTATTTAAACTAGAAGAAGCGATGGCTGCGAAAACCGCATTTGGTACTGAACCAATAAGCGTTGCTAAGCCACCGATAGATGCTGAATAAGCGACAGTTAATAATAATGCTTTCCCGAATTTGTGGGCTGATTCTGGTTTGAGGAATTGTGCATCTTTAATTTCTTTTATTAATGCTAATGCAATTGGCAACATCATAAGTGCGGTTGCTGCATTTGAAATCCACATTGAAATAAATGCAGTTGCAATCATCGTACCTAAAATAATACGATTACTATTTGAACCCATCAAAGAAATGATGGTCATAGCAATGCGTTTATGTAAATTCCATTTTTCAATGGCCAGTGCGATAATAAAGCCGCCCATATACATAAAGACGATTGGATCAGCATAAGCACTCGCAGCTACTTGTTCATTTGTCCCGCCACTCAAAGGTAGTAATATCAATGGAATGAGTGACGTAGCAGGTATAGGAATTGCTTCTGTAATCCACCATGTAGCCACAAAAAGTGTGACTGCAAGAACAGCACGTGGTTCATCCGCTAAACCTGTAATACTGGGTATAAAATAAAAAATGATGAAGAGTGATGGCCCTAAGATTAAACCGATTTTTTCTTTCATTTGCAAAAATCCCCCCTTGTTATTGTCTATAGTTGCAAGAATATCAATTTAAAAAGAGCAAAACAATGTATTTTTCAGAAAATTATAAAAATTAATGAAAAATACTGGTAAACTGTATTTAATATCTTAGAATAAAAATTTATTTCAAAGGGGGAATGTTCATGGTATTAGGTGCACTTATAGCTAAAGATGACACGTGGATGTTATGGGCAATTATTATAGTTTGGGCAACAATAAGTTTATTCCTAGAACAGCGATACAAGTGGGCAAGTACAATTTCGGGAGCTATTATAGCGCTAGTGGGGGCAATGCTCTTATCAAACTTTAAAGTGATACCAACGAGTTCACCGGTGTATGATACGGTATGGGATTTT
Organism: Staphylococcus sp. FSL W8-1207; assembly: GCF_038003745.1. Classification (NCBI taxonomy): domain Bacteria; kingdom Bacillati; phylum Bacillota; class Bacilli; order Caryophanales; family Staphylococcaceae; genus Staphylococcus; species Staphylococcus sp. FSL W8-1207. Next base: position 9,172 of record NZ_JBBOPU010000001.1, read on the forward strand.
ATCGTGCCACTTTCTATTCCATTATTATTATTTAGTTCAAACATTTTAAAGATATGGAAAGAAAGTAGACGATTATTATTCATTTTTATGATTGCTTCGGTAGGGACAATGATAGGTACAGTGGTCGCATTTCTTACTTTAAATCAATGGATACCTTACCTGTCTAAAATAGGCGCCATGATGACTGGAAGCTATATTGGTGGTGGCGTGAATTTTGCAGCTTTAAGTTCTAAATTCCAAACACCTGGAGACATGGTTTCTTCGACAGTAGTTGCTGATAACAGTGTTATGGCACTGTATTTTATATTACTTATAGCCATTCCATCAATGCCTTGGATAAAAAAATATTTTACTACTAATTATAAAGCCGAAACGACACCTGAGACACAACAGTCATTTTGGCAACCAAAAAAAATTCAATTATTAGATATTGCATTTTCAATGGCAAGTGCCATTGCACTTGTAGCGATTAGTTTCAAAATAGCAGAATTGATACAACTATGGGTACCTAAAAGTAATCTCATATTAACAATCATTGTATCTTTCTTTGGTGATTCTTATTTATTGTTAACAACACTGACATTAATAGTTGTTGCTATCTGGGGAGATTTCTTTGAGAAGTTAGCAGGTGCATCAGAAATTGGCACTTTCCTTATTTATATATTCTTTGTAGTCATTGGCACGCCGGCTTCATTTGCTACAATTATTACAACTGCACCGTTGTTATTTGTTTTTGTCATTATTATTTTGATTTTCAATTTAGGTTTAAGTCTTATTTTAGGTAAGCTCTTTAAATTTAAAATTGAAGAAATATTGTTAGCAAGTAATGCAACTGCGGGAGGGCCTACTACTGCAGCAGCATTAGCTATTGGAAAAGGCTGGTCAGGTTTAGTGGGCCCGATACTTATTATTGGTACATTAGGTTATGTAATAGGAAATTATGCTGGAACAATGATGTATCAATTATTTATTCATCTAGGATAAATTGTAAAAGGTGTTAGAATATGTATGTATATTTGACGGAACTTAATGATGGAGGGATATATGTATGAACGAAAAAGAAAAGATGTTAGCAGGTGAATGGTATGATGCTAACTTTGATGAAGCTTTGGATGTTGAAAGGAATAAAGCGAAAGATCTTTGCTTTGAATTAAACCACACAAAGCCGAGCAATTCAGAAAAACGCAATGCAATTTTAACTGACTTACTCAATGATAAGCCAGATAATTTAGAAATATTAAGCCCATTCCAAGTAGATTATGGCTACAATGTTTTTTTAGGAAATAATGTATTTGTAAATCATGATTGTTATTTTATGGATGGCGGAAAGATTTTTATTGGAGATAATGTTTTTATAGGTCCGAAATGTGGACTTTATACAGCTGTTCATCCTCTTCAATATCAACAGAGAAATATAGGGTTAGAACAAGCATTACCTATTAACATAGGAAATAACGTGTGGTTAGGTGCTAACGTTATTGTGTTGCCGGGTGTTCAAATCGGTGATGGAGCAGTCATTGGGGCAGGTAGTGTTGTGGCCAAGGATATTCCGGAAAATGTACTAGCAGTCGGAACACCAGCTAAACCTATAAATAAAATAGATAATTAATAAATATTTAACAGAAAAAGCGGTGGTAACATTCATTACGTAATGGATATTACCACCATTTTTTTATTGTACATAGTGTAAATAATCATGAAATATAAAAATAATCTACAATAGTCATTATCATTAAATCGTGTAATATTAAAAAACAAATTAAAACAATGTAGAAAAATATTCTGCGGAGCTTAAATTTAAAATAATAAAATTGGTCGGAATATAATAGTGAAATGTGTTAAGATATAAAAATGTGAGTGAAAAGGTAAGTAATATAATTGTAGATGAATATATATAAGATAGATGAATCTGATTTTTAGAAAGGAATCGATAAATCTGCTTATAGTTAGAATTGAAACAATTATGTCCACACAAAAACATAACTACTTCAAGAAAAGGAAAGAGGCATTTCAAAGATGGATATATTAATTGGAACTTTGTTTTTAGTTGTAGTGTTAGCATTATTTACACTGTTTACATATCGAGCACCTATGGGTATGCGTGCGATGGGTGCTTTAGCAAATGCTGCAATTGCAACATTCTTAGTTGAAGCATTTCATAAATACGTAGGTGGCGACCTATTAGGTATTAAATTTTTAGGTGAACTGGGCGATGCTGCTGGAGGTCTTGGTGGTGTAGCTGCAGCTGGACTTGTAGCATTAGCTATTGGTGTTTCACCTGTATATGCTTTAGTTATAGCTGCCTCATGTGGAGGACTAGATTTAATACCTGGTTTCGTCGCTGGCTATGTTGTTGGTTATTTAATGAAATACGCGGAAAGAAAAGTACCAGATGGTATAGATTTGATCGTAGGTATTTTAATTATTGCACCTTTAGCAAGATTAGTTGCGACGGGTATTACCCCGTTAGTTAACAATTCACTATTAAAAATAGGTGACATCATTCAAAGTTCTACAGAAATAAACCCAATTATTATGGGGATTATTCTTGGTGGTGTTATTACAGTAGTAGGAACAGCGCCATTAAGCTCTATGGCTTTAACGGCATTACTTGGTCTAACTGGTATGCCAATGGCAATTGCTGCTATGGTTTCTTTCTCTTCTTCATTTATTAATGGCACAATGTTTAATAAATTGAAATTAGGCGATCGTAAATCTAGAATTGCTGTTTGTATTGAACCATTATCTCAAGCAGATATTGTGTCGGCAAATCCTGTTCCAATATATACTGCGAATTTTATAGGTGGTGCATTAGCGGGAGCGGTTATCGCTTCATCTGGAATGATAAATGATGCAACTGGTACGGCAACCCCACTAGCTGGTTTCTTAGTCATGTTTGGATTTAATGATCCATTGAAAATTTTCATTTATGGCGCAATTATCGCTGTTATTGGTCTAATTGTAGGCTATGTATGTTCTAAACTTTTCAAAAATTATCCAATTGTAACGCAAGAGGATATAGAATCCCGTTAAAACATACGTTGTAATGCGTTGTAGTATAAAATCTTGAATAAAAAAGGAGGTTTAGATTTTTCAAATGAAATCTAAACCTCCTTTTATTTTTTGAGATATTTGAAACAGTAATAGATAACTAGTTATTAATCACCAATTTGACTATTAAGTATATCTGTAATAAACATATGTCCTGGTGCGTGGGTAATCATTAATTCTGGCTTGGCATCTAGAGCGATAGATTGTGGGGTCACACCACATCCCCAAAAGACAGGAACTTCATTTTCCTTTATTGTGGCAGGTTCTCCAAAATCAGGTCTTGTAATATTATCAATACCTATTTTAGATGGATCACCAATATGTAGCGGTGTCCCATGCATATTTTTAAAGTGTGTAGTAATTTCAGTTGCTTTAATGGCTTGCTGCATTGTCATCGGGCGCATACTTACTGTGATATTACCTGCAAATTCGCCACTTGGTTCTGCGGGTATATCAGTGATGAACATAGGTACATTGTGATCTTCTTCAATATGTCGAATCGGAATGTCGGCTTCTAATAAGGCATGTTCAAAGGTAAAACTACAACCGATTAAAAAGCTGACCATATCACCATTAAATAGATGCGAGACATTTGTTGGTGATTCAACAAGCTCGCCATAACGATAGACACGATATTCTGCCACCTCTGTGCTAATATCTGCTTGTTTACCGTAGAAAGGAAAGGTAGTAGAACCTTTTTCGGATACATCTAAAAGTGGACATGTTTTAGGATTTCTAAAACAAAACCTTAAAAAATCATATGCGTAGCTTGAAGGTAGAATAACGACATTGGCTTGTACGTATCCTTTAGCCATACCACTGGTAGGGTCAGTAAGTTCTCCATTACTAATCATTTCTCTTAGTTTATGTGGCTGTATATTATCTAAATTCATAAAACCATCCCCTTAATTTAAAACTTATCGTTAGTTTAGCAAAAATAAGTCATAACAGTTAAATATATGTATATTACAAGTTTATAAAAATGCCCCTCCATTAGCTAGAGAATAGGAGGGGTGAATCATTTTATTTGTCGTTATTATTTTCGTCTTTTTTATTATTTCTATATTGTTTGTTTAATTCAGCTTCTTTTTCATCATGAGTTGTGCTTTGCTTATCATTTGCTGAATCGTCTTTTGAATCATTAGTATCATCATCTTCACGTTGCTCAAGTGGAATTGAATAATCTTTATCATCATCTATATGTGTCATTTTAAAATGTTTCGTTGGTTCTCTACGCAATGCACGCATTAATGACACAATCATTAATAGCAAGATAATAGAGAACGGAAGCCCTGTGACAACAGAAGCGGTTTGTAAACTTGTTAAGCCACCAGCAATTGTCATAGATACTGAAATTGCACCGATTAAAATACCCCAAATGATTTTGTGCTTCGTCTTAGGATTTGCTATGCCACCTGTTGCCATGCCTGAGACAATATGTGTTGTTGAATCAGCACTTGTGACAATAAATATAAATATCAGTGCAATTGCTAAAGCACTCGTAATGTCAGCAAGAGGGAATTTAGATAACAATTCAAATAACGCTACGGTGTAGTCTTGATCAACAACGTTAGCAATATTATCATTCTCTTTGAGTGCAATTTTAACTGCTGTACCCCCAAAACCAGCAATCCAAGTAAATGAAATTAGCGGTGGAATAATGAGTACACCAACGATGAATTCTCTTATCGTACGTCCACGTGAAACCCGCGCAACGAAACCACCTATAAATGGAGACCATGAAATCACCCATGCCCAATAAAAGACTGTCCATTGTTGAATCCAGCCATTGTCTCCGGTATATGGACTAATACGTAAACTATATTCAATAAAATGGCGTAAATAATCACCAATTGCTAAAGTGTAAGATTCGAAAATGAATTTTAAATCACCAAAAATGAACATAAAGATAAGAAGCAAGGCACCTAATCCTATATTAATATTACTTAGCCATTTGACACCTCTATTTAAACCAGTTGCTGCAGAAGTTAAGAAAATAGCTACCATTAATACAGTAATTGTGATTTTAGTAATATTATTATTAGGTATATTAAAGACATGTTCTAACCCACCGCTAATTTGCATAATACCTAATCCAATTGAAGTTGCGATACCCATCACTGTCGCAATAATAGCTAAAATATCGATGATGTTTCTGTAAGGGCGCTTATATGCTTCGCCAAATACAGGCTCCATCGCTGTTGAAATTAGCCCGTCACGATTTTTTCTGAATTGGAAATAAGCGACAGTAAGACCGGCAATTGCAAATATAGACCATTGTGAAATACCCCAATGGAAAAATGTATAGCCCATTGCGACTCTTGCAGATTCTGCCGACTCATCTGCGACTGTGCCTGGGAAGGGAGAATGTAAATAATGACTTAATGGTTCAGCCACACCCCAAAAGACAATCCCTACACCTAAGCCTGCTGAAAATAGCATTCCAATCCAAGAATGCATAGAAAACTCAGGCTCTTCATCATCTCTACCTAATTTAAAGCGTCCATAACGAGATACAGCTAACGCGATTAAAAAGATATCTAAAATAAAAATAATAACTAAGAATAACCATCCGAAAGAATTTGATATGTAGTCATAAACTTGTTGTGCGTATGTTCCAAACCCCTTTGGGAAAATACCAGCAACTAAAGTGATGAGTAAAATGATAGCTACTGAAATAATGTAGACCAAATTACGATTTTTTGTTTTTCTCTTATGCTTATTATTCATAACGCTATTTAATCATTCCTTTGTTTATTTAGATTATAATTACATACCCTTATTATTATTTTGTTACTCATTGGACTAAATTCGTTTGTTTTAAGTATTTAAATACAATAGAATAGATTGAGCAATCATATTATTGCATAACGTTATTTGTGAGGGGTATAGCATTAACAAAGCTAGAAGTAAATTCCTGAGGAGGAAAATTATGAAAAGAACTGTGGAAAAAATATTAACCTGGGTAGGCATTATCCTACAGTTTATCTTAATATTTTTAATGGCTATCGTTACGCCATTTTTAAATGATGCGAGCGTAAAAGATTCACTCATACAATCAATGAACAATAGTCAAGAATTTAATCAGGTATCAAATCAAATGACACCATCTCAATTATTAGATATGGCGAGTAGCTTGTTTATTGTAGCTTTAGGAGCAGTTATCGTATGTACAATTATCGCAATTATATTTGCGTTATTAATTAATAAAATTCCTAAAGTATCGGGTGTTGTACTGATATTAATTGCAATTGTTACAGTATTTACATTTAATTGGATTACTGCATTATTGTGGTTAGTAGCTGGTATTTTACTATTAGTAAGAAAAGCGCATAAACCGAGCTATGAAGGTGTTACGAATTCAAATAATAGAAGCAATACAGACAATCATTATCAAGAGCGAAATACTGAATTAAAAGATGAAGCACCAGAACATCAAACTGATGATAGAGACTTTACAAAGCAAGAGAAACTAAGTGATGACAAAGACGAAGCGGTATCGACTTCTGATGAACACACGTATCAACGTCGCCAAGATCGTAAAGATAAATAAAATCGAAGTATTTCATGATGAACGTAAAATGATAAATGGTGATACTATGAAATAATAAGATAAAGAAAGAGGACTAGCTGATTGTAAAAAACAGCTAGTCCTCTTTTAATTATTGTATTTGATATATAATTTGTTAATTTACTAATCCATCTTGCCGTGTTTATAACTTTCATACACTTTGTCGTAATTGATGTGTCCAATACCACCTACCATAAATTTTCCGAGTTTGAATAAGTTGAATACATATGCTAGACAAACTGATATTGTGACTGTGAGAATGAAAGTGAAAGCAATGTTTCTTAATGAACTATCCGCTCTCAATAAGCCTAAATCATGCACAAAGAAGTAATGAACTAAATATATACAGAATGAGTAGTTACTTATGAATAATACGAATTTTGGAACATATTTGACATAGGATGAGAATAAGAAAAACAGCAAGATCACCATTGTGACATAAAATGGTATATCAAAGCGTTTAGATTCTACCCAAGTACTAACACCAAATAAATAGTTACTAATTAATATACCTGCTGACAAGATTGCGCCAAAAATAATAAGCCAAGTATATTTTTTAATATTCTTCATGAGGGACTCATAGTATATGCCTGTATAAAAACCAAGTAAGAAATAACTAATCCAACCTAAAAAGAGCATCCAACCTTCTCTTCCCCAAAACAATCCTAAAATTGGATTTTCTGATGGGGGTACAAATTCTCTAAATGCCCAATACAATGTGGCGAATATTGTTGCACCAATAATTACAGGAATAGGTTTCCATTTAATTATGTATTTAGCAAAGAGAATGTGTAATATATAGAATTGGAAAATAATTACAATAAAGTATGTCACAGCGCCACCATGGAACATCGTGTTTGAAACATGCCCAAAGTAATCATCTAATGTCTCAGGTTCAAAATAGAAATATGAGATAGCTAGATTAACCACAATATATGGGATACCTAAATAAATCAATTTGTTTTTAAAGAAACCAGGTTTTGTTTTAACGTGATAATTTTTCGCTAATAAAAATTCTGAAATGAATACAAATAATGGCGTACTAAACATTAGCAATAATTGAAAAATTCTAATAGCAGTGCCATGGCCCACAAAATCCATTTTGGAAAATGTAGTTGTAATCGCATGAATGAGAACAATACTTAAACAAGCTATAGTACGCATCCAAAAAATAACAGACGTATATGTTTTCATAAATAGCTTAACCTCTCGATTGTTCTTTTTTTGAAAATAAATATTGTTATGATTATATTCAAGTTTAAATAATAACATACGTAATGAGAATTCAGTGTAAATATTAAGATAAATTTTATTAAATTAGCATTTACTATTTATATGATATTAACAATAAATATCAATGAATATAATAGCAAATTTTAGGGAATAATGCGGAATAGGTGAGATACGATTTAATTAAAAAAAGTGATTGTAAGCGATTGCATTTGTGGTGTGATACATATACAATAAAATCAAGAGTGGAATAATTCCATTCGTGTTTTCTATTTACAAACTGACATGGGGGTAGAAAAATGGTAGTTAATTATCAGAATGAACCAGGTATCGATTTTACAGACAGTAAAAATGTAGAATCATTTAAAGAGGCTTTAAAGAAAGTTAAAGGTGAATTAAATCAAAAAATTCCTTTAGTAATTAATGGGGAAGAAATATTCACAAAAGATACGTATCAATCTATCAACCCTGCCAATACTACTGAAGTTATTGCAGAAGTTTCAAAAGCAACTCAAGCAGATGTAGATAAAGCATTTGAGTCTGCAAACGAAGCTTATAAATCATGGAAGAAATGGTCACACAAAGATCGTGCTGAATTTTTACTTAGAGTATCGGCAATTATTAGACGTCGTAAAGAAGAAATCTCAGCGGTGATGGTTTACGAAGCAGGTAAACCATGGGATGAAGCTGTAGGTGACGCAGCAGAAGGTATTGATTTCATTGAATACTATGCGAGATCAATGATGGAATTAGCAGACGGTAAACCAACATTGGATAGAGAAGGAGAACATAATAAATACTTCTATAAACCAATTGGTACTGGTGTTACAATTCCACCATGGAACTTCCCGTTTGCAATCATGGCTGGTACGACATTAGCGCCAGTAGTTGCAGGGAACACAGTACTTTTAAAACCAGCAGAAGATACACCATTAACTGCATATAAATTAATTGAAATTTTAGAAGAAGCTGGATTACCAAAAGGTGTTGTTAACTTTGTACCAGGGGATCCAAAAGAAATCGGTGACTATCTTGTAGATAGCGTACACACGCATTTTGTAACTTTCACAGGTTCACTTGCTACAGGTACTCGAATTTTTGAAAGAGCTGCAAAAGTACAAAAAGGACAAAAGTTCTTAAAACGTGTTATTGCTGAAATGGGTGGTAAAGATGCAATCGTAGTTGATAAAGATATCGACACTGATTTAGCAGCAGAATCTATTGTAAGTTCTGCATTTGGTTTCTCAGGACAGAAATGTTCAGCGTGTTCTCGTGCAATCGTACACAAAGATGTATATGATGAAGTATTGAAAAAAACAGTTGAATTAACTAAGAATTTAACATTGGGCAATACTGAGAATAACACGAACATGGGACCAGTTATTAATAAAAAACAATTTGATAAAATTAAAAATTATATTGAAATTGGTAGCAAAGAAGGTAAATTAGAGTTCGGTGGTGGTACGGATGGTACTACTGGATACTTTATTGAACCTACAATCATCTCAGACTTAAAATCAAGAGACCAAATCATGCAAGAAGAAATCTTTGGTCCGGTGGTTGGCTTTGTTAAAGGCAACGACTTTGAAGAACTATTAGACATTGCTAACGATACAGATTATGGTTTAACAGGTGCTGTAATTACTAATAATCGTGAAAACTGGATTCATGCAGTTGAAGAATACGATGTAGGTAACTTATACCTTAACCGTGGATGTACTGCAGCAGTTGTTGGCTATCACCCGTTCGGTGGTTTCAAAATGTCAGGTACTGACGCTAAGACAGGTAGCCCAGACTATCTATTAAACTTCTTAGAACAAAAAGTCGCTTCAGAAATGTTCTAATTAAAATTATAAAATAATTTAAAAGCCTCTCATTGCTTTGCAGTGAGAGGTTTTTTGGCGTGAATTTATTGTTTTACGTCTTTACTTTGATATTAATCATTTTATGAAAGATTTCATCTATTTCGTGTGCCGGGCGTTTAATATTGTGGTCGCGCATCCACTCCATAAAGCCAAATAAACTTGCGCCATATACATAAAAAATCAGTTCGATTGGAACACTCGGATCTACAGAAATACGTGACATATTGTCTTTAATGTCATTTTGTAATACACGGATGAAATAATTTGTAATCGTTCGTTCAAAATCTTTGTCTTCTATTTGCTTTTCTTTAACTTTGTTAAGTTCATCGATATCTGTTATTGTTTTTTCCATAATAGTAAATGGATTGTTAATGCGTTCTTTAAAATCAATTGAAAAATAATCTTTCATTAAATAGGTAATTAAATAAATAAGTAAATCATATTTATCGTAAAAATGTTTATAAAAAGTTGTTCGATGTACCAAAGCTTCGTTGCAAATTTGGTTTACGGTAATTGTTGAAAAAGGATGTTTTTCCAAGAGATCATAAAAACTTTTAGACAGCGCGCGTTTTGTTTTAATAACACGTAGATCTTTTTCATTCATTCTACACTTCTCCCTTTTTGTAGTTTAAATAGACATATTGGCATAATTAGTTCTTTTTATAATACGACTTAGCTTGTAAAATGTTAATATAAATAATCTACACTATATGTATAAACTATAACGTTGATTAAATTAGGAGGCAATAGTTTGGCAAAGTTTTTGTATAAATTAGGTTCGTTTATTGCAAAACATAAATGGTGGAGTGTTGTTGCATGGGTCGTTTTACTCGCAGCAATTATTATACCACTTACAATAAGTTCACCTAAATTTGATAATGACATCACTATGAACGGTTTAGAATCACTCGATACAAATGAAAAAATAGAAGATGAATTTAACCAGGATAGTGAAAAAGCACAAATAAGAATTGTATTTAAGAGCGATTCTGAAGATGGCATAGTTAAGGAAGATATGACTAAAGATATCAAAGACACATTGAATGACATTAAAGACAATGATGATGATATCAAGAATGTTTCAGATCCTTATGATAATAAACAAATAAGTAAAGATAAGACAACTGCTTTTGCGGATGTCAATTATTATGTGTCTGCTACAGCTTTAAAAGCAGATTCTAAAGATAATGTAAAAGATGAAGTTGAAAAATTAGAAGATAAACATAATGTACAAGCTGAATTAATGGGTTCAGGAATGGAGTCTACTGAAATTGGCGGTGCTTCAGAAATAATAGGTATTATCGTAGCATTCGTTGTATTATTAATTACGTTTGGCTCATTTATTGCGGCAGGTATGCCAATTATCAGTGCATTACTTGGCTTGGGTACAGGCGTAGGGATTATTTCATTACTTACTTACGCGTTCGATATTCCAAACGTTACATTGACGTTAGCCGTTATGATTGGACTTGCAGTAGGTATAGATTACGCACTGTTTATACTATTTAGATATCGTCAAATAGTGAAGACAGAACCAGATCATATTAAAGCTATCGGTTTAGCTGTAGGTACAGCTGGTAGTGCTGTTATCTTTGCTGGTGTAACTGTAATTATTGCAGTTTGTGGGCTAGCCCTCGTTGGCATAGACTTCTTAGCAGTCATGGGTTATGCGTCAGCTATTAGTGTATTAGTAGCGGTAATTAGTGCTTTAACATTATTACCTGCAATCATCAGCATTTTCCATAAGAGCATTAAGCCTAAACAAAGTAAATCAGAATTTGAAGGCGATGTTGATACAGCTTGGTCAAAATTTGTTGTAGGCAAACCTTTAGCAGCAGTCTTAATTGGACTTATTATTTTAGTAGTAGCAGCAATCCCAATTAGTGATATGCGTTTAGGTATTCCAGATGATGGTATGAAATCGGAAGATACGACACAGAAAAAAGCATATGATATTATTTCAGACAAATTTGGCGAAGGTTATAATGGCCAAATTGCTATGCTTGTGAATGTTAAAGATAAGAAAGATGATCCTCAAGCATTACAAAAAGATTTACAAGATCTGACAAAAGATATTAATGGTATGGATAACGTGGATATGGCGACGCCTCCTCAACTAAGTGATAGTAAAGATTATGCCTTAGTTGCTGTAATTCCTGAAAAAGGACCTAACGCACAATCTACAAATGATTTAGTCCATGATTTAAGAGATTATAATGACGATGCACAAGATAAATATGATTTCAAAACAGAAGTGTCTGGTCAAAGTGTAATCAACATTGATATGTCTCAAAAATTAAATGAAGCAATTCCATTATTTGCGAGTGTTATCGTAGCTTTAGCATTTATTCTATTAATGGTAGTATTCCGTTCAATTATTATTCCATTGAAGGCAGTACTAGGGTTCGTATTATCATTAGTAGCAACACTTGGCTTTACGACATTAATCATGCAAGAAGGATTCATGTCTGGTCTGTTTGGTGTTGATACGACAGGCCCATTACTCGCATTCTTACCAGTAATAACAATCGGTTTATTATTTGGTCTCGCAATGGATTATGAAGTGTTCTTAATGTCACGTATCCATGAAGAATACAGTAAGACACGTAACAACGAACATTCTATTAAAGTGGGTATTAAAGAAAGTGGCCCGGTTGTGGTTGCTGCAGCATTAATTATGTTCAGTGTGTTCATCGCTTTTGTCTTCCAAGATGATGTGATGATAAAATCAATGGGTATAGCACTTGGTTTCGGTGTATTATTCGATGCATTTGTCGTTCGTTTACTATTGATACCTGCACTGACACAGTTGTTTGGTAAAGCATCATGGTATATGCCAGCATGGTTAAATAGAATTTTACCAAGTGTGGATATTGAAGGACATGAATTACAAAGTATGATGCCTGCTCAGAAAGTGAGTACTTCAAAAGAAAGTTATGATCGTACATTCAATATTCACCAACAATCAACGACAACAGCTAAAAATAGTAATGCAATTTCAGTTGATAGAAAAACTAAAATGCTATATGACGAGATTGCGCAACAAACAGCGCAAACAGATTTCTTATATCAAGCATTAGCAGACTATCAAGCAGGTAAAAAACAACCGCATTATTACAGTGATAATAATGACGCTAATAATGTAGATAACAGTACAGAACGTAATACAACATCAAGTACAGAAAACAAAGATGAAGATGTTATGTCACTGTTAGCGCAACAAAGTAAAAATATTAAAAAACTGAATGAATTAATCGAGAAAACGATTAATAAAAAATAAGTCTAAATATATTAGGATTCTTAATTATATTGAGAATCAATTACTGCCAACAAAATTTCAGATTTTGTTGGCAGTTTTTTTGTCCAAAAATCAACAAAATAGTATAGATTATAGCCAAATTTATAATTTTTATTAAAATATTGAATTATAAAGAGGTGAATCATGAAAACTTTTTATCAAGTAGAATTTAATGAACCAAACAAGGTAACAGTCAGCATAAATGATGGATTACGTCTTGTGTTAGTGCTGAGAAGTAGATTGATAGTATGGAAATATAATGAAAAATATGAATACCAGAAAGGTGATATTTTTATTGTTAATCATCGTGAGCAATTTCGTTTCATAGAAAATAAAGATACACTCTATATTTCTATTCATTTAACTGAAAGTTACTTAAAGCAATATATAGATGATTATAATAATAAAATTTTAATTTTAGAAAAAGGGTGTTTGCAAGAAGTTATTTATAAACAAATCGTAAATGCTATTGCAATGATAGGCGTTGTGAATATTAGAAAGGGGAAGTATTATCGTTTGTATATAGAACAGCAGTTAATAAATTTAATGTTTATAATTGTACGATTCTTACCGACAAAAATGAACGAATCATATAAAACAATGTTAAATGACTATCGAGTAGAATTTGTATGTAACTATATTCAAAGTAATTACACCAATGATATCTCGTTAACTAAAGTAGCCAAAAAGGTAGCACTTAGCACTACGTATTTATCAAAAATTTTCACACAGCAAATGGGAATGGGATTCAATCAATATCTGATTCACATAAGACTTGAGCATTGTAAGGAAGATTTGATTTATACAGATAACACAATTGTACTGAACTTTAATATTGAAAATCAAGCAGAAGTACACATAGCTAAACGCATTTTAGAGGATCATAAGCAACATATTGATAGTATTGCATTCTGTGCAAATCAAAATGACATAATTAATTTTCAATCTATCGAGAGTGACCAATTTAATTTAGCTAAGAAACACATCACGCTCAAATTAAAGAAAATTATGGAATGGTTAGATGTAAAAAATCGAAAAATTTCCTTTACATTATTGAATTGGAATACATTGACAGGCGATACAAATCTGACAAATGGAGAATATTTTAGAGCAGGCATTATTTTTGAACAACTTATAGAAATGAATGGCCATATTAATATGATTGGATACTGGTTGAATTTTGAGATACATCAGAAATATAGTCAGAAAGATATAAAAAAAGAATTAAATGGTATTGATTTATACCATCAATTTGATGGTAAAAGACCTGCTTTTTTTACAAGTATGTTTTTCAAAAAATTATTAAAAAACATCTTGTATAGAAATGGAAATTGTATTGCTTTAGGTAATACCGAACATTTTCAAATTGTGCTCTGGGATGCAGAACATTATAACCCTTATTTTACTTTGAATGATTCCTCTAATGACTTAAATCATAAAGAGTATCAAATAAATATTTTTGATTTATTACCTGGGACATACAAAATTAAGCATCTAACATTAGATAAAAACCATGGTGCGTTATATAAAATATGGCAACAATATAATACGCAACATGGCATGGATGAAGAAACGATTAATTATGTTAATCGAGTATCTTTTCCCAAACTGGATGTAAGTGAAGTAGATATAATCGATACAATAACATATCACTTAAAATTACTTACAAATGCAATTCAAATTATTGAATTCAGAAGATATTTTGATAAAAAATATAACTAAAAAGCAACTAGAGGTTGGACAACGGAAGCTCATTTGAAAAAGTAGAGTGTCTGTCCTATTCTCTAGTTTTTATTTCGAGTAAGTACCAGTAATCCTATATTAAAACGTGAGAATAATTGTTGATGACAAAAATCAATATGCACATTTTTGTCATAGAAGTAATATAAATTGAATGCGTTATAAATAAGATATAAAAACAACAAATACGCTATATTGAGATCTAAAATTACGCGCTACAATATTTTTTATAAAGGATAGCGAGCGTTATTGATTGAGGATGTTAAGAGAAAAACATTTTACAATTAGGCTTATCTTTCCTGTTTGTCATTTGAAAATTTAATTTAGGAGGATAAAAAATGACTCAAAAAGGAAATGTACAGACATATAAAGGAGATAATAAATTAATATTAGGAATTGTATTAGGGGTCGTCACCTTTTGGTTGTTTGCACAATCACTATTAAATGTAGTACCGACTTTGCAGCAATCTTTTAACAGTAATATAGGAACAGTGAGTATTGCGGTGAGTATTACTGCGCTTTTCTCAGGAATGTTTGTGGTAGGTGCAGGTAGTCTCGCTGATAAAGTTGGACGCGTAAAAATAACGTATATTGGTTTGTGGCTTAGTATTATTGGTTCATTATTGATTATCGTGAGTAACTTATCTATCTTACTTATTGTAGGTAGAGTGATTCAAGGGTTGTCTGCTGCAGCAATTATGCCGTCAACATTAGCCATAATGAAAGCTTATTTTGATGGGAAAGATAGACAACGTGCTTTAAGTTATTGGTCTATCGGTTCATGGGGAGGCTCAGGTTTAGCATCTTTATTTGGCGGAATGGTATCGACATTTGTAGGATGGAGATGGATATTTATCTTGTCTATCATCATCGCCTTAGTTTCGATGTTATTAATAAAAGGCACACCTGAAACAAAATCAGTTAGCAAAACTAAGGTAGGATTTGATTACACAGGATTACTATTATTTGTTGTTATGATGTTAAGTATTAATGTGGTGATCACACAAAGTGCATCATTGGGTATTTTTTCACCAATCATTATAGGTTTAATAATAATATTTATAGTTTCGACAATAAGTTTTATTAAAATGGAAAATAAAAAACAAAATCCATTAATCGATTTCAAACTTTTTAATAATAAAGCATATACAGGTGCCACACTTTCTAATTTTTTATTAAATGGTGTAGCAGGTGCACTGTTAGTAGCTAACACATTTGTGCAGCAAGGTTTAGGCTTTAATGCATTCCACACTGGTTTATTATCTATTACTTATTTGGTAACAGTATTGTTAATGATTAGAGTAGGAGAAAAGATTCTACAAAAAGTAGGCGCTAAAAAGCCGATGATGCTCGGCACATTTTTTAATATGCTTGGTATAATTTTAATCTCGCTTACATTTTTACCAAGCACAATTTATGTAGTTGTTTGTATCATTGGATATTTACTTTATGGTTTGGGACTCGGCTTCTATGCTACACCTTCAACTGATATGGCTATTTCAAATTCACCTGAAGATAAAGTAGGTGTGGCTTCTGGTATTTATAAAATGGCTTCATCACTCGGTGGTGCATTTGGTATCGCGTTATCAGGCGCACTTTATGGTATCGTGGCAAGTACTACTAATGTCCAAACTGGCGCATTAATAGGATTATTACTCAATGTGTTGATGGCATTATTATCGTTAATTATCATATTGATTACTGTCCCATCATTTAAAAAGGCATAACATTTACGTTATTCAACAAATGCTCTAACACATAAATTACACTCAAAAAGTATATAATGTAAATAAGTTGAATATATTTAATATAGGAGGAACTGTTATGGTGAAACAATTAATAGATATATTGAAAGAGAAAGAAAATCGAATGATTGAGATACGTCGCTATCTTCATCAATATCCTGAGTTATCTTTCCACGAAGAAGAAACGCCTAAGTATATTGAAGATTTTTATAAAGATAAAGATTGTGAAGTAGAAACAAATGTAGGTCCTAATGGTTTGAAGGTGACAATCGATAGTGGGAAACCTGGTAAGACAATTGCAATACGTGCTGATTTTGATGCACTACCAATTCAAGAGGATACTGGGTTAGAATTTGCTTCAAAAAATGAAGGCGTGATGCATGCTTGTGGTCATGACGCACATACAGCATATATGCTAATTCTTGCTGAAACACTTATTGAATTGAAAGATCAATTTAAAGGTAAAGTTGTTGTTATTCATCAGCCTGCTGAAGAAGTACCTCCAGGCGGTGCACAAGCGATGATTAAAGATGGTGTCTTAGATGGTGTCGACCATGTATTAGGTGTCCATGTGATGAGTCATATGCCATCTGGTAATGTATATTATCGTGAAGGTAATGTACAAACGGGTAGAGATTTCTTTAAACTTAAAGTGAATGGCCAAGGAGGACACGGTTCATCACCACATACGGCAAATGATAGTATTGTAGCTGGTGCATATTTTGTTAATGCTTTACAAACAATAGTTTCAAGACGTTTGAATCCTTTTGAAATTGGCGTTGTAACAATTGGTTCATTTGACGGTAAAGGACAATTTAATGTAATCAAAGATAGTATTGAAGTAGAGGGCGATGTACGTGCCTTGACTGATGAAACCAAACAAACGATTAAAAAAGAGGTTAAACGTTTAACAGATGGCTTAGAAGCAATGTTTGGTGTGACATGTGAATTAGAATATAATGTCGATTATCCTGCATTGTACAATGATCCAGAGTTTACGAATTTTGTTGTGGAATCTATTGAAAGTGCTGATACAGATGCAATTAAAGGTATAGAAAGATGTGAAGCACAACCACCTTCTGAAGATTTTGCATATTATGCTAAAGCTATACCGAGCACATTTATTTATGCAGGTGCTGCACCTGACAATGGTGACATTCATCCACATCATCATCCTAAATTTGATATCAGTGAAAAATCATTACGCGTAGCAGCTGAAGCAGTAGGCGTTACCGTATTCAATTATTTAAAATAAAGTATTAAAACATAAAATAAAGGTTGTAGCTTATTATACTGGGCTACAACCTTTATTTTTGTGTGCATAATTTTCTCCCCATTTTTCATGTAGTTTATGCAGGCGCATTAAAGTGTATATATAGAATAATAAAACAATAAAAAAGGATGATTGAAATGAATGCAGATAAAAAACTAAGTGAATTGCTTGAAGATTATAATAAGCCGTTAAAAAAATTATTCAAATATGATAAGTCAAAGGCACTTACATTTGATAAAGAAACTAGAAGTGAAGTTCAAGAACAAAAAGGTGTTTTTGTTATCTTTAAAAATAAAAAACCATTATATGTAGGACAAGCAGGTGGGTTTATGACTGGATACAAACTTACTCAAAAAGATTTAAATGATAAGCTCGCACAATTCAATGTGAAATCAGATGCTGGCACAGCAAAATTTAGAAAAGCCTATGTAGCGCAACAAAATTTAGATGAATCAGAATTAAAAAATATTAAAGCAGAAGAACATAATTTGAAATTCCAATATATTAAAGTTAAAGGTAACCCTGCACTAATTAATATCTTAGAAATACTTGCTTTAGAATATGCGAAAGAAAATGATATCGAGTTATATAATTTTCTATAAAATCACCTGAGTTAATGGAGGTGAATAGGAAGAGGGTTGATTGCTATGAATATAAGAAATTTTAATATTCGTTTTCAACACTGTGATATTAAAGTGAAATTACCTAAAGGATACTTTAAGCGTAAAGCTGGTCCATATCCTTTAGTTATCGTTCAAGATGGTGATGACTTATTTAAGGATATTGAACGAGAAGTCATATTTGTAGGATTAGTGCAGAATGATAATGACAAAATTTATGCGGCTTGGCAAGATAAAGTCGAAGATGAATCATTTTATAGTGCAGTGGATGATTATCTCTTATGGATTTCTGATCAATTGTTACCTTATTTAAAAAAATGTTTCAATGTATCTGAACAGCGCTTGGATATAAGTATTGCTGGGGCGTCACTAGGTGGATTAGTTGTGCTCTATGCGTTATTCAAGAAACCAGATACATTTGGCACATATATACTGATTTCACCTTCAATATGGTATCCAGGCTTTCTAACATTTATGAAAAAGCAACCTATTATTAAAGAAGAAGAACATGTTTATTGGTATATTGGCACGCTTGAAGATGAACAACATCCAGAGATCAATACCAATATCTTAGCTCAAACTGAACAAGGCGTAGACATTCTAAATGAGCTCTTAATTTCTGAACAAATGACATTTCATTTTGTTACAAATAATAAAGGATTACACCAGCAAATTTATTTCAAAAAATACTTTAATAAAGCGGTAAAAAAATTATTTTAGTTAATTTGCTCACGTAAAAAATGACAAATTATAGCCATTATTTATCAAAAAATTCGAAATAATAGCATGTAAATTCTGACCTTTATGCTTAATTAATGATAAAATTTAAAGTGTAAGAATTTTTAAAAGAAATAATCGTACACTTAATTGTGTAATATTCTCATTTGTAATTTGCGAAGAGAAGTGTCTTTTAAATTCTAACTTTATATTATTAACAAACATAGGGGATGCTTTTATGGTAGAAAAAATGAAACAAATTTCAGGGGGTAAATTGTTGACGGGTATTGTATTATCAATATTTCTATAAGTTTAACGTCATTTGTTACTGGTGTGTTTATGGTAGTAGCAGGTAACATTTCAGATAAATTTGGTAAAGTGAAAATGACACGTATTGCACTCATACTAAGTATCGTTGGTTCACTTATGCTTATCGTCTCAGGAAATGTCGTATTATTGATTCTAGGTAGAGTTGTGCAAGGTTTATCAGCAGCAATTATCATGCCAGCGACGATTTCCATCGTCAATGACTTTTTTGAAGGGGACGAAAGACAAAAAGCATTGAGTTTTTGGTCGATTGGTGCGTTTGGCGGCACAGGTTTATCATCTTTCTTTGCAGGAGCAATGGCAACATTGGCAACATTTATTTCGTGGCAATCTATCTTTATTTTGTCGATTATATTATCTCTTGTTGCGCTGATGCTATTAAAACATTTACCAGAAAGTAAATTAATTAAAGACAAAGCAAATCGTTTTGATTATGTAGGACTTACAATATTTGTGATTATGATTGCGAGTATTAGTTTTGTCATTACACAAGGTTATAAAATGGGATGGCTGAGTACGCCAACATTAATATTATTAGCTGTCTTTATCATATGTGTATTTATGTTCTTCAAAGTAGAACGTGGCAAAAAAGTGCCGTTTATCGATTTGGAATTATTTAAAAATAGACCTTATATAGGCGCAGTACTTGCGAACTTCTTACTTAACACAGGCGTTGGTGTCATTGCTTTATTTAATATGTATGCGCAAGGTGGGTTGGAATTTAGTGCGTTCCAAGCAGGTTTACTTACTTTACCGTACTTGATTACACTACTTATTGTTGTACGATTAGGTGAAAAGAGCATTAAAAGATTTGGCGCGAAACGTGCGTTGGTTATCGGACCAATATTTACAGGAATAGGTATATTATTATTTAGTTTAACGTTCTTTGGTACCTCAGGGTATATCGTTGTAGCGTTAATTGCATCAGTCTTTTTTGGTGGCGGTACAGGTCTCTTTGCAACACCTGCATTGAGTACTGCAGTTTCAACTACACCTCCAGAAAAAGTGGGCGTCGCTTCCGGTATATTTAAAATGGGCTCAACACTTGGTGGCGCATTTGGTATTGCAATTATGATTTCTATTTACACAGCGATCATGCAAAGTGGACAAAGCTTACATACAGCGGCAACAGCAGGCTTTATCGTTGGTGCTTGTATTGTTGGTTGTGGTGTTCTCGCGAGTGCATTAATCATACCGAAACGTAAAATAAATAGTTAAATATTAAAATTAAAGACCATTGTAACGTTATCGTTGCAGTGGTCTTTATTACGTTGAATTATAAAGTATACTATTGGTCATACATTTCTAATTTTTTATATTTATGTGCCAAATGTAAATCATGTGACAATGCAATAAGCGGTCTAACTGTCATCTGTATACTGCCGATTACAAATAATACTGTAGCTATAGTGACAGTAGTATCACTGAAAAATAAAAAACTACCTATTAAGAATATGATGCCAAGAACAACATCGTTTAATTGGTATAGTGCTTTATAAATCATTGTAAGACGTTCAGATCTTTGAGGTGTATTAAAATTTAAATCAGCACTTTTGTTAATAGAATTTTGTTGCTTTGATTTAGACATAGAAAAGGCCTCCCATACATATCTTGAGTTGTCTTACTCATTCCCTTAATGGTTTACATAAAACCAAGAAAGATTTATGATAAAACAAATTCAGAAGGACAGAAAGAGGGGAGCATCATGCATTATAAAAGATACTATCAAGCACCTATCGGACGCGTTGCAATAACATCTGACGGAGAGCATATCACTGGCTTGTGGCTACCCAACCAAACCGATTTCGAATTAAAATATGACCATAAGTTAGTAGAAACAGAACAACCTATCTTTGATAAAGTAGAACGTTGGTTAGACGCATATTTCTCGGGAAATATTCCGGAAATTGATTTTCCTTTAAAAGCGTCTGGCACGGAATTTCGTGAACAAGTCTGGGCAGCACTTTTAGAAATACCCTACGGCGAAACAGCAACGTATGGTGAAATAGCACAAATAATAGGGAAAAAAAGAGGTAAAGCTCAAATGTCGTCACAAGCGGTGGGTGGCGCAGTAGGCAGCAATCCAATTTCAATTATCATTCCATGCCATAGAGTTGTTGGTAAAGATGGTAGTTTAACCGGTTATGGTGGTGGCATTGATACCAAAATTGAGTTACTTAAATTAGAAAAAATGGATATGGATGCATTTTATAGACCTAAGCATAGTACAAAGCCTTGAAGCAGTAAGGTTGATCAATGAATTAAAGTGTTCAAAAAAGTTACTTAAATACGCTTGCAAGTTGTAAAAAAACTCTAACTAAGTTGATAATTTAACTCAGTATGGTATTCTATTACACGTCTTTGCTAAAAATTTAAGGGATGGTGAGAATTTTGCCAAAAGAGAAAAAACAATTTTCAAGTGTATTTATATATTCAGCTGCCATCATAGGATTACTTGTTTTGGTTGGCGCAATTTTCCCTCAACAATTTGGGAGTATTACAGGTAGTGTGTCTACTTGGGTTTCAGATACATTCGGTTGGTATTATATGTTGTTATATACTGTAATACTAGGCTTTTGCATATTTCTAGCATTTAGCCCAATCGGTAAATTAAAGCTAGGTAAACCTTCGGATAAACCAGAATTTCGTACGGTGTCATGGTTAGCGATGTTATTTAGTGCAGGTATGGGTATAGGTTTAGTATTCTACGGAGCATCAGAGCCTATTTCGCATTATTTAGCACCGCCAACAGCAGATGCTGAAACAAAAGCAGCCATGTCAGAAGCGTTTCAATCTTCATTTCTAGACTATGGTGTTCATCCATGGGCGATGTACGGTGTTGTTGCTTTGGCACTAGCATATTCACAGTTCCGTAAAGGTGAAAATGGTTTGATTTCAAGAACACTACGCCCAGTTTTAGGCGATAGAGTAGAAGGTCCTATTGGCACGGTTGTAGATGTGCTAGCAGTCTTTGCAACAGTAATTGGTGTTGCAGTTTCTTTAGGCGTAGGGGCCATTCAAATTAACGCTGGGCTTAATTATTTATTTGGTATACCAGCTAATTCATTGGTTCAAGGTATAATTATAGCAGTAGTTACTGTATTGTTTTTATATAGTGCATGGAGTGGTTTAAGCAAAGGTATTCAATATTTAAGTAATTTGAATATGGTGTTAGCTGCTTTACTACTCGTAATTGTTTTTATCGTGGGACCAACGCTACTTATCTTAAACATGATGACAAGTGGCACAGGAGACTATTTGAATTCAATTTTATTTAATACTTTAGACGTTGCTCCGTTAAATGAACAAAAGTCGGACTGGTTACAAACATGGACAATCTATTATTGGGGCTGGTGGATGAGCTGGAGTCCGTTTGTTGGTATATTCATCGCTAGGATTTCAAAAGGACGTAGTATAAGAGAATTTGTTGTTGCAGTGTTAGGTGTTCCAACAGTGGTTAGTATCATTTGGTTTAGTGCCTTTGGTACAACAGGTATCACAGTTGGACAAGAACACGGTGAATTATTTAAATTACCACCTGAGACACAATTATTTGGAATCTTTAATGAATTACCATTTGGATTTATTCTTTCAATGATTGCATTAGCACTTATTGCATCATTCTTTATTACTTCGGCAGACTCAGCGACCTATGTCTTAGGTATGCAGACTGCACACGGTACGTTAAACCCTACTGCTTTTGTTAAAGTTGTTTGGGGATTAGCATTAGCAGGTATTGCATATGTCTTATTATTAGCTGGCGGAGATACTGGTTTAGACGCCTTACAATCTGCTGCTATCATATCAGCACTACCGTTTAGTTTTGTAGTGATATTAATGATGATTGCTTTATATAAAGATGCAAACAAAGAACGGAAATATCTAGGTTTGACTTTACAACCTAATAAAGAACGATACGAAGCATATACACGTAAGATTGAACAAGAACAAGCAGAAAAATAATTACGTTATAACATGAGACGTACATAAAACAGAGGAGATACAGTCGTAAATTGACAAATATCTCCTCTGTTTTAGTTTGTTGAGTAAAAAGAAAAGCACATTCATTTTTCATGAATGTGCTTTTTATATACATAATTTTATTAAATTCAGTAAAGACTTCCTAGCACATGATTTAAATGCATAAGCTAAATATGGTAATTTAAATTATGCATCTTAATCATGATACGATTAAGTGATTTCAGATTTAATTTAAGGTATTATAATTACGGATATGATCATTAATACTTTCAAGATAGAAAATATTTTTTGGTTCATCAGCTAATTCAGTTTCGTGATCGAATTCTAAATTATCAAAACGTTTAAAGAATGATTCATACGTTTCAACTGAAATTTCAGTACGATTGTTTAAAAGGTCTTTATGTCCTTGAATATCAAGTGCATCTTGGTAGCCTTTTACAATTTTACCGCTAAAGAACTCGCCTACAGAACCTGAACCGTAACTGAAGAGTCCGATTGTATCATCGCCAGAAAGGTCATGCGTTTCTAATAATGAAATCAAACTTAAGTATAAAGATCCAGTGTAGATGTTACCTACATAACGATTATAATATGTAGCATCTTCATAACCAGAAGTTAAGCGTGCTTTTGTTTGTTCATCAACAGAATCTGTTAAAATTGAGTCAAGTGCTTTTTTACCCATTTTAGTAAATGGTACGTGGAAACATAATGATTTAAAATTATCTAATGTTTTATTGTAGCGACGAGCATATTCATTCCAGCTTTCTTGGAACGAGTGAATGTAAGCGTCTTTTGACAATGCGCCATCAACGAGAGGATAAGGTTGTCCACTTGGACGCCAAAAATCATAGACATCTTCAGTGAATGCAACTGCGTCATCATTTAATTCAAGAATTCGTGGGTTTTGTGATATTATCATAGCAACTGCACCTGCACCTTGTGTAGGTTCGCCACCAGAGTTTAAACCGTAACGTGCAGTATCGCTAGCGATAACTAATACTTTTTCATCTGGACGTTGTGCTAAATAATCTTTAGCTAATTGAATTGCTGGTGTTGCAGCATAGCAAGCTTCTTTCATTTCAATACAACGTGCAAATGGTTGAATGCCAAGCAAGTTATGTATTTGTACTGCTGAAGCTTTCGCAGAATCAATTGCAGATTCTGTTGCAACGATAACCATACTGATTTGTTTTTTATCTTCATCAGTAACGATGTCTTTTGCGGCATTTGCGCCCATTGTAACAATATCTTGGCTTACTGGACTAACTGCCATTTCATTTTGGCCAATGCCAAGTAGAAATTTATTTGGGTCAACTTGGCGTGATTCTGCAAGTTTAGCCATGTCTACATAAAATCTTGGAACGTAAAAATTAATTTGATCAATACCAATTGTCATAAAGCGTATCGACACCTTTCTATATATAAATAAGCACCTGTATCATACCAAATCACGCTTATAAAATACAATGATTTAAAATTAACTGTAAATAAAGGAGATTGAAAATGAATAAAATAGCAATCGTAAGTGCAAAACGTACACCAATTGGAAGATTTAAAGGGAAATTAAGTAATTATTCAGCAGTTGAACTTGGAAAGAAAACATTAAAAGCAGCAATAGAAGCAATTAAATTAGACCCAAATACAATAGATCAAGTCATTTATGGCAATGTGTTACAAAGTGGAAGCGGACAAAACCCAGCCCGTCAAATTAGTATCAATGCAGGTGTACCGAATACGACGCCAGCTATGACGATTAATGAAGTTTGTGGTTCAGGATTAAAATCAATTATTCTCGGTAAACAAGCAATCCAATTGGGAGAAGCGAAAGTAGTTGCAGTTGGTGGCGTAGAAAGTATGACGAACGCACCACAACTTATTTTGAAAGAAGGAGAATCACCTGTTCAAAGCTTTATGCATGACGGTTTAACAGATGCTTTTTCAAATGTGCCAATGGGCATCACAGCAGAAAAAATAGCTGAAAAATACGATGTAACACGTGAGCAACAAGATAAATTTGCAAATGATTCTCATCAAAAAGCACATCAAGCGACTGAAGCGGGCAAATTTGATAATGAAATTGTACCTTTAAAAGACGTAAATGGCGAATGGATGACAAGTGATGAAGGTATACGTGGCAATACGAGTATAGAAAAGCTTGCAACTTTAAAAACAATTTTTAAGGAAAATGGCACAGTTACTGGTGGTAATGCATCTAGTATTAATGATGGTGGTTCAACTATTATCTTAATGGACGCAGCTTATGCAAAAGAACAAGGCTATGAAATTTTAGCGCTTCTAGGAGAACACGCTGAAATAGGTTGTGACCCTGATTATATGGGATATGCACCATATCATGCAGTTACGAAATTATTAGATAAGACAGGTAAACATATTGATGACGTAGATGTAGTTGAAATGACTGAAGCATTTGCATCACAAAGTATCCCTGTTCGAGATAATTTAGGCATAGCTGAAGAGAAACTCAATTTATATGGTGGTGCGATTGCACTAGGTCACCCAATCGGTGCAACTGGTACACGCTTAGTAACGACACTTGTGAATGTATTGTCACAAGAGGATAAACAAAATGGTATCGCTACAGCTTGTATTGGCGGCGGCTTAGGTATAGCACTAGAAATTGAAAAGAGGCATAAATAATGGAAGCATTAGATAAGTCATTTCGTCATTTATCTCGTGAAGAGAAATTAGAGCAACTTGTTCAAAAAGGCTGGTTGAGCAATGAAAATAAAGCGGTATTGCTAAATAACCCGCTTATTCCTGAAGAGATTGCGAATAGTTTGATTGAAAATGTAATTGGTCAAGGTTCTTTACCTGTAGGATTACTACCTGAAATTATTGTTGATCAAAAACCATTTGTCGTGCCAATGATGGTAGAAGAACCTTCAGTTGTTGCAGCTGCAAGCTATGGTGCTAAACTTGTCAATCAAACTGGTGGTTTCAAAGTGGTATCTAGTGAACGTTTAATGATTGGCCAAATTGTATTTGATAGCGTAAATGATACACAGGCACTTGCACAAAAAATTAATCAGTTGGAATCACAAATTAAACAAATTGCTGATGAAGTATATCCTTCAATTTTAGAAAGAGACGGGGGCTACCGCCGCATAGAAATTGATACGTTTTCAGCGGAAGGCTTATTGTCATTAAAAGTATTTGTAGATACAAAAGATGCTATGGGTGCGAACATGCTGAATACAATTTTAGAAGGTATTACAGCTTATTTGAAAAATGAATTAGACAATATTGATATTTTAATGAGTATTTTATCTAACCATGCGACAGCGTCTGTAGTTAAAGTACAAGGTGAAATAGAAGTTTCTGCTTTATCCAAAGATGGCCGCAATGGACAAGAAGTAGCGAAACGTATGGAACGTGCTTCTGTATTAGCACAAGTAGATATTCACCGTGCAGCGACACATAATAAAGGTGTAATGAATGGTATCCACGCTGTTGTCTTAGCAACAGGTAATGACACACGTGGTGTTGAAGCAACCGCACATGCATATGCAAGTAAAGATGGACAGTATCGTGGCTTAGCAACATGGCATTATGATGAGCAACGTCAGACATTAGTTGGGACGATTGAAGTTCCTATGACATTAGCGACAGCCGGTGGCGGTACAAAAGTGTTACCAATTGCTAAAACAGCGCTAGATTTAATGAAAGTAGATTCCGCTGAACAACTTGGACATGTAGTTGCTGCTGTTGGCTTGGCACAAAACTTTGCTGCTTGTCGTGCATTAGTATCAGAAGGTATCCAAAAAGGACATATGAGCTTACAGTATAAATCGTTAGCCATTGTTGTGGGTGCAGAAGGTAAAGAAATCGCACAAATCGCAGATATGTTGAAAGATGAGCCAAGAGCCAATACAGCTACAGCACAACAATTGCTAGATCAATTAAGAGAGAACAAATAGAATTAGTATATATAAAGTACCTTCAATGTGAAAGGTATAATTGAATCATAGGTGGATGTATTAGGGGAGTGAGACACGATAATGTCCACTCCCCTTTAGCGTGCTTAGTTTGAAGAGAAATAAATATCTCTGGTTAAATTGTTAAAACGCTATTTCTATTATCCAATGCTATGGTTATGATTTTATTTTAAGAAAATACTATCATATACTTGTTATATAAGAAAAAGTAGAAAAGGGGTATGAATAATGGAAAACAACAACATTCCGGCATTATCATATAAAGGGAATGCAAGTACAGCTGTGCCAATACTTTCACATGAAGCGGATATCCAAACGGTTACGGCAGAACAATGGCTAAAAATCTCTGATGAAGGTTTACAACTTGAAGGGCTATGCTTTAATAAAGATGGGAATCTACTTTTATGTGAAGTATTTGGAGGTACAATCTTTCACGTAGACCTGCCAGAGAAAAAAGTAACAACACTATTTCAATCACAAAAACAAAATCCAGCAGCAGTTAAAATACATAAAGATGGAAGACTTTTTGTTTGTTATTTGGGGGATTTTGAAAGCTCAGGAGGTATCTTTGCAGTAAATTCAGAAGGTGAACAAGAAGTTCCAATTGTTTCAGATATTGATACTGAATATTGTGTTGACGATTTAGTATTTGATAGTAAAGGTGGATTTTATTTTACAGATTTCCGTGGTTATTCTACAAATCCTAAAGGTGGCGTTTACTATGTGTCACCAGATTATAAAACGATCACACCTGTCATTCAGAATCTTGCTGTGGCCAATGGTGTGGCCTTAAGTACTGATGAAAAAACATTGTGGGTTACAGAGACAAATGCAAATCGATTACATCGCATAGATTTATTGGATGATGGTGTTACGATTGCACCATTTGGAGCCTCTATTCCTTATCACTTCACAGGACATGAAGGTCCAGACTCTTGTTGCATTGATAGCGATGACAACCTTTATGTTGCAATGTATGTTCAAGGAAGAGTACTTGTTTTTAATAAAAAAGGTTATCCAATAGGTCAAATCTTGATACCAGGGCGTGACCAAGGGCATATGTTGAGATCAACGCATCCTGCCTTTATTCCTGGTACAGATCAATTAATTATTAGTGCGAACGATATAGAAATGGGTGGGGACTCTTGGTTATTTACTGCTAAAGGTTTTGCCAAGGGACATCAGAGTTACCAATTTCATTAAATTTAATTGAATAAACAGATATAGAAAAAATGTAACTTCGACTCGGAGTTACATTTTTTCTATATTAATGTTTTTAATACATAGTCATTCCCTTTAATTAAGATTGGAGGAATATGATGTGACTTGTTGTTTTAAAAAAGCGAGTTGTAAAAAATAGTGGCCTATCTGTATAAAAAAAGTGGTTTGAATGATGTAAAATAACTACAAATGTGATAATAACTACCTTTAAATAATAAATACGCTGTTGAAAGCGCATAAAAAGTTAAGTATGATATAAAATAACAAAGGGGAGGTGCCTACTATTTTTAATAAGAAATCTAAAAATAATGGCGAAAAGATTAGAACAAAGAAAGAATTAGGACTTACATCTGCTTTAATTACTTTAATCATTATGATAACTTCAATGTTATTAACGGTAGCGGTGCTTGAGAAAGAGCCTCATATACCATTAATGATTGGTACGGCAGTTGCGATTATTATAACCATGTTACATGGATACGCATTTAGCGAAGTAGAGGAAATGATGTATAAGGGGATTCGACATGCATTACCGGCTATAGTAATCATTATTCTCGTAGGTTTAGTAATTGGTTCATGGATAGGTAGTGGTGTAGTAGCTACTATGATTTATTACGGACTGCAATTAATCGACCCAAGATACTTTTTAGTCGTAGTAATTGTGCTATGTGGTATTGTGGCATTAGCTATAGGTAGTAGTTGGTCTACAATGGCGACAGTAGGTGTAGCATCTATGGGTATTGGCCTGAGCATGGGTATTTCGCCAGGTATGGTTGCAGGCGCAGTCATCTGTGGATCTTACTTTGGTGATAAAATGAGTCCATTATCTGATACGACAAATTTAGCTTCTGGTTTGTCTGGTGTTAATTTATTTGAACATATTCAACACATGTTTTTTACAACGATACCAGCTTTGGTGATATCACTAGTTGCATTTTTCTTTATAGGTATACGTTTTGGTGATAAAAACTTTGACACCAAAAATATAGATGAAATACTGACTACGATGCAAGATAGTTTTGTGATTACACCGTGGTTGCTCATAGTACCATTGGCAGTCATCGCACTTGTAGTAGTCAAAGTACCAGCAATACCAGCGATTTGCGTAGGTATTATATTAGGGTTCTTCGCGCAACTGTTTATACAAGGTGACTCGATTGTAGATGGATTAACAGCATTACAAACAGGTTACACGATTGAATCTGGTAATGAACTCGTTGATGAATTATTTAACCGTGGTGGATTAGAATCAATGTTCTATACGATTTCACTTACACTTGTCGCAATGACATTTGGCGGTGTGCTTGAATATTCAGGCATGTTAACTGCATTAATTTCGGTTATTTTAAAATTTGCTAAATCTACTGGATCATTAATTGCATCTGTTATAGTGTCATGTATTGGTACAAACTTTACATGTTCGGAACAATACATATCAATTATCGTCCCATCCAGAATGTACGCAGGGGCATTTAAAAAGAAAAATTTACATGCTAAAAACTTATCCAGAGCTTTAGAAGATGGCGGTACGTTAACGTCTGTGTTTGTACCATGGAATACTTGTGGTGTATTTATTGCTTCGACATTAGGTGTGTCTGTTATAGAATATGCGCCTTATGCAATTTTAAATTATACAGTACCAGTCATATCTATTATATTTGGGTATATTGGTTTTAAAATTATAGGATTAAGTAAAGAAGAAATTGAACAAAATAGAAAAGAAGAAGAAGAGGCGAACCTAACATAATGCAGCAATTTGATTTAAAAGCAGTCAACACGTTGATTTGTAACAGTTGTATCTAATTCAAGGTTAGTAAGCTAAACAATATAATATGAATTAAGTGTATAAACATATATTTCTGATTAATTAAAATTGTCCGAATATATTGAAAAATAAATGCGCTCCAAAGTTGAATTTAGTTTCAATTTTTTAGGAGTGCATTTTTCACGTTGATTTGTTCGTTTGTGATAGTTATTTAAAAATAACAATGGTCTGTGTATTAATGTTTTTGTAATGAGTTGATATTGAAAAATTAAAATTTAAACGTATACTTGAAAGTATTAATTATGTTTCAAGTAGAGGAGTACGTGCATGGATATTAAACAGATGAAGTACTTTGTTGAAGTTGTAAATCAAAATAGTATGACAAATGCTTCCAAATCTTTATATATTGCTCAGCCAACGATTAGTAAAGCGATAAAAGATTTAGAAAAAGAATTGAACATGACACTTTTCGACCGCAGTAAACGACAACTTGCATTGACTGATGCTGGTAGGGTGTTTTATCAGAAAAGCAAAGAAATTTTAACGCTCTATAATGATTTGCCTAGAGAGGTTAATAGTCTACTTGGTTTAGAAACAGGTCATATCAGTATAGGTTTGTCTGCAGTGATGAACATGAATAAGTTTATTCATATACTTGGTGAGTTTCATCAAAAATACCCAAATGTTACATACAATTTAGTGGAAAATGGTGGGAAGATGATTGAGACTCAGTTAATTAAAGATGAGATTGATATTGGTATTACCACAATTCCAGTGGATCAGTCCATTTTTCACTCTGTGTTGTTATATGAGGAAGAATTGAGACTCGTATTGAATAAAGAGCATAGATTAGCGAATTATGAACAAATAAACATGAGTATGTTAAAAGAAGAGGACTTTATACTATTTAATGAAGATTTCTATTTAAATGACAAAATTATTGAAGCGGCTAAAAATTCAGGATTTGTGCCAAATACAATTTCTAAAATTTCTCAGTGGAACTTTATTGAAAATTTATTAAGCGCACATCTTGGTGTGAGTATCTTACCAGAGAATATTGTGAATTTACTTGATGGTAATTTTAAAAGTATAAAAATTGATGACCCAGCAATGCGTTGGGAGTTAGGCGTTATATGGAAAAAGGAAAAATATTTAAGTCATGCGACTAAAAAGTGGATTGAATTTATGAAACAAAGGTTATAAAAATACCTATATAGGTTGGTTATGACTTTAGTCAGTCTTATGAGAGTAGGAAGAAATCAAGTTTTGATTTCTTCCTGCTCTCTTTTTTGTTTGCAACAGCATAAATAATCAAATGTAAAGTCATGTAAGTGCCGAAATAGCAGGGGCTGTTGAATGAAAAGCATGAGTATTTAAAGTTTCATTATTATTGTTTAATATAATGAAATATAATGTATTCAATCGCTTACATGAAAAAAAGTAATAGGTGTCATTGATAATCAATATTTTTATTATATTACGTACGGGCTTATACTAGTATATGTAATCAATAAAACACCAAATAAAAATGACGATAAAGGGATTGATAAAAATGCAGATGTCACTAAAGGTAGTTAGAGTTTTATTTCAAATATTAATGATTATGGCTATTACGTATGCTGGAAATGTCTTGCAAAGTGTTCTGCACATTCCAATTGCAGGAAGCATCGTAGGCTTAATTTTATTTTTTCTCTTACTACAATTTAAAATTATCCCATCACAATGGGTTAGTAAAGGTTCGAATTTTTTCTTAACAACTATGGTATTTTTCTTTGTACCTTCCGTTGTAGGGGTCATGGATGTCGTATCTGAGATTAATTTAAATTTCATTTTATTCTTCGCAATGATTATTTTAGGAACTTGCTGTGTTGCTTTAATTTCAGGGTTTATAGCGGAGAAAATGGTTAGAACTACGGAATATGGGAATGGAGAAGATTAGATGACACTTTTAAATGCTTTGATAATGATTGTCTTAACAATTGTTATGTATGCTGGAGCTAAAAAATTACAGCAAAAATTTAAAAACCCGTTTTTAAATCCAGCACTCATATCTTCTATTGGTATTATTACGATCTTGCTTCTATTTAATGTAGATTATCAAGGTTATATGGTTGGCGGTCAATGGATTAATTATCTATTAAACTGTACGGTGGTTTGTTTAGCTTTTCCATTATATCAGAACCGTCATAAAATATTAAAACATGCCAATATCATATTCAGTAGTGTCTTCTCAGCAGTGATATTAAACTTTGTGTTTATATTTTGCTTATTGAAAATATTAGGTTATTCAAGAGAAGTTATTATGACGATGTTACCACGCTCTATGACTGCCGCAGTTGGTATAGAAGTTTCAAACCAACTGGGCGGGGTAGATACGATTACTGTTATGTTTATCGTCGCGACAGGGTTAATTGGTAGTATATTAGGGTCTTATTTATTAAAAGTGGGAAGATTTAAGACCGCTATTGCAAAAGGTTTAACGTACGGTAATGCATCTCATGCATTCGGTACGGCACAAGCATTTGAAATAGATGGTGAGTCGGGGGCTTTTAGTTCTATCGGTATGATTTTAACAGCCGTTTTAAGTTCTATTGTATTACCGATACTCGTCCTCTTATTATATTAAGTTTTAAAACGAACTAGATATTTTACTGCAAACAACATCAGAAGAATCAACGATTTAAAATGATTGAAATTTGAAAGGAGCTATTTTAAAAATGGCAAAAATTAAAGCAAATGAAGCATTAGTAAAAGCGTTGCAAGCATG
This sequence comes from Staphylococcus sp. FSL W8-1207, assembly GCF_038003745.1. NCBI lineage: Bacteria > Bacillati > Bacillota > Bacilli > Caryophanales > Staphylococcaceae > Staphylococcus > Staphylococcus sp. FSL W8-1207. The sequence goes on from NZ_JBBOPU010000001.1 coordinate 42,299, forward strand.
GGATATTGATCATTTATATGGTATTCCAGGAGATTCTATAGATGCAGTCGTAGATAGTTTAAGAACAGTTAGAAATAATATTAAATTTGTTAATGTTAGACACGAAGAAGTTGCAAGTCTAACTGCTTCAAGTTATACGAAAGTGACTGGCAAAATTGGAGTAGCTTTAAGTATTGGTGGACCTGGTGTAATTCACTTACTTAACGGTATGTATGATGCGAAAATGGACAATGTACCTCAACTTATTTTAGCTGGTCAAACAGATAGTACAGCTTTAGGTACGAAAGCATTCCAAGAAACAGATATTAGCAAATTAGTTGATGACGTGTCAGTCTATAACCGTCAAATATCTGAAAATGACAAAGATATATTTGGTATTGTCAATGAAGCGATTCGTACTGCATATGAGAAAAAAGGTGTAGCCGTATTAATCTTACCGAATAACTTATTAACAAATAAAGTTAAAGATACAACAAATACAAAAGTGGACACTGCACCACCAGCACGTGTAACACCAAAACCACGTAGTATTAAAAAAGCAACTAAGCTTATCAATAAAAGTAAACGTCCGGTAGTACTTGTCGGTATGGGTGCTAAGCATGCCAAAGATGAACTACTTCAATTTATTGAAGCGGTGAAAATACCTTCAATTATCACGCTACCTGCGAAAGGTTTATTAGCGGATGCGCATCCTTATAATATTGGTAATCTAGGTAAAATCGGAACGAAAACATCTTACCAAACAATACAAGATGCCGACCTATTAATCATGATAGGTACGAATTATCCTTATGTGGATTATTTACCTAAGAAAAATATTAAAGCAATTCAAATTGATAACAATGCTGAAAATATTGGCCATCGTTTTGATGTGAATGTGGGCATTGTTGGTGACAGTAAATTATCATTGCTACAATTAACAGATTCAGTAAAACATGTATCAGAACGTGATTTCTTAACGAAAACATTAGAAAGAAAAGCAACTTGGGATGCATGGATGGCAAAAGATTTAGAAGATAACAGTAAACCCATTAGACCAGAACGTCTAATGGATGCAATTAACCAAGTAAGAACAGACGATGCAATCTTTTCTATTGATGTAGGTACATCAACAGTATGGTCAACACGTTATTTAAATTTAACAGTTAACAATAAATTTATTGTATCTAGTTGGTTAGGTACAATGGGTTGTGCATTGCCAGGTGCCATTGCTGCTAAAACAGCATACCCTAATCGTCAAGTTGTCGGTATTGCTGGTGATGGTGCATTCCAAATGGTAATGCAAGACTTTGCAACAGCAGTACAATATGACTTACCAATGACGTTCTTTGTGTTAAATAATCAACAACTTTCATTTATTAAATATGAACAACAAGCAGCTGGTGAATTAGAATATGCAATTAATTTCACTGATATTGATTACGCAAAATTTGCTGAAAGTTGTGGTGGCGTTGGTTACACATTAACTGACCCAAATAGAATTGACGAAGTAGTTGAAGATGCAATGTCGCAAGACCGTCCAACAATTGTCAACGTGTACGTTGATGAAACTGCAGCACCATTACCAGGCAAGATTGTGATGGATGAAGCAATGAATTATGGTAAATGGGCATTTAGATCAATTACTGAAGATGGAAAATTAGACCTAGAGGAGTTACCTCCAATGTCAACGGCGGTAAAACGTTTCTTCTAAATATATTAACTTTAAGCTATTAAACGATTTATGTTTGGTAGCTTTCAGAGTGTCGACAAAGTCTCCGACTTTGTTGGCACTTTTTTTGTGCACGCTTTCCGCGGGCACAGCCTCAGCCTGTAGTCTTCGGCTAGTGCTTTTCCCGCAGGAGTCGGCACAAATTACTGCCATTTTTTACTTAGTATGTTACATAAAATTTTAGCGTTACATATCCTTATTCATTAAAGTCTACACTTGAATGACTATTGAGTTAAATGTATAATGATATTCAAATATATACTTTAATGAGAGGTTGGAAGATATGAATAAAAATGAAACGTGTGAAGTTTTCTGTTATGACGAAAAAAAGGTTAATAAAGTACAGCATGATTTACAAAATATAGATATTTGCGGTGTTTCTCAACTTTTGAAAGCAATCGCAGACGAAAATAGAGCTAAAATTACTTATGCTTTATGTCAGGAAGAAGAATTATGTGTATGCGATATCTCAAATATCATAGGTGTGACGATCGCAAATGCCTCTCATCATCTTCGTACGCTTAATAAACAAGGGATACTCAAGTTTAGAAAAGAAGGGAAAATGGCTTTCTATTCGCTGGATGATGAACATATCAAGCAGATTATGATGATGGCATTAACGCATAGGAAAGAAGTGAGCGCTAATGTCTGAGCAGCAAGACAAAGTAACAAATAAAGAAAGTAGTACATATCGAGTACAGGGTTTTTCATGTGCCAATTGCGCAGGGAAGTTTGAAAATAATGTTAAAAAACTGCCTAATGTACACGATGCAAGTGTTAATTTTGGTGCCTCTCAAATCTCTGTGCAGGGTGAAGTAAGTATTGAAGAATTGGAAAAAGCCGGTGCATTTGAAAATTTAAAAGTAATACCAAAAACAACAACACGTACAACTTCGGATTCAAAAGATGAACAAGAAGAAAACATTCCGTTTTATAAGAAACATAGTATATTAATCTATTCGGCATTATTTATGTCGCTGGGTTTTATTTCCATGTTTATTAATGGAAATGAAAATATTATAACGGCGCTTTTATTTATTACATCAATGATTGTCGGCGGCGCTTCCATGATAACAACTGGTCTCAAGAATTTGATTCAATTAGAGTTCGATATGAGAACATTGATGACAATTGCTGTTATAGGTGGTGTCATTATCGGTGAATGGGCAGAGGTATCAGTTGTGGTGATTCTATTTTCAATTAGCGAATCATTAGAACGATTCTCCATGGATCGAGCCAGAGCATCGATTACTTCATTGATGGATGTTGCCCCGAATAAGGCTTTAATCAAACGTGATAACCAAGAAATGACTGTACATGTTGATGATATTGTCGTTGGGGATGTTATGATTGTAAAACCAGGTCAAAAAATTGCGATGGACGGTATTATAATTGATGGCTACTCATCAATTAATCAAGCAGCAATCACTGGTGAATCTGTCCCAGTTGAAAAGTATAAAGATGATGATGTGTATGCAGGCACACTAAATGAAGAAGGATTTCTAGAAGTAAAAATTACAAAACGAGTTGAAGATACCACAATATCCAAAATTATACATCTCGTGGAGGAAGCACAAGCAGAACGTGCACCGTCACAAGCATTTGTAGATAAATTTGCAAAATACTATACACCTGTGATCATAATGAGTGCGGCAATGGTTGCTTTATTGCCACCACTATTCTTTGAAGCAAGTTGGGATAAATGGGTATATCAAGGGCTTGCAGTTCTTGTGGTTGGATGCCCGTGTGCCCTTGTTATTTCTACACCAATAGCCATAGTATCGGCAATAGGTAATGCTGCGAAGAAAGGTGTACTTGTCAAAGGTGGTATTTACTTAGAAGAAATCGGAGCACTGAAAGCAATTGCATTTGATAAAACAGGCACTTTGACTAGAGGCGTTCCAGTCGTGACTGATTTCAAAGTTATCAATAATCGAGTGGATGAACGTGAAATAATGTCCATTATTACTGCATTAGAATATCGATCCCAACATACATTGGCTTCTGCAATTATGAGTAAAGCGAATGCTGAACACATATCTTATTCAGATCTTATTGTAGAAGATTTCTCTTCTATTACAGGTAAAGGTATAAAAGGTAGAATAGATGGTCGTATGACTTACGTTGGGAATTCAAAAATGTTTTCAGAGTTATTAACTGCAAATAACTCTGAAAATAAACTTAGAAATTTAATTTCTTCTCTTCAAGAGCAAGGTAAAACAGTGATGCTAGCAGGAACGGATAAAGGTGTTGAAGCCATAATTGCTGTTGCTGATGAAGTGCGAGAAACGAGCCAACAAGCACTGCACAAACTACATCAGGTAAGTATTGAAAACACTGTCATGTTAACAGGTGATAACCAGAATACTGCGGGGGCGATTGGTAATCAAGTTGGTGTTACAGATATAAAAGCAGAACTTCTACCTGAAGATAAACTTAAAGTGATTAAACAATTAAAATCCAAATATAAACGCGTGGCTATGGTTGGAGATGGTGTCAATGATGCGCCAGCTTTAGCAGCTTCGACAGTCGGTGTCGCTATGGGCGGAGCAAGCACGGATGTAGCACTTGAGACGGCAGATGTAGTATTGATGGCAGATGATTTGAATAAGCTGCCATTTACGATTAAACTGAGCCGTAAAACGCTGAATATCATAAAAGCGAATATTACTTTTGCAATAATAATAAAAATTATTGCATTGCTTTTAGTTATTCCAGGATGGTTAACACTTTGGATCGCGATACTTTCAGATATGGGTGCAACGCTACTTGTGGCATTGAATGGTATGAGACTAATGCGAGTTAAAGAAGATGAGTAACATTTAAATAGATAATTTTTTCGTCAAACAATAAAAGCGAGTATTATCGAACAGTTTCGAGAAAGCACAATTCTTGGCTGAAACGTCCTTCTTCCAGAATATAAGTTAAAAGTTTAATTTCTCAAAATTGATATTGAGAGATTAAGCTTTTTTGTATACAATTACAGCGTAAAATATGAATAGAAGTGAGTACACTGTTCTCTGTTACTAGTCTATATATTAGGAGCTTTGTATAAAAAATTAACATGAGTGCTTATTTCGCATAAAATAGGCTATATAAGTATATAAATAGCAAATAGCGACGAATGTAAGTTTGAGAGAAGAAAGGAAGAACGTGATGTTTAAATCATTTTTTAAATCAAATCGTTTTAAAACACCACATACATATGCATTATTATTAATAATAATTGCTTTTTCAAGCTTACTTACATACATAATTCCGGCAGGGGAGTTTGCACGTGAGAAAAAAGATGGACAAACTCTAGTTGTTTCAGGATCTTATCAAGAAGTAGCACAACATGGTGTATCATTTTTCGATATATTTCGTGCGATACCTGAAGGATTAATTAGTGGTGGAGAAATTGTATTTTACATCTTTTTAGTAGGTGGCGCCTTCGGTATCGTACATAAGACGGGTGCATTTGAAAATGGTGTCAATAAAGCGATGCAAGCATTAGGAACGTATAAAGGGCTTATGATCCCTTTAACAATGACCATCTTTTCTATTCTAGGATTTTCTATTGGGCTAGCAGAAGAAACGATTATTTTCGTGCCAATTGGTATCATTATCGCCCGAACATTAGGCTATGATGCGCTTACAGGTGCTGCTATGGTAATACTTGGGGCAGCTAGTGGATTTATAGGTGGTATGCTCAATCCATTTACAGTCGGTGTAGCGCAATCTGTAGCTGAATTACCCATGTTTTCAGGTTGGGGGCTACGGACAATCATCTATCTGTTTATTTTAAGCGCCGCGATAATGACAGTAATGCTTTATGCTCGAAAAGTTAAGAAGGATAAAACTAAAAGTCTTGTTTATGAATTGGAAGAAGCAGAAAGTAATCTAGAAACCCAAATGTCCACACCACGCTTTACAAAAAGACAGGCAATAGGTTTAGGTTTAATCGTTGCAGCGATTGTATTAAACGTATATGGTATTTTTACTTATGGTTGGTCATTTAATGAAATGAGTGCGAACTTTTTACTAGCAGGTTTATTAGCAGGTTTCATTGGTGGTCTAGGGATGAATGGCACTTTCGATGCAATGATTGAAGGTATGAAAGATATACTATTTGGAGCAATGATTGTCGGCTTTGCTAAAGGTATTATTGTGATTTTAGAGAATGGTCAAGTCATTGATACAATTGTATATGGCATGACAACTTTATTAGCAGATATACCTTCTTCAATGGTAATCATAGCAATGTTTATATTACAATTTTGCTTGAATTTCTTTATACCATCAGGTTCAGGCCAAGCATTAACAACAATGCCCTTAATGGTACCTATATCTGACTTATTAAATATTAATAGACAAGTTACTGTGCTTGCCTTCCAATATGGCGATGCGATTAGCAATGTTTTATTCCCAACGTCGGCAATACTCATGGGTGCGTTAGCTGTTGGGAAAATTACTTATACACAATGGCTGAAATTTGCGTGGAAATTAATTGTGATATGGATAGTAATTTGTAGTATCGGGATGTCTATCGCATTAATAATCGGCTACTGATTGCACATCATAGTGAAAAGAAGTTATAACAATTTGAAAAATAGAATGCGAATGGATATTGTATAAATTTTTGAAATAGTATATACTAAATTAAAACAAATCGTCATATTGCGTGTTACTGGTTAAGCAGGCATGAGCAAACAAAGCGACTATCGGGAATAGTCTGTTTGCTCATGCCTTTTTGTGTGCGTTTTGGCGAAAAAGATAGAGAAGGGATGTTTATGTGTATGTTTAAAAAGTTTTTTGGACAATTGCAACGTATTGGTAAAGCGTTAATGTTACCAGTCGCAATTTTACCAGCCGCTGGTTTATTACTAGCAATTGGTACAGCAATTCAAGGGGAATCCCTACAACAATACCTTCCATTTATACAAAATGGAGGAATTCAAAGTATCGGTGAAATGATGGCTGGTGCAGGTGGTATTATATTCGATAACTTGCCAATCATATTTGCGATGGGTGTTGCAATCGGGTTAGCTGGTGGTGACGGCGTTGCAGCTATTGCTGCGTTTGTCGGCTATATCATTATGAATAAAACGATGGGTGCATTTTTACATGTGTCACCAGATAACGTAAATGATGCAGCGAGTGGTTATGCGAGTGTATTAGGTATACCAACATTACAAACAGGGGTGTTTGGCGGTATTATCATTGGGGCGCTTGCTGCTTGGTGTTATAACAAATTCTTTAATATTTCATTACCATCATATTTAGGGTTCTTTGCTGGTAAACGTTTTGTGCCAATTATGATGGCACTGACTTCTTTTGTATTAGCATTCCCGATGGCTTTAATATGGCCAACTATTCAAACAGGATTAAATGCATTTAGTGAAGGGTTACTTGATGCCAATACAGGTTTATCTGTATTCTTATTCGGTTTTATCAAACGTTTATTAATACCGTTTGGTTTACATCACATTTTCCACGCACCGTTTTGGTTTGAATTTGGTTCATGGACAAACGCAGCAGGAGATATTATTCGTGGTGACCAACGTATCTTTATAGAACAAATTCGTGAAGGAAGTCATTTAACAGCTGGTAAATTTATGCAGGGTGAATTCCCGGTAATGATGTTTGGCTTACCTGCAGCAGCTTTGGCTATTTATCATACAGCGAAACCTGGAAGTAAGAAAGTTGTGGCTGGTTTGATGGGTTCTGCAGCTTTAACTTCGTTCTTAACAGGGATTACGGAACCATTAGAATTCTCATTCTTATTCGTAGCGCCATTATTATTCTTTATTCATGCAATACTGGATGGTTTAGCGTTCTTAACTATGTATCTATTAGACGTGCATTTAGGATATACATTCTCAGGTGGTTTTATAGACTTTGTATTATTAGGCGTGTTACCGAACCAAACAAATTGGTGGCTTGTGATTCCAGTAGGACTGGTATACGCAGTAATTTACTACTTTGTATTCCGATTCTTAATCACAAAATTCAATTATAAAACGCCTGGTCGTGAAGACAAGCAAGTTGAAGCTTCTACAGCAACAGCGAGTGAATTACCATTTGAAGTATTAGATGCGATGGGTGGCCAAGAGAATATTAAACATCTTGATGCTTGTATCACACGCCTACGTGTTGAAGTGAAAGAGAAGAGTAAGGTCGATGTTGCTGGATTGAAAGAATTGGGTGCTTCTGGCGTGCTTGAAGTAGGTAATAATATGCAAGCAATATTCGGTCCTAAATCCGATCAAATCAAGCATGATATGGCTATGATTATGAAAGGTGAAATTACAAAACCAACTGAAACAACAGTACCAGTTGAAGACGATAATAAAGTTACACATATGGATGATTTGGATGAAGTGGAAATTTACTCACCAGGTAAAGGTCAAATCATACCTTTATCAGAAGTACCTGACCAAGTGTTCGCTCAAAAAATGATGGGTGATGGTGTAGGATTTGTTCCTGAAGATGGAGAAATTGTGGCACCATTTGACGGTACAGTAAAAACAATATTCCCTACAAAACATGCGATTGGTATAGAGTCAGATGAAGGTATAGAATTACTTATTCATATTGGTATTGATACTGTTAAATTAGATGGTTCTGGCTTTGAAAGTATGGTGAGTACAGGAGACACAATTAAAAAAGGTCAAAAGCTAATGCAAGTTGATTTAGACTATATTAAAGCAAATGCACCTAGTATTGTGACACCATTGATATTAACAAACTTAGAAAATCGTACACTTGAAATAACTGATGTATCAGAAGTGAAATCACAACAATTGATTATGACAGTTAAACAAGACTAAATAATCATATTATATAGCATCTCAAACAGTTCGAATTGATAAGAATTCGAACTGTTTTTTATTTTACAAAATAAAATGTTGAAATATTCTGAAATTATAAATATCATAGGAGTTATGATTATATTAAAAATGAGGGTGAAATTATGAACTATAGACCATCAATGCAAGTGATGCCCAAAGTAACACTTGTGCCACCAGAGTCAAATATGGCTGAAGCATTATATCAAACAATTAAAGAAAATTTTTCACACTTAGAACCATTTCTAGAATTTATTACAGAAGATGTCACAGTACAAGACGAAAGTGCATATTTGACAATGATGATTCAACAACATGCAGACAATACAGGTCGTTTATTTCTTATTTATTATGAAGATGATCTTATAGGTACCATAGATTTACATAAAATAGATACGAAAAATCGCAAAGCAGAAATTGGTTATTGGATTGCTGAAGATTATACAGGTAAGCAAATTACAACGACGTGCGTGAAGTATATGTGCCATTATGCATTTGAAACGTTAAGCTTAAATAAATTGACTATTTAACCGATGTTCGAAATATACCAAGCAATAAAGTTGCTGAAAAAGTTGGCTTTTCTTTTGTTGCTACAGATTATCAAGATGTATTCGATGGAGAAGTATTTAGAGATATGAACCGTTATATATTATTAAAAGAACAGTTCCACTAGAATAAATTGAACACTTTAACTGCAATTGAAAGGGGGATGGATATGGATATCTCAAGAGGGATAAACCATATTGGATTGACGGTACCAGATATTGAAGTTGCAACTACATTTTTCAAAGAAGCTTTGGATGGCAAGATAGCCTATGATAGTCAAACCAAAGCTGATGATTCGCGATCAGGTTCATTTGTAGAACATGTCTTAGATATAGAACAAGGAGCAAAAATTATAAAAAAACGCATGATGGTGTTTCATAATGGACCTAATATAGAAATGTTTGAATTCAAAGATGCTACTCAGCAAAGTCCGGCATCATTACAAGATATTGGTTTTACACATATTTCATTTTACGTAGATGATTTTGAAACAACTTTTAATCGAGTGAAACAAGCAGGAGGCGAACCGATTTCGGCACCACACAGTAATACAAAATATGAAGATACAGCAAATAATAAAACCGTATATATACGCACGCCATGGGGGAGTTTAATTGAATTACAGACCATCCCTAATGGTTATTATTATCCAAATGACAGTGAAGCTGAAGTGTTTATACCTAAAAAATAAATATTATACTTTAATTAAGGGGAATCGATGATGCTACAAAGAAAATTAAATATCGCGAATTTAAAGACACCTATTCATAAATTAGAAACACTAAGTCAGTCATTAGGTAAAGACATCTATATTAAAAGAGATGACTATACAGGAACCGAAATTTCAGGCAATAAGGTAAGGAAATTAGAATATACAATACAGTATGTATTAGATAACGGTTATGATACAGTCATTACAACTGGAGCAATCACATCTAATCATGCGCGTGCAACTGCTGCTGTCTGCGCGCAATACAATATAGAATGCCATTTAATATTGAGAGGAACTAAGAAGTACTATGAAGGGAATTTGTTTTTGTCAACGATGTTAGGCGCTCATATACATTTTATAGAACCTAGCGCTTCAAGAGAAGAAACGATGGAAATATTGTATAGAGAATTAGAAGAAGCTGGCAAAACGCCATTTAAAATACCTGCTGGCGCATCTGACTGGATAGGCGCTCATGGTTATATTAATACTTATGAAGAAATATTAAACCAAGAAATCATGATGGGTGTTCAGTTTGATTCTATTAATTTAGCGGTAGGTTCTGGTGGGACATATGCTGGACTTTGGTTTGGCAAAACGAGTAATAATTTAGCGACTCAAATCATTGGATATGCTGTAAACAAAAATGCTGAAACCTTTAAAAATAAAGTGATTGAGATTATTAAAGATTTAGACAAGGACACGCCCTCGTTTGAATCGATTTTAATCAACGACGAATATATTGGTTTAGGATATGGTCAAGCAACGGATGAAGAACTTCAGTTTTATATCGACATTGCGCAACAAGAGGGAATAATATTAGATCCCACATATACTGGAAAAGCTTTTCGAGGTCTTGTTGAGGAAATAAAACAAGGTCATTATAATGATCAGCAATCCATTTTATTTATTCATACAGGTGGCTTACAAGGTTATACGCAAGAGATAAGAACGCGTATCGAACAATTACTGTTAAAAAACACCAAGTCACTATAATAGTCGTATGCTATATTTTAAAATATAATATGTTCAATTGCTAAAAGGATAGTAGCTATTTTAGAATATTGGGTTATTGTATTTTCGAAGCAAATACGTTGATTATTCATCTGAAAATGTTTCATAATGAGATACAATTTGTGTGACGAGGATGGTGTTTAAAAATGACGCGAACATTGACTACGATAGAATCATTTCACGCGTTTGTTAACAATCATAAATTGGCGGTTATACATGTAATGAGAGACAATTGTAGCGTTTGTCATGCAGTGTTACCACAAATAGAAGGACTTGTAGGTGAATATCCTAATGTGTCACTAGGGGTTATAAACCAAAGTAATTTAGAAGCTATCGCTGGTGAACTATCGATATTTACTGTGCCAGTAGATTTAATATATTTAGATGGAAAAGAAATGCACAGACAAGGTCGCTTTATTGATATGCAACGATTTGAACATCAGTTGAATTTGATGTATCAAAGTATAGATTAATGCATTGTAGCGTACAATTATATAAATTAATACAAAAATAAGACACCTCGTTTTAAAGTTACTCTAACATAACTTTAAAACGAGGTGTCTTATGTATAAAAATTATAATATGACTCAGTTAACACTACCAATGGAGACTGAAATTTTGATTCCTAACAATGATATCGCATATGCAGTTAATCAAATTGTTGAAACAATCCCAGAAACATAATTCTACGAATTCAATCACTTAAATAGTGCATCACCTTATCACCCTAAAATGATATTGAAAGTAATTCTTTATGCTATACACAATCTATATTTTCTGGACGAAGAATTGAAGCTACACTTTCAGATAGTATTCGTATGATGTGGTTATCTCAAAATCAAAAGCCATCATATAGAACAAAAACGCATTGATAATGAGTCCATCTTTGTGTTGTTGATACTTTTAATAACACAAAATAATTAAATTGTTTAAAATAAAAATGTGAGTAATTAGATAAAAAGTTTCATATTTCTTATGAATAATGTATGATAAAGAATATTAATAGTACAATAGGGGGATGTATATGCGAATAGAAAGAATCTGTCCTGATGAAGCAGAGGAACTATATACTTGTATGAAGAAAATCGACCAAGAAACGCAATATATGTTGTATTTGCCAGATGAACGTAGCTTTGATAAAGAAGTATTTATTGATGATATTAAGCGTAATTTTTATATTGGTGTTAAAACAGAGGACAATGAAATCTTAGGATATCTTTCTGTACATATTAGTACATTATTTAAGGTGAAACATATTGGTTATATTATGACAGGACTTGTTAATAATAAGCAACAGCAAGGTTTATCAACAAAATGTTTGATGAAACAATTAGGTGGGCAAAGCGTAAGGGGTTAAGACGCTTAGAATTAAATGTGATCACATCGAATACACCTGCTATAAATTTTTACGAAAAATTAGGATTTAAAATCGAAGGTATTAAGCGTGAATCCATTTATATGGATGAACATTACTATGATGAACTCTATATGGCAATGATATTGGATTAGGATTTTATTCCTAATGCTACGCGCATGTTGTAGATGTCAGGCGAAAAGACAAGGTAAGGTTGAGAAATCAACGATATATACATAAAATTAAAATATTGAATATAAATAATTGCTTTTACTAAAAATATGAACTTCTTTATTATAAAATATATATCAGACGAATTGAGGAGGTTATATATTTTGTTTAAAAAAATTATAGGATTAACGAGTGTTGGCGTAATAACTTCCTACTTTTATGCTAAGGTAAAAGAAAAACGTAGCTATAAAAGCTTTTTATATGAAGCAACAATAAGAGCTACACAAATGAAAAAGCCATTTGAAAGTGTAGAAAATGCGAGGAAAATGTTGAAAGTTGTGATGAGAGATACAGAAGGGCCACACAAAGGCACGGATTATAGCTTTCGAAACGATGTTCGAACTACAACCATACAAAATGCAACGACGTATATAGTGAATGATAAAGCAGATAGCCAGCAGCGAGTTATACTGTATTTACATGGAGGTGCGTGGGTCCAAGACCCTATCAAAAAGCACTTTGAGTATATAGATATACTTGCAGATGAATTGGACGCGAAGGTCATTATGCCTGTATATCCCAAAGTACCACATGCAACTTACAAAGAAACGTTTGGATTGCTTACTGAAATCTATATAAATATAATTGCTCAAGTAGAACATCCACAACAAGTGATTATCATGGGTGATTCTGCAGGCGGTCAAATTGCATTATCATTTGCGCAATATATCAAAACATTAGAATTAGAACAGCCAAGTCACATTGTATTGATTTCTCCCGTTTTAGATGTGACCTTATCTAATCCTGAAGCACCTGCGTATGAAAAAATAGATCCTATGTTGGCTATTAAAGGTACACAGTGTTTCATAGAATTGTGGACAGGTGATACAGCATTAACAGATTGGCGGGTTTCTCCAATCAATGGTTCATTAGATGGCTTAGGACATATTACGATTTCAATAGGTACAAAAGAAACGTTATATCCAGATGCAGTGAAATTATCGAACTTATTAAATGAAAAAAATATCGAACATGATTTCTTACCAGGTTATAATTTATTCCATATTCATCCAATCTTTCCAATTCCGGAAAGACGACAATTTTTAGAACAACTAAAGCAAATTATCAATAATCATTAAGAATAATTTATCTTTTAATCTAAAAATCTTTATAAATTAATCTATATAAATAAAAGGGCTTTCCATTTTTTGGAAAGCCCTTTTAGAGTGCCATAAAGTTTGGGGTTTTGTTGGCAGTTTTTTGTGTGCACATTCCGCTGTCACAGCATTAGTTCGTAGTCTTCGGCTAGTGCTTTATTAACTAGTCAGGAGTCGGCGCAAAGCACTATAATTAGTAAAAAGAAAAAAATAATCAAACTATTCATTGTTATTGTCTGAATTCATATATAAAATATTGTTTCTTAAGTCATTTTAGGAAATGATACGGATTAGCAGTATCATTTATTTATTTTTTAAATAAGTTGGGAAAAATTCTGTGAATAAATCAATAAATGCTAAATATACATCTTTTTCTACATATTCATCTACTTGATGCGCTTGGCTGACTAAACCAGGGCCATACATAATAAATGAAAAGTCTTTATCTTTATCTACAAGTAGGTCGGAAGCATCGGTTACACCTGGTGAAGCTTCTAAAGGTAAATCAGTATTTAAATATTTTGTACCCATTTCGTGAGCTAATTCTGCTAGTTTATTTTGACCAGTTGTATAAACAGGGGGTCTAGACATGTAAGTGTCGATTTCAATATCTGTTTGATCAGTTTCAACTTGTTTTAAAATCTCATTAAAATAAGAAATGAATTGTTCGTTATCATGTTCTGGAATAGTACGGATATTAAATTCTGACTCAGCGTGTTCTGGAATAGAGTTCACTTGGTTACCGCCATTAAAGATAGTAGCATTCATAATGGCATTACCTAAAAGGGTATTGCTTTTGTTGAACTTTTCAAAACCTTCATCTGCTTTATAAACAAATTTCACAAGTGGCGAAATAGCATTAAACCCGAGGTGTGGCATGGAACTATGCGAAGCTTTACCTTTTGAAGTAACACGAATGTCCATTGAACCTTTATGCGCATAAATAATTCTATCTTGAGATGGTTCGGCAATAACGAGCGCTTCTACATCTTTCATATAGCCTTGCTCTTGGAAAGCTTTTGCGCCTTCACCGACGATTTCTTCGCCTGCAGTTGCGAGCAAACGAATTTTACCATGGTCTAATAATTCTTGTTCTTTGATATCAATCAAGCTGATGACCAATGCAGCAAGTCCTGATTTCATATCTGCAGAACCACGTCCATAAAATTTATTATCTACTTCAGTTAATTTGAATGGATCATATGTCCATTTATTTTTATCGCCTTCTGAAACGACATCCATATGCCCAGAAATACCTAGAACTGGTCCATCTTTACCAATCTCTGCTATTAAATTTGCGCGCGTATCGTTGATTTTAATTATTTTGGAGTCGATACCATGTTTAGATAATAAATCTTTAAGATATTCACAAACTTCAACTTCATGATCATTTACAGATTTAATACTTACTAAATCTTCTAGTATTTGAACTTTTTCTGCTTCTGAAAATTTACTCATCTTAATAAAACCCCTTTTCATAAAATAATAACTATCAATTTAATTATATCTGAAGATTCAGACTAATTAAATTTTAAAGTATCGAAATAGGAGATGAATAATAAAGGCGAATTTTATTTGAGTTTTTAGTTATATTTTGAGCACATATCGTATATTTAACAAAAAAATCATACAGGGCTCTTAGAAAAAGTGCGATCTAGGGACCCTGTATGAGTATTAACATTGTGTGATAAAGCTTCTGTTTTTAATGGTTTAGTAAGACTAGATTGTAATTCATCAGGTACGCTATTACTTTCAGTTGTTGTCTTTTCAGGTGAAGATTCATTATTGTATTCTACATTTTCAATGTTTGTAGGATTGGCAGTATCTAATACTGCACCCTTCATATCATTACCTTGAATACTTCCAACTAAAATCAAAATGAGATAGCTACAAGTGATAAGAAATACAACAACAAGATATATAGAAACTACTAATTTAACAGATTTACTCATAAACTGCCTCCTAGATAGATTTATTGCTCCCTACACATATAAGATAACATTTGAATTTTAATAGCATGTTAAGAAGTAGTAAATATTATATATTTGTTTATGGCAAAAAATCCCCCATTACTAAATTAAATTAAATTTTTTCGAAAAAAGTATTTATTTTTTCTAAAAATAAAAATGCCATTATATAAGGGTTTATAAAGATAAAAGATGAATATTACATGTTTTGTAAATTTGAATTTACGAATAATTAATCTATACTTCAAACAATTTATATTAAATCAATAACTACATGGTAGGATAACCGTATTGATAGGTAGGAATTGTTTAAATGTTGTGAATGCTATTTTTAGTTGATACATCTTCACTATGTATTAATAACATGATTAACCTGCTTTGATATTTACATAAAATTAAATACGCTGCTGAAAAGAGGGATAAAATTTGCTACTCATCATCATATGCGTAGGTCTAATTCTTTGGCTAGGTATTGTTGAGAAAAAACAACATTCTTACAGATTAGAAAAAGTACCGATACGCATAAATATAAATGGTATAAGAGGTAAATCTACTATAACTAGATTGATTTACAGTACACTACGTGAGGATGACTACCGAGTTATAGGTAAAACTACAGGAACAGATGCACGTATGTTGTATTGGTTTACACCAAGAGAGTATCCAGTTTATAGGAAGCCTCAAGGAGCAAATATCGGCGAACAACGTGATATTATTCGCAAAGTTGTAAAACAAAAAGCCAACGCCTTAGTAAATGAATGTATGGCAGTTAATCCAGATTATCAAATTACATTCCAAAAAGACTTAGTGAAAGCAAATATTGGTGTGATTGTAAATGTGATGGAAGATCATATGGATGTGTTAGGACCGACGTTAGATGAAGTTGCCGAAGCATTTACAGCGACCATTCCATACAAAGGACATCTTGTAGTAATGAAAGATGACTACACTAAATTTTTTGCTAAAGTTGCTAAAAAACGTAAAACAAAATTAATTGTTGTTGATAAAGAAGAGGTGCCCGAATCCTATCTAAGAAAGTTCGGTTACATTGTATTCCCAGATAATGTTGCAATTGCTATGGGTGTTGCCGAAGCAATGGGTATAGATCGAGATACAGCCTTGCGTGGCATGTTAAATGCACCCCCTGATGTTGGAGCGGTTGAAGTTAAATACTTTAACGCTAATAATTCAACTAACGTTTATGTTAATGCATTTGCTGCAAATGAACCGAAATCTTCAAAAGCAATATTAGACAAAGTTGAAACTTATAATTATCCTTATAAAAAAATTGTACTTATATTAAATTGTCGTTCAGACAGAATCGACAGAACGAGACAATTTTGTGAAGATTTTTTAAAGGATGTCGAATTCGATACATTAATTTGTACAGGTAAAAGTACTCAAATGGTCAACGATGTAATGGAAGGCCAGCCGAATAAGAAGTATTTAAACTTCGAAGGTAAAGATATAAAAGAAGTTGAGCGCGCATTATATAAAGAGTCTCAAAATGCCTTGATTTTCTGTGTTGGTAACATTCACGGACCAGGTAAAGAAATAGCGCAATATATAGAAGGGATCAAATAATATGATAGGTTCAGAGTTATATTTTTCATTATTTGTGGGCATTGTACTAAGTCTAATCTTTGCCGAGAAATTTGGTATTAGTCCAGCTGGATTAGTAGTACCAGGATATTTAGCGCTGATTTTTGATCAGCCGATTATGTTACTATCTGTACTCATTATTAGTTGCATTACATATTTCATTGTTAATCATGGTGTAAGCAAAATCGTAATTTTATATGGTCGTAGAAAATTTGCGGCAATGATACTTACTGGTATGGTATTAAAGTTTGTATTTGACATCATTTATCCCTTAACTCCATTTGAAATGGTGGAAATGTCAGGGATTGGCGTTGTTATTCCAGGTATCATAGCAAATACAATTCAAAAACAAGGTGTCATTATTACTTTATCTACATGTATGTTATTAACATGTATTACTTATGTCATCTTATTCTTTTATAGCTTTATCAATTAGTAAGGAGCATAAATATGAAGCAATCTAAACGATTTACTATAGAGGAACGGGTATTAAAATGGACGAAACGTCACAAAAAACGCAACTCTATATACACCGGCATTATTTTAATAGGGGCAATTGCACTTTTAATATTCACTATGTCATCACAAGAAGTTGAACCAGTTCAAGCTATGAAGAAAGCCAAAGATGATATAAGGATGACTTATTTAGGTAATATAGAAATGAATAAGCACATAAGGAAAAACAATATTAACGACACCTTTAGTCCGATAGAAAGTGTTTTAAATGCAAGTGATTACTCAACAGCAAGCTTAAAACTCACCAATTTTTCAGAAGATAGAAAAGCAAATATTAATAAGAATTTAGAGAATGTCATGTTTTTAAGGGGGTTAAATATTAAAAGTTTAAATATTATTAACCAGGTCACCGATAATATAACAGCGAGAGAGTTTAGTAGAGCGGTAGAAGGGCAGGCTGGTTATAATTACTTAACTGGAAATGGTTCGAATCCTATTAATAGTAAAACAGTACAACAAACAGTTAAAGGTAAAAAAATTGCCAATGTTTCGTTTACAGATGTTGAGTCTGATTACACTGACTCCTTGAAGAATACAACTTCGGTAAGTTTAGAACCGGATATTTATATTCCATTAATCAAAAAGTTAAAAGAGGAAAATGATTACGTTGTAGTCAATGTCGACTGGGGAATAACGGATGAACGTGCTGTTACAACGCGACAAAAGAAATATGCACATTCACTTGTTGATGCTGGTGCAGATGTAATTATTGGTCACAACTCAGTGATTCAACAGATTGAAAAATATAAAGGTACTAGTATTTTTTATAGTCTTGGTAACGTAACGTCTGAGGATTTTTTATCTAAGAATAAACAAGGCTTGGCTGTTCAACAAAATTGGAATGGTAATGATTCAGAATTTATGGTAACACCAATTAAATCACAGGGCGGAAAAATAACAGAATCCAATCCTAACAAAGTGGAAGAAATTAAATTATTGAACAATATTGAAAGTAAAAGTGTGGATCTAAAAAAAGAGAATGGAGGTTACGTATATGAACATTAAAACACAATGGGTGGGTATTACAGTAGTTTCAATAGTGTTAGTCATCTTTTTATTAATTGTATTTGCTCAAGCGAATGAAGGTTTAGATCAATATGAACAAAATGAACTTAAAACATCGCATCACCAATATTTGTCTAAAGGAGCTTAAGTATGAGTATTTATAATAAAAAAACGCTCATCGCAATCTTACTCCTTACTATAATTATTTCTTTTATCTTTTTTATAGCAACCAAAGAAGATAATTATAATAAAGATGAATTATATGAAAATAAGATTGCAGATCATGATCAGAACCCATCAGATGAAAATTACGGTGTTGCTTCGAATAATCCAATAGCAAGCCGTGTTGGGGAGAAAATTATTAAAGACGGAGGCAATGCTGTTGATGCTTCCATGGGTGTTTCATATGCATTAGCAATAACCGAGCCTCACTCATCTGGTTTAGGTGGTGGAGGCGCGATGTTAGCCTATGATGGCAAACCGAATGTTGCGCCAAAGCAATGGCAATACAAAGATATTTCATCGTTTAAATATGATGAGAAAGACGAAATAGGTACACCAGGCTTTGTACGTGGGATACATGATGCACATAAAGAAGCGGGTAAAATGGATGAAGAGAAAATTTTAAACTATGTGATTCCATTAGCAGAAGAAGGTTTTGAAGTTGATTCAGAATTAGAACGCAGTTTAAAATTATACGGTTCTGATGTTGATAGGGACTCACCATTCTTTGAAGGTGATAAAACCAAAAGAGAAGGTGAAGTAGTTAAACAGCCAGAATTAGCTAAAACAATCAAAGGAATTAGAGATCATGGACCAGACTACTTCTATGATAAAGTGGGCGAAAGTGTTTCTGATCAAGTAGATGAAGAAATAACTGAAAAAGATTTTAATAGTTATAAAACCACGAAAAAAGAACCGGTTAGCACAGATTATTTAAATACTAAAGTTTATTCTGCATCTAATCCATTGGGTGGCACACTGATGCTTCAAGGTTTAGAAATAGATGAAGCAACAAACAATCAAGTGCCGCAAAATACCCAGTCTGCGCCAGAAAATGAGCAAATAGACCCAAATAATCAAACTACCCCTAATAACCGTTTAGATTATATTACTGGTATTTTAAAATCGAGAGCACTTATGTATCGAAATAGAGATATAGTCAATGGACAAGATGAAGATTACGATGAATACTTATCTCAAGATTATTTATTAGGCAAACTAAATGAAGTGAACTTTGAAAGTAATTTCAATACAAATAATGTAGATAATACAAGTACAATACACTTTGTTGTAGTTGATAAAGAGGGCAAAGTAACAAGTACTACTAATACATTATCAAGTTTCTTTGGTTCAGGTGATTTTATGAAGGAAGGTTTCTATATGAACAACTCCTTATCAAACTTTTCTTCTGATCCTTTAAGCCCTAACCATGGTGGGAAACATAAAACACCTAGATCATATACAGCTCCAAGTATAGTCGTGGGTCCTGATTATTATATGGGTATTGGGACGCCAGGCGGTAATAAGATTCCTACCACAACCAACGAAGTGCTGATAGATTACTTAAAAGGTAATGGCACGCTTCAAGAGTCAATAGATAAGCCACGCTTTTACAATGATGGTGGTACAGTGTTTTATGAAAATGCTATGAGTAAGGCAGATGTTTCTATTTTCAAAAGTTTAGGTTTTAAAGTAGAAGAAAAACGAAATGATCCTAACTTTGGTAGTGTTCAAGCAGCACTTTACAATAAAAATGATAAGACTGTAGAAATAGGACACGATGTTGGTAATAGATAAAATAAGGCACAAGCTAAATGAGTTAGTTTAGTGAAAAAAACAAATTCGATGGCAAAAAATGAAAAGGTAGATTTCCTTAACTAGGAAATCTGCTTTTTTGCCATATCATTTTAAATAAGTTTAGGATATTAGTCGGAAATAAATTTTATAAAGTTCTGTAATATTTATTATAAAAGTAAAGATGTGGTTTGAAATTAGAAAAAAACTATATTAACTGGTACGGGTATGGATATAAGTAGAAAAAGACTATAATAAGGTGGTAATATAATGTTTATATAATACATTTTATGAGTACAGTGTAAAAATGGACTTATAAAACAGTTTTTATAGCTAAGTTATTTAATAATAAAATTTGAAAAATAAAATAAAAACTGAAAAAGCAACAACTACATAGGAGGGAAATATATGATATATGCTGGTATTTTGGCTGTAGGTATTGGATCAAGAATGGGAAATGTTCCATTACCAAAACAATTTTTAGATTTAGATGGGAAACCTATTCTTATTCATACAGTAGAGAAATTCTTATTAACAAGTGAATTCGATAAAATCTATATTGCTACACCTCAAAAATGGATTTCTCATACAAAAGATACTTTACGTAAACATAATATTAATGATGACAGAATTAAAGTTGTTCAAGGCGGCGAGGACCGTAATGAAACAATTATGAGTATTATAGAAGCAGCAGAAGCTGAAAATGGTATTACTGATGAAGATGTTATTGTTACACATGATGCAGTTAGACCGTTTTTAACACACCGTATTATTAAAGAAAACATAGCAAGTGTTTTGAAATATGGCGCTGTAGATACTGTAATAACAGCTACTGACACAATCATCACATCAGAAGATGGTGAATCCATAAAGTCTATACCAGTTAGAAGTGAAATGTATCAAGGTCAAACGCCTCAATCTTTTAATATTAATTTGTTAAGAAATAGTTATAATGAGCTTTCAAGTGACGATAAGAAAATTATGACAGATGCCTGTAAGATACTAGTTGTAGCAAACAAATCTGTAAGACTAGTTATGGGAGAATTATACAATATAAAAATAACGACACCTTATGATCTTAAAGTTGCTAACTCAATCATAAAAGGTGGGATGTCGAGTGATTAATCAAGTATATCAACTCGTTGCTCCGAGACAATTTGAAGTAACATATAATAATGAAGACATTAAAAGCGATAAAGTTATTATAAGACCACTGTATTTGTCAATTTGTGCAGCAGATCAAAGATATTATACAGGTAGTAGAAATGAAAAAGTGCTGAAAAACAAGCTGCCAATGTCATTGATTCATGAAGGTGTTGGTGAAGTTGTTTACGATAATAAAGGTGTGTTTGAGATTGGTACGAGAGTTATCATGGTGCCTAATACACCAGTAGAAAAAGATGATGTCATAGCTGAAAATTATTTGCCAAGCAGTAAATTTAGATCTAGTGGTTTTGATGGATTTATGCAAGATTATGTATTTATGGATTACGATAGAGTCGTTGAAATAGATGATAGCATCGAAGATTTAAGTACAATTGCTTACTCTGAACTAGTTAGCGTAGCTTGGTATGCAATTCAACGTTTTGAACGTAAATCAATTTCATATAAAAATAGTTTTGGTGTATGGGGAGATGGGAATTTAGGTTATATAACAGCTATTTTACTTCATAAACTATATCCAAACGCTAAAATTTATGTTTTCGGTAAAACGGATTACAAGTTAAGTCATTTTTCATTTGTAGAACATATATATCACATTCATGAAGTTCCGGAAAATGTTTCATTTGACCATGGTTTCGAATGTGTAGGCGGTAAAGGAAGCCAGTCAGCGGTGAATCAGATTATTGATTTGATTTCTCCAGAAGGGACAATTAGTTTGTTAGGCGTAAGTGAATATCCAATAGAAGTAAATACACGTCTTGTATTAGAAAAAGGTATAACGATGTTTGGTAGTAGTAGAAGTGGTGCACAAGATTTCAGAGATGTTGCTCAATTTTATAAAGACAATCCTGATGTCGTTGAAAAATTAGAACTTCTAAAAGGTAATGAATTTGATATTAAAACAATTAATGATGCGGTAAAAGCATTTGAAACAGATTTATCAACATCATGGGGCAAGACTGTGCTTAAATGGACAATGTAAAGAACGTGAATATATAAATATAAATAACTGAAAATTCGAATTTATATTTATTTTAAATTAGTTATTAATATCAATTCTATGGTTATAAAACTAATTAATTGAACAAGAGAGGGTTTTTAAAATTGAGCAAATCTAAAATAATAATTGATGACATCTATTGGGAGCGAATTCAATTATTTATTGAAGGTCACGTTAACGATATTGAGCTTAACAAGAAAAATTTTGTTTTGCGAAATTTGACTGAAACTAAAGAATTAGCAGCAAATGATGTGAAAATTGAAGGAAACAAGTTTAAAGCACGCTTCAATGTGGCGATTTTAGATGATGGAAACTATCTTCCATCTGGTGAATATCTCATTGTCTATAAAGACGATTATGATTATATTGCACATATCAATGAAACATTACTGAATCCTGATAGTTATGAATTAGATGATACACAACTAGAAGAATATGCAGCAGAAGAAACACAAAATGGAAAAAATAATTATCTTTTGACGCATTATGAGTTCGTATTTAAAAAAGGTGGCAATTCTAAGAAAACAGAATATATTGTTCAGCCAATGATTTCAAGCGAAATAAATGAATTTGTATTAAATATTGATTTTAAAGCGCCTTTACCAAAAGTAAATCCAGTTAAGAAAAAAATAATAGATTTGCGTTTGAAATACAATAGATACTCTTTTAATGTGCGTAATTTTGTATTTCAATCTATATTTAAAGTAACTAAATTTTTCCACTTAAAAAAAGGCAATACAGTATTATTCACTTCTGATTCAAGAGAATATATGTCAGGTAACTTTGAGTATGTATATAATGAAATGTTACGTCAAAATTTAGATGAAAAGTATAAAATTCATGCCTTGTTTAAATCGAATATTTCTGCAAGAAGAAATTTCATAGATAAGTTTAAGTTTCCGTTTTTATTAGGTAAAGCAGATTATATTTTCGTAGATGATTTTCATCCACTATTATATACAGTGAAGTTTAGAAAAAGCCAAGAAATTATACAGGTTTGGCATGCAGTAGGTGCCTTTAAAACAGTTGGATATAGCCGTACTGGTAAAAAAGGTGGGCCGTTCTTTAATTCCGTCAACCATAGAAATTATACAAAAGCCTTTGTCTCATCTGAAACAGATATTCCTTTTTATGGGGAAGCGTTTGGCATTAAAGAACAGAATATTATACCAACAGGCGTGCCTAGAACAGACATTCTTTTCGATGAAAATTATGAAAGAGAAATTGTAGCTGAAATGGAGCAAGATTTACCTATCATTAAAGGTAAAAAAGTTATTCTATTTGCACCAACATTTAGAGGCAGTGGCCACCACACAGCACATTACCCATTCTTTAAAATAGACTTTGCGAGATTTGCGCGTTATTGTCGTGAAAATAATGCAGTTGTGCTGTTCAAAATGCATCCATTTGTGAAAAACAGATTAAATATACCTAGAGAATATGAACAATATTTCGTAGATGTATCAGATTTTAGAGAAGTTAATGACATTCTATTTGTTACAGATATATTGATCAGTGATTATTCTTCTCTTGTATATGAATTTGCAGTATTTAAACGTCCAATGCTCTTTTATGCATTTGACCTTGAAGACTACATTACTTCGCGTGATTTTTATGAACCTTATGAAACTTTTGTTCCAGGTAAAATTATCGAATCATTTGAAGATTTAATTACGGCATTAGATAATAGCGATTACGAAGTAGAAAAAGTATCACCTTTCTTAGACAAACATTTTAAATATCAAGACGGGCGCTCAAGTGAACGTTTAGTAAGAAATGTATTTGGAAGTTAACTTATAGTACAACTAAAATAATAAGATCAATATAGTGAGTTAAGTACAATGATAAATAGACTGATGGTAAGATATAGCGTATATTTTATTTGCTATTAAACTAAGTATATTGCATTGTATCTTAGCTCACTTTTTATGAGGTGAAATAAAGTGAAATTTTCAATTATAGTACCAAGCTATAACTCGGAAAAATATATTGAAGAGTTATTAAACAGTCTAAAAAATCAAAAGTACGATAAAAAGGATTTTGAAGTGATAGTTTTTGACGATTGTTCAACAGATGACACACTAAAAATTGTAGAGCCATATAAAGATAAGATGAATTTAATTGTGAAAAAGCTTGATACTAATTCAGGTGGCCCAGGTAAGCCAAGAAATACAGCATTACAAATTGCTCAAGGAGAATATGTATTTTTTGTAGACTCTGATGATTATATTAATAACGATACGTTAAAAGATGTGTCTAAATTTGTAGATAACAATAATGCAGATGTGGTATTAGTAAGAATGGAAGGTGTAAATGGTCGTGGTGTTCCAAGGTCTATGTTTAAAGAAACAAGTGACTCTGTGACACTGGAAAATTCGAGGATTATATATACACTAGGTCCTACTAAGTTCTATAGAACATCGTTATTACGCAATAATAATATTGATTTTCCAGAAGATTTGCGTAGCGCTGAAGATCAACTATTTACAATGAAAGCTTATCTCAATGCGGATAAAATAGCTGTACTAGCTGATAAACCTTATTACTATGCTGCAAAACGTGAAGGCGAACATATGAGTTCAGCCTACGTTTCACCAGAAGATTTTTACAAGGTCATGTCATTGATAACAGAAGCAATATTAGACAGTCCTTTAGATAATAAACATAAGGTGCTAGGTTATTTTATAGATCGTCATTTCTCCTTCTCAAGAACTAATAATTTTTCTCTGAAAATAGCCGATGATAAAAAAGAAGTATGGATGGATGCATTAGGTAACTTTATTCAAAAAGTACCTTCAGAAGTAGATGAATTAGTAAACGATTCCTTGAAACCATTGTTGTATTACGCACGTCTAAAAGATATGAAACATTACCAAAAGGTTGAAGAAAGTTATAAAAATGGTCGCTTTTATAACTATAATGCACACCAAGGAGAACTGGAAATACAATTTGGTGAAAATGAGCCGTTTTTCAAATTCAAACAATTGATTAAACCTGATTTAAGAATGTCACATTTTAAATTTAATGATAAAGGATTTGAAATAGAGCTAGAATTCTTAAAATCAATCATTAATCCTAATCATGTTGCGACAATGATTCAATTAAAGCTTGTTTCTCGAAACAAAAAAGAACTGATTTATGTACCGTTAGCAATTAACGATCAATCTCGCTTTAAATTTAGTGCGTCGATGAATGATATAATCCCATACTTGGTGAAAGAAAAAGTTTGGGATGCCTTTTTATAGATGAGAGTAGATAATATGATTGTTGAAAAACGTATTGGTAGTAAACGTGCAAAATACCCTTATGAAGTAGAGACAAGTACAATTGCAGAAAGTAATAATAAATATTATCGCTTTACGCCATACTTCACGAAAGATTTTGATAATCTGTCATTCTATGTAACTAATAATAAACTTTATGACATGTTAGAAGTTACTTCTAAAGATAGTAAAACAATACAATTACGTAGCTTAAAATTCAATTACTTATTATCAGAAGGGATGACAGCACTTATGTTGCCTAAACGCTTCACTTATGGTTATTTAAACAGTTTAAACACAAACGATAAGATGACATATGATTTAACTGTGCATGAGAAAGTGAAAGCAAGCGAACTTAAAAAGAACTTTAGAATTGAAACGCCGCATTTAATCTTAAAGTATTAATGATATATTAGTCTATCTTTAAAGACGTTTAAGCTTAAACTCAAAATTTAATAGATGACTGTTAGAATTCTACGGAAATCTAACAGTCATTTTTTTTACAATATAATTATTTTATGGGAATCATGAAATACAAAAGTGAAGAATTAGAAACTGTTAATACCATAGGTTCTTTATGAGCATGCATATTTAATTTTGCTAATGGATAGTTGGTATTATTTATTTGTTTCAGTATTGCAGGATTAATATATTTCTGGTTGAGCTTGTGAGGTACCAATTGTGAAACCATACCATGGTCACGGTTAAGTAGACGCGTAAATACAGGGAAATCGTTGGAGAAATTATGGTTAATATTGACCTCTACGTATTTATGAGTCTGATTGCTTTGATTATTAAACAATAAAAAATGATAATGGTTTTTTGTTTTAGCTATTATTCCATAAGAAAGCAATGCAACTTGATTATTGAGAAAAGGCTTTAATAAACTATAAACATGAACGATAGGCATTACGCTTTGATGGTGATTGATAAGCATAAAGTGCTCTTTATCATCTGTATAATAGGCATAGCCAAAGCCAGCGATGTATTGATTTAGTTCAATCAATAATTCAGACAATAATATATGGGTAGCATCAGTCTCATTATTGAAATAAGCTTTTAATGCATTGTGGGTTATTTTAGCGAAAATTAATTTTTTTGAATGTTTTATCCCCATTTTATGAAGGAACAGCGCTATATTTTGTTTTAAAGTATTTTCTGATTTAGAATAAGTTGATTTTTTTGAAATTAAGTTTCCAAATGTAATCAAGTCATGGTTAATGTAAAAATAATCTACTTGTAATGCATTAATTTTCTTAATGATGTGAGTGAGGTTATGACCATATTCAATAAAAGAATCTATAACGATTCCTGTTTTTAACAAAGGAAATTGGTGATTTAATCTTTTGATGAGGCATTGCATATCTTTAATAGAACTGATTTCAAGTTCAAATAATAGAGTTATTTGCTCTAAGCAATTTTTAGTATTAAGCGTTTCTTTCAATACTTTAAGTACATGATAATCAAATGTTTGCATTAAATTTAAAGTTGTAATTTTAAATGTTAAATCATATCCTTGAGTAATTAAATATTTAATTGTTTCAAATAACTGTTGAGTATCTAAATCATTTAAGTACACAAAGTCTGTATTTTTAATTAAAAAGTTTACTTTAGAGAAGTTGGAATAAATATTATTTTGTATAGCATTGTAATTAAATTTTAATAAGTCTTGTAAATTATCTATCCGAATAACCATAAAAGTATCATGGAAGCGTTGATTAAAAGATAGGTCAGCCAGATTTAAAGTATATGGTATTTCTGTTTGATTGCGAGAATAATAATGAATATCCGAAAAATATTTGGATAAATTAGGTTCGTTGATTGCTATTTGATAAGGATCGTTGAAATACCCTTTTCTAAATTGATAAATATACCTTTTAGGAGGTACACCAATATAATGTTTGAAATGTTTTGAATAAGTACTCACATTCATGAACTTATATTTTGTTGCTACATCGTGAATCGCTTTACTATCCTGTATTAAATCAAAGACTGATAAAGCAATTTTCAATGAACTTATATATTGTTTGAAATTCATAGTTAATATTTTTGAGAATAAAATAGAGATATAGGATTGTGAAATGAAAAATGTTTTGGATACTTGCTTAGTAGTTAAAGTGTCATAGATATTTTTATGGATATATTGTGTTAGGCGATAAACTAGTGGGTGCTTTGTGTATAGAGGTGGTAAATAATTATATTGTAATGTCACTTTTGCTTCTTTTAGTAAAAACTCGATTATATTAGAAATATAGTAATTCATTACATTTTTGTCTTGAGCATTATTTTGGAGCTTTTGTAAAATTAAATTTTTGAATTGCTCTACATAACGTATTTGATTAAAGTCAAAAAATGAATGCGATAAACATGCATCTTTTTCAATAAATAAAGGTAATGGGATATCTAGTTCAAGAAGATCTTGAACATCAATCATTTGATATAAATCAGCATTGTTAATTATAACGCCATTTTCTATCGTCATAATTGAGCCATTCAAATTAATTTTACATGGCTTACCTAACGGAAGAAGTATAATAACCTTATTTATACAGCGTGTTAATTCAGTTGTGTAATGACTTCTAATAGATAAAGAACTTATCACAAATATCACCTTTGCCTAAATATAAACCGATTGCTTTATAGTAATAACGTTATTGTACAACTGTGACATGAAAAAATGTTCAAATATCAAACAAGATTAATAAATGGATATCTTAAAGAAATAATTAGTCGTTCAGACAAATGATTTCTTAATGGAGAATTGGAATTCATTAAATTTATTGGGCTTTAAATTAATAAATAAGATACTTCATTTAGAACGTGAAAATTTGAGGTTAGTTACAAATAAATGGATTTGTATATAATTTTTAAACATAAGCTAAATATATGCAATAAACATAAAAATGATGATACAAATACTTCTGTTTTAAATTAAAGTGAGAGAAAGTAGTAAATAATGAAAAAGAAGGAGTTTGTTGCACTTAAAAATAAGGATGACGTGCTAACCTTATGATTTATTTAGAAGGATAATAAAGGGAACAGTGAACAATACAAGAAGATCTAAAACCACAGCCTGAAAGTGATTTTAGATCTCTTGCAATGGGCCATATTGAAGTATATGCTCATTTGCTGAGAATCATGTTGATACGCTTTATTAAAACGGGTGCATAAAGTTTAATTCTGGGAATGGAATATAACTATGATAATAAACGGCACGATGATGGGCCTTTATATAAAACGCAAACACATTCTCTATAAATATTATATAACTAACAATGTAGTCTTACAATATAAAATGCATAAATAATAAAAATTTGCACAATGCAAAGTAGGTTTGTTAAAATGGCTTAACTTTCTTGAAATTAACATAAGTTAGCACTTAATAATGAGAGAGAAATAATTTTTAGTAGAATCATTTTTGGTTAGCATATAAGTCTATAGATTTGAAAATTAAAATTGAATAGGTAATAAATAAAAACAAAGTAAATAAGCCATTAAATAAAGTATTTCTGAAGATTTGAAAGATGGTTATAGAGCTAAGTTTTTCCAAAAATATGGAGCCAGTTGTTTGGATTTCAAACAAATCAAGGGAGAACAGTATTAACGTGATAAAGACCATGTAGATTAAAGCTATAACAAAAAGATTTAATATATCAGACAAAAGTATTTTTTTCATAGTCACCAAGCTCCTCTCTTATTTCTCTATAACCGATTAAACAAAAAGTAATAGTAATATGTATAAATTTACCAAAACTTTATAAAAGTGATAAGCAGTCAAGTTATAGCGAACAATATAAATGTTGCATAAGAAAAAGCAAGAATTTAATAAATTAAGTTTAAATCTTAGGTCAAAACTGTTTAACATGCCAATATTGTGCTAAAGAGTAAGTAGTTTAGTTTTATCAAGAAGGGGAGGTTCAATATGTATAAAGCTATTATCTTTGATGTGTATGGAACAATCTTTGATATGTCATCCTTAGAAAATGATATGACTCAATTTGATGATGAATTAGCAGCATCAATTTCAAAACTATGGCGAAAAACGCAATTAAACCATATGTTTTTAAGACAAATTATGCAGCGCTATATTCCATTTGATGATTTAACTAAAGATGCTTTACGCTATGTACTGGATGAACATAAAATTCAGTATAATAGGGACGACATAAATCAATTATTTGATGCCTTTTTAGATTTAAATTATTTTAATGAAATTCCACGTGTACTTTCTAGTTTGAATGGAAAAGGTTTCGATATTGGTATACTTTCTAATGGCAATGATAGTATGTTAATGCCGTTAGTCGACAATTCAAAAATCAGTGACTATATAAATACTGTGATTAGTGTAGATGAGATTAAGCAATATAAGCCAAGTCCTGCGAGCTATGCGTTAATATTAGAATATTATAAAATGACTAGAGAAGATATTTTGTTTGTGTCTTCAAACTCTTGGGATGTAACGGGAGCAGCTAATTTTGGTTTTGATACCGTATGGGTAAATCGTAAAGGAGAACAATATGATGATAATGGACAGTCGCCGACCATTACAGTGAATAATTTAAATGAAATGGCAAAGTGGTTAGAAATGAATAAATAAATATAATAAAACAGCCCTCAATTTTAGGGCTGTTCAGAGTGTCGACAAAGTTCACGACTTTGTCGACATATTTTTATGCAGGCAAAAAATGTCTGTAGTCTTTAGCTTATGCCTTTTTAACTAGTCAGGAGTCGGCCTAAATTACTGTAACTTTTCAATCAAAATCGATATGTTAAATTTCGTATATGACGTTGTCGAAGACAAATATTTGAAGTGTATAGTCTTATTTCAATGGTATAGTACTTAAATCTAATTGATAAAAGGCTAAATCAAGCCACTTATCAAATTTATAACCTACCTTATGTATGGTACCTGAATGCGTAAAGTTAAATTTTTTATGTAAATAAATACTATAATCATTTGTAGCATCAATACCAGCAACTAATGTTTTATAGCCATTGCTGTGTGCCTGTTCAATGATTTCTGAGAGTAATTGAGAAGCAATACCTTTACCTCTATGGTGTTTATTAACGTAAATAGAATGTTCAATTGAGTATTGATAGGCAGGCCAATCTCGAAATGAACCATAAGTAGCAAAACCGATTGCTTCTCCTTGCTCTTCATATACGATGATAGGTTCATTATTGTCGGCCTTTTTTTCGAACCAAGCTTCTCGTGATTCTAGGGTTTGGGGATTATATGTATAAACTGCTGTAGTATTGAGTATAGCATCGTTATAGATGTCTAATATATTAGGTAAGTCGGATTGAACTGCGTTACGTATCATAATATATCATCCTTTCAGTGAGTTTTTGTGAAAATAATTCATAAGTGTAGTTAGAAAATCATTTATTTATATTTAACACCTAATATGATGAATACGCAATTTATTGTTATGAAAGTTAACATCTTAGATTATATAATAGACAATACCTTAAGAAAAGAATGTATAGCCTATTATGCGTTGTGCTATACTTATGTAGAATTCTATAATAATTAAAGCTAATAAAGGAGTTATAAAGCATGAAAAAATGGGGGAGCCGACTCATTTCACTTATTGGAGTATTGCTTATATTGGCAGCTATTTATATCTTTGCCAAGCCACATATTGATAATTATTTTACTGAGAAAGAGAACGAGGAAAAAGTTGAAACTTTCGATAAACAACATAACAAGAACCAACAAAAGCATGTTGAAATACCAAATGATAAATCAGAAATGGCAGGCTATATATCCGTGCCAGATGCAGATATAAAAACACCAGTTTATCCTGGACCAGCGACACCAGCTCAACTTGAAAGAGGTGTGAGTTTTGCTGAAGCAGATGAGTCATTAGAAGATCAAAACATTGCAATTGCTGGTCATACGTTCACAGGTTCATCGACCTATCAATTTTCTAACTTGCCAAAAGCAAAAAAAGGAAGCAGTGTCTATTTTAAAACTGGTAATGAGGAAAAAACATATAAAATCACTAAAATATTTGACGTGAAGCCTGAAGATGTTGAAGTTCTAGAAGAACAACAATTAGATAAACAGCAATTAACTTTAATTACTTGTGATAGCTATAATGAACAAACAGGTGAGTGGGAAGACCGTAAAATATTTGTAGCTGAAGCGACTTAAATGATATTAGTAATTGAAAAAAGACCGTATCGAGACGATTGTATTAAACTACTGTGATTGAACAAGAGTGTAGTTTAACGGCAAGCATGAGCTTGCAATAATCGCTTGATAACGGTCTTTTATATTATTGATCGATAACGTCGATAAAACGTTTTGTTATTTCTTTTGGACGCGTAATTGCTCCGCCAACGACAGTACAATGTACACCGAGATCAGTAACTGCTTTGAACATTTCAGGGGTGATGACATTACCTTCAGCAATAACTTTAGCATTAACATTTGCTAAAACATCTTTAAGAAATTGGAAATTATTTTCATATAAAATATGTCCTTTAGTATAAGAGGTATAGCCACGTAATGTAGTGCCTACATAATCGAAACCTAATTCGTCCGCGTATTGCGCTTCTTCAAGCGTTGAAATATCAGCCATAATTTCAATATTTGGTGCTGCTTGTCGTATATATGAAACAAGTTCTTGTAATGATTCTTTGGGACGTTGTTGTTTTGTAGCATCTAAGGCAATTACTTCACATTTACTTTCAATTAATTCATTAATTTCTTGACTTGTTGCTGTAATGAAAACGTCTGAATTATCGTAATCACGTTTAACGATACCGATGATTGGTAGGTTAACTTCTTTTTTGATAGCAATGATATCTTCTTTAGAATTTGCTCTAATGCCAACTGCGCCACCTTCGTATGCAGCTAGAGCCATTTTTGACATGATAAATGATGAGTGTAAAGGCTCATCAGATAAAGCTTGGCATGAAACAATTAATCCTTGTGGTAACATAATATTACACTCCATAACTTTAGTAGATTTAATATAAAAAATAATTTGTATCGACTTAGTAATTTTAATATAACATCAAGAAAATAATAATCAATAGTTTTCGTTGTTATGAAAAACATTTTCATATATACTTTAATTATTATTTATTTTGAAAGGGTGAATTTTATGAAATTTGAAAATCGTATTCAACGTTATCATCATTTATTTACAAAAACTGATAAACAAATTCTTGATTACATTCAAAATAATGATTTTGATGATACATTTTCCACAATTAATTCGCTAGCGTATGCTATTAAAACATCACCAGCGACCATTACACGCTTTAGTAATAAATTGAATTATGACAACTTTCAAGATTTGAAATTTAATTTACAACAAGAAATGACGGACAGAGTTATTGAGAACAGCCCCCTGATTCAACGTATCCATAAGTATCATCAAGATATTATTCAACAAACAGGAGAGTTTATATCTGATGAAAAAATTCAGAGTTTTGTAAATCAAATTAATCGTAGCCGTCAAATTATTTATGCTGGGCTCGGTAGTTCAGGTTTATCTGCAACTGAATTTTACTATCGCATGATGCGTATGGGACTGAAGGGGAGCGTTTCTACAGATGCGCATCAAATGAAAATATTTGCGTCATTATTAACAGCTTCGGATACTTTTGTAGCTATTTCAAATAGCGGTGAGACTACAGAGTTAATTGCTGCTGCAGAAATTGCACATGAACGAGGTGCTTATGTGGTAGTTATTACAAATTATGAAGGAAGTCTTTTAACGCAATGCGCAGATTTGGTATTAATTACAACGGATCAATCTAGAATTAATGATACACAATTTATTAATACACAAATAGCGACGCTTTTCTTAATAGATATTGTCAGTTATTTATTGTTAGATGATAAATATATGAATAATGTTTATCAACAAACTAAAAAAGTGATTTTAAATGAATGATAACAACAGATAACCTGCGAAATGGAGTGCGTGACTTTTCTCATATTTACTGAATGACATATAGTCGTTCAAATTAAAGAAAACGCAGGATTTCACAGGTTATTTTTAAAATTTAGAAATTGCACCAAACAGTGAAGCATGATTTTGTGTACGTGTAGTTTGTATGGCTGCATGACCATATTGTGGAGGTAAGAACCTTTCTATTTTTGGTGTGATATATTTGAGTAATTGCTGGTCTTGGGAAGATATGCCGCCACCGATAAGAATTAAACCAGGATCATAGATGATTTGAATTTGTGCAATACCTTCGGCAACAGCTTGACTCCATTGATTAAGAATAGATAGTGCCAACGTGTCTCCTTGCTCAGCTAATTCAAATAGTTTAGGTACATCCTCTTCATAGGGAAACGCACGAGATAACATTAAAGATTTTAGTGCGGAAGTTGAGGCACGTTGTTCAAATGTTTTATTCTCTTCCGCGTTATATAATAAATAACCTATTTCATTTGCTCTATTACGTTCTCCATTGTATAACTGTAGCGTATCGTTATAAAAAGCGCCGCCAATCCCAGTACCTAGTGTAAGACAAAATATATTA
This sequence comes from Staphylococcus sp. FSL W8-1207, assembly GCF_038003745.1. Classification (NCBI taxonomy): domain Bacteria; kingdom Bacillati; phylum Bacillota; class Bacilli; order Caryophanales; family Staphylococcaceae; genus Staphylococcus; species Staphylococcus sp. FSL W8-1207. Next base: position 76,619 of record NZ_JBBOPU010000001.1, read on the forward strand.
TCCACTTCATATTGGTGAAGACTAAGTTCACCGAGTAAGGCGGCATTCACATCATTAAAGACTTGTACTTGTGCATTCAGTGGTGCTAGTAAATGGTGAAAATTTGTGCCATTATAATTAGGTATCGTTGGTCCAGTGTAGACAACGATGCCATTTTCTTCATCAACAACACCAGCACTAGATATGCCTACTTGTAAGGGATTAAGATTGTATTCTTTTTGAAAACGTTCAACTAATGCGTATACAGTATCAACGATAAGATGATTAATATTGTCCGGTGTAGAAACTTTGTGATAATCTATAAAACTTAAATCTTCGTCTAAAACAGCCGCCTTAATTGCTGTTCCTCCGATATCAATTGCGACTTTATAATTTTCCATATGCCATGCCTCCTGTAACATCTTCTTATTATATGTATCATCTTTATATTTAAATGTGTAGTTATAACTACATTTGAAAATCATTTTCATAAAATATCGTAATAAATGATGAAACTTTTCAAAAAGCTATTGCCACTATTTATGGTAGCGTTTACAATTTGAGATGTAAATAGAAATCTATGGAAGATGATATATAGATCATAAAAGGTTATATACATTTTTTATAATAATAACTTAAGAAAAATAGATGGAGGGTTATCACATGGAAGAGAACTTAAAAGGTTTATATGCAGCGTTGTTAGTACCGTTTGATGAACAAGGTCAAGTGAAAGAAGAAGGATTAAAACAGATTGCTAAAAATGCAATTGAAACAGAAGGTTTAGACGGATTATATGTAAATGGTAGTTCTGGAGAAAACTTTTTAATAAATAAAGAACAGAAAAAACAAATCTTCAAACTTGCTAAAGAAGCAGTAAATGATGACGTGAAGATGATTGCACAAGTCGGTTCTTTAGATTTAAATGAAGCGATTGAATTGGGGAAATATGCTACAGAATTGGGCTATGATGCAATTTCAGCAGTTACGCCATTTTACTATCCTTTCTCATTTGAAGAAATTAAAGATTATTATTTTGAATTAATTGAAGCAACTCAAAACAATCTCATTATATATGCTATTCCTGATTTAACAGGTGTGAATATATCAATAGAGCAATTTGGCGAACTTTTTGAACATGAAAAAGTAATCGGTGTGAAATACACTGCACCAAACTTCTTCTTGCTCGAGCGTATACGTAAAGCATATCCAAACAAATTAATTCTTTCTGGCTTTGATGAAATGTTAGTCCAAGCTGCAATATCTGGGGTAGATGGCGCAATTGGATCAACTTATAATGTGAATGGTAAGCGCGCTAGACAAATTTTTGAAAAAGCTCAAAATGGTGAAATTGATGAAGCTTATCAAATTCAACACGATACAAATGACATTATTGAAAATGTATTATCCATGGGTATCTATTCAACATTAAAAGAAATTCTAGCAACGCGTGGTATTGATGGTGGCCAACCTAAGCGCCCATTCAAACCATTTGATGAAAGTAATAGAAGTAAATTGGAAACATTAATCAAAAACTATAATTTATAAAACATCACACAAGGGGATGAAGTAAATGCAACAGGTAGGTTTTGGTACATGGAACTGGGTAGCAGTTATCGCTTATTTATTGATTATGTTATTAATTGGTGCATACTTTACCAAACGCGCAAGTCAAAATACAGATAGCTTCTTCACAGCAAGTGGACGTTTGCCGTCTTGGGCAGTAGGTTTTTCTATTTATGCAACCACTTTAAGTGCGATCACGTTTATGTCTACGCCAGAAAAAGCATTTCTAACTGACTGGTCTTATATTGCTGGTAATATTGCAATTGTAGCTATTATTCCACTGTTAATTTATTTTTATGTACCGTTTTTCAAAAAGTTAAATGTTACTTCTGCATACGAGTATTTAGAAGCACGATTTGGGCCGAGTGTCCGTGTCATAGGTTCATTACTGTTTGTGTTATTTCATATAGGTAGAGTTGCAATTGTAATTTATTTACCTACATTGGCAATCACAGCAGTATCTGATATGAATCCTTATGTGGTTGCGAGTCTCGTTGGGATACTTTGTATCTTATATACCTTCTTAGGGGGCTTTGAAGGTGTAGTATGGAGTGACTTTATTCAAGGGGTCATCTTATTAGGCGGTGCCGCAGCAATTATCATACTAGGTGTATCACACTTACAAGATGGTATGGGCACACTTATATCAGATGCAATGGAAAATAAGAAAATTATTAGTGTAGATAACTGGAAATTAAATTCGGCAGCTGCAGCAATTCCTATTATTTTCTTAGGTAATATATTTAATAATTTACATCAATATACTGCGAGTCAAGACGTGGTACAACGTTACCAAGCGTCAGATTCAATGAAAGAAACGAAAAAAGCATTGTGGATGAATGGTGCTTTAGCGTTAATTTCTGCACCATTATTTTATGGTATGGGTACAATGCTTTATTCATTCTATAGCCATGAAAGTACTTTACCAGAAGGCTTTAATACGTCATCAATCGTACCGTATTTTATACTTACTGAAATGCCGCCGTTTGTTGCTGGAATATTAATTGCTGCTATTTTTGCAGCCGCACAGTCAACGATTTCATCAAGCTTAAATTCAATTTCTGCTTGTTTATCTGTTGATATTAAACATAGATTTTTCGGCAAAGGTGAAGAAAAAAGCGAAGTCGCTTTTGCAAGATGGATGATTATTTTAGCTGGTTTATTTGGTTTTGGAATGTCGCTCTATCTTATTGCAGCAGATTCCAATGATTTATGGGATTTATTCTTATTAGTTACAGGCCTTGTAGGCGTACCATTAGCAGGTGTATTTGCAGTTGGTATATTTACAAAACGTACAAATACATTTGGCGTAATTGTAGGACTAATTTTGGGAATCATTATTGCTTATATCTTTAATGGCGTAGGTGGAGGAAACTCACCATTCTTTGTTTCAATTATTTCATTTGTAGTTGCTTTTATCTTCTCTTATATTGTGAGTATTATTGTCCCAGGTGAGAAGAAAGATATTAAAGGCTTAACGATTTATGACATTAAAGAAAAATCTAATTATATTTCTAAAGTGCATGTTAAAAAACATAAAAGTTAAGCAGCATCATACAACTACTTAACTTAATTAAAATAACTGTTAAAGACATAATATAGCTTGAAATAAAAGCAAAAATCAGTACGTTGGAAGTATATAGACTGTCGAAAAAGTATTAAATTTTTCGGCAGTTTTTGTATTTATTTTCCATTATTTAAGCTATAGGAAAAAATATAAAATTAAATTACTTAAAAATGATTTTTTAATAAGACAGTGAGCCTTTAATATTAATAATTAAATTACAATATATGATGAATTTACTTTGAATCACACTGTATAGTCGATATAATGTAAAGATATACATAAATAGGAAGATTTGAGGGGATATTATGATAAAAGCAATTGCGGTTGATATGGATGGAACATTTTTAGATTCCAAAAAAGGTTACGATGAAAAAAGATTTGAACAAATTTTTCAACAGCTCAAAGCACATGACATTAAGTTTATTGCAGCAAGTGGTAACCAATATGCTAAATTAAAATCTATTTTCGGACAACGTGATATGTTGTTTGTAGCTGAAAATGGGGCGGTTATATATGAAGGGGATACTTTATATGACTATGAAGCATTTGATAGAAGCTTTTATCAAAAAGTAATTGACTATTTAAACATTGAGCGTGGCATTGATAATCTGATTGTTTGTGGATTACGTAGTGCCTATATACTAAAAGATAATACAGAAGCGTTTAAAAAAGAAGCGCATTTTTATTATCGTCAATTGAAAGAAATTGAGTCATTTCAAGATTTACCAGATGATGAATATGTGAAAATAGCATTGAATATTGATAGAAAATCACACCCAACGCTAGATGAAGACTTAAGTGAAAACTTTACTGAAGATTTAAAGCTTGTATCAAGTGGTCGAGACAGTATCGATCTTATTATACCTGGAATGACTAAAGGCCAGGCATTGCATCGTTTATTAAAGAAATGGGAATTAAGTCCTGATAGCTTGATGGCATTTGGTGACGCCAATAATGACTTAGATATGTTAGAGCTTGCAACACATAGTTATGTTATGAAAAATAGTGAAGATAAAACATTATTTGAAGTAGCAAATCACATTGCACCTACGAATGATGAACAAGGTGTGTTAACTGTAATTGAAGAAAAAGTATTAAGCGCACTGAATTAAATATATAGGAAAGCGGGACAGAAATCTTTAACTTTGCTGTATATATGTGCATTACGCTTAAACTGTCGACAAAATCGTAACTTTGTTGGCAGTTTTTTGTTTCTTTTTTACAGACATAATTTAGATAGTGCTATATAAATTTCATACTCGCTTGCCTAGGGCACAGTCTTAATCGCTTATATTAGCCGCCGCTATTATATAAACATATTATTTCAATAAGAATTAGAAAGTAGCTATACTGATATATATAATTGATTTGAAAGGTAGGTCACTCAGGTTATGACACAAATGCAGCAAACGATCTTAGATGCGTTTAATTTTAGACATGCAACGAAACGTTTTGACGCAAGTAAAAAAATAGAAGACAGTGATTTTAATACTATTTTAGAAGCGGGCAGACTTTCACCAAGCTCACTCGGATTAGAGCCATGGAAATTTGTTGTGATTCAAAATAGTGAGATTAGAAGCAAATTGAAAGAAATTAGTTGGGGTGCAAAAGGCCAGCTAGATACAGCAAGTCATTTTGTCTTAATCTTAGCACGCAAAAATGTTACAGCGAAATCACCATTCGTTCAACATATGATACGTGATATTAAAAAGTATAGTGAAGAAAGTATTCCAGCAACAGAAGAAAAATTCGAAAATTTCCAAACGAGTTTTCATATTAATGAAACTGAACAAACATTGTTAGAATGGGCTAAGAAACAAACATATATTGCACTTGGAAATATGATGACGAGTGCAGCATTGTTAAACATTGATTCTTGTCCTATAGAAGGTTTTGATTTGGATGCAGTCACTCAATTTTTAGCTGAAGAAGGTATTGCAGATAAAGAACACTTTGCACCTTCCGTAATGGCAGCTTTTGGTTATAGAGAAACAGAATCTAAAGACAAAGTACGCCAGCCTCAAGCAGATGTTGTAGAATGGTTATAATAAATATTTGAATTTGTATAATAAACAAAACCTCCAAACTACCTACTTTTTGTAGAAGCTTTGGAGGTTTCTTTATATACTTTATTCGAAAAGTTACCAGTAGTTATTTATTTTTATCAGCCACAAGTGAAGCGTCGCTGTGTATTGCAATTTCAAAACCTTCTGGTCCGATAAATTGTTCAGAAGTTGCACTAGGTTTGTATATATCAACATGTGATAAACCTAAACTTGTGTCGTTATCTTGACGTACCGTGTTGGATTGCCATACGTTTGCTGCGATATGGTGGTGGTATTGATTGGTAGACATAAATAGCGCTTGTGGGTAATCGGAAATATGTTCTAATCCCAATTGATCAATATAATAATGACGCGCTTGTTCTAAGTCTGCAGTTTTTAAATGTAAATGTCCTATTTTGGCATCGTCAGGCATACCTTGCCAACCTGTTTCTGTACGTTGTGCAACAAGGTCATTAACATCGACTTGCAGTGTATCCATTTTTACTTTATTGCCGTTCCATGACCATTCGTTTTTTGAGCGGTCATCATAGATTTCAATCCCGTTGCCTTCAGGATCTGAAAGGTATAACGCTTCACTGACAAGGTGGTCACCTCCACCAACTTGAACGCCTAAACTTGATGCGTGATATAAGAAGTTAGCTAAATCTATTCTAGATGGTAATAGTAGGGCGATATGGAATAGACCCGCTTCTTTCATAGAAGGGCGACGTCCATCAGTGATTTCGTGTAAAGTTAAAGTGTGACCATGGTTGCCTATATTAAATATGACGTCCTTTTGAGTTTCAGTATTGACGGTTAAACCTAAAATTTGTTTATAAAATTTAATCATTGTTGATAGGTTTTCAACATTTAAAGTGATATTCGTTACTTGGATTGATGTATTATCGTGAAAAGTCATAATAAAGCTCCTTATCATTACTTGTATTTGTTATTGTTACAAGTTTGAGTTTAGAGTATCTTATTTTATAAGTCAACACAATTTGCTCGAATGTACAAATAGAATTTCAAAGCGATTTATAGTTTGAATTTCATCATGTGGTATATTAAGGTTAAATGAAAAAAGTTAACGGATAGGAGTTTTGAAAATGGCACATTATTATTTTAAAGAAAATTTTTTCAGTTCTTCCAAATCAGCAATTGATGTGTTTAATGATAAGGATGAAGCGGTATTTAAGTTACAATTATTTTATACTTCATCAACACAAGAGGCTTTTGCAATGTTTGGCAATAGCAAACAAAACTTTGAGATCACAGATGGCAAAGATACGTATCGTATTCTTCAGGAAAAAACTATAAGTGGGGCGTTTAAAACACCATTTAAAACAGTATGGCAAGTAGAAAAAAACGACAATCCAATAGGTGTTTTTCGTTCGAAAATAGGCTTTAAACCTACGTTGCTTTTTGAGGGTAATAAAGGTGATACATTAAAATTTCAATCAGGACTTTTTTCTAGAAGTGTAAAAGTGACAGATGGACATAATGAATTAATGCAAACAAAGTCTGAGCGCTTTAAATTAGCGTCACGTCATGACGTATATATTGAAGGTGAAACGTATCACCCAGCAATGTTAATTATGTTGTTCCAAGTGTTTTACGAATTTCAAGAACAACAGCGAAAAAACTCAAACTAAAATGTATTGTATTTATGCCGGCAGTGATTTTCATTGCCGGTATTTTTATATGTCTTTTAGTGACTTGTAGTGTAAAAATATTGATATATTTACCTATGTAAACTTGTGGTAAACTATAGAGAAAGTGTAATTAACATGATTTTGGAGGTGAGGATTTGAAAGTATTTTGGAAATTAGGATGGTTTTTTAAACAACAAAAAAAGAGTTATATTGTTGGTTTATTTACGTTGCTATTAATCGCATTAATTGAAATCGTACCACCTCAAATCATAGGTAAGACAATAGACCAAATGACGACAAATAAGCTAACACCCGAATTATTAACAATCTACCTTATTATCCTAACTATTGTAGCGATATTAACGTATGTTTTAAGATATGTATGGAGATTATCCATTTTTGGAACGAGTCAAAAGCTAGGGCAGACTTTGAGAACCTATTTGTATGAAAAATACACGGCTATGAGCGCGATATTTTTCCAAAACAGACGTACAGGCGATTTAATGGCGCATGCAACTAACGATATAAGAGCAGTACAAAATGCTGCAGGTGCGGGTATTCTAATGATTGCTGATTCGTTAATTAGTGGAGGTACCGTTGTAATTACTATGGCTACGACGGTAAGTTGGAAACTAACATTAATTGCGCTTATTCCCTTACCTTTTATGGTGTTATTAACGAGTTACTATGGATCACTTTTAAGCAAAGGATTTAAAAAAGCACAAGCTGCGTTTAGTAAATTGAATGATAAAACGCAGGAAAGTGTTGCAGGTATTAAAGTGACTAAAACATTTGGTTATGAATCAAGTGACCAAGCAGATTTTAAAGCACTCAGTGATGATGTTGTAGCTAAAAATTTAAAAGTATCGAAAATAGATGCTTTATTTGATCCTACGATAACTTTGGTAATTGGTACTAGCTATTTTTTAGCGATTGCATTTGGTGCACAAATGGTATTTCAAAATGAGATTACGCTAGGACAACTTATTACTTTTACTACATATTTAGGCATGCTCGTATGGCCATTATTAGCGCTAGGTTTATTTTTTAATATTGTGCAGAGAGCCAAAGCGTCTTATGAGCGTATTGATGAAATTGAAAACTTACCGAACGATATAGAAACCACTTATAAAATCGATGGTCCTCCAACGGGTAACATTATATTTAATATAGAACAGTTTAATTTCACGGGTAATGATGAACAAGGACTATATGATATGCATTTTTCAGTTAAGCAGGGATCGACACTTGGAATTGTAGGACGTACAGGTTCTGGGAAAAGTGCATTAATACGTTTGCTATTGAGAGAATTTGATACTAAAAGACCGCAAGATATCACTTACGGTGGCCATCCAATACGTGATTATAATGTGAAGCATTTAAGAGCTCAATTTGGCTATGTGCCACAAGAACATTTTTTATTCTCCACAACGATACGTAATAATATTGCATTTAGTAATGAGGAGATTGATGATGACAGTATTTATGAAGCGAGTCGCTTAAGTCATATTCATGACGATATTATGGCTTTCCCCAATAGTTATCATACTGTAGTTGGTGAACGGGGTGTTTCTTTATCTGGTGGTCAAAAGCAACGTGTGTCAATCGCACGAGCATTGTTAGTAGACCCAGAAGTTCTTATCTTGGATGATTCATTGTCAGCTGTGGATGCGCAAACGGAAGAAGCTATTTTAGCTAATTTAGAAAGTGTGAGAAATGGTAAAACCAATATCATTACTGCACATCGCATGAGCGCTGTAAAACATGCAGACTTCATCATTGTATTGGATGAAGGGACAATCGTTGAAAGTGGTACTCATAACTCACTCATAGAGAAAAAAGGTTGGTATTATGAAACGTATCAAGCCCAAGCTTTACAAGATAAGTTATCACGTAACTTAGATCATCTTACGAAAGGGGGCGATGAAAATGACTGAACGTACTAACTTAACTGCAAAGGACCAAGGAAGTGCATTAATTCGGTTGTTTAAATATACGTTACCCTATAAAGGTACGATTACATTAGCCTTTATCATGCTTATTTTATCCACTGTGGCAAGTATGATGACACCGTATATGGTCAAGGTATTTATTGATGATTATTTAACGCCACGCCATTTTCCAAAAGATACGATGATTTGGTTGATTGTTATATTTTTAGGTATACAAATTATAGGTGCTATCACCCTTTATTTTAGTCAGTATATGTTCCAATATTTAGCTTTTAAGGTAATTCAACAATTACGTATTGACGCTTTTAATAAATTAGGTAAATTAGGAATGAAGTATTTCGATAAAGTTCCTGGAGGCAGTATTGTATCAAGATTGACGAATGATACAGAAACAATCGTGGATATGATCATTGGTGTGTTTTCAACTTTTATCATGGCATTTTTTATGATGATTGCAAGTTACATTATGATGTTTATTTTGGACGTAAAATTAGCATTAATTGCACTTGTGTTTTTACCTATTATTTTTATAATATTAGCGACGTATAGAAAATATTCTGCCTTTCTTTTTACTAAAACGAGACAAAGATTATCTGATTTGAATTCTAAATTAGCAGAATCAATTGAAGGTATGAGAATTATTCAAGCGTTTAATCAAGAGCAACGATTAAATAAAGAATTTAACAAGATTAATGATGAACATTATGACTATATGCTGAAAACAGTAAAACTTGATAGTTTATTATTACGTCCTGCTATCAGTTCTATATCTGTTTTTGCAGTGGTCATGATTCTTGGTTATTTTGGTGTTATTAGTTTTACTACTGGCATCACGGCGGGTGTTGTATTTGCGTTTGTACAATATATGGAACGTTTCTTTGAACCTATTAATCAAGTGAGTCAGAATTTAAATATCTTACAACAAGCACTTGTATCAGCTAGCAGAGTATTTGCACTTATTGATGATGACACTTATGAACCACAACAGCATGAAACCAATACACACAAAATTGAGGATGGGAAAATTGCATTTAAACATGTTAGTTTTAGTTATGATGGTGAAACAGATGTACTGAAAGATATCACTTTTACTGCCAATCCTGGTGAGATGGTAGCATTGGTTGGCCATACGGGTTCTGGAAAGAGTTCCATCGTTAACTTGTTTATGCGTTTTTATGAATTTAACCGAGGTGACATTGAAGTCGATGGCAATTCACTTAAGACTATACCTAAAGCTGAATTAAAAGAGAAAATAGGTTTAGTTTTACAAGATGCATTTATATTTTACGGTACAATCGCCTCTAATATTAAGTTATATCATCCTACGATGACGTTTGAACAAGTGAAGGCTGCAGCAGCATTTGTACATGCTAATCATTTTATTGAGAAATTGCCTGAGCAATATAATCATAAAGTAATAGAAAAAGGGAGTGCTTTTTCAAGCGGTGAAAGACAATTAATTGCATTCGCGAGAACAATTGCTACGAATCCCAAAGTATTAATTTTAGATGAAGCAACTGCAAATATAGATTCAGCAACAGAAGAGCAAATACAAAAATCATTAAATGAAATGCGAAAAGGTCGCACAACTTTAGCAATTGCACATAGATTATCCACAATACAAGATGCGGATCAAATCCTTGTATTAAATCGTGGGGAAATCGTAGAAAGAGGGACCCATGATCAATTGATTGCGCAACATGGTATATATCATAATATGTATTTACTACAAAATGGATAAAAGAGGGCGGGCGTATGAAATCAAATTTGATTCCATACGCCCGGCCTACAAGGATGACTGAAAAAAGAATACAAGAACTAAAGCTCTTGCGTAAGAACTAGTCATCTCCATAAATGAGGAAGTAGTTCTTTAAGAACTTGAAACAAATTAAGTTAAATTTCAGCTAGCTATTGTGAAATATCTAATTTAAAATTTTAAAGCTTAACCTACGTAAACATCTTGATAATCTGAATTCTTTTCAATTACTGCTTCAGCAAAAGGACAAGATGCAGTTACTTTTAAATTATTCTCACGTGCATAATCTACAACAGATTTAACTAATTTTGAACCAATACCTTGTCCACCAAATTCTTCTGGAACACCAGTGTGATCGATATCAATTTGATTATCACCTTGTTGTTTAAAAGTAATTTGCGCTTGTGGGTTATTTTCATCATCACCAATGTAAAATTTATTCGTACCTTGTTTAATATCAGCCATTTTATCACTCCTATTATAAATGTATTACTTACTAAATATCACGTTTTACCAAATGTTAAACAATTTACAGTATGAATTAACATAGAAGTGATAAAGTTAAGTAAGGAAATATATAATGATTAAGCGAAAACCATTGAAAAATATGTGAAATAAGTTTATAGTTTTAACGGAACAATTTCGATTTGGAGGGGCAATTTTTTGAAAAAAAGTATACTGTTGATACTGACATGTGTATGCGCTGTGTTACTCAGTGCATGCGGGGATATTAATAAAGAAGAAAAACAAGACGTCAGTTCTAAAAATAAACTTAAAATATATACGACTGCATTTGCATTCAAAAGTTTTACCGAACAAATCGGTGGTAAATATGTTGAAGCAGAATCTATTTACCCGCCCGGTGCTGATATGCACTCATTTGAGCCTACGCAAAAAGAAATGATTAATATTGCCAAAGGTGATTTATTTGTTTATTCCAGTGAAGCTATGGATCCAGTCGCAAAAACAATTACACGTTCTATCAATAATGATAATTTAAAATTGCCCTTAGCAAAAAATTTGAGTGAAGACGATTTTAACGCTAATCATAAACATGAGGAAACAGCGCACGAACACGAGGAAGCAGAGCATAGCCATGAACATGAAGACGAACACGAAGGTCATGAACATGGCAAGAATGACCCTCATGTGTGGCTTGATCCAGAAATGAACAAAATATTTGCGAAAGAAATCAGAGATGATTTAACGAAAAAAGATCCTAAACACCAAGATTATTATGACAAAAATTATCAAAAATTAGTTAAAGATATTGAAGATATTGATGAGCAAATGAAAGCAATTACTAAAGATACGAAACGTGATAAAGTAGTTATTTCGCATGATTCTATCGGTTATTTAGCTAACAGATATGGTTTTGAACAAGTGGGTGTTAGCGGTATGAATAATGAAGAACCAAGTCAAAGAGATTTGATGGATATTGTTAAAAACATTAAAGCAACAGGACAACCTTACGTTTTATATGAACAAAATATTTCTTCTAAAGTAACGGATGTCATTCAGAAAGAATCTGATACGACACCATTAGGTTTCCATAATATGGCAACCTTGTCCAAATCCGAAGCGGATAAAGAAAACATATCATATCAATCATTGATGAAAGAAAACATAAAATCATTGGATAAAGCTTTGAACGATTAAAAAGCCAAAGTCAAAAAGCCACGAAAGAATGCTGTTTTAGCACATTTCTTCGTGGCTTTTTACTGTTATTATTCAAGTCTGTGACTGATGTGTCTAGTCGTATCTTATATAAGATACAGTGGTATTATAATATTCATCAAGTCCATGAATGCCATCAGCGCCACCTATACCAGATTCTCTCCAACCGGCATGGAAACCATTTACAACTTCTTCAGCTTCACAGTTAGCATAAACTTCGCCAAATTTAAGTCGCTCTGTAGCAGTCATTATTTCTTTTAAATCTTCAGAAAAGATAAATGACGATAATCCGGCATTAGTATCGTTTGCTTGTTCAATAGCATCTTCAAATTCATTATATGTCACAATCGGTATGACAGGACCAAAAATTTCTTCTTTAAATGCACTATCTTGAGGATTAACTTTATCTAAAATAGTTGGTTCATAAAAATAGCCGGCGCCATCAACTTTATGTCCGCCTGTAATTAAGTCAGCACCATTTTTCACAGCATCTTGTACTTTGTCATCAATGCTATCAAGCTGTTGTTGATTAATAATAGCACCATAGTCCGTGTCTTTATTGAATGGATCACCAACTTTAAGTTGTTCCATCTTACCTTTTAATTTATTGATAAATGTATCGTGAATCGCTTCGTGTACAAAAATACGTTCTGGACATGTACACACTTGACCAGCATTGTTTACTCTTGCTGTAACGATATAGTCAACAGCTTTATCTAAATTAGCGTTTGAAGTGACGAGCGCAGGTGCATTACCACCAAGCTCTAAATTAACCTTTTTAACTGTACTAGCACTTTCAGCGTATACAGATTTACCTGCACGCATACTACCAGTAAGAGAGATTAATTGAATGTCCGGATGTTGTGCCAATTGAGTGCCAACTGTTTCGCCTTTACCTGGTAGAATTTGTACAAGACCAGCAGGTATTGTAGATTCACGAATAAGTTCTGCAAGTTTAAGTGTAATTAAAGAAGTTGCTTCACTTGGCTTAATCACTACCGAACAGCCAGTAACGATAGCTGGTATGACTTTTCTCATTAATACCATAATTGGCGCATTCCAAGGAACGATGCCAGCAGTAACACCAACAGGTTTTTTCGTAAGTAAAATAGTTTCGTTTTCACGACTATTTTGTAAAACTTCACCTTTGTTACTCATGCTTAAACTAGTCATATAATCGATGAACTGAATCGCTTTATCAATTTCACCCTTAGCTGAAGCAAGTGTTTTACCTTGTTCTTTAACGTATAGTTCTGCCAATGTATCTTTATTCTGTTCTAATAATGGAATTAATAATTTTACATGATCAGCACGCGTAGGTTCAGGTACTTTTTCCCATTCTAACTGGGCGTGTTTTGATTTTTCTACTGCATCATTAACTTCGGATTCTGTTGCGAATGAAATTGTATCTATTATTTCTTCCGTAGCAGGGTTGATTACGTCTGCTGTGTCAGTTGATTTACTTTCGATAAATTCATTATTAATAAATAATTTGTTCAATTATGACACCTCCATATACTTTCTTCTACCACTGAATGTTTTTTGAAAACGAGAATGAGAGAAATAATATTATTTTGTATAATAATTAATGAGATATTTTAATTTGATTTTGAAGTGAAAATAAGCGATGAAAATGACTTTTAGTCTCAACTAAGACCATAAAATAGATGTTTTATTTATTTTGGTATATTTTTTATACTTATATGTTGACTATGTTATTGAGAGGTGTTATATTTATCTCGAATTCGAAACAAATTGAAAGTTGGTGACGTAATGGACCGTACAAAAGAATCATTAAATACATTCATTGGATTAAACCGAACGGTAGACTATTTGGAACAAATTGTTAGGACAGACGTTCAACGTTATGGCTTAAATCTTACAGAATTTGAAGTAATGGAATTATTGTATAACAAAGGTGATCAACCGATACAACGTATTGGACAGAGAGTATTAATTGCTAGCAGTAGCATCACATATGTTGTAGATAAATTAGAAGAAAAAGGTTTTGTAATCAGAATACGTAATGAACAAGATAAACGTGTTACCAATGCTTCGCTTACCGATCAAGGACATGCATTGATGGATGATATATTTCCAGAACATGCAGCAACGTTAACATCAACATTCTCGGTACTTACCGATGAAGAAATGACCACATTAAAACAAGCTTTGAAAAAAATAAGTGCTCAATCCACAGAAGTGTAGTAGCACTTTTAAAATTTAGTGAAAATTACTTCGAAATCGAGATAAATTATAAAATAAGGAGTTTTATTATGACAAACAATCAATTATTAGGTATCCACCACGTAACTGCGATCACTGACGATGCAGAAAGAAACTATAAATTTTTCACAGAAGTATTAGGTATGAGACTTGTTAAAAAAACAGTAAACCAAGATGACATATATACGTATCACACATTTTTTGCAGATGATGTAGGTTCACCAGGAACAGATATGACATTTTTCGATTTTCCTAATGTGCCAAAAGGTACTGGGGGAACAAATTCAATTTCACGTTCATCGTTTAGAGTTCCAAATGATGCAGCGCTTGAATATTATGAACAACGTTTTAATGACTTTGAAATAAAACATGATGGCATACAAACGTTATTTGGCACAAAAGTTTTACCATTTGAAGAAGTGGATGGTCAAAGATACCAACTTGTATCAGATGAACATAATACAGGTGTTGCACCGGGTACACCATGGAAAAATGCTCCTGTACCAACAGACAAAGCTATTTATGGATTGGGGCCAATTGAAATTACAGTTAGCTATTTTGAAGATTTTATCAAAATATTAGAACAAGTCTTTGGTATGAAAGTGAAACATGAAGAAGAAAATGTTGCTTTATTAGAGGTCGGCGAAGGTGGCAATGGCGGTCAAGTAATTTTAAGAAAAGATGCTGAAGGACCAGCATCGCGTCAAGGCTACGGTGAAGTACATCATGTGTCATTTAGATTAAAAGATCATGAAGCAATTGAGCAATGGATGGAAAAATATAAAGAATTAGGTATAGGTAATTCTGGCTTAGTAGATAGATTTTATTTTGAAGCTTTATATGCACGTATTGGTCATATATTAATTGAAGTATCTACAGATGGCCCAGGTTTTATGGGTGACGAACCATATGAAACACTTGGAGAAAGTCTAGCACTGCCACCATTTTTAGAAGAACAACGTGAATATATTGAATCAGAAGTCAAACCATTTAACACAAAACGATAAAGTACTCGCGTTTAAAAAAAGTGCAAAGGTAAATAATTAGGGGGGGAATAATTATGGAAGCAATTCAACACATTCATCATATTTCAGCAATTGTAGGTAATCCAGAAGAAAACATTCAGTTTTATAGAGATATATTAAATTTAAAATTAATTAAAAAAACAGTGAATTTCGATGACCCGTCTACGTATCATTTATATTTCTCGAATGGCAACGTCGATAATGGAACGATATTAACGTTTTTCAATTGGCCAAATGCGCATAAAGGTCGTATTGGTGCAGGCCAAGTTGAAAGAATTGCGTTTAGAATTCCAAAAGATGCTATTGCAGCTTGGGAACAACATTTACTAGAAAATGATATAAATGTAGAAAGAACACAGTTATTCGATAAAGAAACTTTAGAGTTTGATGATATACATGGTTTGCCATTGGCACTTGTTGAAGGAGAAAAAAATGCAGATAATGACAAAGACATTATTGGTTTTCATGGTGTAACGATGTTGTCGATGGATCCAATAGCGACTGCACGTACCTTAACAAATGATATGGGATTGTCGCAAGTAAGTGAAAACGATGATTATATCCATATTGAAACAGCTGGTGATTGGCAACATCACGTCATGGTTCAGAAAGTCGCACCGGAAGAACATGTACGTTGGGGTGTTAGCGTTGTACATCACATTGCTTGGTCTGTACCTACAGATAAAGACCATCGTGGTTGGCAAGTAAAAATGACAGGAAAAGGTTACCACGTAACAGATGTTAAAGACCGTAATTATTTTAATGCAGTTTACATGAAAGAACATGGTGGTATTATTTTTGAATTTGCGACAGAGGGGCCAGGGTTTACCGTTGATGAACGGTTTGAGGAACTTGGTACACATTTGATGTTACCACCTCAATATGAAGAAAAAAGAGAAGAACTTTTACGCCATTTACCACCAATTAAAATATAATGATGTATGATAATAGCAATTTTACACAGTAGCAAGTTTAATGAATATAATACACAATTAAAGGAGATGTCGATATATGGAACACATTTTTAAAGAAGGCGAAGCAAACGCACCTACATTTATTTTATTACATGGTACAGGCGGGGATGAAAACGACTTGTTACCATTAGGTGAAGTATTGAATTCTAAATATAATGTATTAAGCGTTAGAGGAGAGGTTTCTGAAAATGGTATGAACCGTTACTTCAAACGTTTAGGAGAAGGAAAATACGATATCGAAGATTTAGAATATAGAACAGAGCGCTTAATTACATTTTTAAAAGAAGCGGCTGATAAATATAACTTTGATTTAGCACAAGGCATACCGGTAGGATTTTCAAATGGCTCAAATATAGCGATTAGCATGATGTTACATGATGATATTACATTTAAAAAAGCATTGTTATATGCACCACTTTATCCTGTAGATTTAGTGAACAATAAAGATTTAAGTGATGTAGATGTATTACTTTCTATGGGAGAAAACGATCCAATCGTTACTGTAGAAGCTAGTAAGAACGTAATTGATATTTTTGAGAGTCGTGGAGCAAATGTGACGCAAGTTTGGGTGAATAGTCACGAACTGACGCAAGCAGGTATTCAAGCAGGTCAAACAGTATTAAATCAATAATATATAATAATGAAAAATGTGAAACATTAAAACAATAGCAAGAAATAGAAGACATAAACTTCATGTGTGTAATAGAGCGCATGCAGTTTATGTCTTGTTTTTTAATTTATAGATCATAATAACTAGATTTAAAATAGATAAAAAATAAGAGTCACTCTCAAAATAGAGTGACTCAGTGCGGTGGCAAAATATTCAATTTTGTCTGTATCCTATAAAACTGATTTTCTTTCGGAATATAGATAATCAATTATGTGTTATTCGGGTTTGTTTTTAAGTATACCTTTAATAAATATTGGAATTAATAGAATGAAACCGAAAATACCCATGATAGGGAATACTTTGCCTATCAATTCGATAAAACCAATAAAAGTTGTAGCAAAAGTAATAATTGCCATTATGGTAATTAAAATGTAATACGATTTACTATAAGGCTCAGTAAAGCGTGAAGCGAACGCATACATTAATCCTACGACTGTGTTATAAATAACTAAAATCATAACGATAGCCATAAATACACCAATAAAAGGGGAAATATTATTGGCTAGTAATAATGATGGGAGTGCAACGCCTGTAATTTGGGCAAATTCTGTAACCATACCGAGATTGAGCATTAATAATAGGAAGGTAATGATAATACCACCAAAAATACCGCCCCAAATAGTTGATTTCTCAAATTTTAAACGACCTCCCATTACTGAAAGGAAGCTAAAAGCAGCAGCAATTTGTAAACTTCCGTAATTGATGGCATCGAACCACCACCAGTTATCTGTGCGGCCTTCACTATTTGCATAGCTGTTAGCAGCCTCAAAATTAAATTGGCCAGTTGAAAAATAATATATGGCAATAATCGTTACAATTAAGACTAAGAATGGGGTAACCATGCCTAATACAGTAATTAAGCGATCAAATTTTAAAAATAGTGTTAATAAAATAACTAAGATTAATAAAAATGAACTAAGACCATAGGGAATATCAAAACTTTCATTAATTGTAGATACGCCACCTGCAGTCATAATCATTGCTAATGCAAATAAAAATAATGTTAATATGACATCAAATATCGTTGCAATAGTACGAGGTAAGTAAAATTTGATCGGTTCTGTATGGCTATGTGAACGCAGACGATAACCTGTGTTCAGTACAAAAACCCCGCCAACAGTAATAATCAAGCCAGTAATAAAAACGCCATACACACTAAAATTACCGTTACTTGTAAAAAATTGGAAAATTTCTTGCCCTGTAGCAAAGCCAGCACCTACTACAACACCGACAAATGCAAAAGCAACAATAATAATTTCTTTTAATTTATTCATATTGTTTGGAATCCTTTCATGACAATTCATTATCCGAATTAAGTTATGTTATATAAAAAGCATCACAATAGTTAATTCTACCTTAAAAAGGAAGAGAAATAAACACGAAAGTTTATTTGGTGTAGACATATGTATATCAGGAGAGTACTTAATGAGGTATTTCGGAATAACACTACGATTAAAGTGAAATATGTGTGGGTATATAGTGAAGGTCATTTTAGTGCGTTAAACTTAAAATTTTGATAGTATGTTTTTCTGTTAATGAATTTTTGAAAGAAAGTATACAAAAATTGTTTGATATTAAAAATAGAGAGAGGGAGTTATGTGACTTTACTAAACTTACCATTAATGTTGCTCATCGTTATATTTTTAGCGCTCGGCATTTTCAGCCAGTGGTTTGCTACCAGAATTAAATGGCCATCGATTGTAGTCATGGCTATCGTAGGGTTACTCGTAGGGCCTATATTTGGTCTGATTAACCCTCAAGAAAGTTTAGGACAAGAAGTGTTCAGTCCGTTAGTATCATTAGCTGTAGCTATTATCTTATTCGAAGGAAGTAGTAATTTAGACTTTCGTGAATTAAAAGGTATTTCTAAGGCAGTGATGCGTATCATTACTATAGGAGCTACGATTGCTTGGATCTTAGGTTCAATTGCCTTACATTATGTATTAGGATTCTCATGGGCAATTTCACTCGTCTTAGGCGGTTTATTTTTAATAACGGGGCCTACCGTAATTCAACCATTATTAAAACAAGCTAAAGTTCGAAAAAGTGTAGATTCAATATTAAGATGGGAAAGTATCATACTTGATCCTATTGGACCTATGTTAGCGCTCGGTGCTTTTTATGTGTTTCAAATATTTGAGCAGGGCTTTGAATTGCAAATTATATTGAGTTTCGTCTTACGCTTCTTAGTAGCTGTGGTCATCGGTTTTGGTGCATCATACTTATTTATGTGGCTGATTAAACGTGATTTAATCCCTCAAAATCTCATGCCACCGATTCAATTAGTCTTTATTTTATTAATATTTGCTATTTGTGATGAAATTTTACCAGAATCTGGATTACTTGCAGTTACAATTTTCGGTTTAATGATGGCACGTATGAAACGTCACGATTTAATATTCAAAGAATCTGATCATTTTATTGAGAACACATCATCAATCATGATCTCGACGGTATTTATTTTAATTACATCTTCTTTAACATTAGAAGTGTTAAAAAGTGTCATGTCATGGAAATTATTTATTTTCTGTGCAATCATGATTATTTTAATTAGACCGATTTCAATCATACTGGCTACGATAAATACAGAAATTTCAAAACGTGAACGCGCGATGGTATCTATGATGGCGCCGCGTGGTATTGTCGTACTTACTGTTGCTCAGTTTTTTGGTGGCTTATTTGTAGAGAAAGGTACACCAATGGCTGAATTCATCACGCCAGTTACTTTTGGATTAGTGTTTATTACCGTAGTAATTTATGGTTTTAGTTTCTTACCATTGAGTAAAGTTATGAGGCTTTCAAGTACAGAACCACCAGGTGTAATCATTGTAGGAGAAAGTGAATTTGCTTTTCATCTCGGCGCAAAATTGAGAGAACATAATATTCCAGTTATGGCATTTAATTTATTTAAAAATACGTCTCAACGCTCACATGATTTAGATTTTGAAATTTTTGAAGGCAATTTACTGTCTAGTAATGATCGTATTTATGCAGATATGACGCGTTACAACAAATGTTTACTCATGACGCAATCATTTGTATTTAACAGTCTAGCATTTAATGAATTAGTCCCAGAATTTGGTTTGAAAAATGTAGATATGATGCCCGTGTCGTTTAGTGATGAACATGCACGAAGTAATGTGGACGGGCCAATCAAAAATCATATCCTTTTTGATTGGAATTTTACATCACGTTGGTTTAACCGTTTTATTAAAGATCACAATATTATAGAAATACCAGTATCTTGTAAAGGTGAGTTAACTAAAAATGATATGATACTTTATCATATTAGTGATGGTAAAGTCGTAACATTCAAGCGTGGTAATAATAATCCTGTAGAATCAGAAAAAGGGATGATTGGTTATTTGAAAGACGCTTATTTACATCAGAATATATAGAAAAAATCCATTTGCGCAATAATTTATTGTTAGCAAATGGATTTTTTATGCGTTTATTGAGTTGTTTTAATTTACGAAGCGGTCATGCATTAATTCTTTTAAGATATCGATTTTTTCTTGGATAGTTTGACCTGAATTCGTATCACGTATTTTTTTACGTTGTAATTCTTTATCTACGACGCGACGAATCGAAAGTTCATCAGCACCGTTAAGCAGAACATGCTCTTTCGAATTAAAATGTTTATGAGCTACAAGCTGCATACCGAATGAGTTGTAAAGTAAGGTATAGCCTGCGATACCAGTCGTTGATTGGTAGGCTTTTGAGAAGCCGCCGTCGATTACGATCATTTTACCTTCTGCTTTAATTGGATTCTCGCCATCAATTTCTTTCACAGGGGTATGTCCGTTGATAATATGGCCTTGTTCAGGATCTAAGCCAAAGTCTTTTAGCATTTTTTTACACATATCTACATCTTCACGTAAATAATAATATGGGTTTTTAGCTTCTTTATGTGCTGATTTATCACTAATAAAGTAACGTTCGAAAGTTGTCATTGCTCGTTTACCAAATAGTGAAGAATATTTACCAGTCCATAAATACCACACGAGATCAGTTGCTAAGTCATCTTCAATTTCTTTATTATCGAATGCTTTTCTGACGTGAGTTTCAAAGTAGTCTAATAGATTTCGACCATAGCGTTTTTCACCGTCTATCGTCATAGATTCCATTTCACCGTTTTCATCTACAGGAATGCAACCATGGATAAGTAAATTACCGTTATAAGGCAAATAGAGCTTACCTTTTTGCATTAAGAAAGTCATATGACGTTTTAATTTTTCTGATTGTTGAACAGATAATAATAAATTGTTCATCACTTCTTCTTCTTCTTCAAGTAATTTATTAGGCTCTTCAGGATCAATTGTTTGGAAACAAGTGTTTTCTAACGTGTAAGTCTTGCCGTACAATGTTGCTTCATTTTTTGCATAGTCGATATTTTCTAACACTAAACGTTCTTCCATTTCGAATGCTGGACGACGTTTAATAATAGGCGCTTCTAATTTAAACTGTAAGATTGCGACAGCTTGATGTATTTTCGTAATTTGTTCTAATTCTGCTTGGGTTAAATCCTGAGTATTTTTAGGTTGAAATGCCTTATTATTACCATCATAGTATTTCTCAGCAAGTGTTAATAATGGACGTAAATTAATACCATAGGCATCTTCAACAATATCTAAATTATTGTAACGTGCACAAATGCGCAGTAAATTGGCTAAACA
Source organism: Staphylococcus sp. FSL W8-1207 (assembly GCF_038003745.1). Taxonomy (NCBI): domain Bacteria; kingdom Bacillati; phylum Bacillota; class Bacilli; order Caryophanales; family Staphylococcaceae; genus Staphylococcus; species Staphylococcus sp. FSL W8-1207. The sequence continues at coordinate 98,381 of NZ_JBBOPU010000001.1, forward strand.
AACCTTAGAACCAGCATATGCTCCAATCCATAAAACGTCATGATTGCCCCATTGAATATCTACTGAGGGATAATCAATAAGTGTTTCTAAAATTTTATCTGGTTCTGGTCCACGATCATAAATATCACCCACAACATGTAAATGATTAACTACTAAATGTTGGATGGTAAATGATAGACCGATGATTAAATCATCAGATTGTTCAAGCTCTATGATTTGATTGATTAATGTTTCGTAATAGGAATGTTTGTTATTGTATTTATTACTTTTATACAGTAATTCTTCAATAATAAAGACATAGTTTTTAGGCAGCGATTTACGTAATTTTGTTCGTGTATATTTTGATGAGGCATATGTAATCAATTTAATTAAACGATTAATTGTAGTTACATACCACTCATCTAATTCAGCTTTAGAAGTAAAATTATTTTTTATTAATTTTATTTTTTCTTCTGGGTAGTATACGAGTGAGGAAAATTCATTAATTTCTTTACGTGTTAAAGTATCTTGGAAAATGTCATTGATTTTTGACAGTACATTTCCAGAGCCATTACGTAACACGTGTTGGAAAGCATGGAACTCGCCATGTAAATCACTGACGAAGTGTTCTGTACCTTTTGGAAGTTCTAAAATAGATTCCAAATTAATGATTTCTGTAGCCAATTCTTCTTTTGAGTGGAATTGTTCTGAAAGTAAATCTAAATATCTGTCCTTTACGCTTTTATCCGTTGTTTTACACATGATTTATGTCACTCCAGTTGTATAGTTTTTGTAATGTTTTGTATTACAGCTATGTAAAACGCTTTCATTATATAGTTTTTATTGTAGCATTAATTTTGATTATTATGTCTATTTCTTATTATATTATTAACTGTAAATAAATTCTAAAAAATGGCTTAATAATGTATAAAAGATAGAAAATGTATACATAAGCTTATAAATAAAAAAGTTCGATTATTACAAAAAATAATGTAAAATAACATGTTACTCAAATACATTAAAAACGATATTTATATAAAAGTTGTGGGAAACATACATTTTTGTGAATAGTAAAAAGAGATTAAAAGCACCAAAGGAGAATTATTACACTTTTAATTTTAAGCGTTAAAAACGCTTATATATCAGTGTTCAAAGTGCCATAAAACCTTTTTATTAAAAAATATAAGAAAAAACTTTCTGATAAGTGGTTTAAAATCTCTCTGATTTTTGTATAATGAATGCATGTGACAAAATCATAAAATAAAAGGGGGTTTGTTCAATGTTTACATTGGGAGCATCATTACAGAGTCAAGTAGACCCGAACTGGCAAACTTATATTATGCTAATTGTTTATTTCATTGTTTTACTAGGCATAGGTTACTATGGCTTTAAACAATCGACAGGCAATGTCAGTGAATATATGTTGGGCGGCAGAAATATTGGTCCATATGTAACAGCACTATCCGCAGGTGCATCCGACATGAGTGGTTGGATGATTATGGGACTACCTGGGGAAGTTTATACAACTGGGCTATCAGCAGCGTGGTTAGCGATTGGTCTAACTATAGGGGCATACATAAACTATATTGTTGTAGCACCGCGTCTCCGTGTATATACAGAGAAAGCTGGGGATGCCATTACGCTACCAGATTTCTTTAAAAATAGACTAGATGATAAATCTAACTCTATTAAAATAATTGCCGGGGCAATTATTGTTGTATTCTTTACGTTATATACTCATTCTGGAATGGTTTCAGGTGGGGTATTATTTGAAAGTGCATTTGGTGTAAATTATCACTTAGGTATGGTAATCGTAGCAATTATTGTTATTGCATATACATTCTTTGGTGGTTATTTAGCAGTATCATTAACAGACTTTTTCCAAGGGGTCGTTATGATTATCGCTATGGTTATGGTACCGATTGTTGCTATGATGCAGTTAAGTGGACTTGATACAATATCACAAGCAGCAGAAATAAAACCTACGAATTTGGATTTATTTAAAGGTACAACAGCAATAGGTATTATTTCATTCTTTGCTTGGGGCCTAGGTTATTTTGGTCAGCCGCATATCATTGTACGTTTTATGTCTATCAAATCAATTAAACAAATACCAACAGCAAGACGTTTTGGTATCGGTTGGATGGCAGTCAGCTTACTAGGTGCAGTAGGGGTTGGTCTTACAGGTATCACATTTATTAATAGTGGTGGCGCAGACATACAAGATCCAGAAACACTATTTATTTTAATGGGACAAATTTTATTCCATCCGCTTGTTGGTGGGTTCTTACTTGCTGCTATTTTAGCCGCGATTATGAGTACAATTTCTTCACAATTGTTAGTGACATCAAGTTCATTAACAGAAGATTTTTATAAATTATTCCGTGGTGAGAAAGCAGCCAAAGAACATCAAAAAGAATTTGTTTTGGTGGGACGTTTATCAGTAATCGTTGTAGCACTTATATCGCTTTGGATTGCTTGGACACCAAACGACACGATTTTAGGTCTTGTAGGTAATGCATGGGCAGGTTTTGGTGCAGCATTTGGACCACTTGTTCTATTGTCATTATATTGGAAAGGCTTAAGTCGTACTGGTGCAGTAAGTGGTATGTTAGCAGGGGCAATTGTAGTAATTATATGGATTGCATTTGTTAAACCACTTGGTGAAATTAATGATTTCTTTAATTTATATGAAATCATACCAGGCTTCTTAACAAGTTTAATTGTAACGGTTGTAGTAAGTAAATTTACTAAAAAACCTGACATCGATGTTGAAGGGGATTTAGCAGATGTACGTCAAACTGTTAAAAGCGTTGGCAAGAAAAAGTAAAACATAATTTAAATAAGGGGTTTAAATTATGTAGTCAAAATTAAACAAATAAGCTAGATGAAGTTTTATATTAAACTATAAAGTCACTCATTTAGTTTAAAACGGGAGAAATTATATATAATAAAAGACTAACTTCAAAGGGGGAGTTAGTCTTTTTTTGATATATTTGGTTTCAAAATTTGGAGTATTTCGATTTATTACTGAATGATACTTTTTTTAACAATTGATATTAAGCATGCAATGTTTGCGATATTTAGTTTGCGGTAATTTATAAAGATAATGATTTCCTAGGAGGAGAAAAAGATGATTACTGTAAATGCGATAATGAAAATTGATCCGTCAAAGCGTGATCAGTATTTAGCGTTAGTAGAACCGCTTGTACTAGCAGCTAACAAAGAAGACGGCGCATTGTATTATGCACATTTTGAACGAACGGATGAGCCTAATACATTTGCTTTTATCGAACAATATGAAAATGAAGAAGCTTTAGAAGTACACAATGGCACAGAACACTTTCAACACTTTTTCAAAGAAGTTACGCAATATTTGATTACAAAACCTGATATTAAGGTTTCTCAAACTAAATAAAATACCATTTCAAAAATAAGAGTCTAAACTTACACAATCTCGTGAGTTTAGACTTTTTATGCCTTTTAATATGGTCGATTAAGACACTAAGCTGTTGCAGTGTAATATAATAGTGTATAATTTCATGTTGGAAGCAATTATAATAAAAATACCCCTATTTTAAAAAGTAAGTAATACGTTTTAGTAAGGAGAGAAGAAATAATGTTATATCAACACGGAACTTTAGGGACGTTGATGGCAGGTTTATTAGAAGGCACTGCTACGATTAACGAAATTTTAGAACATGGTGATTTAGGTATAGGAACGTTAACTGGTTCTGATGGTGAAGTTATTATATTAGATGGTAACGCATATCATGCCAATGAATATGGTGAGTTCAAACAATTAGAAGGTAATGAAATGACACCATTTTCTACAGTTACCCCTTTCAAAGTAGATAAGCAATTTGATGTTCGCTATATCACGGACTCTGAAGCTTTGTTAAATGAAATACAACGTCAAGCAGCGAGTAATAATATATTTATAGCTGTCAAAATCACCGGTAAATTTGAAATGATTCATGTCAGAATGATGCCGAAACAAGAGATACCTTATACTAAATTAATAGAATCGGCTAAAAAACAACCTGAATATACGCAAGAACAAGTGCATGGTACGATTGTAGGATTTTATTCTCCACAATTATTTCATGGCGTAGCTGCAGGAGGATTTCATTTACATTTTGTTGATAAAAATAAAACGTTTGGTGGCCATGTCTTAGACTTTGAATTTAATAGTGGCTCAGTAGAAATTAGTAATATAGAAACACTTGAACAACACTTTCCTGTGAATAATGATGAATTTTTAGAAACAGATATCGATTATTCAAGCGTTCATGAAGATATTAAAGAAGCAGAATAAATCATTTGGGCGATATAAAAAGATTTTTTACATCATACTAACAATGAAATGATTTATAATAAATTGTCTATGATATTATCCAATCAAATACGACAAAATATTTTTCAAAAAGTGTTAAAATAGTAAAGTGATGTTTTAAGTTGGACATATGTAATTTTTACGATAATAAACAATATTGTATTAAATATTGAATTGTTAGTAAGCTGAGATAAATAGACTACATGTGTTTACGACCTAATAAGACTGGGATATAAATACAACATACTATGTCGTAAATGTAAATTTGAGATTACACAGTAGCTGTCTGATATCTAATTGTACTTATATCAAACTTTTAAGATATTTAGTCAGCCTTGTGGGGGTTGGAATACGAAATCAAATTTCACATTTTTGATTTCTCTCCTTCTCCCATTTTTATTTGTGCTTTTTAAAGACTTTAATTTGTAGAGCACACACGTATTAAACTAATGAAAAATAAAATATTAAAGGAGATGAACACCAACATTGGTTAAATATTTAAAGTCACTTGTTCGATTTAATTCCATGAAAATCGATGTTGCTAAAGGTTTAAGACAAGCTATATTAATGTTTATCCCACTCATTATTGGTTATTTAATGGGTCATCTTTCTACAGGATTATTAATATCTACTGGTACTTTAGCACATATATATGTATTTGGTGGGTCATCTAAATCAAAACTGCGTATCGTATTTTTCTCATCGATAGGGTTATCTATAGCAATGATATTAGGTACGCTCACAGTAAACCAGCCACTTATCTTTGGTGTATTACTACTTATAGTTACGGTCATTCCGTATTATATATTTAGTTCATTGAATATACCTGGACCTTCATCGACATTCTTTATTGTTGCTTTCAGTTTACCTTTCAACTTACCTGTAGCTCCAGAAGAAGCTTTATATAGAGGGCTCGCTATGTTTGTTGGGGGATTATTAGCAACATTAATTGTTACTATACTTATAGTTATTTCTAAAGAATCTGCAGAGTCAAAAGCCATCAAAAATGACTATAATATCATTAAACAACTTATTTATAATTTTGATGATCCGAAGGCATTTGCTAAAGCATCACAATTCGCAGTGACTGCTTTTCGAAATTCAGATACTCAACTGATTACTTCTAGTACTGCGAAATCTAAAGAATCGCCCGAATTTCAGCGTTTGCTATTACTTCATAATACAGCGCAAGGTATTCATTCAGAATTATTAGAGCTGAATGAAAAGAACATGCGTCCTTTACCTAAAGAAATCAAAGAAATGGCAGATTTTGTAATAAAACTTGTATACTCTGAAGGTAATTTTAAAAAACAATGGACAAAAGCAGTGGAAATTGATGACCAATATCAAAATCTAGTTGATAATATATTCAAAGTAGATGCAATCATGAATGCAGGTAATGAACGTGTAGAACATGAAATTGATATTCGTGTTCCTATTTATGGACACCGTATGTTAACAAATTTAACTTTGGATTCCTTTGTGTTTAGAAATACATTACGCTATACAGTTATTATGGCTATTTCAATTTTTATTGCACTTATGTTTGGCTTTGAAAAAGCATATTGGATCCCTTTAAGTACACATACAGTACTATTAGGTTCAACAACGTTACATAGTTTTGAACGTGCTGGATCTAGGGGTGTTGGTACAATTATAGGTGTGCTTGTATTATCTCTAATTTTATTATCGACGCCACCGTTACCAATTGCGATTATCTTGTTAGCTGCAGCAGCAGGTGTGACAGAGGTATTTGTGGGTGCTAACTATTCATTCGCTGTTATTTTTATAACGATTCAAGTGATCTTGTTGAATGGTATAGCAGCGAATCACTTAACAATTTTAATTGCATTACCACGTGTGATTGATGTAATTGTGGGTATCGCAATTGCTGTTATTTGTTTATTGGTAATAGGCAGAAAGACAGCGTCATCCATGTTACCAGCAACACTAGCGGACGTAGCAAGAGACGAGGCAGTATTATTCCATTACTTGTTTGCAAGTAGTAAATATTCATCACGAGAACAAGACAAACAAGAAATGCTTCAGTCAAGCGTGAAACTTAATAACATGAAGCAAGTATATAACAGCGCAAATGGTGAACTGTTTAGTAATAAGATGGTTATACAGTATTATTATCCGAGTATTTATGCTCTAGAAGAAATTAGCTTTATGCTTACAAGAGCTTTGAGTAATGAAGAAAGGTATCATATAGATGATGAAACAATGGGTGAATACTTACTTATTTTTGAAAATATAGCAAAACATTTTGAAAGAGGTTCGCATATTAAAGTTCAAGAAATACCCGAACTACCTCAGTATATGCACATTAAAACATCATTGATGAGCATTCAAAATAATTGTATGAACGCAAGACAAAAAGTAAATTTAGCACAAGTTTAAAAAGCAAGCCAACCTTTATGATGAATGAAATCACTGGTTGGCTTGCTTTGTTTTTTATTTGTTTTAAGGTGTCAAACAAGTTTTCAAGTATGAAAGGAAGTCTGAGGTTTGTCTGAGGTAAGACTGTCCCTAGTGATCTTGTTTATTTTTAGCTTCTTGTTCTGCTTTCTTTTCTTCTTCCTGTTTCTTCTCTTCAATATCTTTCTTAGCTTCAGTTCTTTTCTGTTCTTGTTGTTTTTCTTGGTCTTCCATTTTTTTATAACGTTCTTTTTGTCTAAAACCATAAGTACTTTCTAATATGAGTTCTTCATTGTTTAAACCAGCACCAATTGCACCGGCAACTGTTGATATAGAAGTAGCAAACCAAGCAAGATTTATATAAGTGATTAAATTTGCGGAGCCACCCATTTGTAAAGTTTGACCTAAATAGCCTGAAGGCAAGACTACAAGAGTAGCAATTAAGAATAAAAAGAACAATATTATATAATAAATGATAAGTGAAACAGTTAACGTTAGCACTGTCGTCAAATTATATAACATCGTAACTCTTTTATTTCTACTTTCTTTTTTCGATTCCCATAAATGGTGCGCTACAATAATCCAAAACATCATGCCCAAAATGGCGACTACCATCATGAGTAACATGCGCCAAGATGAATAAACATAACTTAAATTCCACATCGTAGTAAAAACGATACCAAAAGCACCAGTAGTGAATGCGATGGCTACGACATTACTCAAGCTACTGAGCATGTTTAATGGGTTGTTTGCAAATGTCATACCACTGATTAAACGAAAAGAACCTTTTGTATTAGATGAAACAAAATAGTGTGTATGTTTGGAATTTGTGTCTTCTAAATATGCTGTGCGTGATTTTAAAGTTGAAAGTGGAAATTGTGATTTTAATTTCTCTTGACTTCCTTTATCGTTGTAATCATTTTTTTGTAAATCCTGTGAATGATCCATATTCACAGTTTCAATAATTCCAACTATAGATTTTTGTATACGTTTTTGAACTGGTCGCCATCCATAGGAAGGTACGGAAATTAAACTGGCACCATTACTTTTATTAATATCAAAAGCGATAACATTATTATCTTTAATAATAGGGAGGTCAGTCAGTCCTATAGTGTATTGCCAATTATTATTATTTTGGTAGTTAGCAATTTTTTCGAATATTTCTTTGGAAGTTTCTGCAGAACCAGTAAGGGGATCAACAACTGTATTGATTTTCCATTCAATATCTTTAGCGAAATAATTCGCTAATATGTCTGGCAAGTTATTTTCAAGATTGTGAGCGATTTTTTCCGTTATACCTGGTGCCGCTACTAATCCGATTTCAATCATCCTATTTGTCATTGGAATCCTCCTCACTGTGTGATAGTTTTTTGCCATTATTGTAATCTGACGCTTGAATAGTACTATTAGTGTTATCGTCGTCTTGTTCTAGTTCTTTATATCTATAATATTGTCTGAATGAATATGTTACACGTTTGATTTTTTCAGCATTTTCAACTGTTGAACCCATGGCACCAGCTAAAATACCCAACGAAGTGATAAACCAAATAAGGTTAATATAGTTGACAAAAGTTGGTTGTTTTTCATTCAAAGAAGTCCAGCTAGAAAAGATCTCTGGTGGTACAAATAATAATGTACTTATTGTGAGTAATATAAATAATGCAGCAAAATTAAAAATGGTGATAGCGAATAATGTAGTCAATGTCGTGAAATTGTAAATGAAACGATAGGATTGTTGTGTTTTTGGATTTGGGCGTTCCCATAAATTATATGAATATATTAACCATCCGACCATGCCGCTTATAGATAATAACATGAGTAGAATAAAGCGCCAGTATTCATAATCTAAGCTCAAATCCCATGGTGTTGAGAAGATTGCGATATATGTTCCAGTTGCAAAGGATACTGAAATAATTTTTTTGAAATCTAAAATAGCAGACCAAGGTTCATTAGAAAAAGTCATGCCTAAGATTAAATGAAACCAACCTAAAAATGATGTTTTAGAAACAATACGCTTTCTATTATCTTGTTTGTTATCTTCATTTGGTATAACTTCATTGAATTTTGTTAATTTAAAATACTTTGATTTCAAAAGGCTTTTATCTGAACCTGAAGTAAAAAAATATTTAACAATAAATGTAATAAAATGACGTAGCTTGTGTTTTAAATTCACAGCACCTAATGCTGGCACAGATATTAATGCTGTTTTGTCATCTAGATTTATATCACAAATCACAGTTTTATTATTAGATAGGCTTGGTAAATCAGTGATACAAATTGTGTAGTCCCAATTCTTTTGTTTTTTTATATTTGATGCGATATCTAGTGCTTTATCCATATGTTCAGCTGTCCCAACCATGGAAGCGACATGTGTTTCAAAATCCCAATTTGTTTTATCATCTACATGGTTATGGATATCATCGGCTAGATAATCGGAAATTTTATTAATAAGTTTGTGTGGCATGTCAGGTGAAGGAATTAAACCTATCGCTATATTTGTCATTATATCCCTCCTTTTAAATAGTGTGTGAAATGATTAGATTCATACTTTAATTCCCGTTCATTAAGAAAATTAATCATTGCTATCTATTTTGAGTTTTTAATTGAAAGTGTATATTGCTTTGTTTGTAACTTTTCAGCAGTGGTAAACAACAATTAAGACGAAGAATAAATTATAACGTAGGAGGTTAAAGTTAATGCCTTGGACAATGGATGATTACCCACAAAGTTGGAAAAACATGGAAAAATTAGAACTTAAAAAAGCAATAGATATTGGAAATGCGATGCTTAAAGATGGTTATAAGGAAGATAGAGCAATACCTATTGCAACTAAACAAGCTGAATCTTGGTATAAAGACGCTTCTAAAAAAGAATTAGACGAATTGAAAAACAAGAAAATAACTAAACATGAAAAAGATGATTCAGCGAACCCTGAATTAAATAATAAAGATGTTCACGTTTATTATGAAGATAATAAATGGAAGATTAAAACGGACGGTGCTAAGCAAGCTTCTGATAGTTTTGATAAGAAAGAGGATGCGATGAAACGTGCACGTAATATTGCTGATAACAGATCGACAGAAGTGAGAGAACATAAGAAAGATGAATAGCAATCAAATATTCAATTGTCCCATGAAATAATAGAACATAGAGTATGAGATTTCGGGACATAGATACTAATCGCCGAAGTACTATTCCGTTAACTTGATGGACTAGTACTTTTTTTATAAACATATTTTAGTTTGAAAAAACAACGATTTTTTAAAAGTGTACTTTATCATATTTGAAGTATCTTTTTATTTAGATAATAAATAAAAATCAGCTATAATGTAGTCTAAGTAGATTTCTTGGGAGGAAAGAAATATGTACATTGAACGTAAACCATCACTAAATATAGACGATTTGAAGGAAGAATTTGAAGAGAGTATAAAGCATATCAATAATCAAGAAGATGCATTTGATATGGTAATAGGGTTCGTTGCTTTGGAACAATTATATTCTTCAGCACTTAAAGAAATTAGTACAAAATTAGATATTTTAGATGATAATTTTCAACAAATGTATAAACATAATCCAATCCATCATATGGAGCGTCGTGTTAAAGAAATGCGAAGTTTAATTAAAAAGTTAAATCGTAAAGGATTAGAGATAAGCACAGAGTCAGCTAGAGAAAATATATTAGACATTGCAGGTATTAGAGTGATTTGTAACTATATAGATGATATTTATGTGATAGAAGAGTTATTACTTAAACAAGAAGATGTGAAGCTCTTGAAACGTAAAGACTATATTGGAAATCCTAAAGATAATGGATATCGTAGCTTACATATCGTTGTGGCAATTCCAGTATTTTTAGCTAATACAGTAGAAACTGTGCCTGTAGAAATTCAAATCAGAACAATTGGTATGGATATGTGGGCAAGCTTAGAGCATAAAATACGTTATAAAAACACGGAAAATACTGAGAACTATAGAAATGCATTAAAGCAATGTGCAAACGAAATCACAATGGTTGAAAGTAAAATGCAAAATATACATTCTGAAGTATTCGATAATTAAGTAAAACTACATTAAAGTTGAAGCTCTAATTTGTTGTTGCTGAGGAATGGATGTCGTGAGCTTCAACCGTCATAATGCTTCAAATTTTTATAAAGTAAAATAAATATAATAACCGATATGATAGGTTCAAGACCTGTCATGTCGGTTTTTTTAGTTGAAAATAGATAAAAACACCCTTTGCAAGCGTTTGCAAATAGTGAAGTTGTGTATTACTATACTTGTATACAAGTATATCGTATTGATAAAAAGAGGTGATATCATCATGAATTATAAGTATCCAGAACAATGGCTAGAGGGTGTCTCGAAAGGTGAAATGATTGCTGCAGAGATTCGTTTAAGAATTGTTGAGGGCACAATAACGCCAGATACGTTATTGACGGAGAATCAAATTGCTAAAGAATTTAATGTTAGTCGATCACCAGTCAGGGATGCATTTAAATTATTAAAGCAAGATCAATTGATACATTTAGAAAGAATGGGCGCAGAAGTATTGCCTTTTGATGATACAGAGAAAAAAGAACTTTATGATTTAAGAATAATGTTGGAATCATTTGCGTTTAGTAGAATCAAAACTTTGAATAATGAACAGATTGTTAAAGAATTACGTAAACAATTAGAAATGATGAAAGTGGCAGTTAAATTTGAAGATGCAGAAGCATTTACTGAACATGATATGAAATTTCATGAAGTTACGATACTCGCTTCAAAGCACCAATACTTAAAAACTTTTTGGAATAACTTAAGACCGGTAATGGAAGCACTGATATTATTGTCAATGCGTAAACGCATGAGCGAGAATCCAGAAGATTTTGAGCGTATTCATCGTAATCATGAAGTGTTTATAGAAGCGATTGCGAAGCAAGATGCTGCAAAACTTAGAGAAGCATTCCATCTCAACTTTGATGATGTTGGCGAGGATGTTGACAGTTTCTGGTTAAATTAGTGTTTTAACCCGGTAAAAGAAGTAGGAGGAAAAATCATGAAATACATGATAGGTGTCGATATAGGCACAACGAGTACGAAGTCAGTACTCTACGACGAAAAAGGTCAATTTATAATGAAACACAATATCGGTTATCCATTGCATACACCGAATGTGGAAACTTCTGAAGAAAACCCAGATGAGTTATTTGATGCAGTGTTAATGACAGTTAAATATGTAATGAGAGAAGCTAATATTGCTAAAGAAGATCTTAAATTAATCTCATTTAGTGCTCAGATGCACAGTTTAATAGCAATGGATGCGAGTAACCAACGACTAACTGAAAATTTAACCTGGGCAGATAATCGCGCAAGCCAATACGCTGAACAGATTAAAAATGAACATAATGGTAATGAAATATATCAAAGAACCGGCACACCAATCCATCCTATGTCCCCGTTGGCTAAAATATTTTGGATGAAGCATGAACAACAAGAAATATACAACCAAACTGCTACATTTGCTGATATTAAGACATATATTTTCTATCAATTATTTGAGCAATTTGTTATAGATCAATCTATGGCATCATCTACTGGGATGCTTAACTTAGAAACATTAGCTTGGGACAAAGAAGCGCTAGAACTGCTAGGTATTGAAGAGACACAATTACCAGAGGTTGTACCAACAACACATATTTTAAAAGGTATGAAACGTCGCTATGCAACATTGATGGGCATAGATGAAAATACACCAATTGTGGTTGGTGCAAGTGATGGTGTACTTTCCAATTTAGGTGTGAATGCATTTAAAAAAGGTGAAGTTGCGGTGACGATAGGAACATCGGGAGCAATTAGAACGGTGATAGATAAACCACGTACAGATTATAAAGGGCGTATTTTCTGCTATGTGTTAACTGAAGATCATTATGTTATAGGTGGTCCTGTAAACAATGGTGGTGTCGTATTACGTTGGCTTCGTGATGAATTATTAGCCAGCGAAGTAGAGACTGCAAAACGTTTAGGCGTCGATCCATATGACGTGTTAACTAAAATTGCTAATCGAGTTAAACCAGGTGCAGAAGGATTGATTTTCCATCCATATCTCGCTGGTGAACGTGCCCCATTATGGAACGCAGATGCCAGAGGTTCATTCTTTGGATTAACACTAACGCATAAAAAAGAACATATGATTCGTGCTGCTTTAGAGGGTGTTCTTTACAATCTTTACACCGTATATCTTGCGCTAATCGAAGTAATGGATGAAACACCTTCGACAATTAAAGCAACAGGTGGTTTTGCGAAAAGTGAAGTGTGGCGCCAAATGATGGCAGATATTTTTGATACGAATTTAATTGTACCTGAAAGTTATGAAAGCTCTTGCTTAGGTGCATGTGTATTAGGAATGAAAGCACTTGGCGAAATTGATGATTTTTCTATTATCGAAGAGATGGTCGGTACTACAAACGAACATAAGCCGAACCAAGATAATGTGAAGGTGTATCAACAACTCATTTCTATATTTATCAACTTAAGTCGTTCATTAGAGGATCGCTACACAGAAATTGCAACATTCCAACGTGAACATATGACGGATGACAAACCATAGTAAGGCGATATAGAAAGAGCCTTTAAAGAGAAAAGTGACAAGTAAACAAGCGACACTCACGTTACGAAGAACTTGTCACATACTCTTTAAAATTTTAATTATGAAAGAAAGCGTTACCACGATTGATTAGATACATGTCTGTAAAGTTCTAATTCAATCTTTAATTTGAAAGGGGAGAACGATGATGTTTGAAACAATTTGGCCATTGATTACGGTGGTAATAGGAATTATCGTATTATTATCACTTATTATTTTCTTAAAGTTAAACACATTTATTTCATTAATTATCACATCAATTGTGACTGCAATTTTACTAGGTATGCCTTTAGATAAAATCATTGAAACAGTAGAAAATGGTATGGGAAGTACACTAGGACATATTGCATTGATCTTCGGATTAGGTGCTATATTAGGGAAACTACTCTCTGATGGTGGGGGTGCGACACGTATTGCCGACACGCTTATCGATAAGTTCGGACCTAAACATGTACAATGGGCAATGCTTGTAGCTGCGTTTATTGTAGGTATTGCCTTATTCTTTGAAGTAGGTTTAGTATTATTGATTCCTTTAGTATTTACGATTGCTAAACGTGCAAATGTTTCACAGTTAAAATTAGGTTTTCCAATGGTTGTGGCTTTATCTGTAACGCACGGATTTTTACCGCCACATCCAGGACCAGTAGTTATAGCTAAAGAATTAGACGCAAACTTAGGCCACGTATTACTTTACGGTATGATTATTGCAATTCCAGTTACAATTATAGCTGGACCATTGTTTAATAAAATTGCACAAAAAATTGCACCAACGGCTTATACACGTGAGGGCGATATATCAGCCTTAGGTGCACAAAAAGAATTTTCAGAAGAAGAAATGCCGGGATTCGGAGTCAGTTTATTAACTGCGATTTCTCCTGTTATTTTGATGTTGCTATCAACAATTGTACAATTGATTACAGGCCATGAAGAAGCTACAAATGGCTTTGAATCATTTATTTACTTTATTGGTACTGCAGCTACGGCAATGCTTATAGCTGTACTGTTTGCAATCTTTACTATGGGTATTAAACAAGGACGTAAAAACTCAGAAATTATGGATTCAGTATCTAATGCGATTTATCCAATTGGGATGATGATCTTAATTATTGGTGGTGGCGGTACTTTCAAAGAAGTATTAATTGAAGGTGGCGTTGGAGATACTATTGCTACATTGTTTGAAGGTACAGAAATGTCTCCGATATTCTTAGCATGGCTTGTTGCTGCAGTACTTCGTATTGCTTTAGGGTCATCAACAGTTGCAGCAATCTCATCTACAGGTATCGTCTTACCATTGTTACAAGTATCAGATGTTAACGTTGCACTCGTTGTGCTTGCAATAGGTGCGGGTAGTGTTATTTTATCTCACGTTAATGATGCAGGATTCTGGATGTTCAAAGAATATTTCGGTTTGACTGTTAAAGAGACTTTCTTAACGTGGTCATTACTTGAAACTGTGATTTCAGTATCTGGTTTAATCTTCATACTTATACTTAATATGTTTGTCTAAAATAGAAAGCCAATCTGCCAACAAAGTTTAACGACTTTGTTGGCATTTTTTTGTGCACGTTTTCCGCGGGCACAGTCTCTAATCTTCGGTTAGTACTTTCTTAACGAGTCAGGAGTCGGCCCAAATAATTGCTACTTTAAACTAAAATAATCTTATGATTGAACTCATATAATAGCAAAAACATATAAAAATATAACTGAAAAAGCGAAAAAAGATTAACTTAATTTCTATTAGAATTAAATAATGAAATTGATGAACAAAGATAATCTCAATAAAGGACTCTTTAATAGCTAAGAGGATTTTTATTTAATTTATTATGAATTTTTAAATTTTTGTTGTGATTTTACGTTACTTAAATATAGATGTCGTTGAGAAGAACAACATCCAATTGCTTTAAAATGATAAAATAGAATCAATATCAAATTTCTAGCGGTATCAAAACGTCTATTTCAACCTTTTTGAGTGATTGAAAAGTGAGTTATTGATGTTACACAAATATACGAGTATTGAAATTATACACAACTCATTTATAGTAAGTAAAATAGGGGGCTTAATTATGAAAAGAATATTACTGATCGCAAGCGCATTTATTGGAGTCATTGTAGGAGCTGGATTTGCATCAGGGCAAGAAGTACTTCAATACTTTACGAGCTTTGGCATTATGGGGACATTTGGCGCTATCATTACTACAGCATTATTTGCTTATGTGGGTATGATGCTTGTTTGGTTAGGAAGTAAATCTAAGACAGATTCTCATAAAGAAGTTATACATAATATCACAGGAAAATCTATATTCGGTAAAATTTTAGGATGGATTATTGATTTAGTCATTATCTTTACACTCTTTGGTGTAGGTGTCGTTATGATTGCAGGAGCTGGATCAAACCTTAATCAACAATTCGGATTGCCTTCAATTGTAGGTACGATTCTTATGACAATACTTATTTTACTTGCGGGTATGATGAAAGTAGAGGGCGTTGTTAAAGTAATTGGGAATATAACTCCATTTTTAATTATATTCATTATAATAATTTCAGTTTATAGTTTTATGACAACAGATGTACCATTCTCACAACTTAATACAATTTCAGATGCGAAACCATCAACATTACCGAACTGGTTTATAGCAGGTGTAAACTATGCATCATTTAATACAGCAGTTGGTGCTTCTATGGCAATTGTTATGGGTGGTTCTGAGAAAAATACAAAAGTTGCAGCATTAGGTGGTTTATTCGGTGGACTTGCATTAGGCGTTATGATTGTACTAAGTCATTTAGCTATCTTTACACAAATCGATATTGTTGGCGAAATGGAGATGCCAATGTTAGGTATCGTGAATCATATTTCACCTATACTTGGTGTCGTTATGGCTTTTGTCATTTTCGGTATGATTTTCAATACAGGTTTAGGTATGTTCTATGCATTTGCAACACGCTTTACGGTGGTAGATACGAAACGTTTTAAACTTTTCTTTACAGTTACAGTCATCATTGGTTTGTGTTTGAGTTTCGTAGGTTTTACAGATTTAGTAGCAATTTTCTATCCATTAATAGGTTATTTAGGACTTGTACTTATATTTGTATTATTCTATGCACCATTTAAACTCAAATTTGGTAAGAAAAATTCAAATGAGTAAACGTGTGAAGATACCGTAAATAGCTGTTTATCCAATTTGAATTAATATTTTGAATTAATTTTTTTGATAATAAAAAACGAACTGGTTATAGAATTGTTTGATAAGTTCAAAGAAATTTAATATAAATTTCACACCCCATTCCTTATATTTTTAGATATAATAAAAATATAAGGAATGGGGTGTTTTTTATGAATGAGGAAACGCTAGAGATTTTACAGATGCATGCGCTACAATTATTGGGAATTCGGCTAGAAGGATATGATATGAGTGATATGAATGGGGTGATTAATCATATCAAGACGCCGTTTACAAATACTGCACGCAAGCAGTTCAATAATGAGTTGAAACATTTTATCGTACAAATGCATAGCAATAAAATTTATCATTATACGAATCGTTTTGGTGTAAACTTTTTAATTTTCAAATTTAAAAAGTATAAGCAAATTTATATTGTTGGTCCATATATGGAGAAGCGACCAAATGAACGTCGTTGTAATGAGTTACTCCAAAGCTTAGATATTAAAATATCGAAACTTTCTATATTGAAGCAATATTTACTGACGATACCTTTGTGTCACCAAGTTAAAGCACAAAAAATGTGTCGCTTGGCAATTCGTTTTTTGAAAAAAAGAAATAGCATTTATGAAACTGTGAAAATTGATTTTAGTTTTCATTCGAATACAGAGGAGTTAGCAGAATCCAAAGCGCAAATGGATTATACATTAAAAGAAATAGAGTATCGTTATAATATGGAGAATCAGCTACTTACTGCAGTTGAAAATGGCAATGCTAATGAAGCTTTATCAATTCTAAATGCAATGAATTTATCAGTTGCAGGCTTACGACGTGTAAGGGATGATATTTCAAATGAACAATACAAAGCATATTTGATAAATACGTTATGCCGTAAAGCCGGAGAAAAAGCGGGTGTAAGTTTGATTCATATTGATGAAATATCTGCAAAGTATGCGGCATTAATAGATCAAACAATGGACATAGAAACTTTAGATGAAATCACCCATTCAATTGTTAAAGCATATACAGATAGTGCGATGAAAGTAAAAGCGAATGCCTATAGTCCAAAAGTAAGTAAGGTAATTCAATACATTGAAAGAAACTTAGATAGTGCATTGTCATTAAATGAGCTCGCCTCATATGTTGGTTTGGCACCAAGTTACTTGTCCAAAATATTTAATAAGGAAATTCATAAATCTATCTCACAATACATCATTGAATCAAGAGTGAAAAAGGGACGTGACCTTATTGCGAGAACTAAAATGACCGTCGCTGAAGTGGCAAATTATGTTGGATTTAAAGAGCAAAGTTACTTTACACAGTGCTTTAAAAAACAATACGGAACAACACCATTAAGTTATCGAACAAAACATAAAGAGTTTTATTAGGATAATGAAGTATAGAAAATTAGAAAAAGCATTAATTGTTTCATTTTTAGTGAATATATTATTAAAAATATTAATAAAATGATAATTATGATGTAAAACCATTGTTTAACATACAAGTTTACACACTTATATTTAAAAAATGAATTGTAGGCAAACCAAAAGAAATAGCTGAGTTCGTATGTCAATAAAAGCTGTAGTTATAGAGTTTGTGAATCACCTACGCTTACGATGTATTAATTAAGTGAAATTCATTTTATAACAACGTTGTTATTTTAATGTTGACTGTTCTGTAATTAAAAATATAATAAAGTTAAGATTCCTATAAATAAGGGTGAGCGATATGTCATTAACGATTTCAAAAGTAATTTAATTTATGGGAATAAAAAATTTTAACGATATAAGAAAACGCTTACATAATTATGTGTCTTATTATCGATTGATTGTAACAATCACTAATACATACTAAGAAACGATTAAAACAGCAAAGCGCAGTCAGGAACGTTTCTATAGTGGAAAGAGGTTATCAGCATGGTTACAGCAAAATTAAAACCGGCAAATAGTAAGTTAAAGAGTTTTAAAGAAATTCAATCACCAAGATTAAAATTCAAAGAAAAACTTGCATATGGATTTGGAGATTTAGGTAATGGCTTAATGTTTGATATGGGACAAATTTACTTACTGTTATTCTATACAGATATTTTGGGCATACCGTCAGTAGTTGGGGGAGCTGTGTTTCTTGTTGCGAAATTCTTTGATGCCTTTGTAGATACTGGAGTGGGGACTTTAGTAGATAATCAAAGGAACTTTGCTAAACGTGGCAAGTTTAAGCCTTTTATTTTGTACGGTACGATACCGCTCGCATTACTTACAGTTTTAACCTTTATGTCACCAGATATTAGTCAAACGGGGAAAATAATATGGGCATTTGGAACTTACTTATTATTTAACGCAGCATATTCATTTGTGAATATCCCATATGGCTCATTATCAGCATCTATGACAATTAATGCAGATGATCGTACGCAACTATCAGTGTTTCGTAACTTAGGTTCACAGGGGGCTATGTTTATTTCTGGGATTGTAGTTATCCCATTAGTTAGTCTATTCTCTAGTCATGCATTGGGTTATCCAGTTGTAGTAGGTATACTTGCTGTCGCTGGTGTGACATTCCATCTATTGTGTTACAAAGGTGTTAAAGAACGCCATACAGTAGAAAGACCGAAAGAAAAAGGTATTGGTCGTAAAGCGTTTTTAAATTTATTTAAAAATAGACCATTTATCATTTTAGCATTATATACTTTATTAACGATTACAGCATTATTCTTACAACAGTCCTCGCAACTATATTACTTCCAATATGTGCTGGGTGAAGCTAATTTAGTGGGCGTTGTGAGTACATTAAACGTTATTATATTAGTACCCGCATTGTTCTTAACTACATTTTTAAGTAAAAGAGTAGGTAAGAAAATGACAGCAGTTATCGGTGTATCTGGTTTCGTTGTATTCCAATTTATTAACTTCATGTTCTTCTCCGATAACGTGTTATTATTCTTAATCGTTAATACGATTGCACAATTATTCTTAGTTATTCCTAATACTGTGACTTGGGCATTTATTGCAGACGTTGTAGAATATGGCCAATGGCAATCAGGTATTAGATCAGAAGGTATTATTTATTCAAGTTACAGTTTCACTAGAAAAATATCACAAGGTTTAGCTGGTTTCCTACCAGGTTTAGCTTTAACGCTCATTGGTTATGTACCACAAGCAGCTCAATCAGCTGAAACAATAGCAGGATTAAAAGTATTGTTCTTTATTGTACCTGCTTCACTTTGTTTAATCGCAGTGATATTGTTCTTCTTTGCATATCCATTAACTGACCATAGACATAAACAAATTGTTAAAGAATTAGCACTTAGAGAAGAATTATAATTCATTTTTAGATAATTGAACTGTTTTAGAGGGGGTTAAATCATGTTATATCCAGTGATAAATAAATATAGAAGTATCATTGATTTAAATGGCATCTGGGACTTTAAGATAGAGGGCGTAGATGATCAAATTGATGTGACACGACCATTAGATACGGATTTAGTTATTGCAGTGCCAGGATCATATAACGACCAAGGTGTTACTTCTGATATTCGTAATCACGTTGGTAATGTATGGTATGAAAGAACGTTTACAATACCTAACGTGTTAAGAAACGAGCGTGTTGTATTAAGATTTGGTTCTGCAACACATAAAGCAACAGTATATATCGATGGTAAAGAAGTAACATCACATCAAGGTGGCTTCTTACCATTTGAAGTTGACTTCGATTCGGAATTTGGTTCTGGTCAGCATCGTTTAACAGTTTGTGTGAATAATATTTTAGATGAAACCACTTTGCCAGTTGGTGAGTACAGTGAAACGATTAATAATGATGGTAAAATAATTAACAAAAATTCACCAAACTTCGACTTCTTTAATTATGCAGGTTTACATAGACCTGTGAAAATATATACGACACCTAAAGTATTTATAGAAGATATTGAAATTGTGCCAGAAGTATTAGAAAACAGTGCTAAGGTACAATATAAAGTCACTACGAATGAAGCAGTGCCTACAATAGTTGTTAAGCTACGAGATGAAAAGGATAATATCGTAGCTGAAACATCAGGCGCAGAAGGTATCATAGAAGTAGATAATCCTCATCTATGGCAACCATTAAATGCCTATTTATATCATTTAGAAGTCACACTGTTAGATAATGACCAAGTTATTGATACGTATGCAGAGCGTTTCGGTATTCGTTCTGTAGAAGTCAGAGAAGGACAATTTTTAATTAATGGAGAACCATTTTACTTTAAAGGCTTTGGTAAACATGAGGATGCTTATTATAGTGGACGTGGTATGAATGAAGTTACAAACGTATTAGACTTTAATCTGATGAAATGGATTGGTGCTAATTCATTTAGAACATCACATTATCCATATTCAGAAGAAATGATGCGCTTAGCAGATGAACAAGGTATCGTCATCATAGACGAAACGACTGCGGTAGGTGTGCACCTAAACTTTAGCGCTATTTTATCTGGTACTACGACACGAGATACGTTTAAGGAAATAGATACTAAAGAAGCGCATGAAGCGGTAATTAAAGATCTGATTGAGCGTGATAAGAACTATGCATGTGTAGTGATGTGGTCTGTCGCCAACGAACCGGCTTCTACTGAAAAAGGCGCTAAAGCGTACTTTGAACCTTTAGTAAACTTAGCTAGAGCATGTGATCCACAACAACGTCCGGTAACGATTGTGACAATTCTCACTTCACAACCAGATACATGTGAGGTACAAGATTTAGTAGATGTGCTGTGCTTAAATCGATATTACGGTTGGTATACACAGTCCGGCGATTTAGAAGCAGCAAAAGAAGCATTGAGAACAGAGTTAGATGGTTGGAGCGAGAAACAACCAGGCAAGCCAATTATGTTTACGGAATACGGTGCAGATACAATAGCGGGGATGCACGCAATTAATGACGAATTATTTACGGAAGAATATCAAATTCGTTATTATGAAGCCAATCATGAAGTTATAGATAACTATCCTCAATTTATAGGTGAACAAACATGGAACTTTGCTGACTTCGAAACATCTAGTGGAATTATTAGAGTCCAAGGAAATAAAAAGGGTATCTTCACTCGTGAGAGAAGACCGAAAGCAGTCGCACATTATTTTAAAAAACGTTGGGATAATATTCCTGATTTTGGATATAAACAATAACACACATGATTTATAATAAAGTTTAAACATTGAACCCTCTACGATGGATGATGGCATTTGTAGGGGGTTTATTTTGTATACATTTATAAATATCATGAAACTTTTTGCTAACTAATTTATGTAATAAGTGATTATTGTGAAAGCATTCCAATATGAAAACTACTTCATTTGATATCTTTTAACTATTAATATAATTAATATTATAAACACTATCACTTTTTAAGTTATATCCTATGTTGTTTGAAAAGTGGTAGTAGTTTAGGGCGACTCCTGACGAGTTAATAAAACACTAGCCGAGGACTACTAGTTGAGGCTGGTTCGTTGTAAAGCATGATTGAAAATGCAAATAAAGGTAACGACTGTAACGACAAATATAAAAAGGGTTTTCCATAAGTGGAAAATCCCTTTTAGTCGTTGATAAGTATTTATGTTCTTAAAATGTTTCAACAATCTAATATAGAAAACTTACTTAATATTATAATTTTGCTTGCCATTTATCTGTCCAAACTAAGTCGTTATGAATACCTTTGAATTCACTTTCACCCATGATTTTATCTACTGTTTGTTTGATTGTTTCTGGGTTTGAATGGTAGGCATTGATATAAGCTTTGACCATAGTCGCATCGTGCAAATGAGTTGTGAAGTTTAAAGAAACGAATACTGTTGGGACTTCATGCACATACCAAGGAATTTCATTACTCATGGCAGTGCCCCATTTAATACGGTAATTATTTTCAGCTGCGTAACCAATAATATTAGCAAAGACAAGTGCTGCATCTACTTTTTCACGATACTCTAACGTTTTACCTTTAACTCGTGTAGAACCATCATTCAATGTCACATGGAAACCACGTGATTCTAATTCTTGAATAATATCTTCTTCTACATTGTTTGCAGATTTATAGATCCCATCTTTTTCACCTTCTATAATATATAACTGAATATTCTTATGCGTTTCAGGTCGAATCGGTAATTGATCTAAAGTGTTTTTAACTAAAGTGATACCTAAGTCAGCAGCTTCAGTACGCATTGCTAAATGCTCATCACAACCAATAATAGCTAAATCTTCTTGTGGGCGGATTAGTGTACCCTCTGCTTGTTGTTTATGCAAATTCATTTGAGCTTTAAGTCCTAAAATACGACGTACAGCATCATTTAAACGCTCCTCAGTGATAACACCATTTCTATAACCATTTAACATAAATTGATAATCTTCTTCTAAATCATTGAAGAATAAGAACATATCACAGCCGGCAGCTATAGATTGTGGCACATAGTCTTCACGACGCATTGCAGCGGTCATACCTAACATATGGCTGGCATCAGTAACAACTAATCCATTAAAGTTTAAGTCTTCTTTTAATAAGCCTGTAATTAATTCGGGTGCAAGTGTAGCAGGTAAGATATCTTTATCTTCAAGCGCTGGATTTAATTTTTTAGAATAAGCGGGTTGTGCAATATGACCTGCCATAATCATTTGAACACCACGATCGATATGATGCTGATAAACTTTTCCGAAACTATCATCCCATTCTTGTGTTGAGAGTTCATTTACACCAAGTACGAGATGTTGGTCACGTTCTTCAGTACCATCTCCTGGGAAGTGTTTGATACAAGTAATCATGTCACGTTCAGAGTTAAATCCATCTATAAAAGCGCTAGAATATTTTATAACTGTTTCTGCATTTGTACCATAAGCACGTGTGTTCACTATTGTATTTCGCCAATTTTGCAAAATGTCTACACATGGATCGAAATTAATATGTACGCCTAAAGCAGAAGATTCACGTGCTGATACGAGGCCAGCATTATAAGCTACTTTTTTGTCTTGTGCTGCTTCACATTGAGCAGCACTTGCGATGTAGGTACCATCTTTACAAGCGCCGTTACCACCTGAATCACAGTTTGCGGCTACTAAGACTGGAACTTTTGCGTGTTTTTGTAAATCATTGAGTAAATTTTGTACATCTTCTTTATTCCCGCCCTCATAACGTGCGCCACCAATGTGGAAACGTTCTAAGACTTCTTTATTTGTTAAGTCAGCATCATGAAACTTCTTACCGCCTTCTAAAGAAAATAAATTAAAAAAGAGTTGTCCAATTTTTTCTTCGTCTGTCAAACTGCCAAGTGTACGCTCTACCCATGAAATTTGTTCGTCATCTAAATTATAAGGTGTTGCTTTTAAATTTACTTTTGCCATAAATTTAGTTCTCTCCTTCGAAATTATTATAAAATATAGTAGTTAAGGATGATTGAATGTCTTGATTGAATCGACCTTCTTTAAATAATTTTAAATATTTATTATCAAAATCTAACCATGATTGATTTTCATGTCCTGCTAAAATAGGATAAAAATAAATATCATGCGATTTTGCAGCATCCATGTCACCCATAGCATCACCTAACATGATGATGTCTTCGGTATTGTAATATTGTTTCAATTGTTCTAAACAGTATTCTTTAGTACCAGCTTCTTGAGCAAACATGCCACTCAAATAGGGTGTAAGGTGATATGTTTCCCATTCATAAGCAACTGCGGATAAATTTGCGGAAGATACGATTGCAATATCTGCAAACGTTGAGGCATTTTTCAACGTACGTTGGACATGGTCGAAAGGACCAATACTAGGTAAATTCTTGATGTGGTCATTTACACTGTGCGACCATGCCAGTGCTTTTTGTAAGCCTAACTTTTCAGGAGAGGCTTGTATTGCTTGTTCTAGAGCCGGATTGGAAAAAGATGCAGTGGTTTGAACCCAATGCTTTATATCTTCATAACCTTCAATGTTTAATCCCTTTGCTACAAGTTCGCTTAACATTTTTTCGAGGCCTTTAAAACGATTGATCCCTCTTGTTATTTCATACAAATTAAAAGCATTCCAACGCTGTAACACAGCTTCTTTGATATCATCAAGTTGCCATTCATTTACAAGCGCAGGGCCAAAAGCGCGTTCGTGTTTAATTGTCATTGAATCAATGGCACAACCATCTGAATCAACACAAATCAATTTTTTAAATTTAGGTTGATATTGTGATAAAGTTTCGATCATATTAAATGCTCCTTTCAAAAATAATTTTTATTTATAGCTATCTAAACATTATGAATAAATAGTTAAAGTATTGTTAGTCTAAGCGTAGAGAATTTTATAAAGCGCTTACATTACACTATTAAAATTATCACGCTCAAAGCAAAAATACCACATTATTTCACGGAATAATGTGATAACTTTCACAAAATGTTTAGTTTAAGGAGGAATTTTAACAAAAAGGTTATTCTTTTAATAAAAAATATGTTTGTGAAAGAACGTAATGAGGTACTCATAGCTTATGTATTTCTATAAAAATAATAATATAAGAATACTTTCAACAACATAAAAATAAAGAAATCACTTCAATTAATTTGAGAAGTCAATTAATAAACGATTTTAATAAATAGAAAAAGCTTAAAAGTGATGATTTTGTGAAAATAATCACAAAACACTTTCAAATCAAGTTACTATCTATTATGATGAAAGTGTAGAAGATAGAAAAGCTTAGCGAAAGTAAAAATACGGAGTGATTATAATGAGAAAAGTAATTGAGGAAGTTATTTTTTCAAATGAAAGTAGTTATGATATTTACACTCATACCGGTGTAAACCAAGGTATTATCAATGATATTAAAGATGGATACAGAAGTATTGATTATATAGCTTACGTTGATGCAGAGAAATTATACAATTATGGACTTGCAAAAAAAGTAGCTAGCTAATGATTTATACACTGTGTGCATTGAGTGATTATGGCGTTGAGTAATACCTCTCGTTATGACTGTGTAATAATGAAAGGTATTAGCCAACTTCTAACATGGTTTTCTCCACAGTATCAACTTTCATGATTTACCGTTCGTCCGTTAGAAGCTTAAAAAAGCCTATACTTACTGTTCATCCAGTAGTATAGGCTTTTGTATTGTATATAAAATGCATACTCAAACGTTATCTTAGTATGAAGGAATCAAATATAGGACTTAAAATTATGTTTAATTTCATTGTAATCATAAACTAAATTATACAAGCGCATACGAATATGGTCTTCGGTAGTGTAAGGTATACGTAAATGGTCGTTTTGTTCTATAAATTTATGAAATTCACGTTCTAATTGTTTACGCTGTGGTATGTTCATATTAATCCATTCTTCTTTATCAAATAATGATTCAAATCGAAAATCAAAGCTTGTTTTACCAATCGTTTCACGTAACTTAGCTAAGCGTTCTTCAAAATTCATGAGCCATCCTCCTTTAAGCATCGAACATATTGCTACTTATATTTATTATATACACCTACTTTATAATGAAATATGTATTCTGACAAGATAACCCAAATTCAATTATTTATTTATCCTTATAACTGCATGATACAATGTGAAAATATAAGGAAAGATTTACCTACATTATAAAGAGAGGAAGTTATAAATGGTTGAATTAAAAAATAAAGTTGCAATTGTTACAGGAGCAAGTAGTGGGATTGGTGCAAGTATTGCGCAAGTACTTTCAAGTCATGGAGTGAAAGTGGTATTGTCAGGGCGTAATGAATCACGTTTAAATGATACTGCCCAACGTATTCAAAAAGCAGGCAATGCAGACGTTGAGACATTAGCAGTGGATATTACAAACAAACAAGATGTTGAGCGCTTAGTCCAAACGGCGAAAGACATATATGGTCGTGTAGATATATTAATCAATAGTGCTGGTCAAATGCTGTCTTCAGCAATTACAGATGGTGATGTAGAGGCGTGGGATGCAATGATTGATGTGAATGTTAAAGGAACACTTTATGGCATAAATGCAGTGCTACCAACATTTTTAAATCAATCAAGTGGTCATATTATAAATATAGCTTCTATCTCTGGATTTGAAGTAACGAAAAAAAGTACATTATATAGTGCGTCAAAAGCAGCTGTACATGCGATAACACAAGGCTTAGAAAAAGAATTGGCTAAGACAGGCGTTAGGGCAACGAGTATTTCACCAGGAATGGTTGATACACCTTTAAGTGGAGCAACGGATTGGGGAGAACGTAAAAAATTAGACCCTGAAGATATTGCAGAAGCAGCTATATATGCATTACAACAACCAAGTCATGTCAATGTGAACGAAGTAACTGTACGACCAGTTTAGAAGAATATAAGTGTAGACCCGTAACTTCAAGCAGAGCTAAGGGTCTATAATGATAGTTGTAGCGATAGACTGAAAGGCGTGATTAAATGGACTTTAGATATTTAAGTGAAGCTGATGTATCACAGTATCGATTACTAAGACTCAGTTCACTCCAGACAGACCCTAATGGCTTTGCTTCTACATATGATAGAGAGATTGAATTTTCGATTGAGAAATTCAAAGTGAGGTTAGAAAATAGTGCTACTCATTTTACTGTAGGGGCTTTTGATGAAGAAACACTGGTTTGTATTGCGACGTTTTATAGTGAGACTTTAGAAAAAATAAAGCATAAAGGTAATTTAGTTTCGGTATATTGTCACCCACGATATAGACGACAAGGTATAGCTGAGCAACTAATCCAACAAATCGTTGATTATGTGGTTGAACAAAATACAATAAAAACAATCAATTTATGCGTGCTTAGTGAAAATAAACGTGCAATTAGTTTATATGAAAAGTTAGGATTTAAACGTTATGGAACTGAGCCGAAAGCACTATACGATGGAACTGTTTACTATGATGAGGACCTAATGTGTCTAGAACTTTAAGCTGATTATAAACATTGAGATTAGTAAGTCAGCATTGGGAGAAAATAATGGAACAGTATAACAAAACAGGATTACAACAAAGTAGGACACAAATACGCTCGCTTTTAACAAAATGTTAAAAATCGCTGACGCAATTAGAACAAAAGGAAATCCAAATAGTCGAACGACATTATTAAAAAATAGAATTCAAGCATTAGAAATTGCGTTAACATTGATAGATGAACAATTATAATTGCAAAAATTAGCTAATAAACGCCTCGTACATAAATGATTATGTGCAAGGCGTATTTTTAAGGACTTTAATAAACACACTAAGTTATAACCATTCAATAATTTCAATTCGGTTGCCGAATGGATCATAAATATAAAAACGATCTGCACCTTCGAGTTCATCCCCATATATAATTTCAATTGCTTTAGATTCAAGTGATTTTCTTACGTCAGTAGCGTTATGAACGAGAAAAGCAGGGTGTGCTTTTTTAGCCGGTGAAAAGTCATCTTCAACACCAACATGTAGTTGTTGGTGACCGACTTGAAACCATACGCCACCATTTAAGGCTAAGTTAGCAGGTTTGGTAATTTCTTTGAATCCAAGTGTTTCTGAATAAAATTCGCGAGCTTCTGATTCACGATTGGCCGGGGCAGCAACTTGTACATGATCAATTCCTAAAAAGTAATTTTCCATTTCAGTCATCTCCCTAATATAATTTTATAATATCAAAAGATAATTAAAAGAGCAGTAATTTTATTTATCTTATTAAATAAAGTATATATTTATTTCTTGTAAAAGTATAATTAAATTGCAATTGATAATCAATTTCAATTATAATGAAGGTATTATACAATGGGAGAGGTTATTAATTTGAAAAAAATACTATGTTTAATGTTATGTTTTATAATATTTTTAGCGGCATGTAGTAGTGGCAATGAATCTAATAAATCAGATGCAAAAGATGATAAGGATACGAAATCTTATACTACTGAGGATGGTAGTAAAGTTAAAATACCTAAAAATCCGAAGAGAGTCTTAGTTTTAACAGCAAATTACGGGAACTTAAAAAAACTAGGTGTTAAACCTGTTGGTATTACGAATGTATATCCAGACTCTAAGTATTTAGACATGGGGGAAGTTAAGAAAATTAATTCAGAAAATGTAGAAGCTGCTGCTAAGTTGAAACCAGATTTGATTATTACATATAAAGAAAATAAAAATAATAAAAAATTATCTAAAATAGCGCCAACAGTACCTATAAAAGTACAAAATATGGACTATAAAGATACTCATATTGAAATTGGTAAGTTAGTAAACAAAGAAAGCAAAGCTAAGAAACAAGCTGATGAACTATCTAAAAAGTTAGCAAAAGATGGTGAAGAAATTAAAAAAGCCATTGGGGAAGATAAAACTTTTTCAATTATGGATATTCAAGCAAAAGATATTTATCAATTTGGACCTAGATTTGGACGAGGCAGTGAAGCAATTTACGAAGGGTTTAAACTAAAAGAAGATCCCGAAGCTAAGGAAGCAATGCCAAAAGAAAAATTCATGAAAGTACCTAAAGAAAAATTCAATGACTATTCAGGTGATTACTTACTCTTACCAACAAAAGATGGTGGGAAAGTGAACAATGAATTTGTTAAATCGAACATATGGCATAATAATGAAGCTGTACAAAATGGCAATGTGATCTATTATTCAATGGATGAAGCCATTTATGCTGATTTGATCTCAGTAGAAAAACAAGCAGAATTTTTCAAAAAAGAACTTTTGAAAAACAGATAAAATATAAAGTAAAAGAGAGTGGAAATCAAATTTTGATTTTCGCTCTCTTTTTTATGATTTAAAATCGACTGATAGCAATCATCTTGCTATGTTAGCAAAATTAAAAAGGATTCACATCGTAGTAAAGCAATTGTTAATTTTACCAATTGTCTATATCATTACGTTCGCCTTTGAAGTTATTTGAGGTCTGATGACGTTGTGCTAATACAGCTTCGATGTCTTCAAATTTAATATCTAAAGCATG
Source organism: Staphylococcus sp. FSL W8-1207 (assembly GCF_038003745.1). Lineage (NCBI taxonomy): Bacteria > Bacillati > Bacillota > Bacilli > Caryophanales > Staphylococcaceae > Staphylococcus > Staphylococcus sp. FSL W8-1207. The sequence continues at coordinate 127,821 of NZ_JBBOPU010000001.1, forward strand.
TAATAATACGAATAGATGATACATTAAATCTGCAGTTTCATTTGTCACTTCATTACGGTCAGACTTCATCGCGCCAATAACAACTTCAAACGATTCTTCTCCAAATTTTTTGGTGATTTTTTCAAGACCTTCATTTAACAAATATTGTGTATATGAGTTCTCTTTATTAGATTGTGCACTTGAAGTTACAGTTTGTTCTAATTGTTGGATATTAAAAGGAACGTCGGTATTAAAGCAACTTTGGCTCCCAGTATGACAAGTTGGACCATTTGGCACAACATCGATGAGTAGTGTATCTTGATCGCAGTCTAAATGAATGTTTTTAACTACTTGCGTGTGGCCAGAAGACTCGCCTTTGGTCCACAAACGTTCTTTAGAGCGAGAATAGAAACAAACAATGCCATCTGCTAATGTTTTATTATATGCTGCTTCGTTCATATAGCCAAGCATGAGCACTTGTTTTGTATCAACATCTTGCAAAATTGCTGGTAAGAGTCCTTTACTAAAATCAGGTTGTTGTGTCATCTAATGGGAATACCTCCTTGTGCCATTGTTTGTTTTATTTCATCTACAGTGGTTTCTTTATCGTGTAATATACTTGCTGCGAGGCCTGCAGAGACATCTGTTTGTTTAAATAAATCAACAAAGTGATCTGGTTTTCCGCCACCACCTGAAGCGATGACAGGAATATTTACAAGTTGTTCAATATCATGTAAATGTTTCACATCAAAGCCTTGTTTCATACCATCGTGAGTCATGCTTGTGATGAGTAGTTCACCTGCGCCTAATGCTTCTACTTCTTGGACCCAATCATATACACGTTTATCAGTACGTTGTTTACCACCGTGAGTATAACAATAGTAGTCTTTCAGTTCGTCATCATAATTGCTATCAATAGCGATACAAATGCACTGACTTCCAAATTTTTCACTTGCTTGTTGAATGAACTCTGGATTTTTAAGTGCGCTTGAATTCAGTGAAACTTTGTCTGCACCATGGTTAAGTAGTTCCGATATATCATCTAAAGTAGCAATACCGCCGCCAACCGTAAGTGGAATAAATAATTTTCCGGCAGTTTCCTCAATGACATCAAGTACGAGATCGTGACCAGCTTCAGTTCGAGAAATATCTAAAAAGACGAGTTCATCTGCACCTTGGTCATTGTAATAAAGCGCATAGTCTACTGGATTACCAATATCGCGTAACCCTTTAAATTGAATCCCTTTAACTACGCGACCATCTTTTACATCTAAACAGGGGATAATTCTCTTTTTAATCATGATAATCCCTCCCAAAAATCAGCATTGTGCGCTGCTTTACCGACGATTGCAGCATAGACGCCTAGTGATTCTAACTGTGTTAAGTCTTGTTGGTTTCGTATACCACCTGAAGCGATAATTTGTTTATCAGACGCTGCTACTAATTGTCCTGTTATTTCAAAGTTAGGTCCTTCCAATCGACCATCTTTAGAAATATCTGTATAAATAATACCACCAAGTGGGAAGCGTTCAATTTCGTTAACTAAATCAAATAAATCTAGTTGAGCGTCTTGTTCCCAACCATTGATTTTTACATCACGACGATAAGCATCAACAGAAATGTATATACGATTTGGATACTGATTTGCCATTTGCTCTAACCATGCTAAATCCTGAATCCCTTTGGTACCTACAATACAATAATCAATACCGTCATTGAAATAGGCTTCTATTGTGTCGATACTTCTAATACCGCCACCAACTTCCATTGATTTTTCAGTAAGTTGTCGTAACTCTTTTATATAATTTCTTTCAATAGATGATTGTTGTTTTGCGCCGATTAAATCGACAATGTGAATACGATCAACACACTTAAACTGGTTATAAAATTTGATGCTTTCTTCAGCGCTACGTGGCATTTTTTCTTCTGAATCATATTTACCTTCAGTTAGTCGTACACTTGTAGCATTGATTAAATCAATTGCTGGCCAGAGTTTAATCATAATAAGAAACCGCCTTTCAATGCTTGGTTGAGTATTGTTAATCCATCGGCTCCACTTTTTTCTGGGTGAAATTGAATGCCGATATAGTGTTTATATTGAACAATTGCTGGAATTGGATCACCGTATTCAGCGAAAGCAACGACATGTTCAGACATTTCAGCTTGATATGAATGTACGAAATATACATCTTGTGCCAATTGAGGATGGTTGCTAATTAAATTATTCCAGCCTAAATGAGGTACAGGATAGTGTGTTTCGATTGGAACAATATTTCCCGGGAAAAGTTTTAAACCTTCGACATTTCCTTCTGCACTCCAATCGTATAAGAGTTGCATACCAAGACAGATACCTATAATCGGTTTATCTGTAATTGACTGTAGCACTGATGCTAAGCCACGTGCTTGTATCGCTTGCATTGCGTCTTTAAAATGACCCACACCAGGTAATATGATGATATCTGCAGCTTCTATTTCACTTTGCTTATCTGTTAGTATCGTTTTATAGCCTAAATGTTCGACTGCACGTTGTACATTTTTAATATTTCCTAGACCGTAGTCTATGATAGCAATCATTCAATCACACCCTTAGAAGAGGGAATGCCTTCTGAATCGTTACTTGCTAAAGCTTCTTTTAGTGCACGTGCAAATGCTTTGAATATGCCTTCAATCTCATGGTGCGTATTACCGCCACGTAATAAATCGATATGTGTTGTTAATCGTGCATTAATCACTAAAGCACGAAAGAATTCATCTACAAGTTCCGTATCAAAAGTACCTACTTTTTCTTTACTAAAGTCTGCATTAAATGATAAATACGGACGGCCGCTGATATCTACAACTGAGCGTGCAAGTGTTTCATCCATAGGAATATAACTTACGCCATAGCGTTGAAAGCTTTTGCGTTCTTTAACTAATTCTAATAATAATTGACCAAGTACGATACCAATATCTTCAGTCACATGGTGATCATCGACTTCCGTATCACCATTCGCTTCTACTGTAATTGACAATTTGCTGTGAAAAGTAAAGAGGGTAAGCATATGATCTAGAAAACCCACACCCGTATCAATTTTGCTTGTACGTTGATCATCTGCAAGTGAAATACTTAATTGTGTTTCGGCAGTGTTACGTGTTTTTTGATAAATCATATTGAGACCTCCAATTTTTAATGATTGCTGCTAATTCATCTAACTGTTCATCTGTAGCTATAGAATAACGAACATAATCAGCCATTTCGTTTTCGTCATAGACTCTAGGTAGGAAACCGTGCGCTTTAATAAATGCGCCCAAACTTTGTGCTGCAGTTCCTTTTGTTAAAACAAAGTTCGTCGAGGAAGGAAATACGACCATGATATCTGATACTAAGTCATCAAACATATTGCGTAATTTTATAGCAAGTTGTCTTTGATGATTTATAAAATTGTTCAGCATTTCTGTATGTTCAAACATATATAAAGCAATATGCAATGTAATTGTGTTTAATGGGTAAGGGTGTTCAATCCTTTTAATTTCTTGTATTGTTTCGGGCGTACTAATAAGCATGCCTAATCTTAAGCCAGCGATGCCAAATGCTTTTGAAAGTGTACGCATTTGTAAAATGTGGGGCTGCATTTCTATTTGATAAGTATTACCAAAATCTAAATAAGCCTCATCTATGATGAAATAACCACCTAATGTTTTCATTTTATCTCCAATTGCTTTTAAGAACGTCAGGCTATATTGCTTGCCTGACGGATTGTGCGGATTACTCATGATAAAGAACGCTGGCTGAACTTCATCTATACGTTGCAAAATACGTTCCAAATCGAATGATAAATCTGGTTCAGCATTTACAAATTCAATTGGGCGATCAACTTGATAAGCATAGGCTTGATACATGAAAAAATCTGGGTTCAATGTAAGTGCTGGGCCTTCTGGCATAATCAGCATTAATTTTTGAATTAATTCATCAGAACCATTACCTGCAATAATTTGCTCAGCTGAAAGATTATAATAATTTGCGTAAGCTGCTTTAAAACGTTCATACTCGTCATCTGGATAGAAATTAAATGTTGCTTCTTGAATAATTGTTGCCAATTTTGAATCAGATAATGGACGAAGTGGACTTTCATTTTTGTTGATTCTAATCATTACGTGGCTCCTTTGGTGATCTGATTTCTATAGATTGTTCATGGTTAAAAAGTTGTTCTGTATGAGCGAGCTTACGTGCAGAACCCTCAATTTTTTCAAATGTAGCTTCAGATAAATCAATCACAGAATGACGTGTTAAAAAGTCATTAACGGATAGACCATTGGTAAATCTCGCAGTTTGATTGGTCGGTAAGACATGACTCGGTCCCGCTACATAATCACCGATAACTTCTGGAGAATAATGTCCTAAGAATAGTGCGCCCACATAACGCACATGATTTAGATAATCACGTGGTGAAGCTGTTTGAATTGATGCGTGTTCTGGGGCGATTTGATTCATTAAATCACATGCTTCATTAAAATTATCTACTGAAATTAAAAAATGATTGTTTGTTAAGCTTGCTTCAACGATAGGTTGACGTTCTATTTGGCTTAAAGTTTGTTGGATGCGTTGTTCGAGTTGTTGTAATAACGCTTTATTTTCACTAATCACAAACGTTCTCGCAAGTTCATCATGTTCTGCTTGAGCAAATACATCGAAAGTTACAGCATCTAAATCAGCCGTCTCATCTATGATTAAGGCGATTTCACTTGGACCAGCAATTTGATCAATACCTACTTGACCGAAGAGGTATTTTTTTGCGTAAGCAACATACTGATTGCCGGGACCTACAATTTTATCTACTTTTGGAATTGTTTCTGTACCATAAGCAAGCGCTGCGATACTTTGTGCGCCTCCAACCTGGAATACTCTATCGACACCTGCAATATAGCAAGCTGCTAAAACAATATCAGGTAATCCTCGGGCTTGCGGTGGTGTGACAACAAAAATATTTTTAACACCAGCTACCTTAGCTAATGTGACAGTCATTAACACAGTTGAAGGATAGCTTGCTTTACCGCCCGGTACATATACACCGACCTGTTCTAATGGATGATACATTTCATAACATTCATTTGTACCTTGTTGTGCTGTAGATTTAATAGAAGTTTGATAAGCTTTAATACGTGAGTGACTTTGCTGAAGCGCATCACGTAATGTATCGTCAATGCGATTATAAGCCGTTTCTAAAACTTCATAAGGAATTTCAAGTTCTGATGTCTCTACATGATCAAGTTGTTGGTTATAAGCTTTTAAAGCTTGGTCACCTTGAAGCTTTACATTGTCACAAATATCCTTAACTAGAGGATATAACCCTTCATTTAATGCGGATTGATTTAAATAGTCCTTTAAAAATGTAGCTTTATTTATAATCAATGAGAGACACCTCCAATGTTTGTATAAAATCGTCTATTTCGGCTGATTTTTTAAAATAAGATTGTTTATTTGTAATTAATTTGGCATTAATATTTTTAATAGTATCTTTTTCAACTAGGCCATTCGATTTTAAAGTGGTACCTGTTTGGACGATATCTACAATACCATCGACCATATCGACTAAACATGCCAATTCGATAGAACCAGATAGTTTTACTAATTCTACGTCTAACCCTTGGGCTTCAAAATATTTTCTAGCTGTTTTAGTATAAGATGTAGCTACCTTCGTAAAAGTTGTTGTATCTGGTTTAGCTGCTAATGCAAAGTGACAAGCACCAAAAGGCAAATCAAGTAAATTATTGATTGTGTAATTACCTTCTTCTAAAATGTCACTACCTACGATGCCTACATCTGCAACACCTTGTTCGACATAAATAGGTACATCGCTCCCTTTAACTAAAACAAATTGGATTTCTCCTACAGAGATGAGTAACTGACGCTCTCTCTGTTCCAATGCGCGTACTAGTTCTTGTTCATTTACTTCATTCAAATAAGCAATGAAGCTTTTTAGTAATCTTCCTTTCGCTAAAGCTACAGTAAGCATGATGTTCTCTCCCTTTTTAATTAAAGTATAAAACCAAGTCCAAAGCCTTCTAATTCACCTTTGTAAAAACCACCTGTAAGTTGTTGTGATTTATTATTTTTAAGATGACATCTCATAAAGGCACCTTTGTAATAAGAACGTGGTGGTTGTGGCGTGATATCTAAGTGAATATTAGTAATATCTTGAGATTTAAACCATTGTTCCCATCGGCGTAATGCCTGTATTGTTCGATGATCATGTGGAAATAGCTGACTTAATAAATCAAGTTGTTCTGTGGTCTTGGTAGTGAGTAGTTGAACAACGGGATGCGCTATACCTAATTGAGATGTAAGTTCTGAAATATTACGTTCCTGTATGAGTTTCAATACATCTTCAGTTTGTTCTTTAGGCGATAAAAGTAAATCTATCAGTTGATAATGACCTAAAATCACAAAATCAATATCATCATTTAATGTTGTTTTGATGTAGTCATAAAAGGTGATGAAGTCGTTTTGCATGTCTGTAATTGTTGGATTGTAATGTTCGATGCCTAGTTGAGTATAAACTTCATTATCACGAACAATAGGGCCAGTGTAGGCAACACTTTGATATTGTGGTGGATAATTACTGTAATAACGTAATAATTGATCGGTAAAATCATTGCGTAATGCAAAGATATGATGGTCATGTTGCCAGAAACTGCGCTCAGTCATTTGCTGCAAATCGTCTGTTGTAAGGGTTTGCCATGACAGTGATTCGATAAAACTGAAATCTACGAGTTTGAATTCAGCTTGCTGAAAATGTTTTAAAAAGGCTAATTCAAATTCTTTGTTGTTAATAAGTGTCGTTGTATTCATAATATGACCATCCTTTGTCTTTTTTTACTTTGTTACTCTACCGAACTAAAGTGGATTGATAAAGAATACTTTAACATAGTTATTTTTTAAATTCAATAAATATTCTGAAAATAGATATTTGATTTAACTTAGATAACTAAAAGTTTCTTATTAAAGAAGTGGAAGAAAATGATTAAAAAAGAGCGAGACAGAAATCAAAAATTGAAATTAGATTTCTGTCTCACTCCCAGATAGGCTGACTAAAGATGAGCCAACTACTGACAATTCAACATACTAAGTTAAACTGTGACCGTAAGTCACATATTTCATCATTTCGTCTTTTGGCACCATATTTCCACCAGTAGCCCACACGATATGGTTGGCATTTTCTATATGAATTCCTTTATTTTTAGCGTGTTTTGTAGCTTCAGTAAGGCCAGCAAAACCTGAAGCGGCAGATGGTTCGATAAAGATATCTTCTTTCTCACTTAACATATATAAGTAGCGATACATTTGTTTATCATCAACTGTAAATGCGCCATATAAAAGTGTGTTCATTATTTGACCGACTAAACGGGAAGGGCGTGATACAGCAAGCCCATCTGCATCAGTACGTCCGTCTAATCCAATATCAGTCACTGAAATCTCATCGTGCAATTGCGTCATCATTCCTAGTAACATACAAGGTGCATGTGTCGGTTCGGCAAAAATACAATAAACGTGTTCACCAAAGACTTTTTTCAATCCAAAAGCAACACCACCAGGGCCACCACCAACGCCACATGGTAAATAGACGAAAAGTGGGTGGTCAGCATCTACTTGAATATTTTGACTATCTAATTGTGTTCTTAGGCGTAATGCAGCTACAGTATAACCTAAGAATAAATCAGCAGAACCTTCATCATCAACAAAGTGACAAGATGCATCATGTTCTGCACTTTTTCTACCCTCAGCAACAGCAAATTGGTAGTCAGATTGATGTTCTACAACCTCTACACCACGAGCACGTAATAAATCTTTTTTCCATTGACGAGCATCACTAGACATATGTACAGTAACGCTGAAACCAAGTTTGGCACTCATGATACCTATGCTTAAACCTAAGTTGCCAGTTGAGCCAACTGAAACATTATAGTTACTGAATAATTCTTTATAATGTGGTTCATCTAGAATACGATAATCATCTGTCCATTCGAGACCACCATGTTTCATTGCTATCGTTTCAGCCAGCTTAAGAACTTCATAAATACCACCTCGAGCTTTGATAGAACCTGAGATAGCAAGATGGCTATCGCATTTCAACCATAACTTCCCGTTAGCTCCATGTTGTTCTGTTTGAGAAAGGTGGTTGTGCATAAAGGGGATGGGCTTCAATGGTGATTCAATTAATCCGTGATCTTTCTCTGTTTCAGGAAATACTTTGCGTATATAACTACTAAATCGTTCGAGACGTAATGCTGCGTCTTCCATATCTTCTATTGAAAAAGGGAGAGCTTCAACTTGATGAAACTTGGGGTTTTCCCAAAAGATAGGTTTATATTGTTGCATATCATTAATTAAAGGGAAATTTTGTTTTAATTTTTCTAATTCAAGCATAAAAATCCTCCTATAATACGAAATCTTTCATTTATTAATTATAGCAAAAATAGTGTGTTAAAATGCGAATGATACGAATGATATCATTTGATGGGTCGTTTAAAAAATATCAAATCAATTATCAACTAGAGTGTCAATAGGAGCGATAATAATGAAAGTGTTTATATTTGGTGCGAATTGTTATTTAGGTAAACAATTAATTAAGAAATTACAAAAGCATCATGAAGTTTATACAAACTTCGTTTGTCAAAATAAGCTAGACAGTTTACCTACATCCATGTAACTCATAAATACTTCCAACGGGGTTTGATAATTCAATGACTTTCTGGGGATATGGTTCCTTCTGGTAGAGACGGAGGAAACAAACCGCTGGTCCACCTGATTGAAATCCATCCCCTTAGGCAATCCATCTGTCCGCAATAACCCATTGGAATGTTCATTCAACCCGCGCTGGGAAGGGGTGCCCGGATCAGCGAAATAGATGGAAAGATCATTCTGATTACTGATTGACCGCCAATTCGAGAATTCTTTGCCACAATCGAATGTAATGGATTTGAACAGGTTTCTGGGCACCTGATGACACCATGTGTTGAGCGTGGTTTCGATATCCTTCGCTGTTCTGCCTTCGGGTTTTAGCGTGATGATGGCTTTTGACAGGCGTTCAACCAATGTAATGATGGCACTTTTATGGTGGACACCGACAATCGTGTCGCCTTCAAGATGACCAAATTCTTCGTTGAATGCCGGATAATCCGTCTCTCTTTCAGAAATGTTCCGTTTGAATGTCTGTCTGCCCCGGCGTTCCTTATGACCGTTTGGTTTTCGCTTGCCTTTCATCGGCAGTGTAGAAATATCAAACTGCTGACGTTTGAATAGCCGGTACAGTGTCCGTCCCGAACAATTAATTGGGTGTTCCTCGCGACCAGTAATCACATCGGGGGTCCAGCCCTGAGCGACTTTTTCTTCAACATAGAGATGTTGATCGGCGGGTAGTACAGTCTGTTTTCTACCACAGCGTTTCTTGTTCTGCTTATAGCGCTTGTAATAATCCAGTGCCGTGTGCCCGTCTTTCAGAAAAGTCACCACATTGTGCACTGTTTGACGGGCCCGGCCCATCTGTCTTGAAATCTTTGTGACAGAGCTATTTTGATGGAAATAGGCTTCTATTATTATCAATTCATCCGTGCTAAGATGGGTGTAGGTCATTCGTGATCACTCCTATGATTTCTTTGGTTGGAAATTCATTTTGAGTGTATCACGAGTGGCTTTTCTTATGTGTCTAGCTTAATTTTACAATCGGCGAAATAATAATATTGTACATTTGAAGAGTGTTTTTGTGGCAACAAATGTATTCCAAACTTATGAATTGCAACGTACTTTAAAACAAATGCATCATATTATATATATAACGAATAAAGCAGCACTTCCCAATGGATATTTACAAGGACATTCGCATAGTATGCATATGTGGGCTATTGAAAATATATTACACGCCTTACCTTCATGTAGTGACAAGAAGCTCCACATATTGAACGTGGAAAAAAAGTATAACAATCATTTTAAAAATATATTTAATTCGCAAAACGTCAAAGTAATTGATATGTCAGTTTCTAAAGTTATAAATAGAATAGGTAAATGTTCGAGACAAATGCAAGATAAATATAAAAAAGTCTATTCATTTCAACATATGTTACTTACAAAAGAAATCAATGCCATACAACTTGTTGACATGTATGAACAATATTTAAAAGAATGTAGTTTAGGATGGATTAGAATTAAGCAAACAGAGAAACGCTTTGAAATTAGCTTGAAGTTTTTACCATATCCATTAATAAAAATGGAAAAAGCATACAGCTCACCAACCAATTTTATTTTAAAAGTAACAGGCGGTTTACTAGTAAGTAGCAATGGAGGAAAAGATGGAATGCTCGAATTTAGAACATCAGCATCGTGTTATAGATGCGTGATTGGTTTAAATCATTATGAACCCGCATTACCTTGGCTAGTATATTTAGTTTCACAAGCTCCGATACACAAGTGGGTGATGTCTAAACTTTATAATTATGTATGGAAGCATTATTAATATATAATGGCAAGCGCTATTGTATAACAAAAACATAATAAATAGCGCTGGATGCTCACTTTTAAACGGAGCATTCAGCGCTATATTTAATGTAATGGATTATTTTTTGAAAGTGCGACGTATTTTAGAGAACCAACCTTGAGGTGAATTGGCTGATACAACATGAGGTTGTGGTTGCGATACTTCATCTTGAAGTTGTTGACCATAATTCACTGCTTCCTTCATTAAATAAGCTTGAGAGTTTAATGGTGACAAGTTATTTTCAATGTAATGATAACGTCCATGTGAATCTTGAAAACGTCCTTTTTGATTATCAGATAACTGAAGGTTCATATAATCTAATAAACGTTTGGCAATGGCTTTGTCTTCAACAGGAAATAAGATTTCTACACGCTTAATCATGTTACGTGTCATGGCATCTGCAGAAGATAAGTAGATTTTTTCATCTCCATTATTGTGGAAATAGTAAATACGTGAATGTTCTAAAAAGCGCCCCACGATACTTACGACTTCTATATTTTCACTAATACCCGGGATACCTGGTTTCAGACAGCAAATACCACGAATAATAAGTTGAACTTTAACACCAGCACAAGAGGCTTCAAATAATTTAAGAATAATATCTTTATCTGTTAAAGAGTTCATCTTCATTATAATCTTGCCGTTACCATGTTCATGATGTGTTTGAATTTCATTGTCTATACGAGCTAAGAAGACATCTCTAATATCAAATGGTGCAACAATAAGTTTATTATAAACAGGTTTGACTGAATAACCACTAAGATAATTGAAAAAGTTTAGTGCGTCTTCAGCAATTGCATCGTTTGTAGTAATTAGCCCCATGTCCGTATATAATTTAGCGGTTTTATCATTATAGTTTCCAGTGCCTAGATGAATAAAGGAAGTGAGTTTATTATTGACACGTTTGACTACAAGCGCAATTTTACTATGCGTTTTTAAATGGGTCATACCATATATAACATGACAGCCAGCGTCTTCCAACATTCTTGCCCAATGCACATTATTTTCTTCATCAAAACGTGCTTTTAACTCAACAAGTACAGTAACTTGTTTCCCATTCTCAGCAGCGGTTTTCAAGCTATTAATAATAGGGGAATCTTTACTGACACGATAAAGCGTTTGTTTAATAGCAATTGTATCTGGATCTTCAGCGGCTTCACGTATGAAGTCGACAATGGGCTCAAACGATTCGAAAGGGTGATGGAAGAATATATCTTTTTTCAACGATAAATCAAACACATTATGGTTACCTAAAGACTGTGGTGTCTGTGGCACATACTTTTTGTATTTTAAGTGCTTCAATTTATTAGATAAGTGATCAACTAAGTTAGACAGCATCGTTAAATCTAACGGACCGTCTACAAAATAAACCTCATCATCATGTACTTCTACTTGGTTCATAATCCACACAATGTCTTCATGCGTGGCGAATCGTCCATCCACTTCTAAGCGTACAGCAGTACCACGTTTACGTTCCTTTAAAAACCTTTCAATTTCAATGAGAAGGTCTTCCGCACCGTCTTCATGTATAGTTAAATCAGCATTTCTAGTAATTCTAAACGTAAAAGTGTTTAGTACTTCATATCCGCTAAATAATTCATTAATAAAATGCGTAATGATGTCCTCTACCATAATAATGAATTGCGTATCGCCTTTATTTAATGAATAAAACCTAGGTATTAAAGAAGGTATTTGGACAATTGCAGAATTAATCGCATCTTCAGTATCTATATCAACAAAGATATTCAGGCTTTTATTATTTAATTTTGGGAAAGGGTGATAAGCATCTATCCCTAATGGAGTTAATGTTGGTAAGATACCAGTTTTGAATTCTGTTTCTAATTGAGATAATAACGATTCAGGTAATTCATCCGGTTGAACAATTTCAACTTTATGTTGACGTAAATCTTCTACCAATTCATTATAACGCTTATATTGTAAGTCGACATTTTGTTTATTTTTGATATTGATTTGATTAAGTTGTTGTTTTGGTGTTAATTGGGCTTTATTTTCGGGTTTGTCATAACCCATTTTGACTTGGTCTTGTAAACCAGCTACGCGGACCATAAAGAACTCATCTAAATTCGAACTAAATATCGAAACAAAATTAAGTTGCTCAAGCAATGGATTGTTTTTATCATTGGCTTCTTGTAATACGCGATAGTTAAAATCTAACCAACTGAGTTCTCTATTATTGTAGTATTGTGGTAAGTTCAAATCTTTTGCTCCCAAATTTCTATGCATAACTCTAATTACACCTCGTTGTAGTCTGAATATTGTATTTTGCTACGTATAACTTATCATATAAATTTTAAGATTTTGTAAAGATGATAGATAGGTCATCTTTTAAGATTTTTTCAATATGCTTTTTCTGCCTCAAGGATTGATATTCTTCAGCGATAGGCTCACCGTTGTAGTATACAAATAAAGTGTAACCATCATCATTTTGTTGTAATTCTACTTGCTCTACAGAACTCGTATGAGACACATTAAGTGCATTGACAAATTTGATAATGCCCCCTAGAGATTGGATGTTATCCAATTCTTTGCCACGCAACCATTTGGTTTCATGACTAAAGAATTTTAATAATGACTTATTTTTAAAACTAGCAAGTAAAGCGAGCTTCACTCTATCTTCATGGGGAAAACCATCAATCATTGAATTCGCGATAATATAATAGGTGTGCGGTGAGCTTGAATCAGCATCAATAAATCTTCCTAAGTAGTACAAATAAGCCCCTTCAGCAAATAGTTCGTATTCTTTTTGAGTTACTTCTAATTTTTTAAAGCCTATTAATTGTTCTAATAATGTTTGTGCTAGCTTCACACGTTGTTTAGCACTTGTTTCCTCAATGCGATATTCGTTAGCTAAATGGTATAGAGCATCTTGACGAATATTCTCTTTTTTAAATTCTTCAGGGTGACGTTCAGAAATTAATTTCATCGCATAACCTTCACGTAGCCCTTTTCGAGAAAATGTGAATTGATTCGCATTAATTCTATTAAATAATGACTTGAAGACAGCTACAGCGGGCAGGATAATGTCTACACGATCTCTACTTAGACCATCTATATCTTTTAAATCGTCATATGAACTTTTTTTAATGATTGCGTACACTTCATCAATATTTTCTTCAGTCATTGCATAGTTGTGAACGCCACCAATAGGGTATGAGTGCTCAGATTGATGAATGCGTGCGACATTACGTGCGGAACCCCCGATACCAACTAAGGTGATTTCTTGATTTTTTAACCAAGAAAGTTGTTCAAATTGTTTAGTTAAAAACTTTTCCATGTTTTTGACTGCTGATTTATCATTGTGGTTTTTGCCCTCAAAGAAGCGATGGGATAATGTAACAACACCAAATGGAAAACTATGTGATTCTATTAGTTTTTTATCTTTAAAGAGTGTGACTTCTGTAGAACCACCACCAATATCTACAGACACGCCGTCATTAACATCAGTAGTATGTGTGATAGCATAAAAACCATAAAATGCTTCTTCTTGCTCTGAAATAATTTTAATATTGATTTTAAGTGCTTCTTTGATATGTTTAATAATCTGCTCTTGGTTGGTAGATTGTCTAATGGCTGCGGTTGCTACCGGATGCAATTCATCTATATTAAACTTGTCAGCAACCTTTTTAAAACTGCGCAATGCTTTAGTTAATACTTCAATACCGTCATCCGTCATAGCCAAATCTTCAGTTAAATATTGGCTTAATCTTGCAGGTGTTTTGATATTTAATATTTCATTTAATCCTGTTTTATGATCAAATTCAAAAATAACGAGTCGAATGGTATTTGAACCAATATCTATTAATCCTATACGTTCCATAATTTCCTCCTAAGTAAATGAGGTTATTTTACTTTACTTGTACTTTATTTACCCTTTTCTTACTTTTATATTACAACAATTAGAAAAAAATGTGTTCTAAAATATTTAATATTACTTAATAAAAGTATAACTACACGATGATTATTTCAGAGGTTAATATAATTGAAAGTAAAGAGACAGACAAGAAGGAAATATTTCCTTCTTGTCTGTCTCTTTTTTAATAATTTATTTTACATGTAAGGGGCTACCTGGACCAAGCGGCCAACCTAATAGATACCAAGCAATCATGAATAATGGCCACACGATACTTAATATAATTGTATAGGGCATTAGACTAGATAATAATGAACCTAATTTCATATCATTATCATATTTTTGTGCATAAGATAATAGCAATGGTAAGTAGGGCATCATAGGCGTTATTGGATTACTAATAGAATCACCAATTCTATACAACATTTGAGTCAATGCTGGATGGAAACCTACAATGATAAGCATTGGGATAAAAATAGGTGCTAAAATACCCCATTTGGCAGATGCACTACCAATTAATAAATTAATCAGTGCACTTAATAAGATAATACCTAGGATAAGTACAACGCCATTCTGTCCTTGAAGTATTGAAGCGCCTTTAACAGCAACGATAATGCCCAGGTTACTCCATTCTAAAAAGGCAAGTAACTGCGCTGCAAAAAACACAATGACGATAAATGAACCCATAGATGACATTGAATCAGCTAACATTTTTCCTAGGTCTTTAGAATTTTTAAATTCTTTTACCATAATGCCATACACTAAACCAGGAACTAAAAATAATACTAAAATAATTAGACCGACACCGTTAATGATAGGTGCATCATTCAATAAACTACCTGTGTTGGCATTCCTCAGAAAACTGTGTTGCGGTATAGCTAAAATGATAAGCAATACAATTAATACAAAAAAACTGATATTTGCCCAAAACACGGCACGGTTTTCTTGAGGTGTGAGCTTTGAATTAGAATCATCTGCTTGAATAGCTGAATTAGAATCATCATATTTACCTAATCTAGGAATGACAAAACGCATAGTAACCCAATATACGGAAGGCAATAAGACGAGCACACTTGCTGCAATAAAGTACCAGTTCATTGCTACGTTGACATGCACACTATCAGAAACAATGCTTGTAGCTGGTTTTGTAAATGCATAAAGTAATGCGTCTGACATACCAATCATGACATTTGCAGAGAATCCTCCAAGTGCAGACGCGTAAGCCATTGCTAAACCCGCAATAGGGTGGTAGCCCAATTTAATAAAGACCATCGCTGCTAATGGTGGTAACACAATCGGCGCTGCATCACCCGCAGCATTGCCTATAATACCTATAATAATAATGACTGGCACAATGAAATTCTTTGGTGCTTTATGTACAACTTGAATCATTAATTTATCGAAGTAACCTGTTTTTTCTGCTACCCCAATACCAAGCATGACTGCAAGAACAAGACCTAATGCTGGAAATTCTGAAAAGTTTTTTATGGCGTCATTCAGAATCATCGACAGTCCATCTTTACTTAAAATACTTTTGATTGCAATCGTATCGCCTGTGCCCGGATGTTTTACGGAAATCTGAAATAATGATACAACCCAAGTAAGTATTGCGAGTCCTACACACATTAAGAAAAATAAAATGCTAGGATCGGGTAATCTGTTTCCAACTTTTTCTACAATATTCAAAAATCTATTTATTAGCGTTGGCTTACCTTTAGTATTCGAAATCATCATAACGACCTCCCTAATAAGTTATCGGTAGTATAACAAATTAAGAATAAAAATAGAATAAATATTCTGAAAACTTTATAATTTTCAAAGTTTAAATATATATAACATATATGAACGTTCGTGTGTTTGTTTAAAAATTCGTTTAAAAAGTATAAAAAAGGAGGGGATAGAAAATCAAATTTGATTTCTGTCCCGCTCCCTTATCCGTATAGCTAGTATATTTGAATCCGTACTATGTTTGTTTTAACTTTACATTTGAATACTGTATCTCAGTTAACTCCTAGATTACCAAATGATTTGGTCAACCACATCGTCATTAAGAGATTTAATAATTTCTGTAACTAAGGCTACTGAATTTTTGTAATCATCTGTGTGTAACACAGAAACATTGGAATGCATGTAACGTAATGCGACCCCAATAGCAACAGTTGGTGTCCCTTCATTCGCTACATGAATACTTCCGGCATCAGTGCCACCGCCAGCAGTAGTGTCTAATTGAATCGTAATATTATGTTTTTTAGCCACTGCTTTAATATGCTTCATAAATCCAACATGACCGATATTAGATCCATCCATTAAAATAACGACAGGACCATTACCAATTGCTGTATCACTTACTTGACCAGACATTCCTGGTGTATCATATGCGACAGCAACGTCTACAGCTATAGCTAAGTCAGGTTTGATTTTGTTAGATGCTACTTTAGCTCCGCGAAGACCAACTTCTTCTTGAACATTGGCACCTGAGACAAGATTGATGTCAATAGTCTCATTCTTAAGGTTTTGTAATACATCCACTGCAAGGGCACAACCATAACGGTTATCAAAAGCTTTTGCAGTTAAATATTTGTTATTCGCTAATGCTTCGAATTCACTATATGGTGTTATCATATTGCCTAATTCGATACCGAATTGTTGTGCTTCTTTTTTGCTTTTAACGCCAATATCAATAAACATTTCTTTCATATCAACATTTTTTTTACGTTCTTCCGGTGACAATACATGTGGCGGTTTAGAACCGATAATACCTCTGATTTTTCTACCATCATCTGTAGTTACTGTTACTTTTTGAGAGAGCATGACTTGATTCCACCAGCCACCAATAGGGGTGAATTTTAGGAAGCCATCTTTATCTATTTTAGTCACCATAAAGCCGATTTCATCTAAGTGACCAGCAACCATTAATGTTTTATTACTTGTAGTAGCAGTCTTTTTACCAAAAACCCCGCCTAGATTGTCTTCTATGATTTCATCGCTTACTTGTGTTAAATATTCGTGCATTAAAGATTTAACTGCCATTTCGTGGCCTGCAATACCATCAACATCTGTTAGTGATTTTAATAACTTCACTGAATTGTTCATATAATGCCTCCCATTAAAATTGATAACTTTATTTTAACATGAAGTATGCAATTACATAGCATTTTGACTATGAGGGAGAATAAGTAGTGAGGAACGTCGCTAATTGGTTTGAAAAATAAAATTCCTATTAAATTACTCAGACTAAAAGTGTGCATAAAAAGAATAAGCATGTTTCAATATAAATATAGACAAAGTGGAGGGATTTTATATGACAGAAGTTAAACATCTTACATTAGGGTCACCAAATGCGCCTGTTAAAGTGGAATCATTTATAAATTTGGCTTGTCCATATTGTAAAAATTATTTTAAAGCCGCAGATCAATCATTAAAACCACTGATAGATCAAGGTAAAGTACAACATGTAATTAAGCACTTTGATAAAACGAAGAATGGATTATTAAAAGGTACGGTTGCAAATATTCATTTAGATTATCAAAATACTGACGAAACACTAGAAATTATACGTAAATTGTATGATACTCAAAAAGAATGGACAGTTGATTTTGCTACTATAGAAGAGAAAATGCAGAAACAGTTTAACTTATCACCTCAGAAAGAAGCTGATGAACGCTCTATAGCGATTACTGAAGAAGCGGTTAGTCGAGGAATTAAAGGCATACCAACAGTATTTATAAATGATAAGAAATTTGAGTTCAATCCATTAGAAGATGAGCAAAGCACTATAGAAACAAAACTAACGCAACAAATAAATGAAGCAAATAAATAATAAAAAGCTCTATTACTTTGAAAAGCAGTTTAATTACTTTTAAGTAATAGAGCTCTATTTATGTCATCGATGTTGATCAATTAATTTCAGTTTATAATCGCGTATTGATTGAACACCGCCATCTTTATTTTTAATAATGAGGTGGTCTTTAGATATTTTTGTAGGTGACTCCACACCGACTGCAGCAGCTATATTAAATAATCCTTCGTGTAAACTTGTTACAAAATTAGTGACACGATATTTTTTCTCATCGACAATTAGTCCTCTTTCGAGTTTAGGATCCGTAGTAGCTACGCCTACTGGACAAGTATTCATGTGACATTGTTGACTCATGATACAGCCGACACTAATCATCATGCCACGTGCCACGTTCACTAAGTCTGCGCCAAGTGCTAAAGCAATTGCGATTTTATCTGGCGTGATAAGCTTTCCAGATGCGAAGATTTTAACACGGTCACGTATGCCATGCTTTTCAAGCATTGAAGTTACAATAGGCAAAGCCGTAAATAAAGGTAAACCAACACCATCTTGCAATTCTTGGAAGGTTGCACCAGTACCGCCCTCACCCCCATCAACGGTGATGAAGCTAGGATATTGATTTGTCTCAACCATAGTTTGTACAAGTTTTTCTACTTCTGAAACTTTGCTTACAACAATTTTAAAGCCAACCGGTTTTTGAGCTTGTTGCTTGAGCTGAGTTACCCAATTAAGTAAAGATTCTGGACTGTTAATGCTATCAAAGCGGTTAGGCGAATTAATTGTTTTCCATGGTTCAACCTTACGTATATTTGCAATTTCTTCAGTTACTTTATTACCTTGCATATGCCCACCACGTGTTTTGGCACCTTGTGCGAGTTTTATTTCAAAGGCTCTAATCTTATCTCTATGTGCTAACTCGAGAAAAGCATCTATATCAAATACGCCTGCTTTATCACGTACTCCAAATAATCCCGGTCCAATTTGAAAGATGAGATCCACGTCTCCAGAGAGATGGTGTTTTGATAATCCACCTTCGCCCGTATTCATCCAAGTACCTGCTTGACCAAGTCCTTGAGACAATGCATTGATTGCATTACTACCTAATGCACCATAGCTCATACCAGATTGACCAACTAAGCGTTTAGGTTTGAATGGGTGCTTAAGTTCTGCACCTAAAGTGACACGATTTTCTTCTGATATATAGTAAGGATTAAGTTCAGTTTGAATTTTATGTTCATCACGATTGAACAGACGTTCATTATCAATTTCATAGATAAAAGAAGAAATCATAGGTGACTGATCAATGTGTAATTCTGATGTTTGTAAAGGAAACATTGTATTTTGTATATAAAAGCCATCTTTATAATCTTCTTGTGTACCAAAACTCGTCATTCTAGAATTATATTTTCCAGCTAATACGATGTTAGTAAAATCATTTCTGGAAAATGGTTTACCTTTCGTATCCGCTAAAAATAAATATTGACGGAGTTCAGGACCAATTTTTTCTCCAAAATAGCGAACACGTGCAAGTAATGGGTAATTACGTAATACACTATGTTGCTTTTGATGCTTATCTTTAAATAGTAAAAATCCCCCAATAATTAATACACTTAATAAAATTAGCACTATGATGATATTTACGATGAATTGTAATATTGTCAAAATTGCCATGTAACATCCCTCCCCATTTACATATATACTACAACAAAATACGCATTTTACAATATGATACCTACTATAAAGTAGGGCTGACCAATATACTAGAGCTGGGAATAGCTGACGAATAAATATATTATAAAATGTATATAAGTAATTTAAATCATGGTATATTCATTGTATACAACGATAAGGAAGGTGTCATATGGCTAAACAGTCAACTCATGAGATAAAAAAAGAACACAATGAAAATAACATATGGAACAATGACAAGATTGTAAAAAGAGATTTTTGGCTATTCCCTATATATATTGTTGCTAATAATATAGTTCCTATTATTTTCTTTGTTTTAATATATGGAATATATTCTATTATTGATATAAAAAATGAATCGTTTGTTACTGATGAAAATATATTAATCATGAGCGCAGTCATTGCAGAAATAATCATTCTATATAGCTTTTATGCAATGCATAAAAAAGATAAAATGCTATCGATTGCAATGGATAGGTTTAAAAAAGTACCTCGATATCTATTGATGATTATGGCTGCATATCTATTAATTTTAATTTTAAATTCAACATACGCTTGGTTAATGGAATTTTTGCCTAAGTCATTACAATATAATGAAACACAAAATCAAATATTCTTAGAGGAAATGTTCGCTGATAACAGGATGTTACCATTTTTATTTATTGATATTGTGATTTTAACGCCTATTATTGAAGAACTATTATTTAGGCATTTAATCATCCATGAACTAGGCAAAAAAATTACATATGGTTTTGCTACAGTCCTTTCAATTGTATTGTTTGCAGGTGTTCATGTGATTGGTGCCACATCTCCATTTGAGATAGGCTCCTATATTATTATTGCCCTGGCGATTGCTTTTGTTTATTTAAAGAGTGGTATGAATTTAGCGCTGGCTATAACGTTGCATGCTGTAAATAATTTAATTTCATTCATAGCTATTGTTTTTATGAAATAAAAATAAGTAAATGAAATTTGTTGAATGACATATTAATTATTAGGTGAACGTCTGATCCCAACGCATTGCATGAAAAGGCTATTAAAATAATTGATTTAGGGAATAAATAAGATGAAATGATTCATAATTTAAGGAGGGCAGATGATGTTAGAAGTTAAAAATGTTTCTTACAAAATAGGCAATAGATACATCATCGATAATATCAATTTGAAAATAGAAAAGGGAGATACAATTGCTATTATAGGACCTTCTGGAAGCGGTAAAAGTACATTGTTGCGGTTGCTTAATAATTTAATTAGTCCAACGCAGGGTGACATATATTTTAATGGCAAAGCTTATGAACAAATTAAACCTGAATCATTACGTATGGACATTAGTTATTTATTACAAGAAAGTGATTTGTTTGATCTTACAATAGGCGATAATATGGCATTTCCTGCTGTAGTTCGAGAGGACAAATTTGATCGTAAAAGAGCTAAGAAGTTATTAAAAGCTGTTGGTTTAGGTCACTATAATTTTAATACAAGTGTAGAGCATCTATCAGGTGGAGAAAGACAACGTATTACAATTGCTAGACAATTAATGTATAAACCTCAAATACTATTATTAGATGAAGCAACAAGTGCATTGGATACGCAAAATAGTGAGAAAGTAGAAGACCTCATTTTCAAGCTTGCTGATGAAGGTGTTGCAATTTTATGGATTACACATAGTACGAATCAGAGTATTAGACATTTTCAAAAAAGAATTCGAATTGTTGATGGCAAAATAGACAAACAGGAGGATTTATAATGAGTACAACAGCTTTAGTGTTAACAGGGTTACTCCTAATCTTTCCCATGATTGTCTCTTATAAAGAAAAATTACATATTATTAAAGATTTACTCGTGGCAACAACACGAGCTGTCGTTCAACTTGTTATTTTAGGGTATCTTTTGCACTTTATATTTGATGTTAACCAAAAATGGTTACTCTTACTATTTGTATTTATTATCATTATTAATGCTTCCTGGAATACAATCAGTAGAGCATCACCAGTGATGCATCATGTGTTTTGGATATCTTTTGCAGCAATATTTATTGGTGTTGCATTACCATTAGCAGGCGTCATCATAACAGGTGCTATTCAATTCAAGCCTAATGAAGTCATTCCGATTGCAGGTATGCTTGGAAGTAATGGACTAATTGCTATTAATTTGGCTTATCAGAATTTAGATAGAGAATTTGTTAAAGAGATGAGTAGAATTGAAGCTAAATTAGCGCTAGGTGCTACACCGAAACTTTCTTCAAAAACGACAATACGAGAAAGTGTAAAGACAGCAATCGTCCCAACAATAGATTCTGTTAAAACATATGGTATTGTATCTATACCTGGTATGATGACAGGGTTAATTATTGGTGGTGTTGACCCATTAGAAGCTGTGAAATTTCAATTGATGGTTGTATTTATTCATACAACAGCAACAATCATGTCAGCACTAATTGCTACATACTTAAGCTACAAACAATTTTTTAATCATCGCAATCAATTGATAGGACGTCACTTGCATGTTGAACAACGCTAATTTTTATAGAAGAAACTCAGTCAGGGAGCATCTAAAATAAGATGTTCCCTTTATTCATTGTTGTTTTTAACTTTATGAGCTAATTAATGAATATTGCGGTACTTTGTGAATTGTTAAATGTTATTAATACGTTAGAGGTGGCACCAAGTAAATATATTCAAACCTGTTGACGAATGGTTTATAATATAGTGGTTATGTAAAAATTGCAACGAAATAAAAGAAAGGAGTGAAACGTATGTCAGCTATGCGAATTGCAACATTTATTTTGAGCATATTTATTGTAGGTATGGTTGAAATGATGGTTGCTGGGATTATGAATTTAATGAGTAATGATTTAGGTGTTTCTGAAGCAATTATTGGTCAGTTAGTAACTTTATATGCAATTACCTTTGCTATTGCAGGACCGATTTTGGTTAAAGTTACAAATCGTTTTTCACCAAGACCAGTTTTATTATGGGCATTAGTAATGTTTATGTTAGGGAACGTAATTATTGCAGTTGCCCCTGATTTTACTATTTTAGTATTTGGACGCATTTTATCTTCAGCAGCTGCAGCTTTAATTGTAGTGAAGATACTAGCATTAACAGCTTTATTAACGGCGCCTCAACATCGTGGGAAAATGATAGGTATCGTTTATTCAGGTTTTAGTGGTGCTAACGTATTCGGTGTGCCTATTGGAACAATTATTGGTGACTTAGTTGGTTGGAGATTTACGTTTCTATTTATAGTAGCTGTAAGTATACTTGTTGGTATTCTTATGTACTTTTATGTACCTGATCCAGAGTTTAAAGCATCTACAACAAGCACAAGTAGTCAAAAACGTGGCAGTAGTTATTCTAAAATCTTAAGACCTGCAGAAATTACAAAATATTTAGGGATTACATTCCTATTATTAGTAGCGAATTCCGTTACATTTATCTACATTAATCCGTTAATGTTGTCCAGTGGTCATGATTTATCATTTGTCTCTATAGCTTTATTAATCAATGGTATTGCAGGTGTAATAGGAACTTCGATGGGTGGAGTACTATCAGATAAATTAACAAGTAAGCGCTGGTTAACGATTGCAACTTCAATATTTATTCTTATGATGTTAGTATTGAATGTTTTCTTACCAGGTACTGGCTTGCTATTAATGGTTATCTTTATTTGGAACATTATGCAATGGAGTACAAATCCGGCAGTTCAGAGTGGTATCATTGAACACGTTGACGGGGATACAAGTCAAGTGATGAGTTGGAATATGTCGAGCTTAAATGCCGGTATTGGTATCGGTGGTATCATAGGTGGTTTAGTTGTTTCGAAAATAGATGTTTTAGCTGTAACTTACTTTAGTGCTGCCATTGCTCTAGTGGCACTTATATTGGTTATAAGTTTAAAAAAAGTAGCAAAATATAATAAAGCGTAAGTAACTTTAATTCAGAGTATCAAAAATAGCTGATTGGCTCACAAAAATTAGTGATAAATAAGCTTTTGTTATATGTAAATTAATATTTTATTTTAAGCAGAAAACAGAGTTTTGGGAAGTCAAACAGTAATGAGGACGGACACATGTCGATTGGAAAATTGATGTCATGTGACCGTCCTCATTTTTATTAAATTATAGATTATTAGAAAAGTTGATTTGTTTTTCGGGGATTTGCTTAGAATTTAGTTGTATTTCACTAATGTTTAAATGCGCTTTTTTATTTGAGAAATGAGCAATAAATGCTGAGATAATAATATATATAAAGGTGCCTATGATATAACCTAATTTTAAATCTGAAATTAGCAAATAAGATTGGCATAGCAAGACTATAATTGCACTTATAGCTATTGTCACTAGGATAGGATAAGGCACTTTAAATGGGGATTGTTTATATGCTTCAGGATATTTTTTTGGCAATTGTGTCACAGCTAAGGCTGGAAATGCAAATACAATTAGAGAAATGCCTGTACCAAGTTGTGCAACAACATCTAAAGACATACCTGTAATAATAGGCAATGCACCAATAATGTAAAAGATAAGTAATAGCCAATGAGGTGTACCAAACCGTTTGTTTACGCTACCTAAATATTTAGGTAAATAACCATCGTGAATTGCCACTAATAAACTTTTTGTTACCCAAGTAAAAGTCGAATTAAGTGTTGTTGCTAAAGCAAACATCGCGCCACCAACCATAAAGAAGATAAATACCGGGGTTGGTAATACTTCTTTTGCGACACTCGTTAAAGGTCTACCTGCTACTTCTGGAATAGGTAATACACCTACTGCAATTGAGGCAATAAATGCGTATAATAATCCGACAAATATAGTAGCAACAATAATAACAATGGGAATATCTCTTTTAGGGTTTTTCATTTCTCCACCAAGTTCAGCAACTACTTGAGCACCACCAGTCGCAAAAGAAACAAGGCCTACAGCAGTAAAGAAGCCGGTGAAACCATCTGGGAGCATAAATTTCGTATTAAATACACCAAAGTTAACATGTGGAACACCAAATATGATAAAGCAAGACAAAGCCACTATTAAAGTGACTACCATAATATTTCCAATAATAGAGGCAGATTTAATACCAACGATATTTACGATAAATAAAATAGTTAATAATGAGAAGGCGACAGTCCTAACCGGTACTCCAGGGAAAAGACCTTCTAAATATTGTGCGAATGATAATGCATATAATGACAACGTAATCTGTAAAAAGATAAATAATAATAACCAAAAAATGCCTGTCTTTGGAGACAATAAACGACTAGTGTATTGATACATTCCGCCAGTAGTAGGTAATGTCGAACCTAATATTGCGATAGGGAGCATCGTAAGTAAGGTGATGATGGCAGATAAAATAAATGCAGGTGTTATGCCACTACCAGTCATCTGTATACCAATTCCAGTAAGTGACATGACCCCGGCACCTATGATTTGCCCGATAGCTATACCCAAGACGTCAGTTAAACCTAGTACTTTTTTTAAATTTGTTGCTTGTTGCATTAAAATCACCTCATATTCTATGTAATAGTCTAAATAATAAAAAAATCATACCATAACAACCATTCAATTCATAGTATATCAATCGGAAAACTTAACATAAATATTAAAAAGATTAAATCTAGATAAAATTAATCATTTCATAGTAGAATAAATATAAGTAAATTAATTATAAAGAGGTGTAATTTTTATGACTAATGAACACGATGATCATATTAAAGTAAATGCATTTATTGATAGATTAAAACAATGGCAAGATGAATTTAAAATAATGCGTGAAATTATTCGAGAAACTGAATTAGTAGAAGATTATAAATGGATGCACCCTTGTTACACGTTAGAGAATAAAAATGTTGTGATTATTCAAGATTTTAAACATTATTGTGCTTTGCTTTTTGAAAAAGGATCTATCATGGAAGACCCATATCAATCACTTATTCAACAAACGAAAAATGTTCAAGCTGGAAGACAGTTGCGCTTTGAAAGCCTAGAAGAAGTTGAAAACCGAAGAGATGAAATTAAATGGTATGTTGAAGAAGCAATAAGAATTGAAAAATCAGGCAAGCAAGTGCCAATGAAAAAAACAGCAGACTATGAAATGCCAGAAGAACTACAAATAAAATTAAATGACAGCCCTCAACTTGAAGAAGCATTTTATAATTTAACACCCGGTAGACAGAGACAGTACATGTTCCATATCGGACAAGCTAAAAGAGCGACAACACGTGAAAAACGTGTTGAAAAATATGTGGATCATATTTTAGAAGGTAAGGGTATAGATGATAAATAATATAGACTTGAAGTTGATATTAAAATAACAGAATAAGTCTAGAAAAATAGCAACATAATTTAAGTAAGTTGAAAAAAGTGTAGAATGATTTTTAAGAGTTATTCATATTTAATATAAATAAAATAAAACGTGTATTTAGTTCATATCGCTTGTTTAATGGTCATTATTTTAATTAATAATAAAAAGATACAGTTGCAACTTTAACAATTATCGTTTATAGTTTGCTCGAATATAAAAAGTGTTATGAGATATCAACTCGTAACGTACTTTTAGAGAGAAGGTGTATTAATGCCAAGAGTTTCTAAACGGATACAATTACTAGAGGCAGCTGCATCTATCGTTAATGAACAAGGCAGTGAATATTTAACTTTGGATGCTGTTGCTAAGAAAGCAGGCGTAAGTAAAGGTGGCTTGTTGTATCATTTCAAAAACAAATTTGCATTAATTCAAGGACTTGTCGATCATGCAGACGAAATATATCGAATTAACGTTGATAAACATGTGCAAGGTGATGACCAACAACAAGGTAAATGGATACGCGCATTTATAGATGCTACACGCGAATACAGTTCGGAAAATGCATCTATCACTTCAGGAATGTTAGCTGCACAAGGTATAAATAGTAATTTGTTATTACCTTTACAAGACACATATAAAGAATGGCAATTCAATATTGAAAATGATGGATTAGACAAAGTTGATGCGACAATTATTCGAATGGCAGTCGATGGGCTATGGCTGTCTGAAATATTTGGTTTAGATGCCATAGATGATTCGATGCGAGCTGAAGTATTAGAAAGACTAACAGCTTATACTAAAAATGAAAAAATCGATTAAAAAGGGTCGATAAAAATAGAAATTATAAAAAAATAATTAAATGAAAATTTCATGTAAAGCACTGATAATATAGGGATAATCAATGATTAAAAATTGATTAGTCCCTTTTTTTATATTTTATAAGGTTGAAACTAAACCGTCTGGTTGGTACACTAATCGATGTATTAAAAAACTCTGTTGGAGGTTTATATTAATGAAGAAAGTTATGCTAACAGCAGCTATAACAGGTGCTGGAGATACTACAGAAAAAAATAAAAATGTTCCTGTAACACCACAAGAGATTGCTGATTCAGCGATAAAATGTGCAAAAGCAGGAGCGACTGTGGCACATATACATGCTAGAGACCCAGAAACAGGTGGCATTAGTCATAACGTTGAATTTTTTAAAGAAGCTGTGAGATTAATTAGAGAAGCAGACGAAGATATTGTTATAAATATTACTTCTGGTGGAGGAGGAGACTTCATCCCGAATCTAAAAGATCCATATACTGGTGCAAAAGGAACAGACATGCAAACACCAAAAGAAAGACACGAACCTGTAGGCGCATTATTACCAGAAATGTGTACCCTAGACTGTGGTAGTGTCAATATGGGTGACACGCTTTATTTAAGTCCAGCAGGTTGGTTAAGAGAACAAGCACAACTTGTTAAAGAAGCTGGGGTGAAACCTGAGTTAGAGTGTTTTGACAGTGGTCATATATCATTTGCTAAGCAACTTATAAATGAAGGTTTAATCGAAGGAGAACCAATGTTCCAATTCTGTCTTGGCATTCCTTGGGGAGCAGAAAATGACGCCGAAACAATAGAATACTTTAAGACACGTATACCTGAAAATGCACACTGGTCAGCATTTGGCATTGGCAGAATGCAATTTCCAACAGTAGAAGAAGCGGCTAAACGTGGAGGCAATGTACGTGTGGGATTAGAAGATAATTTATATTTGGAAAAAGGTGTCAAAGCCACTAATGAACAACTCGTTGAAAAGGCTGTAGAAATATTAAAAGGTTTAGATATAGAACCAATGACGCCAGCTGAAGCGCGTGAAAAATATCAACTTAGAGATCCACAAGGAGGGGCAAAATGAAATTCGCAGTTGTAGGTACAGGCGTTATTGGTAGTGGATGGATTACAAGAATGTTAGCACATGGTCATGAAGTAATCGCTACTGATCCAAGTGAAGGCGCATATGAAAGAATGTTGAAACAAGTAAAACAAAATTGGCCATTTGCCCAAGAACTTGGCTTAGCAGAAGGTGCTTCATTAGAAAATCTTACATTTACACCTTATTTAGAAGAAGCTGTTAAAGAAGCAGATCATATACAAGAAAATGTGCCTGAAATTGAATCATTAAAAGAGCAAGTACTGACTGAAATAGACTTTTATGCACGACCTGATGCAACAATAGGTTCAAGCACTTCAGGTATTAAACCTTCAGAGTTACAGCGAAACTTACAACATCCAGAGCGTTTAGTTGTAGCTCATCCATTCCATCCGGTATATATTTTACCACTTGTAGAAATTGTTCCAGGACAATTAACTGCGGAAGCAACGACAGTAAAAGCTGAACAAGCTTATGAAGGTATCGGCATGGACGTACTGCATGTAAGACATGAAATAGAAGGTCATATTGCTGATAGATTAATGGAAGCACTTTGGAGAGAAGCATTGCATATTGTAAATGATGGCATAGCTACTACAGAAGAAGTAGATAAAGCATTCACGCATGCAGCAGGATTGCGTTACGCACAATACGGACCGTTCATGACTTTCCATTTGGCAGGTGGAGAAGGTGGGATGCGCCACATGTTAAAACAATTTGGCCCAGCTTTGAAAAAACCATGGACTAAATTAGTAGCACCAGAATTAACGAAAGATTTATATGAAGAAGTCGTTAAAGGATGTGAAGCATCATCACAAGGCCAAACAATGTCAGAGCTTGATCAGAAACGCAACGAATTCTTAATCAAAGTAAAAAAATTAGCAGAAGAATATTGGCCAGAAGATACACCATCAATGAAAAAAGCCACAAGCCCTTCGGTGTATTAATATGATACATTCACAGTTTGAATATACGACTAAAGTGAAAGATATTTGGGTAGACCACAATGGTCATATGAATGATGCTGAATATAATCGTGTTTTTAGTGATGCGACAGATGCTTGGCTTGCCTATCTAGGACTAGATAAAGAGACGATAGCACAAAGCCAATACACAGTGTTTACTTTAGAAAATCATGTGATGTATTTAAAAGAAATTAAAGTAGATGAGTTAATCTCGGTTAATGTTGAGCTATATGATTATGATGCGAAACGTTTACATGTGTTTATGACGTTAAGAGATGCAAATCAATCTCGTTGTGCAACTTATGAAGTAATGCTCATGGGAATGAATACAGCTATAGATAAACCCGAAGTATTTCCAGAAATGATAAAAAAAGCGATTGAAGATTATGCTACTATAAATACGATTGAAAATAAGCCTCAAGAGCTTGGTCATCTTATTGGCATTAAGCATAAATAGTATAATTGAAATCAATTTGAAACGATTGATTAACAATGTTTATTGAATGTTTAAAGTAACAAAACTCATAAGTATAAATTATTTATTTTTATTAATTAAGGTATCTTATTGTATAGGGTAACAAAATCAAATTTTAATTTATTATATAATTGATTTGTTTTTTAACAACCAAAACGAATAAATTAGGGCTATTTGTAGCTATGTTGTTACTTATTTTAGAATTTGTATAACATCCACAGATAGTCTAAAATTATTATGAAATATTTTTAATTTAAAATATGTACATAGAAAGGGATTGAACCATGTTAAGTATTAAAAACTTATCAAAAGTCTACGGCGGTGGGAAGAAAGCTGTAGATAATATATCATTAGATATTGAATCTGGTGAATTTATTGCGTTTATAGGAACAAGTGGTAGTGGTAAAACTACTGCTTTAAGAATGATCAACAGAATGATAGAAGCTACTGAGGGACAAATAACAATTAATGGCAAAGATGTCCGCAAAATGAATCCAGTAGAATTACGTAGAAAAATTGGTTATGTAATTCAACAAATAGGACTCATGCCTCATATGACAATCAGAGAAAATATCGTTTTAGTACCGAAATTATTAAAATGGTCTCAAGAAAAGAAAGAACGTAAAGCGAAAGAATTAATTAAACTCGTAGATTTACCAGAAGAGTTTTTAGATAGATATCCATCTCAATTATCTGGGGGACAGCAACAACGTATTGGGGTAGTGCGTGCATTAGCTGCTGAACAAGATGTCATCTTAATGGATGAACCATTTGGTGCATTAGACCCGATTACAAGAGATACATTACAAGATTTAGTGAAAGAATTACAACAAAAATTAGGTAAAACATTTGTTTTTGTTACGCATGATATGGATGAAGCGATTAAGCTAGCAGACAAAATTTGTATTATGTCTGAAGGACAAGTTATACAATTTGACACACCAGATAATATTTTACGTCATCCTGCAAACGATTTCGTACGTGATTTTATTGGTCAAAATAGATTAATTCAAGATCGTCCAAATATGCGTACAGTTAAAGATGCAATGATTAAACCAGTAACTGTACACGCAGATCGTTCACTGAACGAAGTAGTTAAAGTCATGAGAGAACGTCGTGTAGATACTATTTTTGTGGTAGGTAATAGCAATAGATTACTAGGTTACTTAGATATTGAAGATATTAACCAAGGCTTACGTGCAAACAAAGAGCTTATCGATACGATGCAACGTGATATTTATAGAGTAAGAATAGACAGTAAATTGCAAGATTCAGTACGTACAATTTTAAAACGAAATGTAAGAAACGTTCCGGTAGTGGATAAAGATGGTGAAACATTAATTGGATTAGTTACGAGAGCAAACCTAGTGGATATTGTTTATGACAGTATTTGGGGCGAAATAGACGAAGATGACAATGCGGATCAAAATGCAATAGTAGAGCCCGAAAATGTAGGAGCTGATAAATAATGAAAGTTTTCATAGAGCAATATGGTGGGCAACTGATATCAAAAACAGCTGAACACTTTTATATCTCAATGATCGCATTGTTAATCGCTATCGTAGTGGCTGTTCCATTAGGCATTATCTTATCCAAAATGAAAAGAACTTCAAATATCGTACTCACAATTGCTGGTGTGCTTCAAACAATACCAACACTTGCGGTATTAGCTATCATGATACCAATATTTGGCGTGGGGAAATTACCTGCAATTGTAGCATTATTTATCTATGTACTTTTACCAATATTGAATAATACTGTGTTAGGCGTCAAAAACATCGACACTAATATTAAAGAAGCTGGCACAAGTATGGGAATGACCAAGTTACAACTTATGAAAGATATTGAATTACCGTTAGCTTTACCACTTATATTAGGTGGTATTCGATTATCATCTGTATATGTAATCAGTTGGGCGACGCTAGCAAGTTATGTTGGTGCAGGCGGCTTAGGTGACTTTGTATTTAACGGTTTAAATTTATATGATCCATTGATGATTGTAAGTGCAGCTATACTTGTAACAATTTTAGCTTTAGTTGTAGATGTATTACTTTCATTAGTCGAAAAATGGGCTGTTCCAAAAGGCTTAAAAGTATCCAGATAATAAAAGGAGGACATTATGAAGAAGTTTAAACAGTATAGTATCGTGCTTGTACTGTGTCTGACGGTGTTATCTGGATGTAGTTTACCTGGTTTAAGTGGTAGCAGCTCAGATAATGAAGTTAAAATTACAGCACTTGCAACGAGTGAATCACAAATTATGTCTCATATGTTGAGACTTTTAATAGAACATGATACAGATGGTCAGATTAAACCATCATTAATTAACAATTTAGGTTCAAGTACCATTCAACATAATGCTTTAGTGAATGGTGATGCAAATATGTCAGGGGCAAGATATAATGGCACAGATTTAACAGGTGCTTTAAAAGAAGATCCAATAAAAGATCCTGGAAAAGCGATGGAAGCGACTCAAGATGGGTTCCAAAAGAAATTTGATCAAACATTCTTTGATTCATATGGTTTTGCGAACACATACGCATTTATGGTTACTAAAGAAACAGCTGAGAAATATAATTTAGAAACTGTTTCAGATTTAGAAAAACATAGTGATGAGTTAAGACTTGGCGTGGACAGTTCGTGGTTACATCGTGAAGGTGACGGTTATCCAGGATTTACGAAAGAATATGGGTTTGACTTTGATACAGTACGTCCAATGCAAATCGGACTTGTATATGATGCCTTAAATTCAAAAAACTTAGAAGTAGCAGTTGGTTATTCAACGGATGGACGTATTGAGGGGTACGATTTAAAAGTACTTGAAGACGATAGACGCTTTTTCCCACCATACGATTCGAGTGCAGTAGCAACGAATAGTTTATTAGAAAAACATCCAAAATTAAAACCAATTATTAATAAGTTGAAGGGCAAAATATCAACAGAAGAAATGCAAAAGCTTAATTATCAAGCAGATGGTGAAGGTCAAGAACCAGCTGTTGTAGCTGAAAAATTCTTGAAAGCACACAACTATTTTGAAGACGATAAGAAAGGTGGTCAAAACTAATGGAAGGTAATTTATTACAGCAATTAGTCGAATATTATTCAGTCAACTTTGGCTACCTATGGGATTTATTCATTAAGCATTTATTAATGTCAGTATATGGCGTTTTATTTGCAGCAATTGTAGGTATTCCATTGGGGATTATCATTGCTAGATATAAAAAATTATCATGGACGATTATTACAATTGCCAATATTATACAGACTGTACCAGTTATTGCGATGTTAGCAATTTTAATGTTAGTGATGGGCTTAGGTCCAAATACAGTTGTTTTAACAGTGTTCTTATACGCATTATTACCTATAATTAAAAATACTTTTACAGGTATTATTGGCGTTGATGCAAACATTAAAGATGCTGGTAAAGGTATGGGTATGACACGAAACCAAGTGTTACGTTTAATTGAGTTACCGTTGTCTTTATCTGTAATTTTAGGTGGTTTAAGAATCGCACTTGTTGTAGCAATTGGTGTTGTAGCAGTTGGGTCATTTATTGGAGCACCAACTTTAGGTGACATTATTATTCGTGGTACAAACGCAACAGATGGCACAACGTTTATTCTTGCAGGTGCAATTCCAATTGCATTAATCGCAATTCTAATTGACGTTGGATTGAGATTTTTAGAAAAACGTTTAGATCCTTCTAACAAAACACAGAAAAAAGAAAAGCATAAGCCACAAAGTGTTAATTAATAAAGGGTAGTGATTAAAGTTGGCAATTTTATCAATTAATTATAATTCTAAAACAATAGGTATGCATCATCATTTTATGGTGATTTTACCGGAAGATAAAAGTTATTTTAATAAAGCAGCACAACCGAAACCATTGAAAACTTTATTATTACTACATGGTCTTTCAAGTGATGAAACTTCTTATATGCGTTACACAAGTATTGAACGTTATGCTAATACGCATCAATTAGCTGTCATTATGCCAAATGCGGACCATAGTGGATATAGTAACATGGTTTATGGCCATAACTATTTTGATTATGTATTAGAAGTGTTAGATTATGCGCATCAAATTTTACCATTATCTGATAAAAGAGAAGATAATTTTATTGCTGGGCATTCTATGGGTGGCTATGGCACCATTAAATATGCTTTATCACAAGGACATCGTTTTGCTAAAGCTTGTCCGTTATCAGCAGTGTTTAATGGTCAACATCTTATGGATTTTGATTGGTATGATTTCTCAGGTGAAGCTATAGCAGGAACAAGTAAAAGAGTTAAAGGTACTGACTTAGATCCATATCATTTAGTCGATCAAGCAGTAGACCAAAATAAAGCTATTCCGGAGTTACTCATCATGTGTGGCACAGAAGATGAATTGCATGAAGATAATCAACAATTTATCAAGTACTTAGATGAAAAAGCAGTTCCATATCAATTTGAGGATGGACCTGGTGAACATGATTATGCTTATTGGGATCAAAGTATTAAACGTGCAATTGAATGGTTTGTTAAAGCATAATAACAGAAAAACAGCGAACAACTGTATTTACACGGTTGTTCGCTGTTTTAGTATGTCGACAAAGTCTCAGACTTTGTCTGAATTTTTGTGCACGCTTTTCGCGGGTACACCTCATCCTGTAGTTTCCAGCTAATGCTTTATTAACTAGTCAGAAGTGGCCCCAATAACTGCTATTACTTAAAAATAAAAATATCAACAAGTAATTTCCTATTATATAACAGTTATTACTGTTTTTGAATTGAGCTATTAAACTGAAGCATTGCTGCTTTTGAATTCTTCTTGTAGTTTACCTAAATGTCTTAATGTTGGCGTTAGCGCTGCAAAGAAAAAGCCTTCTTTTAATTTACGTGCTTGAGGTGCACGAGGTGAATATGCTCTAGAACCCCCGTTAACCATAGATGCTTGATTGACTTCAAGTAGTAAATAACCGGCTTCTTTTTTCAAATCAATCAAGTCACCAAATTGATTGTGTAAATCATGTGTATCTAATAAATTGTAAAATTGATTTTTTATATTGTTATAACGTGCTTCAAAATCTTGAACATCATATTCTAAATATTTGTTAATGCCATTTTGTGCATTAGAAAATTTATGAATTAAATCAAGTGATGAACGTACTGAACCTAATGCAATCGGTATTTGTAACGCTACAAATTGTGGACGTATCTTAGATGCGAATGTTTTTGCATCGTGTGTAATAATATGTTCTTCAGGTATGTGCACATCATTCATTTCAATTGAAAATGTTGCTGAACCATTTACACCTAAAAAGGTAGACATTTCATTTATATTAACGCCTTCTTGATTGGCTTGAACGATAAACATTACAAGTTCATCTGATGTTTCAGATTTAGAAATAGCACCAAAATAATGTTCTGAAGCAATGTTACTAATCGCAGGTAATCTACCATTCACAATGAATTGTTCATCCTTATAGTGATGTGACAAGTTGAATGATTCTAAATCATTAAATGATTTCATCGGATTTGATAATCCAGTAGCACCTAAAATTTTACCTGATAGTAATTGGTGTTGTAAGTCTTTATTTAAATGCGGTTGTTCTGCATTTTGTAAATAGGTAGAAAATGCCAGTTGGCACCATAAACAGAAGCCCGTTGTCAGACAAGATTTTGATACTTCTTCGATGACTTCTGAATTTGCTTTGACATCATCTTCTTTAAAATAACCTTCTTTAAATAAAGTTTGAATGAAGGTTTTAGGGTAATGTGAACCGTCATCAATTTCTACTAAATAGGGATCTAATTCGTTTTCAATGTGTGTTTTTAAACTCATAAATATACTCTCCTTTATTCACCAAAACGTGTTAATATCATTTTCTCTAAATAACTAATGAGGCGATCAATTAAAAATCCAAATACCCCAATAAAGAATATGGCAGATAAAACATCTTCTAAATTCAACATATTCCGTGAATCAACAATTAAGAATCCAAGTCCAGATTGTGCACCGATCATTTCACCAGAAACTAAGAATATCCAGCTTGTTCCAACTGCCATATGTATACCGCCCATAATATGTTTAAATGCACCAGGGAAGAGGATGTTTCGGTATAATGACCAACCCTTTAAATTTAAATTAGATGCAATTTTCAAGTATTGTGGTTCCACATTTCGAATCCCTTTGATTGTATTAAATACAATTGGGAAAAATGCTGCAATAAATATAATTGCCATCGCCGGTAAACTCCCGATACCAAACCATAAAACGACGAATGGCGACCATGCAATAGGGGAGACTGGTCTGATTAATTGAAATAGTGGTTCTATTGCATCAAATAATGCATTACTGCGTCCTAATAAAAAGCCAACAGGAACCCCTACGATAACTGCAAATCCAAATCCTACAATAAAGCGAAATAAACTAATACCTAAGTGTGAGAATATTTCCCCGGTAATAATGAACTGCCAAATACTTTCTGCTACAAGTAAGGGTCCCGGTAAAAGAATGGGCTGGTAATCTCCAATCCATATTACGCATTGCCATATAAATAGGAAAATGATGAAAGTAATGATTGGTAATGTCCATTTTTTGACTAAATTAGCTGTCATTTCATTTATCCCTCCTTATATAGCGTAGGATCAACAAAATCTTTATAAGCAGGTGCTTTAAAAAGATTATGATCATTTACTAAATCTGTAATTTTACTGTAACCATCTTTTTTAATTGTTAAATCGCCATATGATGTCCATTCTGCTGATTGTTCTAGAACTTTTCTATCTTGCTTAAAGTTTTTTGCCATGACATCAACACTTTTTTCTTTGTTGTTCATTTTATAACCAGCTTGTTTATAATCTGACATGAATGCTTTGGCAACTGTATGATGTTGATCAATAAGATCACTTCTGAGTACGAGTGCACAACAATAAGCATCTGGAACGATATCACTACCATGCTTTATAGTATCGCCTTTACCTAATTTTTCTCCCAATGCCCCGAATGGTTCCGCGACAGAATAACCCGAGATTCGCTTTTCGCTTAACGCTGCAGGCATTTCTGCTGGTGCCATTTCATGATAACTAAAAGTGTTAGATTTTAAGTTCATTTGCTTTCGCATTTCTTCTAGTAATAAATAATGTGTTGAATAACGATGTGGGATAGCAAAACTGTATTCTCCGTGATTGTGAAAATCAGAAGCTTCCTTACCTTTTTGTCCCATAATCACATTGCCCTCGTGATGACCTAAGGCGACTGCTTTAATATCTGAGCCTTTTTGTTTTGATTTCATCGCAAGTTCAATCAGTGTAGATGCACCATCAATTTTACCGCTGTTCAATGCATCCATAAGGTCTGGCCAATTATTAAAACGTATGAGTTCAAGTTTGTAACCAGATTTTTTAGACTTTTGTTGAATTTCTTCTGTCATCATCAAATTTGCTGAATGTGTTACTGGAAGATAGCCTATTTTTATAGTTTGTTTTTTATTGTCACCATTTTGACTATCTTGATTTTTATTTGGACTACAACCAGAAAGAATAAGAAGGAGTATTAAAGTAAAAGCAATATATTTTTTCAATTTTTAACACTCCTTATAAATAATATTCTGGCTCTGCCATATGATGATTTAGCGCAAATTTTTCCATAATATCATTTCTAACTTTTAATAAATGGCTATCATTGCGGTTACGAGGATGAGATTGTTTTATACTATATTGGTTGATAATTTCACAACCCTCACCGAGTAGCACGATATTATCTGAAAGATAAATCGCTTCATCAATATCATGCGTAACTAAAATGATTGTTGCTTTTGTGCGCTCTTTTAAACGTACAAGCTGATCTTGTAATTTATAACGTGTAAAGGCATCTAAAGCGCCTAAAGGTTCATCCATGAGAATGACATTTGGTTGGTGTACTTGTGCTCTACAAAGCGCAACACGTTGTTTCATACCACCGGATAATTCTTCTGGAAATAATTTTCCTTTATGATTTAAATCTACGGTTTTTAACTGTTTATTAATGTCTTCATTGCTTATGTATTGAGACAAACCAATACGTATGTTGTCGTTAATATTTTTCCAAGGAAGTAAGTTGTGGTGTTGAAATATCATTAAACAATCAGGTGATGGTGTTTGTTTAATTTTTCCATCAATATTTACTGTCCCTGAAGTTGGTGTTAAAAAACCACCAATAATATTTAATAACGTTGATTTACCGCAACCACTTTTACCTATAAAAGTTACGATGTTACTTTTTTCTATATTTAATTCAAAATCATTAATGACTTGGTTATCGCCAAATTGATGTTGAACGTGGTCAATGTGAATCATTACAACACCTCGATTAATCTTATCGTTTTAGTATGGTTTATCCTTACACTAAAGGGCTATGCATACACATAGCCCGTGAAGTGATTGGTTTTAATTTTTTATTTTGAAAAAAGTGCATAAGAACTACTAATCTCAATTTCATTGAGAAGCAAAATTAAGGATTACAATAGCTTTAGCTATTGCATAAGAAAATCTAGTGATTAAAAATCACTTTTAGAATAAAGGATTACAATAGCTAAGCTATTGCATTAAGAAAAACTAATGACTTTAGTCATAAGTTTTTCTATATTTTCTCGATATCATCGATAGGGGTATCTACAGCTTTACGTGCGCGGCGAACAGCATCTTCGTCTGGTGCATCGTATAAACAGATACATTTTGACATATCTTCACAAACGTAAGTACGTTGGAATTGTACTTCAGGCACTTCTTCATAATGTACTGAGTTTTTCTTTTTACGTGCTAAATATTGATCCATAGAAACGCCTTCTGGAATATTCCAAGTTACTAGGTAATCTACATGTGCATCACCTTTTTTAACGTCTTCTAATTCTTTACCAACTAAACGTACTTCTTTAACAAGATTTATATTAATTGAAGCATCTTCTAAAAATTGTTTCGCTTCAGTATCATCATTAGCTTCAACGATAAAGTATCCGTGTGTAAGGTCTTCTGTCGCCTGTACTTCGATAAGCGTTGGTACTTCAGCTGTTGTTAAATCAGCTGCTTTCTTTTCTAATTCGCTTTTTGTTGAGGCAAAAGCTAAGTCATTTGCTTCTAGTAAATATAATGTCATAAATATTAACCTCCAAGATTGATAATACATGAATAATACAACAATCCTTATCAGATTACAAGGATATAATGACATGTAATTTTAATTTTCTGAAAACTGTTAATTAATTTATAGAATATTATAGTTAGGAACATTCAATTGTAACTAAGTGTCGATTGAGGAACTATTAAATACGTTAAAATATCGCTTTTATAATTAAATCTATTGCTATTGAATTTCAATACATATTATACTTGAGAAAACGCTTACAAATAGAGGGGATAAAGTGACGAAATTGCTATGGCAATCATACGAAAATCGATTAAATTTATTAAAGAGATTAGTGAATCATCCAACAGTGACGAATTCTGAAGGGGAACTAACATTTCCAAACTTCGTAAAGCAGTTATTGTTACAACTTACATACTTTCAAGAACATAAAAAGCATATTCAATTGACACAAACTGAAGATGATAAGGAAGCTGTTGTTGCCTTTTATCAAGCAAATACTTCGGCAAAAACAATTGTGTTAATTAGTCATTATGACACTGTTGGTGTAGAAGATTATGGTAATTTTCATTGCAATGCGTTTAATCCAGATGAACTAAAATCATTATTTTCCCAAAATCAGCATTATTTAAATGCAGAAGCAATTGAAGACTTAAACAATGACACCTATTTATTTGGCCGTGGCACAATGGATATGAAAGCAGGGCTCATGTTGCATCTTTCATTAATTGAATTAGCTAGTGTTGAAGCATGGGATATTAATTTAATTTTAGTTACAGTGCCAGATGAAGAAGTCCACTCTTCAGGGATGCGCAAAGCAGTAGAAGCAATTGCCCAGCTAAAGCAACAATATCATTTGGATATACAACTTCATTTAAATAGTGAACCTACTTTTCAACAAGCTGGTGCTGATGAAAAGCATTATATATATTCAGGGTCAATTGGAAAGATTATGCCTGGTGTATTATGTTATGGCAAAGAAACGCATGTAGGTAATCCATTAGATGGTTTGAGTTCTAACTTTATGATGAGTTATATTACGCAAGAAATTGAATACAACAATGCATTTAGAGAAGTTTTTGAAAATGATGCAACGCCCGTTCCAGTATCTCTGCATATGAGAGATTATAAATTGGCGTACGATGTCCAAACACCATTCAGAACAAAAGGATTATTTAATGTTTTTCTTTTTAAAAATAAGCCAGTTGATGTGTTTAGGCAGTTTATCGATTCAGTAATACACGCTACAGAACGTTGTGAAAGTGATTGGCTCGCTATATTAGAAGAGCAAGAGAAAGAATTTGATACGAAAATTAATGTGCTCACATATGAGCAATTAAAGCGATATGCCATTAAACAACATGGAGAGGCATATATAACTATGCAAATTGATAAGGCGATCCAAGAGACAGATGAGTTACATTTACAAAGTGTCAACGTTGCTGATAAGTTAATGCAAACCTGTAAAGATATTGCACCAGCAGTAGTGACATTTTTTGCAACACCATATTATCCTGCTGTTAATTCGTCTTACGATAAGCGTATTGAGTCAACAGTTGAATTAGTGCGTCGAACGTTACGCGATCAATTTCAACGTCAAAGTGAACGTGTTCACTATTTTAATGGTATTAGTGATAGTAGTTATTTGAACTTTGATGGAGATATGGAACAAATTGCTGCCTATGAAAAAAATACGCCTAATTTTAATAAAACATATCAACTACCATTTGAAGTTATTAAAGCTATTAGCGCGCCGATATTATTATGTGGACCGATAGGTAAAGACGCACATAAAGTCAGTGAACGTTTGCATAAAAAAAGTGCATTTGAAGAATTACCTGTTGTTTTAGAACAAATTATTAATTCTTATATTGAGTCAGCAAAAGAACAAGAATAACTTGTAATCTTTTCTTAAATAAATTTTTATAAACTAATGCTTGTTAGTGTATAGGTTAGTGCGATATATTAGTGAATATATTCATTGCACAGGTAATTCCATAAGAAGAAAATGGAGTGGTAACAATATGATAGAGGCGTATAAAAGTTTTTGGAAGAGATATGCTGACTTTAAAGGGAAATCAGATAGACTAGAGTTTTGGACACCAGTATTGGTTCATATCATTGGCATCTTTATCGTAGCGTTAATCGGCGCAATTAGCTTTATAACAGGGGCTTTTATTGTCGCAGCGATTTTATCTGCACTTATTGGTATATTTGCTTTAGCAATCATGGTACCTATGGTTTCAGTGACGTTAAGAAGATTTTATGATGCAGGTAGAAAAAGGGTTACTGCACTCATTTTAATTATTTTATCGATTTTTGTTAATATCTTGTTTGATATTATACAAATCAATAGCGTTGCAATATTTTTAAATGTTGTGTCAATAATTTGTACGATTATATTGATTGTTGAGACGCTATTACCTTCACGTGAAGTTCCTGAGTCAGAATTGAAATTGTTATAAAAATAAATCTTATGGGTAAGTTAAACTAAATAACAGTTATTCTTGAAGTGCA
Organism: Staphylococcus sp. FSL W8-1207; assembly: GCF_038003745.1. Lineage (NCBI taxonomy): Bacteria > Bacillati > Bacillota > Bacilli > Caryophanales > Staphylococcaceae > Staphylococcus > Staphylococcus sp. FSL W8-1207. The sequence continues at coordinate 168,947 of NZ_JBBOPU010000001.1, forward strand.
ACTTTTTCTAGTTAGCTTTGTGAGAGCGGGAGTATGAAATCAAAATTGGATTTCATACTCCCGCTCTTTTTTGTGGATTTTCATAAAAGCGAGTTATCAACATAATTTTTCTGAAAATTCATTGTATTTAGGAATAATAAATTTATACTATAGTAAAAAGGAGGGATTTTATGGAATGGTTAAAATTAATAGGAATTTTGATTATCATATTAGGCTTTGTCTTTAAAGTTGATACTATTGCAGTAATTTTAATTGCCGCAGTAGTTACTGGTATTGTATCAGGAATAGATATTTATGAAATTCTAGATACATTGGGCAAGGCGTTTGTAGATAATAGGTTGGTGACGTTGTTCATTTTAACTTTACCGATGGTTGGATTAATAGAGAGGTTTGGATTGAAAAAACAAGCTTCTAATTTAATAGGAAAGGTGAAGCGTGTAACGAGTGGACGATTGATGACAATTTATTTAGTTATTAGAGAGCTAGCAGGTGTGGCGTCGATTCGCATAGGAGGACATCCACAATTTGTTAGGCCGCTGATTAATCCGATGGTACAAGGTGCATTAAAAACACGTTATAACTTAAAAGATGAAGAAGTCGATGCAACAGATATTGAGAAGATAAAAGCACAAGCTTCTGCAATGGAAAATTATGGTAATTTCTTTGGACAAAATTTATTTGTTGGCGCAGCAGGTGTATTACTAATGGTTGGAACGTTTCAGTCATTAGGCATTAAAGTAGATGCAGTCGATCTTGTTCTCGCATCATTACCAATTGCAATTATCGTTTTCATTATTGTGTGGATTAATAACATAAGGTTTGATAAGTATTTAGAGAAAAAGTATGGCACGAAGCAGGTGAACAAAAATGAGTGAAAATACATTAAATAATATTTTAGAACTCTTTTACATATTAATAGGTTTACAATTACTTTATACAGCATATCGTGTATTAAAAGCTTCGTCACATCAGAAGAAGTATGGTACAGCACTATTTTGGATTTTGCTAGCAACAACTTTTATCATAGGTCCTTATATATCAAATGTAATAAACGGTATATTTATTTTAGTAATGGGTGGATTAACATTATTTAAGCAAGTAATAATCAAAAATATCATTGATGTTGATGAAACAACAGGGGATAAAGGTGCAAAAAAATATGGTAATAAATTATTTATTCCAGCTATTATACTAGCTGTGGCTGCAATCGCGGTATCAAATTGGACGCCCTTAGGTGGCGCAATTGGTTTAGGTGTATCCTCTGTTTTAGGGTTATTAGCAGCTTATGTTGTAATTAAACCTAATGGCAAATATGTACTCTATGATAGTGATAGATTAACACAACAGATTGGCACTGTAGGTATATTACCTCAGTTTTTAGCAGCTTTAGGTGTGCTATTTACTGTGAGTGGTGTTGGAGATGTTATTTCTAAAGGGCTATCTTCATTTTTATCGGAAGGCAATCATTTATTAGGAGCGACAGCATATGTATTAGGCATGGTATTATTTACGATGCTAATGGGCAACGCTTTTGCAGCATTTACGGTTATCACAGCAAGTATTGGTATTCCATTTGTTATAGCTCAAGGTGGAGACCCTGTTATAGCTGGTGCTTTAGCAATGACAGGTGGATTTTGTGGAACGTTGTTAACACCTATGGCAGCAAACTTTAATACATTGCCAGTAGCATTATTAGAAATGAAAGATGAATTTGGCGTTATTAAAGCACAAGCACCTATCGCGTTTATATTAATTTTTGTACACATTGGTTTAATGTATTTTTGGGCTTTTTAAATCATAATTATTGAGCGTTAGTGAATTAAAAATAAAGGAGGCTATTAAATGATGAATATATTAATAACGGGTTTCGATCCTTTTGGTGGAGAAGCAATTAATCCTGCTTTAGAAGCTGTAAAACTTTTGCCAGATGAAATTGATGGTCATAAGATAGATAAATTAGAAATACCAACTGTATTTCATAAAAGTAAAGAGGTCGTAGAAGAACAATTAAATCAAAAAGAATATGATATTGTTTTAGCAATTGGACAAGCAGGTGGTAGGTTTGAATTAACACCGGAACGTGTCGGAATCAATATAGATGATGCACGTATTCCAGATAATGAAGGCAATCAACCACTTGATGAAGTCATACAAACAACAGGAGCAGCTGCTTACTTTTCTAATCTACCGGTTAAACGTATGACTGAGGGAATAAAATCACAAGGTGTACCTGCACGTTTATCCAATACAGCTGGCACATTTGTATGTAATCATATTTTATATCAACTTGGTTACTTAGAGGCGACAAAGTTTCCAAATATTAAATTTGGTTTTATCCATGTTCCATTCATACCTGAACAAGTTACAGATAAAGTAGAAAAGCCATCGATGTCTCTAGAGACAATCGCTAAAGGTTTGAAAGTAGCACTTGAAGTGGTCATTGAATCAGATAAAGATATCAAAGTAGCGTTAGGAGAAACACACTAAAACTTACATCATAATAAACAAAGCGTACGTCTACATTATGTAGGAGGTACGCTTTGTTTATTATGATTTAATTATTGCTCGTGTTCAGTTCTTGTGAAGTTCATTCTTATTTCATTATATGTTTTACCGAGATAAGTAGGTTTTTTTTCAGGCGTTCGTTTAAAGCCTACCTGTTCATAGAAATTGATGGCATTGTCATTTTCCTCTACAACCCATAGCATTACATTATCTGGATAAGATAACTCTAATGCACGCTGTGTTAGCGCAAAGCCAATCATATGACGTTGATATTCTTCTAATAGATATAATGCGAAGATTTCGCTCCAATCGTCTGAAGACGTTGATGTTTGTGTCTTGCCATAGGAAATAAAACCTACAACTTCGTTATTAACAATAGCAACTAATGTTGGTACATCATGTAAGGAGGACTGCTTGATAAACTTTTCTTTATCAAGTTTTTCTAAGTAATCATTCTTAGCTATGTCATCGTAAGTTTCCAGCCAACTTTCATAATGAACTATCGCTTTACCGTGCTTATCTTCTTCGGACAAGGCTCTAATTGTAAACTCCATAGAATGTCCTCCTTTATATACTAAATTGATATTATTATAGCATCATTTATTTTTAAAAAGAAATATTTACACTTTCAATAGTAATGTAGAATAAATATATTACGTGATGACGTTGTGTTAATGATTTATATTTATTTTATTAATTAGAACAATTCAAAATTATGCGGATTACTTAATGAACTATAAGAGAGTATGTAATAATGATACTGTTATGAAGTAGAGGAATGTGATGAAAATGAGAATAGGTATGATTTCAGATTTGCATGTAGATAGACATAAGACACTGAAACCTGAAGATTATCAACAAGTATTAATTAAAGTTATAAATCAGCGAGGTATAGAAATGTTGCTAATTGCAGGAGATATCTCCAATAATTATAACTTAACACAGCAATTTATTGAGCGGCTTGAAAGCACAACACAAATAAAAGTATTATTTATTCCGGGAAATCACGATTTTTGGTCTACAGATACAGGTGCCACATCAGCTGAGATTTTAGATTTTTATATGGCGATGGAATCGTGCTTAATTGGAAAACCTTATGACATAAATGATGAATGGGCCATTGTTGGGAACACAGGCTGGTATGATTATACGTATGCGGATCCTAAATTTTCAATTGAAAGAATTGCTCGTAGAAAGTATTACGGTGCAACATGGCAAGATAAAGTGAAAATTGATTGGCCTATGGAAGATAGAAAACTATCTCGCATTGCAGCCAAACAAACGGCAAAGGATATTGAAAAAGTTAAACACAAAAAAGTGATACTTATGACACATATCGTAACGCATCCAAAATTTGCAGTGCCGATGCCACATCGTATATTTGATTATTTTAATGCGTTTATAGGAACATCAGATTTTGATACTCTATATCAACAATACGATATTCGCTATAGCATTATGGGGCATGTTCATTTTAGAAATGCATTTGAAGAACGCGGTATCACATACATTTGTCCATGTTTAGGTTATCAAAGAGAATGGCGTTCAGCTGATATAGAACAGGAAATCAATCATGCATTATATAGTATTTCAATTTTTTAGTAACCTTGTAGGGGCGAGAATATGAAAGTAAATTAAATTTATATGTCGTCCTATCTATTTTTATTTTGTCAACATTATGATGGTTGAATATAAAAACTCATGCGACCAGGTGCGTTATAACTATGTTCTAATTTAGCTTTTTTGATTTTAATAATTTGAAATTGATTGGGTATGATTGCAGGAACAAGTATTATTTTACCTAAATCTGACCATAGTAGATCAATATAATAATAATGATGTTCGTCATAACCGATGAGTACAGTGACATGAATATTGGACACTAACTGAGTGGGATGGTTATCTAATTTAAATGTACGTTTCTCAGGACGCTGACCTAGCACAGTGTGATAAATTACGACTGGTTGGCCTTGATCAATAATGCTACATAGGTCATTTAAAGATTGTCCAGTACTGTCATTGATATGTGCATCGTATTGTTTTAAATGAGGAACTAAAGCAGTCGGGAATATTGTTTGGTGATGCGCCCCCGTTTAATCCATAGATGATTGCCCACATAGCCTTTATAAGGGTTATTTGCATGTCTAGGCCAATGTTTCATAATTTGTGTAGCTGGAATAGCGTGTTCATTAAATTGTAGTATCATGGCAGCGGATACGCCTTCACATCCCATAACCATTGGAATAGGAAAAAGCTGACTAATTGGTTTTACAGATAAAATTTTTCGACTCATGCTATGGCTCCTTGCTTGATTTGTAAAAATGGAATTGTTTTGAAATTTATTTTATTATATAACCATTATTTGAAGATGCATATTAAGATGCCTGAATATCCATATAATAGTTCACGATAGAAATTGTATATGTATTTTGGTTATAATAACAAAAAGGGGTGGATGTGTATGGAATATAGATTAGAGACGCTATCACGGACTTCAGTTTTAGGTGTGAAAAAGGAGTATGGTACTGGTCAAAAAGCGCAAGAAGATATATTTAATTTCTGGATGGATTTTGATGATAAAGGGAAGAAACAGGAATTAATGCCACTAGGTAATAATCAATTGCAAGGGCTATTGGCTGTTTATAAGCCTCATGCTAATGGTGAAGTCCATTGCCTCATTGGTGTTACCAATGATACAGATGAAGCGCAATGGCAGCGAACAGAATTATCTGAGGGTAGATACATTGTCTTTGATGCTAAAGGGCCAGTACCTGAGTCTATTAAAAAAGGTATGGAAAAGATAAATAGACATATTTTACCTACATTAGATTATGAATTTCGCGATGCGCCATTTTTTGAGTTGTATAAAGAGGGACCAATTAGATCAGAAGAATATATTACAGAAATATGGCTTCCTATCGTTTAGATAAATCATAGTAACAAAAAATAAAAGGGAGCCTCCAAATATTTGGGAGCTCCCTTTAATAATAGGACTGGTGTCCCACTTGTTTTATATAGATTATTTGTTCAATACACTTCTTCTGGTAGTGAATTTTAAGCCAAGTTCTAATGAAATAATTAGCACCGTAGTAATAACTAAAATCGTTAAATATGGCATGACACTATATCCGCCTTGTAAACCAACTAACGGTGATATCACACCACCTAGAATAAATTGGAAAAGACCGAGTAAACTAGAGGCGTTGCCACTACCACCTGTACGAGATTCCATTGCTAATGTGAAGCTTAGCGGACCAATCCCTGTTACTGGGCAAACATTTAAGAAGAATGCGATGACTAAAACCCAGGTTGGTAAGTGTAATATGAGTGTGATACAAATTAATACGACGCCTGCAATTTGTATCATTGTTAGTGCAATCAGTAATACATAACGATTGATATAGCTAACTAAAATAGCAGTGAGCTGACTCATGATAATTAATCCAATACCATTAATTGCAAATAGCACACTAAATTGTTGGGGGGTCATATCATAAATTTTTTGTGTAATAAAAGGGGCTGCAGATGAAAAACTGAATAACATCACATACGTCAATCCTTGCAGCAACATAGGAAAAACAAAAGCTGGTTTTTTCAACAAATAACCAAAGTCTTTAAAAATAGTGCCGAAGTTAAGTTTTGAAAGATCAGCTGTTCTTGTTTCTTCCATTTTGAAAAGGGCAAAAAAGAATATGATCATACTAACAATTGTTAAAATAAAGAAAATAGCTTGCCAGTTTGAGACACTTAAGGCATAACCACCGATCAGTGGAGCGATAATAGTAATAATCCCATTCACGACAAGAAGTGAAGCTAGACCTTTGGCTAAGGCTTTACCTTTATGTAAATCTCCTATAGAGGCCTTAGCGATGACGATGGCTCCGCCACCAGTCAAACCTTGTATCAAACGAATTGTTAATAAAGTAGACATAGAAGTTGCGAATACTGCAATAAATGAAGCTATTGCATATAATATGATAATGATCAAAGCAATCTTTTTACGTCCATATGCATCTGACAAAGGTCCAAAGATAAATTGTCCTATTGCGAGTCCTATCATAGCGAAAGACAGTGTGAGTTGCGCTTGAGAAGCGGTTGTATTAAAATCACTTTGTACACTTGGTAATGATGGAACGTACATATCTATTGTTAAAGGACCAAAAGTAGTCATAATACCTAACACAATAATAACAATTAGCGGTATTTGGCGATTTGAAGTTTTGTCCATGTTAAGTACTCCTTTAAATTTCTCTCTTATGCATTATTACATACAAGTTTAATTATTCTGTAACTAAATAATTATCCCATATGAATTTAGAAATGCAATGATAATTTACATACTAAAAAACAAACAGAACGTGCGAAATAATTATAAATATGAATCAAAGGAGTAAGCAGATGAATTTAAATAAAACCCACTATGAAATTATAAAGTTCATCATTGTTGGTGGCATTAATACATTAAATTACTACATCGTTTACCTTATCTTATTAAAATTAATAGATTTAAATTACCTAGTCAGTCATGTAAGCGGGTTTATGGTTAGTTTTATAATTTCATATTATTTAAACTGCCATTTTGTATATAAAGTAAAACCCACATGGCGTAAATTTATTCAATTTCCGTTAACACAAGTTGTAAATATGGGTATGCAGACATTGCTATTGTATATATTCGTACAGTGGTTTCATATTTCTTCAGTAATAGCCCCGTTTGCAGGATTAATTATAACGATACCTATTACTTTTGTTTTATCAAAATATATACTGAAAGACTGATTTTTTTAAGACTTAAAAGTAAAGTTAGAATAGTGATGGCTTTTGTTTTTGTACAATTTAACAACTTTATTTAGGAAAGGCTAAAAAAATAATTAGATTTTTTATATTAAATAATTTTTGAATAAAAATTGTTGTAAATATGCTTGGGATAGGTCATAATAAATGTTCTATATTAATTAAGGTGGACAACAGATATGACACAAAGTGAAAATTTGAAAACAGCGCAAAAAGGCGCTTATTTAAGTTTAATTGTATATATCGTTCTTTCAATTGCCAAATTTATTATTGGCTCTATGTACGATTCAGCAGCAGTTAGAGCAGATAGTTTAAACAATATGACTGATATTGTAGTTTCGTTAGCGGTTATTATAGGACTGAAAATTTCTATTAAGCCTGCGGATAAAAACCATCCTTATGGACACTTAAAATCAGAGAATATTTCAACGTTACTCGTTTCGTTTATTATCATGTTTGTAGGTATACAAGTTGTTATAGAAAGTGTTCCTGAAATTTTTTCTAAAGATCACCATGCACCTAATGTAATTACGATATATGTCAGTGTTATAAGTGGCATTATTATGTTGATAGTATTTTATATTAATCAAAAGTTAGCTAGACGAACGAATAGTAGTTCGCTAAATTCAGCGGCAAAGGATAATTTATCAGATGCGTTAGTTAGTATTGGAACAGCTGTAGGTTTAATTTTTACACAATTTGGTTTGCCAATTCTTGATACAGTATTAGCAACGATTTTAGGTTTACTTATTATCTACACTGGTTTTAGAATATTTAAAGAATCAATTTTTACTTTAAGTGATGGGTTTAATGAACAAGAATTAGAAGCTTACAAAAATTATGTTTTAGAAATAGAAGATGTGATTGATGTGCAAAATATTAAAGGACGATACCATGGCAGTAGTATTTTTGTAGATGTAACTATTGTCGTAGAATCGGATTTATCTTTAGAAGATGCGCACAATATCTGTGACAAAGTAGAACAACATATGCATGAAAAAGGTATTTCTTCAGTTTATGTACATCCCGAACCAGCATCTATACAATAATTAAAAATAAATAATATTCAAACTAAATATATTTGTAATTAATTTCTGACTGTCGACAATTGTTGGCAGTTTTTTTGTTCCGACTTTTTAACATATGTAAATTCTATAATTACTTGCCTAAGATACGGTCCGAGCCTTTACGCTGGAAAATATAGTTATTTGATAAATAATTGAGTTAATAACATAAAAAGAGACCTGAAAGTAATTTCAGGTCTCTTTTTATGTGTTAAAACAATCTATTCTTACACGTAGTGCTTGAATAGGTGGCATTAATTACCACCAGCCATTAGCTAGACGGAAATCGATAGCTGCTTCTATTGAACCGTAACGCTCCTCAGCGTAGTTAATCATACCTTTAGTTTGTTCTTCAACTGTGCCAGTGCCCCAAGCTTCTTTAGTTTGTCCTAAACCTTTATAGCCCAATTCGTTTACTGCTTCAGGGTCACCGCTTGATTCAGGCATTACAATATTATCCCATAGCGCTTTAGTGCCGCCTGCTTCTATAAATTCACTGTATACGTCATTGTTAGTTTGTTGTGTTGATGTCTCAGCTGCGTCTGCTGTTGATACACTTGAACTCACTCCTAAACCAGTTGCTGCAATAGTAATCGATGCGAAAGATGCTAATAATAATTTTTTCATTTTTTAAAATCCTCCTAATAGATTTACCTGTATACAATATGAAATATCACAGGTTATGTTTTTACATTTAAGTATTTAAAAATTTAATAAATAATAGTTATTTGCTGTTTTCTTATTTCAACGTTTATAACTGTAACATCAAAAAATGGTGAGTAGGTTACAGAAAAATAAAAAGAAAGTATCTTTTATGAATAAATGAATACAATCATTTCAAAATAAAGTGTAAATTGTTATAATTTTAATATAGAAATGCGATAATAAGTGCAGGAATAGGTGAGTGGTCAGCTTTGCAACTATAAACAATAAGTATTATTGCTGTAACATTCCTGTAAATATCGTATAAAACCATATTTTACTTAATGGAAAGAAGGAAATATTATGCCAAAACTAATTTTATGTAGACATGGGCAAAGCATATGGAATGCTAAAAACTTATTTACAGGATGGGCAGATGTAAACTTATCTGAACAGGGTAGAAATGAAGCAATTACCTCTGGTAAAAAAATAAAAGACCAAGGTATAGAAATTGATATTGTTTACACGTCTCTGTTAAAAAGAGCTATTAAAACGACATATCATTTGTTAAATGAATCTGATCAGTTATTTATACCAATTATAAAATCTTGGAGATTAAATGAACGTCATTATGGCGGATTGCAAGGTTTAAATAAAAATGATGCTCGTGAAGAATTTGGTGAAGACCAAGTTCATATTTGGAGACGATCATATGATACACCACCACCAAAGCAAAATGAAGAACAACGAAATAGTTATTTAAATGATAGAAAATATGAACTTTTAGATAGAAGAGTTATGCCAGAATCTGAAAGCTTAAAAGATACCTTGGTTAGAGTGATACCATATTGGAATGATCAAATTTCTCAACAGTTATTAGATGATAAGACAGTATTAGTTTCTGCTCATGGTAATTCATTACGAGCACTAATTAAATATTTAGAGGATATATCTGACGAAGCTATTGTTAATTATGAAATAAAAACAGGCGCACCTCTTATTTATGAATTAACAGATGATTTAAAAGTGACGGATAAATATTATTTATGATGAAAGCTAAGTAATAAACTAGATATAATATATAACAGCCCTGAATTTATAAAATTCAGGGCTGTTATATATTATAATTTCGTGCTTGCTTACCTAGAACACATCATGAGAGTCTGGTTTTAATAACTTATCTTAGGAGTAAAAATTAAACGTTCTTTTTTCTAAAGACTAAAACTACTAATGCTAAGAAAACTACAATATATGCAATATTACCAATAAGTAATTCGTGTAATTCTAATTTTGTCATTTTTTTGTATATATCATTATCGAGAATTTGGACACTTAGATTTAACATATTAATAGGACTCCATTTAAGCCATTCCCATTGCTCAATTGCCATAAATAAAATGCCAGCGAGTATCGAAGTAGCAAAATAGAAAACTATACCGACAGCGATTGAGACGCCTGGACTTTTAAGTATACAAGAAAGTAACAACGTTAAACTTAAAATGAGCCACATACCTACATAAGTTGCTAATGATGTTAATAATAAACTTTGTAATGGAGATAATTGTTCTCCTGAGTGTTTTAAAATATCGATGTCAGAGAAAAATGTAAGGTTAAGTAGCAAACTAATTAGAATACAAAGTACAAATACAATTAGAGAGTAGATAAACAAGGCAATAAATTTACTTAAAATAATACTTGTTCTTGTGTAATTTCTATAAAGTAAATTTTTAATTGTACCGTAATGGAATTCCATAGTAATAATTGTACTTGCTTGAATTATCATCAAAAAGATAATCCAAGAAAAGCCACTATAACCTTGTTCAAGTAGCAACTTTGACTCAATTACATTCGAATAGTTTTTGCTTAAAATAGCTAAACCAATCATGATGATAAAAATAATGATTGGTATAATAATTGATGATTTCTTTTTAAAAATTTTATATAATTCTTGTTTTATCAATGTTCCCATTATTTTTTCTCCTCCTTATGATCGATAATATTAAGCAATACATTTTCCAAATCACTTTCATTCGAATTATTGAGTTCTTCCATTGTCGTTTCTTTAACGATAGCACCATTATCAATAATTAAAATCGAGTCAGTCACTTTAACGAGTTCACCTAACATATGACTTGATATAAGAAACGAAACACCTTGTGCTTTGAGACTTAAAATAGTTTCCCTTACATTTCTCACTGCTTTTGGATCTAATCCGTTCATAGGCTCATCTAGGATAACGAGTTGAGGTTGATTTAGAAGGGAAAGTGCAATACCTAATTTCTGTTTCATTCCTAAAGAATATGCTTTAGCTTTTTTATGTATGAATTGAGACATTTCTAAATTTTTTATAATTTGTTCCATGTTTTCTTTTTCTTTATCTTCATTAATTAAATTCATGTTTTCGTAACCGGTAAGGAAAGGATACACTCCAGGGCTTTCAATTAAAGCGCCAATGTGGTTATTATTCATAGGCCCATGTAATTTAAGTGAACCGGATTGATAATTAGAAAGTCCTAAAATCACTTTCATTAACGTTGTTTTCCCAGCTCCATTAGCACCGACTAAACCTACGACCTCGCCCTGCTTAAGAGTGAATGAAATGTCTTTTAAAATTTTTTGCTTCTTAATCCGTTTGTTAATATTTTCTATAGTTAAAAGTTGCATAAAATTCTCCTTTCAAATAAAATTATTGGTGTACAACACTATTTTACCGAAAAAAGTAAAGGCAATAATATACTTTAATTATAATATTTTTAAGTATATTATTGTCTTGATGAAAAGTAAGAGACTGAGACATATCACATGTCTCAGTCTCGATTTTTCTAGTTGGCAGTGCTGGGGTGAGACGACGAAATTTTGTTAGAAAAATTAGATTTCTGTCCGTCTTCTTATGCATCATTATCACACAGTTATATGAGAATTAATTTATGTAGAAAATCCGCATAATTTAATAGAAATTGACAAACACCATTCTGGAGGGAATTTAAGCTGTCACTATAATTTAAAATTAACGTATTTAAGTAGAAATATTATTTATTACGTTTGTGTTGCTGAATAATCTTGCGCGCACGTTTTCGTGTCTTTATATTAGGACTATTTAAGTTACGACGTGCTGTTTGTACATCTAATTTCATAAAATATGACCTCCTTTATCTATGTGTATTATGAAGTATCATAAATATTTTGTAAATAGTAATTATTACGATTTAAAGATAGGGGTTGTGCATAAAAAAATAATTACGACGATTTGCAATGTTTTTAAGTTTATTTAATGTGATGTCGTTGAAATATATGTATAATGCATAAATGCAGCTATTTTATGGTTGATAGACTAATAGGAAAACAGGAGACAGAATATGAATCAAAAAGCCAAAATATTAATGATATTAATGATGTTGCTTGGCGGTTTCTTTGGACTTTTAAATGAAACGTTATTAACAACAGCATTACCAAGTATAATGAAAGATTTTCAAATAGATTACACACAAGTGCAATGGCTCACAACAGCCTTTCTATTGACTAATGGCGTAGTTGTCCCATTATCAGCGATGGTGATTCAACGATTTTCAACTAGGAAAGTATTTTTAACAGCAATATTAATATTTTTTATAGGTACTATAATTGCAGGATTTAGCTCTAATTTTTCAATTTTATTAGGGGGAAGAATTGTTCAAGCATTAGGATCTGGAATTATGTTACCGCTGATGATGACTACAATATTAGACATCTTTGAACCTCATGAGCGTGGTAAGTATATGGGGACATTTGGTTTAGTAATTGGTTTAGCACCAGCCATAGGGCCAACGTTATCAGGTGTACTTGTTGAATACTTTGATTGGCGTTCACTTTTCTTTGTTGTTGCACCAATCGCAGCATTAACATTCATCGGAGCACTTAAGTTTGTGAAAAACGTGGGTACGAATAGAAAAGTACCAGTTGACGTATTATCCATCATATTATCCATACTAGGATTTGGTGGTTTACTCTATGGTACAAGTTCGATTTCACGTGATGGTTGGAATGATCCAGTAGTTTTAACAACTGTAATAGGCGGACTTATCTTAGTAACAGCTTTCATTATCCGCCAAACAAAATTAAAAACGCCATTACTAGATTTTTCAGTATTCAAAAACAGTCAATTTGCTGTAGGTATTATAATTATGGCATTTACAATGATATCAATGATTGGATCCGAAACAATATTACCAATGTTCGTGCAAAATATAATGAAAGACTCAGCGCTTCAATCTGGGCTTATATTATTACCTGGTGCAATTGTAATGGGTATAATGTCAGTAGCTTCAGGATTTTTATATGAGAAGTATGGTGCTAAAATATTAGCATTAATTGGCATGTCCATTGTTGTAATAACGACTTCTTATTTTGTAATAATGGACGAACAGACTTCACCAGCAATTCTTGCAACGGTATATGCAATTCGCATGATAGGTATTGCATTAGGATTGATGCCATTAATGACACATACAATGAACCAGTTATCACGTGAGATGAATGCACATGGTTCATCAATGACGAATACAGTGCAACAAATTTCAGCTTCTATTGGTACAGCTGGCTTAATTACAGTGATGACCCAAGTTTCTAAAAACTTCACACCTGATATGAGTAATTATAAAGGTATTGGAAAACAAGAGATGGCAGCTCAAATACAACATGAAGCTTTATTAAGTGGGTATCATGGCGCATTTTGGTTTGCAGTTATTATTTCTATTATCAGTTTACTCAGTGTGTTTATGCTGAAAAGTCAACGCAAGATACGAGCAGAACAAAAAGAATTATAATAGATTAATGTTACGAAGCACTATAGACAACACTGTAATTACATTTGCAATTGTGATATTTTTAAACATAAATAACCACATAAATACAAGAATGGAGTGTATGTATCATAGAACATTCGATGAAATTAAATAATGAGCCATTTCATCTAGTTAAAAATGGGACAAAAACAATCGAAGTAAGATTAAATGATGAAAAAAGACAAGAAGTACAAAATGGAGATACTATTATTTTTACAAATCTCGAGACGGATGAACAAGTCAATGTAGTCGTCACAGAAACGGTGGGTTTCCCTTCATTTCAAGCATTGATTAATCATTATACAAATAAAGAAATCGGTGCTAAAGAGGAAGAACAGCTTTCTCAAAAATTAGCAGCCATATATCAAATATATTCGCAAACTGACGAATTAAATTATGGTGCATTAGCAATTAAAATGCACTTAGCAGATTAACAATAAATTCGGCCTGACATAAATTGTCGAGCCGAATTTTTATTCGTAAAAATAAAATATTTAAAAAGAATGAATTTAAAATCACTCTAGAACATTTAAGTTGTTCATTGTATGATAATATTTATGGAAGAAGTATATTTTAAAGGTGATTCATGAATAGTTAAACTGGATTTAGGAGTGTGCCAAATAATGAAAAAGTTATTGATCATGATCGCTATATCGACGATTATTGTAGCAGGCTGTATTAGTGGGAAGTATGCCGATAAAATAGATAAAGCAGTAAATAAACAACAAACATATCAAGAGAACTTATCTGAAAAACAAAAAGGTGATCTTGAAGAAAAATTCGACAAAAAGAATGCGAATATATACGTTTATGAAAAGGGTAAATATGTCATGCTTGCTTATAAGCCTTTTAAAGAAGACGAAGAAGTACATTATTATACTTATAAATTTGAAGACGATAAAGCAAAACATTTAAAAGATTTTAATTCGAAAGCATATACACACAAACATGAACCTGATTATAAAGAAGAAAATATGGATATTAAAGAATAATTTTATTTAGCGATATCTAAAATTGAGGTGTTTTTGAAAGCATATGAAAAAATTATGGCTATGTTTAGGTTTGATAGCTACTATGTTATTAATAACTGCTTGCTCAAGTGATGAGGATGCACATAAAGATGACAAGCAAAATGCCAATGGGAAAATTAAAATTATAGAATATGGTGATTTTAAATGCTCCTATTGTAAAAAAGTAGAAAGTAATATTATACCTAAACTTAAAAAAGATTATATAGATAAAGATAAAGTGGATTATGAATTTGTGAATATGGCTTTTCTTGGTGATGATTCGATTATTGGATCGAGAGCTGGTCATGCAGTACAGCAAATTGCACCGAAGCAATATTTAGATTTTCAAAAATTAATGTTTGAACAACAAGGCGATGCTGAAAAAGAATGGATAACTGAGTCACTGGTTGATAAACAAATTGATAAATTAAGTATCGACAGTAAACAAAAAGAAAAAATTAAAAAAGATTATAAAACTGAAGATAGTAAATCATGGAAAGCAGCTCAGAAAGATAAAGAACAAGCTGAAGATAAAAATATTGATACCGCACCTACAGTTTATATAGGTGGAGAAAAAGTGGAAGATCCGTATGATTACGACAATTATAAAAAATTAATAGAGAAAAACGAGTAACTAATAGGTCTAAAGTACAAAAAATTGTAATAACAATGTACTTTAGGCTTTTCTTTTACATGAAAATAAATCGTAATCATTATTATTTAGTATTGCGTTTTGGTCGAAGGGAGTTTATAATTTTAAATCGTAAGCATTACTATTTATAGGAGGATGTAGAATGAAAAAAACACTATACATAATATCTTTGGTCATTACATTTGCAATTGTCGTAGCAGGATGTGGCAAAGCTGATACGAATGAAAAAGGAAGTGAAGGTGACAAAAATAAAATAAAAATTAATACAACAGTTTTTCCGCTAAAATCATTTGCTAAAGAAATTGGAGGAGAACATGTTTCAGTAGAATCAATTTATCCAGCAGGCACAGACTTACATAGCTATGAACCAACTCAAAAAGACATAATTAATGCGAGTAAATCAGATTTGTTCTTATACACAGGGGACAACCTAGACCCTGTTGCTAAAAAAGTGGCATCAACGATAAAAGATGAAGATAAAAAATTATCGCTAGAAGATAAATTAGACAAATCCCAACTACTTACAGATCAACATAGTCACGAAGAAGAAGAGGGGCATGAGCACGAGAGACATCATCATGGAGGATATGATCCGCATGTTTGGTTAGATCCTAAATTCAATCAAACTTTTGCTAAAGAAATCAAAGATGAATTAATTAAAAAAGATCCAAAACACAAAAAAGATTATGAAGAAAATTATAAAAAACTAGATAAAGAACTGAAAAAAATAGATGACAAAATGAAAGATGTTACAAAAGATAAACAAGGTAATGCTGTGTTTATTTCTCACGAATCAATGGGTTATTTATCTGAAAGATATGGTTTTGTACAAAAAGGTGTTCAAAACATGAATGCAGAAGACCCATCTCAAAAAGCTTTAACAGAAATAGTTAATGAAATTAATGATTCAGGAGCAAAATATATTTTATATGAAGATAATGTTTCAAATAAAGTTACAGATACAATTCGTAAAGAAACAAAGGCTAAGCCATTAAAATTTTATAATATGGAATCTCTTAATAAAGAACAACAACAGGATGAGGATTTAACCTATCAATCCCTTATGAATAAAAATATAAAAAACATTGATAAAGCTTTAAGTAACGATATCAAAGTAAATGATGATAAACAGCAAGGCAAACATGAAAAAGCAATTTCAGAGGGTTACTTTAAAGATAACCAAGTTAAAGATAGACCATTAGCGGATTATAAAGGTGATTGGCAATCAGTATATCCATATTTGAAAGATGGATCATTAGATGATGTGATGAAGCATAAAGCTGAAGAAGATGATTCAATGACAGCAAAAGAATATAAAGCGTATTACGAAAAGGGTTATAAAACAGATATAGATAATATCAATATCACAAGTGACTCAATTACGTTTGAGAAGAACGGCAAAAAAGCGTCAGGTAAATATAAGTATGATGGCAAAGATATTTTGAAATATGAAAAAGGCAACAGAGGTGTAAGATATACATTTAAATTAGAGGGTAATGAAGATAAAGATTTACCTAAGTACGTCCAATTTAGTGACCATAATATTGCACCTAAGAAAGCACATCACTATCATATATTTATAGGTAATGATAAAGAAAAAGTGATGAAAGAATTAGATAATTGGCCGACATATTATCCTAAAGCGTTAAGTAGTAAAGAAATCAAAGCAGAGATGCTAGCGCATTAATATTGAAATTTACTGTAAGTTAAATTACTTTTTAAATTTAAATTGAATAAAAAAGTGAATTAAGGGAATGAAATTAAAAGTAGATGAAAAGTGCAAACTTTTCACTTGATATAATAAATATATCTGGTATACTAAATGTATCAAATAAACTAATAATACTTTGGAGGTATGTTTTTTATGACAACATTTAATTTTGATCCAGCACATTCAGTAGTAGAATTTTCAGTGAAGCACTTAATGATTTCAAACGTTAAAGGTAAATTTAAAGATTTCGATGTAAACTTAGAAGGCGACATTAATGATTTAAAATCACTTAAAGGTACAGCTGTAATTAAAGCTGACTCAATTGATACAAACGTAGCAGACCGTGATGGTCATTTACGTAGTGGAGATTTCTTTGATTCTGAAAATTATCCAGATGTAAAATTTGAAATTACTTCAGTAGATGAAAAATCAGTAACGGGTAATTTAACAATTAAAGATGTAACTCAAGAAGAAACTTTTGATGCTTCTTATGAAGGTTCAAGTAAAAATCCATTAAATGGTGCAACAACTGCAGGATTTATTGTAAATGGTACAATCAATCGCGAAAAATACGGCATGTCATTTAACCAAAAACTGGAAACAGGCGGCGTAATGGTTGGTAAAGATGTGAAATTCCAAGCTAGTATAGAATTTGCTTTAGAAGACTAAGAAACATAAACGTCTAAAATTTAACGCTTATTAAAAGAAATAGCTACTAGATAACCTAATATAGGTATCTAGTAGCTATTTTTATATAGATTAATGACTTTTTTCTTTTCTCTCACGCCAATATTTAAAGAATATATAAATACTAACACTCCAGAGAATAATTATAGTACCGATACTAGTAATCAGTACGAAATTATAGTTTGTATGATCTCCACCAGTAAATATTCTTCCAATAAGGTCTGGGAGACATAAGACTAATATTAAAAAAGCAAAATATTTTTGTTTTAATACAAAACAAGTAATCATTGTAATTAATAAAAGTATTAGTCCCATTGTAAAGTTAGTAGTTTGATCGGGTGACCAAAAAACAAATAATGGATGGTTACGTAACACGAATTCACACAGTAAGTAAATTCCGAAAATAACAGGTGCAATAACGAAAGCAGCAACATATGTTTTCTTACTATCGCCCCATCTCATAATTACTTTTTTTACTACAAACAATACCAATACAAAAGAACCAATAAAGATGAACAAAATATAGAGTATTAAAGATAAGCTTAACTGGAATGAATTATCCAGCATTCTTGGAACAGTTGTCATTACAATCATAAATGAAATAATGTAAAGTATGTATTTATGAATACCTTTAGTTAAACTCAATTCTTTAGAAAAGTTATCAGCATAATCTTTAATAGGTGTGTTTAGTAAATTATCAATATTATCATTGTTTTCTTCAGCGATTGTAATATGATCACGTAATTCTTCTTCAATCGCATTAACTTCATCTTCGTTCTTGCCACGAAATAATAATTCGATTCTTAATTTAAGTAAAAAATCTTCAGCTTTTTTAGTCAACAACATCAACACTCCTCATTAAATTATTCATCCCATTATTTAAGTAGTTCCACTTACTTTTAAAATTTGCTAATTCTTTTTTTCCGTCTTCAGTTAATAAATAATACTTACGTTTTGGTCCGCCAGTATCCGATTTTTTAGTTATTGTAGTAACATAACCATTTTTATTTAGTCGTAATAATACTGGATATATACTGCCATCGCTAATTTCAGGGAATTGTTGAGATTTTAATTTATCTAGAATTTCATAACCATATGTTTCACCTTGAGAAATCAGTCCCAATATGGCCCCATCTAATAATCCTTTCATCATTTGATTTGAAATTGACATATCATCCCTCTTTTCACTATCTTATAATATAAGGTAGTTTAAATTGTAAGATTTGTCAACTATCTTACGATAAAAGTTAGTGAGTTATAATTAATGCTTATTGATAAATAATGAAACGATGAAATGGGTATAGTGATACTAAGATAGGGGGAGATAACATGTCAACAGAATTGCCAAAAATTGGAAGACCTGCAACACAAGCACTTAATAATATAGGGGTAACAACTTTGGAAAAAGTATCACAGTATGAGCGTACAGCGCTATTAGGCATTCATGGTATTGGACCTAAAGCGATTGAAATTCTTCATGAATCGTTAATAGATATCAACTTGAATTTTAATAATGAAACCGAGTCAGACTTACCATTTAAATTAACGGGAGATTTAAATTGTGATAATGCACCTAAAAGAAAAGTAATGTTAGATTTTTTAATAGGCTCAATATTAGTAGATAAAGCACAATTATTTGAAGCTGTCACAGAAGATTTTATATGGGAGGTTCCTGGCGCTATTGAATTACATGGTTTTGAAGCGTTTTATGATGAAATTAACGAACATAAATTCGACATTGCTTCATTGGAAGTAACGCATAATATTTCACATGGCAAATTAGGCGCAGTTCATGGCACTCAAATTGCTCAAAATGGAGATTCAGTTTATTTTGCAGACTTCTTTGAATTTGAAAGCCATAGCAAAAATGCTAAAGTAAAAAAAATAACATCATATGTAATTATGAATGAAGGAGAATCGTAAATGACATTTCAAGTTAAGGAAAATAAAATAATTTTTACGAGAGATTTTAACACAACTGCACAAAATATATTTAAAGCTTATACTGACCGTGCTTTATTTGAACAATGGTTTCATCCACAAGGTGCAAAGACTGAGGTATTTCAATTTAATGTTCAGACTGGTGGACATGCATTTTTTGCTATACGTGCGCCTCAAGGTACAAGCTATACTGTGACTAATTATAATGAAGTGAAGGAACCTATACTCATTGATTACTATGATTACTTTGCAGACAAAGATGGTAATATTGATGAAAAAATGGCAGGTATGCATAACATCATTCATATAGAAGAAAAGAGTGACGGTTTAACTACGATTAAATCTATAGCAGAATTGCCAGATCCTAAAGCAGCACAACAATTGTTGGACATGGGTGTAGAAGAAGGTATGAATAGTACTTTTGATAATTTAGAGACACTTTTAACAAAATTATAAGAATAGTCAATAAGATGTTGAAAATCACCTGTTTATTCTAAGCCTCTTTTCGATATAATAGTATATGAAAAGAGGTGAGTGTATTGAATAAACGTTATGTTAAAGTACTTGGACTATATTCAGTGAGTACGCTACTACCGGCGTTATTTTTAAATGAAAAAAGTTTGAGTCATACTACATTTAAATGGTTTATACGTACATTAACAGGATATGGCATCTTTGCTTATGGTTTACATGTGTTAAGTAAGTATAAAAACTAATATTTTATATAAAAAGAGAGTAGTACAGAACTCTAATTGCTCTAATTAGAGTTCTGTACTACTCTTCATACTGACGACAAAGTCTTTGGCTTTGTCGTCAGTTCTATTTGCGTATACTTAAGTAAATCAATATTCTTCATAATAGTTAACTTAGGTTAGAGTCAAAAGTATTAGTCGATGATTAGTACTATTACCACAGGAATCAGTGAAAATTACTGTCTTTATCACTAACTTAATGATTCACCATTTGTTTCAATAACATTACGATACCAATCAAAAGAATCTTTCTTTCTACGTTCTAAAGTGCCATTACCTTGGTTATCTCTATCGACATAAATTAGACCATAACGTTTTTTCATCTCTCCTGTAGTGAAAGAAATAATATCTATAATACCCCATGGTGTATAGCCCATTAAATCCACTCCATCTTCGTCAACTGCTGTGATTGCTGCATTAATATGTGCTTTTAAATAATCGATACGATACGTATCATGAATTTCACCGTTTTCATCAATTTCATCTACAGCACCAAAGCCATTTTCAACTATGAAAAGTGGTATTTGGTAACGATCATATAATATGTTCAAAGTATAACGTAGCCCTGTAGGATCAATGGCCCAACCCCAGTCACTTTGCTGAATATGAGGATTATCGACAGAATTCGCTAACCCACCATTGGTAACATTTTCTCCAGTATATGATTTTGCATCGTGTTTAACAACAGTAGACATATAGTAGCTAAAACCAATATAATCAACATTACCTTCTGATAAAATTTTGTCATCTCCTTTTTGCCAACCAATATCATAATTTTTTTGTTCTAACATTTTATTTGCATAGCTAGGGTAGTAGCCTCGAACTTGGACATCTGGGAAGAAGAAACGTAAACGATTTGCTTTTACGGATTCCATCATATCTTCTGGATTACAAGAATAAGGATATATTGCTACATGAGAAATCATTAATCCTATTTCAAAATCAGGGTTAATTTCTCTACCTATTTTTACAGCTTTTGCACTCGCGATTAATTCATTGTGAGCGACTTGATACAGTACTTCTTCTGGGTTTTCATCTTCTTCGATAAGGACGCCTGAGTTTGTCCATAAGAAAATCGGATTATCTATATCCATTTGGTTATTAATTTCATTAAAAGTCATCCAATATTTAACTTTATCCTTATAACGCTTGAATACAGTTTCTGCAAATTGAGCAAAGAAATCTGCTACTTTTCTATTTCTAAAACCGCCATATTCGCGTGCTAAATGTAAAGGCATTTCAAAATGAGATAAAGTAATCACTGGCTCAATCCCATATTTTAACAATTCATCAAAAATATTATCGTAAAATTGTAGTCCTGCTTCATTAGGTTCTGTTTCATCTCCATTAGGAAAGATACGAGACCAAGCGATTGACGTACGTAAACAATTTAATCCCATTTCATTAAATAATGCGATGTCTTCTTTATAACGATTATAAAAATCTATACCTACATGATTTGGATAATATTTATTTGGGTCTACATCTTGCGTGATTTCACGAGGCTTGCCATGTTCTCCATTAGTCATTACATCAATAACACTTAAGCCTTTTCCGTCTTTATCGTAACCACCTTCAAATTGATTGGCAGCAAGAGCGCCACCCCATAAAAAGTCTTCTGGTAATTTAGTCATTATTATATACTCCTTTATTCTTATTATTTATTTATAATTGTTAGTAATGCATCATTTTGCGAAACTTGTACTGCATCTGTAGTAATTACTTCACTAAATTCAGCTGAATTAGTGACAATGATTGGAATTACAGTATCGTACCCATTTGATTCAAGCCATTTTTGATTGAAACTTATTAAAGGTTTACCTTGCTTGACTGCATCATTTTCATTAACAAATAGTTCAAATCCTTCTCCATTTAACTGAACAGTTTCTAAACCAACATGTATTAATATTTCTACACCATTAGGAGAAGTAATTCCTACTGCATGTTTACTGTTAGCAATCATACTTACGGTACCTTCAATTGGTGAATAAATTGTATTATCCTGAGGTTTTATAGCAATACCTTGACCCATCATACCTTCAGCAAAAATAGGATCATCGACTTCAGGTAATGGAATGACTTGTCCATTTAATGGACTATGAATAAGTGTTTCAAGATTATTATTTGTTGAATTAGTTTGAGGGTCAGTACTTGAATTAATTTCTGTGTCTTCTACTTCTTCTGTCGTATCATGACCATAACCTAAAAATTGAATTAATATAATAGGTAAAATGATAGCAATTATTGATCCTATTACAATGCCCCATATAGATGAAGGATTGTCGGGACTATATCCGTTAATAATTGTTATAGGACCAGGTAGGCCAGCATATGCATAATATTTAGGATTAAAGAAACTTGCAACAAATGCACCTAGAGCACCACTAATACATGCTATTATAAAGGGCTTTTTAAAGCGTAAATTAATACCATATATTGAAGGTTCTGTAATACCAAAAATGCCAGTAACAGCAGCTGAAGAAGCGACGCGTTTAATTTCTGTTCTTTTAGATTTTATTAATACGCCGATAACAGCTCCCATTTGTGAAATTACGGCAATTGTTTGGAATGCTTGGAAAGAATCACTTTGATGTTGTTCAAAATTTGCTAAAACCATAGGAGTGATTCCCCAATGTACACCGAAGATTACTAATATTTGCCACAAACCTCCAATAAGTGCGCCTGCTAACCATGGTGCAACTTCAACTAGAAAATTAAAGCCAGCAGCAATACCATGTGCTCCGAGGGTAGTGATTGGTCCAATAACGAGTAACGTAACAGGAACCATAATAACAATACTAAAAAATGGAGTGAATAAAGGTTTTACTACATCGTGTATCCATTTGTTTAAGTATTTTTCAACATAGGATAATATCCAAACTAAGAACAATGGTGGCAAAACAGATGAAGTATAACTTGTCTCTGTAAGAGGCATACCAAACAATTTAATAGTTTCTCCGCTTTGTATTCTTTCTACCATTCCAGTTAAATCAGGACTCACCAATGCTGCAGTACAAGCAATTGCAATATAAGTATTTACATTAAAATGGCGTGAAGCAGTAATTGCGATGAATATTGGTAAGAATGTGAAAGGTGCCCAAGATATGAAGTTAAATACTTCATAAGTACCGGTATTTTCAAAATTTGGAACTATAAGTTTTATGATTATTAATAACCCTTGTAATATACCAGCGGCAGCTAAAATATAAATAAATGGTGCGAATACTGCTGACATTGTTGCGATTACACGATTGAGTATCGAACCTTTATTTTCAGGTTGATCATTATCATTAGATTGTTGTTTACCAGTTAAAATCTCAAAAGATTTATATACTTCACCAACGTTATTGCCAATAACGACTTGAAATTGCCCATTATTTTCTACAACAGTTACAACTCCGTCTATTTCTGAGACTTTCTTTTTGGCATCTGGAATAGATCTCTTCAATACTAAACGTAATCGTGTCGCACAGTGAGTACTTTTGACAAGGTTTTCTTCTCCTCCAACTGCCTCTAATATACTTTGTGCGAGTATTTTATTTTTGTCTGCCACATTTCCCAACCCCTTTAATAAGTTAATCAACACGATTTGTGTAATCGTTTCTTACATTCTAATTGTACCGGTACAATTTGTAAAGACCCTTACAAATAAAAAGTTCGATAGTTTAAATTGGCATTCATGTTATAATTGGGTGAATTTTAATATAAAAGGGGTAAGTATATGCTCAAGTATGAACAAATTGCGCAACAAATGAATGAATATATAGAAAGTGGTCAATTTCAAGCAGGGGATAAATTACCAAGTGTTGAGGCATTAAAAATAAAATATAATGTGAGTAAAAGCACGATTATTAAAGCTTTGGAAATATTAGAAAAGCAAGGTAATATTTATCAAGCACGCGGTAGTGGTATCTATGTGCGTAATAAAAAAAGAGATGGATATCTTAATCTTTTTTCAACTGGCGGTTTTAGTGATGAATTTACAGGACTAAATGTAACAAATAAGGTATTGCGCGTTGAGGAAGTCATTTCACCAGAAAGCGTTCGACAAAAATTAAAGTTAGAGAAAGATACATTAGTCTATGTTTTAGAGCGTATTGTTTATGTAGATGGTGAAATATTTTGTTTCGAGCAGTCGTATTTTAATAAAGATATCGTGCTATTTTTAAATGAATCTATAGCAGAAAACTCTATTTTTAAATATTTAGAACAAAACTTAAAAGTGAAGATTGGGTTTTCTGATATTTATTTTAATGTAGATAAATTGGAAGAAGAAGAAGCTGAATTATTAGAATTGGATGAGGGCGATCCTTGCTTAAATTATGAACAAGTATTTTATACAACTACTGGTATACCATTTGATTGTTCACATCTGATATACCATTATAAGAACGCTCATTTCTATATTCCTTCACAAAAATAAACGCTTGATTAGCTTGTTTATACTTAATGAAAATTAAGTATATAGCATGCTAATCAAGCGTTATTTATTTAAAAGCGATCAATGACACTTTTAATTGTATAGGCGTTAAGTTTATTTATAATCGTTTCGTCAACATCACTGTATATTTCATCAAGTGCAGGCGTTATATTTTTCCCAACAGGACAATCTGTGTTAGTGTGACCATGAATTTTGGCGAAATGGGTTGTGTCAGCAAAAATAAGCTTATATAAATCACCGAGTTTAATATCATGGGATGAACAAGATAAACTGTAACCGGCAATACCTTGGCTACTCTGTATAAAATTACCGTCTCTTAAATAACGACATAATTTTCTCACTAAGGTGGCGTTACTATTAATACTGTCAGCGATATATTGACTTGAAACAGGTTCATTTTTTATAGCTAACAGAGAGAGAATATGGATTGAAACAGAGAATTGTGTATTCAAGTATAGGCCTCCTTTAGGTTTTACTTGTGTTTGTTTTTAGTACAAGTAAAGTTTACGTTATTTTAAGCTAATGCGCAATATATTAAATTTCAAAATTAAAAAACTTATTTTTTGACTATTAAATATCAAATGAAACTAATATAATAACATCATTGGTATAGATAAATCATCATTTTTTTAAAATAAAAAAGGGGGCATATTTCTTGGTAGATAATAATAAATCCATTAAGGACACTTACATGTCGAGAGAAACGATTGATAATATTAATAATCAAGTACAAATGAAGGAAGTTTTGTTTGATAAGACACCTGGTCGTTATGCGCTTAAATCAATTATGTCAGGATTCTTACTAGCAATCGTTACTGTATTTATGCTAGCTATAAAAACACAATTTGCAGGTGCAAATGAAGGTTTAATAAATTTAATGGGAGCTATTTCATTTAGTTTAGCCTTAGTTTTAATTGTACTGTCACATTCAGAATTATTAACGAGTAACTTTATGTTTTTAACAGTTGGTTGGTATTATAAAGTTATCGGTATGAATAAAGCGTTGGGTATTATGATGGTATGTTTTCTATTTAATATAATAGGTGGATTTTTCTTATTTGCTTTAATGAAATTCACGCCAATCATGACTTCAGACATGGTTGCAAGCTTAACGAAACTTGTGAATGGTAAGACGGTAGATGCCACATGGTATGGCATTTTAGGTAAAGCCATATTTTGTAATTTCTTTATTAATATTGGTATTTATTTATCAATTCAATTTAAAGATGGTCTAACTAAAGCATTTTTCATTGCTAGTGGAGTCATCGTCTTTGTATTTATGGGTTATGAGCACGTTGTATTTAATGCAGGGCTATACGCAGGTATGGTGTTTTATGATTTTGATGGAATCGCATGGTTACACGTATTAAAAAATATTGTGTTCGCCTTTATAGGTAATTATATTGGTGGAGGTATTTTCGTTGGTCTAGTTTATGCGTATTTAAATGGTAAACGAAATAGCTTACATAATTAATGGTATTCAAAATAGTAACAAGCATGATCATAATTTTTTTGTGATTGTGCTTTTTTTAGTTTTTAAAACATAATAATTGACTCAATAATTAAGAAGCCATATTGTATTGATATGATTGTAAATGGTTTATGATTTTTTAGGGAAGTTATCCATGAATGAATAAGCTATAAATGAGAAGGAGTGACAAAATGTCTGAATATAATATAAGAGTTGCTGTGGAATCTGACGCGGAGGCATTACAAAAATTGATGTATGAATCTTTTACTCCGTTAAGGGAATTAGGTATAGATTGGCCATCAGTTAATGCGAATGTTGAATTAGTTAAAAAGAATATTAAAACAAGCACGATGTTTGTACTAGAAGATGATCATGAAATAATTTCAACGCTTACGGTGCGTTATCCTTGGGAAGGAAAACGTCGTATCTCAATATATCCATTTGTTTGGTGGTTCGCTACGAAGCCGTCATATGATGGTAAAGGTATTGGAAGTAAATTGTTAAAATATGTTGAGGAGACTTATTTAAGAGACACGCTTAAAGCACCAGCAGTGACGCTTGGTACATCTGCACGTTTACACCCTTGGCTACTAGATATTTATAAAAAACGTGGTTATGAAATATACGGTGAGCACGAGAGTAACGATGGAGATTTGGGAGTTATCATGAGAAAAGTACTAATACCGGAAAGTTTTGACGAAGAAGTACTAGGTACGCCACCATTCTAATAAATTGAATAAATGCATAGGGAATCCCATTAGTGATTGAATAAGGGGATTACCTATTTTTAAACTATCATGTGATTTAATTCACAAAAGCAACTGAATTTATATTACAATGCAAGTGTAAAGAAAAGGGGGGATCATATGACTGATTTTATACTTGTTGTTCATGGCATGAATAAAGGGAAACAAAATGAAGTACTTCATCATTTTTTGGAGCAATTGGTAAGTCGTAACGTACGTGATTATCATATTGCTTTCTTAGAAAGTAAAAATCAAAGTCTTGAACAAGTACTAGACACACGTATTCAACAGGGTACTAAAAGTTTTAATATCATTCCACTTTTACTTTTTCCAGCAAAGCATTATTTAGAAGATATTCCTATGATCTTAAAACTTTATGAGAATAAATATCCACATATTAAATATAAAATTGCTGAGCCACTTGGCACACATCAATTAATGACAACGCTAGTTAAACAGAAAATTTTATTTAAAATTAAAAGTCATCCTAAAATACAGCACATTATTTTAATGGCTCATGGCAGCGAATGTTATCGTCATCCTGATATTGCTTTATGGCAGTTAACTCAAGACTGTGACGTGTTTGAAATACCTATTTCTATGATGACATTATATGGTGACTACAATTATCGCTTTAACTTACTGCACTATTTAAAAAATAATACAGACATATTGATTGTACCCATATTTTTCTATGACGGCTTTTTGGTGAATAAAGCAAAACGTCATATAGCACAAATGAATGATAGTTGTAATATACATTATGCAGCAGCTATTAATTTTGACCCTTTGCTCTCAACGATGATTACAGAAAGAATTAAACAATTAGAGGTGTTTGAAAGTGTATCCAATTCAACTCAACTTGTCAGATAAACGTGTTGTAGTGATTGGCGCAGGTAAAGTTGCGTACAGAAAAGTACAACAGCTTATTAAGGAAGACATACAGTCGCTAGTTATTATAAGCAAAAAATTTTTACCGGAATTTTTTGAAATTGAATATCCTAAAATAAAGTTGTTTACGAAGTGTTATGACAGCGAAGATATTAAATATGCGGATATTATTTTTGCTGCAACAGATGACGAAGGTGTTAATCATCTAATTAAGCAAGATGCTAAGCGTTATCAACTTGTTAACCATATAGGTGATAAAGCGCAATCTGATTTTTACAACATGTGCGAAATAAAATACAAAGACATAAGTATTCATTTTAGATCAAATGGTACAAATCGTAGCGGAGTGAAACAACTATCAAAAGCGGTACAAGCATTTTTAAATGAAGAGTATGAGGCGGAAGACAATGTCTAAAAAGCAGTTAGTAATGATTGGTAATGGCATGGCGGGCATACGCACGATTGAAGAAATATTAGAACGTGATGCACAGCAATATAACATAACGATTATAGGTAAGGAACCATATCCAAATTACAATCGAATTATGTTATCAAATATATTGCAGAAAAAGATGACAGTGGATGAGACCATTATGAATCCATTTGAGTGGTATAAAGACAATGATATTCAGCTTATTACAAATGATCCAGTAGTAGAGGTTAATCGAGAACTTAAACAAGTGATTACAGCTGATGGCCTTAGATGTAATTATGATATTTGTATATTTGCTACTGGTTCGAGTGCCTTTGTATTACCTATACCAGGTGCATCTTTATCGAGTGTAATAGGTTGGAGAACGATTGAAGACACTGAGCGTATGATTGAAATTGCTAAAACAAAGCAGCGTGCTATCGTAATCGGCGGTGGTTTGCTGGGATTAGAATGTGCACGTGGATTAATGGATCAAGGTATGGAAGTTACTGTGGTACATCTTGCTGAATGGCTTATGGAAATGCAATTAGATAAAAAGGCTGCAGATATGTTGAAAGCAGATTTAGAAGCACAAGGAATGCACTTTAAATTGCAGGCAAGTACACAAGAAATACTTGGACAAGAAGATGTTACCGGTGTTTTGTTAGCGGATGGTACAACATTAGAAGCAGATTTAGTGGTCATGGCAGTTGGTATTCGACCGTATACACAAGTTGCGCAGTCAAGTGGCTTAAAAGTGAATAGAGGCATTGTCGTTAATGATTATATGCAAACGAGCGATGAAGCTATTTTTGCAGTTGGTGAATGTGCAGAACACAATGGTAAAGTATATGGATTAGTTGCACCATTATATGAGCAGGGTAAAGTATTGGCAGACCATTTAACCGGTCGAGAAACAGAAGGCTATCGAGGTTCCACAACATTTACTTCTTTAAAAGTTTCGGGTTGTGATTTATATAGTGCTGGTCAAATTAAAGAAGATATAGATATCCAAGGTGTAGAGGTTTTTGACAGTGTTAATAAACATTATAAGAAAGTGTTTTTAAAAGATGACAGCATTGTTGGAGCAGTCTTATATGGAGATATTGATGATGGTCCAAGATTTTTTAATATGATGAAAAAACAAGAACCATTAGAGGATTACACGATGGTTTCACTTATGCATAAAGGCGGAGAAACGAGTGAAATAAGTATTGTCGACATGTCAGATGATGAGACAGTTTGTGGATGCAATGGTGTCAGCAAAGGAAAGATTGTGAGTGCAATTAATGAGCATGGTCTTACTAGTGTAGAAGCAGTCACAAAAGAAACAAAAGCTGGCAATTCATGTGGTAAGTGTAAAGGGCAAATTGGTCAGATTTTAGAGTATACATTAGGTGATGATTTTGTTGCTTCTAAACCATCTGGTATATGTGCATGTACTGAGCTCACGCGTGATCAAATTGTTACTCAGATAAGAGCAAAAGGATTGAAAACGTCTAAGGAAGTACGCTATGCACTCAATTTTAATGATAAGTCGGGTTGTCCAAAGTGTAGACCAGCTATTAATTATTATTTGAATATGGTTTATCCATTTGAGCATAATGATGAAATTGAGTCACGTTTTGCAAATGAACGCTATCATGCCAATATTCAAAATGACGGTACATTTTCTGTGATTCCCCAAATGCGCGGTGGTGTTACGAATGCAGATCAGTTAATTCGGTTAGGAGAAGTTGCTAAAAAATATGATGTGCCATTAGTGAAAGTGACAGGTTCTCAACGTATAGGATTGTATGGTGTTAAAAAAGAATTACTACCACAAATATGGTCTGATTTAGGTATGCGTTCAGCTCCAGCATATGCGAAAAAGACACGCTCAGTTAAAAGTTGTGTAGGTAAGGAATTTTGCCGATTTGGTACGCAATATACTACGCAATTAGGTATTCGTTTAGAAAAAACATTCGAATACATCGACACGCCACATAAGTTTAAAATGGGTGTCTCTGGTTGTCCAAGAAGCTGTGTAGAATCTGGTGTTAAAGACTTTGGTGTTATCAGCGTTGAAAATGGCTTTCAAATTTATATTGGGGGCAATGGCGGTACGGACGTAACAGAGGGTATACATTTAACTACCGTCAAAACAGAAGATGAGGTTATTAAATTATGTGGTGCGATGATGCAATATTATAGAGAGACTGGTATTTATGCAGAACGTACTGCACCGTGGATACAGCGATTAGGTTTTGAAAACGTTAAAGCAGTTTTATTAAATCAAGAAAGACAAGACGATTTGTTCAATCGTATTATGGAAGCGAAAAAAGCTATAGAAGCTGAACCATGGTCACACATTATAAATAATGAAGTAGCACAAAAAATATTTGAAGTGGAGAAAGTTTAATTATGAAAGCATTAGAAAAAATAAAAGTAGCAACGGTCGATGAGCTTGTTCCTTTAGTTGGCAAAAAGGTAATCATAAACTATATCGAAATTGGTTTATTTTTAACAGAATCAGGTGAAATACACGCAGTTCATAATGTATGTCCTCATAAACAAGGACCACTTTCAGAAGGTACGGTAAGCGGTGAATTTGTATATTGTCCTTTGCATGATCAAAAAATAGATTTGAAAACGGGACTCGTTCAGTCACCAGATACTGGATGTGTGGATGTTTACGATGTAGAAATTCATAATGGAGCTGTATATATATGCCACTAAACACTTATGGCAAGGTATATCTCGTAGGTGCTGGACCTGGGCAGCCTGAATTATTAACAAGAAAGGCCGAACGCCTTATTCGAAGTGCAGATATCATATTGTATGACAGATTAGTCAATCCATTCATTTTACAATTAGTAAGACCAGAAATTGAAATAATAAATGTGGGTAAGGAAGCATACCGTAAGCATATACAACAACAAGTCATAAATGAAAAATTAATTTCAGCTGCAAAGCACCATAGATGTGTTGTTAGATTAAAGGGTGGGGATCCTGCAATTTTTGGTAGAGTCCATGAAGAGGTTGTTACATTGTCACAAGCCGGAATTGATTTTGAAGTTGTACCAGGTATTACAACAGCGAGTGCTGCTGTAGCCTCAGTAGGTTTAGGATTAACAATTCGTAATGTCGCCCATAGTGTCACTTTTACGACAGGGCATCTGAATAAAAATAGTCAGCAGCAAGTTGATGTTACAGCACTTATAAATGGGGGCACGTTAGCTATTTATATGGGTGTGAAGCGGTTGAGTGAAATTATGAATGAAATATATCAGACTACACAAGTAGATTATCCAGTATTGCTCATATTTAATGTTTCTTCTTTTAATGAAAAACATATTATAGGTACGGTAACTACAATTGCGGAGCAGGTTTCTGATGATTTAGAACAAATATCACCAGGCATAGTGATTGTAGGAGATATAGCAGCTTATGAAAATATTAAAAGCACCTTAAAAAAATGTGCTAGTAAGAAATATTTAATTTCTGGACCCCGTTTACAGGCAATTGAGCAAGCATTTGATATCTATGAAAACGGTGGATGGTGCTTAATTAACCCTGATGAAAAGCATGAGCTTCATCACAGCCAACAGTTGTTTATAGAACAACAATTAATGCGACATTTTGATGAGAAAATTCACTCTAAGGATATAAAATAAGATGATTTCAGAAGATAATTGATAACCCCAAAGAATAAAAAGATGATTTCTATTGTAGTGAATAGAGATCGTCTTTTTTATATTTATAGGACATTAAATTACTTTTGCTCATGAGTGTGCACTTAAAAACTAAGGGTATTTCCACTGCTTATTAGGTGATTCCCTAATATTTGAAATTTGTGAAAAAATGTACAATTTAGTTAAGCAGTGAATGAAGTGAACCATAGAATCCTACTTTTAAAATTTTACTGGCAATGATCTGAGAGGGTGTTTTCAATGAAAAAATTTGGATTAAGCTTTTTTAAGCCGACAGAAAAATTTAATGGTGACTGGTCGGTCTTAGAAAGTAAGAGTCGGGAATGGGAGAAAATGTATCGAGAAAGATGGAGTCATGACAAAGTAGTTAGAACGACTCATGGTGTGAATTGCACAGGTTCTTGCTCATGGAAAGTATTTGTTAAAAATGGTGTGATTACATGGGAAAATCAACAAACAGACTATCCAAGTTGTGGGCCTGATATGCCTGAATTTGAACCTAGAGGTTGCCCACGTGGTGCTTCATTTTCTTGGTATGAATATAGTCCTTTAAGAATTCGTTATCCATATATCCGTAAAAAGTTGTGGGAACTTTGGGTAGAAGCCCTAGAAACTCATGATAATAATACGATAGAAGCTTGGGCATCTATCGTAGAAGATGAGGAAAAAGCAAAATTATATAAACAAGCACGAGGCAAAGGTGGATTAGTGAGAACGAATTGGAAAGACGTAGGGAAACTCATATCTGCTCAAATTATTTATACTATCAAAAAATTTGGTCCAGATAGAATAGCTGGTTTTACCCCGATACCTGCTATGTCTATGTTGAGTTATGCTTCTGGTGCACGATTTGTGAGTTTACTTGGTGGAGAAATGCTGAGTTTTTATGATTGGTATGCAGATTTACCACCTGCTTCACCTCAAATTTGGGGTGAACAAACCGACGTGCCTGAATCAAGTGATTGGTATAACGCATCTTACATTATGATGTGGGGTTCTAATGTACCGATGACTCGTACCCCAGACGCACACTTTATGACTGAAGTTCGATATAAAGGAACGAAAGTGGTGTCAATTGCACCTGATTATGCAGAGAATGTGAAATTTGCAGACAATTGGTTAGCACCACATCCTGGTTCTGATGCAGCACTTGCGCAAGCGATGACGCATGTCATACTACAAGAACATTACGTTAATCAACCCAATGCGCATTTTATAAATTATTCAAAACAATATACGGATATGCCATTTATTATCATGTTAGATAAAGATGAAAATGGTTTTAAAGCAGGTCGTTTCTTAAGAGCAAATGACTTAGGCGAAACAGTAGAGCATAGTGAATGGAAGCCTGTCATTTTTGATAAAATAACTCAAGACTTAACGGTTCCAAATGGCACAATGGGACAACGTTGGGAAAAAGATAAACAATGGAATTTAAAATTAGAAAATGAAGACGGTAGTAAAATTGACCCGGCACTGAGTCTTGCAGAAGATCATTTTGAATTAGAAAAAATACAATTTCCATATTTCAATAATGAGGGCAATGGTATTTTTGAACGACCAATTGCGGTTAAAAAAATTACTCTAGCAAATGGAGAAGAACAATATATAACGACAGTTTATGATTTAATGACAAGTCAATATGGCATAAAAAGATTTAATCATGAATTAGAAGCGAAGGACTATAAAGATGCAAATTCATATTATACACCTGCATGGCAAGAAAAAGTGACAGGTGTGAAACAAGATGTGGTTACGCAAGTGGCACGTGAATTTGCGCAAAATGCAATTGATACAAAGGGTAAATCGATGATCATTATGGGTGCAGGTATTAACCATTGGTTTAACTCAGATACGATATACCGTTCTATCTTGAATTTAGTATTACTATGTGGCTGTCAGGGTGTGAATGGTGGCGGATGGGCGCATTATGTTGGCCAAGAAAAATGTAGACCCATTGAAGGGTGGAATACACTTGCATTCGCCAAAGATTGGCAAGGACCACCAAGATTACAAAATGGCACGAGTTGGTTCTATTTTGCGACAGATCAGTGGAAATATGAAGAATCTAATGTGGATAGTATAAAATCCCCATTAGCTGAGAATATTAAGCACCAACATCCAGCAGATTATAATGTGCTAGCAGCCAGATTAGGTTGGTTGCCTTCGTATCCACAATTTAATAAAAATAGTTTGTCATTTGGTGAAGCAGCAAGAGAGGCAAATGAATTTAATAATGAAGCGATTTTAAAACGTGCAGTAGATTCTGTGAAATCGAGAGATACAGAGTTTGCGATTGAAGATCCTGATTTGAAAAAGAATCATCCGAAAACGTTATTCCTCTGGCGTTCTAATTTAATATCTAGTTCTGCGAAAGGGCAAGAGTATTTTATGAAACATTTACTCGGAGCAAAGTCTGGACTATTGGCAGAACCGAATGAAGAAGTGAAACCAGAAGAGATTCAATGGAGAGATGACACTGAAGGTAAGCTAGATTTACTTGTGTCACTAGATTTTAGAATGACTTCGACACCACTTTACTCAGACATTGTCTTGCCAGCAGCGACATGGTATGAGAAGCATGACTTATCATCTACGGATATGCATCCTTTTGTACATCCATTTAATCCGGCAATCGATCCTTTATGGGAATCACGTTCAGATTGGGATATTTTCAAATCGTTAAGTAAAGAAGTGTCAGAAACTGCGAAAAAACACCTTACAGGCGTATACAAAGATGTCGTAACTACACCTTTAGCTCATGATACGCAACAAGAAATATCGAATGTGAACGGTATTGTAAAGGACTGGACTAAAGGTGAAGTAGAAGCCATTCCTGGTAAGACAATGCCAAGCTTCACAGTTGTTGATAGAGATTATACAAAAATATTTGATAAATATGTCACACTAGGGCCTTTATTAGAAAAAGCTAAAGTGGGTGCTCATGGTGTGAGTTTTACAGTGTCAGAACAATATGAAGAGCTGAAACATATGGTCGGTACTTGGAATGATGACAAAGAAGATTCAGTGAGAAACGGTAGACCTAGAATAGATACTGCAAGACGTGCAGCAGATGCTGTATTGAATTTGTCTTCAGCTACAAATGGCAAATTATCACAAAAATCTTATGAAGATTTAGAACAACAAACAGGCATGCCATTAAAAGATATTTCTAGTGAACGTGCATCAGAAAAAATAACGTTTTTAAATATGACGGCCCAACCAAGAGAAGTTATTCCAACTGCAGTGTTCCCTGGTTCAAATAAAAATGGACAGCGTTATTCACCTTTTACAACAAATATTGAACGTTTAGTACCGTTTAGAACATTAACAGGACGTCAAAGTTATTATATTGATCATGAAATATTCCAACAATTTGGAGAAAACTTACCTGTCTATAAACCAACTTTACCACCAATGGTATTTGGGACAAGGGATAAGCATGTCACGATGGATGATCAAACACTCGTATTACGCTACTTAACCCCACATGGTAAATGGAATATCCATTCTACTTATCAAGACAACCAACATATGTTGATACTGTTTAGAGGTGGTCCAACGGTTTGGATTTCAAAAGAGGATGCAAAAGCACATGATATTGCAGACAATCAATGGTTAGAAGTCTACAACAGAAACGGAGTAGTAACTGCCCGAGCAGTTGTGTCACACCGTATGCCAAGAGGAACGATGTTTATGTATCACGCTCAAGATAA
Source organism: Staphylococcus sp. FSL W8-1207 (assembly GCF_038003745.1). Lineage (NCBI taxonomy): Bacteria > Bacillati > Bacillota > Bacilli > Caryophanales > Staphylococcaceae > Staphylococcus > Staphylococcus sp. FSL W8-1207. The sequence goes on from NZ_JBBOPU010000001.1 coordinate 204,894, forward strand.
GCATATTGAAACCCCAGGTTCTGAAATTACAGAAACAAGAGGTGGTTCTCATAATGCACCAACACGAATACATTTAAAGCCAACACAACTTGTAGGTGGTTATGCACAAATCAGTTATCACTTTAATTATTATGGTCCTATTGGAAATCAAAGAGATGTTTATGTAGCTGTTAGAAAACTGAAGGAGGTTGACTGGCTTGAAGATTAAAGCACAGATCGCAATGGTATTAAACTTAGATAAATGTATAGGTTGTCATACTTGTAGTGTCACTTGTAAGAGTACATGGACAAACCGACCCGGAGCTGAATATATGTGGTTTAACAATGTAGAAACTAAGCCAGGTATTGGCTACCCCAAAAGATGGGAAGACCAAGAACAGTATAAAGGTGGATGGTACTTAAATAAAAAAGGAAAACTAGAACTTAAATCTGGTAGTAAATGGTCCAAAATAGCATTAGGGAAAATATTTTATAATCCTGATATGCCAGTGATTAAAGATTACTATGAGCCGTGGACGTATAATTATGACCACCTTACGACAGCTAAAGCAGGTAATCATTCGCCAGTCGCTAAAGCACATTCTCTAATATCAGGTGAGAAATTAGATTTGAATTGGGGACCTAACTGGGAAGATGATTTAGCAGGGGGGCACGTTACTGGACCAGAAGACCCTAATATTCAACGTATTGAAGAAGATATTAAATTTAAATTCGATGAAACCTTTATGATGTATCTACCAAGATTATGCGAGCATTGTTTGAACCCGAGTTGTGTTGCTTCATGTCCTTCTGGTGCAATGTATAAACGAGACGAAGATGGTATTGTGCTAGTCGATCAAGAGGCTTGTCGTGGTTGGAGATATTGTATGACAGGTTGCCCTTATAAAAAAGTTTATTTTAACTGGAAAACCAATAAAGCAGAGAAGTGTACATTTTGTTTCCCACGTATTGAAGCAGGCACGCCTACAGTATGTTCTGAAACTTGTACTGGTCGTATGAGATATTTAGGTGTTTTATTATACGATGCCGACAGAGTTGAAGAAGCGGCTAGTGCAGAAAACGAACAAGATTTATATGAAAAACAACTCGATTTATTCTTAAATCCATATGATGAATCAGTGATTGAACAAGCACAAAAAGATGGTGTTTCAATGGAATGGATTGAGGCAGCTCAAAATTCACCAGTTTACAAACTCGCTATTGAATATAAACTTGCGTTTCCATTGCATCCTGAATATCGCACTATGCCAATGGTTTGGTATTGTCCACCATTGAGTCCAATCATGAGTTATTTTGAAGGGCAAACGGCAACAGATGCAAATAGAAATCCTGATATGATATTCCCAGCAATTGAAGAAATGAGATTACCAATTCAATATTTAGCGAATTTATTTACTGCTGGAGATACAGAATCAATTAAAATAGCATTACAACGTATGGCAATTATGAGAAGTTATATGCGTGCAGAAGTGACAAACAAACCATTTGATACTGATAAATTGTCAAGACTTGGATTAACTGAACGCCAAACAAAAGATATGTATCGTTTGTTAGCTATAGCGAAATATGAGGATCGCTTTGTAATACCAACATCTCATAAAGAAGACTATATAGATACGTATCGTGCTCAAGGTAGTCAAGGTTATGGTGGAGAATACTTCGGTTCTAATTGTGAAGGATGTGGTGTTCCTGTGGGTACAGCATCTGAAAAATCAGGACAAGAAATATACAACGAAAATTTCTATGGAGGGATTTTCCGTGATTAATCTAACGCAGTATTTTTATTATCAAGAAACTTTTGGTTACTTAGCTCAACAGTTGGAATTTCCTGAAAAATTGACATTTCATCCGAAAACATTTGAAGAAGTTATTGATTTGGGACATCCAGCGTTTGATGATTTATTAATTTATCGTGAAAAGATGCATGAACTCAGCCTGTTAGAAATTAAACAATTGTATTCAGACACATTTGATTTTAATAAAAAGGCACCACTTTATATGACTTATAATAAATTTGATACACAAAAGGAACGTGGACAGTTACTCGCTAAATTAAAAGTATTATATGAGATGTTTGGATTGGAAATGGCAGCCAATGAATTGCCAGATTATTTACCTTTAATGCTAGAGTTTTTATATGTCGCACAATGGCAAAATGATTCACGCGCACAAGGAAATATTGAATTTATCATCATGATTATTGAAGATGGTACTTATGCGATGGCACAACAATTAAAAGAAAAAGATAGCCCATATTATTACTTAATCAAAGGATTAAGAGCTACTTTGAAAGCGTGCATCGAACCTGTATCAGAGGTGAAGACAAATGTTTAATCAATTTCTATGGGTGATTGTACCTTATCTTTGCGTAGCTATTTTTTTAATTGGGCACATCGCACGATATAAATTTGATAAATTTTCATGGACTGCTAAATCTAGTGAATTTATTGAAAAGAAACAATTGAAATGGGGCAGTCTCATGTTCCATTTAGGCATAATTCCCGTAGCTATGGGGCATTTTGTAGGCTTAGTTATACCTGCATCTTGGTTATCAGCAGTCGGTGTTAATGATCACTTGTATCATATAGGAGCAGTGTATATTGGGAGTATATTTGGTATAATAACTATGATAGGTATGTTGTTGCTAACCGCACGCCGTGTAACTAAAAAGAACATTAGAAAATTGAGTTCTGCCTCAGATATTATTGTGAATTTTTTACTTCTAATTATTGTTTTTATGGGCTGCTATGCTACTTTAGTAACAAATGCAACGATACCAACATTTGATTATAGAGAGACAATTTCAATATGGTTTAGACAACTATTTATGTTTTCACCTGATGCTACATTAATGACGCATGTACCACTCGCGTTTAAGATGCATATACTTCTAGGATTTGTGATTATGGCTTTTTGGCCGTTTACTAGATTAGTTCATGTGTGGAGTGTACCACTAACTTATGTGAGCCGTAGTTACATTATTTATCGAAAGCATAAAGTGTGAATGGAGGCGAAAGATTGAGCCTATTATCTTTTAATGAACAAGTGAATTATCAAGCCGTTTTAGACACGCTACGTATTGAAGAAGGTTTTGATTTTGCAGGATTGGCATTTTACAAAGATGAAAACCAATTGTCACCGATAAAATGGAATTATGTATCTGGAAGTACCAATTCTCGCTATAAACTTATTGTGCTTAGAATAGGTAAAGGGATTGCAGGAAATGTGATGAAAACAGGTAAGCGAATGGTGATAGAAGATATCAATCAATTTCTCTTACCGAGCGAAAAACACAAATATCCAATAATATTATGTGAACGGCTAACAGCAGTGATGGCAATACCATTATGGTATGAAAATCACGTTTATGGTGTGCTATTATTAGGTCAAAGAAATAATAGGCCACTACCTCAAACATGTCACTCTATTTCAATCGTAAATAAATTGGGTGTTTTTAATGAAGAAGACTAGGTGATTTTATGAAAACGAATCAAGTGGAAAGTATAGACCAATTGTTAGTTCAATATTTTAATAATACAAGTGAAAAAATAGTATTTGTTGATAAATATGGTCAAGTGATAGCGATGAATAAAGCAGCGCATGATATTATTTCACCGGATAATGACTACCAAGAAATGACTAATACGATATGTAGTCGCTGTGATGGGTATACAAATGAATATGATTTACAATCATGTACAAATTGCTTTTTAGAAGCTGATTCAGTTGGAAATACAAGTTTTCAAGTATTTATGAAAACGACGCGTGGTACAGTTGAACCTTTTACAGCGACATATCAAACTATTGATGAAACAAAAGATATTAAAGCATTTACATTACAAAATGTTTCACCTCAAATAGAGCGTCATGACAAGATGTATCAGCGAAAAATGATGCAAAAAACGATATCTGCACAAGAAAATGAAAGAAAAAGAATATCACGTGAATTGCATGACAGTCTCGTACAAGAAATGTTAAACATCGATGTGGAATTAAGGCTGCTAAAATACCATAGAGAAATGCAAACTTTGGTAGATAATTCTAAGCGAATAGAAGGATTAATGTCCAAATTGATAGATGATATTCGTAATTTATCTGTTGAATTGCGGCCGTCATCTTTGGATGATCTAGGTTTAGATGCAGCATTTAAAACCTATTTCAAACAAGTTGAAGCCAATTATGGCATACGCATAGAATATCACTCTAATCTAGCTTCACATCGCTTTGATAGTGAGATTGAAACAGTCGTATATCGTGTTGTTCAAGAGGCATTGTTTAACGCAATAAAATATGCTGGTGTAGATACTGTTGATATTGATTTACATGTAAACGACTATAAATTAATTGCAGAAATTATAGATAGAGGCAAAGGCTTTATTAAAACAGATCAACCACAAGGTACCGGATTAAGACTTTATGGTATGAATGAACGCGCAGAACTCGTTAATGCAGAAGTAAGTATAGATACACAGATTGATAGAGGTACTATCGTTACATTAGAAGTTCCAATATAAGGGAATAAGGAGAAATTAATTTTGAGAATAGTGATAGCAGATGATCATGCTGTTGTGCGCACAGGATTTTCTATGATTTTAAACTATCAAGAAGATATGGAAGTCGTTGGGACGGCAGCTGATGGTGTAGAAGCGTACCAGAAAGTAATGGAATACAAGCCAGATGTTTTAATTATGGATTTAAGCATGCCACCGGGTGAATCAGGGCTTATTGCAACAAGTAAGATATCTGAGAGTTTTCCAGAAACAAAGATATTGATATTAACGATGTTTGACGATGAGGAATATTTATTTCATGTATTAAGGAATGGCGCAAAAGGCTACATTTTAAAAAATGCTCCAGATGAACAGCTTTTATTGGCTATAAGAACCGTTTACCAAGGTGAAACTTACGTAGATATGAAACTCACAACATCGCTAGTAAACGAATTCGTTAACAATTCGTTTCAAGATACTCAAGCGAGTAATGATCCATTTAAAATTTTATCTAAAAGAGAAATCGAGATTTTGCCATTAATTGCAAAAGGATATGGCAATAAAGACATCGCTCAAAAGTTATTCGTCTCTGTCAAAACGGTGGAAGCACATAAAACACATATCATGCAAAAACTAGACTTAAAAACAAAACCTGAATTAGTTGAATATGCAATGAAGAAAAAACTAGTCGACTTTTAAATCACATAGATTCATCAATATAGTGTTAGCGCGAAAAATGATTGTTCTATTCAGTCATTTTTTCGTGCTAACTTTTTTTATAAAAGATTTATTTACTGTGCTGTGAAACCAAAATATAAAGTAATAATAATGGTTGATGAATATAGGGGAAACCACACATTAACTTAAGGGATAATCCTTATGTTAATTTTTTCACAATAAACATAAAATGAAAGTGTAGCTAGTATTTTGTAAACAAAAAGCAATTTTCAATTCGCTTATATTACACCAGTTTTAACTTTCATAAATATTAAATAATATGCATATTTTTTAATTGTAGAGTAACTGCGAAATACTGGCTATTTAATCATTGAAATTAAATAGATGAAAATGAAGGTGAAATGAATGAACAAAGCAAGTGGTGGTTTCCAACTTAGCTTACAAACGCTAAGTCTTGTAGTTGGATTTATGGCATGGAGTATTATATCTCCATTAATGCCTTTTATCTCCCAAGATATTAATATCACGGGGAATCAACTTTCAATTATTTTAGCAATACCCGTTATATTGGGTTCTATTTTAAGAGTGCCATTTGGATATTTAACTAATATTATTGGTGCTAAATGGGTGTTTTTCTGTAGCTTTATTATTCTATTATTTCCTATTTACTTTTTAAGTCAAGCCCAAACGCCGGGCATGTTAATGGCTTCTGGTTTCTTCTTAGGTGTTGGGGGCGCAATTTTCTCAGTCGGTGTCACATCAATTTCTAAATATTTTCCTAAAGAAAGAGTAGGACTTGCTAATGGAATATATGGTATGGGGAACATTGGTACTGCAATTTCTTCATTTTTAGCTCCAGTTATTGCAGATATGATTGGATGGCAAACGACAGTTAGAGGCTATTTGATTGTTATTGTTTTATTTGCAATTTTAATGTTTCTTCTGGGTGATGCGAATGAGAAAAAAATAAAGGTGCCACTCGTTAAGCAGTCTAAAAAATTAATGAAAGATCTTAAGCTTTATTATTTATCATTATGGTATTTTATTACATTTGGTGCTTTTGTAGCGTTTGGATTATTTTTACCGAATTTTTTAGTTCAAAACTTTGGTATTAGTGAAGTAGATGCTGGTATTAGATCTGGTATCTTTATCGCGTTAGCCACTTTTTTAAGGCCATTAGGTGGGATTTTAGGAGATAAATTTAATGCAGTTATTTTATTAATGATAGATTTTGTATTTATGATTATAGGTGCAATTATTTTAGGGTTTTCAAGTCATATATTATTGTTTACAATCGGTTGTTTACTTATTAGTATATGTGCAGGTACTGGTAATGGTCTCGTGTTCAAACTCGTTCCATTCTATTTTGCCAAAGAATCAGGAGCAGCGAATGGTATTGTTTCAATGATGGGCGGACTTGGTGGTTTCTTCCCTCCAATTGTCATATCTTATGTCACAATGATGACTGGTACAAGCCATTTAGCATTTATATTTTTAGCATTCTTTGGTGTTATAGGCATCATTACCATGCTACATATCGTAAAAAAAGACAATTTGAGACTGATTTCTTAAATATAGAAAAAAATAAGAAAACAAATAGCGCTACATTACCATAAATTGGAAATGTAGCGCTATTTATTATCTATGAATGTTTAGTCTATTTTGATGTTTGATTTCGGTTGTTCTTTTTGCTCTTTTTTAGGCAACGTTACAGTGAGTAGGCCATTTTCATAAGAAGCTTTGATACTACTATCATCAACATTTTCAAATGGGAATTGGCGGCTCAAATCACTATGGTTACGTTCTTGGTGTACTGCACGTTTAGTGTCGTTTTCATCTTGAACTTCGACAATTTGCTTACCTTCAATCGTTAGCAAATTATTTTCAAATTCTAAACTAATATTTTCTTTTTTAATACCTGGAAGTTCAGCTTCAACGATATAGGCGTTGTCTAATTCTTTAATATCTGATTTAATACTCTCATTGCCAGGAAATTGTTCGAAAATTTGTTTTCCAAAATCTCTGAATAAATCACCTGGATTTACATCGATAAACGGATTGTTAAAATTTTTATTTTCAAAAGTCATGCTACATCTCTCCTCAGCGTAGTTTAATTATTATATTTAATCGAATGGAATTGAAGTTTAAGTTATAAAAAGTATAAAATTAAGGTGAACACTTAGTTTACCTTACAAATACATTATAATAAAATAGTCAAAGAAAATCAAAGTCAAACTATTAATCATTGTATTCACATTATTTTAGCATGAAAGTTGAAACATTTTAAAATGAAACGTTAAGATGTAGAGAATGCTTTATAACAAGCGTTGGATAGATAAGTTTCAGGAGTAAAGTAAGTAAGTGGGTATTGTAGTAAGTAGGATTAAAAAGAGGTGAGTCGAAGATAAAAATGTTATGTATGTATCACATTGTCCCATTTAACCTCAACAAACCCCATATGATTTAAATATCTTTCGAGAAATGTTTATTAACAAATTTTTGCAATGTATCTTTTAAGTCTATAGCTTCATCTATGTCCATATCGAATTCACTAAAAACTTTTTTTGAAACTTTTGAAAGCGGTTCTTGCACGTTTGTCCCTTTATCAGTAAGTGCAATTTGTAAGTTACGTTCGTCATCAATCTCACGAGTTCTTGTTACATAACCTTTTTTCTCAAGTTTTTTTAACAAAGGTGTAAGTGTTCCAGAATCTAAAAAGACACGCTCACCAAGTGTCTTAATATTAATTTTTTCGTCCACCTTAATTGCGAGTAAGACAATATAACCTGTATATGTTAAATCATACTCTTTTAAATGAGAAGTATACTTCTTAATTATTTCTTTAGAAGAAACATAAAATAGAAAGCATAGTTGCTGTTCTAGGTAGCTGTCCTTTTCCTCCATTTAATCACCCCTTTTGAAATTTAACCATATTATGAACACCATTCATTGTCAAGGAACGGTTGCGCACCTTTAGATATAGCTTTTTATACTATTTTTTAACTATTATCTTATTAAATAAGTAAAAATTTAATACTATAACATTCCGTACGTCTTAATTACTTGAATTCATATAAAGATTATAGGATTTTAATCAATTCGACTAAACTTGAAATAGAATTTATGTATTATATGTATTAAATGATATTAAGAAATGTTAACTTGATGTTTGGGTTGCTCTGAAATATAAGGAGATTTTGTTACAAAACAGTTATAACGCTTTATAATTGTATTATAATCAGTCATACTATTACTATTATCAATTTGAATGAGCGAATATTAATGATTTGAGTAAGATATAACTTACATATTAAGTTAATGACTTACTTTACTATAGAAAGATATCGCGTTAACCAGAGGAGATTATAAATGAAGACATTTTTTAAAATTATGGGTGTATTACTTGTAGCGCTTATAATTTCAATTGTATTATTCTTTGCCATGAGAACATACCAAGGGCATAAACACTTAGAATTGGTTGATCATTATATGGAAGATCAAAATTTGACAGAGAAAATTAAATCTGAAGAAACACTGTACAGTGCTAAAAAAGGTTTGTTTTATAAAGAAGTTAAATTTAAAGATGATCCAAAACATACTTATGTAGTTCAACCAATCAGCATGACTACAGGAATTGTAGTCCAAGGTTTTGATCCGGAGACAAATAAAGATATCAAAGGTGCCAAACATAATGCATTTAAAAAAGATTATAAAATTAAAGACTAACTAAGAAAATAAAAACGTAGACAAGGGAGTGGGACAGAAATCTAATTTTTCTAATAAAATTTCGTCGTCCCACCCCGGCACAGCTGACTAGAATTGAAAAAAGCTTGGTATAAGCGCATTTTCAATTCAGTCAGCCACTGCCAATATAAAAAAAAGAGGCTAAGACATGTCATTATGTCTCAGCCTCTTTTTTAGATTAGTTTCTTTGAAATAATATTTGTTCGTTAATTTTATTAATACTTCTTTTTTACAGAGACTATATAGATTAAAAAAAGAGCAGTAAATCTCTATTTAAGAAAATTTAACTGCTCTTATATATGTGAGTAAAGAAGTTAAGCACTTACATAATCCTGTGGATTACATGCCTTTCATCTCACCCATGTCATGAATTTTCATCATTAAGCCATGTGGCATATCGTCATGATCGATAACTTCCATTTCACTATAAGTATCGTCACCTTCAGCTTTTACTAATTTAACAAAATCTCCGCCCTTAGGTGAAAATCCAGATTCAGAAGGTAACTTCACATCTTTTTCTATCTTTTTATCTTTCTCGCTGATTACTTTTTCAGCTGTTGTACTGTTTTCCATATAACCATAGTAAGTTTCTTTTGGACCACTAGACATCATCATAATGACTAAAACAATAGCAACAATTAACATTACTGAACTAATAACAATTGCAAACATTTTTTTGTTTTTCAAAGTTGAAATCTCCTTTATATCCGTTTCTTCTTTTATATCTGAAATGCTAAAATAATGCAATTATAAAGTGGGTAATTTTATTCGATTTATAATAAATAGTACTATTTTAGACTTATTTATAAGATAAACTACATTAAGTGTAACATTGATTGCTATTTATAATGGTGAGATACGTATATACTTTAGCTCGTCATAATGAAGTTCAAACTCTAGGGGATTAGCTGTTCGTATAAATTGTTTTATCTCGGCTTTTGGCGTATTTGCTTGTTCTATATGACGTAAAAGTGTGCGTTCGATATACGTTTCATTTAATAAAGGTGGTAGGGCGTAATCAATAAAACCATGTTCTCTGTTAAGTGTTTGTATAAATAGCATTGCCTTAGTAGGTAATACATGAGGTCCTAGGACAAATTTATGTACTTCTTGTGGCGAAAAGCGATGTTTCAATGAATTAAATAATAAGATGTGTATATATTGAAAATCCTTAAAAACGATATAATTTTCATGAATTGATAAAGGTTTACCAATAAAAGGTTTCACAATTTGATATAGATATATTAAAGGCTCACATATTCCGTGACGATTCATTAATGCAATATCCATATTATCTTTAGGCATTAATTCGTAACCTACACCACTTCCGCGATTGAGCATAATTAATATATGGCACATTAAGTCGGCAGTTTCTAAGGGAGTATTTTCTTTATATAATTTAAAACACTTTTTGGTGAGTTTGGTATATACAAATTTAGAGGTGTGAATTTGAGATGAGTCAATGAGTTGATTATAATAGTCAAAATAGCTCATTGAGTGATTAAACATATTACTTTTCTTATTAAGCAATGATTGGACCTCTTTTTGTTCAATATCAATAAAATAAAAATCAAAATTGAATCTATGTAATATATCAAATGCACTTTTTAAGGAATGTGTTTGTTTGATTACACCTTCTACTGTTATAGCTAGTTTTATACGTATATTTAAATTTTTTACTTTAATATATAAACGGTTAATTTCTTTTAATGACAAATGTTCAGCATCGAAAAGCATTATAAAATTAGAGTTAGATTGTTGATAATGGTGCTCATTTTTATATTTTAAATACTGTAAGATGATATCTTGAATAAATTTAAATTGATGGCTAGATTTAACCCTAATTGCGATACCTACATTATTTGAAAATAATGAGTCAATGAAGTCAATCAAGCCAGTGAAATTCAACTTTTCTAAAGCGAGCTTATTAACATTGTTAATCATTAAATAGGATTCGGATAAATCAGTGAAATTGAGGTTAGTGTTTAAAGTTGATTGAACGATATCCATCAGTTCATCAATGTGAATAAAAAGCGTCGGTGTTTTTGCAATATCTTTATAGGTTAATTGATCCAATTCGATGTTGACTTGATTAGATGGCAATGGCTTTTCTACTGAAATAGATTCGAAATAGGGTATATAATTACTAACGTCTTCGTTAATTAGCTTAACAGGGATACGCTGTAATACCATGAACTTTTTCCTGTATTCATTAGGTGTCATATTCAAGTGGTTTTTAAATTGATGTGTATAATTTGGATAATGGTTAAATCCCATATTTTCTGAAATGGCATGGATTGTCTCCTTACTATGAACTAATTCTGCTAAGGAGGTGGCTATCTTTAAACTAGCAATATAAAGTTTAAAACTTATGCCTAAGTATTTCTTGAACAAAATAGAGATATACGGTGCCGATATATAAAAAGAATTAGAAATATCTTTTGAAAAAATAGGCTGAGTGACGTGAGCTTTAATAAATACAGTGATTTTATTTAACAAGTTACTTTCAGATTGAATAGAAGGTACATAAATAAAATCTTGTTTAATTTTAGCTTCTTTATTTAAAATGGTAATAATTTCAATGATATTTGAATATTTCGTATCATTTAAGCGACTTAATTGCTCAATCATAGTTAATGTTAAATACTTGATATATTCACTAGAATTTATCAATTTGAAATTATAATAACAATGAAAGAATGATTGATCTATTTCCGCAAATTGCTGTACAGGTATTGTTAATTCAACAAGTTGTTCAGCATTCGTTATTTGATATAAATCGCTATGATTGATAACGATAAGATTGCTGCCAACAGACTCATGTTTCCCATTATTCACGACGTCAAGTTGGTTATTTAAAGAAAATAACAAGATTACTCGGTCGATACAACGTCGTGTGTATGTACTTAAATATTCATGAATACATAGTGTTGTACTTTCCATCATAAAAGCAACTCCTAATAGAAAAATGATTTGTTGAACAAATTACATTATATAATAAAATGTTGTGAACAGTAATACTTTAAATATAAATATTTTTGAATATAATGTTGTTATAAAGATGTAAAAATTAAATTTAGAACAATGTAAAGTGAGGTACGTATAAATTTTTGCTATACAATAACGAATTTTTAATTCATATACGTATTATTTAGAGGAGGTTATTCATTATGAATCATATTTATTCCAATTTTTATACCACAAATAATAAAATAACTGATTTAAAACCTTATATATTAGGCATTGTTCTTCATGATGATGCTGAGAATTATGCTGCCAAAGATTATATAGATTGGCTAAATAATAGAATCGAAAAAAATGAACTTGAAAAAGGATGGGCAAGTGTTTATGTAGATCAGCATACTTGCTATTGGTTTCACCCAACAGAATATGTTGAATGGCATTGTGGTAACGTCTATGCCAATACACATTTTATAGGTGTAGAACGATGCCAATCTAAAAGAGATGGTGTGCTTACAGATCAAGAATTTATGAAAAATGAAGAAGTTAGTTTTTGGGTTGCTGCACTATTATTGAAAAAATACAATTTACCAGTGAACAGAAGTACCGTTAGAATACACAAAGAATTTTTTGAAACTGAATGCCCAGACAGAGCATGGAAGATTCATCTTGAAGATGCACAGACAAATTCAGAATCTATACTAAAACTAAAAGATTATTTTATAAGTAGAATTCAAGGCTATTATAATAAAGTTGTTGATTCTGAACTCGAAAATATGGGCTGAACATCATTTAGTAAGTGGTATATATATCGTAGAATAAGCGATGTAAAAGTTCATTTAGCTATTGCGTAATTTATTGGAACCGGTTACAATAAAAATATTCATATTTATGGAACCGGTTCTATTTAAATGGGAGGTATAGAGATGAACTATAAAAAATCTGCTACAGAAATATTACAAGCAATCGGTGGAGAAGAAAATATAGATGCGATGGCACATTGTGCCACACGATTACGTCTTGTTCTTAAGGATGAAAGATTAGTAGATGAAAAAGAATTATCCGAAATGGATGTTGTGAAGGGAACATTTTCTACTGGTGGCCAATATCAAATTATTATAGGTTCGGGTACTGTGAATAAGGTATTTGCAGAGTTAGAAAGCATAACAGGTAAAGAAGCTGCTACGACATCAGAAGTAAAAGCAGAAGGTAATAAAAACATGAATCCATTCCAGAGATTTGTGAAAATGTTATCTGATATATTTGTACCAATTATCCCTGCAATCGTAGCAGGTGGTTTATTAATGGGAATTAATAATATTCTAACAGCACCAGGTATTTTCTATGATAAACAGTCGTTAATAGAAGTACATAATCAATTCAAAGGTCTGGCAGAAATGATTAACATTTTTGCGAATGCACCGTTTACGCTACTGCCAATTTTAATTGGATTTAGCGCTGCTAAACGCTTTGGAGGAAACGCCTTTCTTGGAGCAGCCTTAGGGATGATTCTTGTGCATCCAGAGTTAATGAGCGCCTATGATTATCCCAAAGCTTTAGAAGAAGGGAAAGAAATACCTTCTTGGAATGTGCTTGGTTTAGAAATAAATCAGGTAGGTTATCAAGGGCAAGTATTGCCAATGTTAGTAGCTTCTTATATTTTAGCTAATTTAGAAAAAGGTTTACGTAAAGTAGTACCAGCTGTATTAGATAATTTATTAACACCGCTACTTTCAATTTTAGTTACTGCATTTTTAACATTTTTATTTGTTGGACCCATCACACGCACGTTAGGCTATTGGTTATCTGATGGACTAACGTGGTTATATGAATTTGGTGGTGCAATTGGCGGACTTATTTTTGGTTTGCTATATGCGCCAATTGTAATTACAGGTATGCACCACAGTTTTATTGCAATTGAAACACAATTGATTGCAGATAGTGCGTCTACAGGTGGTTCATTTATTTTCCCAATAGCGACGATGTCTAATATAGCACAAGGTGCAGCAGCTTTAGCCGCTTTCTTTATTATAAAAGAGAACAAGAAATTAAAAGGTGTAGCATCTGCTGCGGACATCTCAGCACTTTTAGGTATTACGGAACCTGCAATGTTTGGAGTGAATCTAAAATTAAGGTATCCATTCATTGGAGCGATTGTAGGTTCAGGTATTGGTTCAGCTTATATCTCATTCTTTAAAGTTAAAGCAATTGCTTTAGGTACTGCAGGACTTCCAGGTTTTATATCTATTAGCGGTCAGAATAATGGTTGGTTACATTATGGTATTGCGATGCTCATTACCTTTATCGTAGCCTTTGCGGTTACGTACACTTTATCTTTTAGAAATAAATATAAAAATGAAGCAGGATAATTATATAAATTCTAGTGAGATTTAGACTTTTGCTATAACGCATAAAAACAAACCCAACGTTAATTACGACGTGGGTTTGTTTTTATGTTAAATATCAATTTTTAGGATGCCTTCAAAGCTTTTGTTTACGCCATAAAAATGCGCCAACAATCGTCACGATGACTAATGAAATAGCAATAACAATGAGCCATGATACATAGCTGTGATCATCTATAGGTAAGGGTACATTCATACCAAAAAAACTAAATACTAATGTAGGTAAGGTTAAGAAAACAGTAAACAATGTTAATGTCTTCATCGTATTGTTCATTTCATTAGAAAGCAATGAAGCATAAGAGGTTGTAATACTCTCTAAAATGTCTGTATATAATTTTGTGGTTTCTAAGGCTTGGTTATTCTCGATAACCAAATCTTCCAACAAATCTTCATCTTCATCGAAACGCTTAATTGCAGGTAGTCGAAATAATTTTTTGATAATGGCTTCATTGCCTTTAAGTGCCGCAAGAAAATATACTAAACTTTTTTCTACTTCCATTAAATTATAAAGTTGTTTATTCGTGACATTATTTTTTAAATCACGTTCGATGCGTAATCTTGTTTTATTAAGTAATCTAAGATTTCTATTATAGTGATTGGAAATCGTCAGTAATATATTAAGTGCAAAGCGACTATGAAAATGTAAATTAATATTTTGACGACTAAAGTTCTCGAGAAATTCATTTTCAGTATTACAAACAGTTATTATTTTTTTATTGCCAATGATGATACCTAAAGGAATAGTAATAAAAGAAAGTACTTTTAAATTTGTATCATTTACAACTGGTATATCGAGAATAATCAGTGAATAACGTGTGTCTTCATCATATTCTACACGAGCACTTTCTTCAGCATCTAATGGATCTCTAACAAAATCCTCTGGGATACCGTATAAATTTATTAAGGAATCAATTTCTTCCCAATTTGGATCAACTACATTTATCCAAGAAGCGGATTGATCTAATGGAGATTCAACAATCTCATGTGTTTGTGAGTGTTTATATGCACTAATCATAATAATAGTTCCTTTCTCTAAAATTCTTTTAAATATTGACGGAGAAATACAAAGATGACAAGTTTACTTTGTATGATCAGCATGCTGGTGCTCATTTGCCATAAGACGTAAAGGACCATTAAAGATAATTTTAAACAAATAATCAACTACTGTATCTGGATCCATTCTATCTTCATCTTGTACCCAATGTTTTATAAACGAAACTGTGGCCCCATTTACATAACTATGAAAATAATCAATAGGAATATCAGAAACAGTATTACTAAAAGGTATGCTTTTTTTCATATTATTTAGCATTAAATCAGAAATTTTTTCTTCTATTTTACTTTTTCTATCAAGTTTAAAAATCACTTTATAAAATTCAATATTGTCATATAAATAAGTAATGATATTCTTTAAAACTTCCTCTGAAAATGCTTTGGCAAATGCTTCAATACTTACATCATGCATGATGACTTTTTCGAATACAATTCTATCGGCTAACCTTGATATAAATTCATCTTCCATATCAGAAAGTAAAATGTATTTATCTTCATAGTGTAAATAAAAAGTACCACGGTTCACATCGGCTAATTGGGTAATATTTTGTATCGTAATTTTTTCTAACTCTTTTTCTTCAAGCAATTGTATAAAAGCATTTTTAATCGCTGATTTAGTTTTACGTACACGTCGATCTTCTGGCATAGTAGTCACCTCATTTTAGTTAATTAACAATATGTAATGATATGTTGATAAAAAGACAATATGATTGTTATTGCATATTGAATATTCTATTAACCTCATTATAATAAACAAAGTAGTGAATAAGCAACATGATGTTCAATAAGGAGGTAAATGGTATGAATATATTTAAAAGTAAATTACTTTGGATTGCGCCAATAGCGATATTAATCATACTTGCAATTTTTTCAATTGGTTTTTATCCAGCGTATAATCCTCAACCTAAAGAGATGCCAATCGCAATTGTGAATCATGATGAAGGGACATCTATTCAAAGTAAAGATATAAATATAGGTAAAAATTTAGAAGATAAATTGAAAGATAGTAACTCTGACGAAATAAAATGGATCAATGTAGATAGTGAAAAAGAAGCACGTAAAGGATTAGATGAACAAAAATATTTTGGTGCTGCAATTTTCGAAGAAGATTTTTCAAAAAATGCGATGAGTAAAACTCAAAAGATAGTAATGGATACTAAGAAACAAGAAATGGAAGATAAAGTGAAATCAGGTGAAATACCTGCTGCTCAAGCCAAACAAATGCAACAGAAAATGGCTCAAGAAAGTAGTAACCAAGATATAACAGTAAAGCAAGCTCAATTTAAAACACTTACGAATAGTGGGGCGAATATGCAGGCTTCACAAATGTCATCTAATATGCTGAAAGGTATTGGGGATAATCTTAACAAACAAATTTCCAAACAGAGTTTAGATACATTAGACCAACAGAATGTGCAAATAGATGCGAGCGATATCAAAGATATTACAACGCCTGTAAATGTAATAAATAAAAAGGTGAATGAAGTGAAGGACCACCAAGCTAGTGGTAACGCGCCGTTCTTAATGTTTATGCCAGTCTGGATAAGCTCAATTGTAGCTTCATTACTACTATTCTTTGCATTTAGAACGAGTAATAATATTGAAATTTCGCAACGTATTATCGCTTCAATAGGACAAATGATTGTAGGGGTGATTACAGCATTTGTTGGTGGATTTGGGTATGTTTATTTCATGTCAGGTGTGTTAGGTTTTGACTTCCCTGATATAAATAAAATAGCAATTTATATATCCATTTCTATTCTAGGATTTATGGGTTTAATCTTAGGTGTAATGACGTGGCTAGGTATGAAATCAATTCCTATTTTCTTTATAGCAATGTTCTTTAGTATGCAACTCGTAACATCGCCAAAACAAATGTTACCGAAATTTTATCAAGACTATATAGTGGATTGGAACCCATTTACGCACTATGCTGAATATTTAAGAGAATTACTCTATATGCATCAGTCATTAGAAATGAACTCAACGATGTGGATGTTTGTAGGATTTATAATTTTCGGCATAATTTCATCGATATTAGCAGCAATGATTAGAAAGCATAGTGGGAAACGATCAGAATTACCATCTTAAATCAAGTAATTAACAGTATATAACAATCATTTAGTGAAAAATTTCTATATAAGCATTAAGTTCAAATTAAAACCGTCTTCTCAAAATTTGGGGAGACGGTTTTAATACATATACCTCAATAAAAACGTAAATAAAGAGAATTAATTCTTTTGAGTATATTTATATGATTAAATTTATTAAAAAGACATAATTATTTTACACATAAAATCAATAAAATAAATAGGAAAACACTGATAGCAAAGCATTTGTTAGGTGGTCTGATATATCGTTGAAATATGATTGCAAAAGCATTTAGAAATTGGTCTATAATTTTAATAAAAAATTAACACTAAATTTACAAATATGCGTTATAATTCACATAGTTTACAAATAATTTAAAGAGGTGTGACAATGGATTCATCTGTTATGGAGACAATTTTCACTTTTATCGGTGGATTAGGTATATTTTTATACGGAATTAAGCAAATGGGCGACGGCTTACAGGCCTCAGCAGGAGACCGTCTTAGAAGTATATTAAATAAATTTACGAGCAACCCACTTATGGGCGTACTTGCAGGTGCGATAGTTACGATTTTGATTCAAAGTAGTTCTGGTACAACGGTAATTACCATTGGACTTGTAAGTGCAGGATTTATGACAATGCGTCAAGCCATTGGTGTTGTAATGGGAGCGAATATAGGTACTACAGTTACAGCATTTATTATAGGTATTGATCTTGGTGCATACTCGCTACCAATATTAGCTATTGGTGCATTTTTAATATTCTTTGTTCAAAAGCGTAAAGTTAAAAATATTGGTATGATTTTATTTGGTTTTGGTTCGTTATTCTACGGATTAGAATTAATGAGCAGTGCCGTAAAACCACTAGCTAATTTAGATGGTTTCCATCAATTCATGCTAGACATGTCAACTAACCCAATTTTTGGTGTTGCAGCAGGTACGATTTTAACAGTTATTGTTCAAAGTTCAAGCGCCACAATTGGTATACTACAAGGATTCTA
Source organism: Staphylococcus sp. FSL W8-1207 (assembly GCF_038003745.1). Lineage (NCBI taxonomy): Bacteria > Bacillati > Bacillota > Bacilli > Caryophanales > Staphylococcaceae > Staphylococcus > Staphylococcus sp. FSL W8-1207. The sequence goes on from NZ_JBBOPU010000001.1 coordinate 223,317, forward strand.
TGCGAATGACTTAGTTAGTTTAAATGGTGCGTTACCTATATTGTTAGGTGACAACATTGGTACAACAATCACGGCAATACTCGCAAGTTTAGCTGGCTCACTTGCTTCAAAACGTGTAGCAGCAGTACATGTTATGTTTAACGTAATAGGTGCGGCAATATTCTTAGCGATTTTACCTATTTATCAATGGGTTGTTGAATGGATGCAAGGAGTAATGCACTTAAATCCAGAAATGACGATTGCCTTTGCACATGGTACATTTAATGTTACAAATACATTGATTCAATTACCATTTATATTTGTTCTAGCTTGGATCGTAACAAAACTTATTCCTGGTGAAGATATAACAGAAAAATATAAACCTAGACATCTAGATAAAAATTTAATTAATAGAGCTCCAAGTATTGCTTTACAAGAAGCACAAGATGAAATCCAAAACATTGGACGAATGACATACTCATTATTAGAGAATGTTAGTGAATACAATGAAAAAAATGAGAAAAAAGTACTTCAAAAACATGCGGCTGTTCAAAATATGCATGACAATGTAAAAGAATATTTAACGAAAATATCTGAGAAGAAAATATCCAAAAAAGATGCAGAAAGAATGTCTGTGTTATTTGACGTAAACCGTACGATGTTAAAAGTAGCTGAATTATCTGAAGCGTATATATTAGATTTGAAACAGTTACACAATGAACCAGTACAAATCTCTGATAAAGCTGCACAAAGTATCGATAAACTTTATTCACACGTGAATATGTCATTCGATAAATCAGTTGAAATGTTTAGCGTATATGACAAAGTTAAAAAAGATGAAATTGTTAATTTAAGTAACGATTCATATACACTTGAACATGATTTAAGAAAAAAACATATTAAGCGTTTAAGTTCAGGTGAATGTTCACCAGAAGGTGGTCTGTTATATCTAGATATGATTGCTATACTAGAACGTATTGGCTATCATTCGAGAAATGTATCAGAAGCAATGATTGATATTGACGAACTTTCAAGTGAAGAAGAAACAGAACATACTGTGGGCTGGACTTACTAAAGTATAATTAAATATAAAATTAAAAGTTGAGAAAGTTTGTTGTAAAACAGACTTTCTCAACTTTTTTGTATTGTTGAAAATTAACCAATATCGCTGTATTTGGAATAATAAATCACATGTATCAAATCATTTTATTTTTAATCCTTAGTAAAGAGATAGGGATACTTGACAAAAAGTCATAGAAGGCATAATATTACATATAATAAATTTTTCAGAAAACTGATATGGGGGGACAGCGTGTGACAGCTATTAGCATTCTTGATCAAAGTCCAATAGATAAAAATGAAACAGTAAACGACGGTATAGCTCGTACAGTTGAATTGGCACAACTAGCAGATAAATTAAATTATACAAGGTACTTTGTTGCTGAACATCACAATATAGAAGAAGTTGCAGGTACGAGTCCGGAGATACTTGTAACACATATATTGAATCACACAAAAAATATACGTGTAGGCTCTGGTGGCGTAATGTTGCAACATTATAGTCCATTCAAAGTTATAGAGCAATTTCATTTCATTAGTCATTTAGCACCTGGAAGAGTCGATTTAGGTATAGGTAAAGCACCGGGAGGCTTTCCTTTAGCGACACAAGCGTTGCAAACAGAATTAAAGTCACCACAAACAAGTTTCAATGATAAATTTCATTTATTAAATCAATTTAATAATGGAGATTTTTCTGCAAACGAAGATTATGGACAATTAAAAACAACGATACGTAATAATGAAATCTCCACACCACAAATTTATCTACTAGGTGGTAGTGAAAGTTCTGCTCAATTTGCTGCTACAGAAAAAGTTGGATTTATATATGCATTTTTCATAAATTCAAATATTGAAACATTACAACAAGCCCTTAAAGATTATAAGCAACAATTTCCTGAAGGCAGAGTCATTGTAGGGGTAGCTGCCGTTGTATCGGAGAATAAAGAAGAACAGGCATTAGTTAAAGAAGGTAGTACAAATTATGCTTTACATTTCGATGATGGTAGAAAAATCACTGTTAATACAAAGGAACAAGTAGAAACATTTAAAAAACAAAGTGACGAAGACTTTGAAGTTGAAGAAAAGCAAATAGATGTTTTTAATGGTTCCGCGGATGAAATTAAGCAACAGCTAAATCAATTAAATCGTGACGGCAATATAGATGAATTTATGCTACATATGCCAGTTCAAAATCATAAATTAAGAATTAAAACAGTAGACCAATTAGCTATTACGAATAACAAAGAAAAGCAGAAAGAAGGGGTATTATGAGTCAAAATAAAATCGATTTTGGAATCATGTTAAACGGTCCTGGTGGTCATATGCATGCTTGGAAATCTAAAGATGTACCGAGCGATGCCAGTACAAATTTTGAATTCCAACTTGATGTTGCTAAAAAAGCTGAACAGGCAGGATTCAGTTTTGTATTTGTGGCAGATGGATTATTTATTCATGAGAAATCTATTCCACATTTTTTAGATAGACATGAGCCGTTAACATTTTTAGCTGCGCTTGCGCCGGTAACTCAGCGTATTGGTTTAGTTGGTACTATTTCAACATCATATAGTGAACCTTTTACTGTTGCACGACAACTCGCAACAATCGATAAAATCAGTCATGGGCGTGCAGGTTGGAATATAGTAACTTCGCCACTTGCTGGTAGTGCCGATAACTATAGTAAAGGAGATCATCCTGAACATGATGTTAGGTATGATATTGCTGAGGAACATCTGCAAGTCGTTCAAGGGTTATGGGACTCTTACGAAGATGATGCCTTTACATTTGATGTTGAGACTGGCTCATATTTAGATAAGGAAAAAATGCATACGTTAGATTATAAAGGACAATATTTTCAAGTTAAGGGTCCATTAAATGCTAGTCGTTCTAAACAAGGCCAACCTGTTATATTTCAAGCAGGTGCATCTCCTAAAGGACAAGCATATGCAGCTCAATATGCTGATGCAGTATTTACTTTAGGTGAATCACTAGATACCGCTAAAAGTAATTACGACAGTATTAAATCACAAGCCAAAAAGTTTGGACGCGATCCACAAAACATTAAAGTATATCCTATATTATCCCCAGTTATTGGTAAGTCGAACGATGAGGTAGAAGCACGCTTTGATGAAATAAAATCATTGGCGACAATTGACGAAGCTTTAGATTACTTAGGTAGATATTATGATCATCATGATTTCAGCCAATATGATCTCGATGCACCGTTTCCAGATTTAGGTGAAGTGGGTCAAAATAGTTTCCGTGCTACTGCAGATTCTATTGCGGCACGCGCAAAACAAAATAATTTAACATTGAGAGATGTCGCTTTGGAAGAAACAGCCCGTCGCTCTCCTTTCACTGGTACTTATGAAGAAGTAGCAAATTTAATCATTGAATGGTTTGAACATGGCGCAGCAGATGGATTTATCTTCGGCCCCCATATTAATGGACCTGTATATGATGAGTTTTTAAATTATGTATTACCTATCTTAGAAGAAAAAGGTTATTACGATAAAGCATATCAGGGGGATACATTACGAGATCATATAGGTATTCCTTTTAAAGAAAATAGATATAGTAGGAAAGAAGTAACACACTAATACTCAGTAAACAATACAGTGGATAGACGCCTCTGTTTTAAAACGTTGCGTCTGTTTTTTTAATATAAGGAGTGAAGTTCATGTCAGAATCAAGTACAACATCATATCAACATGTAAACCATAGTAACGTCAACACTGCGCCAGAGCAAACTGAAAAAAAAGTGAAAAGAAAATTCCAATTACCTCATGTGCTATTAATGATGCTTATTATGATGATGTTTGCTTGTTTATTGACGTATGTCATTCCTGCTGGGCAATTTGAAACAAGTAAAGATGGATCAATGATACAAGGGACGTATCATGCAATTTCACAAAACCCAGTGAATCCATTTTATGCTATTACACTCATACTTAATGGGGGGATTCAATCAGCCCAAACGATTACACTATTACTATTTATAGGTGGTGCAATGGGTGGTATATTACAATTAGACTCTGTGACAAAATTAACGAATTATATGATTTTTCGTTTCGAACATGCTGGTGCATTGCCATTAATTATCGGGTTATTTTCCTTGATGGCGTTTATCGGTTTCTTCGTTGGTGGAGATCAAATGATCGTGTTCGTAACGCTTGGAGTCATACTCGTAAATCGTTTGAAATTAGACCCTATTATGGCACTAGCCATAACATTTTTACCTTTGTATATGGCTTTTTCAATTTCACCTTCAGGTATGGCTAAAATTGGACAAATTGTTTATCCTGAAGTAGCACTTTATTCTGGTTATGGTGGAAGAGCTATAATGTATGCAGTGTTTTTAATTATCACTCTGTTATATGTGATTTGGTACGCAAGAAGAGTCATTAAAGATCCTAATAAGAGTATGATGCCGACACAAAAGTGGCTGTTTAATCATAAAGAAAAAAGTAATGATGATATGGCAATTGAAGATAGACAAGTAAATTGGAGAGATATCATCGTAGCTACATTAGTCATTGTGACACCGATTATATTAGCCTTAGGTAATGGTATGTTAAACTGGACAGAAAAATACGGCAATGGTGTATTTATTACTGTTTTTGGTATTAGTTTTGTTTTAGCCTATTTAATAAAACAAAAAGGGACAACTGCAATGGTTGATGGATTTTTGGAAGGTGCTAAACCGATGTTAGTCGTAGCATTTGCAATTATCATGGCAAATACAATTAGTGTGATTTTAGAAAAAGGTAAGATATTGAGCACAATTGTAAACAGCCTTACTACACAACTTGATGGTTCATCGTCTGGCATGGTAGCTGTTATCGTATTTATTGTCGCAGGTATATTTAATTTACTAGTACCATCTGGTTCAGGGTTAATGAGCGTGATGATTCCTATTTTACAACCTGTGACTAATGCGTTAGGTGTTAATGATCAAATGTTATTAACGTCCTTATCGTTTGGTGGAGGGTTAGGTAACTTAATTACACCAACTTTAGGTGCAACAGTAGGTGCTATCGCGATTGCCAAAGCAAACTTTGGCTCGTGGTTTAAATTTATGGTACCACTATTTCTAATTTGGATTGTCGTTGGCTCGGTTATACTTTACATCTTTACTGCTGTAGGTTGGAGTGGCGGCGTTTAAAAATAACAAAAATATAAGGAACAATGATGTACTGTGATATTTTAAAAGTCATATTTAACTTTTAAAATAACAGTTTTCATCATTGTTCCTTTTTTATTTAGTGTGCAATTGTGAGCGTGAAAGGGACGTCATGTGTCCATTTTTGAGTTGGTGGTTCATCTGTTATAACTTCGGTGATATCACTGATTTTTGCAAAGGAAAGTGTAGAAGAAATATCGAATTTACTTTTATCAATAAGTGCAATTACATTTTCACTTTCTCGCACCATTTGTTTTTTTAATTGAACTTCAGGTAGTGAGAAGTCTGTTAATCCATTATCAAGTGTAAAGCCATTTGCGGATAAAAAGAAATAATCAATATGATACATTTCTAATATTTGTGAATCTATATTACCAGTAATAGCATTTGAGTCTTGCGAAACAAATCCTCCAACTACTAGAACAGTTAAATGTGGGTTCTCTTTTAAAAGTACCGCATTTTCTAAACCGTTTGTAATAATTGTAAGTTCCATCGTAGTTTCTGCTAATAATTTTGCTAATTCATATGTTGTAGAGCTTGCATCAATCATAATGCACTGTTGTGGTTCAATCTTTTTTAATGCATATTTACTAATTTTATACTTTTCACTATGTTTTTGTGTCAGACGATAAGAAAAGTTTAATTTAGATGTCATATTTTCAGTTACTTTTGCACCACCGTGTGTTCGAGTGACTTTGTTTTCACCTTCTAAACGTCTAAGATCACTCCTAACAGTTGCTTCTGTCACACTTAAATAATCTGAAAGCTGTTTAACAGTCGCACGTTTATGTGATTTTATATAAGTATATATATGCTCTCTTCGTTCATCCGCGTACATTTTCATATGAATCATATCCTCCTTCGTATCATTAACTATTTTAACATAAATCGTACACAAGCAAATAAAAACAGATCAAAACGAAAAGAAACGAAAAAATATTTGAAAGAAACGAAAATATATATTAGAATTGTAATTGTAAATGAAAACGCTTTCTAAAAAAGTGGAGGAGCTGTTAATAATGACAAAGAAAAATTATCCGGAAAAAATGAATGCTGTTGTAGCTTATGCACCTGGAGAATATAAATATGAAACTGTAGATACGCCAACAATTGATAATCCTAAGGAAATTGTCGTTAAAGTAGAAGCTTGCGGTATTTGTGCAGGCGATATCAAAGCATATGATGGGGCACCTAGCTTTTGGGGTGATGAAACACAGCCGTCATATATCAAGGCACCGATGATACCTGGACATGAATTTATCGCACGCATTGTAGAAAAAGGAGATGAAGTTACAGATTTTGAAATTGGTGATCGTGTAATTTCTGAACAAATTGTACCTTGTTGGGATTGTAGATTTTGTAATCATGGTCAGTATTGGATGTGTGAAAAACATGATTTATATGGCTTCCAAAACAATGTAAACGGCGGTATGGCAGAATATATGAAATTTACGAAAGAAGCAATTAATTATAAAGTGCCAGAAGATATGCCGATTGCAAAAGCGATTTTAATTGAACCTTACGCATGTAGTCTACACGCTGTACAACGTGCGAATGTTAAACTCGGTGATTTCGTTGTGTTATCTGGTGCAGGAACTTTAGGACTAGGCATGGTGGGCGCTGCTAAAAAATCAGGTGCTGAAACGTTAGTAGTGCTAGATATGAAAGATGATCGTTTAGAATTAGCGAAAAAATTCGGCGCTGATATTGTTATGAATCCATCAAAAGTAGATGTCGTCAAAGAAATCAAAGCACTGACTGAAGGGTATGGTTGTGATACTTACATCGAAGCCACCGGTCATCCTAAATCAGTAGAGCAAGGTTTGAGTGCAATCAGAAAATTAGGCCGTTTTGTAGAATTTTCAGTATTTGCTGATCCCGTTACAGTGGATTGGAGTATTATATCAGACCGTAAAGAATTAGACTTGATGGGTAGCCATTTAGGACCTTATTGTTATCCGCTTGTTATCGATGGTATAGCAAAAGGAGATTTCCCAACAGACGGCGTTGTGACGCATCAATTAGCACTTAAAGATTTTGAGGAAGGTTTTGAACTAATGAAAAAAGGTGATCAATCATTAAAAATTGTTCTGGTACCTTAACAGCCAAGTTCAAATATAGAGCATCGTAAAAAGGAGAGAATTGAAATGAAAAAGATGATTAATAACCCCGATAATGTCATTGAAGAGTTAATGACTGGTTATGTGATTGCCTACCCTGACTATATTAGACGTTCAAAACTTCACCAAAGGGCGTTAATTGGAAAAAAACGCAATACTAATCGAAAAGTAAGTGTATTAATAGGTGGTGGCTCAGGACATGAACCAGCGTTCCTAGGTTATGTAGGGAAAGGCATGGCAGACGGTGTCGCTGTCGGTAATATATTTGCTTCTCCATCTCCTATTCCAATACAAGCTGTAACTAAAGAAATAAGTGAAGGTCACGGTGTGTTATACATTTATGGTAATTACGCGGGAGATTTGATGAACTTTGAAATGGCTAGTGAAATGACTGAAATAGAAGATGATATCAAAACTGCAGTGGTCATAGGTAATGATGATGTTGCGTCTTCAAAAGATATTGATGATCGTAGAGGGATAGCTGGAGAGTTGTTAGTGTATAAAGCAGCAGGCGCAGCAGCTGATTTTGGTTATGACTTAGAAGAGGTAAGACGTATTGCCCAATTAGCTAATGATTGTACCCGTTCAATGGGTATTGGTTTAAGCCCGTGCTACTTACCTCAAACTGGAAAACCAAGTTTTGATTTAGAAGCGAATGAAATGGAAATTGGTTTAGGCCATCATGGTGAGCCTGGTATTGAAAAAACAACAATTCGCACAGCAAAAGAAACAGTTCATGTGATTATGCAAAATATTTTAAAAGAAGGACTATACAGCGCCGATGATGAAGTGATTGTATTGGTTAATGGCTTAGGTGCAACCTCTCAAATGGAACTGTACATCATAAATAAAGAGGTAGATGAAATTTTAAAAGAACAAAACATTAAAACATATAAATCTTATGTAGGTAATTTTATAACTTCAATGGAAATGGGCGGCTTTTCGGTGAGTTTAATGAAATTAGATGAAACGTTGAAAACTTGTATGGATCATCCAGTAGATTGCCCAAACTTTAAAGAAGTGTAGGAGGAAGTAGTTATGGCGTTGACGAGTCAATCATTTAAACAATATATCTTAGCGTTAACAACTTTATTTGAAGAACAACAAGATATCCTTTGTGAATTGGATAGAAAAATTGGTGATGGTGACCATGGTGTAACGATGAATATTGGTTATCAAGCTGTACAAAAAACGATAATTAATGAATTGCAAACACAAAATGATATCGCAAAAATTAGCGTTGCAGTCGGTAAAAGCTTTTTAGATGCAGTTGGTTCTTCAGTGGGTCCACTCTATGCTTCTGGTTATCTTAAGGCGGCTGTTGCAGTAAAAAACAAAACTGAATTAGATGATGTAGCATTATATCAATTTTGGATTGCTTTTAGTAAAGGTATTAAAGATAGAGGTAAAGCTGAAATCGGAGATAAGACAATGATAGATACGCTTGACCCGTTTTATAAATCTTTAGAAACCTCACTAAATAAGGATGAACCATTTGGGGACGCTTTTAATAAAGCACTGGTGAAAGCGAAGTCTGGAATGGATAGCACGAAAGAGATTATTTCTAATAAAGGACGTTCTAAAAGACTAGGTTATCGTGCCCAAGGACATGTTGATCCAGGCGCGACATCTTCTTATCTTATGTTAGAAACTTTTAAATCATTTATTTAATTACTGTAGCTAAATCTATAAGGAGGAATTAGAATGAAAATAGCAATTGGTGCAGACCATAATGGTTATGAATTAAAAGAAGCGGTTAAAGTTCATGTCGAACAATTAGGACATGAGGTAGAAGATTTTGGTTGTCATCAATGTGCAGAAACTGACTATCCAGATGTAGCTGCTGAAGTAGGTAAAAGCATTCAACAAGGACAAAACGAAAGAGGCATCTTAATTTGTGGTACGGGGATTGGCGTAGCAATCACCGCTAATAAACTCAAAGGCATTCGTGCAGCGCTTGCACATGATTATTACTCTGCAGAACGTGCACAATTAAGTAATAACGCACAAATTTTGACAATGGGCGCTCAAATTGTTGGCATAGAAGTCGCTAAAAAGAATGTTGAAGCTTATCTCAATGTAACTTGGGAAGGCGGTTCACAGCGTAAAGTGGATAAAATAGACCAAGTTGAAAATAATGAAAACAACTAAAATATAATTTGAAATCAATTCATATATTAAAAAAGCTCATTCCCAATCACAACAATTTGGGAATGAGCTTTTTATTGTTTAGAGAGGAAATGAGTGATATTTATTTTGTAAAAATAAAAGCATCATACTTTAAAAGATAGCATTGTACAAATCAATAACATGTAATAAATTGATTGCAAGTATATAACATGAATTAAAATAATTAATGTAAATGATATGTCTGAAAAATGACAATTAATAATTAATATTGTGAATAAACTTTGAATTTAATATGATGAGAAGTACAAGACATAAGTAGGGGGATTTGTCGTGCAACTGTCTATAAGATTTCCTAAAGCGACGATGTCTATATTTTTCATCACTATAATCATAGTGTTTATGGCATTAACGCAACAAGTGTCAGCACATGCTACACTTGAAAAAGTAACGCCAAACGCGAACAGCGTTGTAAATGAACAACCAGGAGAAATTGAACTACAATTTAATGAACCAGTACACGCACAATATTCGAGTGTGCAAATTTTTGATGATACTGGAAGCGAAATTGCTGAAGTGAAACCGAGTACAACGGGTTCTTCACAGACATTATCATTTACTGTGGATGAGTTAGAAAAAGGAACACATAATGTAAAATGGCAAACAATGTCAGCAGATGGTCACGAGATAAGCGATACGTTTGAATTTTCAATTGGTAAAGAAACTGCTAATGGAATTGATACGACACCACCATTTTACGAAAAAGCAGATTTTTGGTTTGGAGCATTACGCTTTATAACTGAAGGACTCATTATTACATTATCAGGCCTATTTCTAGTAAATCAATTGGCAAGTAGAAAAGGGTTATTAACATTTCAGTCTAATCAATATATTAAACCTATTGTATGGATGCTTATGATGCTATCAGTAATGACTGCTTTAGTTTATATGATGACACTTTCTTCAGATGTTGTTTCTGATGTATTATCATTACAAACAGCAGCGCTAATACAAGTGCCATTTGTCTTAACGATGGTGGCCATTATAGTATTGTTAGGGCTATTTACATTGAAACACATGTCACAGAGTTGGTATGTATTCATAACAATATTAATGCTAATCACATTGAGTATGTCTGGACACGCATGGTCTCAAAGCGTGCCTATTTGGTCGATTTTAATTAGAACAGTACATATAGGCGGGATGTCACTTTGGTTAGGTGCATTGATTTATTTACTCCTTGTCATACGTGCGAAATCAAATCAGAGTAGCCATGCTATCAGAGCATTTTTATTGAAATTAAATACGATTGCAGTAGCACTTATTATAATTTCTGGCGTATTGATGTCTATAGACCAAACAAATATATTAGCTATTTGGACTAATATACAAACATGGAGTGCATTGCTCATCGTTAAAGTGGTATTAACGCTCATCATGATGACACTAGGATTTTATCAAACGACACGAGCGTTAGGAAAACAACACCGCGCAAATAAAGTAACATTGTATATTGAATTAATTATGGGAATTATATTGATATTAGTTGGTGTAATTATGAGTCAAATCAATATTCCAGGATAAAGGGAGATAAAAATTATGTTTAAACAAATTATGGCAGCAATCGTCGCATGTATTATTGCAGTGGGCTTTTCTAAAAGTGCAGATGCTCACGTAACGCTAAATCCAGATACGAGTGAACCGGGTTCATATGAAAAGTATGATGTCAGAGTTCCAGTCGAAAAAGAAGCAAATACGACTAAAATTGAATTAAAAGTACCGAAAGAACTTACAGTAGTTGGTGTTGAACCTAATGATCAATTTGATCATAAATTAACTAAAGATGATGATGGTAATATTACGAAAATTACTTGGACGGCAAAAGATAAAGGCATTGGCCCAAATGAATTCATCGATTTACCAATCCAAGTGGCGAACCCTGAAAAAGAAGGCGAATTTAAATGGGATGCTTATCAAACATACGATGATGGTGAAACTGTTAAATGGACAGGAGATGAAGATGCAGAAAAACCTGCACCTATTACTAAAGTAGCTATGGGGAACGAAGATACTGCTGGAAGCAGTCAATCTAGTAATGGCCCAATAGCACTATGGATTGTATCTATTGTTGCAATCATTTTGTCGTTAGTAGCAATCTTTAAAAAGACAGCTAAATAAAATAGGTGTATAAAGTTATTTAATAAAATAAATAAAAAGACGAGTCATCTTAAAAATATGACTTGTCTTTTTAATGAGTAAGTTTGTTGAATTGTCACTGTAATTTTTTTAAAATATCCTATAATAGTTATAAGGAGGAGTCTCGATGCGCAGAATATTGTATGCTTTTTTAGTCTATACAATCTTAGGTTTACTAAGTGGGTTTTATTATCGTGAATTAACGTTAGCGTATGATTTTACTGGTGAAACACAACTTGTAGTTGTACACACACATACGTTGATATTAGGTATGTTTATGCATCTTATTTTATTACCTGTAACAAAAGTCTTTAATTTAAGTAGTTATTATCTATTTAATTGGTTCTACATTATATTTAACCTAGGTGTATTAACAACAATTGGGATGATGTTTACTAAAGGGACATATCAAGTCATAGGTAAAACAGTACCAGAATCATTTGCAGGATTTGCTGGTATCGGACATACAATTTTAACAGCAGGATTTATTTTATTATTCTTCTTGTTAAAAGGTGCAATTATCAAAGATCCTAAAAATGAAAAATAAATTGTAATGCTACATTAAGTATGATCATAAATTTAAAAAGAATCTGGGAGATAAGTACATGTCCCAGATTCTTTCATTATATTAGCAGTGGCTGATTGAATTGAAAAAGCACTTCAGCTTTTATACGTCATTTCTAATCAGCTTTGCCGGGGTGGTTCCACTCCTTTATTTTCTAGATGAGAAACTTCGTTAATAAAGTATAATCTAAGAAAAATGACCGTATCGTTATATCCATTTTAAGTATACAAATTAATGTAAAATGTACTGGAAATAACAGCGTTTCCATTGATAATCGTTATCATTTCAAGCATAATAGTATCAAGAGAAAAGATAGATTTTGGGAGGATTCATTATGAATGACGTTATAATTATTGGTGGTGGACCAGCAGGGTTGTATGCAAGTTTCTATGCGGGTTTACGAGGTATGAGTGTTAGAATTATTGATATACAAGATAAACTTGGTGGGAAAATGCATGTTTACCCTGAAAAAATTATATGGGACATTGGCGGTTTAGCGCCTAAACCATGTGGCGAAGTAATTAAAGATACGGTTACACAAGGTTTACATTTTAATCCTGAAGTCAATTTGGAAGAACGTGTCTTAGACATTAGAAAAATAGCGGAACAACATTTTGAAATTGAAACGGATAAGCATAATATTTATGACGCCAAATCTGTCATCATTGCAATAGGCGGTGGTATTATTAATCCTAAGCAATTAGATATCAAAGATGCAGAGCGCTATAAACTAACGAATTTACATTATGTAGTACAATCATTGAAAAAGTTTAAAAATAAAAACGTATTGATTTCAGGCGCTGGGAATTCTGCATTAGATTGGGCAAATGATTTAAGTGGTTATGCCAAAAGTGTCACACTTATTTATCGTAAAACAGATATTAAAGGCTATGAGGCAATGAAAGATGTGTTGGATAAATTAGAAGTTGAAAAATTACCTAACACACATATTCATCAACTTATTGGTGATTCTACACAAACTAAAATTGAACAGGTTATTTTAGAAAATACAGAAACGAAAGAACAAATTGCTAAAACATTTGATGAAGTAATTATTAGTCATGGCTTTGATCATGAAAACACATTACTAGAAGAATCTTCAACTCAAGTTGATATGTTTAACGAATATAGTATTAAAGGTTTTGGTAATACATCTACGAGTATTGAAGGGCTGTATGCATGTGGTGATATTATCTATCACGAGGCAAAAGCACATCTTATTGCTAGTGCATTTAGTGATGCAGCTAATGCCGCAAACTTAGCTAAATTATATGTCGAGCCTAAAGCCACACCTGAGGGTTATGTATCTAGTCACAATGATGTGTTTAAAGAATCAAATAAAGTGGTTATGAAAAAATATCTATAAAACAAAAGTAAGCTAAGAAGCTATGTGATATGGTAAATGTTACATAGTCTTTTTTTAGGAGTTGTTCGTAAATGATAGAAATAAAGCATAAAGCCCCAGCAGTTTCAGAGTATCGAAATTTACGCAAAATAGCAGGATTGAGTGAGAAATCACAAAAAGCAGCAGCAAAAGGTTTAGCTAATGCTTGTTTTGATGTATCAATTTATGATAATCAATTGCTTATTGGCATGGGGAGGGTAATTGGCGATGGTGGGACAGCGTTTCAAATTATTGATATAGCTGTTAATCCTAATTATCAAGGGCAAGGCTATGGCAAGTTGATTATGACAAATATTATGGCGTACATTTCTGCTGAAGCTGAACAAGGCACATATGTCAGTTTAATTGCTGACTATCCAGCAGATCAGCTATATGCACAATACGGTTTTATAACGACAGAACCGCATTCAGCAGGGATGTATCGAAAATATTAAAATATAATAAAGTTGGCTCAGCTAATAACATAAAAACACTTTCATTGAATACATTTTAATATGTATTCAATGAAAGTGTTTTTCTATGAAAAGAGTTACTTATTCAATAATTTTTAATATATTTATTTCTTTTGCCTTAATATGATGAATAATTTTTTATTTGAAAAATGGTAGTGATTTGCTCCTACTCCTGACTAGCTAATAAAGCAATAACCGATACAGGATGAAGTTGTGCACACAAAAAACGCGAACAAAAAAGCTGACGACAAAATCGTGAGATTTTGTCGTCAGCTTTTTTGTTCGCGTTTTTATATAATGAAATTATTTTGTTTCATTTATATTTGCTTCGTTTGCATTTGTTCTAGTACGTAATTCCGCTTCAATTTCTTCTAAGCTACGTCCACGAGTTTCTGGTAAGTATTTAATAACAAAGATTAAAGCTACAATACCAACAGCTGCGAATATTAAGAATACTTGTTCTACTGGTAATACTTCAGTCAAGAGTGGGAAGAATTGTGCAACTAATAAACTACCAATTGACAATACTAATGCTGCCAGACCCGTTGCTGCACCACGTGCACGCATTGGGAATAATTCTGGTAACATAACCCATAGTACTGGTCCCCAAGTGAAACCAAAGAATATAATAAATAGAGTTAAACAAGCAACAATAATCCAAGCTGATGATTGAATTCCCATTGACCATATTAAGATAGCCATGATTAATAATGAAGCAACCATACCGATATTACCGATAATTAATAGACGTTTACGGTCAATTTTATCAATAATATTAATAGCGACAATTGTAACTAACACGTTCACTGCACCGATGCCGACTGTACCTAAAATAGAAGTAGCATCTCCTAATCCAGCTTTACTAAAAATAGTAGGTGCATAGTAAATGATTGCGTTAATACCTATGATTTGTTGCAGTAAGGCAAACACACAACCAATTAACAGAGTAGGTCTTAACCAAGCTGATTTTAAGACATTCCAAGTGCTGTCTGAAACCTTGTTGATTTCTTTCATATCAGCAATTTCTTTATCTATTTCATTATGTTTAAATGTTAATTTCATAACGTCTCGAGCAGCTTTTTCGCTTCGATGTTCAAGTAACCATCTTGGACTTTCAGGCATAAATGCTACACCGATAAGCAAGATGATAGAAGGTACAATAGCAAGACCTAACATCCATCTCCAGCCTTCAATTGGTGTGAAAGCGTAGTTGATTAAATATGATGATAAAATACCAATTGTAATCATTAATTGGTTTAATGAACTTAATGATCCACGTTGTTCTGTTGGTGCCATTTCAGATAAGTATACTGGAACGATTGCGGTAGAACCACCAACGGCTAACCCAATAACTAGACGACCAAGTACTAAGATTTGCATTGATGGTGCTAATGCTAGTATTAATGCTCCGACAATGTAAATGATTGCTATGATAAACACAACACGTCTACGTCCAAGTCTGTCGGACATTGGTCCACTCGCTCCCGAACCAACAATTGCCCCAACGAGCATAGATGAAACGACTAAACCTTCTGTAAAACTATTTAAAGGAATATCATCTTTTATAAATAATAAAGCACCAGATATGACTCCCATGTCATAACCGTAGAGTAATCCACCTAAGGCACCAAGGAAAAAGATGAGTTTCTTATTTATTTTCATTCCCAAACCCTCCTGATTTAATTCGATAGATATAAGTATACGCTTTCACATATTGGTTGTAAATATTAAAGTATAAGATTTTTATTAATTCATATGTGTTTATATCAAACGGAATATTTTCTATATGTGAATAAAAATGAATTTATATTTAAAATGCAAAAACCCCTACTTCAAAATATGAATTGAAGTAGGGGTAAGGAATTATTGTTTTACTATGCTTCGAAATCGATTACGATACGGCCAGAATTGTTATGTTCAAGGACTTTTTTAATACTACCTTCGATATTGCTAAATTTGATTACTTGTTTAATTTCGTGTAAATGATCTGGTTTTAAGTCTCTAGCTAATCGACGCCAGATATGTTTACGTTGTTTCATTTCAGTATAAACTGAATCAATACCTATAATACTAGTACCTCTTAATATGAAAGGAAATACTGAACTATCAAATTTATGACCACCAGTCATACCGATTACTGCGATACTTCCATTATAATCTATTTGTTTGATAATCTGAGATAAGCTTTCGCCACCTACAGGATCAATTGCTCCTTGCCAAGTACGTTTGCCAAGGAGTTTATTATCAGTTTCGCTAATACGAGGTATAACTTCTTTTGCACCGAGTGATTTAAGTTTTTCTTCAACATCTGATTTACCTGTGCTCGCTACAACATCAAAGCCAATAGAATCTAACATCATAACAGCAAGTGTTCCAACACCACCTGTAGCACCACGTACAAGTACGTCATCTTTTTCAACTGAAAGTCCGTTACGCTCTAATTTCTCTATTGCTAATCCTGCTGTATAACCAGCTGTTCCGTAAATCATAGCCTCTTCCAGTGTTAAATCTTTAGGTAATGGCACGATCCATTCTTCTTTGACACGAGCATATTCACTAAATCCACCATAATGACTGCTCCCTAAATCGTAACCTGTTACGATTACTTCTTCGCCAGGTTCGAATGCATGCGTATCAGAATGTTCTATTACACCTGCTAAATCAATACCTGGAACCATTGGATAAGTATTAACAACTTTTGAATTTTCAACCGTTGCTAATGCATCTTTATAATTGATACCTGAGTACTTAACCTTAATCAGCACTTCACCTTCTGGAAGGTCATCTATAGTTATATCTTTAAATTGATTTGTTACTTTGCCGTCCTGTTCGTCGACCACAAAAGCTTTAAATGATTCAGTCATTGCCTTAGGGCACTCCCTTATGTATATATTTATGCACAATTAAAAAACTAGAATCAACTTTATCACGTAATTGCAAATTACACAATAAGGCTAGACATAAGGTTTTAGAAGTAAGCGCTTCAAAGTCAAAAACATTTGGTTTTGTTACAAGATGAGAATTATTGTAAATATACTCTTGCGAAAATGGCGGAATTATGAAAAATTTATAGTAAAATTATCCTTATTTTAGTATAATAAATAACAAATATTAATAGAAATAGAGGTGGAATCATGACCCACTGTATTGAACATGTTAAACAATCTGAAGTTAACATGTTGAGAGATTTGTGTATGACAACGTTTAGAACAACATTTGAGGAGGGAGAATATTCTGATGAAGATTTCAAACATTACTTTAATGAAGCATATGCTGTCGAACAATTAAAAAAAGAGTTACTAAATAAAAATTCTTTCACTTACTTTTATAAAGAAAATAATAAAGTTATTGGCTATTTTAAATTGAATATTAATGAGGCTCAAACGGAAGCTATGGGTAATGATTATCTTGAACTACAACGTATTTATTTTTTACCTCAAGCGCAAGGTAGTGGTAAAGGTAAAAGTGTCTTTGATTTTGCAGTGGCTAAAGCAAAAGATTTGAACAAATCAAAGCTTTGGTTAGGTGTATGGGAGCATAATACGCAAGCTTATCGATTTTATCAAAAACAAGGGCTTGCAGTGACTGGAGAACATCAATTTTATACAGGTTCTATTATCGATACGGATTTAATTATGGAGAAATATTTATAAATAGCATGAATTGGATCAAATAAATTAATGAATAATTAAGTAACAATTTAAATATCGTAAATTAAGTTAACTTATTAAGCTGATAATAATGTAAATTAAAGTTTTGAAGTTTTTAGTTCTCATTAAATTTATATTTTCTTTCAAAAGAATTTTGACAAAAGATGTTTATTTTTAAATTTATAGTGAATAACATACTAATTCTCATCTAACTTATTGGCAAATTAATACATATGGCTAAACTATTAAGTTATGAGTATTAAAACATAAGGAGGTTTTCTATATGAAAAAATTATTAGCAGGGGCGCTGACACTATCTTTAGCTTTAGCTGCTTGTTCAAATGGTGGCGATGACGAAAGTAATAACAAAGACGATAGTTCAGATGACAAAAAATCTAGCGAAGACCAATCAAAAGATTCTAAGAATGATGACAAGAAGAGCAATGATAGCTCTGACAAAGATTCAGACAGTAAATCTGGTGACAGCAATTCAAGCGATGATGATAGTTCTGATAGCAACAGTAATAGTGACTCAGATAGTAATAGTTCATCAAGCGACAGTGGAAATGCTTCAGATAGCAATGATTCAAATTCAAATGATAGTAATGGCGCTAACAGTTCTAATAGTGGCGATAGTGCTAATAGTTCAAGTGATGCAAATTCTAATAGCAATGCAGCTAACAGTGGTAGTAACGCTAATGATTCTGCAGATAGTGCAAATGCAAACGGTGCAAATGGTAATGCGAATGCAAACAATGATGCATCAAACAATGCGAATACAAACAATGGAAACAATGGTACAGCAAATTCAGGGACATCAGAATATGTACCACCGTACCAAGGACAAAATGCGGTTCCAGTTTCACAAAATATTTCGTCAGGAACTGTTGATAATCAAGCCGCATTACAGAATTTACCTAACTTCCAAAACTCATTAAATAATGCAATGGCAGAAGTTAACTCAATTAATGGTCAATCTAATCCTTATAATGATTATGCCATTGAAGGAAGCGAAGGTAATTATAGTTATATCTTTAGTTTCCAAAATCAAGCTGAACCGGGAACATACGCAATTGCTACAGTAGATCAACAAGGAACTGTACGAGTTGTAGATCCAGCTTATCATCAATAATAAATTGAAGTAGTAATCATACACACAAAAAATAGGCTAGGAGCTCTCATTACTGTAATGAGGTTTCCTAGCCTTTTTATTATATGATTAACGATATTTCTATATTAGTTATATGTTTTATTACACTTTTTAATAATATGAGACAGTGTTTCAAAAGCATGATTATCTTTATTGATAAAGGGATTGGAATGAATCTCTGTCATTTGATGACTAATTAAATCATTTAACAAAGCCTTAGCATCACTATATCTAACAGTAGCTAATGAATGCATAACTTCATCATAAACTCCACGTTCAGCAATGTATTTAGCGTGATTTGGTGTGTACTGACACACAGTTTTATTAATTGTTAATGCATCAAAAATAATAGAAGAATAGTCTGTGAGTACAATGTCTGAAACTAATAATAAGTCTTGAACTTCTATATGTGGCGGTGCAAGAATTGCATTTTCAGGAATATAAGAAGCTTGATCTTCAATATGTCCTTTAAATATAACATTATATTTATTGAGTAATCCGTCACTAATAGGTAATAGATCTGAATCATCTTGGTGAGATTTCCATGTTGGCGCATAAAGTAAAGTTTCTTTTTCAGGGTCTAACTTCAATTCTCGTTTAATAAAAGAAATATAATGGTGATCCGTTTGTTTATCTAGCAAATATCTGATTCTAGGATAACCACAGTTTAAAATATGTGTTTGTTGTTGTGGAAAAGCAGATTTGAAATAATCAATAATGGATTCACTATCGCACACAAAATAATCTTGTTGTAACCACTTATTGTATTTACGTGCTCGATAATTGTAAATATTTAGATTTTGTGATGGTTCATTACTATCTAAAAACAGTTTTTTAATAGGTGTACCGTGCCAAAGCTGAATAATAGTTCCATTAGGTTTAAGTGTATCAGGAATATTACTTTCTAATATCACTACACATGCGCTTTCTATAAGATCTTTTGCTTTTGGATCATCTGGCTTGATGAAGTTTGGACCATTGACATCATCGGTTATAAAATATATTGGTAATTTTGAAAAATGCTTAGCAAAATGATTGAACAAGTAACGAGAGTTACCTCTAAAACCATAATCAAAACCTAAGAATACAATATGATTTTTAACTTTTGATGGATTTTTTTCATATATATAGCTTTTTTCTCGATGCTTTTTAACTGACTGGCGTTGCACAATATTGAAAAGCCAATGGGGCATTTTGAAACCTGTAGCATTCAACCATTTATCAGTAAAACGCATTTGTTCAGGCGCCAATGTTTCTTTCGTTTTAAATGGAAGCCCGTGTTTATGTTCATATGCCAATTTATTTAAATTAAATTTTGTCGTATTCAATGGTGTCAGTTTGTGTATATCTTTCCATATCTTGCTACTTGTAGTAAATGACTGACTGAAATCAAAAATGACATGACTGTCAGTAACAACATCATCTTGCAATAGTGATATTAAAGCTAAATCAAATAAATTTTGTATATTAAATTCATCTAAAATACGCTGCGTTGTTTCTATATGGAAAATGATGTTTGGATAGTGATTAATATTTTCTACCCAGTCATTAAATGAAATCTCTAATTTACCAAAATAACGACAATCATTTATGTATTGTTGGTTAACCGTATAGTCAGATACAATCGTGCAAGGCTTCAAATTAACTGCCTCAATCATATTTTGGTGTATTTTTATACTGTTGTTAATTACAACAAAATGTGTATAATCTTCTAGTGTTGCTTTTTTTAGTTGAGTTTCTAAATGTTGCCACTCAACTAATTCAATTTGTTTTATCATTAATATCCCTCTACTTAATCATTATTGTTACTATTTTACCACGGAGTGCACTTGAGATAAATGAATCCCTTGCAGAGCAGGTTTTAAAATTTTAAACTTCGTGTTACGCTAGAAAAAAATAATGAAAGTTTTAAAAAGTATATTGTATTTAATACAGAAAATGTTATAATTTCATTGTGAAAAAAATCACAATAACGAACTATGTCAATATAAATTTAAATAGAAAGAAGTAGTGAAGCAAATGTTTGTAGAAACTTTTAACCCCTTTAACAATGTATTAGTCTCATCTATCATTGCAGCGATTCCTATTATTTTATTCTTGTTATGCTTAACTGTATTTAGAATGAAAGGGATATATGCGTCAATTACTACTGTAGTCGTTACATTAATCATTGCAATATTGTGTTTTAAACTACCAGTAAGTATTGCTTCTGGTGCAGTTGTCGAAGGATTTTTCCAAGGTATCATACCTATTGGTTATATTGTTATCATGGCAGTATTATTATATAAAGTTACAACTGAAACAGGGCAGTTCCAAACTATCCAAGATAGTATATCTAGTATTTCACAAGACCAACGTATCCAATTATTACTTATTGGTTTTGCGTTTAATGGATTCTTAGAAGGCGCTGCAGGTTTTGGTGTGCCAATTGCAATATGTGCTCTTTTACTTACTCAACTTGGTTTCGCTCCATTACAAGCAGCGATGTTATGTTTAATTGCAAATGCTACAGCAGGGGCGTTTGGTGCGATTGGTTTACCTATCACTGTAATTAACACTTTAGGATTACCAGAAGATATTACAGGTATGGCAGTATCGCAAATGTCTACGCTCACTTTATTTATTATGAATATGGCAGTACCATTCCTATTAATATGGATTATTGATGGTTTCAAAGGTATTAAAGAAACGTTACCAGCCATCTTAATTGTAAGTATTACTTATACAGTATTACAAGCTGTAATTACATTATTTGTTGGACCTGAATTAGCAGATATTATTCCACCATTAGGTGCAATGTTAGCATTAGCTTTATTTTCTAAAAAATTCCAACCAAAACATATCTTTAGAATTAATAAAGAAGAAAAACCACAAGAAATTGACCAACATAAAGCGAAAGAAATTGTTTATGCATGGAGCCCGTTTTTCATTTTAACAGTATTTGTAATGATATGGAGTGCACCAAACTTCAAAGCACTGTTTGAGCCAGGTGGCGCATTAGAAGCGTTCGTCTTTAACATCACATTGCCGGGCACTTATAGTGAGATTGCAAATAAAGCAATTAGTCTTCCATTAAACATAATTGGTCAAACAGGTACAGCCATTCTTTTAGTAATAATTATTACTATTTTAATGTCTAAACGTGTTGGTTTTGCTGATGGTGGTCGACTATTTAAACTTTCATTTAAAGAACTTTGGTTACCAATTATCACAATATGTTTTATCTTAGTAATTTCAAAACTTATGACGTATGCAGGATTAAGTAATGTAATTGGTGAAGGTATTGCAAAAACAGGCGCTATATTCCCATTACTATCTCCAATTTTAGGTTGGATTGGTGTCTTTTTAACTGGATCAGTGACAAATAATAATACGTTGTTTGCGCCGATTCAAGCAGCTGTTGCAAATAATATAGGAGCAAGTGGCGCGTTACTCGTTTCTGCCAATACTGTTGGTGGTGTAGCAGCGAAACTTATATCTCCACAATCTATTGCAATCGCAACTGCATCTGTACAACAAGTTGGTAAAGAATCTCAATTGTTGAAAATGACATTACGCTATAGTATTGCGATGCTCGTCTTCATATGTATTTGGACATTTATCTTGAATTTCTTTATTTAGAAATAAATAATATTTAGCTGTCGACAGAGTTCAGACTTTGTTGACAGTTTTTTGTTTTACGTAGATAGATCTAATTTATATAAATCTATAATTATTTGCCTAAATCAAAGTTTTATCTTGTAGTCTTCGATGAAAGATTGACCCGAATCACGATAGATATTTAACTATAAAAAAGATGTTGGAGTATAAATTGATATGCTCCAACATCTTTTTTATTTTGAATTAAGCATATTTGAAAACTGTTGATAAACAGCCTCAGGTGCATAAGTAGCTACGGTCTTGAAACCATTTTCTATAAGGACTTGTTCTTTGAATTCTTGATTGATTAGCCTACGCAGTTTATTCGACAATTCAGTCACGTTCTTATGATCTATTAAATAACCATTCACGTTATTTTTAATAATAGAATAGGGCCCAGCGTTCCCACTAAAGCTTACTACAATATTACTTTGGTTCATGGCTTCTAAGATAACCATGCCGAAACCTTCGTTACGTGAAGGAACCACTGTAATTTCACTAATTGCTAATTGTTCATTTAATTGTTGCGTTGAACCTTGTAGTAAAACAATATCTGATAAGTCATAGCGATCAATAAGTTGTTGTAATGCATCTCTTTCTTGTCCTTCTCCAAAGATGTGTACTTTATAGCCAAATTTTCTGACGATATGCTGAATGGGATTAATACTATCGATGAGTATGTCGAATCCTTTTTCATATTCTAAACGGCCAGCTGCAGTAATTATTTTTTCTTTTGTTTTATTAAGTCTAGGTTC
Organism: Staphylococcus sp. FSL W8-1207; assembly: GCF_038003745.1. NCBI lineage: Bacteria > Bacillati > Bacillota > Bacilli > Caryophanales > Staphylococcaceae > Staphylococcus > Staphylococcus sp. FSL W8-1207. Next base: position 246,594 of record NZ_JBBOPU010000001.1, read on the forward strand.
ATCTAAAATATTTGGAACAACATAAATAGGTGTTTGAATATAAGTTTGATATTTAATTTTATCTACAGTAGTAAGTGTAGTCACTTTATCTAAAGCGGTATATGCATCAATGATTTCTTGTTGAAATGCTTCAGGATGGGCTTCAAAATTCATATGCTCCATGCCGATAGTTTCAATGTTGTTTTGTGCATATTTTGCAATCAATATATTAAAACTGGCTCTAGTCCCGATTAAAACGTCTGTATCGATTTTACGAATGGATTTAATCATCTTTTTCTCTATATAACGTGAAAACTGGTTTAAACCTGGTTCATTTTTTGAAAGTACTTTAGGTTTAGAAAATGAAGTGTATTTATTAATACGGTTAAAAAGTAAATTTTTGAAATTTTTAGGGTGCAACTGATAATTGATTAAAGGTTTTATAACGATAGAATCATGGAGTTTGAAATAAGGTTTTAAATCACCTTTAAATATAGAAATGATTTCGACTTTATGACCTTTTTTAGCCAGTGTATTAGCTAATTGTGAAATAGATTTTACAGTACCTCCCATGGCATAGATATTATGCATGAAAAAAGTGATTGATTTCATCGGAAAACCTCCAAATGTTTCTTAACTTAAATTAGAATTCATTATATCATGAAATGTATAATGTGTTTTTATTAGTAGTATCAAACTTATTTCAGTATTTAAAAAGCATTTTAACGTCTTTTTAGAAGATATAATAGATTTTTTAACTAACAGTTTGGTTAACACATATTAACAAAATTTGTGTAGAATTACTGAAAGCCCTTTTTTCATAGGGCGATTACGTATATAATTAGAGAAGTATAAAGATATATTTCGTTATTTTTACATTTTAATCAATAATAACGGCAAAGTTTTTAATTTTTTAGTTATAGAAAACGCTTCATCCACTTTTCTAAAAGGATAAAGATAACGTTTCTATAAACATATATAAAAGGGGGACTGTGTTTGTTATGAGCACAAAACATAGCAAAACAGATGTCATCTTAATCGGTGGCGGTATCATGAGTGCAACATTAGGAACTATATTAAAAGAACTCGCACCAGAGAAAGAGATTAAGATGTATGAAAGGTTATCTACGCCAGCAGAAGAAAGTTCTAATGGTTGGAACAATGCGGGTACGGGTCACTCTGCATTATGTGAGTTGAATTATACAAAAGAAAATAAAGATGGTTCAATAGATATAAATAAGGCTGTAAAAATTAATGAACAATACCAAGTTACTAAACAATTTTGGAATTACTTAGTCAAACAAGGTCAACTTACGCAACCTGAAGCATTTATTAAGCCAGTACCTCACATGAGTTTTGTACAAGGTGTCCGTAATGTAGATTTCTTAAAAAGACGTGTAGACAGATTAAACAAAAATATTCTATTCAGTAATATGAAAATTACTGATAATAAAGATAAAATAGCTGATTGGGTACCATTGATGATGGAAGGTCGTACATCTCATGTACCAGTGGCAATGAGTTATGATAAAACTGGTACAGATGTTAACTTCGGTGCATTAACTAAAAAGTTATTTGAAAACTTAGAAGAAAAGCAAGTTGAATTAAATTATGAACATGAAGTACAAGATCTTAAACAACGTGAAGACGGTGTTTGGGAGATGAAAGTTAAAGATTTACAAACAGATATCGTGACATTTGTTGAAAGTGATTTCGTGTTCATCGGTGCTGGTGGTGCAAGTTTACAATTGCTACAAAAAACAGGTATTAAAGAATCGAAACATGTTGGTGGGTTCCCTGTAAGTGGCTTGTTCTTAGTATGTAAAGATGAATCAATTACAACGCAACATCTTGCTAAAGTATATGGAAAAGCTTCAGTAGGAGCACCACCAATGTCAGTACCACATTTAGACACACGTTACATAGATGGCAAACGTACAATATTATTTGGTCCATTTGCTGGATTTTCACCTAAATTCATGAAAACTGGTTCAAATATGGACTTAATTAAGTCTGTGAAACCAAACAACTTAATTACAATGCTGTCTGCAGGAATTAAAGAAATGAGTTTAACAAAATATTTAATTTCACAACTTACCCTTTCAAATGAAGAGCGTATGGAAGACTTACGTCAATTTGTTCCTAATGCTAAGAGTGAAGATTGGGAAATTGTTGTAGCTGGTCAACGTGTGCAAGTTATCAAAGATACAGAAAATGGTAAAGGAACATTGCAATTTGGTACCGAAGTTATAACTTCTGAAGACGGTTCATTGTCTGCATTGTTAGGTGCGTCGCCTGGTGCTTCTACAGCAGTAGATATCATGCTTGATATGCTTAAACGCTGCTATGGTGAAGAATTTAAACAATGGGAAGACAAAGTGAAAACAATGGTGCCTTCATATGGCATGAAACTATCAGATAATGAAGCACTTTATACGAAATTGAATGAAGAAATTACGAAAAATTTAAAAATAAATTAATATTGCTTTGGCATTGATATGATAATAAGCAATGAAAATAAGCGCACGGTTAATCTAGTATCATACTAGGCTAACCGTGCGCTTTTAATTTAACTTTTACGGATTTCGATAGAGAATGTAGTGCCCTTATTTTTTTCGCTTACTATGGATATCGTACCACCATGTAGTTCAAAAATGGCCTTAGCAATAGCAAGGCCTAAGCCATTACTATTGTCATGATTACTTGCTTTATAAAAACGTTCGAACAAACGTGATTGTGTTTCTTCAGTCATACCCTGACCATCGTCTGTAATTGTACACTTAATAGAATCTAAATCCTGCTTAAGTATAATATCTATTGTACCTCCTTGAACTGAATATTTAATGGCATTTGTAATGAGGTTTTGGAATGCTTGATGTAATAAGCGTTCGTTACCAACCATTTCAATATTTTCTAAATCTGACATGATGATTAAATCTTTTTCATTGGCAGAAAATTGTTCATGGCGAATAATTTGTTTTAAAAGTTGATTAAGTTCAATGTGATCTTTAAATTCAAGATGTGCACCATTATCAATTTCGGATAACAATAAAAGTTCTTTTGTTAATTCGCTAAGTTGTGTAGTGATTTGGTAAATATCATCAATATAGCGCTCACGTTCCTGATCGCTCTTAGCAAATTTGAGCTGATCAAGTAGATGATGAACATGTGTCAATGGTGTTTTGATTTCATGAGAAACGTTCTGAACGAAATGTTGTCTCATATCATCTAACTGTTTTAATGAAAGTCTCATCTTATCAAATCGATATTGTAACGTGCCTAATTCATCTTTACGTGTGATTTTAATTGCTGTATCAAAATTGCCTTGCATAAGACGTTCTGTCGCGTTTTTCAATTGTTGAATGGGTTTGATTAATGTATAAGTTGAAGAAATAACTAGGATGATAGAGATAATGAGTAATAACGATATTAGTATCGCTAAGAATATTCTAAATTCACTAAATGTTTTACCGATATCAGGTCTCATGAAGACGGCATAGTTTTGACCTTCGGATTCAAAAGCAATACCTACTGTATTTTGAGTAGTATTTTCAAAAAAACCAGTAATAATAGGCGTGTAAGGTAAATTTTTAATACCATGATAATCTTTACCGTTTAATACACTTTGAACATCTTGTTGTGCTATATTATCTTTTCTGAATGCTTCACCATAGTATGTTCTTTTTCCATTTTCTGAAATAGTCATAATTTGGTAATTCATTTCACCTAAATGTTTGAAAAATGGTGGATGACTATCAATTTTTGATTCTTTTTGATATTCCATCGAATCTTTTAAAGTACGCATAATTTTTGCGTCATTATTTTCTTTCAAAAAATTATGATAAATAATATTTGTACATAAAAAACTGACTACTGCACTGAAGAGCATAACAACAATAGTATACACTGCAATGCGTGTATAGAGTGATTTAAACATGATCATCCACCTTATAACCCAATCCACGCACTGTATGAATTGTTACTGATGCTTCCAATTTTTCAAGCCTTTTTCTAAGGCGTTTAATATGAACATCGACAGTGCGCTCATCACCTTCATAATCAAATCCCCATATTTTTTCTATTAAATCATCACGGTTAAAAACTTGTCTTGGATGAGAAGCAAGGATAAATAGCAATTGGAATTCTTTATTAGGCAAATTCATTGTTTTAGAATCTGTCTGTAATTCTAAATACGCTTGATTAAGCGTCAGGTTGCCAATAGTAATTTCACTATTAGCATTAATGTTATAGCGCTTCAGCACAGCTTTAATTCTGAAAATGAGCTCTTTTACTTCGAAAGGTTTCGTGACATAGTCATCTGTGCCTGTTAAATAAGCTTGTTCTTTATCACTTAGCGCATCGCGCGCAGTTAACATGATAACTGGCATATCGTAATCTTCTTTTAAAATTTTACAGAGCTCAAAACCGCTCATGCCACCCATCATAATATCTACAATGGCAATGTCTACTAGATTTGATTCTAGATAGGACAGTGCGTCTTCAGCGCTTGATTGCGTAATTGTTTCTAATCCTTCACGACGAATATAATTAGAAACATACTCTAATATTTTTTTGTCATCATCGACAATAAGACAAGTTGTCATGGGCAATGTCTCCTTCTTCATTTTATTGTCATTATAAACGTTACTCATAGACTTCACAAATAACAAAAGTTTTTAAAAAATGAACATAAGTTCATATTGAGTTCACATAAGGAGGATAAACTCTAGATATAAGTTTTGGAGAAGGAGTGGAAATGATGAAATTAGCATGGCAGGAGATAAAATATTATAAATTCCGTTATATTTTAATTATGTTAATCATTTTATTACTAGGTATTATGGTTCTATTTATTAGCGGATTAGCACAGGGGTTAGCAAGAGAAAATATATCGATGTTAGACAATATGAAAACTGAAAAATATGTTTTACAGGACAATAAGCAACCACAAATTGAGAAATCAATTATCAAACCAGAACAACAAAAGAAAATAGAAGATATCACAAACCAAGAACCATTAAAATTAGCGTCACAAACATTAAAAATTGATAAAACCGAAGAAGATGTTGTGATGATTAATACAGTGAATAATGACAAGCCTGAATTGGCAGAAGGTAGTTATCCAACAAAAGATAATGAATTTGCAATTAATAGTAAGCTCACTGCAGAAGGTATAAACGTTGGTGACATGGTTGAAGTTAAAGATGGTAAAGAATTAAGAGTATCAGGTGTTATCAACGATACGATGCATTCACATAGCTCAGTCGTGATGATGAGTGATAGTGGCTTCGACAATTTGAACAAACAAGTGAGTACAGTTTATCCTGTTAAAGACTTAACAAGTAAACAACAAGATGAAATAAATAAAATCTCAGATGTCAAAGTATTTACACAAGATGATATTACAAGTGAAATACCAAGTTATCAAGCAGAGCAAGCGCCATTAAATATGATGATTGTAAGTTTATTCGTGATTTCAGCGATCGTACTTAGCGCATTCTTCTATGTTATGACGATTCAAAAAATACCAGAAATCGGTATCTTAAAAGCAATTGGCATCAAAACAAAACATTTATTAAGTGCATTATTAATTCAAATATTAATTACTACTATGATCGGTGTGTTAATTTCTGTAGGATTTGTGAGTGGTTTATCATTAATTATGCCCGTATCCATGCCATTCCATGTAACACTATCTAATCTATTATTAGTTGTAGGCGTATTTATTGTAGTGGCAATTATAGGTGCAGTATTATCGTTCATTAAACTGTTTAAAGTAGACCCTATTGAAGCAATTGGAGGTGGAGAATAATGAGTTTACAAGTAAAAGATATTAAAAAAACATTTGGTAAAGGTCCATCAGAAACGCCTGTATTAAAAGAAATAAACTTTGAAGTAAATGATGGAGAATTCGTAATATTAAATGGTGCATCAGGCTCAGGTAAGACAACATTACTTACTATTTTAGGTGGATTACTCTCACAAAATAGTGGTGACATTTTGTATAATGGTTCTCCATTATATGCAGGAGATAAAAAAGCATCAGAATTAAGATTGAATGAAATTGGATTTATATTCCAATCTTCACATTTAGTGCCTTATTTAAAAGTGAAAGCACAATTAACGACAATAGGTAAAGAAGCTGGGATGTCTAAAAATGATGCGAATCAAAGAGCGGAAATGTTATTAAAACAAATAGGATTAGAACACCGTTTAAATGTATTTCCACATATGTTATCTGGTGGGGAGAAACAACGTGTAGCGATTATGAGAGCATTGATGAACAATCCTAAAATTATACTTGCGGATGAACCTACAGCAAGTTTAGATGCAGAACGTGCAACTGAAGTTATTCACATGATTAAAAATCAAATACAAAGTAAAAAAATGATAGGTATAATGATTACCCATGACAAACGATTATTTCAGTATGCAGACAGAGTAATTGAATTAGATAATGGTGTAATAGTGAATTCATAACCCATAAAAGTCTAATTCCTTTTGAAGCGCTTGGGAGATAAAAATAATAAATAACCTTTTTAGAACGGGGAGAAGGGAATGGGACAGAAATTTATTTTTTTCAATGAAATTTCGTTGTATGAGCCATCCCGACACAGCTGACTGTTAAATGGGATATAAGAGCCGAAGCGCTTTTTAAATTCAGTCAGCCACTGCCAATAAAAATAAGAGGCTGAGACATGTGATATGTCCCAGCCTCTTATTTTTTGCGTTCTTATTCTTCTTATGTTTAGTATTATTAATAAATACTTAATACTATGTCACGTTGATCTATTTGCTAAATTGATATTTTAAATCGATTTAAAACTGGTTGTTTTTAACATTATATGTCTAAGAAGTAGGGATGTGCCACAATGCAAAAATACAAGCAAAAAATAATGTAGCAAAGTAAACTGTAAGCAATAACTTGTATTGATACATTAATGCTAAAAAGTCCCTAATTAAGGCAACTTCAAAAAAGTGATAAGGTGTATGACTTCCTACGCCTTTTAATTTAAGGTCTAACTTTTGGCCGAAGCGGACTGCACGCATAATATGAAATTGACTTGTGACACAGACAATCTTAGGTTTTGTATTGAATGACTGCTGTATTAGTGCTTTTGTAAATTTAATGTTTTCATATGTACTCGTAGATGCATCTTCCATTAAAATTTGAGCTGGGTTCACGCCACGATCAACTAAGTAACGAAACATGGCCAAAGCTTCAGATATAGGTTCATCCGGACCTTGTCCACCACTTACGATAAATTGGGCATTTGGTTGTTGATTATACAATCCTAATGCTCGATCTAATCTATTAGCTAACATAGGCGTGACATGTTCATTAAAAATACCCGCACCTAAGATGAGTATCGTATCAAACTTTGCTATATATTTCTGATTTAAATAACAAGAAGCGCAAGATACATAACAAATAAAAGTGAAAATCGCGCTAAAGGCAATCGCTGATAACCATAGGAATACAACATTAAATCCAAAAGGTAGCAAGCTAATGTATGCACAAGCAAGTGTGAAAACAATAACTTTAAAAGATAAGCGATAAAGTCGTTTTAAAAATAGCGCGCTCATACGATACTGCAGTATATGTTTGTGTTTTATATGTACTAATAAGAAACCAATAATCATTACAACAATGATGTCTATAGGGATTTGATGAGAACCAATACGTAAGATAATTACAATATAACCTAATATTACCTGGGAAATAAAAATATTAATATTTGCAAAAGATTTAAAATTAAAATACATACTTAAGAAAATAAGTACTATCAGTAAACTACAAAGTAGTGCCAGAATATTCATGTTTCACCCCAGTGTTTTATAGTATATTAAATGTAGTTGAATCCATTAAAATATGCAAATGGATAAAGCCTTAGTATTAATATTAAGCAACATACAATATCCGTAAATGGAAGCATTGTATATTTTAACTTTTATAGACGTTAAAATATTGATACTATTAATATAACAAATTACAAAATGATATTACATACAGTGGAGATTAAAGAGGTGCAACCAATGGTGAAAAATTTAAGTAGTCATATAGAATTCATGGGAGAATTTATAGATGATGTAAATACATTATTAGCTAAATTATTAAAGGCATTAAGAGAAGAATACAATGTATCAAAAGAACAGGCAAACGTTATATTAATGCTTGAAAATGGAAAAGCGATGACTTTAACAGAAATTACAGAACGACAAGGTGTAAATAAAGCTGCCGTCAGCCGAAGAATAAAAAAATTAATTCAAGCTGAGGTTGTACAATGGGATAAATCTGAAGACACAGGAGATCAACGATTAAAATATATTAAATTAACTGAGAAGGGCAAACAGTTTAATAGAAAAAGTAAGTCTATTATAAATGACATAGTCAGTGATATACTGCATGATCTATCAGATGATGAAATTGAACAAGCGCGTTATGTATTAGAGATCATTGATCAAAGGTTGAAGAACTTTAATATTAAACATCATTCGTAACATTAATCAATATAAGTATGATAGGACATATTTAAAAATACATCGAGATATAATTAGATAAAGATGAGTCTTATTAAGTGGCTGTTAGCACCCAAGCTAGGGTGACTAGTAGTCTCTTTTAACTTATAAAACATTTAGATATTAATTTTGAAGGTACATTGTTATGAACAATAGACGATTCAGTAAAAGAACAAAGCATTGGACTAAATGCGTATATCAATTTTTAAGCAAGGCACATATAATAAATATTATAGCTTTAAAATATACTATTGGTATACTTCGATTATGCATGGGTATAGTGATTAATGGAGTATTAATCTGCCATATAGTTTCATCCTATAATGTGTTAAAATAGCGGGATAGTGTAAAAAACAAGGGTAATCGTAAAGAGGTGATAAAATGCAAAAATGTCCGAAGTGTGGAGAAAACATAAGAAATGGGCAGAGAAGGTGTAGTCATTGCGGGTATCGTACAAAGCAAGGCGATTCAGAAAAAATGACACGCTCTACAAAAACAAATAAAAACACAACCAATATTAACGTACGTAAAGTTATTCCTTGGGGTATTGCATTCTTTATCCTTATCTTACTTATCATTGTTTTTTTCTTGGTAAGAAACTTTAATTCACCTGAAGCGCAATCAGAGATTATAATAAATGCAGTAGATAATAACGATACGCAAAAACTTTCAACTCTTTTGAGTACTCAAAATAACAGTGTTGATGAAAATGAAGCTGATGCTTATATTAAATACATAAAAAATGAAGTTGGAATGGATAACTTTGTGAAAGATGTAAATAGTAAAATTGCGAAATTGAACCAAAATGATACTAAGAATTCAGATTTTGTCACAGCCAAAAATGGAGAAAAAGTTCTGAGAATCAGTAAAAATGGGACTCGCTATTTAATATTTGATAATATGAGCTTTACTGCACCAACTAAAGAAGCGATTGTAAAACCTAAACAAGAAACAACGTATAAATTTAAGGCAGATGATAAGCAAAAAACTGTAGTAGCTGAGAAAAATAAGCCAACTTCTTTAGGTAAATTTATTCCAGGCGATTATACACTTGAAGCTAAGAAAGAAATGTCGAACGGTCAATTCAATGGTCACCTCAAATTCAATTTTAATGACAGTAACAATGAATCAGTTGATGTTACTGAAGACTTTAACGAAGCATATGTACAAGTTGAATTAAATGGTGCATCTGAAATAGATACAGATTCAGTTAAAGTTAAAATCAATGACAAAACTTATGATTACGCAAAAGCTAAAGAATTTGGCCCATATCCTAAAACAAAAGATATAACGGTATCTGCTGAAGGACAAGCTAAGAAGAAAACATTTAAATCAGCAGAAACAACAGTGAAAACAGATAACCTCAAAGATAAAACACAAGTCACTTTAAACTTTGATGATGATGAAATCGAGAAGTATGTTGAGAAAAAAGAAAAAGAAGAAAATAGTTTTAGAAATAAGGTGTCTCGTTTTTTCGGTGATTACACTGCGGCAATGATTAGTGCACGCAGTCAAAGTGATTTTAATTTAGTATCATCCTATTTAAAAAAAGATAGTGAAAAGTATAAGGATACTAAAAAAGACGTTAAATCTAATGAACTATTCTATCTTCAGCAACCACAGATTACTGATATTGTAAAAGAAGGTAATACATTCTATGTTACGGGCCAAACATTAAAAGAAGATGGCCAATATGGTGAAGTAGAATATCAACTTGAAGGTAATGACAAAGCGAATGATTTAAAAGTAGTGAAGTATTCAGAGCAAAGTTAAATATTTAAAAAATTAATGCAAAGCGTATTTTTTAGTCAACTTTGTGGGAGCGATGATAAGAAATCAAATTTCAAATTTTGATTTCTTATCATCGCTCCCTTTGTCTTTTACATATCAATTTAACTACATCTATTTAAAATTGTGTTAGCAAAGGCTATAATAATAGCAATGAACATTTTCTTATAATGATATGAGATGAAGTGTTAATAAGTAGCTAAAAATGCTAGGGCTTCAGCATTGAGGAGAATAGAAATGTCCAATTATCAAGAGCAACATAAGAATTCCTTACTGTTTGTTATTATCTTAGGCGCGTTAACTGCGATAGGCGCATTATCTATTGATATGTTCTTGCCAGGCTTGCCACAGATACAATCAGATTTCAATACAACAACATCTAATTCACAACTAACTTTATCTTTATTTATGATTGGTTTAGCATTAGGTAATTTATTTGTAGGTCCGATATCAGATTCTATAGGACGAAAGACACCATTAATCGTAGCTATGGCATTATTTACATTGGCAAGTATAGGTATTATTTTTGTGGATAATATTTGGTTGATGATCGCCTTAAGATTTGTACAGGGATTTTGTGGTGGAGCAGGGGCAGTGATTTCTAGAGCGATATCAAGTGATCTGTATACCGGAAAACAATTAACTAAATTTTTAGCGTTACTCATGTTAGTAAACGGTGTTGCACCAGTATTAGCACCGGCATTAGGCGGTGTCATTCTATCATTTTCTACGTGGCGTATGGTCTTTGTTATATTAACTATATTTGGTCTGCTAATGTTATTTGGAACGATATTTAATATTAAAGAGTCATTGTCAACTGAGCAGCGAGATAGCCCCCATCTCGTTAGTATCTTCAAAGGTTTCAAACAGCTATTAGCTACACCTCGATTTGTATTACCTATGCTTATACAAGGTGTGACATTCGTTATATTGTTTAGTTATATTTCTGCATCTCCTTTTATTGCACAACGTATTTATGACATGTCTGCTCAGCAATTTAGCCTTATGTTTGCATCTGTAGGTATAAGTCTCATTGTTTCTAGTCAATTGACAGGTAAGTTAGTGGATTATATTGATAGACAAGTTCTTTTGCGTGTATTAACAATCATTCAATTAGTGGGTGTTGTATGGATAAGCGTTATTTTATACATGCATCTATCTATCTGGCTATTGTTTATAGGTTTTATTGTTCTAGTGGCTCCTGTTACAGGAGTAGCGACATTAGGATTCTCGATTGCAATGGATGAGAACACAGTCGGCAATGGTAGTGCATCTAGCTTATTAGGGTTAGTGCAATTCTTAATAGGTGGGCTTGTGTCACCACTAGTTGGCGTGATGGGGGAAGATAGTTATATCCCCTATGTCACGATTATATTAATAGTAGGATTATTGTTGATTACACTTCAAATAATAAATTATTATGTATTTAAACGTGTAGCTCCAAAATAGTGAAATTGGATAAAAAGAAAATGAGAAACGGCTGTTAGATTCCTTAGTGGATATCTAGCAGCCGTTTTTATTTTCTATATTATAAAAACATTGTAATGTGAAAATGATTACAGTATTAACGCCCTAATTTAATGGCATTTGCAAGTAAAATTTGTGCCATTTCATTTGGTGATTCAATACAGTCTTCACGTACCCAGTAATAGATAATACCAAGTTGCCCACCGATAGCATACGTAACAAACTGTTTTTTATTTGTTACGGTCGTATAATCATCTAACAATTTTGTATAATTGAGTTTGGTTTCTTTAACATAATCGCTAAATAAGTCACGATTTGGGTGTGTAACGAATATTGCGTGAAAGAAGCCATAATGACGATGGATATAGCACAAAATAATTTTAAAAAATTTATATAATTTCTCATAGTTGATTTCTGTGTGTTCAAAGCTATTGTATAAAACATCTAATAATTTTATATACTTTTTTAAGTGATAAGTTTGAATTGTAGATAAAAGGTCATATTTATCCACAAAATAGTCATAGAATGTCGTTCTATTGACCCCACTATAAGCGCAAATCATTTTAATAGTAATATGTTCAAATGGATGTTCTTCTAATAGGATAATCATATTTCGAATGATTTTATTTTTAGCTTTCTGTCTCATTTTATCTCCTTCAAAAAACATATAATTACTTACCCGACACATTTAGTAGAAGTGTCGGTGTTTTTTTATTTAGCATGACTCTATAATATATAAGGTGAATTTTAAAAGCAAATAGGAGGAAAGTGTAATGAAGAAAATGGTGTTAATTAATGTCATTACCATTGTAGTTCTTGTAATAATAGGAGTAGTTGGCTTCCACTTTTATAATCAAGCTACAGGGTTCGTCAGTACAGATAATGCCAAAGTTGATGGTGAGCAAATTAAAGTTTCAGCTCCAGCAGCAGGCGAAATTAAATCTTTTGACGTTAAAAATAATGAGAAATTAAGTAAAGGCGATAAAGTTGCAGAGATTGCAACAAAAGGTGAAGACGGCCAATCAAAAAAAATGGATATTAAAATGCCTCAAGACGGCACAATTGTAAAAACTGATGGTATGGAAGGTTCAATGGCGCAAGCTGGATCGCCAATTGCCTATGCTTATAATTTAGATGATTCATACATTACTGCAAATGTTGATGAAAAAGACATTGCAGATGTTGAAGAAGGTAAAGATGTAAATATAACACTAGACGGTGAAGACGCTGAACTTAAAGGTAAAGTAGAAGAGGTTGGTAAAGCAACAGCGTCAAGTTTTTCTATGATGCCTTCAACAAACAGTGATGGTAACTATACTAAAGTTTCTCAAGTAGTACCTGTAAAAATCTCACTAGATTCAAAACCATCTAATAATGTTGTTCCAGGAATGAACGCTGAAGTTAAAATCCATAAAAACTAAGGAGGGCTTGAAATGACAATGGCCTTCATTATTATTTACGTAGTCATAGCGCTCATTCTTGTCGGATTATTGAATCTATTTATAACGAAAAGAAATAAAAAGAAATCAATGCGACAAATGGAACATGTTAAGCATGAAAACAACACATCAAATGAAAATTATCAATCTAAATTTAATATAAGAAACAATGAAAAATCTAGCGAAACAACGAAACAATCTGCAACAACACGTCATACAAGTGAAAACGTTACATCAGAATCTGATGTGCTTGATGATGAAAATGAAACTTTTAATACAGAAACCGAAGAAGTACAACAAACTGATTCAAATCATGAAACTATAAATCCAAATTCAGAAGAAGCCCAAGTCAATGAACAACTAAAAGCCAAACATAATTCATTTATGTTTGGTAAAGGTGCTACACAAGCCAAAGTTTTAGTGGCAATGATTTTTGGTATGTTTATTGCAATCTTAAATCAAACGTTATTGAATGTGGCTTTACCAGAAATCAATATTGATTTTAATATTTCTGCAAATACCGGACAGTGGTTAATGACAGGATTTATGTTGGTCAACGGTATTTTAATTCCTATCAGTGCGTTTTTATTTAATAAATATTCTTATCGTAAACTCTTTTTAGTTGCGATGGCATTATTTACATTAGGCTCTTTAGTCTGTGGTATATCAGGTTCGTTTGGAATGATGATGGTAGGACGCGTATTGCAAGCCATTGGAGCTGGTGTATTAATGCCGTTAGGTACAAATGTATTTATGACGATTTTCCCACCAGAAAAACGTGGAGCGGCAATGGGAACATTAGGTATAGCAATGATCTTAGCACCAGCGATTGGTCCAACATTATCTGGATATATCGTTGAAAATTACCAATGGAATGTTATGTTCTATGGTATGTTTATCATCGGACTGGTAGCATTAATTATTGGTTATATATGGTTTAGAGTATATCAAGTTACAACAAACCCTAAAGCAGATGTCCCAGGTATTATCTTTAGTACCATTGGTTTTGGTGCGCTATTGTATGGCTTCAGTGAAGCAGGGAATAATACATGGACTTCACCTATCGTGTTAATTTCATTAATGCTAGGTGTTATCTTTATTATTGCCTTTGTTATTAGAGAACTTACAATGCGTGTACCAATGTTGAATATGGAAGTATTAAAGTATTCTGGTTTCACATTAACAACTATAATCAATATGATTGTTACGATGAGTTTATACGGTGGTATGATTCTATTGCCTTTGTATTTACAAAACTTAAAAGGGTTTAGTCCTATGGATTCAGGGATACTATTATTACCTGGTGCATTAATTATGGGACTAATGGGTCCTATTGCAGGTAAATTATTAGATACAATTGGTATTAAACCGTTAGCCCTTATAGGCACAGGAATCATGACTTATGCAACTTGGGAATTGTCGAAACTGAATACGAATACAACGTATACTCACTTAATGATAGTTTATATGATTCGTTCATTTGGTATGAGTTTTATCATGATGCCGATTATGACTGCAGGCATGAATTCCTTGCCACAACGGTTGATTTCCCATGGTAATGCCTTATCAAATACATTAAGACAACTTGCAGGTTCTATAGGTACAGCTTTATTAGTGACTGTAATGTCAACACAAACAACTGAACATATCGCTGCTTATTCACAAGATTTGGATAAAACGAATCCATTTATTAAAGATCGTTTACAAGAAATGGCACAAACAATGGGCGGCGAACAATTAGCGACATCACAATTGTTAGAATTTGTTCAGAAAATTGCTTCCATTAACGGTGTGAATAGCGCGTTTTTAGTTGCGACAGGTTTAAGTGCACTTGCATTTATATTAAGTCTTTTCTTAAAAGGGAAAGAACATTATTTATCAAAAGAAAATTAAAGTAACTATAAAATTTAAAAATGAGATATAAGTAGCTATTCTCAAAATAAAAGAACCAATCCATTGTCTAATGGATTGGTTCTTTCTATTTTAAAATTTAGTTGTGTTAGCTTAATGAATGAACAGTTATGCTTTCATTAAGCACGTATACGAGGTTTACGATTTCTGAAAAGCATACTAATAATAATCAATGCAATACTACAACCTAAAAGGATGAGCGCATTATGAATTGCATCAGCCTCAGTCAAAATATCAATAGGCTTAACGGAAACATAATATTGATTTATTGAATCAGCGATACGTCTAGCAATATTTTTAATTAAGTAAGAAAAACCAAATGTAATAACTAACATAATGGCAATAACAAACATATTGACAATTTTTAATGAAGTTCTATTAAAAATGATTGTAAAAATAGTTAAAACTAAACTAAAAATACAAGCAATAAAAAATACATAAAATACTAATATCAAACGATCGACACTTGTTTGTAAGTTGTCAATGTTTTCAACGTTGATATTTAAGTTAGAGAAGCTATTGATCGTTTCTTGAAAGTTTGTAAGTTGGTGGAAGTTAATTGTTTCTTTAACAAACACTAGATTGAAAATAGGTTCCTTAAACATACTATAGCCTGTAATAGCTACTAATATTAATACGAGAAGTTGGATAAGTATGTTTACCCAAGAAAGTTTCTTTTTACCGTATCGAGATCCTCTTTGCATAGGCTCGCTCGTTAGTGTGTGCTCAAAATCGGCAAACTGTTTGTTTTTTTCGGCCATAAGGTGCTCCTTTCGCTAAACTAATATTAGCATCTGCTTATTTTATGACTTTTGTTTTGTTATAATGCTAAATAACTGATACATTTTAATTATCGATAGAATGTATTTAATATTCAATAGCATTTAAAATAAGGGTTTTATGTTACTTACATTATATTATATCTTCGTTTTTATGTCATTGTATTAATTTTACCATAACATTAATTTTAAATACTAAATTATATTAAAAAATTCTGATAAAATGCACATTAAATATAGAGATTGGGTTGATTATGAATGAAATCAAGACTGACAACAAAATTTATCAACAAGTATTTATTACCACATAGATCAATTTTATTTGAAGGTGAGCAAGATTTTGAACGTTTTTTAGACACAAGGTTAAAAATGAATGAAAAAAAGCATAAACAACCAGAAACATTAAATGTGAAATCCGATTTGGATAAGCAAACTATAGGGAACATGCAACTTTTCAGATTTTGTTTTAGGCATAGTCGCAAGAAAAAAATACTATATATACATGGTGGCTACAATGTATTGCAACCCTCAGCATTTCATTGGAGATTAATGGATAAGCTCGCATTGAGTACATTACATGAAATTGTTATGCCAATTTATCCTAAAGCACCTGAGTATTATATTGATGACACATACAGTGCTATTTTTGAAGTGTATAATCAATTATTATCCGAAGTGAGTAGTGATGAAATCATCATTATGGGCGATGGGACAGGTGGTGCATTAGCATTAAGCTTTATGCAGCAATTGCAAGATAAGCAACAACCGTTGCCAAATAAGGTTTATTTACTATCTCCGCTTCTAGATGCACATCTACAAAACGAAGCAATTACAGAAGAGTTAGAAAAGAAAGATGTCATTCTAAATAAATATGGTATTCAAAAAATTATGCGTTATTGGTCAAAAGATTTATCACTAGATGAATCTAAAGTTTCACCTATCAATGGTAATTTAACTAATTTACCACCGATATTTATGTTTGGTGGTACTCGTGAGATTTATCAACCAGATATGAAAAAATTAGTTTATATTTTAGAAGAGCGTCAACAACCAATTCATTATTATGAATACAAAAACATGGTTCATGCGTTCGAACTATTGCCTATTAGAGAGTCTCATAAAGTTGTTAAACAAATTGTTAATACAATTGACGTATAATGAACAATAAAGATATTTACTTTAAGTAAAAGCCAACTTATAAACTCAAAGTATAAATAGAAAAAAATAAGACAGTTCCAATTTGCACATAAATTGGAACTGTTTTATTGCGTTTAACTATTTATAAGTGTATTAATCGTATCGATAATTAGTTTTTGACCCATTAGATTATAATGAGTTGCTAAAAATAATTCGAATTCATCTTGAGGTTCAATCATTGAAGCAAAGTTAGAAGCAGATGTTTCAAATTCTTCTGAAGTAATAAGTACGTAATTATTATAATGTTCAATGAATATACGATCATCTGTATATGTTTTTAAAAGTGTATCAATCGCGTCGATTGCTTTCTTTTGACCTTGGAGATAGCTTATATCTAAACCACGCTTGATGAGTTTACTATCAGGGCCATTAATAACGAGACTTTTATTTTGATTGAGTTCACTAAGTTCAAATTTAGTATTATCGAATAAATCATATAGCTGTAATTGTACGACTTCTCTTATATTTTGTGACATGAATATACATCTCCTTACTGTGAAATGTTGATACGATGACCTAATTGTTTAGGCCAATCGATGCGTTCTTGATTATCATAATAACTTACAATTTGATCTAAAAAATGTTGAGGGAATGGGGCGGATTTTTTAGTTGCTCTGCTAATTCCTAATATCATAGCTTCATTTGTAGCTACAGTCGTCCCATCTTGTTTCTTCATTATTGAGAAGAAATGTACTCTTTTAACGTCGTAATTATATATATATACACTGATGTAGAATTGATCGTTTTCAATTAATTCCGATAAATAAGCAGTCTGTTCTTCAACGGTGAAGATTGTATAATTTAATGCTTTTCGTTCTTGAAGTGATAAACCATGCTGATAATTAAATTGGTTTATTGCATCACTAAAAACCATATTGTAGTTGGCATCATGTACGTGTCCGTTATGATCTATCATTTCTTTGGCAACAGTTTGTACTACTGTAAAAGGCTTTTTCATGTAAACAGCTCCTTGGTTGTTAAAAACAAAAGTAATAGTTAAATTTTAACATGTAAATGTATTTACTAAAGAAAAATAACTAAAACTTACTAAACCATACATACAGTGTATTTCATGGTAAAATAAAAGAAATGATTTGAGGAGGGAAATTATGAGTGTGACAATAAAATATCAGACTTCTAAAGAATCTTTATCCCAAGTTAATCACTTTAAAGAAATTCCTGAATCAGCTACTTTTATTTGGTGTGATTTTAATAATCCATCTGACGAAGAAAACGAGATGCTACAATCATACTTTAATTTTAATCAACTTGAAATCGATGATACAATAAATGGGACTCCAAGGGCTAAATATAAAATTTATAACACGTATCAGTATATAGCGTTTCATAGCGTTGATTCGCAATATACTGGAGACAAGGTTCTGAATCTGTACATTAAAGACAATATGTTAATTACATATCACCATAAACATTTTGAGGTATTACAAGAAGTAGAGCAGTATATCTCAAGCCATTATGAATCGGATTTAGATGCTTCAGATGTGATACTTTATATTTTAGACAAAGTTGTAGATACTTATTTTGAATTAATTTATGATATCGAAAATAAAGTCTATGAGTTAGAAGATAGAGAAACACATGGTAGCTCAACTAAAGAAATAATGGATGATGTATTTAAAATACGTTCGAAAATCATAAAATTAAAGCGTATTATATATCCGATGAGAGAATTAGTAGATAATATGAAAGAAAGCAGTCAATTACTTGTAGATGACAAGAATCATATGTATATTCAACATATAGACGATCACATGATTAAACAAGAAAATATAATAAACTTATCACAAGAAATGACTGAAGAAATAAGGGATAATTATTCGTCATATTCATACTATAAGATGAATAGCATTATGCAAATACTTACTTTAGTATCTGTTGTATTCCTTCCTTTAACATTAATTACAGGTATATATGGAATGAATTTTTCAAATATGCCAGAACTTCAATGGCATTACGGTTATTACATTGTACTTGCAATCATGTTAGCAATTAGTATAGGTAGTATTTTTTATTTTAAAAAAGAGAAATGGTTTTAATATTATATTTGAAAGTATAGGTAATGTTTTAAATAATAGAGTGAACATAATAAGGATTGAAAGTAGGGCATAAGATGAGTGATAATAAAAGAGAACAAAGAAAGAATGAGCACGTAGAAATTGCAATGGCACAACAAGATGCTACAATTTCAGATTTTGATGAAATAAGGTTTGTCCATCATTCAATTCCGAATATCGATGTGGATGATGTTAATATACAAAGTGAATTAAAGGACTTTACACTTAAGCAACCATTATATATTAATGCAATGACAGGTGGCAGTGAATGGACGAAAGAGATCAATGAGAAACTGGCGATCATTGCACGTGAAACTGGAATGGCAATGGCTGTAGGATCTACACATGCTGCTTTACGTAATAGTAAAATGATTTCATCATTTAGTATAGTAAGAGAAACAAATCCTGATGGTATTATATTCAGTAATGTTGGTGCAGATGTACCTGTAGATAAAGCAGTTGAATCAGTGAAATTACTTGATGCACAAGCGCTACAAGTTCATGTAAATGCACCTCAAGAACTTGTCATGCCAGAAGGGAATAGAACTTTCTCTACATGGATGGAAAATCTTGCGCAAATTGTAGCGCATGTGGATGTACCAGTGATTGTTAAAGAAGTTGGTTTTGGTATGAGCAAAGAAACAATTAAACAATTGCATGAGATTGGGATCCGATACGTTGATGTAAGTGGACGTGGCGGTACAAACTTTGTAGATATTGAAAATGAAAGACGTACATATAAAGATATGGATTATCTTGGTTTATGGGGGCAAACGACTGTTGAATCACTATTAGAAAGTACTGCACACCAACAAGATATGGATATATTAGCAAGTGGTGGTGTGAGAACGCCATTAGATGCAGTGAAATGTCTTGCATTAGGCGCTAGTGCTGTTGGTATGTCACGACCATTTTTAAACCAAGTCGAGCACCATGGTATTACAGAGGCAATTAATTATGCTGAACAATTCACAGATCACATGAAGAAAATTATGACAATGCTTGATACACCAACAATTAAAGATTTAAAACAATCACAAATGATCTTTAGCCCTAAGCTAGAATCATGGATAGAACAAAGAGGGTTAGATATTAGATAACAAAAAAGATGGCTGAGACATAAATACTTGTCTCAACCATCTTTTTATTTAACTGAAAATGTTTATATTTCAGTTTGATTCAAATGTCATTTTTACTTTAACCAAAGATGTTAATGAATGTTGTAACGATTGGTACACCAAGTAAATCTATTAAGAATGCTCCGACTATCGGAACGACAAGATAAGCTTTAGGTGAAGCACCGTATTTTTTAGTAATAACATCTAAGTTAGCCATTGCGTTAGGTGTAGCACCTAAACCATGTCCGATGAAACCACCAATCATAACTGCGGCATCATAGTTTTTACCTAGTCCTCTGAAGACGACGAAGACTGAGAATAATACGATAAATGCGACTTGTACTAATACAATAACGATTAATGGAATCGCTAATTGATAAATTTCAGTAAGTTGAATACTCATTAAGGCAATAGATAAGAATAGGCTAAGAGAAACATCACTGATACTATCGACAATCTTCATATCAATAAGATTTAAATTATTATATTCTGATATATTACGTATAATAACTGCGACAAACATAGCACCCACATAAACAGGAACATTAATGTTTGTTATGTCTGAGAATGTATTACCTAAATAAGAACCAATGGCCATACAGATGGCTACAATTGAAAATTGTAATAGGAAAATTGTTGTCGGTGTCATGCGATTTCTTAAATATGCGTTAGATTTTACATTACTGTAATCTTTTGTTGTTTCTTCTGCGTGTTCTGGTTTTAACTTATATTTATTTATTAAAAATTTAACTACAGGACCACCAATTAATCCACCAGCAACAAGACCTAATGTTGCGGCTGCTAGAGCGGCTGTTAATGCTGAATCAATACCCATGTTTTGCACGGTTTGACCATATGCTGCAGCATTCCCGTGTCCACCTTCCATTGACATTGAACCAGCTGTTAGTCCAAGTAATGGTGGAATATTTAAAACTTTTGCTAAGGATACTCCAATAATGTTTTGGAATACGGCAAGAACCCCACAAAAGATAAAATATAATATTAACACTTTTCCGCCTAAGCGTAGTAGTTTTAATGATGCTCCTAGTCCAATTGTTGTAAAGAAAGCAAGCATAAAGAAGTTCTGAAAGAATTCAGAATCTAATTTTATTGTTATAATGTTCGTTGATTGTAAGATAGCAACAAGTACTGAGAATAACAAACCACCAATTACTGGTGCAGGAATACATAATCGCTTTAAGATGCCAATATGATTCACTATATATACCCCTAAAAGATATAAAACACATGCGAGTGCTAAAGTAGTAATAGCGTCTAGCTCTAGCATTTTCATTCCCCCTCATTTTACAAATAAATCTCTCCTAAGTTGTGATATGTAAATAATTTTTGTACTAAAGCAAGAAAGTGCTTACAAAAGTCCATGATATTTATTATACATTCTCGAATATGATAATGCTACAAAAAAATTAAATGCTAAGAAATATATAGTTTTTTTGTGTAATTTAACACCAAATTTTATAATAGAACTTAATTTATATAGTATTAAAGTTAATTAAAGGAAGTAAAATTAAAATAATCAAGTATAATCAAATAGCTAAAAAAGACTAAATGACCATTATATAAAAGAAATGAAGTTTTATCCGATGACATTCTATCAGTTTTGATATACTATATATCATATGTAAATACTAGGTTATAAGGAGTAAATATATGGGTGAATCATTAAGAAGTGAAAAACAATATGGTGCGTTAGCATTATTGCCGTTATTAATATTTTTAGTTTTATATATCGGCGTGGGGATTACATTTACGATTATGGGCAAAGAGGATGCTTTTGATCAATTGCCGCGACATGTCGCTATTTTTATAGGTATTGTCATAGCATGGACTTGTTATGATAGAAAAACGAAATTCACGAAAAAAGTTCAAATTTTTACTGAACATGCAGGGAACTCAGGCATTGTAAATCTTGGATTAATCTTGTTACTTGCGGGTGCTTTTTCAACGGTTACGTCTGAAATGGGTGGTAAAGAAGCTATGGTGAACATGGGACTTTCCGTCATTCCACCAAGTTTACTTATCCCAGGAATATTTATAATGAGTGGGTTTGCTGCCTTAACTTTAGGGACTTCAACAGGAGCGCAAGCAGCATTTATACCTGTTGGTGTAGCTGTAGCACAAGCAGCGGATTTAAGTGTTGCAGCAGCGGGTGCAGCGGTTATTGCAGGTGCTTACTTTGGTGATAATTTATCCATCATTTCTGATACAACGATTGCCGCAACGAATGGTGTAGGCGCTAAGATGAAAGATAAATTTAAAATGAATGTACTCATTGCTTTGCCTGCCGCACTTATCACTGCAATTATATACGCCATTGTTGGTGGCACTGGTAATGTAGAAGGTGATTTAAGTTTCAACTTCATTAATATTTTGCCTTATATATTTGTATTAATAGCGGCTATTGCAGGTTTAGATGTGATTCTTGTGCTTATTCTTGGTATTGGGATGGCTGGACTACTAGGTTTGGTTCAAGGTCAAATGGGTATCTTCCAATTTACTAAAGCAATGGGCGACGGTATGGAAAGTATGTTCAACATTTTCCTTGTAGCATTCTTAGTATCTGGCCTTGTAGCATTGATTCGATACTATGGTGGTGTGGATTGGATCATTCAAGCTATGAAGAGAAAGGCTACAGGACGTAAAAGTGCTGAATATGTCATCAGTATGATGTCAGGTGTACTATCTGCTGCACTTTCACATAATACGTTAGCGATTATTATTTCTGCACCAATTGCAAAAGAGATTGGTGATGAATATAAAGTGCCACCTAAACGGATGGCCAGCTTACTAGATATATTTGCTTGTAGTGCCTTAATGGTTCTACCCCATGATAGTGGGATGTTAATGGTAGAACAATATGGTGATGTCTCCTATTTAGAAGTATTAAAATATTCATTCTATCCAGTTATATTGGTTATTTGTACAATTATAACAATTCAATTTGGTTTATTAGATGGAAATAAAAAGTTAAAAAATAAATAGTTGATGAAAAACTTATGCTTGATATAGAAAAAAGAGCTTCCATTTTTGGAAGCTCTCAAAGTGTCGACACTTTTTTGTGCATGCTTTCCGCGGGCACAGCCTCAGCCTGTAGTCTTCGGCTAGTGCTTTTCCCGCAGGAGTCGGTCCAAATTACTGTCATTTTTCAAACAAAAATAATATGTTTAAATTAAACAGTGGTGAGGTCTGTAATGTTGAATAAAGCAATCGATAAAAGAAATAGAAACGAACGTAGCGGAGCGTCCATCTTAGGAAGCTCCTTTTTCTATATTATTATATTGTATTAGAGCCACGTATAATCTGTATCTGTCATATCTGATTTACGCATCTTAGAGACATACGGATTACCTTTTACAGTAAAACGTAGTGGTTTAAATGTCCAATCACCTTTATTTGGAATCCCAATACGTCCGCTTTCTTCAATAGCGCATGGGTACTTACGGTTTTTAGTGTCGATTGATAGGCGTCCTTCATTTAAGCGAGAACCATCTAAATGTCGAGGGATATTAAATGCTTTTGTCCACTTTCCAGGGCCATTAGTTAATTCAAACCCGCTTTTTCCTCTATTTAATTTCATGGTTTCAATACCTTCTTCAGGTTCTACAGCTCTAATTAATACACCTTCAGGAATGCCTTCATCTTTTGTGACAAAATTTATTAAAAGGTGATTGTGCATAACGTGCGCATATATCGTTCCACCACGTTTATACAAAGATTCTACTTTGGGCGTTCTTTTTCCATTAAAACCATGAGCAGCGCGGTCTTCTTTGCCAACATAGGCCTCAGTTTCTACAATGTATCCAGTGAATGTTTCGAGTTCATCCAGGAAAACCACTTTGACACCTAATAAATCTTTAGCAATAGCTATTGTATCTCGATGTAAAAAGTCCATGAGTTGTTCCTCCGGTTTCTAGTTTTTAAAAAAATAAATATTTTTAAATGTTTTTTTTTAGAATCAGTAAAATTGTATTACTACTTACAAAATAGTTTGTTACACTAAACTAAATGAGATATTTAAAGAATTTACATATAATGTACCAAAGTTTAATGTAATTTAAAAATTATCTTTAACAAATGTATATGAAGGGGGAGTAATATGGAGCGGAAAATTGGTTTTCTTCAAGCGCTCAAATTATTTTGGACAAACTATGTTAATTTTAAAGGGCGCTCACGTCGTAGCGAATATTGGTACATGACGTTATGGCATTTGATTTTTATGATACCAGCGCTAATAATACTTATTATAGGTTTAATCATGCTTGTTTCAGGTGTTTCATCTTATTCCGGTGAAGTTACTATGATTGGGGGCATTTTAATAGTCATATCCTGTATATATATTGTTATATATGGATTAGCTACACTGATTCCTGGCTGGGCATTATTGGTGAGAAGATTTCATGATACTGGTAGAAAAATGGTGTTTCCAGTGATTTATTTTGCTGTATTAATTGTTACTAATATTATTATTACATCAACAAATGCAATGGATCCTGAATATGCTAATATTTCTAGTATCATTACGCTATTGTTGATATATATCATTTATATGGTTTTAGGAATATATTGTTTAGTTATTTGTTGTTTGGATAGTGAAAGAAGAACAAATAAATATGGGACGAGCCATAAATACGGTAATCACATTCGTTCGAGTGCTCATGGGTATGAAGATACTTTTAATACAAAAGAAAATGGGCAACTTGGACAAACTCAAAAACAAGATGAATTAAAATATTGAAATTAAAACGCTGTTACCAACTTAGTTTAAGTGGAAACAGCGTTATTTTTTATTGCGTTATATCATTTGCATAAGAAGTAACAAAGCTATATTTTTAATCGATTATAGTTACGGCAATGAGCTAAGACCATTAAAAAAATAGAATCATGTCTAGCAAAGTTAAATTTAAAATGTAACTTTGCTTAATCTAATGGTATTATCAAAGTATATAATTTTTAAAAAGAAAGGAGTCGGGACACAATGTCACTAAACATTGAACATGTAACCAAGAAGTATAAAGATTTTACAGCTGTTAATGATATTTCATTATCTTTAGAACAAGGTAAAATGTTAGGTTTTCTAGGCAGAAATGGTGCAGGAAAAACGACAACCTTCAGAATGATTTTAGGTCTAACGCCAATCACTGAAGGTAAAATTGCATATAATGACAAACCCATAGACAAGACTTCATACAACCACATTGGCTATTTACCAGAAGAGAGAGGATTACATCCTAAAATGAAAGTAGAAGATGAATTGCGTTATTTAGCTACTTTAAAAGGAATGAAGTCCAAAGAAATTACAGAAGCTATAGACTATTGGTTAGATAGGTTTGGTATTAATGAAAATAGAGAAAAGAAAATTGAAGCACTATCCAAAGGGAATCAACAAAAAATTCAACTTTTAGCAAGTATGTTACATAAACCAGAATTACTCATTTTGGATGAACCATTCAGCGGCTTAGATCCAGTAAATGTAGAGTTATTAAAATCAGCGGTTAAAGATTTAAATAATGCTGGTACTACTATTATATATAGCTCTCATAGAATGGAACATGTAGAAGAGTTATGTGATAATGTCTGTATTCTAAATCGTGGAGAGCTTGTTGTTTCAGGGCCAATTGATGAAGTGAAAGCGAATCATGGTAAGAAAAGCGTCGTCATAGAAACAGAACATGAAATGTCAGAGATAGATAGCATTGATGGTGTATTAAATGTAGATAGAAGTAAAAGAGAAATTAAAGCAATGATTGAGACAGAAGCGGTTGCTGAGAAAATTTATGAAGTTGTAATACAGTATGGTTTCGTCAAAAGATTCCAAGTTGTAGAACCATCACTAAATGAGATCTTTATAGCAAAAGTAGGTGACGTCAATGGATAAATTCTTTGCAACTTTTTCCTTAACTTATAAAAATAAAGTTAAAACAAAGTCATTTGTTATATTCACAGCTATTGTGATTCTGTTAATGGTTGGAGCGGCGAATATTAATAAAATTATTGATTTATTTGACGATGGCCCTGATAAAGTAGGGGTTGTCTCATCGAATGATGAAATTTATAAAGTCATTAAATCACAAGGTGATCAGCTTGATGAAGGGGCAGACTTTAAGCAATTATCAGAAAAACAAGCAAAGTCACAGGTTAAAAACGAAAAATTAGATAAAGCATACGTTATTAAACTGAGTGAAGATCAAAAACTTTCAGGTAAAATATTGAGTAAAGATACTGTTTCAGAACAAGATAAGCAAAAATTAAAAGCAACATTATCAACTGTACAAACACAATTTGTTGCAGCGAATTTAAACTTATCACAAGATGAATTAAAGCAATTGCAATCTCAAAGTGAAGTGACTTCAGAAGTGCTTGCAGATAATGCCAACAATTCAAATTTAAATGAAGCTCAAAAAGGCTTTAATACAATGATTGTATATGCAGGCGTGATGCTCATATTCTTTATCGTTTTCAATTATGCGAGCCAAGTTGCAATGGAAATCGCAACTGAGAAAACATCACGAGTTATTGAAATGATTATTACGAGTGTGTCACCAGTGACGCATATACTTGCGAAGATGGCAGGTGTGGTTTCAGTAGCATTAACCCAAATCAGTATATTTATTGTGGCTGGCATTATATGTTTCTTAGTGTTTGATATTGGAGATATGTTAAAAGGGTTTGATATTGAACCAAACGAATTAACCGTGCAATTAATCGTCGTAGGTATCATATCAATGATTATTGGTATACTTTCATATATTATTTTAGCATCGATTTTGGGATCTATTACTGCGCGTATAGAAGATATTAATCAATCATTAATGCCAATGACATTAATTAGTATGATTGCTTTCTATATTTCCTTTTTCAGTATCATGAACACAGATACGTTATTAGTGAAAATCACGAGCTTTATACCATTACTTTCACCATTTGTAATGTTTGTTCGTGCATCCACGCCTGATGTTGCTATTTGGGAAATCGTATTAAGTATGGTTATATCTATTATCACTATTTTTATACTATTATGGGTTGCAGTGCGTAGTTATAAAGATACGATTTTGAGTTTTGATAAAGGCTTTATGAGCTCGGTAAAACGTATATTTAACAAAAAATAATAATTTAAAGTGCGCTATTAAAATAAACTACCATCACCATGTAATATGTGGAGGTAGTTTATTTTTTAATATTGATACGTTTATTGTGTATAAAAAACGTATCTTTTTAGAGTAAATAGAAAGTTGTTTATATAAAATTACTATGTATTTATATAAATTAAGTAGTAGAATAAAGAGGAATTCAACAAAGTTATAATATTATACAATGAAAATTTGGCTATTATTTGTATAATAATAGAAAAAGTATAACAATTTTTATGATTGTTTGTTAAAATTGACGATTAGTATAGATAAACATTTGACTAAATTGTTACAATATAAGAGAGTAATAGAAGAAATAGGGAGTATTAAATATTACACAAGATTTGTGTTATTGCATCATAGTGACTTTGCAAGTTAATTTATGCTAGAGGGAAGCATAGTTAATCACATTGATGTTGTTACATTTAATCGTATTATGTGTGATAGGGTTTGTTTACTACAATTGAATTATTATTTTCAAAATAATAATTCAAATTAATTGGACTTGTAGTGAGAAAGTTTACATTGCCTAAACACAATGAAGATCCCCCTCTGAGTTGTGATTTACAGGCCACGTTTGTAAGTGATGTTTTTATTCATGATAAAACTTAATATTAACTTTTGAAAAAGTATTGGGTTTGAAAGGGAGTAATTGATGATGTTTGCAAAAGTAGAAAGCCAAAGTAATGGTATTGATTTAATTAAAATTGATAATGAAGAAACGAAAATTGTTTTTACAAATTATGGCGCACGTATTGTCTCATGGAAATACGATGATAATAACATTGTACTTGGAAATGTTGTAGAAGCAGATGAATTCTATGAGGAAAACCCATTTCATTTCGGGGCAACAATTGGCCGTTATGGTGGTAGAATCGCAAATGCTACTTTCGAATTAGATGGAAAAACGTATCAGCTTGACGCAAATAACGGTGAACATAACATACATGGTGGCCCAGAAGGTATTGGTACACGCTTTTTTGATTATGAAATTGAAGAGCAAGTGGGCCAAGTAAAAGTTATTTTTACAACAACTATAAAAAGTTCAGACGACCATTTTCCCGGTGATATTGACCTAGAAGTAATTCATACTTATGATGTTGACCATAAATGGACAATTGAATACAAAGCAACCGCTACAGAGAAAACGTTATTTAATCCGATGAATCATGTTTATTTTAATTTGAATAGAGATAATAATGTAATTGATAACCATAGTATTTCAAGTTCAAAATTAGATATGTATTTATTAGGCGACGATAATATTGTTGAAAGCATGAAACCAATTGATTTAGTGGACACATTTAACGAAAAAAACATACAATTTAAAGACATTTTTACGAGTGAACATCCAGTTGTGAAAGTACAAATGGAACGTTTTGGCGGCATCGATCATCCATTTGATATAGGTGGCAATGAAATGACCGTTGAAAATAAACGCTTTTTATTAACAGTGAATACTGACATGCCAAATGTTGTAATTTTCACATTTAATGATACTACAAGTTGGCAAAGTGACTTTAATATTTACAAGGCACATTCTGGTTTTACACTTGAGACGCAATGTATACCAAATGACATTAACTTAATGGGAGAAAAAGCACCATCTATATTGGAAGCTAATCAACCATACTATTCAAAAACGTCATATAAAATTTTTGAAAAAGAGTTATAGAAACTAAATTGATATTATGCAAATAAGGCTAGGACATTACTTTATGTCTCAGCCTTATTTTTATATTGGCAGTAGTTAACTGAATTGGAAATGGGCTTATATTAAATTTTTAAAGACTTGCAATTCTTGTAGTCTATTTTCTAGACATCTTTGCCGAGAGCGAATCATAGACCGAAACCTTATGAGAAAAAATTATTTTTCTCTCCAGTTCCCATTTATATAGTTATTTCTCTGCGATGTTTTGTGCTCGTTTTAAAAATTTTTGCAACTTTAAATGTCTCTCGTCAGTTAGATAGGGGTTCTTTAAAGCATCTGTTAAACGTCTTATATTTTTATTATCGTTATAATAGATGTCATTAAGTTCGAACACTGTAAGAGGCATATGCGTGTTTGAAGAATGTATTAATTCTAAATTTGCAGCGTCATTTACAAACCCTTCTTTGATAACTCTAAGATAAAACCCAGTCTTGCAAGAACGTGACATGCGCTTAACTAGATCTGGAATATTATACTTTTCTTGAATTTTCCAGCATGGTTCTCTTATTTCAGATACTTCTACAATTGCTTCATCTAATTGGAACTGATCACCCAAATAAATGTCATTTTCATCTAAATCGACAGCAGTTAGATTCTCACCAAACATAGCATAGTCAGGTAATGTAGAAACATCATTTTTCCATAATTCATAGTTCTTCTTACTATAAAGGCATAGCGCTTTATCTGGTCCACCATGCCCTTTATATTCTTGCTCATCTTCAATGAACCCAGTCTTCGATAACCACATTTGATTTGTGATTCTCTTTTTGTTTAAGGCTGAGCGCATTGGTCTTTTCGTACTGTATGATAAATCTTGAATTTTACCTGTAGAAATTGCATCTAGCGTATAAATCATAATTCAGTACCTCCTGCAGTTTAGTGATTATCATTTTAAAACAAATTTAGGAATATGCAAGTGAACATATATTAGCGTTTTATATTTACGTTTTTTAGCTATGTATTTTTATAAATCTCATGTACAATAAAGGTAAAAGTACTGTGTGTAAAGGGGAAGCATTATGAATAAAAAACAGTTGAAGTTAAGTACATTTGATGATGCATTAGACCAAATTAAAGATGGTATGATTGTGGGTATTGGTTCAGGTTCAACAATTGAACTACTCGTGCCAAAAATCGCAGAGAAATTAGAACAAGCACATATTGATATAACTGGAGTCTGTACTTCAAACAAAACGGCTTATATCGCTAAAGAATTAGGTATGCGTGTAGTCGATGTAAACGATGTAGATAAAATTGATATCGCAATTGATGGCGCTGATGAAGTAGACAACCAATTAAACCTTATAAAAGGTGGCGGTGGAGCACTATTTAGAGAGAAAGTAATTGATGCTATGGCAGACAGATTTATTGTTTTAATAGATGATAGTAAATGCGTAGATTATTTAGGCCAAACGTTTAAGCTTCCTGTAGAAGTAGATAAATTTAATTGGCTACTCGTATCTAAAAAGATTGAGTCATATGGTAAGGGTAATATTAAAGCAATACGCCGCGTTGTTGATGATGTGCCTTTTATTACAGATAATGGTAACTATATATTGGACTTAGAATTATACGAAAATATAGACGCTTACGAAATGCATGAGTATTTAATCCATCTTGTGGGCGTATTAGAAACTGGTTATTTCTTAGATGTTGCTGAC
This sequence comes from Staphylococcus sp. FSL W8-1207, assembly GCF_038003745.1. NCBI lineage: Bacteria > Bacillati > Bacillota > Bacilli > Caryophanales > Staphylococcaceae > Staphylococcus > Staphylococcus sp. FSL W8-1207. The sequence goes on from NZ_JBBOPU010000001.1 coordinate 277,387, forward strand.
CAAATTATTGTTGGTTCACCAGACGGTGTGAAAGTTCTTGATAAATAATAAAAAAGTGATAAAGGTCCCAAAGGATTATTTATCACTTTTTTTATATAAAGATGGTAGTGATTTAGGCGACGCCTGACTCGTTAATAAAGTACTAGTTGAAGACTACGGGTTTCGCAGAAAATGTATACAAAAAATGCCGACAAAGCGAGAGACTTTGTCGACACTCTATGAGGAAATATTATATATACAATACTTCCTCGAGATTTAATAATGTAACGCATTGATGTAATTAACGACGGTGACCACGTTTACTTTTAAGATTAAAAGGAGAACGCGTGTGTTTATCATTTGAATCATTATCTACTGTTGCATCATTATGTGTTGCGTGTGTAGTGTTTGCTTCAGTTGATGATGTGTCTTCAACATGATTATCCTCAGTAATGGATGCTTTCGCATTACTTACTGCTGAAGATTTACGAGTAGTTGAATAACGCGCACTTGTTTTTAATGACTCATTATCGTTGTCATTTGAATCATGCTTTACTTTTTCAGTAGATGCTTCAACTGAACTATTAGTTAAATTGTTTGAGTCGTTATTGTCATTATCATTAGATTTTGTGTTGTCATCTTGTTCATTTATTTCATCACTATTATGATACATCGTGTTGTTTTCAGTGTTTGTCTTTTTTTGATTAACATCAGTAGTTAAATCTGTGTTGTTTTGTTTAGTTGCTTCATTAACAGGAGATGTTGTATCTTTATCATCGACTGTTGAAGCTGTCGTCTTTGTTGTGTCATCAGTGTGCGGCTGTTGATCTGAGTCATGTGTCGTTCGGTTGGCCACAGCAACACCACTTGCAGCAGTCGTTGATTTTGAGCTGTCTGAAGTCGAAGTGTTTGTCTTGTTTTCATCTTGAACACTATCTTCGTCAACATCAACATCATCGATTTGAGCATCGTTTTCAGATGTTTCGTTAACATGGTCAAGATAGTTGTTATCATCCACTTCATCCAAATTACGTTTTGTGAAGAAATAAAGAATCGCTCGAACGATAATACTTAATAGAATGTAAACAGCGGCAACAGCAACTGTACTTAAAGCAATTACTTTCATTGGGAACACATCGCCTAATTCTTCGTTAAATAAGAAAACGAGTCCAAATGACATTGTCGCATGGAATATTGTCGCAATGTATATTGTACGTCCTTTTGTAGCACGGATAAGTTCACCAATAATCATTGAAAAAGCGAAAGAATAAAGGAAACTATATATCGCATAATCAAAGCTAAATGAAATATTAACATTCCATATTGAATACATAATCCCTACAATAATAGATGCGATAAATGTATTCATCTTAGTTTCAACAATATGTTGTAAATAAGAACGGAAACCAAACTCTACTAAGAAAGCCATGATAATTTGACCAATGATAATTGATATAATTGAAACAGATAAATCTTCTGTTTGTAGAAGTACAAAACTATCTGCATAAACATTGAAGCAAATCATAGCAATAATAAAAATAATTAATGGTATAACGAGTGCTAAAATGATACGTTCTATAACTTTTAAACTAATTGAAAACTTTAAACTACCGAGTTGCGTACCTCTGTGCTTAAAGACGAGTAAACATATAATAGCAGCAATAAATGGTGCTAAGCTACTTATGTCAAAGACAAAAGTTTTAAGTGAAATTGTACCTTGAAAATCTTTAAGTATAATAGGTGCTGCATAAGCAATAATGAAGAAAATAAATATCATCATTGCCCATTGAAAACCTGGTATACGTTTTGTATTCATTATGTAACCTCCAATAGGGTTCAGAAAAATCATTTATGCCTAATTATACATACTTCTTAGCGATAAATAAATTAAATTCAAATATTTATCATTGAAATGTAATACTTTTACAAAATCAAACGTGTAAATGCAACAATTTTAATGTGAATTTCAAAATTAACTTTTAAACAAGTGGGTAAAGGTAATTATAAATATAATTGAATTGGCAAAAATGTAAGCGTATACTTTAAGTGTCGATATAGTTTCAAAAGGAGGAGAACTATGTATAAATTAGCACAACGTGATTTATGGACAGGAAGAATCGATAGTGAGACAGAGGAAACAGAATTCAGACATTTTCAAACGATACAATTTCGTAATATTGAAGATGAGTACGATGAACCACGTCACGGTGTAGGTATGCTAGGTTATGCGGTTGATAAGGGTGTTGAACTTAATAAAGGAAGAATCGGAGCTAAGTTAGGACCAGATGCAATCAAGAAGACTTTTGCTAATTTGCCAGTCTTAAGAACATGTTCAATTTATGATTATGGAAATGTTGAACATAATCACGAAACTTTAGAAGAAACCCAACAAGAATTTGCGCATTATGTTGCTTCATCGATACAAAGACATAACCAAACCTTTTTATTAGGTGGCGGACATGATATCGCTTATGCACAGTATTTGGGCACGCGTGAGGCGTTTCCTGATGCTTCTATTGGTATCATCAATATTGATGCACACTTTGACACTAGAAAAGAATCTGGTTCTACTTCTGGTACGAGCTTTAGACAAATTTTAGAACAGGATGAAAACACTGATTATTTAGTATTAGGTATTCAACAAGGTGGTAATACGCAAGCACTATTTGATTACGCGAAAGAAAGAGACATCGGTTTTGTTTATTCTGATGAATTGTTACATCAAATTTCTCCTCCAATTAAGGATAAGATAGAACGTTTCGTACATGATCATGATGTGATTATGTTTACGATATGTATGGATGTTATTGATAGTGCATTTGCACCGGGTGTAAGTGCAAATGCTGTATTAGGTCTATCACCGCATGTTGTACTTGAATTGGCGAAACGTATTATTCCAAATGAGAAAGTTTCGACTGTTAGTATTGCTGAAACAAATCCAAAATATGATGTGGATAATCGAACTGCTAAATTATCTGCTAATTTTTTACATCATTTTATTCTTTAATATTCCAATAATCAATGCACTGATCTATAAAAGAAAGTACTCGCTCTGAGTGCTTTCTTTTTTTTAGATAGTTAATATAAATAGAACGGCCTAGTTTGGGACGCATTTCTAGTGCATCTAAATCTCGTGCATTAAATGATTGATAATATACGCGTGGAATAACAGCATATCCTAATCCTCTATGGACAAAATTCGTAGCCGCTTCAAAACGATCAACTTCCATAATGATATTTGGATGTATATTCATACGTGTAAAGTAATCATCAAGATGTTTACGCACTTGAGAGCCTTTTGTAGGTAAAATTAATGGCAATGATTTAATAGACGTTATTTTAGTATCTGGAAAAGCATTTTTAGGTGTAATAACGACATAGGATTCTTCGTATAAAGGAATAGATTTAATATCTTCATGACTAATTTGTTCGTTTGTCAAAGCGAGATGATTTTCAAAATTGATGAGTTGTTCCAGTATTTTATTTTGGTCATGCACTTCAGATACAAGATAAGTCTGATTAGGATTATATTTTAAATGGATAGAAAGCACTTGAGAAATCCATTGATTCGCTGATTCTAAAATAGATAATTTGATTTTAGGCGCATGTCCCATATTGAGGTCATACATTTTTTCGATTGTTTGATGATAGTTCTGTATCAATTGTTGCGCGTAATTATAAAAATGAATTCCTTTTTCAGTGATTTTAATATCCTTAGTAGTTCTCATAAAAAGGTCATAACCTAAATTGGCTTCCATTTTTTTTATTGTGGTCGTTAAAGACGGTTGACTAATATGTAAAAAGTTAGCAGCTTTAGTGAAACTATTATATTTCACAACGGCGACAAAATACTCTAATTGAATGATTTTCAATATAATTCCTCCGTGAATATGTATTTATCTTATAGTTTTAAACTATCAATAATTAGTTTATTTATATTGGTAGTATATATCATATCATATTATACTGAGAGATATAGTGGGAGGCGTACTTTCATGTTAGGGGCGTGAAGTACATGTGGAAATTTTTCATTTATAGCTTAATTGGCATTATATGTTTCTTTGTACCTATAACGATTAATGGTAAATCAACAATTCTGATTGATCATATTGTTCAGTGGATTACATTTTTGGTGAATCCAATTTTACCTTATTATGTATTACTTTTAATCATTATAGGTGCATTGCATCCATTTATTAATAAAAAATGGAACAAATCAAAAACTGATATTATCTTTAGCTTATTTAAAGTATTAGGCGTCTTCATTGCTTTCATGATTGTCTTTGATTTTGGACCAGGATTTGTATTGAAAGAAAGTATTGGACCGTTTTTATACGATAAATTAGCGATACCGCTAAGTGTGTTAATCCCAGTAGGGGCTATTTTATTAACATTTTTAGTAGGTTACGGATTATTAGAATTTATTGGCGTAATTATGAGACCAGTCATGAAGCCTATTTTTAAAACGCCTGGTAAATCAGCAGTTGATGCGGTTGCCTCGTTTGTAGGTAGTTATTCAATTGGCTTATTAATTACAAATAAAGTCTATAAAAATGGTGGATATACACATAAAGAAGCAGTTATTGTTGCGACAGGTTTCTCAACTGTATCTGCTACTTTCATGATTATAGTAGCCAATACATTAGGTATTATTGAACATTGGAACCTTTATTTTTGGTTCACACTTGCAGTGACTTTTATAGTTACTGCTATCACCGTACAACTCCCACCTATAAGATTTGAGAAAAACACGACATATCAAAACCAACCATATAAAGAAGAAAAACGCAGAAATATGCCTTTATTAAAAGAATCTTGGTTAGAAGCTAAGTTAGCAGTTAAAAATGCTGACTCATTAATAGGAAACGTACGTGAAAATTTACGTGACGGCGTCGTAATGACAATTGCGATATTACCATCTATTATGTCTATCGGCTTCTTAGGTTTAATTATTGCTGAATATACACCGATAATAGAATATGTATCTTATATTTTTTATCCATTTATAAGTATATTCCCAGTTCAGGATGTAGCAATATTAGCACAAGCTTCAACCATTTCAATTGTTGAGATGCTATTACCTGCTGCCATTGCACAAACTGCTGATTTAGCTACGAGATTTATAGTAGCAGTAATGAGTGTTTCGGCGATTATCTTTTTCTCGAGTGTGGTACCTGTGATTCTTTCAACTGAGATAAAAATTTCAGTTGGTAAATTGGTCTTGATATGGTTTGAGAGAGTAGTGCTTACATTACTAATCACGATACCATTCGCATTATGGCTATTTTAAGATTTATTAAACAAAGGTTAATTAATTAAAATGAGGAGTGATTTTTCATGAGAAAAATAGTAGCAAAAAAAGGTTTAGATATTGAATGTAAAGGCTGGGAACAAGAAGCAGTGCTTAGAATGTTGTATAACAACTTAGACCCAGAAGTAGCTGAACGTCCTGAAGATTTAGTTGTATATGGCGGTATTGGTAAAGCTGCTAGAAATTGGGAAGCATTTGAAGCGATAGAAGAGACGTTACGTTCATTAGAAGCGGATGAAACAATGTTAGTACAATCCGGAAAACCAGTTGCTGTATTTAAAACACATGAAGAAGCACCGCGTGTATTAATTTCAAATTCCGTACTTGTACCTGAGTGGGCAAATTGGGATCACTTTAACGAATTAGATAAAAAAGGGTTAATGATGTATGGACAAATGACAGCGGGTAGCTGGATATATATTGGTTCCCAAGGTATTGTCCAAGGTACTTATGAAACATTTGGTGAGCTTGCTAATCAACATTACGATGGCAAGTTAAATGGAACAGTAACTTTAACAGCTGGTCTAGGTGGCATGGGTGGTGCGCAACCACTGGCTGTTACGATGAATGGCGGTGTTGTAATTGGTGTAGATGTTGATGAGACACGTATTGATAAACGTATAGAAACGCGTTATTGCGATGTGAAGACACATGACTTAAATGAGGCATTACGTTTAGCCGAAGAAGCACGACAAGAGGGCAAACCATTATCCATAGGACTTGTTGGTAATGCTGTAGACACACACAGAGCCATTTTAGATAAAGGATTTAAAATTGATGTTGTTACTGACCAGACAAGTGCACATGATCCATTGAACGGATATATTCCACAAGGTTATTCCTTAGAGGAAGCAAAAGCGCTACGTGATAAAGACCCTAAAGAATACGTTGCATTATCGCAAGATTCAATGAGAAAACACGTTGAATTAATGATTGAATTCCAAAAAAATGGTGCAGTTGCTTTTGATTACGGGAATAACATTAGACAAGTTGCCTATAATAATGGCTTAGAAAATGCTTTTGATTTCCCAGGATTTGTACCAGCGTATATTAGACCTTTATTCTGTGAAGGTAAAGGACCATTCCGCTTTGCAGCTTTAAGTGGAGATCCTAAAGATATCGAACGTGCAGATGAAGAAATGAGAAAACTATTCCCAGATAATGAAAAGCTTATTCGCTGGTTAGATTTAGCTCAAGAAAAAATTGCATTCCAAGGATTACCTTCTCGTATAGCTTGGTTGGGCTTTGAAGAACGTGCCAAAATGGGCTTAGCCTTAAATCGTTTGGTTCGTGACGGAGAAATTTCTGCACCGGTCGTTATCGGGCGTGATCATCTTGATTCAGGATCTGTTGCGAGTCCAAACCGTGAGACAGAAGGTATGAAAGATGGTTCAGATGCTGTGGGAGACTGGGCAGTATTAAATGCTTTAATTAACACAGCGGCTGGTGGCTCGTGGATTTCGTTCCATCATGGCGGTGGTGTAGGTATGGGTTACTCATTACATGCTGGTATGGTCATTGTCGCTGATGGTTCAGAACGCGCAGATCGTCGCTTAGGACGTGTATTAACGACAGATCCGGGTATGGGTGTTGTAAGACATGCAGATGCAGGTTATGAATCAGCAATTAATGTTGCTAAAGAAAAAGGTATCAAAATTCCAATGATTACGGGTAAAGGAGATATAAAATGAACGATTTAATTATTCAAAACATTAAAGAATTAATTTTACCAAAATCTACAGAGCGTCCTTTAAAAGGAAAAGATTTAGACGAATTAGAAATCATTGAAAATGGAACGGTTGTTGTTAAAGATTGCAAAGTGGTTTACTCGGGTGCCCATACAGATGAATATGAGGCGAAGGAAACAATCGACGCTACAGGGAAAGTTGTATCACCATCACTTGTTGAAGCACATACTCATTTAGTGCATGGCGGTTCAAGAGAACATGAAATGTCGCTTAAAAGACAAGGCGTTTCATATTTAGAAATACTTGAGCAAGGTGGAGGTATTTTATCCACAGTAGAAGCTACACGAAATGCAACTGAAGAAGAGCTATTTAATAAAGCTGAAAAGAATTTGTTAACGATGATACAACATGGAGTCTTAGCTGTTGAAAGTAAGAGTGGTTATGGTTTAGATAAAGAAAGTGAACTCAAACAACTACGTGTATCCAAACGTTTAGCAGAAAAATATAACTTAGATATGAAACATACTTTCTTAGGTCCGCACGCAGTACCAAAAGACGCGAAATCTAATCAAGCTTTTTTACAAGAAATGATTGATTTACTACCTGAAGTTAAACAGTATGCTGATTTTGCAGATATCTTTTGCGAAACAGGCGTATTTACAGTAGAAGAATCTAGAAAATATATGCAAGCAGCAAAAGATTTAGGTTTTGATGTTAAAATCCATGCAGATGAAATTGATCCATTAGGTGGTCTAGAATTAGCAATTGATGAAGGTGCAATTTCTGCAGACCATTTAGTTGCGTCAAGTACAGAAGGTAAAGCGAAACTTAAAGATAGCGATACAGTAGCTGTATTACTACCAGGTACCACATTTTATTTAGGTAAGGAGCAATACGCAGATGCTAGAGGTATGTTAGATAATGGTGGAGCTATCGCAATTGCAACAGACTTTAATCCAGGGAGTTGTGTGACAAACAACTTACAACTTGTGATGTCGATTGCTGCGTTGAAATTAAAATTATCACCGAATGAGATTTGGAATGCTGTTACAGTGAATGCAGCGAAAGCAATTGATGTTGATGCTGGAACAATTAATAAAGGTGACAAAGCCAATATCGTTATTTGGGATGCACCAAACCATGAGTATATTCCGTATCATTATGGTATAAACCATGCTGAAAAAGTAATCAAAGATGGTCAAATACTTGTTGATAACCAAATTAAATTAAATAACTAATAATATTGAGTCTGGGGCATATACGTATGTCTCAGATTTAATTGTTATATTGTTGTGAATTGAGTGAACTTGAAAAGAGCTAATGCAAAGCTCTTTTTCAAGTTCACTCTTCTTTTTTAAGTGTAAATTAATTAAGTTTGAGTTGATTAAATATTTTGACAATTATGGTACCATGTTATTTAAAGCATACATGGGAGGTGACATCGAATGTGGGGCAAACTACTTATGTTAAACAATGGAGCGGGGATTTAAGTCAAAATATGCTCACAGGTATATTACTTGCCCTTGCATTACTTCCAGGCGCAATTGCATTCTCTTTCATCGCTGGCGTAAGTCCAACGATAGGCATGTTAAGTACTGGTTTGATGATGCTCGTGTTGAGCTTTACTGGCAATAGAACGTTGATGGTCTCAGCGCCAAGTAGTGGTGTGTCGCTAGTAGTTGCACCATTAATGGCAAGTCATGGTCTAAAAGCGCTTATTTTAGCTACATTGTTTATGGGCGTCATACAAATCATATTAGGATACTGTCACATAAATAAATTGTTAAACTTTGTACCTACGGGTGTTGTTATTGGTTTTATGAATGCATTAGGTTTATTATTGTTTACATCCCAATTAAAGCATATATTTAATATTTCAGCTTCGACATATGCGTTTGCAATAGCTTCATTCTTTATTATTTGGCTTGCAGGGCAATATATCAAACTTATACCAGCACCTTTAATAGCAATTATTATATTGACGCTACTTGCGGGAGTGATTAAGCCAAACATTCAATATGTTTCTGATATGGCTTCAATACATATAAAAATGCCAATACCTTCCATACCAAATGAAATGAGTGATTTGAATATAGTGATGGTTGCATTACTTTATGGTGTAGCAATGGCTATCGTAGCCGTAATCCAAACGACGTTAACAGCACAAATGGTTGATGTTGTAACTTCGACAACTAGTGATAAGAATAAGGAATCTATTGGTCAAGGCATTGCAAACTTTATCGTTGGCTTGTTTGGAGGTTTTGGCGGTAGCGCACTTGTTGGACAATCGCGCTTTAACATAGCTATGGGTGCAAATTCGAGAGTGTCTACTTTCATCACAGGCAGTTTTTTATTGATTTGTTTATTTATATTTGGAGAAATTATCGGACGAATACCTATGGCAGTGTTAGCTACTGTGTTGATCACAATTTCACTTGGTACATTTGATAGACGAACGGTGCCATTCATTCGCAAAGCACCTTTGTTAAATAGTACTTTAATTATATCTACTGTATTGCTTATTTTAATTACGAATAACCTTGCATTAGGCGTCGTTGTCGTAACGATAAGTTATTACATGATTTTCCGTTTTATTAATAAGAAAGGACGTGACATATAATGCCACAATATGAAGATTACGTGAATTGGAGAAGAACTTTACATCAATACCCTGAACTTTCAGATGCTGAATATGAGACGACAAAAAGATTGAAACGAATATTAGAAGCGTATGATATTAAAATAATTGATTTACCATTAGAGACTGGTTTAGTTGCTGAAGTAGGACAAGGTGAAACATTCGTAGCTGTAAGAACAGACATTGATGCTTTGCCTATTCATGAGCAAGTGGTACATGAATTCACTTCAACAAATAAAGGCGTTATGCATGCATGTGGACATGATATACACATGGCCAGTATTTTAGCCGTAGCAACAAGACTTAAAGACATTGAAAGCCAATTAAAAGGGCGTGTCCGCATTATTTTTCAACCTGCAGAAGAACTGGGTTATGGTGCACTACATATCACTGAATCAGGAGCGATTGATGGTGCAAAAGCTGTGTTAGGCTATCACAATTATCCGTCGTTAGACGTGGGTGAATTTGCAGTGAAACCTGGTGTAATTACGTCATCTGTAGATCGTTTTGAATTTAAAATAAAAGGCACAGGCGCGCATGCTGCTAAACCAGAACAGGGTAATGATCCTGTCATCGTTCTAGGACAATTAATTAACAGTGTTCAATCGATTGTGAGTAGAAATCTATCTGCTTTTGATAGCGCAGTTGTAACTATAGGTGAAGTATCTAGTGGAAATACATGGAATGTCATCGCTGATCAGGCATATGTCCAAGGTACTGTGAGAAGCTTTGATGAAGATAAACGTGTTTATATTGAAGAACGACTTAGAGCAATTGGAAGTGGGCTTGCAGAAGCGTTTGATGTCGAAATAGAAACACTATATCATCGTTTACCAGGCGCCGTTAAAAACGATGAGAAATTAACGGATGACGCTATCGAAGTAGCGAAACAAGTTGGATATAATGTAGAAGTTATGGATAAACCTTTAACAATTGGGGAAGACTTTTCTGGTTTTTCAAATAAATATCCAAGCGTCTTTGCATTTATTGGGTCGAATAGTGAATATGATTTACATCACCCTAAGTATGACCCAGATGAACGTATTCTAGAAAAAGTACCTGAGTATTTTGTTACATTTGTGCAAAAATTATTGAACGAAGTATAAGTTGTCAAACACTTTATATATGTATTAACTCCTATAAAATTTGGGTAATGTAAAGATATAATAATTATTGAAGGAGTGTTGTATTATGGCAGCCCAAGATCCAAGAACAAAATTTTCAAATGCAGATTTTCCAAAACAAGAACAAGCGGTTCCTGGTTTACAAAAAGAATTAGAACCTAAACCAGATTGTGGGGAAACTTCATATATTGGTTATGGCAGATTAACAAATTATAAAATGTTGGTGACGGGTGGAGATTCTGCCATTGGAAGAGCAGCAGCTATAGCGTATGCAAAAGAAGGCGCAGATGTAGCGATAAATTATCTTCCTGAAGAACAAACAGACGCCGAAGAAGTACAAGAAGTGATTGAAGCAGCAGGTAGAAAAGCTGTTTTAATACCAGGAGATCTCCGAAATGAACAATTTAACTATGATTTAGTAGAGCAAGCTTATAATGCACTAGGCGGTTTAGACAATGTAACCCTTGTAGCAGGACTTCAACAATACAGAGATGATTTAAAAAGTTTTGATACAGCTTCATTTACTCAAACATTTGAAACGAACGTTTATCCTATATTTTGGACAGTTCAAAAAGCACTAGATTATTTACAACCGGGTGCTACAATTACGACGACTTCATCAGTGCAAGGATATAATCCAAATCCAATTTTACATGATTATGCAGCCTGAAAAGCAGCAATCATTTCATTAACTAAAAGTTTATCTGAAGAATTAGGTGCTAAAGGTATTCGTGTGAATTGTGTAGCACCTGGGCGTTTTGGTCTCCTTTACAAATATCTGGTGGCCAGCCACAATCTAAAATACCTACATTTGGTCAAAAAGAAGTATTAGGTAGAGCAGGACAACCTGTTGAACTTTCAGGAGTGTATGTACATTTAGCTTCTGAAGAATTGAGTTATACGACTGGGCAAGTTTATGGTGTAACAGGCGGAACTCAGTTAGACTAATGATATCAAAAGTTAGAAATCTCTATGAGATTATCTAGCTTTTATTTTTTGAAAGGTATGATAATACAATATGAAACAATTTAAAGCAGATACACTCTCTAAAAAACAAAATTATAAATTACTGAGTGGGAGTATTATTCCAAGACCGATTGCATTTGTTACTTCTCAAGACAAGTCAGGTCATTTAAATGCAGCGCCATTCAGTTTCTTTAATATAGTGAATAGCGCACCGCCAATGATTATGATTTCTACTATACGCTCAGAAGGTAAACGAAAAGACACGTCAGTCAATATTGAAGAAACCGAAGAATTTGTCGTTCATATTACTGATGAAACCATAGTTAAAGAAGTTAATAAAACGGCAGCACCAATAGAACGTACAAGTAATGAGCTAGAAAGAACAAATTTAACATGTATTGATTCAGAACTTGTTTCTGTGCCAGGGATACTACAAGCAAAAATCCGTATGGAATGTAAATTAAACAGAATTATTCCATTAGGGGATCCACAAGAAGGTTCTGATTTAATTATTGGTGAAGTCGTTATGTTCCATATCGATGATGATGTATACTTTGAAGACAGTAAAATTGATGCCCAAGCGTTAACAGCTATTTCTCGCTTAGCTGGTAATGACTATGCATCTTTAGGAGAAACATTTACGATTGTGCGACCTACTGAATAAGGGTGTTACACTTGTTGAAAATATCGTATGGTTGCAAAGTAATGTTGACAAACGTGCTTTAACGTATTAAGCTAAATCAGTATTTCACGAATTACAGTTAAAATATACTGTAATAAAACAATTTAATAACTTATCTAGAGAAGTGGAGGGACTGGCCCGTCGATGCTTCGGCAACATGATGATGCGTGTGCCAATTCCAGTAGCATAGATGTATGCTAGAAGATAAGAACGAAGACATAACGTTTACTCTTTTCTTCAATAGAAAAGAGTTTTTTTATTTTCAAAAAGAAACACAAAGAAATAGCGGGGAATAAATTTCACGCTTTTACCCTTATAGAAAGTTGGTTTTGTATGGAGAAGACAAAGAAAGGTAATGCTTGGGCATTGATTCCATTGCTCGTATTTGTAGGTTTATTTTTAGGTGTAGGTATTGGTACAGGAGATTTTTCAACAATGCCTTTAAATGTAGCTATTTTAGTAGCATCTATTGTAGCTTTGATTTTAAATAGAAAAGAAACGTTTCATAAAAAAGTGGAAGTCTTCACAAAAGGCGCGGGTCATTCAAATATTATTTTAATGATGCTCATCTTTATACTGGCTGGTGCCTTCTCTCAAACTACTGAAGACATGGGCGGCGTACAATCTACAGTTAATTTAGGACTGTCACTTATTCCAGAGAATTTAATTATCGTAGGCTTATTTATTATTTGTATGTTTGTTTCGCTTTCAATGGGTACATCTGTAGGTACAGTAGCAGCTATAGCGCCTGTTGGATTTGGATTGAGTCAAGCAACAGACGTCTCAGCAGCTATTACAATGGCTACAGTTGTAGGTGGTGCAATGTTTGGCGATAATCTATCAATGATTTCAGATACAACAATCGCTGCCGTACGTACTCAAAAGACAAAAATGAGTGATAAATTTAAAGTGAATATTAAAATTGTGTTGCCAGGTGCTATATTTACGATTATAGCTTTGTGGTTTTTAACAAATGGAGCACAAATTGATGCAAGTAAAAGTTATGATTATAATATTATCAAAGTCTTACCTTATTTAATGGTACTAATATTAGCATTAATTGGTATTAATGTAATTATTGTACTTATCGGTGGTATCGCATTATCAGCAATAATCGGCCTTATAGATGGATCATTTGGTTGGACAGGCTTATTAGAGTCCATTTCAAAAGGTATTATTGGTATGGAAGATATTGCGATGATTGCCTTACTTATCGGAGGCCTCGTAGCGCTTATTCAACATAACGGCGGTATCACATGGTTACTTCACTTTGTTCGTAATAGAGTGAAATCGAAACGTGGCGCAGAATTAGGTATAGCTGGGTTAGTCAGTGCAGCGGATATTTCAACAGCGAATAATACGATATCGATACTGATGTCTGGCCCATTAGCAAAAGAAATTTCAGAAGAATATGATATAGATCCAAGAAAATCGGCAAGTATTTTGGATATGTTTGCGAGTTGTTTCCAGGGTCTCTTACCTTATAGCCCGCAGTTAATTGCAGCAGCAGGCGTGGCGTCTATATCGCCATTTGAGTTATTACCCTACTCTATTTATCCAATGATTTTGGGCGTTTGTGGTTTGATTGCAATCTTCTTTAACTTACCAAGATTAAATAAGAAATAAGGCGTTAAAAGGGAAGGCGAATCAGTGCAGTGTTTGTATCTGATGAACCTCCCTTTTTATTATGCTTTGATATACAGTAAGTTTATAAAAAGTACTTAAATACATGTTTTTGCGAAAGTGACGTTTAAAATTTTGACGTTTACTGACTATTGACGATAAAATATAGAAGTTGAACGTTTTAAAGTAAAGACTAGAACATTTTATGATTCATAGGATTATTGTTTAGAAGTCTTGTAGAATAGGTTAGAATAGAATTAAGAGTGAAAGTAGGTGAACAATCGTGGGTAAATATAATGTTGAAAATGAATACGTTGAGATACGACTTGAACGACTATTTAAAGTTGAACCAGAATTATTATATCAAGCATGGACAGATCAACGTTTTCTTAAACAATGGTTTATGACAACAGATAGAACAAATAAATCAATTCATATTAACGCTGAACAAAATGGAAGTTATGAAATTGTTGACGTTCGTAAAGGGAAAGAAAATGTAGTAAAAGGTTCTTTTATTACGTTAACGCCATATGAATATATCGTCATGACAATTGGTATGCCAGAGTTAAGTGATTCTGAAGATACCATTGAAATTGAAATATTCGAAAGAGAAGCGGGCATCGCTCAAATGATTTTTAATTATAAAGCTTTTGTGCCAAAAGAACGTAGATATACAATACTGGAATATAAGCAGAAGAAAAAAGAATATCATGATTCTACTGCGCATGGTTTCGAAATATTATTTGATAAATTACAAGTGGTATTAGAAGAATTTGAATCAGACCTTTAATATTTAATAAGATATTTTGAATATAAACTGTTAGCAAAGTTTTAGCTTTGTTGACAGTTTTTTTACGTTTTCCACCAAGTATAATATCTACTTTACAATAAATGTTTCATACTTACTTGTAGGGCACAAATCCTAGCTTGTAAATTTTACCTCGTATTGTTCCTACAAATGTCCCATATGAAATCAGGTTGGAAATACCATAAGGTAAATTGAAATTACCCCAATCCATAAGTATATGCTAATGGATTAGGGTAAGGGTTTTTGAACATAGAGATGTGTAGTTATATTTCAAAAGTAAGCTCAGGATAAAGGAGGTGAATTATTACGATATAATTTCACCTTTTTCTATGCGCTCATTAAATTTACGCAATAATGTTTCGAAAAATATGTGATAACTTATAAAGCTTGAATAATCTATACCGTCAGCAAGATAAAATGTGTTGCTAGAAACATAAATATTATAATTAGCTTTTTGAGCAAGTGTATTATCATTTAAAGTAGTAATGGAGAAAAAATATTTTTGACGTAACTGTAATAAGTTGGTGATATCTGATAATTGATGAGATTCACCAGAAAGAGAAATAATGAAGAAAATATCTGTAGGTGTAGTTCTATTAAGTACCATTTTAAATTCGTGTACATCATGTAATACAATAATATTTTTATGAATTGTTAACAAAATACGTTGCGCTTCTTGGGCTACATTCATTTGCGCGACACCTGTTCCATACAAATAGACGGTCTCTGCTTCGTTGATTTTATCAGTGACAAGATTATAATCGATACGTTCTAAATATGTAAAAGTATTTTCGACGTCTTGTTTGAATCCTTCGATAGAGTCGGAAGGGAGATTATGAGATTTTTCAGTTTCAAACTTTAAGTAAGATTTAAAGTCACTATAACCATCAAAACCTAATTTACGCGTAAAACGATGAATAGTTGCATTTGAAGCATGTGTAAATTCTGCTAAGTCTTGAATTTTCATGGTTTTACATTCTGTCGTATGTGTATTGATAAAATGAGCAATATGTAAGTCATTCTCATTTAATTTATTAAAGTTATTATTAACGCGTTCATCTAAAAACAATATGATAACCTCGCACTTCATGAAAATATTTTTAAGTTTTGGAAATATAATCTGATTATACAAAACTATTCGTAATGTAGTCAAACCATTGCTTATGTGTAAGCGTTTCCTTTAGTATTGAGATAGGATTTGAAACAAACGTATCTAAAAATGATAAATTTACATATAAGTATTTGAATGTAAGTTATCTAAATTTAATAGTATTTGGGGGTATATTTCTATGAACGCAATTAAACGATTTGGGAGTGCGATGATAGTTCCAGTATTGATGTTTGCTTTCTTCGGTATTGTTTTAGGGTTTGCTACATTATTTAAAAATCCTGCAATAATGGGAAGTATTGCAGAAGATGGGACGACTTGGTTTAGAATATGGTCCGTAATAGAATCTGGTGGTTGGGTAATATTCGATCACATGGAAATTGTATTTGCTGTCGGGTTGCCACTTTCTTTAGCTAAAAAAGCACCTGGTCATGCTGCACTAGCAGCGTTAATGGGTTATCTAATGTTTAATACATTTATTAACGCTATTCTCACGCAATGGCCACATACATTTGGAGCTAATTTGGAAAAAGGTGTCGAGAATGTTACTGGACTCAAAGCAATTGCTGGGATCGAAACGTTAGATACCAATATTTTAGGTGGTATCATAATTTCTAGCATTGTGACATGGATACATAATAGGTTCTATAGTAAGAAACTGCCTGAAATGTTAGGTGTGTTCCAAGGGTTAACATTTGTAGTAACGATTTCGTTTTTTGTTATGTTACCTATTGCATTAATAACATGTATTGTTTGGCCTACGATTCAAGGTGGCATTTCTTCATTGCAAGGATTTATCATAGGATCAGGTTACATTGGAGTATGGCTATATCACTTCTTAGAAAGAGTGCTTATTCCAACTGGTTTACATCACTTTATTTATGCACCAATTGAAGTAGGCCCGGTAGTGGTAAACCACGGATTAAAAGCAGAATGGTTTGCGCATGTAAATGAATTTGCGACGAGTACAAAGCCATTGAAAGAACAATTTCCTTATGGATTTATGTTACAAGGTAATGGTAAAGTATTTGGTTCGATAGGTATTGCATTAGCAATGTATTCAACAACACCTAAAGAGAATAAGAAAAAAATTGCAGCGTTACTTATCCCAGCTACATTAACTGCTGTAGTTGTAGGTATTACAGAGCCATTAGAATTTACATTCTTATTTATTGCACCTTATTTATTTGTATTGCACGCATTATTAGCTGCAACAATGGATACACTTATGTATGGATTTGGCCTCGTAGGTAACTTTGGTGGCGGTCTATTAGACTTCTTTGCTACGAATTGGATACCTTTAGCACAAAATCATTGGTTAACATATGTAATTCAAATCATTATTGGTCTTGTATTTACAGCTATTTATTATTTCTTATTCAGATTCTTAATTTTAAAATTCAATATTCCACTTCCTGGTCGCAAGAAAGACGAAGAAGACGTGAAGTTGTATAGTAAAAATGATTATAAGAGTAAAAAAGGTAGTGATGACAAAGCAAACACAACATCTACTGGTAATGAATTCGAAGATAAAGCAAATTATTATTTAGAAGGCCTTGGCGGTAAAGAAAACATCAAGGACGTAACAAATTGTACGACACGCTTAAGATTAACAGTGAATGATATAGATAAAGTAGAAGATAGTGGTTATTTCACGCATAATCAAATGGCACACGGATTAGTTAAAAGTGGTAAAAATGTCCAAGTCGTTGTTGGTATGTCAGTACCACAAGTAAGAGAAGCTTTTGAAAACATCGTTAACGAAGAAGAGCAAGATTAAATAAATAATAAAAAATAAGCACAGCCCGTATGGAACGGTTCCATACGGGCTGTGTTTCATTATATAAACGAATTACGAAATCCTAGCTTTACTCATTAATCGTGGTTGGTATATTGCACCAAGTACATCAATGTTATGAGTAGCAACCATTTGGATGAGTTTCGCGAAAACTTTAGGAGAACAAGAAACATTTATTTTATCTCTATTGAAGGTATATGTAATATGCTCCGTTTGATTGATTAAGTTCAAAATATCAATAACTTTATCTTTGACAAAAGCGTCGTAAAGCCCATCGATAGTCAGTTCAAAACGTTTAGAAGATAACAATAAATGATCAAGATCTAATAACTTTTCAGAATGATTACTTTCTATAATTTGATAAATTAAATAATTATGAAAGCTAAGAAAACTAATAATATATGGTAACTGGTATTTTGGTAAGTTGACCTTTAATGCATACAAGTTATTTTCTTTGAAAATTGAAAACTTGAATGAGTTGCAAAAATTAATTTGCTTACATAATTTAGTTAAATTTTTTCGTGTGGCGCGTTTGTTAAGTCCACCTATATTTAACACAAAAGTTTCCGTTCTATCTAAAAACATATTATACCTCCATATCTATATAAAGTGTCATATGGATATTAATCATAATATTCTTTACACTTAAAATTATACAAGTTTTTATTTCTATTAAATTGTACCACTCTTTTAAAATGTTGGCACTAGGTCTTTAGAACGAAGTTAGAAATTATTTTTGAATTTGATATTATTGTATTTATAAAAGTTGGAATATTTTGAAAATTCAGTTGTATAGGCGTTTAAAGTATGATACATTTTTCTTTATTAATACAT
Source organism: Staphylococcus sp. FSL W8-1207 (assembly GCF_038003745.1). Lineage (NCBI taxonomy): Bacteria > Bacillati > Bacillota > Bacilli > Caryophanales > Staphylococcaceae > Staphylococcus > Staphylococcus sp. FSL W8-1207. The sequence continues at coordinate 295,946 of NZ_JBBOPU010000001.1, forward strand.
AGAGGAAGTGTTTAGAGATGTTATCAAAAGTGAGTCGGTTTGCAACAAACACATTCTTGATATGGATGTTAATCGCTGCAATAATTGGATTTATTTTTCCAACTCAGTTAGCTACGTTAAGTGGTTGGGTACCATATTTACTTGGTATCGTAATGTTGGGTATGGGGTTAACCATTGATCCTAAAGATTTTAAAATTGTATTTCAATCGCCTAAGTGCGTAATAATTGGTGTGGTTTTACAATATACAATTATGCCTTTAGCAGCCTATTTAATTGCTAAATTATTTCAATTACCACCAGAAATTGCAATTGGTGTGATATTAGTTGGGTGTTGTCCAGGGGGAACATCAAGTAACGTTATGAGTTATTTAGCAAATGCAAATGTTGCGTTGTCTGTAGCTATTACAAGTGTCTCTACGTTACTTGCACCGTTCTTAACGCCAGCATTAATTTATTTATTCGCACATGAATGGTTACAAGTCTCATTTATGAGTATGTTTTGGTCAGTTGTGCAAGTGATACTTATCCCTATTGCGATTGGTTTTATATTACAAAAAGTATTTAAAAAATTCGCTGATAAGTCTGCAACTGCATTGCCAATCGTTTCTGTAATTGCTATTTCCCTCATACTCGCTTCAGTAGTAGGTGGGAGTAAATCACAAATACTAGAAACAGGATTGCTTATTTTTGCAGTAGTCATATTACATAACATTGTTGGTTATGTAGTTGGATATACATTAGCAAATATATTTAAACTGGAACGCGCTGATAAAAAAGCTGTTTCGATTGAAGTTGGAATGCAAAATTCAGGGTTAGCAGTAACATTGGCTACCGTACATTTTAGTCCTTTATCGGCAGTACCAGGAGCAGTATTTAGTTTGGTACACAATATTACCGGACCGATTTTAGCAAAATATTGGAATAAACGATAATACACTAGAAGCATATATAATAAGCTCACTTCAAATTTGGAGTGAGCTTTTAATTGGGATATTACCATTTTAAAACCGAAAATACATATTTCAAAATTAAAATATGATAAGCTAGCATTAATATAATTTAACAAAACAAGTGGACAGAGGAGGATATATGATGTATAGAGCAGTCGTATTCGATTTTGATGGCACGATTATTGATACAGAAAGACATCTATTTGAAATCATTAATAAACACTTAAAAAAACATAATTTAACTGAAATAACATTGGGTTTTTATCGTCAATCTATTGGGGGAGCCGCAACGGATTTACATCATTATTTAGAAGGTCAATTAGGCAAAGAAAATAAGCATGAAATTTATGTTGAACACAATAACACGAGCGTTGATTTGCCAATCATTGATGCAATGAAACAGTTAATGGATTATTGCAAAAAATGTCATATACCAATGGCGATTGCGACGAGTAGCTATAGAGCTGATATCAAACCAGCATTTGAAAGTCTAGGATTAAGCAATTATATCGATATCGTTGTAGGTCGAGAAGATGTTGAAGCGGTTAAACCAAGCCCTGAACCATACCTCACTGCTGTTCAAAAACTTAATTACAATCCAGGAAATTGTTTAGCGATTGAAGACTCAGTTAATGGTGCAACTGCTGCAGTTGTAGCTGGTTTAGATGTTATCGTCAATACAAATACAATGACAGAAAAACAAGATTTTAGTGAAGTGGCATTTACTGGAAAAGATTTAACCGGTGAAGAAATCATTACGACATACTTTGAGAAAAATAGAGATTAATTAAATGAGTGGATATTTAATTTTATTTTTCTTGGGTGGACCGATTGTATTGGCGATAAGTAATTTACTATTAGGCCCAATTTTCAATAAAAAAATACCATTTAAAATACACTTTAGATCATTTATGGTAGGCACAGTGGTTTATTTGTTAGGGGCTAGTTTAATATATTATTTTGTACTTCAAGATAAATTGTAAATTTGTACCTGATATTAAATTTAAAAAAGGGGCTTCCATACGGAGGCCCCTTTTAGCACGCAAACAAAGCACTGTTGCGAAGTCAACTGTATTATATATGTGAGCTTATATTTAATATAAGCATTGTTAATTATAAAAGTTGGAAAATCAATGTTGCTACAACGAGGACGAGTAGTATTGAATCTATACCTACCATGATTGCAAAACGCGTATTTTTTTCACCAGTTTCTTTAGAAGCTTTTACTGCTTTTAAATTAGGAATCAAACTTACAATCAGTAAAATGATTACAATAACGCCTATAATCATACTCATGATCTGTCACCACCATTTTTATTTTTTTCTATATATTCCCAAACATAACCAGCGATGATACCAAGAATTAAACCGACAATAATACCAACTTTTATAGTAGATATTAAAGCACATATGATAATAGCTATTAACAATGCGATTGGAATCGTGATACCAAATTTATATTTTCGCTCTGGTGAATCAACAATAGAAAATAAGACATAATATAATATAGCAAATACTACAATTACAAGTAGACTTTTTAAAATTAATTGTCCAATTGAACTATCTGAACCAGAAACATAATTTAATAAGAAAAATAACACCCCAAAGATAAGAGAAACTGTAATTGTTTTTTTTAGTAAAATTTTATTCATGTTGAACTCCTTTGTAATAAAATCTAATGAAAATTATACCATAGAAAGTTTGAAATATAGAATGTCGCAAAATTAATGTAACCTTTCACCATTATATTGATGATGATCATTTAAATAGGCGTAAAACAATCCGATAATCAACCCCCCGCCAATATAGTTTCCAAAAGCAGCACCAAGTAAATTAATTAACGTAGGGATTACTGACATTAAATCACTTTGATAAACGAGTCCACCAGCAAATAATACAGAATTATAAACGACATGTTCATAACCCATAAAGGCGAATATGGATACGCCAAACATCATGACAAACATTTTAGCTAGAATGTCATCAATTTGCATGGCGATAACTAATGAAATATTGATAAAAAAATTAGCGAATATACCTTTGATTAAAATTGCTAAAAATCCTGCAGCATATAGCTTATGTTCAATTGCAACTTCAAGTTGAATGAACATCTCTGGAGACATAATATCTGAAAGTCGCGTGAGTGTGAAATATATTAAGCCTCCAGCCATATTCCCAATGAAGCATAAGGTGAAAATTTTTAAGACACGCATAGGACTAATAACACGATAATACAATCCAACAGTGAAATACATAAAATTACTTGTTAATAATTCTGAATTGGTGAATAGTATTAGTACTAGTGCGAAACTAAAGGCGATGGATGAAACTAAATTTGTCACACCAGAGGCCATATCGCCTCCGAGGCTAGCTTTAATTAACAACATGAATACAGTAATGATACCTAAGATAAACCCAGCCATCGTGGCACGTAATAGATAACGCTTTAAGTAAAAACTTTGAAGTACGTCCTTGGTTCTAATCGTTTCAACTACATGCTTAATCCACGCCTTACCATAGAAGACTTTATCACATTTAATATTTTTATCATTCAATTACTTATCCTCACTTTCGATAGGTTAGGACAAGTATACTATGCTAATCAATGTTTGTGAATAAATTCACAATATCTACATAATAAATTTCATGATAATAGTTGAAAAATAAAAAATTGAAATTTGTAAAATTACTTTGCAATTTTTGACGAAATAAAATACAATTAATAACGGAAATGTAAGCCCTTACATAAATCGAAAATAATTATTCCAATTTTTAGAATTTATAGTATAATGGCGACATAATAAGTGTTTCATCTGTACTTACAATCGAAAGAGATGGGGTTTGAATTATGAACGAGAACAAAGAATTACATAGGGGGCTAGGTGCACGTCAAATGCGTATGATTGCACTTGGCGGGACAATTGGAGTAGGACTATTTATGGGCGCAACAAGCACTATAAAGTGGACAGGTCCTTCTGTTATATTTGCATATTTAATAGCAGGTATCTTTTTATTTCTAGTAATGAGAGCTATGGGGGAGATGGTTTATTTATATCCTACCACAGGTTCTTATGCTAACTTTGCAAGTGATTACATACATCCAGTGGCAGGCTATTTAACTGCTTGGAGTAATATATTCCAGTGGATTGTCGTCGGTATGAGTGAAGTGATAGCCGTCGGAGAATATATGAATTATTGGTTTCCGGATTTACCACAGTGGATTCCAGGTGTACTGGTAGTAATATTATTAGCCAGTGCTAATCTAGTGTCAGTTAAAGCTTTTGGTGAATTTGAATTCTGGTTTGCAATGATTAAAGTAGTGACAATTATCTTAATGATTATTGCAGGATTTGGATTAATCTTCTTCGGATTAGGTAATGGAGGAGAAGCACTTGGTTTATCTAATTTATGGGCACATGGTGGATTCATGCCTAACGGTTGGATTGGATTCTTCTTTGCACTGTCTATTGTTATAGGCTCTTACCAAGGTGTAGAATTAATCGGTATTACAGCCGGAGAGACAAAAGACCCTCAGAAAAATATTAAAAGTGCCGTTAATGGCGTCATTTGGCGTATATTGATTTTCTATATTGGTGCGATCTTTGTAATTGTAACAGTTTACCCTTGGGATCAATTAGGTAACATTGGTAGTCCATTTGTTGGAACATTTGCAAAAGTTGGTATTACGTTTGCAGCTGGCTTTATTAACTTTGTAGTATTAACTGCTGCTATGTCTGGATGTAACTCTGGAATATTCAGTGCGAGTCGTATGACATTTACATTATCTCAAAGAGGACAAATGCCTAAATTCTTTTCAAAAGTTATGAAAAATGGTGTTCCTGTGTGGACAGTAACAGCAATTTCTATTGGTATTTTAATTGGAGCATTACTAAATGTTATCTTACCTTTATTTATTGAAGGTGCTGAGAGCGTCTTTGTTTATGTATATAGTGCATCTATTTTACCAGGTATGGTACCGTGGTTTATGATTTTAATTAGTCATTTGAAATTTAGGAAACGTTCTCCTGAATTAGTAAAAGATCATCCCTTTAAAATGCCAGGCGGAGCATTTACAAACTACATTACAATGGCATTCTTTATTACAGTATTAATTGGAATGTTATTCAATAAAGAGACAGTTGTTTCTGTAGTAATTGGTATTGTATTTTTATCGTTTATGGCGATTTTCTATTTCTTAAAAGGCTATCATAAGTTAGATAAAAATAAACAAATTTAATATAGGTTGGCTACTTTATGACTGAAATTACAAAGTTATAAAATAGCTAACCTTTTTATTATAAAAATGTCTATCAAAACCATAGGTATATAAGCATTTACACAACTAGTGTTTTACAGAAAATTTACATTATTAAAATATTGAGACAAAATTAGAGTATTACACTTAACATGTAAGCACAATAATACATATCAAAGGAGTTATTAATTTATGAAACTATTAAATAAGTTAGCAACTGTAACTGTAGCTAGTGCAATTGTTGTTGGATCTGCATTAGGAAATGTACAATCAACATATGCTTCTGGTGATGGAAAAGCATCAAATGATACACCTGATGTGTCGTATATGGGAAATACTGAAAATCCTAAAAATGTAATATTTTTAGTAGGAGATGGCATGGGACCATCTTATAATTCAGCGTATCGTTATTTTGCAGATAATCCTGAAACAAAAGAAATGGAAAAAACTGCGTTCGATCAACATCTTGTCGGCAATCAACGTACAAATCCAGCTGACCCGAAAGAGAATGTAACTGACTCAGCAGCATCAGCTACTGCGTTTAGTTCTGGTCATAAAACATATAATGGGGCAATTGGTGTAGATGAAAATAAAGAAAATGTTAAAACAGTATTAGAACAAGCAAAAGAAAATGGTAAATCAACAGGCTTAGTTTCCACTGCTGAGATTACAGATGCAACACCTGCAGCCTATGCATCACACGTAGACTCACGCGATAAAAAAGATGAAATTGCACAACAATTTTATAATGATAAAATTAACGGCGAACATAAAGTAGATGTCTTACTTGGCGGTGGTGCAAAATATTTCGGTGAAGAAAATGGCAACTTAGCAGATAAATTTAAAAAAGATGGCTATGACGTTGTAGATAATAAAACAGATTTACAAAAATCAACAAGTAAACAAGTATTAGGTTTGTTCGCTGATGGAAATATGCCATTACAAATAGACGCCCCTGATAAAAATCCTAAATTATTAGATATGACAGAAACTGCAGTTAATAAATTACAGCAAAATGATAAAGGGTTCTTCTTAATGGTGGAAGGTGCTTCGATTGATAAAGCAGGTCACCCAAATGATGTTACTGGTGTAATGTCAGAAATGGAAGGTTTTGAAAAATCATTTGATTATGCTATGAACTATGCTAAAGAACATAAAGATACACTTGTAGTGGCAACTGCAGATCACTCAACAGGTGGTTTATCAATTGCCAAAGGTGAAGATTACCTTTGGAACCCTCAAGTAATCCACGATATGAAACATTCAGGAACATACATGACTGAACAAATTGCCAAAGGCGAAGATGCTGAAAAAGTAATTAATGAAGGTTATGGATTTGATGTAGAGGCATCTCAAATTGATAAAATTAAAGATGAAGCTGAGAAGTTGAAAAAATTAAATGAAGATGATGATGCATATGAAGGGCAATTACAAGAATTACAAAACGCAATTCAAAAACCAATCAATGATAAATCGAATACAGGTTGGACTACAACAGGACACACAGGTGAAGACGTGAACACATATGCTTATGGCCCTGGTAGTGATAAATTCCAAGGAAATATAGATAATACAGATAATGCTAAAAACATTTTTGAATTCTTAAAAAGTGAAGCTAAATAAATAAAATATCAATACTTAGGATAACTTAAAATAAGGCACTAAAAATTACTATACGATTTACTAGTCTCTTATTTTAATTCACAAAAAAGCACCTATCAAGACAGCGTATTTTGCTGACGATAGGTGCTTTTTTATAGTTCAACTTAACATATAGATTAATGTTTGAATTGAATTTTAGATAAATGCTTACGATAATTATCTAAAGCCATTTTAGACTGTGTAATAGAGTCTAATGCACTTTGATAATTCAATGCGATATAGCGATAGTAAAGTATATCTACTGTAAAAAGTTGAGCAAATAATGATGTTGTTGCAGCCATACGTAGTTCGTTTTCATCCGTTTGACCATATATTAAAGTATGGTCTGAAACTTTTGCAACAGGATTATCATTAGAACTAGAAATTGTAATAATTGGAATGTTATAGTCTGTTGCGACTTTAGCCATGGATTGCATTTCACTATGATTACCTTGATTTGTTACAAAGATAATACAGTCATTTTCATCGTGTGTTGCTAATGTTGACATAAATAAATGTGTTTCTTGTAACAAACGGACATTGAGTCCAATGCGTGATAATTTTTGAAATAAATCAGTAACGATTACGAGTGAAGCACCATAACCAAATAGGAATATTGTATTTGAACGCTTCATTGTTTCACAAATACTGTCAATACTATATTCATCTATGTACGTTGATACATAGTTCATCGTGTCTGTTGCACGAGATAGCATTTTTGTTTTTAGCGTATCGACTGACTCATTATCCGCCAATTCAAGGTGATTATTATGGATTGCATCATCAGGTAAATAACGAGAAATGGCAATTTTTAATTCTTGGAAACCTTTATCTGTAATTTTTTTACTAAATCTAACGATGGATGCTGTGCTAGTATGGATCTCGTTAGATAAATCTTGTACTGACATATTGATGATTTTATGTGGTGAATTCAAAATAAAATCTGCAATCTTTTTCTCACTTTTAGTTAACTGAGCATAATTGCTGTCAATTTTGTAAAGTACGTTGGTCATAATTAATCACCTAAGCTATCAGATTCTCTCATAGTCTTCGTCGTACCTAAGAAATAGGTGAAGACGAAACCACCTGCGTACGCAGCGAGTAGTCCTGCAATATATCCTAAATACATATGATCTGAAATCAAAGGTAACAATGAGATTCCACTAGGTCCAATTGCAGTTGCCCCAATGTGACCAATACCTCCAACAACAGCGCCACCAATACCTCCACCAATACATGCAGTGAAGAATGGTTTGCCTAACGGTAAAGTGACACCATAAATTAAAGGTTCTCCGATGCCTAAAAATCCTACAGGTAGTGCACCTTTGAGTGTATTTCTTAATGTTGTATTTTTCCTACATCTTACCCATAAAGCTAAAGCAGCACCAACTTGACCAGCGCCTGCCATTGCAGCAATAGGAAGTAAATAAGTTGCACCCGTTTGATTAATCATTTCAATATGAATAGGCGTAAATATATGATGTAATCCTAACATAACTAGCGGTAGGAAAAAAGCACCGATGATAAAGCCACTAAAAACGCCACCGATACTGATTGTAGCATTGATGACAGATACTAAACCGTCAGAAACAAAGCCAGCTAATGGCATAAAGATAAATATAGTTAATAAACCGATGATAAATAACGTAATAGTTGGTGTGACAATAATATCTACTGCATTAGGGACAATTTTATGTAATCGTTTTTCAACGATACTAAGAAGCCATACTGCAAAAATAACGCCAATAATACCACCTTGACCAGGTTGCAGTGGTTCGCCTGTAAATATATTAGTAATCGCATTTTCATCAGTTAATCCTGTGAGTAATGTGGTACCACCAATAACACCACCTAACCCCGGCGTTGCGCCGAATTCTTTGGCTGCATTAATACCTGTGAAGATAGCTAGATAAGCTAACATACCATCTTTAATTACATTGAACACTGTGACAAGTTGTGTAACCCAGTCACCTGAAATTTGGCCAGCAGCTAAAAGGTTACTTAATACTGCAGCAATACCACCAATTAATCCGGCACCAATAAAGGCTGGGATTAACGGAATAAAGATATTGGCAATTGTTTTTAATAATTTATTAAAGGCGCCACGCTTTTGTTTGCTTTGAATTGCTGTTTTATTTTCTTGTGCTTTTGCTTCAGCATCAGCTTTATAATTCGTTGAGTTATGAGGGATTGTTTCCCCTAGACGTACACCGCTTAATTGAGATATATGATCCGCTACTTTATTAACAGTACCTGGACCAACTACCACTTGCACGCGTTCGTCTTTTACGACGCCCATAACACCTTGAGTTGCTTTTAATTTATCATAATCTACTTTGTTTTCATCGATTACTTTAATTCTGACACGGGTCATACAATTAATAACATTATCCATATTATCAAGGCCACCAACAGCGTCTATAATATGTTCAGCGAGTTTTTGTTCTTTAGTCATCCTATATACCTCCTTATTGCATCATAGTTATATGGTTCATGTGGCAACGTGACATTGCTATTTAAATCAGAATAAATTAATTTTTTATTGCTTGTTTAATAATATTGTCATTTTGACGTAATTTTGTTTCTGCTTCAGCTTTTGAAATATCACATAGGTACATAACGACTGCTTGTTTAAGGTTTTGGTCTGCGTCATTATAAAGCTTTTGAGCTTGTTCATATGGAATATCACAAATATCTTGAATAATACGCACTGAACGGTCAACTAATTTATGGTTTGTGGCTTTTACATCTACCATAAGATTGCCATAAACTTTTCCCACACCAACCATTGTGATTGTGGAAATCATATTAAGGATTAGTTTCTGTGCTGTTCCTGATTTTAATCTCGTAGATCCAGTTAATACTTCGGGACCGACATTAACTTCTACAGGAAATTCTGCTAGTTTGCTAATTTCTGTATCGACATTGCAAGAAATGGCAACTGTATGGGCACCTAACTCTGTAGCGTATTTTAAACCGCCTTTGACGTAGGGCGTAGTTCCACTGGCCGCAATGCCAATAACTACATCGTTGTCTGTTAAATCAATGTGTTTTAAATCATCATGTGCTAGTGATTCACTATCTTCAGCACCTTCGACTGCGACTGTCATGGCAGGTTGTCCACCGGCTATTAATCCGATGAATTCATCAGGTGTTGTATTAAATGTAGGCACACATTCTGCTGCATCGAGTACGCCGAGTCTTCCACTCGTGCCTGCGCCCATATAGATAATGCGGCCACCTTTTTTAAATTGCTTCGTTGTAACTTCAATGACTTTAGCTAAGTCAGGCAATATTTGTTTTATCTGTTGAGGTACTTTTTGATCTTCTTCATTCATAGTCTCTAAAGCTTGTTGAATAGACATTTCGTCTAAGTGCATGGTAGCTTCATTTCTTGATTCAGTTATTAAATTACTCATTTTTACAGCTCCTTATTCTTGTACGTAAATTCAAATGTGTCATTAGGGCGCATGCATTGAATTAATGGTAAATCGGTCTTTTTAACTTCACCTACAACATTGATGTGATTATGCGGTGGTAAATCATTTTTAATAATTTGTAATTCACCTTGATAACGTCCGTTTAGTTTATTATCCACGGTTATGGCACCGAAATTTCGACCATTTGTTGAAAATGGTTGAATCTCTGTATCACAATAAAGACGAGCTTCTTGTGATCTAATAACGTGAGCTGGATTATCAGCACGTACCGTATGAGGTTTAAATAATATTGATGATACTTGGTCATCTAAAAGCATAATATTTAGGTTGAAATGTCTGTGGTGTAAAAAAGTAATGAGTTGTTGTGCAGCATGTGAATCAATGAGTGGATCTCCAATCATTACATGTTCTACTAAGTGATCTTTAAGTAACTGTGCACTTTGAATAGGGTGCTGATATCTTGTGGATTCAATTGTTGGCAAACCTTTATATAGAGGGCCACGCAATGTTGAACCAGTGATGAAACCAAATATATCTGCTTGTGCGTTATATTTTAAAATCAAATTGTTTTGTGACGCTACGAATTGCGGCTCCAAACCGGTATCAGGTCTTGGATAATAATTATGGCAATAACAAAGATAAGTAAAATCTTTAAGCTCATGGTAAAGCTGTTGCAATAATTGCTCTGAGATGATGCTAGCATTGATACAACATTTGAATCCGTTACTGATAATATCGTTGACGACATTTAAAGAAGTACTATGATCGATACGAATCATAAATTCTGCTGTCTCATATTGATGTAAGAATTGATAGAAATTGTGATCCAGCAACAAAGGATTGATATCAATCATATATGTAAGCTGATCATTAGATAAATAATCTAAAAGTTCTCCCAAATAGCGATATTTAGTACTTTCGTTTTCTTCAGGAATTTGTACAGACGTAAAAATGGTGCTGTAGCCTGAAGCAATCATCCGTTTGATATATGGTTTGTCGATGGGCTGTCCAAGATATATAGAAAATCCATGCATTGCTATCACTCCTTATATTGCTGTAATCGTTTTCATTGTACAACACATGAAAAACTATTACAATTTTAATTTATAAAAATTGTAATAGTGTAATATTGTTACAAAAGAGGGGTTAATAATTGGTGGATACGAAATAAACGTTACTGAATATCACTTATATATTTCGTTGTATTACCTATAGTTAGTTCATCTATAGGCTGTTCAATTTGTTCAGAAAGAAATTGAAAGTAATTGTAGTGAATAAGAGAAGTATGATGCTTTGAGACGCTTTTTAGAGCGGCGTATTCTTTATCGATATAATCATGAATATTTTGTTTGTAGTCGTTTTTCTTTTTATGATTGGTGACGATTGCAAATTTATATATTTCTAGTAAGTTCAATAATTTACTGATGTGTTGTTCTAAATGATGGAATTCTAAGTTATACATAAAGACTTCCTTTCATAAATGTGATGAGGCTGTTTAATTTAAATTGAAAATATTTCATTGTGCTTAGGGTGAATTTAAATAATCAACATACAATATTGAATAGAATAGGAAGGTAATTATAAACTTGTGAAAAGAAGAGAGGAATTTTGAGAAACGACTTTAGGAATTAATAAACTATTTGCTTATCGAAAAAATATAAGTAATTAAAAATCCAACTGAGACAATTAGGACTCAGTTGGATTTAAAAATTGTTGATAATTATTTATAGTAATGTCTTGAGTCTTGATTGTCTTTTCAAATGAATATGAGATATCGTGTATATCAATAATAGGAATCTCATTTGTTTTACCCAAACCAATTTCAAAGACGACTGCTTTCCACAAACCTTTTTCACATAATAATCCAATAAAAATAACATTTTCAGTGCCTATACTTGTACCGTTATTGTATTCCATTGCCATAACATTTCTTTCAGTACAATAAATGAGGACTTCAGAAAATATAGGTGGTAAATTTGTATGTTGTCGGTGATCAAATTTAATATAACGGTCTAGCTTTTTCAAAGCGCGTCGCATTTTTGTATAAGGTAAATTCAAACATTTTTTAATAATTGCATTAACTTCTTCTTTATAAGGTAACGTAGTGTAAGACTGACTTTCATTAAGCACTAAGAACAAAGCGGATAGTTGATTCTCAGTCAGCTCAATCTCATAACTATTTGGTGTTTCTTGAAGTTGGTAGCCACCTAGTTTACCGTGCTTTGCTAAAATTTTCACACCTTGATCTTCTAAATCTTGAATATCTCTTAAAATCGTTCGTTTTGACACGTCTAAGTTTTTTGCTAACTCTGAAGCGGTAATTTGTCTATTCTCTTGAATAGCTAGAACAAGTTTATTTTGTCTCTCGCGTTTATTCATTAGAAAGTCACCTCCCAAATGATTACATATTACATTTATTATATCATAAAAGTGACAATGACGACATTTAGAAAAACTTTTTTTAAAAAAATAAAGAAAACGCTTACATTATTTAAAAACTTATGTTAATATGTAATTAGTAACAAGGGGGTAGCGAGTAGATGACAAAGGGGTAGGCTATTACATATAGTTTTGTTAACATCTAATTCGTTCACGTTACTAATCAAACATCTTCAATATTTATTACTTACTTTCCTTTCTATTTAACCGACTAGCTACGCTGGTCGGTTTTATTTTTATGTCATAGCAACAATATGTGTGCCAAAATGTTTTAGTGGTTATGATATATCATATATTTCATTAATATTTCTATGATAAAATATAATAAATTAAAGATAGTTCATACTTAATAAGGAACATAATAATTTATAAATTTAAAGAGGTGCCTATACATGGAAAAAGAACAATTAATTTATATCGATGATGCCGTGAGGTCTTGGCTTGAAACATTGGATAAAATCATCCCGAAGTTAATCGAGGATATGGTTACAAGTACGAAACAAAATAGGTTTGATTTAGTGACAAATGTTGATAAATCAATACAACATAACTTCGAACAATTTTTAAAGCAAAATTTTCCAGAACATCAGTTGTTCGCTGAAGAAAAGTCGAATGAAGAAGTGCATCCTAAAGAAGGACATGTATGGGTTATGGATCCCATTGATGGAACGACAAATTTAGTTAAACAACAAGAAGATTACTGTATTATTCTAGGCTATTTTATTGATGGTGAACCAATGCTGTCATATATTTATGATTACCCACATGGCCAACTGTACAAAGCAGCTAAAGGGTATGGTGCATATGTGAATGGTAAGCGACTAGAAAAACCCGAAAGTATTGATTTACAAGATGCGATTATTTCATTTAATACATTAGTTATGAATGATGAGACCATTCATGGACTAAATGATGCTTCATTTAGTCATCGTTTTATCGGTTCTTGTGGTTTAGATTCAATCCGTGTAATCAAAGGACAATTTGGAGCGCATGTTAACACAAATCCAAAACCTTGGGATATCGCAGCGCAATTCTTGTTTGCCAGTGAACTTGGACTTAAAATGACGACATTAGATAATATGGCACTAGACTTTTCTAAAGCAGGTCCATTTATTATTAGTAACAATGCTTGTCATGAAGAAGTATTAGATATACTAAATTCTGGAGATGGATACAAAATACAATAAGAAATAACTGTATTAAATATTTATTATATAAATGATAGGTCTAAAGCACTATGTCAAATCCAAGTTATTAATATATAATGTATTACTAAATGAGAGAAAATTGAATACAGAAACGGAGAATGATAAGAGTGAATCGTTCTAAAAAAAATAAAAAAATGGGCTTACCAACAAAATTAATATTGTGGTTCTTTGGTATATTAGTTTTATTAGCGTTACTAGCAGTTATTTATTTAGGGTTTAAAATATTTTCTGTTGGAGGATCAATTCATAATCCTTTAGACAGAGATAAATCTTCATTAAGAGATAAAGACGTCAATTTAGATGATGGTGATCCATTTACGGTTGCTTTGTTTGGTGTGGATTCTGATGCCAAAAGAGATGCTGAAGGTGGTGGTCAACGTAGTGATACAGTAATGGTATTATCGATTAATCCACAGAAAAAAACGACAGAAATTGTCAGCATTCCACGAGATACACAAGCGGAAATCGTAGGTAAAGGTACTACTGAAAAAATCAACCATGCATATGCTTATGGTGGACCTGATATGGCAGTGAAATCAGTAGAGAATTTATTAAATGTACCTATTGATCACTACGCAACAATAGATATGGACGGTATGCAAGATATGATAGATACTGTCGGTGGTATCAATGTAACGAGTAACGCGTCATTCTCATATGATGGTTATCAGTTTAGTGAAGGCGTTCAATCCCATATGGATGGAGAAGAAGCGATGGCATTTATTAGAAGTCGTAAAGAAGAAGGCGCTGGCGGAGACTTTGGTCGTCAAGAACGTCAACAACTTGTTATCCAAGGCTTAGCTAATAAACTTACAAGTATCAGTTCAGTTACACATTTTAATTCATTAATGAATCATGTTGAAGATAATGTGAAAACGGACCTTACAGTTGGAGAATTAAACAAAATAAGAAGTAATTATAATGATGCGAATGAACAGGTCAATAGACACCAGTTAGATGGACAGGGTGGCATACAAGATGATGGCTTGTACTATTTTATACCAAGTGAGAGTTCACTTAGTGAAATTGAAGCAAGCATTAAAGATAATTTAGGAATGTAATTTAAATGAACTATAGATTTTGGCGAATGCTAAAATCTATAGTTTTTTTATTATGCCAGTATTTATGAAATAACATAAAGATTATTAATCAAGAAGAATTATAAAATAACTTTTTATAAATATTAAGTTTTGAGCCATAAAGTACAACTAATATAATAAAATGTGAAATAAGGTGGAAATCCTTAACATTTAAATGAAATAGATATACAATATAGATAACATTATCTTAAAAAAGTGTGGGCTTTTTAGATGGAATGTTATTCAGCACCTAATAGATATATAACGCGGGCATCATAAATAATAATAGGGGTGAAGAGAATGCAAGAACATTTGATTGTCTCATTAGATGGCAAAGATTATCTTGTAGAACCAGGGACGAATTTACTTGAGTTCATCAAATCTCAAGATACATTTATTCCATCAATATGCTATAACGAATCGTTAGGTCCAATACAAACTTGTGACACGTGTACTGTTGAAATAGACGGTAAAATGGCACGTGCGTGTGGTACCACAATTGATAGACCGATGATTGTTAATACGCAAAATGATAACGTACAAACAAGCCAAAAAGAAGCTTTAGACAGAATCTTAGAAAATCATATGTTGTATTGCACAGTTTGTGATTATAACAATGGCGACTGTGAAATACATAATACAATGGACCAATGGGGTTTAGAGCATCAAACTTATGAATATAAAGAAAAGCCATACGAAAAAGATTACGGTCCTTTCTATCGTTACGATCCAAATCAATGTATTTTATGTGGTCGTTGTGTAGAAGTATGTCAAGACGTTCAAGTAAATGAAACACTTACAATTGATTGGGAACGCCAACAACCACGAGTGATTTGGGATAATGATACTTCAATCAACGATTCATCATGTGTAGGTTGTGGTCAATGTGCAACAGTCTGTCCATGTAATGCAATGATGGAAGTCAATATGGAAGGCAGTGCCGGCTATATGACGGATTTAGAGCCTGGATCATTAGCAGCTATGATTGATTTAACGAAAAAAGCGGAACCAGGTTATGGTCCGTTGTTTGCAGTTTCTGACTCAGAGGCAGCAATGCGTGAAGAGCGTATCGAAAAAACTAAGACAGTATGTACATACTGTGGTGTTGGTTGTTCTTTCGATGTATGGACAAAAGATAGAGAAGTTATAAAAGTTCAACCTCAACAAGAATCACCAGCTAATAAAATTGCAACGTGTGTTAAAGGTAAATTCGGTTGGGATTATATTGATTCAGAAGAACGTCTCACAAAACCATTAGTACGTAAAGATGGCCAATTTGAAGAAGTTGAATGGGATGAAGCACTAAAAGTTGTGTCTGATAACTTTAATAAAGTTAAAGCCTCTCATGGTTCAGATGGCTTAGCATTTATATCATCTTCAAAAGCAACAAATGAAGAGTCTTATCTTATGCAAAAGCTTGCAAGACAAGTCATTGGCACAAATAATGTAGATAATTGTTCACGTTATTGCCAAGCACCAGCAACAAAAGGGCTATTTAGAACGGTAGGTCATGGTGGTGACTCTGGTTCAATAGATGATCTTGAAATTGCAGATATGGTTGTCTTAATTGGTACAAACACAGCAGAAGCTCATCCAGTTATTGCTTCACGTATTAAACGTGGTCATAAGCTATATAACAATACTTTAAATGTGTTTGATATACGTAAACATGAAATGGCTGAACGCGCAGATAATTTCTATCAGCCTAAACCTGGTACTGATTTAGTTTGGTTGTCAGCAGTGACTAAATACATTATCGATAACGATCTTCATGATAAAGTATTTATCGACGAATGGGTGAACAGCTTTGAAGCGTATCATAAATCATTAGCGCCATTTACAATGGATTTTGCGGAAGAAACAACGGGCATCTCTAAAGAAGCTTTAATAGACTTTGCACATCAACTTGTAGATGCTGAATCAGTATCAATCGCATGGGCAATGGGTGTGACACAACAAGACATTGGTAGTGACACTTCAACAGCGATATCTAATTTATTATTAGCAACAGGTAACTATAGAAGACCAGGCACAGGCGCTTATCCTTTACGTGGTCATAATAACGTACAAGGTTGTAGTGATATGGGGAGTATGCCTGACAAATTCCCAGGATATCAAAGTGTTACTGACGATGAAATAAGAGCAAAATTCGAACGCGAATATGGTCAAACATTACCTAGAAAAGTAGGTAAAGATAACCATCAAATGATGGAAGGCATACATGAGGGAGAAATTGATGCACTTTATTTATATGGTGAAGATACAGGTATCGTTGACTCTAACATCAACTATGTACAAGCTGCATTGGAAAAAGTTGGCTTCTTAGTAGTACAAGATGAGTTCTTTACATTTACTGCTTCATACGCAGATGTAGTGTTACCAGCAAGTCCATCATTAGAAAAAACAGGCACATTTACAAATACTGAGCGTCGTATCCAACGTTTATACCAAGCTTTAGAACCTAAAGGTGACTCTAAACCAGACTGGGAGATTATCCAAGTTGTAGCCAAAACGTTAGGTTATGATTGGAACTATACACATCCAAGTCAAATCATGGATGAAATCGCAAGATTAACGCCATCATATTCAGGTGTGAACTATGATCGTTTAGAAGGATATAACAGTTTACAATGGCCAGTTGCAGAAGATGGTACAGATCAACCGACACTGTTCTTAGAAGGCTTTAATTTTGATGATGGAAAAGCGAAGTTCTATCCATTAACATTTGATAATTTCTTTAAAGTAAATGAAGAATATGATTTACATGTAAATAACGGTCGTATATTAGAGCATTTCCATGAAGGCAATATGACTTATAAAGTACCAGGACTTCAATACAAAATGCCAAATGCATTTGTTGAAGTATCTCCTGAACTAGCTGAGGATAGAGGTATTCATGAGGGGGCAGAAATTAAATTAATTTCTGAAACTGGTGAATTAGAACTTGTGGCACATGTGACGGATAGAGTTAAAGGTAAAGAAATCTATATCCCATTAAATAATAATGCTATGGAAAATGGTGACCATGGAGCGATTAACTTACTAACAAATAGTGATGTAGACAAAGATACAGATACTCCATCTTATAAACGTACAAGCTGTCGCATGGAAGTGAAGACAAGAAGAGGTAAATCACCACTTAATCCTACGAACTTCCGTGTAAATAAACAACGTCAACCACAATACAGCGTTCGAGTTGAAGACAAATGGAAACGTAAAGATTATACTTTCCCAGGAAGTCAGGTGGATAAATAATGGCTGAAAGAATAACGAATATTAAACGCATGCAAAAAACTGAAGCAGAGATTAAAGAGGAAAATTTAGCTGAAGTGACAGATGCAATTGTTGCAAATAAAGATAGCATTTTAAAAGCAATCAACATCATTAGCACTTTAGATGATGCAAAATTGCTAGATGCTATGTCTGGTGCAATTAAAAGTAGAGGCGTTATAGCCAATAAGTTCTCTGTTGAATTAAATAAAGAACAATATTCAGGTTTGATTTCAAATATGGCTTCACTTGTATTTTTATTAGGTGACTTAGATGTAAATGACTTATCTGAGATGTTAAATAAAGTAAACAAAGGCTTACGTGTTGCAAATCAGGCCAATCCGAATCAAAAAACATCGATTACTGGCTTGATGGGTATGTTGAAAGATGATGAAATGAATCGTAGTCTGACATATATGATGAATATGCTTAGAGGTATGTCAAGATAAGTATTCCCTAATAAATAGTTAAAATAAAAGTTAGAGGCTGGGACATAGCACATGTCTCAGTCTCATTTTTTATGTTGACAGTAGTTGACTGAATTGAAAATGCACTTATATCAAGCTTTTAAAGAACTTCTACTTCATTTATGAAGATAAGCAGTTTTTATACAAGCGCTTCAGCCTATTGTTTTAAAAATGACATATTGAAACAATGGTAAATATGATACAATTTCTATTATTAGAATTAAATTTTATAAATTTTTAAGGGCGAGGAGTGGAAGGCTTATCAACGCGAAAATGATTAAAATCATGGCGGTTATCTCAAATGTATTTCTAGTTTTGGGAATTGTTTTTTTAATAATGATGAATATGGTAATGGCTATTACAATGTTCGCAGTTTCATTAGTCATCAGTTTAATGATATTCAATATGTTGTTTAGAGATAAGAAAGCTATGAGGATAGCGCTTAACATTTCTTTTGTAGTTGTCTTAATTGCTATTATTATTGCTTATGTTACATTAACTAAATAAGTGTAAGCTAGGGAGTTATTATATAATGAATGAAATTATAAAGAAAAGATTAACATTATTTATTATGCTCATTATCATCATTGTATTTACGATTTTATTAATTATAAATGAAACACACCTATTTGATGATAAAAAGACACATTCTTTTGATGAGGCAGTAGATAAGCAACTTGGTGAAGGCACTTTAAATATGACAGAAAAAAATGGTCGATTTGTTGAGGCTTCAAAAGCTGATGTTAAAAAAGCTATGGATGTAAATGATGACAAAGATAACTTGAATCATATGGATATTTCTGAAAAAGTGTCAATGTCAGAAAAAGAAGTAAATGATATTTTAAAAGATAAAGGGATATTGAAAAATAAAGGTGATGCATTTTTAAAAGCACAAGACAAATATGAAGTTAATGTGTTATACCTTGTGAGCCATGCGCTTGTTGAAACAGGTAATGGTAAATCTGAATTGGCTAAAGGTATAGAAGATGATGGTAAGCATTACTATAATTTTTACGGTATAGGTGCATTTGATGAAAATGCAGTACACACAGGTAGCAGTTTTGCTAAAAAGCAATCTTGGACTTCACCAGAACGCGCAATTATGGGTGGAGCTAAATTTATAAGAGGTAATTACTTTGAAAATGAACAATTATCATTGTATCAAATGCGTTGGAATCCTAAATCACCTGGAGAACACCAATATGCAAGTGATGTAGAATGGGACGAAAACATCGCCACATTTATGAAGGTTTATTATGATAAACTGGGTATAAAGAAAGATCATATTAATAAGGATTATTATTTGTAAAAATTGAGTTATAATATATTTATGACGAAAGATAACAGGGTGTTTTCATGATACGTTTGTTATCTTTTTTGTGTGATGACTTATTGACAATACTTAGGCTAATATCAAAGAGCTTATTAATATAAAGTTTTATAAAAGTGTTAATATCGAATAGACTAGGAAAATTTGGAGTGAATTGAAAATGAAAATAGCTATAGTTGGCGCGGGTATTGGTGGATTAACAACTGCAGCATTATTAATTGAACAAGGACATGATGTCAAAGTATTTGAAAAAAACAATGAAGTAGCTGAAATAGGTGCAGGTATCGGCATTGGTGGTAACGTTATTGAAAAATTAGGAAAGCATGATTTAGCAAAAGGGATTAAAAATGTTGGGCAAATCATTGATACAATGGAAGTGCGAGATGATAAAAATAACGTGCTATCCAAAGTGAAGTTAAAAAAGAATACGGTGAACTTAACAATGTCTCGTCAAGATTTAATAGATGTGATTCAATCTTATGTACCGGAAGAAGCAATCTATACAGATCATTTTGTAACTCATATTGATAATGGCGATTTAAAAGTGACTTTACATTTTAATACACAACAGCAAGAAGCATTTGATTTATGTATTGGTGCAGATGGTGTACATTCTAAGATAAGAAATACGGTTGAACCTAATAGTAAGCCTGAATATCAAGGCTATACAGTGTTTAGAGGATTGGTAGAAGATGTGGATATTAAAGATGCTCAAATTGCTAAAGAGTATTGGTCTCCGAAAGGGAGAGTAGGGGTTGTACCTTTATTAAACAATCAAGCCTATTGGTTTATTTCTATTAATGCGAAAGAAAAAGATAGTAAAATGAAAACCTATGGTAAACCTCATTTACAAGCCAGGTTTAATCGTTTTCCAAATGAAATAAGAACCGTATTAGATAAACAAAGCGAAACAGATATTTTATTAAATGATATTTATGATTTAAAACCGCTGAAAACATTTGTTTATCAACGTGCTATTTTACTTGGTGATGCAGCGCATGCAACGACGCCAAACATGGGACAAGGCGCTGGACAAGCAATGGAAGACGCGATTGTCTTAGCAAATTGTCTTCAGTCATATTCGTTTGATGAGGCGTTACAACGCTATGATAAATTACGTGTAAAACACACTAAAAAAGTAATTACACGTTCTAGAAAAATAGGTAAACTCGCACAACGTAGTAATAAACTGATTGTAGCTGTAAGAAATGGCATTGCAAAGGCTTTGCCAAATAAGTTAGTTACGAACCAAACTAAGTTTTTATATAAATCCAAAAGTAAATAAACTTGGAATATTTCAAATTAAAGCACCCATCCATATTTTTAATGGATGGGTGCTTTAATTTGTACTAAGTATTTAGAACTAAGCTTTTAACAACTAATTCATTAATTTACTAAAAACTTAGTTTTTTTATCATTTAGCTTACTAATTGTGTCATTCGCAACAATTTTAGACATCATATCACGAGATTCATATGTCGCATTACCAATATGTGGTGTGAGTACTACATTGTCTAGTGATTTTAATTCGTCGTTTATTTCTGGTTCAAATTCGAAAACATCTAAAGCAGCGCCTTCAATTTCTTTATCTTTTAATGCTTGTACTAAAGCTTGTTCATGAACGATAGGGCCTCTCGAAGCATTAATTAAATAACTCGTTGACTTCATCATTTTAAATTGTTCAGTGTCAATTTGATGATGTAAATCTGGATTATATGCAGCGTTAATTGTTACAAAATCTGCATTTTTTAATAAAGTTTCTAAGTCTACATACTTGGCGCCGATTTCACGTTCTTTATCGACTTTTTGGTTAGGGCCAGTATAAAGCACATTCATATCAAACGCTTTGGCACGTCTTGCTACAGCAGCACCAATTTCACCTAAGCCAATAATACCAATCGTTTTACCAGAAACTTCTCTGCCACGGAAGAACAATGGTGCCCATCCGTCAAAGCCAGTTGTACGGCATAATTTATCACCTTCAGCGATACGTCTTGCAACTGCAAGTACGAGTGCAAAAGTTAATTCAGCTGTAGAATTTGTTGAAGCCTTTGGTGTGTTTGTAACGTCAATGTCTTTTTGACGAGCATAGGCTACATCTACGTTATTAAAACCTGCACCATAGTTTGCGACGATTTTTAAATTGCTACCTGCATCAATTACTTCTTTATCTACGTTGGTAGACAACAGACTAATTAAAGCGTCAGCATCTTTAACCCCTTGCTTTAAAGTATCTTTATCAATGATACCTTCGCCTTCATACATTTCAACCTCATAACCTTGATCTTTTAACAAGTCAAAACCTACTTCAGGTACTGGACCTGCGATATAAACTTTTACCATGTATAATCCCTCCATTATATATTTAGTATAGTAAACTTCAAAGCACTAAACAAATTATTATATTTATTAAAGAAATATTTGTGTGTTCTTTTATATAATGACGAAAAAGCTATAGAAAACGATTTCTTTGTTGCTTCTTTATATATCATAAAGTATATAAGTCATACATAGCATTCTCAAAAAAAGCAATAATCCACTATTAAACAATGAATTATTGCTATTATTTTTATATCATGATTTAGAAAGTGTATTTTATTATTTGTTTTTCTAACTTATGAGCTTTAAGCCCACTATGGAAAAAATAATCAAACCAATAAAGAATATACGTTTTGCATTTTTAGATTCATTGTATATCAACATACCTACAAGTGTGCCACCGCCAGTACCGATGCCACTCCAAATTGCATAAGCAGTTCCCATAGGAATGTCATTCATTGCTACTTTGAGCGTGCTAAAACTACAGATAAAAGCAATTGCTAATAAGACGACTAATGATTTCCTTTTAGTGCGTGTAATTTCATTTAATATGACTACACCGATTACTTCTAATAGACCTGCAATGAGTAAAATAAACCAAGCCATTAGTTTTCAGCCTCCTCTGTAGTTAATTTTAGACCGATAATACCTACTACCAATAGTGTAATTAAGATAATTTTCATAGAGTTAAAAGGATCACCGAAAAATAACATATCCACTAAAATAGTACCGACTGCGCCAATACCTACGAATACGGCGTAAACAGTGCCGACGGGTAATGATTTACACGCAGCAATAACAAGAAAGAAGCTTATAATAATAATGATGATCGTACCAATCCAACTAAGTAACGAATCAGCAGTGTTTAAGCCAGTGACCCATAATATTTCTATAAGTCCAGCAAGTATAACTTTGAACCATTGCATCGTTGTGCCTCCTTTTTTCATCAAACGCTCTTATTTTCTCAAATATTCTGTTATACTGCAATATTAAAAATCATATAAAAAAATTTAGTGCTAAATGCTGTTTTTTTAATTATAGCGCGTGATGTCCTCATATTTATTTTGATGTGGTTATCTCTATAAACGGATATTGATGAATGATTGAGTATATTATTTTAAAAAGGGGCAGTGTTTTGCTCCGATGATTCACTAGTTAATCAATCATAATTCGAAGACTATAGGATGAGGAAGTGCCCACGAAAAACACGCACAAAAAAATGCCAACAAAGTTCTAGACTTTGTTGGCACTCTGACATATTCTAATTTATATTGTACTAGCGAATATTAGTTAACGTGGATATAGTTATATGAACCTGCTTCACCAGCAGAGATAGTACG
Organism: Staphylococcus sp. FSL W8-1207; assembly: GCF_038003745.1. Taxonomy (NCBI): domain Bacteria; kingdom Bacillati; phylum Bacillota; class Bacilli; order Caryophanales; family Staphylococcaceae; genus Staphylococcus; species Staphylococcus sp. FSL W8-1207. The sequence continues at coordinate 319,684 of NZ_JBBOPU010000001.1, forward strand.
TTCACTTACAGAGTAAGGTCCGCCGCTATAATTCATTTCTGAAACCGTTACTGAACCGTCATTGTTTACATTTTCAACATATGCAACGTGGCCCATTGGTCCTTCAGATGATTGTAAGATTGATCCAGCTTCTGGAGAGTTGTTAACTGTGTAGCCTGCAGATGAAGCTGCTGAAGCCCAGTTATTTGCATTACCCCATGTAGAACCGATACCTCCGCCTACTTTATCAAATACGTACCAAGTACATTGACCTGAAGTGTATAAGTTAGCACTTGAGCTTGAAGTTTCTTGTGTAGTAGTTTGTGTTTGTTGAGTTTGCTCTGCTGCACTTGCTTCATTTCCTTGGTCTAATCCTACGATTGCTGCGCCGATACCTGCTGTGATAGTTGTTGCTGTTACTAATTTATTCATAATTAAAAATCCTCCCAAATTTGTACGTTCTTAATATTTATTATTTATGTTATTCGTTCGATAGTCTTTAAAGTTAATGTTTTATTTTTCGCTTTGCTTTCAACGACAAGTAATACTTTAACAGATGAATTTAGGTTTGTGTGGTTTGTTACGCTTTTGTAAAACAATTAAAAAAACCTCACATATCGTTGTAATAAACGACATGTGAGGTTACAGAAAGGTATCGGCTTGTAATGGTTTGTAAAGAGCTATGGTATAAGGTTTTACAATAACTTAACATTCAAAATAACTAATTTGTATTACAACAGTTGTAATAAGTCACAAAATTTAGATTCATTTTATTTGAAAAATCTAATTGAAAGTGGTGGTAAATAGTCTTCTCCATTATATGCTTTTACAGCAGCTACGATAGTAAATATAAAATTCAAAATAGCTATGATAGGGAATAAGATAAAACCTATTATGATAAACATCGCTATTGAAGCAACGATGAGCCAAATCATATAAGAAAGTAAAAAGTTGAAATAATTTTTACCAGTCTTGTCAATGAATGGTGAATCTTCACGTTTAATGAGCCAAATAATTAGTGGTGCTATTAATGAAGTGAAAAAACTTAACACATAGATTAAAGTACCCATTAATCTATCATCGCTACTTGGTTCTTGATTTATAACTGTAGAAGATTGGTTTGTATTATATTGTTCATCCATATGAATCACGCCTCCCTTATTAGCATAACTATAACAAATTTTATTCTTAAATGATATTTAATTTGAAAGGCTACAATTTAAAAATTAGCAAAGTGAATTTTTTAAAATATAGTGCATTTAATGGGATGAAACAAATGAATATAATGCAACTAGGGATAGGTTGAATACCAGTGTTTATCAGAAATCTAAATTGGATATACATTATAGTAATGTTTAAAACACTCATATATACAAATCATTAGAGAAAGAAGGGTATTTATGAAGATAGCAATCGTAGGATCAGGAAATGGTGCTGTTACAGCAGCATTAGATATGAAACATAAAGGACATGAGGTGAAGTTATATTGTCGAAATCAATCTATTGATAAGTTTGACAAGGCGATAGCGCAAGGCGGGTTTACGTTTAATAATGAAGGAGAAGAAACGTTCATTGAATTTACTGATATCAGTGATGGCATGGAATATGTTGTTAGTGATGCAGAAATAATTCAAGTTATTATACCATCTACATTTATTGAGCATTATGCACATACGATGGCACCATTTATTAATGATAAGCAATTAATTTTCTTTAATATCGCAGCGGCAATGGCTTCAATTCGATTTATGAACGTCTTAGAAGATATGCGTATAGAAGTTATGCCGATATTTGCTGAAGTGAACACATTAACTTATGGGACGAGAGTGAATTTTGATGAAGCTCACGTGGACTTATCATTAAATGTAAGAAAGGTTCATTTCTCAACATATAATAAAGAACATTTAAGTGATAGCTTTGACAAAATTGAAACGCTATATCCATATGTTGTAAAAGAGGAAAGTCTTTGGAAAACAAATCTTGAGAATGGGAATCCAGAAGTGCATCCAGGTCCAACATTACTCAATGTAGGACGCATCGATTATGCAGATGACTTTGCATTATATGAAGAAGGTATAACGAAACATACTGTTCGTTTATTACACGCAGTAGAATTAGAACGATTAACTTTAGGACGTAAGTTAGGCTTTGAATTGTCTCCAGCTAAAGAAGCACGTATTGAACGTGGTTATTTAGAAAGAAAAGATGAAGATGAACCTTTAAATAGATTGTTTAACACGAGTCCAGTGTTTTCACAAATCAAAGGACCAAACCATGTGAAAAATCGTTATTTAACAGAAGATATTGCATACGGACTCGTATTATGGTCTAGTCTTGGTCGTGAAATTGAGGTTGAAACGCCAAACATTGATGCCATTATCGTGTTAGCATCTACTATTTTAGAGCGTGACTTTTTTGAAGAAGGACTCACTATTAATGAATTAGGCAAAGAAAAATTGGGGCTTAATTAATTTAAACTAACAATAGGGGGACTGTGTATGACAAGACAACCAACATTTTTAGAATCAATTTCTACTATTATAGTAATGATTATAATAGTAATTACAGGATTTGTTGTTTTTGAAATTCCAATACAAGCTTTATTAATTTTAGCATCAGCATATGCTGCATTTATAGCAAGACGTGTTGGGTTGAAATGGCAAGATTTGGAAGAAGGTATCACACATCGCTTAGCTACAGCAATGCCAGCTATCTTTATCATTTTAGCGGTTGGAATTATCGTAGGTACATGGATGTACTCAGGGACTGTCCCAGCTTTGATCTATTATGGGTTAGAATTTTTAGATCCTAATTTATTTTTAGTATCTGCATTTATTATATGTGCAATTACTTCAGTTGCCACAGGGACAGCATGGGGCTCTGCGTCTACAGCCGGCATAGCGCTAATGGCTATAGCGACACAATTACATATTACGCCAGGTATGGCAGCAGGTGCCATAATTGCAGGGGCGGTGTTTGGTGATAAAATGTCACCACTTTCAGATACGACAAATTTAGCAGCTTTAGTAACAAAAGTGAATATCTTTGCGCATATAAGAGCCATGATATGGACGACTGTACCAGCATCAATCATCGGCTTAATCGTTTGGTATTTTGCAGGTATGCAATTTGGTGGAAATACTAATACGTCACAAGTGAATCAAATGCTTAGCGAATTATCTAAAATTTATAATATAAATATTTTTGTATGGATTCCTTTATTGATTATTATTACGTGTTTGTTATTAAAAATATCGACTGTACCTGCAATGCTTATTTCAAGTTTGAGTGCAATCATTGTTGGCGCATTTAATCATGGATTTAATATTGTAGATGGATTTAAGTCCACTTTCGATGGTTTTAATAAAGGCATGGTGGCGGCAAGTAGTGGAGATTTATCAGATAGAGCCATTAATTTGGTTGAGCAGGGCGGCATGATGAGTATGACAGAAATCATTGTTACTATTTTTTGTGGCTATGCCTTCGCAGGTATTGTTGAAAAAGCAGGTTGTTTAGATGTTATTTTGAAAACAATTTCCAAAAACATTAATTCAGTTGGACAATTAATACTAGCGACCGTAATAGGTAGCTTAATAATGGTACTCGCTGCTGGTGTGGCATCTGTAGTCATTATCATGGTCGGTGTGTTAATGATGGAAATGTATAATGATATGAATTTAGATCGTTCTAATTTATCAAGAACACTAGAAGATTCAGGTACAATGATTATTCCACTTATTCCATGGGGAACATCAGGCATTTATTATACACAACAGTTAGGTGTATCAGTGGATCAATTCTTTATTTGGGCAGTACCATGTTATCTATGTATCATATTTGCAATTTTTTATGGATTTTCAGGTATTGGCATTAAAAAAGCAAAGAGTCAATAAACTAAATGATTTAAATCTATATCGTTGAAAGAGAAAAACTTATAATTCTTAATATAAATAATGAATTATAAGTTTAAAAATATATAATTCGGTTATATATAACTATGGATGAGGTGATTCTATGTTATATCTAGTGATAATTGTAGCGATATTACTATTGGCATCAGGAATTCATCAATATTTCAATGTAGATAAAAAAGTAAAGACTCCTTCTATAATCTATTTTTCAATCGGTTTTGTATTGTATATTGTAGCGATATTACTTTATAGGACCGAATTGTTAAATAGTTCAACGATAATACATGAAATTTTACTAACTACGATATTTGGACTCATTATATTTTGGATTAATTCTCATCGAAATAAGAGTAGCGATACAATTTACTACACGATTATTATTGTTATATTAACAATCGTAGTAGCGATTTTACCGTTGGCAGCGACGTCAATAATTTCATTGCAAACAATGTTTATTGTAAGACTTATTTTTTCAGTTATTTTACTCATAATAGGTGTATGTGTGTTATATACACGGATTAAAGGTAAAGCTTCAGAAAGTTTTCCATTACTTTATTTGATGGCCTTTATATATTGGATAGCGATAGCGTATTGGTTTTAATAAGTATAAGACTTTAGAAGACTGAAACATAAAAGGGGCCAAGATAGAAATCAAATTTTGAATTCTATCTTGGCCCCTTTTTCCATTTAATACTATAGCTGAATAATCACTAAAGTGAAGAACTTTAAGAAAAAATAGCAAAAAAAGACAATCCTCATGGATTGTCTTTTTTATTTAAAACATTTATTAGTGAATATAGTTGTAAGATGAAGCTTGGCTAGCTGAGATTGTACGTGAAGTAACAACGCCAGCACCTTGGCCGTAGTTCATTTCAGAAACGTTAACTGAACCGTCGCTGTTTACATTTTCAACATAAGCAACGTGACCCATTGCGCCAGTTGATGATTGTAAGATTGAACCTTGAGAAGGTGAGTTGTTTACAGTGTAACCTGATGCAGCTGCAGCGCTTGCCCAGTTGTTTGCGTTACCCCAAGTAGAACCAATTTTACCGCCAACTTTATCAAATACATAATATGTACATTGACCTGAAGTATAAAGGTTGCTTGATGAACCTGAAGTGTTAGCCATTGAGTTTGATGAACTTGATGGTGCGCTAGTAGTTGTTACTTGAACATTACTATTTGAAGTAGAAGTTGAAACAGCTCCGCTTCCACCAGTACCTTGGTTATTTGTTGTATATGATTGGTTTGAGTTACTGTTAGTAGCTGTAGAACCATTTTGATTGTAGCTATAACCACTGTTATTGCTTTGAGCATTGTTGTTGTGACCTTGGTCAGCATTGCTTGGGTTCCAGTTACCTTGCCAAGTGTAATTATAGTCACCTTGTTGATCTATTGTATATGAATAGCTGTATGATGTTGGATCATTTGGGTTATACCCACCATTGTTATTTTCTGAAGCGTCTGCATCATTTTGTGCAAAAGCAAAAGTAGCGATTCCTGCAGTAGCGATAGTAGCTGTAGCGATTTTTTTCATTGTTAAATTTCCTCCTAATAATTGTAAATCATTTATCCCAGTCTCATAAAGACATTTTTTATAATTTTTTTCGCTGTTTTAACGACAAGAATTACTTTATCAGAAAAAACTCTGTTTGTGGGGTTTGTTATCGTTTTGTAATTTAGTTCTAATAATGAAGTGCGTAATGTAACAAAAGGAAGAGAGGCATTTTAGGCTTAAAATGCCGTTAATATAACCTTTACAAAATTTACAGTGTATAATTGCACTTCAGTTTATTACAAAGCTGTAAAATAACAGAAAATTACAAACAATAAAATATGAGAGAATTTAGTTATTTAAATATTTGAAAAAACACTTTAAATAAAGACTATATGAAAAGTATTGAATTAAGGTTAATGTAAATTAAATGCTGTTCTAATAGGAAAGAAAAGAATTAGAGCATTGAAATTGACATGTTCTAATGAAGTATTTAATATAGAAGTATAAAAATTATACTTAGTTTGTGAGGTGATTATTTGAAAATAGAACTTGGTTTGACATCATTTGCAGATAATATTGATATTCATATGGAAAATGGACGACAAGCAGCTATAAGTAATGGACAAAGAATTAGAAATATAATAGAAGAAATAGAAACAGCTGACCAATATGGTTTAGATGTATATGGTTTGGGAGAACATCATCGAGCAGATTATGCAGTATCTGATCCCGTTACAGTGTTAGCAGCAGCAGCTCGTAATACAACGCATATAAAGTTAAGTAGTGCAGTAACAGTATTATCTTCTGATGATCCTGTTCGAGTTTATGAACGTTTCTCTACATTAAATGCAGTTTCTAATGGACGTGCAGAAATAATGGTAGGAAGAGGTTCATTTATTGAATCATTTCCATTATTTGGCTATGATTTAAAAGACTATGAACAACTCTTTAATGAAAAAATAGATTTATTAATGACCATTAATAAAGAGAAAATTGTAAATTGGGAAGGGGAGTTAAGACCTTCTATTGAAAATTTAAGTGTTTATCCTAAGGCGGAGCATGGGCCTTTACCAATTACGATTGCAACTGGAGGAACGCCAGAATCTTCATTGAAAGCAGGAGCATTAGGATTACCTATAACTTATGCTATAATTGGCGGTGATCCAAAAAGATTTAGAAGAAACATTGATATGTACAAATCTATTGCTAGATCTTACGGACATAATATAAATGAATTGCCTATAGCAACGCATTCGTGGGGTTACATTGCTGAAACAGATGAGTTGGCAAAACGTGAGTTTTTCCCATCGGTAAAAGCGAGTCATGATATATTAGCCAAAGAACGGGGTTGGCCACCATATGATGAAAACAGCTTCGATCGTGAAGCAGGTCCACATGGCGCTTTGTATGTTGGAAGTCCGGAAACCGTTGCACAAAAGATAATTGAAACAATTGAAGCACTAGGCCTTACTCGTTTTATGCTGCATACACCTGTAGGTTCTATGCCACATGATAAAACAATCAATACAATTAAATTGTTAGCAGAGCGAGTAAAACCTATTGTAGATAAATATTTTGAAAACAAATAAAAGGAGCGTTTATAATGATATTACGTTATTTAACAAATTTAAAATTAGCTAAGGAATTATATGATGCATCAAAACCTAAACTTAAAGGTGATCAATCAATGAAAGAATCTTTTGTTGAAGTGTTTAATTTGCCATCGAATGCAATGCCATTGGCAGGAGCACTTGAAGCATTAAGTGCTGTATTTTTCGTTTTAAGCTTTGCAAGTAAAAGATTATCACGTATTGCATCACTTATAACAATTTCAGTTTTAGGTGTAGCAGCATTTAAACACTTTGAAGCAGGACATGGTAAAGCAGGTGCTAAACATGCATTAGATTTAACAAGTTTAGCAGCATTAAGCTTCATAGATACAGTTGATCTTAAGAAAAAATAATAATGATAGAACTCAATCATTTAAAATAGCAATCGTTTAAATGCACAGCAAATGTTGGATAATAGTCTAACACTTGCTGTGCATTTTTGTATGAATTGATATAGCTCATTTAAAATATCAAAATGCATTATTTTAAATAGAGATATTTGATAATTGAAATTTTTACACCTATGTCTTTTTTTAGTAATAAAAAGGGTGAATGAACCACTAAAATTTAAAAATAAAAATAAAAGATTAAAAAAAGGGTAGGAATTGTTCATATTTTTCATAGTTAAGCATATTGAATTAAAGGCGTTAAATAGGATAAAATTAAATTACTAACATCAAGATATAACAAAAGGAGTGGTTTTGTGAATGAACAAAATTTCAAGTCACTAAATGAACTTATTGCAACTTATCAACAAGGTAGGAAATTTTTTAAAACAACGAAAAAGAACTATAAACTAAATTACGAAGAGGTACTGATATTAAATTATCTGTATAATAGTAAAGAGAATGACGTCACTGCAAAAGAAATTGCTCAATACTCAGAATTGAAACCATACTATTTAACAAAGGCTTTACAAAAGCTTATAAAAATGGATTTTTTAAATAAAAAAAGAAGCAATATAGATGAAAGAACTGTAGTAGTATATATAAATCAAGCACAACGTGATAAAATTAATGAACTTATTGAGAACTTACAAGAACAGTTTTAATGTGTGAAAGCTTGATGATAATAAGGTTGTGCGTAAGTCTAAATCGTTTGAATATTCTGAATAATGTAATTTTATAATTATAGTTATATATTGTACGAAAATATGATTTGAGAACCAAATTAAATGTGCTATACTAATATTTGTCTAATGAAAGCGCATACAAAACGGTTTGGAAAGGTGTTTTTATGAATTTATTAATCGGGATCATATTTTTAGGGATTGTTTTAGCTTTGTTTACATTGTTCACGAGTAAAGCACCAAATGGAGGCAAGGCCATGGGGTCCCTTGCTAACGCAGCTATTGCTTCATTTCTAGTAGAAGCTTTTCATAAATATGTAGGTGGAGACTTGTTTGGTATTCCATTCTTAGGAGATTTAGGTGATGCAGCTGGAGGACTTGGCGGTGTTGCAGCTGCAGGACTCGTAGCATTAGCTATGGGTGTATCTCCAGTTTATGCATTTGTAATTGCTGTTTCATGTGGAAGCATGGATCTTTTACCTGGCTTTGTTGCAGCTTATATTGCGAGTTTCGGTATGAAATGGATGGAACAAAAGTTACCAGATGGGCTTGATTTAATTGCAGCGATTATTGTCATCGCGCCTATTACACGTTTAATTGCTATTGGTACAACACCATTAGTAGATGCGACGTTATTACAAATTGGAAATATCATTAAAGAATCTACGACTTCAAGTCCTATTTTAATGGGCATTGTACTTGGTGGTATTATTACTGTTGTTGCTACTGCACCGTTAAGCTCAATGGCATTAACAGCATTATTAGGATTAACTGGTACACCAATGGCTATCGGTGCTTTAGCAGTATTTGGTTCATCATTTATGAATATTGTATTATTTAAGCGTATGAAGTTTGGAGATCGTAAAACAACGATTTCAGTTGCAATAGAGCCTTTATCTCAAGCTGACATTGTGACAGCAAATCCAGTACCAGTATATTTAACAAACTTTGTAGGTGGTGCGCTCTCAGGTGTAATTATCTCTATGTTTGGTTTAGTAAATGATGCGACAGGTACAGCTACACCAATTGCTGGGCTTATGGTTATGTTTGGATTTAATAATGCATTAACTGTAATAATTGTGGCACTAATGTGTGCATCAGGAAGTGCACTTTGTGGTTATATAGGCTCAGTTGTTTTTAAAAACTATCCTATAGTTACTAAAGATGAATTACAACATGGCACAATGCCGAAAAAAGTAAAACAATATTATAAACTTAAAGCGGAATGCATGGAAAGTTTAGCTTAAATATAATAAATTACAAAAAAACTGTTTCTGAAATAACATTTCAGAAACAGTTTTTTGTTTGATATCGTTATCTAAGAAGCATTTGCTCTTAAGTAACGCGTCGTATTACGTTCCATTTTCGCAAAGACGAACTCTAATATTATTGCTAACAACCAGTAAAATATAGCTGCTACTGTATAAACAGGAATAAAACGATAACCTTCATTTGCAATAACACGACTGACTGCCATAATTTCAGTTACTTGAACAGCGAATGCTAGGGAAGTACCTTTGATTAGCATAATGAATTGATTTTCTATGTTAGGCAATGCATAAGCAAAAGCTTGTGGTAATACAATTTCTTTATAAATGCTGAATTTTGATAGTCCGACAGTTTGCGCAGCTTCAATTTGATTTTGATCTACGGATTGAAGACCGCCTTTAATTGATTCAGAAAGATACGCTACGGCATGAAAAGAAAAGACGATAAAGGCAATCGCTAAAGGTGAGAATATGTCAGGATTGATTGTCAAAGTGAACTGATCATTTAAAAAAAGTATAAATGAAGGTATTCCATAATATAGTATGAACAATTGAACGATTAATGGTGTACTTCTAAAAAACGAATTATACACGATTATAAGTTGAGATAAGACAGGTACATGTTTGATACGAATAATCGCAAATAACGTCCCGATAATAAGACCTACGAACATAGCTACAATGGAAATAATAATTGTATTTGGCACGCCTTTAAGCACTTCACTTATAGTATATAGAATGAATGACAAAATGATTTTCCTCCTTAAACACTATATGGTTTTTGTGTTCGTTTATCAATTAAAGTAAAGGTACCTTGAATAATTAGAGCAATAATCCAGTATATGATTGAAATTACGATATAAACCTCTAGCATACCGAGTCCGTAATTGTTTCCAATGATTAGTTTGACTTGTCCCATCATATCGATGATACCAATGGTGAAAGCTAATGAAGTATCTTTGACAAGTTCTATGATTTGAGTTGTTAAATTTGGTATGCTATTTCGTAAAGCTTGAGGTATAATAATATCTTTTAAAATTCTAGGATAAGATAAACCAATTGTTAATCCAGCTTCAATTTGACTATATTCCACGGATTGATAACCTGCTCTGATAATTTCAGAAAGGTATGCACCTGTATGTAAAGTGAATGCTAAGATAACAAAAAACAATCTACTGAAATGGTTAATATCTATATGAATAAGTAACAATAATTGAGGTAATGCAAAATATACTAAAAAGAGTTGTAATAATAATGGTGTACTCCGTATAAATGAAAGATAAACTCTTACAATAGGAGCGAGTATTTTTGTCTTTTTGATACGAATCATTGCTAAAATAAAACCAAGTATGATTGCGAAAAAGAGAGAAACAATTATCATCAATAAAGTTAAAGGTAATTGTTGTAACACTTGTCCAAACAAATCTAACCAATTGACTGATCCCATTAGTTTGTCACCTCCAATTTATCTTTCTGCTCATTAATTTCACTTAAATCATCAAAGACATTTATATCAAAATATTTTTTTGAAAGTGATTGTAATTTGCCTTCATCTTTAAGTTCTTGGGTTGCGCGATCCACGTCATCGTGAAGTTTTTGGTGTTTTTTATTATAAACGATATGCAATGGTTCTTTCTTCACAATACCACCTATTTTAACGTCGGCATTTATCTGTTCTTGGATTGCTTTATATGTGTTCCAGTTTAAAAACATGGCATCACGACGTCCTTGGCTGACCATTTTTAAATTGTCTCCATTTGAAGGTTCTTGTATTGTATTGATGTCAATTTTGGGACTATGGTCTTTATTAAACTGCGTGAGTATAGAATATAAACCACCACTTGGCGCCATAGGAGTGATTTTTTTACCCGATAAATCTTGTAAACTATGTATGTCATTGTTGCCATTGTTTACTACTAATAAAGGTAGCGCATAACTGTAAGGCACATCTTGATAGAGAAACTGTTTTTCACGTTCTAGTGTTTTGAAAAACCAATTTATCCCCATATCAAACTTGCCTGAACCAATCCCAACTAAATTCGATTCCTCTTCACCGACTTCATATTTAAAATCATATTGAGGTAATTTCTTTTCTATTAATTTCATATAATCCATATCTAAGCCGACAAACTCATTATCTTTATTTGTATATAAATAAGGTGGATTAACTTCAGCAGAAAGTGCTACTTTAACTTCTTTTTTCTGAGAATTACTATTTGAAGCATCATTATTACCACATGCTGTTAGTGCGGAAACTATCATTAACATTAATAAAAATGTGAAACTTCTTTTTAATGTCATTAAATGTCACGCTCCGTTTCAACTCTGTTTAAAAAGCGATGGATTCTCTCAGATTTTGAATCTTCCAATACTTCTTGTGGCGTTCCACGATGGATAATTTGCCCATCATCAATAAATATAACTTGATCAGCAATTGCTTTTGCAAATTGTATTTCATGTGTAACGAGTACCATCGTCATACCTTCTTGAGCAATCGATCTAATCAGAGATAAGACGCTTTGAATTGATTCAGGGTCTAAAGCAGAAGTAGGTTCATCTAATAAAAGAACTTTTGGATTGAGCGCAAGTGCACGAACAATACCTACACGTTGGCTTTGACCTCCAGATAGCTGAATAGGGTATTTATCTTTTTGAGTTAATAAATTCACGCGCTCTAAATAAGATGTAGCAATATCATTAGCTTGTTTGGAAGTGTAATTTTGACCATGTATTAAACCTAAAGTGATATTTTCAAGTATTGTTTTGTTTTTAAATAAATTGTAATTTTGAAACACCATAGCTGATTTTTGACGTAATTTAGCAATATCTTTATTTGTGTGGTGTGCAGCATCAAATGTTTCATCCCCGATTTCAATGGTGCCAGATTTAGGAAGCGCGAGTGCGTTTAACGTTCTAAGTAAAGTTGTTTTCCCGGAGCCACTTGGCCCTATAATTGCAGTAACCGTGCCCTGTTCTTGTGCAAAGCCAACGTCGTTAAGTATCGTGTTCTCGTTGTATTTATGTATGATATTTTTAACTGTAATCATTCAATTTCCCCCAGTATGTCAATAAATACAAAATATCATATTAATTCTTATCGGTAAAGTAGGGATTTGGTGCTGAAAAGCTTTCTTTCAATAATGGCGAGTGTTAAACTAAGTTTAAATAGTAATAAAGTTAATGATGAGGTGATGAAAGTGAATTATTCCGCATTAATACATACGGATATTCAAGAAAAATGGATTGCAAAACTAGATACAGTTAAAACGCAATTTAAAGAGAAAGCGGAATATAATGATATCCATTCGCGCTTTCCTTATGAAAATATTGAATGGCTAGTGAAAGAAGGATATACACTGCTTACTTTACCTAAAGCATACGGTGGTGAAGGGGCAACTGTTGAAGATATGGTTATATTACAAAGCTATTTAGGATCTATTGATGGTGCGACTGCACTTTCTATAGGATGGCATTTAAGTGTAGTAGGCCAATTATATGAACAACAAATGTGGGAACCAACTATGTTAGATCGCTTTGCTGAAGCAGTGAAAAATGGAGCGTTAGTAAATAGAGCAGTTAGTGAAGCTGAGACTGGTAGCCCAACACGTGGCGGAAGACCTGCGACAAACGCTGTTAAAGTAAATGATGGATTTGTTGTTAATGGAGTAAAAACGTTTACTTCAATGAGTAAAGGGCTGACACATTTTGTTGTGAGTGCTTATTATGAAGACATCGATCAAGTAGGTTTTTTCTTAATACAAAAAGATACACCTGGTGTAGAAATTGCAGATAATTGGAATATGATAGGTATGCGTGCAACTGAAAGTCATGATTTATTATTAAATGATGTGCACATCCCGCAAGAAAACTTTGTTGAAATAAGAGGCGCCGGTGGTAAGAAACCGAATGGCTGGATTTTACATATACCAAGTGTGTATCTTGGTATTGCACAAGCAGCAAGAGACTATGCTGTAGATTTTGCTAAAAATTACAGTCCAAATAGTATTGAAGGTACAATTGGTGATATACCAACTGTGCAACAAAATATTGGGAAGATGGAAGCTCAATTATTATCTGCACGCCATTTCTTGTGGAGTACTGCTGCGATATATAATCGTGAGGTTTCAGGTAGTAAGGTTTGGAATGAAACATCAGCAAGTAAAGTGTTGGTAATGAACCAAGGGTTAGAAGTTATAGATACAGCTATGCGAATTGTTGGTGCTAAAAGTCTTCAAATGGAAAGACCATTACAACGCTATTATAGAGATATGCGCGCAGGTTTACACAATCCACCGATGGAAGATATGGCGTATACGAATATTGCACATAGTGTATTAGATCATTTTTAAAAATATATAAACAAACAGTTAAAATACATATAGACAAATTGTCTACATGTATTTTTTGTTATCCAAAAAAATTTGAAGATACTTATGATTACTATTGTAAATTTACTTTAGTCATTATATAATCGATTGGTAGTGATAATCATTTTCAATGGAGGAAAATTTATGAAAAAATTATTGTTTCCGTTAATTGCTTTAGTGCTTATTTTAGCAGCATGTGGTAATAATTCGGACAGTGACTCAAAAGCTGAAACAAAGTCTTATAAATTAGATAGTGGGAAAAAGATAGATATACCAAAAGATCCAAAACGTATAGCAGTAGTTGCTCCTACATATGCTGGTGGAATTAAATATCTTGGTGGAAATATTGTTGCGGTAAATGAACAAGTCGATAGTAGTAGCCTCCTTAAAGATAAATTTAAAGATGTTGAAAAAGTTGGCGAGAATGATGTTGAGAAAGTAGCAAAAACGAAACCAGATCTAATCGTTGTATATTCTACTGACAAAAATATAAAAAAATATAAAAAGATTGCGCCAACAGTCGTATTTGATTACGGCAAACATAAATATTTAGATCAACAAAGGGAATTAGGTAAGTTACTTGGTAAAGAAGATGAAGTAAAAGAATGGGAAGACAAATGGAAAGCACAAACTAAAAAAGATGGTAAAGAAATTAAAGATAAAATTGGTGAAGACGCAACAGTTTCAATTTTTGATGAATTCGAGAAGAAATTATATAGTTATGGACCAAACTGGGGTCGTGGCGGAGAAGTATTGTACCAAGCATTTGGCCTTAAAATGCCTGATAAATTAAATGATTTAGTTGAAAAAGAAGGTTGGGCTGAAGTGAAACAAGAAAAAATAGCAGACTATGCTGGCGATTATATTGTTTCGACAAGTAAAGGGAAATCAACACCAGCTTATGCCAAAACTAATCTATGGAATAACTTACCAGCAGTTCAAAATGACAATGTGCTTGAAGTGCAAGCTGAAACTTATTGGTATAATGACCCATATACTTTAGAATTTATGAGAAAAGATTTAAAAGAGAAATTTTTAAATAACTAATATACCGAGTTAAATTTATAAGTATTACGATTAATACTATGATCAGCTTTAAAAAGCGCAATTCAACGACTTAACACCGTTGAGTTGTGTTTTTTTATTATATGTAAAGTATTGTAAACTTTTTATTTTTAATAGTTAACATTTATGGTATAATTTTTTTCATTAGGAGGATTGACTATGACGACAAAATATTTAGTATACACTGCTTTAATGACAGCAATTATTGGTGTATTAGGATTTGTACCAGCTATTCCATTGCCGATTATGCCAGTACCTATCGTATTACAAAATATTGGTATTTTCTTAGCGGGAATTTTACTTGGACGTAAGTACGGGGCGCTTAGTGTAATTGTATTATTATTACTTGTAGCAACTGGCTTGCCATTATTATCTGGTGGACGTGGTGGTATAGGTGTATTCGCAGGACCCTCTACTGGCTTTTTAATCATGTATCCAGTCATTGCATATCTAATTGGTTTAGTAAGAGATTTGTATTTCAAAAAAATAAACTTTACTGTATTATTAGTTACAACAATTATCTTTGGTGTTATTTTATTAGATATTGTAGGTACAATTGTTATGGGGCTTATGACTAATTTACCTATTTCAAAATCAGTGACTTTATCACTTGTCTTCATGCCTGCGGATTTAGTTAAAGCAATTATTGCAAGTTTGATAGGTAATATTATGCTTAATCATAGTCGTTTTAAACAATTAATAAAATAAATATATAAGGGCAGGTGATTGAATCGTGGTGATTTCGATGAAAGATATATTTCAACAAGGTGATGTTTTTGTGGATGATACACTAAAGACAATTTATCTGACACCTGACGAACCCTTAGTCTACGATGTGAATAAATGGGATTATAAACAAATGCCGTCTATCATATCTTGGGAACAAGATATGAAAAATCAATTAGATATGCATAAAAAGCAAGCATCTCATCATTTAGCATTTACATTTCCTGAGAATACACTTTTAGATCAACAATGGTTAGATAAAATTCAAACATATGATTTTGAACTAGGACTAATGGAACTCTATGCAATTGAGTCCCAGAATATAAAAAAACATAAAAATGATCAAATTAAAGTCATGTTTGTTACTGAACAAACATTAGAAGATTATATTACAATTTATCGTCAATTTGCTGAACCGTTTGGCAAAGCGTATGCAGACGAAAGTATTGAAGTAATACGCAATCAATTCAATAAAGATAGTAAATCTCGTGTAATCGCATATAAAGCAGATGTGCCAGTAGGGATTTTGGATTTAATCATTTCACAATGTACTGTGGAAATTGATGGTTTTGGTGTAGATGAAAGTTATCAGAAACAAGGCATTGGCAGTACGATGCAAACTTTTGTGGCGGAAGTAGCTGATACGAAACCGATTATATTAATAGCTGACGGTGAAGACAGTGCTAAGGAAATGTATATCCGACAAGGTTACATATATATAAGTTACTGTTATCAAATTTTAAAAGAAAATGCTAAACACATTTAAATAATATAATTATTGAGACTGAGACATAAATACTCATGCTCAAAAAAAGGACGCATCCGTATCAAATGGATGCGTCCTTTTTATATTTAAAATCTTATTTCTGTAAAGGTCTAGATTATAAATTAATATTCGGAAGTTTCAACAGGTGTTATGCGTTCCGGATGACTGTAAATGTTGAAATTACCATCTCTAATAAATCCTATGGCAGTAATGTTTAAATCTTGAGCAAGTGTCACTGCTAATGTTGTCGGAGCAGATTTCGATAAGATGACGCCAACACCGATTTTCGCAGCTTTGATTAATATTTCTGATGAAATACGACCGCTAAATATCAACACTTTATTACGTACAGGTATATGTCGTTGTATGCAATAACCATATAATTTGTCTAGTGCATTATGACGACCAATATCTTGACGATGCTCAAAGAAGGTATCGCCATCACTAATCGCAGCATTATGAAGGCCACCAGTTTGTTTGAAAATTTTACTGGCGCTTTGCAAACGGGTCATCATATTGAGTACTTGAGTTGGATTTAACACAATTTTAGACATAGAAGTCTTTGCGACTGCCGCGTCATTTTGAAAATAAAACTCTCGACTTTTACCACAACAAGACGCAATCATGCGCTTTGTTGAATATTCGAAACGTTCACCGAGAGATTTGGTCAATTCAACATGAGCAAACCCTTTGCTATCATCTATTTGGATAGATTTTAAGTCATCATTTTTTAAAATAGCTCCTTCAGATGCTAGGAAACCTAAGACAAGCTCTTCTAAGTGGTTAGGGCTGCAAATTATAGTCGCAAATTCTTTGCCATTTACCATAATTGTTAATGGAAACTCAGTAACGTAATGATCTTTTGTTTCTACTAACTTACCGTTCTCAAACCGTACTATGGGTTGATTGGTCAGTATATCTTCATGCATGAGTACACCCCGTTTCATATTCACTCTTCCATTTTAGCGCATTTTTCAATGTAAAAAAAAGATTCAGTTTATGAATATAACAAAGGATTTTTAATTTACACATTGTAATATTTATAATGATTTTTAAAATGGTCAAGATTGATTAAAAGGATATATACAAGTAAACTTATGGTAAACAATTAAAGAGGTGAATTTCGATATGGCAAGTATACGAGATATTGCACGTGATGCAGAGGTAAGTCCTGGCACTGTTTCACGCGTATTAAATAATGATCCAACATTGTCAGTTTCAAAAGATACGAGAGAAAGGATTCATCGTGTTGCAAACGAACTACAATATCAAAAATCAGCTAGAAAAAATAAAAGCATTCAAATCATTACCTATGCATCTCGAGCTAAAGAAATGTCAGACCCTTATTATAGAGAGATACGCTTAGCAATAGAAGCTGAAGTTAAGCGTTTGAATTTGTCTTTGAAGCGCACAATTAGAATCGATGGAAACGATAAAAATCTAGATTTATATAAAGTCGACAAGGCAGGGGCAATTATCGTAGTAGGTAATTTTTCTACAGAAGCATTGAACACACTACGTGAATATAATGAAAATATAGTTGTCATTAACAATCCTAATACACCGAAATCAATAGATGCTGTCTATTCAGATTTACACTATTCTATGACCAACTTATTGGATGAAATCAAGTCATTAGGAATGACTCAAATTGCGTATATCGGTGGTAGTCATATGATTAGAGATTTAGCCGGTACACCGTTTTCAAATCATACAGATGTTAGATATAAAGCATATAGAGAATGGTGTTCTGAACATCAAATTAACGAAATAACTATGATTAATGGCTGGAAAAAAGAAAATGGTGAAGAAGCTGTAAAAACATTGTTAAATGCGCATCGGTTACCTGAAGTTTTTATAGCAGGGAACGATATGATTGCTATAGGTATATTACAACAAATTCAATATGAAAAAATAGCAATTCCAAAAGATGTTAAATTGATAAGTTTTAATGATTTAGAAGTCATACAATATGCTGTGCCTTCTATAAGTAGTGTGCACATACCAGTAGATGAATTTGGTAGAACTGCAGTGCGAATGGCAGAAGAGCGCATTAATAAAACGAGACACGTTGCCATACACGTCGTAGTAGAAGCACAGCTTAAAGAGCGGAATACTTTTAAAACAAAAAGACAATCTTAATTGACAAAACATTTAGTAAACAAGTAAACTTTAATTGTGTTTACTAGAAGGATATCATTATAGAAGAAATGATTTATATAGGAGGAGTGGGTTATTATGTTACAAGCCATGCATGATAAGTTTGAAACTTTGTTTGGCGTTAAGGCTGAAGTCAGTGCTTTTGCTCCGGGACGCATTAATTTAATAGGCGAACATACGGATTACAACGGTGGGTATGTTTTTCCAGCTGCGATTGAGTTGGGTACATATGGCCTAGCTACAAAGCGAGATGATAAACTTATTCAACTTTATTCAAATAATTTTGAAGAGGTTGGTATGATTACATTTACGTTAGATGAATTAGAATTCGAAACGGCACATGATTGGGCAAATTATCCTAAAGGTGTAGTTAAATATTTAAGTGAACAATTCTCTGACATAGATCATGGTTTCAATATTTTAGTTGAAGGAAATATTCCAAATGGGGCAAGTTTGTCATCGTCAGCGTCTATTGAATTATTAACTGGCTGGCTCATTAAGCAGTTGTTTACTTTAGATTTAGAACGCTTAGCACTTATAAAAATTGGACAGCGTGTTGAAAATAAATTTATTGGTGTCAATTCAGGTATTATGGATCAATTTATTATTGGTATGGGTAAAGCTGAACAAGCAATATTACTAGATACTGCAACTTTAGAATTTGATTATGTACCTGCGAAATTTGGAGATTATGTCATATCAATTATGAATACGAACAAGCGACGTTCTCTTACAGAAAGTAAATATAATGAACGTAGAGCACAATGTGAGTCGGCATTAGCTTCGTTGCAACAAGCACTTGATATTGCATCATTAGGGGAGCTGTCATTAGAACAATTTGAACAGCATCAAGATCTTATTGAGGATGAAGTGAAGCGTCGTCGTGCAAGACACGCAGTTTCGGAGAATGAACGCACGAAAAAAGCACATCGAGCGTTAGCAGAAAATAACTTTAATCAATTTGGAAAGTTATTAAATGAATCTCACACATCATTAAAAGAAGATTATGAAGTTACAGGGATAGAATTAGATACATTAGCAGAAACAGCTCAGCAAGTTGATGGCGTGTTGGGAGCTAGAATGACTGGTGCTGGCTTCGCAGGTTGCGCAATTGCTTTAGTGCATAAAGATAGTGTAAAACAATTGGAAAATGAAGTTTCTAAACAATATATAGAGCGCATAGGTTACGCTCCGTCATTTTATCATGTGGGTATAAGTGATGGCGTTAAATCATTATAAGTTATTAATCAATGGATAGAGAAAGGATTTTGTATATGTCTGTTTTAGTTTTAGGTGGCGCTGGTTATATAGGAAGTCATGCGGTAGATCAGTTAATTGCAAGAGGATACAACGTTATTGTAGTAGATAATCTAGGTACAGGACATAGAGCAGCTGTGCATAAAGAAGCTACGTTTTATGAAGGAGACATTCGAGACAAAGCATTTTTAGATGATGTCTTTAATAACGAAAGCATCGAAGGTGTATTCCATTTTTGTGCTTATTCATTAGTTGGTGAATCTGTTGAAAAACCGTTAGCCTATTTCAATAATAATGTGCACGGATTACAAGTGTTATTAGAAGTCATGTATGACCATCAGGTAGAACATATTATTTTTTCTTCGACAGCTGCAGTTTATGGTGAGCCAGATTCAGTACCTATTACTGAGGAAGATTCTAAAACACCTACAAGTCCATATGGTGAAAGTAAATTGATGATGGAGAAAATGATGCACTGGAGTCATGAAGCATACGGGGTTAATTATGCAGCACTGCGTTATTTTAATGTTGCAGGTGCTAAAGAAAATGGCGCTATTGGTGAAGACCACCGTCCAGAGACACATCTTATACCAATTGTATTAGAAGTCGCACTTGGACAAAGAGAACACTTAACAATATTCGGTGATAATTATGATACAGAAGATGGGTCATGTATTCGTGATTATCTTCACGTCGTTGATTTAATAGATGCGCATATTTTGGCGTATCAACATTTACAAAACGGCGGAGCATCTGGTGCATTTAATTTAGGAAGCAGTCAAGGTTATTCGGTATTTGAAATTCTAGAAGCTGCAAGAACAGTAACAAATGAACCTATTGAAGCAGTAGTAGGAGAAAGAAGAGCAGGTGATCCAAGTAAATTAATCGCATCAAGTGATAAGGCGCAACAAGTGCTTGGCTGGAAACCACAGCACGATAACATTAACGATATTATTAATTCAGCGTGGCAATGGCATCATCAACATCCAAATGGATATCAAGAAAATGTGGAGGGTTAATGCATGTTATTAAATCAACAATTAGTACAACAATTTGTATCACAAGCAATTTCGTATGGTGATTATGAAGAAGAAGATAGCATTTATATTCAAAACCAGCTATTGCGTAATTTAAATGCAAAAGGTATTGATGATTCAGCAGTGTCTGAATTAAATAAAGATGCGACAGCAAATGAAATTACACAATATTGGATTCGCCAAGCTGTTAGTGAAAATTGTATTGAAGATGCATTATATAGTAAAGAAATTGTTGAAGCTCAAATTCTAGACTTAATTACACCACGCCCATCGGTAATTGACCGCAAGTTTAACGAAGCATATAAAGAGTCACCAGAAGCGGCTACAGATTATTTTTATGACATAGCTAAACGTAATCACTATGTCAAAGAAGATGCAATTGCGAATAATATTAATTATGATGTTGCTACTGAATACGGAGATATTGAAGTCACGATTAATCTATCAAAACCTGAAAAAGATGCAAAACAAATTGCAAAAGCGAAAGAAGCACCAGCTACCGCTTATCCGAAATGTGCATTATGCATAGAAAATGAAGGATTCAAAGGCTCAGTGCTACAAGCTGCAAGAACAAATCACCGCGTCATTCGCTTAAATTTAAATGGTGAAAAGTGGGGCTTCCAATTTTCGCCATATGCCTATTTTGCTGAACATAGTATTGTGTTATCTAAACAACATGTCCCTATGGAAATCAATAAAAATACTTTCATTAATTTGTTAGATTTTATAGATCAATTTCCTCATTATTTTATTGGGTCTAACGCGGATATACCTCTTGTGGGTGGATCAATTTTATCGCACAATCATTATCAAACTGGAAGACATGTATTTCCGATGGATAACGCTGCTGAAATAAATCAATTTACTATTGCTAATTATCCATCAGTTCAAGCTAGCACTTTAAATTGGCCAATGAGTGTTATTCGTTTGAAAGGCGACAATAGAGAGCAACTGATTGAAGCAGCTACTTATGTCATGACACAATGGAATCAATATTCGGATGATAGTGTGGATATTAAAGCATTTAGCATTAATGGTGAACGTCATCATACGATTACACCAATCGCAAGATATAGGGAACAACAATATGAATTAGACATTGTCTTAAGAGACAATCAAACTTCAGAACAATTCCCTGATGGCATCTTCCATCCACATAAAGACGTGCAACATATTAAGAAAGAAAATATAGGTCTAATTGAAGTAATGGGAACTGCTATATTACCAGGGCGACTAAAACAAGAATTACAACAAGTTAAAGATTATTTATTAGATAAAACTCAAATAGATTTAGGAATACATCAACAATGGGCTGAAGAAATGAAACAATCATATGATATTAATGTAAATAATGTCGATGAAGTTGTAGATAAAGAAGTAGGATTTAAATTCAAACGTGTATTAGAAGATGCTGGCGTATTTAAGAATACAGAACAAGGTCATCACGCGTTTAAACGCTTTATTGAACAACTATAAAACAGTGCATCACAATTATAAAAAATATACGCTTACAAAAGGCCTAAGTACTATCATTTAGGTCTTTTGTTTTTTTATGAATAAGAATATAATTATAAGTGATAGGAGTTGTTTTATATGAAAATAAAATATTTAATCGTAATGTTTATGACGCTATGTCTAGTATTAGCAGGGTGTTCAAATGGAAACAGTAAGAGCAAAAACGATAGCAATTCTGATGGAAATGAAAAAAAACAAGAACTACATATTTCAGCAGCAGCAAGTCTGACTGACGCAACTAAAGAATTGAAACGAGCATTTGAAGCAGATCATAAAGATGCAAATGTTACATTTAATTATGGTGGGTCTGGTTCATTAAGACAACAGATTGAAAAAGGTGCACCTGTAGATGTATTTATGTCAGCAAACAAGAAAGACGTTGATGCATTACAAGATAAAGATAAAGCACAAAATACATATGAATACGCTAAAAATAAACTCGTACTTATTGGTGCCAAGGACAGTAATTATAAATCGGTTGAATCTCTACAAGAAGGCGATAAATTAGCCATTGGTGAGGTTAATTCTGTGCCAGCGGGGAAATACGCTCAGCAATATTTAAAAGATAACGGTTTATACGAACAAGTGAAACCTAATTTAGTATTTGCTAAAGATGTGCGACAAGTACTAAACTATGTTGAAAAAGGTAATGCGCAATTAGGGTATGTGTATAAAACTGACTTATATCAAAGCCAGCAAAATGGCGAGAGTCATGTTAAAGAAATCGATGCAGCTGATTTAAAGCAACCCATTGTTTATAAAGCAGCGACAACATCAGATAAGCAGTTAGCTAAAGCATGGATTGACTTTCTTAAGACAGATCAAGCTAAAGAAATATTAGAAAAATATCAATTTGAAGCATAGGAGGTTTTAGCAATGGTAGATGTTACACCATTTTGGATATCACTCAAAGTAGCTGTTATTAGTACAATCATCGTTACTTTTATTGGTATCGTTGTTTCAAGATGGTTGTATAAACGACATGGTTTTATTGCTAGAATCTTAGAAAGTATAATTATTTTACCTATTGTATTACCACCAACTGTTATGGGATTTATTTTATTAATTGTCTTTTCACCTAGAAGTTTTGTTGGTGCATTTTTTACAGATGTATTAAATTTACCAGTAGTTTTTACGCTGACTGGAGCAGTTATTGCATCTGTGATTGTGAGTTTTCCATTGATGTATCAACATACTGTTCAAGGGTTTCGGAGTATAGATAATAAAATGCTCAATACTGCACGAACGATGGGTGCAAGTGAAAACAAGATATTTTTCAAATTAATTTTACCATTGTCCAAGCGTCCGATATTATCAGGAATTATGATGAGCTTTGCCCGAGCAATAGGGGAATTTGGTGCGACACTGATGGTTGCTGGTTACATACCTAATAAAACGAATACGTTACCTTTAGAAATATACTTTTTAGTAGAACAAGGTAAAGAAAATCAAGCGTGGTTGTGGGTGATTGTCCTTGTCGCATTTGCGATTACAGTAATTGGCACAATCAATGTGTTGAATAAAGACCGTTATCGGGAGGTAGATTAATTGTTGAAATTACATTTAGAGCATGCGCTCAAAAACACGCAATTGCATATGAACATACAAGATATTGAACCTAAAATTTATGCAGTTAAAGGTCCTTCCGGTATTGGTAAAACAACAATTTTAAATATTATAGCAGGATTGAAAAGTGCAAATAAGGCATATATAGAAGTTAATGAACGTATTTTAACTGATACGCCTAACAATATAGATATGAAAATTCAACAGCGTAATATTGGCTACTTATTTCAAGATTATCAATTGTTTCCTAATATGGATGTGTATCAGAATATAATTTTTATGGCGCAACCTTCTGAACATATAGAGACTTTGATGCATCAATTAAACATTGCGCATTTAAAGCCACAGTTTCCAATGAGACTGTCGGGTGGAGAATCCCAGCGTGTGGCATTAGCAAGAACATTAAGTACTAGACCAGATCTCATATTATTGGACGAACCATTTTCAAGCTTGGATGATACGACTAAAGATGAAAGTATTCAGTTAGTAAAGCGCATATTTGAAGAGTGGCAAATACCAATTATTTTTGTAACACATTCTAATTATGAAGCAGAGGCACTGGCTCATGAAGTGATTAATATTGAATGAGTGATTGCCGATAAGATGCCACAATCACAAGATATATTCTAGGTGATTAGGTACTTGTGAAATTATAAGATATTAAAAATAAGACCCATCCATTATTAGTATTTATGGATGGGTCTTATTGTGTTGACGTGTCGATTATAATTTATTTTCCGGAATTGGAAAATAGTCAAATATTTCTCCTGAATTGAGCGCATCTGTTAGAGTAGATAGCCAAGCATAATAGAGTTTAGAATGTTCTATTTGCTCTAAAATTTCTTGTGCTTCTTCTATGATTTCAGGTGTAGCAGTTTCAGAATGAATAATGGGATTCAATAAAGATTCAGCTTTGTATATTGCTTCTGAATTCAATTTGATTTCACGTTTCCATTTTTGTGAAAAGAAGTTTCCAAAAAACGTAAAAAAGTCTTTTTCAGCAGTAAAGTGTTGTTTTCTACTTCCTCGAACAAACTCTTGTTTTACGCCATCAAATTCTTGCAGTCTTTTAACACCTGCACTCATGCTGGGCTTACTCATTTGTAATTCATAACGCATTTCATCTAGTGTCATATTACTTTGTTCAAAAACCATCGTGCCATATAGATTACCTACACTACGATTGACTCCATAAAGATCCATCGTTTCTCCAATTGAATTGATGACGATATCTTTTGCTTGCTCCAATAGTTGTTCATAGTCTTTTGAACGTGCCATTGATTCACCTCCATGTAATAGTTAACTTATTGTAACACGAACATATAATTAAAGGATATGCTTTATAAGTAACGTGCGGCATGATTTAGAGCATATTAAGTGTATTAATAAAACCATTAACATTTCTAGTTATACCAATCATTGTTAGTGCTCAGAATCAAAAAAATACATAGGGAATTCACTACTTTTTGTAATATTAATGGCAAACCGTTGTTACTCTCGCATGCAAGATTTATAATGGATACAATGATGTATAGAGAGGGTTATTGTAGTGACAAAAGACCGCTATTCAAGACAAACGTTATTTAAACATATAGGTCCTAAAGGACAAGATAAAATCATGCAATCACACGTGCTCATTGTAGGCGTGGGGGCACTTGGTACGCATCTTGCTGAAAGTTTAGTTAGAGCAGGGGTTGGTACATTAACTATTGTAGACAGAGATTATATCGAATATAGTAATCTTCAAAGACAAACGTTATTTAGTGAATCGGATGCGTTGGAAGGTTTGCCAAAAGTTGTTGCTGCTAAACAAAAATTATTGGATATTAGACAAGATTTGAAGATTCATAGTTATATTGCACATGTAAATCGTCAGTTTTTAGATGACAATGCTGGTTCAGCTCAACTTATATTAGATGCAACAGATAACTTTGAAACGAGACAGTTAATTAATGATTTTGCTTTTCGAAAAGGCATACCGTGGATTTATGGTGGGGTAGTCCAAAGTACTTATGTAGAAGCTGCTTTTATTCCAGGACACACGCCATGTTTTAATTGCTTAGTGCCACAGTTACCAGCTATAAATATGACATGTGATACGGTAGGTGTAATTCAACCTGCAGTGACGATGACTACAAGTTTGCAGATGAGGGATGCGCTAAAAATTTTAACAGAACAACACGTTTCGACTAAAGTAACTTATGGAGATTTATGGGAAGGCACACACTTTACATTTGGATTTAGTAAACTACAACGGAGCGATTGCAAGACTTGTGGTTGCGCACCTACTTATCCACATTTAAATGAAACGAAACGACAGTTTGCTAGTTTGTGTGGTAGGGATACAGTGCAATACGAAAACCCTAATATTTCCCAGGAAATATTAGAAACATTTTTAACTCAGCAAAATATTGCCTATCGACGTAATCCTTATATGATTCACTTTGAATATAATGGCTATCGCATTGTTAGCTTTAAAGGTGGCAGATTACTGATACATGGTATGACGAATCCTCAACAAGCGATTACTTTAATAAACCAACTATTTGGCTAAAGGAGTGTAAAAATGCATACAAATGTTAAGTTAAATCAAGATATAAAATGTGCAGTATTGACAGTTTCTGATACAAGAGATTATAAGACAGACAAGGGTGGTAAATTAGTAATAGAGCTGTTATCGGAATTAAATGTTTCAATCGATAAGTCACATTATAAAATAGTAAAAGATGAACAAGAAGCGATTCAAATGCAAGTTGAGCAATGGTTAAGTGAAGACATCGATGTGATTGTTACTACAGGTGGCACTGGTATTGCACAAAGAGATGTAACTATAGAAGCAGTATCTTCATTTTTCACTAAAGAAATTGAAGGATTTGGAGAGCTGTTTAGATATCTTAGTTATGCTGAGGATGTTGGTACGAGAGCATTATTGTCTCGAGCAATCGCGGGGACAGTAAATGAAAAGTTAATCTTTAGTATTCCAGGATCTACTGGAGCTGTTAAATTAGCATTGGAGAAGTTAATAAAACCAGAATTAAATCATTTGGTTAAAGAAATAACTAAATAAAGAGGGTGAGAAGAATCAAAATACGAAATTTGATATCTTTCCCGCCCTCTCATAAGGTTTACTAGAAAAAAGAATACAAGAGCTTCACACTCGTGTATTTATATATGAGATAGGCTACTGCCAAAATAATTATTGAGGCTGAGACACGTATTTATGTCTTAGAGATTTTATTCGAGTTGAGCGTAAATATTAACTATGCTTTTCGTTCAAAATCACCAGATTTACCACCTGATTTAGATAGTAAATAAGTTTCGCCAATAACCATACCTTTGTCTAAAGCTTTTGTCATATCATATACAGTAAGTGCTACAGCAGTTGCAGCAGTTAATGCTTCCATTTCGACACCTGTTTTTCCAGTAGTAGACACAGTTGCTTGGATATTCAAAGTGAAAGATTGCGTATTCTTCTGCCACTGAAATTCAACATCAATACCTGTTAGTGGTAAAGGATGACACATTGGAATAATATCAGCAGTGTTTTTAGCTGCCATAATACCTGCAATTTGTGCAGTATTAAGAACATTTCCTTTTTTATTTGTATGATCAACAATTTGTTGATGGATTTCTGGGTTTACGGTAATGCTTGAATGTGCGATTGCAGTACGTTTCGTAATATTTTTTTCAGAAACATCTACCATTTTAGCATTGCCCTGTTCATTAATATGTGTAAATTCAGACAAACATATCCCTCCTAATCGTTTTCTAGTATATCACGAAATTAATTAATATAAGGAGTAGATTTAGATGCCAGTTGAGAAAAGAAATCCAATTCCAGTAGGTGAAGCCATTGAACGCGTTGTGAGTCAAAATATTTATATGGATGAGGCTACAGTGCCCCTAGATGCTAGTTTAAACCATATATTGGCTGAAGATATTATTGCTACATACGAAATTCCACGTTTTAACAAATCACCCTATGATGGTTTTGCCATTAGAAGTAAAGATACAACAAATGCAAGTGGTGCGCACCGTCTAACTTTCAATGTAATTGACCATATTGGTGCCGGTGCTGTTTCAGATAAAAAAGTTGGTGCGTTTGAAGCAGTTCGAATTATGACAGGTGCCGCGATGCCTGAAGGTGCAGATGCAGTCGTCATGTTAGAACAAACTGTAGAACAAGGACAAAGTTTCACATTACGTAAAGCATTTAAACCAAATGAGAACGTCTCTTTAAAAGGTGAAGAAACTCAAATAGGTGACGTTATTTTACAAAAAGGACAACAAATTAATCCTGGTGCCATTGCAGTATTAGCTACATATGGCTATGCACAAGTTCCTGTTTTTAAAAAACCAAGCGTAGCCGTAATTGCTACAGGAAGTGAGTTATTAGATGTGAGTGATGATTTAGAACCTGGGAAAATAAGGAATTCTAATGGGCCAATGATTACTGCATTGGCTAGTAAATTAGACTTACAAGTAAAACGTTATCAAATACAACAAGATGATTTAGAAAGTAGTATTCAAGTGGTTACAGAAGCGATGCAACAGCATGATATCGTCATTACTACTGGCGGTGTATCAGTTGGGGATTTTGATTATTTACCACAAATACACGAAGCATTAAATGCTGAAGTCCTTTTTAATAAAATTGCTATGCGTCCAGGAAGTGTGACGACAGTAGCAGTAGCAGAAGGTAAGTATCTATTTGGTTTATCTGGAAATCCATCAGCATGCTTTACAGGCTTTGAGTTATACGTTAAGCCAGCAGTTCAACATATGATGCATGCAAATGCACTTTATCCTCAAGTCGTGCAAGCTACATTGATGGAAGATTTTACAAAAGCAAACCCATTTACGAGATTTATTCGTGCTACGGTCACTTTTAACGGCAAAGAAATGACAGCAGTTCCTTCAGGATTTAACAAATCAGGTGCAGTTGTAGCGATTGCACATAGTAATGCCATGATTATGTTACCAGGTGGAACAAGAGGATATAAAAAAGGTTATACGGTAAATGTAATATTAACTGAATCACAAGCTTATGAAACGGAATGCTTTATATGATTTTACAAATTGTTGGATTGAAAAGCTCTGGGAAAACCACATTAATGGAACATACAATTCAGGTATTAAAAGAACATCACCACACAGTAGCAACGGTGAAACATCATGGACATCATAACTCTGAGGACCACCCTGATATCACATTACAAAATAATCATGTTGACCATATGAAACACTTTTATGCAGGTGCAGATCAAAGTATTGTTCAAGGTAATGCTTACCAACAAAGTGTCACCAGAACACAAAACAAAACGCTTGATGAAATCATAGAAGAATCTGTTACAATAGACAGTAACGTAATATTGGTAGAGGGTTTTAAAGAAGCAAGTTACGATAAAGTGTTAGTTTATCGTGATGAAAACGACCGAAATGCACTAAATCATTTAACACATATTAAGTATGCCATTAATATATCAAAACCAGAGGCTTTACGTCAGTATGACCAATGGTTATTATCTTTTTTAATATCAAAGGAATGAATTAAATGAAGCAATTTGAAGTGACAAGCGAGCCGATACAGACAGAGCAATATAGATCTTATGTACTGAATGAACATCAAGGTGCAGTTGTTGTTTTTACAGGTCATGTAAGGGAATGGACAAAAGGAATTAAAACAGAGTATTTAGAGTATGAAGCCTATATTCCTATGGCAGAAAAAAAGTTAGCTCAAATAGGTGATGAAATTTCAGAACAATGGCCTGGTACACAAACGACAATCGTTCATAGAATTGGCCCGTTAGCTATTTCAGATATTGCAGTACTTATTAGTGTATCTTCGCCACATCGAAAAGATGCATACAGAGCAAATGAATATGCAATTGAGCGTATCAAAGAAATCGTACCTATTTGGAAAAAGGAAATATGGGAAGATGGTGCACAATGGCAAGGACATCAACATGGAAGCTATGAGGATGCGATTGAAGGAGGCCAATCATGAAAGTACTTTATTTTGCAGAGATAAAAGAAATATTAGCAAAACAATCAGAAGACATCGATTTAAGTTATGATATTACTGTAGATGAATTTATTACAGATTTATTTAAACGTTATCCTAGTATTAGTGATAAAAAATTTCAAATAGCAGTAAATGAAGAATTTGTGAAAAATGATGACATTGTCCAACCTAATGACACTGTCGCATTGATTCCACCAGTTAGCGGAGGGTAAAGAAGAGATGAAAGCAATTATACTTGCCGGAGGACAGTCAGAGAGATTCGGTGAACCTAAGGCTTTTGCACAAATTGAATCGCAAACATTTTATGAGCGAATTATAGATGTGTTAGAAGCAACGAACATGTTTAATCAAATTATTATAAGTACCAATGAAAATCTTGCGACACAATTTGATTACCCAAATATAATTATAGATGAACACCAGAATAAAGATAAAGGGCCTTTGGCAGGTATTAGATCAGTCATGAGCCAACACCTAGAGGAAGAACTTTTCTTTGTTATTTCCGTTGACACACCTATGATTACTCAAAAAGCGATAAGTAAATTATATCAATTTATGGTGGAACACCTTATTGAAGACCAGTTAGATATTGCAGGTTTTAAAGAAGCGGGTAAACCGATACCTACACTTGCCTTTTACAGTCCACATACTTTAACTTACATTGATAAGGCACTGAATTCAGATGATTATAGTTTAAAGAATGTTTATACTAAAGTTGCAAGCGATTGGTTAGATGTTAATACAATTGAATCACCTGATTATTGGTATAAAAATATTAATTTCCAGCATGATTTGGACGCTTTACAACATGAAATTATAAATAGATAAAAGGGGGGCTAACGATATGGTAGAACAAATCACTGATAAACTCGGGCGGCCGATACGTGACTTAAGATTATCAGTTACAGATCGATGCAATTTCCGTTGTGATTATTGCATGCCTAAAGAAATCTTTGGCGATGATTTTGTTTTCTTACCTAAAGACGAGCTTCTTACATTTGATGAAATGGTACGTATTTCGAAAGTATACACACAATTAGGTGTGAAAAAAATACGTATTACAGGCGGTGAACCATTACTCAGACGTGATTTATATAAATTGATTTATGAATTGAATCAGATTGATGGCGTAGAGGATATTGGTCTAACGACAAATGGCTTATTGTTAAAAAAACATGGTCAAAAATTATATGATGCGGGTTTAAGACGTATTAATGTAAGTTTAGATGCAATTGAAGACAAAGTGTTTCAAGCGATTAATAATAGAAATATAAAAGCTTCTACAATATTGCAACAGATTGATTATGCAATTTCCATAGGATTCCATGTGAAAGTAAATGTGGTTATACAAAAAGGTGTAAATGATAACCAAATTCTACCTATGATTCAGTATTTCAAAGAGAAAGATATTGAGATTAGATTTATAGAATTTATGGATGTTGGAAACGATAATGGATGGGATTTTAGTAAAGTGGTAACAAAAGATGAAATGTTAAATATGATAGAAAATGAGTTTGATATTGAATCTGTTGAGCCAAAATATTTTGGCGAAGTCGCTAAATATTATCGTCATAAAGATAATGGTGCGCAGTTTGGTCTTATCACTAGTGTATCTCAATCTTTCTGCTCTACTTGTACACGCGGTCGATTGTCATCAGACGGTAAGTTCTATAGTTGTCTATTTAGTACAGTAGATGGCTTTAATGTGAAATCATTTATGCGTGCTGGAGCAACTGATGACGAGCTATTTGAACAATTTAAAGTACTATGGAACGTTAGAGATGATAGATATTCAGATGAACGTACGGAACAAACTGTAGCAAATAGAAAGCGCAAAAAAATTAATATGAATTATATTGGTGGTTAGTATCACTAGATAGTTGTCAATCTATCTATTAGACTTGTTATAGTTTTGACGCTGACATAATATCTAAAATCATAAAACGCTGGAGCAGCTTAAATAAATATGCTCTCAGCGTTTTTTGTGTTAAATCACAAGATAAAAAATTATTCTATTTATTTAACAAAATAAAGGTTAATAATAGACATTTTCAAATTTTAAAATAAAGATTTTTTAAGATATTCTATTAGTAAAAAATGTTTATATTTACTTTAGGGATTTAATTAAAACAAAAAAATGCTTGTTATGTATAAGAAGCTATATAAATGAAAGACAATAGTAAAAAATATTTATCTATTACTTTTAAAATAATAGATTTAATGAAGAAAATATTATATAATATTTTCGAAGCATATTCATTATAAAGCCATTAAAACAACAAGAAAAAACGATGAGGAGGCCATTATTATGGAAAGTAAAGTATCTTATTTTATAACTTCTGAAAGAGCATTAAGTCAATTAAAACATTGGTTGAAGACCGTACATCATTTATCAATTGAAGAATTTGTTGTGTTGTATAAAGTGTATGAAGCTAAAAAAATTAGCGGAAAAGAATTGAGAGATACACTTCATTTCGAAATGTTATGGGACACGAGCAAGATTGACGTGATTATACGAAAAATTTATAAAAAAGAACTCATGTCTAAAGTTCGCTCTGAGACAGACGAAAGACAAGTTTATTATTATTTCAATGATATTCAAACTAAGATTTTTGATGATATTATACAAGAAATAGAAACGATTAAAGTAGCACAATAATCAAGCCTACATAAAAGCATACATAAAAAAGAGAACGGGACTAAGAAATCAAAATTTGATTCCTTTCCGTTCTCTTTTTATTACAATGAGTTAAGTTGTTTAACTTTTCTGCCATGTAAGAAGAAATAAATAATAGCTGCTATAAGTACGATGACGGCCATAATAGCATATAATTGTGCATAAGATACGGAGGATGTCATAAAGCCTAAAACATATGGTCCAAACCCAACTCCTAAATCTAATCCGATAAAATAGGTTGAAGTTGCTATACCATATTTAGCAGGTGGTGATACTTTAATGGCAATAGCTTGCATACAGGATGAAATATTTCCATAACCTGCACCTAAGAACAAGCCAGCAAGAATGAGTAACCAACCATTATTTGTAATACTTAAAGTAACGAATGTAAGGATTAAGAATACAAAGGCAGGATATGCAATGACGTTCTCATTTTTTTGATCCATGAGACGACCTGCAATTGGTCGAGTGATCAATGATGCAATGGCATAAAATATAAAGAAGTAACTAGAAATCGTTACTAAATTTATCTCTTGAGCAAAGAATTGCAAAAATGTAAGTATTGAAGAATAAGTTAAACCTGAAATCAACATAATTATTGCTACAGGTATGGCTTCTTTTGCAATGTAATTATTAATGTTGAATTTTTTACTTGTTGTTTTTTGAGTAGTTGTATCAGTTGTATCGAGCTTAAATTGTAGATTTACAAAGAAAGAAATTAATAAGCTTACTACACCACAAACAAGACAAATTAAGAATAACATTTTAATTGGAAAAGTATTAATTAATAGTAAACCAAGGAAAGGGCCAATAGCTGCACCAATAACAAGGCTTAAAGAAAATAAACTAATGCCTTCACTTTTTCTATCATTAGGCGTGACATAAGCAGCGATGGTGCCTGTTGCCGTTGTAGTAATTCCTGTAGCAATACCGTTGATTAGTCTAGTAAACATGAGTAATGTTATAGAACCTTCTATAAAATATAACAATTGGGTAACGAGTAAAAATACTAATCCAATTAACAATATACGTTTCGGTCCGACTTTATTTACATATTTACCAGTTACAAAACGGCCAATTAAGGAACCTATGATAAAGAGTCCTGTTACTAAGCCAGCGGTGCTATCTGAAACATTATATTCAGATTTAGCATAACTGGCGATTATTACTATAAGTAAGTACATACATAAGTATATTAAAAAATTGGTTATAAAGTTTATATTAAAACTTTTTGTCCATATGGGTGATTTTGTTGGTATTGCTTGATTCATATTACCCTTCCTCCATTTTTGTTATAGCTTCATGTATTGATTGAATAGTTTTAACCGCCTGTTTAAGATCGCCTTCAGATAATCCTGTGTCTTCAATAAGCTGATCTTGTACCTTATCAACTCGAGTACTAATGTTGTTATATAATAGCTGACCTTCTTTTGAGAGTGCTAATAATTTCTCCCTTTTATCAATTCCAGGCTCAATTGAAAGCAATGATTTTTCAGAAAGTACTTTTAAAATCTTACGTGTCGTTGGTTTCTCGATGGCACGGCGCTTTGATATTTGTACCAAAGTAGTAGGCGCATTGTATGCTATATCTTTAAATACTAACCATTGAGCAGGATATAGATCAAACTCTTCAAATATAGGTTGAAACAATTTTGTGTATGGTCTATAAATTGCAATAAGGTTATTAAATATAATATTTTTTTCCATAATGACCTCCTAATATAGTTAGCTTTGCTAACTTAATTTACAGCATACTTATTCTATTCTTTTTTAATAAAAAAATCAATAGTAGGCGATGTAAAATCATTAAAATTCAAGAAAAAGTTTATGGAGATAAGAAATTTATTACGTAGCGTTAGTTAAGACAAGTAAAGTGGTATACAATTTGTTAAGATATAGTTAAAGCTAAAATAAGGGAGATACCTAATGCAGTATTTAAAATTAGATCATATGATTCATTATATTCATCAATTAGATAACTTTAAATATCCGG
This sequence comes from Staphylococcus sp. FSL W8-1207, assembly GCF_038003745.1. Lineage (NCBI taxonomy): Bacteria > Bacillati > Bacillota > Bacilli > Caryophanales > Staphylococcaceae > Staphylococcus > Staphylococcus sp. FSL W8-1207. Next base: position 354,173 of record NZ_JBBOPU010000001.1, read on the forward strand.
GGCATTTGTTTAAATTACATCAAGGTGGCCACCATGAAAGGTTGGGAACTTATAACAGATTAGCCTATTTGAATAATGCATATATAGAGTTGTTAGACGTGTATAAACCCGACGTATTATTAAAAATGATAAAAACAGATGAAGGACGTGTATCGTTTCCTTCTAAAATAGTACAAGATAATTATAGTCAAGGTATAAAAACACTGGCATTTCGTACGCAAGATATTCATCAATTGAAAAAAGATTTGGAAACGAGAAATATAGAGGTCATTGGTCCCATAGATATGCATAGGGAAAATGTGAAAGGTGATAAAACATCTTGGAAATTGCTTTATATTGCAGATCCAGACTATAGAGTAAAACCACCATTTTTTATACAGTGGAGTGAAGCTGAAGAAGTGAGAAATGCAAAATTAGAACCGTTGCAACAAAAAGAATTTACGATTAGAACAATTAATATACACAGCACAGAACGAGAGCATACTGTAAAAAAATGGGAATATTGGTTTGATATGGAAAAAATAAGTGAAACTAAAACATATACTGCATTAAAATTAAAAAATGATGATGTCGTTTACCACATTTATGATGGTGAACATTCAGGGTATAAATCAGTCACATTAAGAGACGATAAAACTTCATCATCGTATACTTTAATTATTCGAGGAGCAAGCTATCAGTTCGAGGCAGATTAATAAATATAAAGGTATGCGCTATGTGCAATAATGAAAATGTGTATCAATGAAATAATAAGTGTTAAAATAGTTAAATACGTGGCGACTTTATGTGTGCGTAATAATAATAAGTAAACACATATAACAAAAGACAACGCTGCTAAAATTACTCTTAAGCTTAAGTATGATATTGACAGTGGTTCGATAAAAGCTTGAACTACAAAGATTAAATTAATAATCAGTAATAATCCAATAATAAAAATACGCATGAAAACACCTCGTTTTTTCTTTTAATATAGTATAACAAATGAATTGTTTATATGTGAAATTATGAGCGAAGCAATGTATAATATCAAAGTATTGAATTGGTAAAGGAGACATCAGTTGTATGGAAAAGATGAATATCACAAATCAAGCGCATGATGCATTTGTTAAGTCGCATCCACAGGGTGATTTATTACAATTAACAAAATGGGCAGAAACAAAAACACTAACTGGATGGTATTCAAAACGTATTGCAGTTGGAGAAGAGGGCGAAGTAAAAGGCGTTGCTCAACTATTATTCAAAAAGGTACCTAAGTTACCATATACGTTATGCTATATTTCTAGAGGTTTTGTTACAGATTACAGTAATAAACTCGCATTAGAAACGCTTTTAGAGTACGCAATGCAAATTGCAAAAGAAGAAAAAGCGTACGCTATTAAAATTGATCCAGATGTTGAAGTAGACAAAGGTGCTGACGCATTAACAAACCTAAGATCACTAGGATTTAAACACAAAGGTTTCAAAGAAGGTTTATCTAAAGATTATATACAACCAAGAATGACAATGATAACACCAATTGAAAAGTCGGATGAAGAACTTATACAAAGTTTTGAAAGACGTAATCGTTCAAAAGTCAGATTAGCTTTAAAACGTGGTACGACTGTTGAGCGTTCTAATAGAGAAGGCTTAAAAACATTTGCTAACTTAATGCAAATTACAGGTGAACGTGATGGCTTTTTAACACGTGATATTAGTTATTTCCAAAATATATACGATGCTATGAATCCAGATGGCGATGCAGAATTATTCTTAGTTAAATTAGAGCCTAAACCAGTACTCGAAGATTTAAGAGAAGACTTATCACAGCTTGAGCAAGAAAAAGTTAAATTAGCTGAAAAAAAACAAGATAAAAAAACACTAAATAAAATCAACGATGTAAATAATAAAATCGTTAAAACCCAAGAATTAATTGAGGATATGGAAAAATTAGAACTATCGCACCCTGAAGGTATTTATTTGTCAGGCGCGTTGTTAATGTTCGCAGGTAACAAATCATATTATCTATATGGTGCCTCTTCAAATGAATATCGTGATTTTCTACCAAACCATCATATGCAGTTTGCTATGATGCAATATGCTAGGGAACACGGCGCAACAACTTATGATTTTGGTGGTACTGATAATGATCCCGATAAAGACTCCGATCACTATGGCTTATGGACATTCAAAAAAGTTTGGGGCACATATTTAAGTGAAAAAATAGGTGAGTTTGATTATGTATTAAACAAACCACTGTATCAATTAATTGAAAATGTAAAACCGAAGCTTACTAAGGCAAAAATTAGAATATCTCGTAAACTTAGAAGTAAGTAAAATGTAATAAAATAGTTAAACATAAAAATGCACAGTATAAAGTTTTGATTTAAATTTTATAAAACTTTATACTGTGCATTTTTTAAATACTAAATAAATTTAAAAAATCGAAATATTTTATAAAATTATTAGCATGTATGATATTGTAAGTTAGAGACTTATGGTAAATTAGATATAACGAAATGAAAGTACGAGAGGAGATTAAGCGCATGATAAAAAAATTATTACAGTTTTCATTAGGAAATAAATTTGCAATCTTCTTAATGGTCTTGTTAGTTATATTAGCTGGCATATACTCGAGTTCTAAAATGAAACTCGAACTATTACCAGATGCCGAACCACCTATAATTACAATACAAACAGCATTACCGGGTGCAACCCCAGAAACAGTAAAGGAAGACATTAGCGATAAAATAGATAGTCAAGTTAGGTCTATGTCTGATGTTAAAAGCGTAAGCGCTCAATCTATACAAAATGCTTCAATGGTATCTGTAGAATATGAAGAAACTGCAGATATGGATAAAGCGGAAAATGATTTGCAGAAAGAAATCGATAAGATTAAATTTGATGAAGAGGTTGAGGAACCGGAACTGACAAGAAGTTCAATGGATGCATTTCCTATCGTAGCTTATTCATTTAGTAATAAGGAAGATAACCTCAAAGATACGACAAATAAAATTAACAACGAACTGATCCCACGTTTAGAAACAATTGAAGGCATACAAACTGCACAACTTAACGGTCAAACGTCACGAGAAGTATCTGTGAAGTTTGATCAAGATAAATTACAAGAAAGTGGTTTAAGTGCAGAAAGTGTTCAACAATTTCTAAAGAGTGCTACAAGTGAAACGCCACTCGGATTATTCCAATTTGATAAGACAGAAAAATCTGTTGTTATCGATGGTCAATTCACATCGGTAGATGCATTGAAAGATTTAGAAATCCCACTAACTGCAGGTGCTGGCTCTAGCACTCAAGGACAAAGTGCAAGTGGTTCAACTCAACAAGGCGCAGCACAAAGTCAAGATGGTTCGGGAGCTTCTTCGCAAGGTTCAGCAATGCAAGGTGCTGGAGCAAGCGTACCATCAGTAAAATTAGATGATATTGCTGATGTCTCTGTAGGCGATGTACGTGAGTCTATTTCCAAAACAAATGGTAAAGATGCGGTGAATGTACAGGTTACTAAATCACAAGATGCTAACACTGTAAAAGTAGCCGAAGATACTAAAAATGAAATTGATAAATTTGTTAAAGAAAATCCTGATGTCACTTCAACTAAAGTCATGGATACAGCGAAACCTATACAAGATTCTCTTTACACTATGATTGAAAAAGCAGCTTTAGGTACAATGGTGGCGATTATCGTAATCTTGTTATTCTTAAGAAACATAAGAACGACTGCAATTTCAATTTTATCCATACCAATGTCTATCTTAATAGCGATGGTGGCATTGAAATTATCAGATGTTTCATTAAATATTCTTACTTTAGGCGCATTAACCGTTGCTATAGGACGTGTGATTGATGACTCTATCGTAGTAGTAGAAAATATATACCGACGATTATCAGATAAGGAAGAGCAATTAAGCGGAGATAAATTAGTTATAAGTGCTACAAGTGAAGTATTCAAACCAATTTTATCATCTACTATAGTGACAATTATTGTATTCTTGCCACTAGTCTTTGTAACAGGTTCAGTAGGGCAAATGTTTAGACCATTTGCACTTGCAATTGCTTTTAGTTTATTAGCGTCACTTCTTGTTTCTGTAACAATTGTTCCAGCATTAAGTGCAACGTTCTTTAAAAAAGGAATCAAACAACATAAAGAAAAGAAACTAGGTTTGATAGGTAGTAATTACAAAAAAGTATTAAATTGGTCATTAAACCATAAATGGATTGTTATTATTATTAGTACAATCATTTTGATAGCAAGTATAGGGCTAGGTGCTGCTAAACTTGGTACAAGTTTCATTTCCACAGGTGAAGATAAGTATATGACACTTACATATACACCAGAACCTGGTGAAACTGAAGAAGGCGTTTTGAATCATGCGGAAGAAGTACAGAAATATTTAAATAAAAAAGATAAAGTAAATACTGTTCAATATTCAGTTGGTGGTGCGACGCCAACTGACCCTACTGGAAGTTCAAACAGCATGGCGATAATGGTGGAATATGATTCTAACACACCAAATTTTGACGAAGAACCAGATAAAGTGCTCAGTCATATTGAAAAATATAAACACCCTGGTGATTGGGGTAATCAAGATATGGGTACTGGCACAGACAACAAAGCATTAGAAATTGCAGTTACAGGTCCATCATTAGATTCGATAGAAGGAACCGTAAAAAAAGTTGAAGACGAAATGAAAGATATTAAAGGATTAGCTAATGTTAAGTCAGACTTATCACAAACTTATGAGCAATATAATATCAAAGTCGATCAAAATAAAGCTTCAAGCTATGGTTTGTCAGCTTCGCAATTAGCAATGACATTAAATCAAAATACACCTGAACAAACGGTTACGACTGTTAAAGAAAAAGGTAAATCCATAGATGTAAAAGTTAAAGAAGACAAAGATAAAAACTGGACAGAAGAAAAATTAGAAAGCACAGAAGTACAAACACCAACTGGTCAATCTATTGAGTTAAGCGAGATTGCCGATTTAGAAAAATCATCCACACCTAATAAAATAGAAACAGAAGCGGGTGATTACACTGCAACAGTTTCTACAAAAGTAACAAACGATGATGTCGGTGGTATGGCTCAAAAAGTAATATCTAAAGTGAACGATATAGATAAACCAAATAACGTAGAAACTAAAGTAGGAGGGGCTAATGAAGATATAAGCAAAGCTATTTCTCAATTGGTGCTAGCAATGATAGCAGCAATAATAATTGTTTATTTAGTGCTTGTTCTTACGTTTAAAGGTGCGCTTGCACCATTTACAATTCTATTCTCTCTTCCATATACTGTAATAGGTGTAGTAATCGCACTTGTCTTAACTGGCGAAACAATATCAGTACCAAGTATGATAGGCATGCTTATGCTGATTGGTATCGTAGTCACAAACGCGATTGTGCTAGTAGATAGAGTTATTAATAAAGAAAAACAAGGTCTGGAAATGAAAGACGCATTATTAGAAGCTGGTGGTACGCGTATTAGACCAATTCTTATGACAGCTATAGCTACAATTGGTGCACTATTACCAATGTTGTTTGGTGAAGACAGCTCAATTATTATTTCAAAAGGTATGGCAGCGACAGTTATAGGTGGGTTAATTTCTTCTACATTATTAACGCTAATTGTAGTACCTGTTATTTATGAAATACTATTTAGTTTGAAAGATAAAATTATAAATAAACGTAACAAGAAAAAGTAAAAAATAGGTAACTCATATTAGGATGTATTAATAAATGCCTACAGAAAAACTGCTTACACAGTATTATATGTGTAAGCAGTTTTATTTGTCATTATATAGAAAAGATACAGAATAAATCATTTGTTTTCTTAGAGCTTATCTTGTCAGTTAACTGAAAATAATGCACTACGCAAAAAAAAGAGTATTGAAATAGGCAACTACTTCAATACTCAATATTTAAATAATTAATATAATACTAATACTAAAATAGCGTATACCACAAATAGTAAAATTGTAATTATATTTAAGATTTGAACGGCTTTAGAATCTTTTTTACCGTTTTTAAATGCTGTAATTTCTACATTGCCAATGATAAGTAATAGTACGATGAACACCCACCAGTTTACTGCAGGGAAGGATAATGTTGTAATTGCTACAACAAATAATAAGAGCAAGGCCATAATAATACGTAAAATGCGTGTAATGATTGTTGGCATTTTAAATACACTGATGTAGCTTACTATAAGATATAATATTGGTAAAAAGATAAGGTACAGTTGCATTGAATTACATCCTTTCTATGTATGCACTTAATCTTAGCACGTAAAAAATTGATTTACTAGGATGTTATTTACGTTCTTTTTGACTAATTTCTGAACGAACAGATGCAATTTCTTTTTCTATGTCTTCAAGTTGTCGTAATAATGGGTCAACTTGTTGATTGACGGACTCTCTTTTTTCAAGGTCACCTTGTAGTCTCACATAATCATATTTTAGTTCAGCTAATTTTTCTTTTAAATCCATTTTTACACACTCCTTTTGTATGCGGCACTAACCACACTATTTTAGTTTAAATTATAACATGAAATTGAAAGCTTCTAAAATAACCGAGTTATATGTTAAAGTATGAAAATGGAATGAAAACGAAAAGATGTAACGAAAGAAGGTTTATTGTGACCCAACAATTTATCATAATTATTTTACTTATTGCATTAGGTTATGCACTTAAAAGAATTAATTACTTTAAGGCAAACGACAGCCAAGTCTTTGCAACATTAGTTCTAAATGTCACATTGCCTTCGCTCGTGATAGTTAATTTAAACGAAGCAGATTTAGATTTATCTCTTTCTGTCTTACCTATACTGATGATTTTATATGGTGTTTTAACAAAATTAATCATGGTATGGTTCTTTATGAAATATGATAATCAAATACGAGGGACAACTGGTATGATGATGGCTTCACTCAATATAGGCTTATTTGCATATCCACTAGTAGAAGCCATATGGCCAAATACTGGTATGATTTATTTTGGTATGGTAGATATTGGTGGCGCAATTATTATGTTTGGGGTTACTTACTTTGTAGGAAGCTATTTTAGTAGTTCAGGTGATAGTTTTGACTTTAAATATTTAGCGAAAAATCTTCTTAAATCAGTACCGTTAATGACATATATCATCATGTTTATTTTAAATATGCTCAATATTCATTTTCCAGATCCAGTAATTGATTTCTTCTCTGTACTATCAGGGGCTAATATGCCATTATCGATGATCTTGATAGGGTTAATGTTGAATTTTAGTATAGATAAACGCTTTTTACCAATTGCGATGAAGTACATTTTATTACATTATGGTCTAGGTGTTATCGCTGGCTTACTCGTATATTTCTTTTTACCAGTTGATGATCAAATGGTAAAAACTACACTACAGGTTGCATGGTTATTACCCGTAGGTGTAGCCATCATACCTTATGCAATTCAATTTAAATATAAGACATTACCACTGGTAGGTATGGTCACCAATTTAACGATTGTTATTAGTATAATTATATTATACATTTACCAAGCTTTATTTGTATAAGTGAAGGGGAGGAATCTCATTTTTCTGAAAATATTTCAGCGTATGAGCCGAGTCCCACAAGGCTGACTAGAAAATGCAATGCAAAAGCTAAAGTTCATGTATAAGAACTACTTGTCTTCATAAACGAAGTAGTAGTTGTTTAAAAGTTTGATATAAGTACATTTTCAATTCAGTCATCCACTGCCAATATAATAATTGAGACTGAGACATGTATTTTGTCTCAGTCTCACCTAGGGCACGCTTGTTATTTACAAGTGTGCTTTTTGCTGGCGCTAATGATTGCTCACTAGATTAAATGTTAGTTTAACCTTTACCACCCATAAATGCAGGATAATTTGTCATACCACCATCGACATATATTGTTGTGCCATGAATATAATCCGCTAAGTCAGAAGCTAAAAATCTTGCGACGTTAGCAACTTGACTAGCTTCGCCAATGATTTTAGATGGGATCATTTCTAATGTTTCTTCACGTGTTGTTGGATCAGAGAATTTTTCTTTCGTGTGTTCAGTAACGATAGCTCCCGGTGAAATATTATTAATACGAATACCATATTGTGCATATTCCATCGACATTGTTTCCATCATTAATTTTAATCCGCCTTTACTTGCTGCGTAGTTTACATAGTTTGGCCATGGAATTTTATCATGAACACTTGACGTGTTGATAATTACACCTTTTTTATCTTCTTTTAAAAATTGGTTTATAGCTGTTTTTGAGCCTATAAATGCACCAGTCAAATTGACGTCAATTACTTTTTGCCATTCTTCTAAAGGCATTTCATGTGTAGGAATCGGTTTTTCAAATCCAGCGTTATTAATTAAGGTATCGAGTGTACCAAATTGATCTACAGCAGATTGAATTAAACGTTCTACATCATCTTCTTTTGATATGTCAGCTTGTACCTTGATTGCCTTGCCGCCTGCATCTTCAATTAATCTAATAGTTTGAGATACAACTTCTAAATGGCGTTCTGAGCGATAATTTATAACGACGTTGGCTTTTTCATCACCAAACTGTTCTGCCATAGCTTTTCCAATACCGCTACCAGCACCTGTAATCACTACAACTTTACCTTCTAAGTCTTTAAACATAATGTATGACGCCTCCTTGATAGTAATAGTATAAAACAAAAAGTTTAAGACAAATATTAAATGATTAGAGGTGAAAGTCACTAATCATTTAATATGCAATGAAAAATTGTCGTTGCCTTAAACTTAATGTTGTTTATCTATTTGTAATACATGATATTTGATTGTTAATGTTAACCTTTAATATTTCCGAGTACAAAGGCAGCAATGACAATGAGAACAATACCAGCCCATATGCCAGTCATTTGACGTTTGTCTTTACGCTCACCTAATAGGAAAATACCGCCAAGTGTAGATACGATGACTAATAATTGGGATAATGAAAAACTTGTTGCTACACCGACTTTGGGTTGTGAATAGAACATAAATAAATTACCTATCCCCCAAATAACACCTGGAATTAAATTCCATACAGTACTTTTTATTGATGTTTCGTGTTTAGCTGATAGAATTAAGCCACCAATCGCCATACCTATAGATTGGAAGAAAAGGGCATTCATTCCATCTACACCGAAGATTTGAGCTATAACTACATACACGACGTAACCTACAGTAGAAATTAATAAGATAGGCATTGCTTTACCAAAGTTTTTCGTGCTTTCTGATGCTTCATTTTTGCCTTTAATAGACGTCATAGCAATACCAATAACGAGTAATACCATAGCGAGTAGGCCTAGTGTAACTTGAGTACCAGTACTCCATTCACCTAAAAATACAGCACTAAATAATGTTGTACCTACTAATTGTAAACCAGTAGAGATAGGCATTGTTTTAGACACACCAATTAAACTAATTGATTTCAATTGGTAGCCTTGACCAAGTGCCCAAAAAGCACCTGAAATTAAGCCGACAATAATAATAGTGGGGTCACCAAATTCAGCATTGCCAGTTAATAATAAAATAATACCAATGATTAATGCACCAAATGTAGTACCTCTAATTTGGTTATAAGGGCCACCACCAACGAGCACATTAATTAAAACAACACTTCCCCAAAATAACGCGGGTAAAAGGGCAATTAATATATCCATACTTTATCTTCACTCACTCTCTATTTAAATAATACTTTCCTTTCAAAATAACTATCTTAGATTGCCCTTGTATGATATTTTAAAGCAAAATATTAATATAGTAAAAAATATTAGATTATATACAAAATTATTTTACATCATTGTGAAATATGAAGGGTAACTGTTTTAAGCTTATAAAGGTATAACGAATTAAATATGAGCAGCGACGTATTTAAATTTTTTATATTCATAATTGATATTAAAACCTAGCTCATTAAAACGTTCAACGAGTGTCGTGTTTTTACTACGTATTTTGAAAAAAACTTTTTCTATATCGTGATTAGTAAACGCGATGTGTATAGCGTGTGATAGTAAATCAAATGCTATGCCTTTAAGTCTATAATCAGAGTGTGAAGAAAAATATTTAATTTCTGCCTTATGACTATTTTCAAATATTTGAAGGTAGAGATAACCTTTCAGTAGCCCCTCAGACATAAAGATAAATAGGCGATGATGCTCATCTAGTGATTCAACAATTTCATCTGCAGTCATAACATCATGTTTAAATGTGTGTTCGTGCAATTTACTAAATAAACGATAGTAAGCTGGCTGATATTCAGTGATGTTTTGTGCGTGCTCAATTTCACCAATATCTTGTGATGCTACTAAATAATAATCTGTAAAACTATAAGAAGATTGGATAGTTTTCATAAAATCTAAATAATTTTGTTCTGTTTCTTCAAAAGAAAAGTTGAAACTCGTAGACTCAGATTTGCTCTGTGCTAAGGATTCAAATAAGTCTTGAAAAGCTGAAACTGATGGTGAAACTGATTTATTCACGAAAGGACCAAGAACTTTATATTTATTTTGTTCATATTGAAAGGCTGAAATTAGCATAATGATTTGGTCTTGATCATTTATTTGTGCATAGACGCCTGGATCTTCAATCAGTTGTTTTATATTAGTTGTAATGTTTTTATGTGCTGGTGGTAATTTGTATAAATAAGAAGCTGAGCGATAATCTGCGTTAATTATAAATTGCTCTATCTGGTCATAGTCGTTTAATTTGATAGTTTTCATAAAATACCTCCGTCTGTAAACTATTTAAGTTAATTATAGGAACTTTTTGAAATAAATGGAAGTTTCGATGTGCTATATACATGTTACAATAAATATTATATTGAAATTGAAAGGGCGAAATTATGAAATCACTAATTATAGCTGAAAAACCTTCAGTAGGTAGAGACATTGCAAATACTTTGAATGTTAATGAAAAGCGCAATGGCTACTTTGAAAATAATAAATATATTGTCACTTGGGCGTTAGGACATTTAGTAACGAATGCTACGCCAGAACAGTATGATAATAATTATAAAGAATGGAAACTTGATGTTTTACCTATTATACCAAATAAAATGAAAACTGTTGTTATAAGTAAGACAAGAAAACAATTTTCAACAGTTCAATCTTTAATTAAGAACAATAATGTTAAAGACATCATCATTGCAACAGATATTGACGTATCTCTATAAATATATATGTACATACAGTAATTATTTATCCTCTCTACTGTATTTATAGTGTGGAAAAGCTTTTTGATACGTGTACAAAAATAAAATTATGTACAGAAATAATTTCGTGATACTAATTATGTACAGTTTTATTAATCCCGGCTACGAAATCAACTCATAAATATAATATTTTAGCTTAATCTATTCCATTATTTACATAATGAGTTTATCAAATTGAAGAGGGTTGATATTTATGAATGCAAAAAACTTTGAATATTTAGATTGGCTGTATAATGATACAAGTGGTAAAAAGACATTGTCAACAGGAGAGGTTGTGGACATATGGTTTTTTAAGTACGACGAAAAATCGACTATTATGAGTAAGTGGGCAAAACATTTCCGAAATCATTATTGTGATGATTATGAAATTGATTGTATGAGGAGAGCGGAAGGCTTATCCAGAGCAGATTATTTAAGATTGAGAAAGTTTCCAGATGAAATTTTTCCACCTGGCCCTGCTACACGTTCAGGTGATTTTAGTGAGATTATGATTGCAGATTTTCTTGAGTATTTCTTTGATTATTTCGTACCACGAACGCGTTATGATAGAAAAGTTAATCCAAACTCATCAACACAAGGAAGTGACCTTATAGGATTCAAGTTCACAAATGACTTCCGAACTCCTTCACCAGACGATGAGCTGATTGTTTACGAAGTAAAAGCAAATTATACTGGGACAACAAAACCCGATGCAAAGCATACTCTACAAAATGCTGTTGATCACTCAGCAAAAGACATAGCCAGGTTAAGTGAATCTTTAAACGCGGTCAAACAACGATACAAAGATAAAAACAAAAAAGATGAATTTCAGATGGTCGAAAGATTCCAAAACTTAGTAGATAGACCGCATAAAAGAATTTTTGGGGCTGCAGCATTGTTCTCATCAGATATCTATAATCCGGATACTATTCCGGAAGTTGATATCTCTAATCATCCAGAAAAAGAGGACTTAGAATTACTGATTATTAGTGGCGACGATATGATGGACCTTGTACATAATCTTTATAGGAGGGCTGCTGATGAAGCCTGATATAGATTCTCTAGATATCTTAAACATAACACGGTCTAAGGCTAAAATGTTTGAGTATAACGTAGATTTTAAGGATCAAATTAAACTTCAAGTAGACAGGCACCCATCTCGTCTTTTTGACATCTCAATAGGCATCTTGGGTGATTTGACTTATCTAATTAACGAAACACCATTTGAAGGAGATGAATTAGACAATTTGGATAATAGTACAGTCCAATTTCCTGCGCAATTCTTTGATTCCTATCTAAAGGCTCGTTTAAATGAGGAAATGAACCCGTACCTTTTGTTAGTTGGGGCTGCATCGTATTATCTTTGTGATTTACCTGGTAGCACACGTGTTTTAATTAATCAATTAAAAGGATATGATATTGATTTAGAAGCACGAGGTATAGAAGATTTATTACACTGGATTCTTGAAGGAGAATTTAGTAGTTTTTTATATGTAAAAAATACAATATTTGAAAATAATCTCATAGAAATTTATGAAGGTTACCGTAAATTTTATAAAACAGGAGCTGGTATAAATGAATTACTGAAAGCAACCGATAGATTAAGAAAAGAAAGTTATGAATATGGGACAGCCAGGGAACTGTTGTTTGCTGATGTAATCTGTGCACTTACAAAAAAAAGATTAAGAAACTCTGTTTGGTTTAGTTTGCCAGAATACTCGAAATTGCCATTGGAGGTGTGGAGAAACTCATTTGAAAAGGATTCCTTTATACAAGAACTTTGGCCAGCGCAACATATGATTGGTAAAGAAGGTATTTTTAAAGGTGATTCTGGACTTATACAGATGCCCACCAGTGCTGGTAAAACAAAGGCAACAGAAATAATTGTGCGTAGTGCTTTCCTTTCCAACAGAACTTCATTAGCAATAATTGTTGCTCCGTTTAGAGCACTTTGTAATGAGATTAGTACAGACTTAAAAACCAAGTTTTATAATGAGGAAATTAGTGTAAACGAAATGACCGACGTCTTTCAAATGGATTTTGAGATTGCCGACATTATAAGGCGAAAACAAATATTAGTAGTTACTCCAGAAAAACTTTTATATATTTTAAGGAACTCTCCAGAATTAAGCAATGAGATTGGTTTAATTATATATGATGAGGGTCACCAATTTGATAATGGATCTAGAGGGACTACGTATGAATTGCTTTTGACCTCATTGAAGTTTTTAATTCCTGAAAATGCTCAATCAATACTTATTTCAGCAATTATAAATAACGTAGATTCACTTAATGAATGGTTGAATGGTGAAAAAGGTGCGATAATATTAGGAAATAATCTTTTACCAACGTATAGAACTCTAGCTTTAGTAAGATGGTATGAAGATAGTAATGATTTAGTATTTTTTTCGATAGATAAAAAACCAAAGTTAGATTTTCTTGTACCTAACGTACTTATGGAATATCCTTTAAAGTTAAGTGGTCGAGAACTAAGAGAAAGGTTCTTCCCTGACAAGAGTGATGCACATAGTATTGCTCTATTTTTGGGAGTGAAACTTGTCGGAAAAGGTGCTGTAGCAATCTTTTCGGAAAGAAAAGATTCCATCAATTTAATGTGTAATTTGATAATTGACGCCTACAAAAGAGGTTTTTCTTTCCCAACACCAGTAGAAGAATCAGACTTTAACGAGATTAAACGCCTTCATTTTTTATATGAGAAAAATCTTGGTGTAAATTCTACTACTCTTGCCGCTAAAATTGGCATTCTTACTCACCATGGTGATATACCTAGAGGAATTCGTATCTCGGTTGAGTATGCGATGAGAAAAGGATTAGCCAAATATTTAATTTGTACATCAACCTTAGCCCAGGGAGTGAACTTACCAATAAGATACTTGATACTATCTAAACTTAACCCAAGCCCAAGATATGGAGGGCTTAGAGTTAGAGATTTCCATAATCTTATAGGCCGTGTGGGTCGATCTGGTATGCATACAGAGGGAAGTATAATTTTTGCAGACCCAGAGATACTAAAAAATTACGTACATAGAGGAAATGATAGAAAATGGAAGCAAATAAATACATTGCTTAACCCAGATAATTCTGAGTCAATTTCAAGCTCATTGCTAAATGTATTTAAACCTCTCTATGCTGATAAAGGAGATGGATATATAGAAATTGATGTTCCATACCTTGTCAAAATGAACTATGAAAATACGGAGAGCGTGGATGACGAGCTTCAAAATATCGCCTTGGAAAATGAAAAATATTCATTCGATGGATTAAGAAGACAAGTACTTCAACGATTAAATGTCATCTCTTCCGTAGAAAGTTTTTTAATGGCAAATTGGGAAAATTCATTTGATGAAGATGAAAATGAAATAGACGAATTAGCTAAAAAGACACTTGCTCATTTTTTAACTACAGAAGAATCAGATAAAAAGAACGATGATATTGCACAAGAAATAATTAAATTATTTAGAGTGGTTGCAAAAAATATTTCTGATAAAATACCAGAGAATAAAAGAAAAAAAGACTTTGGAACAACATTATATGGAACGAATAAAGTACTTGGTATAGAAGCCTGGGTCTTCACCTATGTGCTTGAAATAAATGAGTGTGGTAATGAAGAGGATTTATTAAAAACTATTTGGCCTTTACTAGAAGAAAGCATACAAAACAACTATTTTAATAACTTTAATAAACCTGAGATTCTGCAAGATATGGCAATTAATTGGATGAATAGTATTCCTTACGTTGAGATTATTGGTATAGAAGATATAGGCGAAATAATGGTAGGTCAAAGAAATCTCACAATGAATCATATCGTAGGAATTTGTGATAATGCCTTTGCTTACGATGCGACATTAGTTATTGCATCTGTCATTAAAGTTATTGAATCACATGAAATGGATGTAGATTCAGAGACAATTGAAAGGTTAAAATTACTCCAGAAAAATTTAAAATATGGTTTAAGGTATAAAAAGGAAATATCAATTTTCGAACTTGGCTTCTCTGATCGTATTATTTCAAATGAAATATATTCTCTTTTAGATGAGAACTATATAAATAAAAACTCTTTGATAGCTGAAATAAAATCCAACAGAAAGAAAATAGAAGAAAAATTAACTGCTTATCCTTCATATTTTTCAAATGTATTAATTAATGTACTAGAATAACAATAAACTATTACCTAATTAACAATCCGCATTGTATCTATAAATGCGGATTGTTTTATGTTAACTAGCGAGAGATGATTTTAAAATATATTTATTTAATCTTTGAGTTTTGATAAAGCCTCTGCAAAAGGGTTATTTACAAATTCATCATCTTGATTATTTACATATTTATCAATGTCTTTCTTAGATACCTTGGACTTTTGATGTTTTTTGCGTCTTTTTTCGAAAGCAGATAGTTTTTCTCTATGTCCACATACACATGTAAATGTTTGTCCATCACCTTCACCATAGAGCTTTAACCGTTTCTTACAGTTTGGACATCTAGCATTAGTGTTTTTATAGATATTCTTCTTATTATTACATGATTGGTTTTTACACCTTAAAAATTTACCCTGTTTATTTTCTATTTCTAGCATAAAATCATCACACTTAGGGCACTTAGTTCCAGTGATATTATCGTGTTTAAAAGTTTCATCCATGTTCTTAATCTGTTGAACAATATCTTTAGTATATGTCTTTATTTCAGAAATGAATTGTTTTTTTTGTAACTCTCCATTTTCAATTTTGAGCAGTTTATCTTCCCATTCTGCCGTTAAAGATGGGGAACGAAGATCTTCAGGAGCAAGATCCAGCAGTTGTTTTCCAATCTTAGTTAGGTGCAGATACTTCCCTCTTTGTTCTATATACCGACCATTGATAAGCTTTTCTATTACATCAGCACGTGTTGCTACAGTACCTATTCCTCCAACAGCTTGAAGTGTCTCCGTCATTTTTTTATCAGCATCTACCATGTATTTAACTGGATTTTCCATCGCTTTTAACAGGGATCCTTCTGTATGTCGTTCAGGAGGTAACGTACTCTCTTCTTTAAGAAGAAGCTGACCTTCAATGTGTTGGCCTTGTCTAAGGTTGCTTTCTTTGCTACTTTGTTTCTCTCCGTAAATCTCTTTCCAACCTAGTTTTGTAGTTAGGTTTTCTTTAGCAACTAGTGTTTCTCCACTTATTTTTGCTATTATTTTTATTTGTTCATATTCAAAAGGTTCACTCAGTACTGCTAAAAATCTCTTTATCACTAAATCATAAATTCTTCTTTCATTGGTATCCAATGTATCAATAAAAACGGGCTCTTCTGTTGGAATGATTGCGTGATGATCGCTAACAGCTTTATCGTTTACTACAGATTTTGGTAAGTGAAAAGTTTTACGAGCCAACTTATTAGTGTGTTTGTTATATTCACCAACACTGCATGCTTTAATTCGATCTTTAAGTGTAGGTACAATATCTGATGAAATAACTCGAGAATCAGTTCTTGGGTATGTTAAGACTTTATGTCTCTCGTAAAGTTGCTGCATTAAGCGTAGCGTTTGTTTCCCGGAAAACCCGTATATTTTATTAGCATCTCTTTGTAACTCAGTTAAATCATATAGCTGTGGTGCAGTTTTTTTCTTCTGACTCTTTTCAATAGAATTTATAATTGCTGTTTGGTTATTCATTTTATTACAAAGATTGTCTGCTTGTTCCTTATTAAAAATTCTGGAGTTATTTTTATCATCATTCCAGAGAAAATTTATGCCATTGTTAGACTTAAAAGTAACTTCATTATATTTTCTTGGGGTGAAGTTTTTTATTTCTTCTTCACGTTGAGCTATTATACCTACAGTTGGTGTTTGCACTCGTCCTGCAGATAATTGAGCATTAAACTTTGTAGTAAGGGCTCTTGTTGCATTTAAGCCAACGTACCAATCTGCTTCAGATCGTGCTACAGCTGCATGGTATAAGTTTTCATACTGTTTACCATCTTTTAAGTTTTTGAAGCCTTCTTGAATTGCTTTATCAGTCACTGATGAGATCCACAGTCGTTTAATTGGTTTATTTATATTAGCTTTATCTATTATCCATCTCGCAACCAATTCTCCTTCTCTTGCGCTATCGGTTGCTATAACGACCTCATTTATATCTGAACGGTTCATTTGCCTCTTTATTGAGTTGAACTGTTTATTGGTTTTTTTTATTGTAGTTGTTTTTAAATTAGAAGGAATCATAGGTAGCTCTTCTAAGTTCCAAGTTCTATATTTAATATCGTATGATTCTGGATCTGCAAGAGTAACTAAATGACCAAGTGCCCAAGTTATAACATATTTGTTTCCTTCTAAAAAGCCATCGCCTTTTTTATTACAATCTAGTACACGTGCAATATCTCTAGCTACAGAAGGCTTTTCAGCTATAACTACACTTTTCTTCATTACTCATTCAACGTCCTTTCAAAAATGATTGATAACAATTATATCATAGGAAATATAAGGGAGGTTTTATGAAAGTTAAAAGTCATTGATTTATTTAACAACACAATTCCAAAACGATTCTGACATTTATTGCTATTACATTGTTGTGAAGTAGGTTTAAGTGTATTATTGAAGTAAGTTAATTCTTACATGGTAGTACTTTAATTTAGATAAGACATTTTATAGATAGTGAAATAAACTTTAATACATAAAGAATAGAGGTAATGAGATGTCAGTTATTGAATTAGAAGATAAGGTAATAGATATAGTGAACAAAGATAACCATTCAAATTTCATCTATGATTTTTTGAGTGTTTATAACATACCTAAAGCAACGATTACTAGATTAAAATCTGGAAATCAAAATTTAACTAAGAGAGATGACGAAATTCATTTAAAAAATAGATTATGGTATAAAAAAACCGATGGTAATAAAATTTTTGATGCTTTTGTTGAGGTGGAAGAAGAAGTAAAGGAGCTATCTGCAAAGCCACGATATATTATTGTGACTAATTTTGAAAACTTCCTTGCTAAAGATACTAAAACTCAAGAAGCGCTTGATATTGATTTTAAAGATCTACCGCAATACTTCGAATTCTTTTTGGGGTGGATGGGGATTGAAAAGATTAATTTTGATAAAGAGAATCCAGCAGATATTAAAGCTGCAGAAAGATTTGCCAGGATATACGATACAGTTAAAAGAGAGAATGAAGATATTTTAGCTAGTGAAGGCTTTGATATATTCTTTATGAGACTTTTATTCTGTATGTTCGCGGAAGATACGGATATATTTAAACGAGGAAGTTTTACAAATACCATTAAAACTTTGACAAAATCAGATGGATCAGATCTTGATTATTTTTTCCACGAACTTTTTGATATCTTGGATAAAAAAGATCGAAAAGAAGTACCAAAACATTTAGCAGATTTTCCATATGTAAATGGACAGCTATTCTCAAAAGAACATCAAAATATAAAATTCTCTTCTAAATCAAGAAAACTCATAATTGAAGGCGGCGAATTGCTTAACTGGACAAAAATAAACCCTGATATTTTTGGTTCGATGGTCCAAGCAATTGCTACTAATGAAAATCGCAGTGTATTAGGTACACATTATACGAGTGTCCCTAATATTTTAAAAGTGATAAAACCACTTTTCTTAGACGAACTTAATGAGTCTTTCGAACGAGCTTATAATAATGTGAAAAAACTAGATGAGCTCTATGAAAGAATAGGAAATATTAAGTTCTTTGATCCTGCGTGTGGTTCAGGTAATTTTCTTATTATCACTTATAAAGAACTACGTCGCTTGGAGATTAGAATTTTGTTGAGAAAACGTGAACTTACAGAAAACCTCATGTATCTACCTTCAGTAACACTTGATCAATTTTTTGGTATAGAAATTGATGAATTCGCACATGATATTGCAAAATTATCTTTATGGATTGCTGAACATCAAATGAATATGGAGTTAGAGGAAATTTTTGGAGATAAAGTTAGAGCAACATTGCCTTTACAATCAGCTGGAGATATTAGATGTGGCAACGCTATTAGGATTGACTGGAATGAAGTCTGTTTTGGTCAGGACTCTGATCAAATTTATGTTTTTGGTAACCCGCCATACCTTGGTTCAAAAAAATTAAATAAAAATCAAAGAACAGATATGTTAACAGTTTTTAAAGATGTGAAAAATGGAACAATACTAGACTATATATCTGCCTGGTTTGTATTAGGGGCTCAATACGCTCGTAATACAAATGCGAAGGTTGCCTTTGTTTCTACAAATTCAATTACCCATGGTGAACAAGTTTATCCGTTATGGAACCACTTATTTAAATATAATCTCCAAATAAATTTTGCATATCAGTCTTTTAAATGGTCAAATAATGCTAAAAGTAATGCTGCAGTAACTGTAGTAATTATTGGCTTCAGTCAAAAAAATGAAAATATCGATAAGTATTTATTTACAAACGGATCAAAAAAAAATGTGAAGAATATTAATCCATATTTAATAGAGGCTAACAACATTTTAGTGAAATCTAGGAGAACACCGATTTCTGATTTGCCAAAATTAAGATTTGGTAATATGGCTAATAGTAAGGGTGGCTTAATTTTTTCTATCTCTGAATATAATAATGCTATCAATGAATATCCTAATTTATCTCCATACTTTAAAAAGTTGATAGGTTCCGATGAATTTATTAAAGGCGGCTTAAGATATTGTTTATGGCTAGATGAAAAGGATTATGAGGAAATAAAATCTAATCCATTAATACAAAAGAGAATGTTAATTACAGAAAATCATAGAAAGAATTCCACTGATAAAGGAACAAACAAACTTGCTTTAAAACCATGGAGTTTTAGAGATACTAATGAAACTATTAAACATTCAATTTTGATTCCTAGAGTGTCTTCTGAAAATAGAAATTATATTCCCATGGGTTTAATTGATTCTAGTATTATAGCCTCAGATGCTGCGAGTGTAATATATGATGCAGATATTTACCTCCTTGGATTACTAATGTCTCGTATGCATATGGCTTGGGTTAAATCTGTGGCAGGTAGATTTAAAACAGATTTTCGTTACTCAGCTGGGCTCTGTTATAATACTTTCCCAATTCCTAAGCTTTCAACTAGGAGAAAAAATGAAATAAGAGAAGCCGTTGTAGAAATTCTTGACGCTCGAGAAGAACTAGGTGGTTCTCTAGCAGAGCTATATAATCCGAATACTATGCCCAAAGTACTAAAAATAGCACATGAAAAACTTGATAATATTATTGATTGTTTGTACCAAAACAGAAAATTTAAAGATGATGAAGAACGCTTAAACTTACTTCTTAAAATGTATCAAACAATGACAAGTGAGGAGCTATAATATGGAAAAATTAGTAGAAATTAAATATAATCAGACAGGGCAAAGTAAAAATGCAAATAGCTATGGCATGCGCGAAATGCAAGCAAGAGCATTTGAAAAACGAGAGTCACAATATTTGTTGGTTAAAGCTCCGCCAGCTTCTGGTAAGTCGAGAGCTTTGATGTTTATTGGTTTAGATAAACTGATTAACCAAGGATTGAATAAAGTTATTGTTGCTGTACCAGAGCGGTCAATAGGAGCATCTTTTAAAAGCACTAATTTAAAAAGTAGTGGTTTTTTCGCAGACTGGGAGGTTAATCCTAAAAATAACCTTACAAGTCCTGGCGGAGATAAATCTAAAGTAAGTTCATTTGTAAGATTTATGTATTCTGATGATAATATACTTATTTGTACTCACTCAACACTTCGCTTTGCATATGAAAAACTAGATGACAAAGTATTTGATGAATGCCTGATAGCTATAGACGAGTTTCATCATGTGTCAGCAGATGTAGACTCTCGTTTAGGAGATGTATTACGTAACATTATCCGTAATTCTTCCGCACATATAGTCGCTATGACAGGATCTTATTTTAGAGGTGATTCTGTTCCTATTTTGTCTTATGAAGAAGAGGAATTATTTGATAAAGTCACTTATACATATTACGAGCAACTAGACGGTTATGAACATCTAAAAAGCTTTGGAATAGGCTATCATTTTTATCAAGGAAAGTACACCACAGCAATTCAGGAAGTACTAGACACCAATTTAAAGACAATAGTTCATATTCCAAATGTAAACTCTGGTGAGTCCACAAAAGATAAGTACGATGAAGTCAATCGTATTATTGACTTAATTGGTGATGTTGAGTATCAAGATGAAGAGACTGGTATAATCTTTGTAAAAAGACATGAAGATGGAAAAGTGCTAAAGATTGCGGATTTAGTTGATGATCAACTTGGACGAGAAAAAGTAGTGGAATATTTAAGAAATATGACAGAAGTAGATGATTTAGATATTATTATTGCTCTTGGAATGGCAAAAGAAGGCTTTGACTGGCCCTATTGCGAGCACACTTTAACAGTGGGATATCGCGGTTCTCTAACAGAAATTGTTCAAATTATCGGCAGAAGTACTCGAGATAGCTATAATAAGTCTCACGCGAGATTTACTAACCTAATTGCACAACCTGATGCAGAGGATGATTTGGTTACTTACAGTGTAAACACTATGCTTAAAGCTATCTCAGCTTCATTATTGATGGAACAGGTACTTACACCTGATTTTAAATTTAAGCGTAGAAAAGATGATGAAGAAAAAACATCAGGTAAAGAGGGAGAATTATTTGTAAAAGGTTTTAAGGAACCATCGACTAAGAACGTAAAAAAAATTATAGATAATGATATTAATGATTTGAAAGCTCAAATTTTCCAAGACCCTCAAGTCCAAAAGTCATTTACAGGCGATGTAGAGCCAGAAGTATTGAATAAGGTGTTAATACCCAAAGTAATTCAAAAAGTCTATCCTAAGCTAACTGATGAAGAAATAGAAGAAGTTAGGCAGCATGTTGTACTGGACACTGCACTTAAAGGTTCAAAAACAGAGGAAGTTGGGAATAAAAAGTTTATAAGAATGGCAGATAAATTTATTAATATCGAAGATCTTGAAATCAATCTTATAGACTCTATTAATCCATTCCAGAAAGCTTATGAAGTTCTATCTAGAGAACTGGATGCACCAGTATTGAAAATAATTCAAGAGTCAATAGAAGCTAAGCGTATAACTTTTGATGAGTCTGAATTGGTATATATTTGGCCTAAAGTAGAAGAATTCTTTCAAAGGAATGGCAAACGTCCAGATTCAAGCTCTACAGATCCTATCGAGAAAAGAATGGGAGAGGCAGTACTCTATATGCAGGAGCTAAGGAGAAAGAAAGAAAATGAACAATAGATATCATTCAATTGATGAAATAATGAAAAGTGATTTATTCGAAGATATAACATCAAAAACTAAGAAGATCAATAAAATAAGTTATGATCCAGAAATAGAAAAGTTTAGAGAGATTATAGATTTTGTAAAGGAAAATGGAAGAGAACCTTATAAAGTTGATAACAACTGGGAAGAACGGAAATTAGCTAGTCGTTTAATTGGTATACGTAAAGATGGTGAACGATTAAACTATTTAAAGCAGTATGATGAAATTGGGTTATTGGGACAAAACAAAAAAGAAACAAAAATACCCGAAGTGAACTCTGTTGAGGATATTCTTTTGAGTGGGTCTTCTGAGTTGTTGAGAGATAGTTCATTGGAAAACGGTAAGAAGTCCATCTTTGACACAAGCTCAATACGAAAACCTATGACAATGCCAGGTTACATAGCTAAACGAAAGAAAATTAAAGATTTTGATAGATATGAGAAATTATTCAAAGCTTGCCAGAAAGATATTGCGGAAGGTAAAAGAAAACTTTTACAATTTAGAAATGAGCAAGATATTCATCCAAATAACTTTTATGTTCTAAATGGGGTTTTACTTTATGTTGAATCAGTTGGAGAGCGAAAAAAAGTTAATAATAAAACTAATGCAAGATTAAAGTGTATATTTGAAAATGGGACCGAATCAGATATGTTACTGCGGTCTCTAAGTGCAGAGCTATATAAAAATGGTAGAAGAGTGACTGAAAATGAGAATACTCTTTTAGACAATATAGGTACGGATGACGTGGCTACAGGATTTATTTATGTACTTAAATCTTTAAGTGAAGATGTTCAAATTAGCTCTATTAAAAATCTATACAAAATTGGTTTTACCACGGGAGCAGTTGAAAATAGGATAAAGAATGCAGAAAAACAGGCAACTTTCCTCTACGCACCAGTTGAAGTAGTTGCAACTTATCAAGTGTTTAATTTGAATGTGAGTAGATTTGAAACATTACTCCACCGAATACTTTCTCATAAGAACGTTAATATTTCTATAGTAGGACCGAATGGCAAAACAGTAGTTCCTAGAGAGTGGTTTGTGTCCAGCTTAGAAGAAGTTGAAGAAGTGATTAATGACATTGTCATGAAAATCAATCTATAAAAAAATTAGTTTCTTGTGTCCTTTAATACTCAATCAAGAATGGATATAGTTTTAGAGAGTATTTCAAAATTGATAAATATAATAGGAGCTAAAATCCTTTAAATTAGGTATTTATGAGGGCTAAAGATCTTAGGACTCTTAGGCTGAGACTTATGTTTCAGCCTGTTTTTTTTAAATATAATAACGATATTATTTCTGTATTATATGAATTTTATATTTTTAATCTTTGTTTCCAGCCCTGCTTTGCCTGCTTCATATACGTATCTATATGATTGATCTTCTGTTATGTTACTGATTAACTCCAATTTACCTAAGAGAATTAACGTTGTTAATATATCTATTTGTTCGAAGTTATTATCATACACATCTTTTAGATGTTTATTGAAATCAATAGTGATTTCTTTAAATAAGTTGTCTAGATCTATATTACTTAAGTTTAAAAAGGACTTTTTATTGTCTTTAGACTGTAGTTCTAAGTTGTTGTCAAGAATCTTTTTTAAATAATAATAATAGGCACTATGTTCTGAGCCTCGTTCAAGAGTGGTGATAATATAAGAACTAAATTCTGTTTCATCGAAATAGTATAAAGCAGTATAATATATATATAACTCTTCTATTTCATCCAGCATTGCTTCATCGATGTAGCTTTTCCCACGCATACTTGTTATAAAATATTGTTTAAGTTGCGCTGGAATATTCTTCTCTTGAATATAATCATCTATATTATTTTTCAATATTTTCACCCCAGTTTTTATATTCCCATATTATCATATATCACTGCTTATGTAGACTATAGTCAGTAGACCTGAAGCCACATTCCTTTAAGAATTAGAATAAAGGAATGTGGGGATAGTTATGGAGATTGATAAAGCATTTGGCGAAGTATTAAAACAAAAAAGAGTACATAATTCAATTTCTCAAGAAGAATTAGCATATTTAAGCAATTTAGATCGTACTTTCATAAGTATGCTTGAAAGAGGGAAGAGACAACCTAGTTTAAAAACTATATTTGTTTTAGCTGATGCATTAGAAACTCTCCCTAGTCAGCTTATAAGTGAAGTGGAGAAAAAATTAAAATTATAAAATAATATAAGAACAGAGGCACTAGATTCGTGCCTCTATTCTTATTCTTCAATATCAAAATCCTCTAATAGAATGTTCATATTCTTACGTTGCTGTTCTTCTTTCTCCCGGCTGGATTCTTCTTTTGGAATATCGGGAAAAAATGAATTTAAGTTCTCAATAGATATATTTTTATCTTTATTAAGATCCATGTTAATTAACTTTTCTTTAATGTTGAATTGATTAACTGCTGATTCTTTTATATCCTGTAGGTGAGGATACATACTTGAAAGAATTATATTATTATATAATTCTTCATAATGTCTCGCGCGATATTCTTGCTTATTTTTCTCTTCTCTTAGTAACTTATTGTCATCAATGTACTGTTTATATTTTTGTTCATTTTCTTTTAATTTTTTGAGTTCATTATACATATCGTACAGTAAGATCTCTAAATCCAGTAATTCATTTTTTAAATTATTATTTTCAATATCATGCCTTTTTAAAATGAGATCGATACTTGGTAATAATGAATCGTTTAAGTCATTTGGCGAGACTTTAGTTATGACAGGGTTATTTAATTCTTCAATATAGTTTTTCATACGTCTGCTCCACGTATTTCTGCCAATTTTGGTCTCTCTTTCGAGTAAAGAAGGTGTTAACTTTTCTCCATGAAGTCTATACTTTATATCCAAAGCAAGTCGCATTAATTGTTCATCTGTCCATTCGCTAGGTCTTCCACGGCGCTTCTTTAGTTTATTCTCTTTCAAGTGCTTCATCCTCCAATAAGTTGGAATCAATAGTTGCTTTTTTATCCATGAAAGCTGCTAATTGTTTTGATGTAGATTTTAATAAATCATTATTTCCTTGTATATAAGTTTTTGAAAGATTCATTGATAAATCTCGCATCAGTATTATTGATTCTTTAATTTTCACACTTAAGTCATCAGAAGTATTCGTCAACCAATCAATAGCTTCTTCTCGCTCGTTAATTGCTGGTTTAAATGCAAACTTAGGACAGAATTTACAATACTCAATGCATGTATCCGGAAAAATAGATTTCTCTTCTGTACAAAACCCATATTTCACTCTACCAACAATTTTATCTAAATTATATTGATTAATATCGATAGTTCTGCCTTTATCATAAATATATCTTTTCCATCCGATAATCCCGCCCTCCATGTTATTACTGATTTTATTTTCTATTTGGTTTTGAGACAGGCGATAAACATAAGACTGTGAAAAATGTTCTGCATGAGAATAATAGCTGTATTGGCTTCTAATTTCATCATGTCCTGCCATTCTAGCTATAGATAGCATGTTAAAACCTTGCAGAGCCATGTTAATAATTGCAAAATGTCTTGTGTCACCGGATTTAATTCTATCTAGGTTATAAATACCATATTTTCCTTCAACAATATTCTCATAAAACTGTTTTTTCATTAGATCAAAATCTCTTCTATTTATTCTTTCATTTTTTTTAGTATATTTCTTTTGTCTGAAGGCATATAGTAACTCAACAGGTAACAAATACTTTGATTCAGATTCAACAGTAGCCAATTGAAAAATAATGTTTTTCATCAACTTATAAGTTGATTCATCGATTTCGATTCTTTCAATTTGGTCTTCCGATATATTATACTCTGTATTTTTCTGTTTTATTCTCTGTATTTTAATTCTGTATGGTGAAATATAGTTTGCATTGAATTCTAAACAGTCCTTCTTTAATGATAAAAATTCAGTTGGTCTTAAAGGAATAATATTAGTTAGAAGCCACCAAAGCTTTATTGGTAAATACTCTAGTGTGTCTTCTGTAGAGTTATTTTGAAAGTAATCATTTAAAACTTCATCAAAAGTAATAATATCTTCGAATGCTGGTAGGTTTCTTTGAAGTTTCTTTTTAGAAAGATGACCATTACAAAGATTAATTATCTTTTTTGAAAGAGGTATTTTATAGAAAGACATAAAACTCTTAACCACAGTTAAAAGATGATAGCCTTGGTACGAATAATGTTGTGTTTCTTTGGTTAAGAGCTTTTCTAAACTATCGGTATCATTAAATCCTGCACTTGCTAGTATAGCTTTTTTTAAAGCAATCACTTCATTATAAATAGTTAATGATTTCCTTCCAGATAGCAACCGGGTAATAGTAAATTTTTTTAATGCAAGATTTATCTCAGGATATCTATCGATATCAAATTTTATTGGTATATAGTGATTATTGATATCGCAGGAAAGTTGCCATTCAGTTTGTTTAAATGAACCAGTGATGGATTTCTTAGATGAAAGTTGTTTAAACAAAACTTCATATTCGACTGTATCAAATGTATTAAAATCGACATTTTGTCGTTTCTCGATAATACTATTATTGTTAAATTGACTGACTATAGCTTTTATTTCCATAAGTTCACCTCTTTTTATTCCAGTTTAAGCTTATGAGATATCTTATTAATTTCATCCCACATTTTTTGGGAGGGTATATATGTGTTGACCACTTCATTTCCAAATGCTAATCGTGCTTCTTTCCAAACAAACAAGGTATGGAGCAAAAATCTTGTCTCTCTCTTCATTAGAAGATGATTTTCTTCCTCCTTAAGCCTCTTTATAAGACGTAGCATTTCCTCGTTTAATTGAATTAAGATGAGGTTGTTAGGTATTACATATTCACAAGAGAAACAATTTGTAAGTTGCGGATTTATACAACTGGGTGAAATCAAACATTGAGCATTTTCATTCTTGGAAGGAAGATTTCCTCTGGATAGTTTAACCAATATCTCTTGTATTTCACTTTTAGTATAACCCTGAAGTTTTGAAACAAGATTTTTTCTTTTGTTATACATTTCTTCTAAAAAACTCTCAATATTTTGATTGCTTTCGTTAGATGGTAAATTTATGTTTAATGTAAATTCAGCAAGGTTTTCTAAATGACTTGGAGAGACATTATCTCTAACATTTTCAATTAATCTAGTCCGGTCTTCCAGTGTGTGAAGTACATGATCCAAATGGTTTAAATATATAATCAGATAGTTGTATAGCCACCCAAAATGACCACGTTTAAAGAGATTATAGGCAACACGATTAATTGAACCATCTTTATTTGTAGCCTGAATGTAACGACGAGTAGAGTTACCCCTATTATGAGACCGAGAGACTTGTGTTAAATGTAATGCAAGATCACTATCCTGACCATCTTCTTCTGCTATAGAATAGAAAAGATACGTTGCTACAGTATTATTCATTTTTCGTGAGCTAAATAAAAAATCATACTTATTGTCAAGTTCGTCAAAAAACCTTTTATGACTTATCTTGCCTTCAGTTCTGATATTATTATACTTGCCTTCAGTAAAAGTATCTAAAATTAAACCACTTCCAATACTTCTTCTGTGTAATTCAGAAATTACTAAACCATATGCAAGTGGTTCTTTTAAGTCAGGCGAAACAATGAAGGTCAAAAGTTCATCAGTTTTATTACTTCTTTGGTGTCTAAAGTGTATATAAAGCTGCTTTATTACAGATTCAATTTGAAAATCTGCTAGATGATTATCGTTGAACCATTTTAAGTCATCTATATCAAGATGTTGAAGATTAATATTGGGTGTTTTTAATATTAGATCTTGTCCTCTGATAAAGTCAGTCATAAGCAAAATAGTATAAACCCACATATTTGCATAACTTCTATTATTTATTGAATAAGGAATATGGATTTTAAAATCTTTTACATATTGGTAAATCTCAAAAAATACCTCTGGGCTGTATAATTCTTTTGTTTTTTCTCGGGACTCATTAGATAGTATTGAAAATTCAATCTCAGGATCAATACCTTTTTGACTGTAAACATATTTTAAAAATAAAATCAAAATTTTCTTTTCCCCTTTTTTAAATGAAGAAGAATCTTGAAAAAAGTTATTGATTTCTTCAGTAGATAACAAGAATATCTCGTTATTCATATTGCTAACCATTTTATTGTAAAATCTTTTATACAATAAAATTTTATCTCTCATATAACGATTACTACCTTTTATTTTGTTTATCTGTTGTGAACAGTATTGTTTAAATAACTTCTTAGTTTCAGTTAGTTCTATCTTAGTGTCAAAATTATCAACAAACTCCTTTAATTCTTTTGCAGCGACCCTGGGTGTATAGTCTATCTTTCTGTTCTTCGATACTTTCTTCATTTGGAATTCTTCAATTTCTTTTTTTGGAATATACCAAGTGTTATTGTGTTTAAAGGAGTGAGGGAATTGGTTATAAGAGTTAATCAATTCTACTATGTTAGCACTATATTTATAACCTAATTTTTTGGCTGCCTCTTTAGCAGTTAAAGAGTTTTCTATGTCTAATTCTATTTTCTTTCTGTGAATTAAATATTTCTCATATTCTTTTATAGGAACCCACCATTGGTTTCCATATTTTATTGACTGATTAAATGTGTTGTCTTTGAACAATTTATGCACTTCGTATCTGCTTATATTCAAATTGTCGGAGATATCTTTAGCAGAAAGGTAATCTTTGACTAATGGATCGTCATTTAACTTAATTCTTTTATTATTATATTTGCTTCTTTGCATCTTCAGAGCAAGTTTCTTCTTTGCTAAATGACTTTCATAATTTTTTAAATCGTCTTTATGTACTCGCCAACTACCATTTAGTTTTATTGACTTGGGAAATACGCCAGCATGAATATAGCTTAATATTGTACTCCTAGACTTTTTGAGTATAATCATTATTTTATCAATACTTAAATAATCATTATCATAATATATCTCTTTATATTCGTCGAAATCTGAACGAGGTATTCTCCATTTTCCTTGAAACTTAAAAACATTAGGAAAGGTTTTTTTTCTTATTAATGCTGATACTGCGACATTTGAACTCAAGCCAAGTTCTATTGCTGCTTCAGTTGTGCTCAGCGATTGAGAACTATTGAATTGGTAGTTTTCAATATCAGATAGAGGTATTCTCCATTTTCCATTAAGTTTAAACGCATTAGGAAAAATAGATAGATTAATTAAATCGATTATTGAAGTCGTATTATTATATCGAAATATTTCCATCGCTTCTTTGGTATCAATAGAACTTCTTTGTTTACCTAAGATATTTTTAATATCATTCAAAGGTATTTTCCATGCTGAACCTTGCTTATAAGCATTAGGGAGTGTTTTCTTCTTTATTAAATGAAGTACAGCAGTAGTTGACTCAAGGTTTAATAATTTTGCTGCTTCTTTAGTAGTTAGCAGTTTATCTTTATCCAAATTCACTATATATCACTCTTTTCTTGAAATAAGTCTAGGCAAATATTTTTCATGTAGATTAGAAAATTTGTCCTCAATCTTTTTATGGATTCTTTCGGTAGAAACGATATATGTGAGTGAAGAATCAATGCTTGAGTCGCCTCGCAAGTGGGCGATTTCATATGGGTTTTCAGCGTCTTCAGCAATAATATTAGTAAAAGTGCCACGCCCAATGTGAGTTGACCATTTCATATATCTTAAATGTTTAGCAATCAGTTTTTGTTCACTGTCACCATGGTTTTCTAGTAATCTTATAAAATGATCTTTTACTTTTTCAAAGTATTGACGATAACTTCTTTGAGACATGGCTTTACCATCTCTGTTTACAAATAAAGCATTAGTGCCATCTTTAGTTCTATAAAGTTTAATATGATCACGAAATAGACTGTGTCCCCAACCATTTATCTCAAGTACCCTTTGGCTACGTTCCTTTTTTACAGATGAATGTTCCTTTAAATCAGTTCTAAAATTTTGGTTTTGAAGTTTTAGAATATAATCACCTTCCTTCATTCGTCGGGCTACTTGTACTCTCTTTAAATTAATAACCTCGGAAACTCTTAGTCCTCCAAAGATTTGAAAGTAAATCCCCAGGGCAATAGGCTTAGCTACAGATATTGCAACTTCTAACAGCAGAGGGATATAATTAACGGGTAATGTATGTTCTATCTCTTTAGCTTCTCTTGACGGGTACATAGGTTTGAAAGGAGATTCTATATATAATCCGAAATGTGATTCCTTTTTTTCAAAGCTATTCTTGCTAAAGGAGTCTATAACATTAATACTGACTAACCAAAAATAAAAAAGAGTCAATGTTCTCTCTACATCCTTAACTGTATCCCTCCTCACCCCAGATGATGAAAGATTGTTTAAATACTGGGTGCCGTGTTTTATTTTTAAATCGCTTAACAAGGTTATATTAAGGGTTTTTCGATTTTCTACTAAGTAGTTAAGAAATTGAACTGTGTTATTAGAATGTTTTCTTTGAGTGTTGTATTCTTTATTTTTCCAGTTATCGGTAATGAACTGACTTAAAGGGTGAATTATATGGGTGTTCGAAGCAATGTTTTTAAGACCTATTACTGCAAAGTGCTTTTTTTCAGTCTTACCATTACTTAAAAAAATACTATCGACCCATGCTGAGGTTGTACTAAATTTAATATTTTTATTATTATCGAACTGTATAATATTTTTAGTGTTCAATTTACATTCTCCTTTTATCAATTTATGACTAAATCCTTATTTATAAGATTACCCATAGTTTATTTGTTTATTGAGTATATTTCTACAATATAACTCAAAAGACCTTTTGTTTATGAAATACTGACTGATAAAAACCTATTTATTATTAGAATAATGTACATTTTTTCATATTCATACTTTCTAGATATTCATTTGAGGATAATTTTCTACTCTAGATTAATGTACAGTATATTTTAAATTGATTTCACTTGAAACTATTTATATAAAAGGATTTAGAGTATCTTAGGATTTAGTTTTTATGTACACTTTAATTATGTACAATTATATTCAGATAAGCTGGTAGAGAGGGAGAACTAGTAGCGCGATTAATATTAGATAAAGCACATAATCATAAACCAATTAAACGTTTATGGATTAGTTCTGTAACAAATAAAGCAATTAAAGATGGTTTTAATAAATTACAAGATGGTCGTAAATATGACAATTTATATCACGCTGCATTAGCACGTAGTGAAGCAGATTGGATTGTTGGTATCAATGCTACGCGTGCGTTGACAACTAAATATGACGCTCAATTGTCACTTGGCCGTGTGCAAACTCCTACAATACAATTAGTACAAATGAGACAAAATGAGATTAATCAATTCAAACCACAAACTTATTTCACGATGAAATTGAATGCAGGTGGTCTTAATTTTCAGTGTATTAAACCTCAATCACATCCAGATAAAACAATTTTTGAAGATATCAAGAAGGAAATTGAAGGACAAGTGGCAACGATTGAAACAATAACTAAAAGTCATAAAAAATCATACCCACAGCAATTGTTTAGTTTAACTGACTTACAACAAGAAGCTTATAAACGTTATCACTTAGGACCTAAAGAGACATTAAATACACTACAAGCATTATATGAAAGACATAAACTTGTGACGTATCCTCGTACAGATTCAAATTATTTAACTGATGACATGGTAGATACGCTTAAAGACCGTTTGCAAGCAATTATGGCTACCACTTTAAAAGACATTGCAAAAGGACAAATGTCACAATCATTTTCTGCTAAACAAAGATTTGTAAATAATAGTAAAGTATCAGATCATCACGCTATTATACCAACAGAAGTACGTCCTGATATGAATCAATTAAGCCAACGAGAATCAAAAATATACATGATGATTGCTCAAAGATACTTAGAAAATCTAATGCCACCTCATGAATACGAAGCAGTTTCTATAGAATTAAGTGTTGGTAGATATAAATTTACTTTTAAAGATAAAATCACTACAAAATTAGGATTTAAAGCAGCCTATGATACACAAGAAAAAACAAATGAACAAATTACTCAAATGCAAAAAGGCGCAACACTTAAAATCACTCGCGTGAACATAGACCAACATGAAACAACACCTCCAGCGTATTTTAATGAAGGAACTTTACTCAAAGCGATGGAAAGCCCTCAGAAATTCTTTGCGTTAGATGATAAAAAACATAATGACACATTAAAAGAAACGGGTGGTATAGGTACTGTAGCAACTAGAGCAGATATCATAGAAAAATTATTTAATATGAATGCGATTGAAGCACGTGATGGCAAAATAAAAGTAACTTCTAAAGGAAAACAAATTTTAGAATTAGCACCAAAAAAAATTACTTCTCCATTATTGACAGCAGAATGGGAAGAAAAACTTTCACTCATTGAACAAGGCAAATATGATGTGAAACAGTTTATATCAGAGATGAAACAATTTACTAACGACGTTGTATCTGAAATTAAGGAAAGTGAACAAAGGTATAAGCATGACAATTTAACTACTACTGAGTGTCCAACTTGCGGCAAATTTATGATTAAAGTTAAAACGAAAAATGGACAAATGTTAGTTTGTCAGGATCCAACGTGTAAAACGAAAAAGAATGTTCAAAGAAAAACTAACGCACGCTGTCCTAATTGTCATAAAAAAATGACATTATTTGGAAGAGGGAAGGATGCCGTTTATCGCTGTGTTTGTGGTCATACTGAAAGTCAGGCTCAAATGGATAAACGACATAAAAATAAAAAGTCAGATAAAATAAATAAAAAAGATATGAAAAAATACATGAATAAAGATGAAGGTATAGAGAATAACCCATTCCAAGACGCGCTAAAAGACCTTAAATTCTAAAATAATCGAACAAACGAAATATATAATTTAACAAAGTTCGTGTTTGCTATTGTAAAATAGTTAATTTGATATTAAAATATGAAGGTATTTTAAAAAAAGGAGAACTAACTGTGAAAAAGTATTTCAAGTTTGATAAACATGGAACAAGCTATAAGAAAGAGATACTTGGTGGGCTAACGACTTTCTTATCTATGGCATACATTTTAGCTGTTAACCCTCAAGTACTTAGTTTAGCAGGCGTTGATGGCGTGTCTGACGATATGAAAATGGATCAAGGTGCTATTTTCGTTGCCACAGCACTTGCAGCTTTTGTTGGCTCACTATTTATGGGGCTAATCGCACGATATCCGATTGCTTTAGCACCTGGTATGGGCTTAAATGCATTCTTTGCATTTACTGTTGTATTAACTATGGGCATTCCTTGGGAAGTCGGTTTAACTGGAGTACTATTTTCTGGTTTAGTATTTGCAGTCCTCACTATGACGGGGCTACGGGAAATAATCATAAACGCAATTCCTTTCCAGATGAAAATGGCAGTTTCTGCTGGGATCGGGTTATTTATCACCTTTGTAGGGTTACAAAGTTCTGGTATTATTGTTTCCAATGATTCTACGTTAGTTACATTGGGGCAAATTACTGAGGGTCCTGTACTCTTAACTATATTTGGTATTATTATCACTGTTATACTCTATGCGGTTAGAGTGCCAGGAGCAATATTTATTGGTATGATGCTTACGTCTATTCTTGGTATGATTACTGGTCTTATACATACGCCGAGTGGCATTGTAGGTCAAGTTCCAAGTATTGAACCAACTTTCGGTGCAGCTTTTGAAGCCTTTAAAGATCCATCACAATTATTTACTGTTCAATTTCTAATTGTTATCCTAACATTCTTATTCATAGATTTCTTTGACACAGCAGGAACTTTAGTAGCAGTAGCTAGTCAAGCTGGTATGATGAAAGATAACAAACTTCCAAGAGCTGGACGTGCACTTTTCTCAGATTCATTAGCAACAATCGTAGGTTCAATTTTTGGTACCACAACAACGACTACATATATTGAATCAACATCAGGTGTTGCTGTCGGAGCTAGGACAGGATTTGCAAGTGTAGTAACAGGTTTTTGTTTCTTATTAGCGATATTCTTTAGTCCACTTATGGAAGTAGTGACGAGTGCAGTTACTACACCTGCATTAGTTGTAGTTGGTGTCTTAATGGCTTCAAACTTTGCAGAAATAGATTGGAAGAAATTTGAAGTTGCAGTACCGGCTTTTGTTACAATTATTATGATGCCGTTATCATATTCAATTGCGACAGGTATTGCTTGCGGGTTTATATTCTATCCAATTACAATGTTAATCTCTAAAAGACATAAAGAAATACATCCTATTATGTATGGCTTAATGGTATTATTTATTCTCTATTTCGTGTTTGTTCACGGATAAATTAAAAGCACATTGTTGAACGTCAAAGTGACACAACAATGTGCTTTTATATTTTATAAATAATCAATTTGGAATTGTTTAGAATTCGTAGGTAGTATTATACATCAAATCTATATTATACAAGAAGTAAAAACAAGTTTCTTCATTATAATAGCAATTTTAGAAAAGGTAATAAAATTCATGCTTTACATAAAGAAGGAATTTACCTGATTGGTATGATTTAACCAAACAAAGACTCATACAATATACGCTCGATGAAAAATAGTTAATCCTAACTAACAGAACTTATAAAACAAATTTAAAAAGAAAGACTAATTACTTATGAGTTTCTCTATATTCTGTATATACTACTTTTGCATTTTTGTTAGCTACATACAGAGGAGTTGAAAAGAGTACGAATATAAAGAAAAGCATTAAAAAGAATAAAATCCAATGCACAACCATACCTATGAAAGGTAAAAATGCAATGAATGAACCGATAAGACCTAATAATGGAATAACCATCATTGGTTTAATTGAGTTTTGTTTATCTACAATAAGTATTATCATAGTTACAAGGTATAATAGGGCGTTAATGAGCAATGGTTGCCAACCAAAACTAAGAATAATGCTACCACCAAGAAACGGAATACCATAAACAAACTCTCCTATAAGGAGTATAAAACTCAAAATTATAAGCGTAGTACGAATACCGCTTTTCATATCAAATCACCACCTAATATCTACTATTATAAAACAAACCAATGGATTTAAATAATAATAAGTAATAATGAATTGTAGAGATTTAAAAAGATTTTCAAAAAGATTTCAAAAAAGGTTGAAGTGATTAGCGTATTCAAGTACAATAACAAAGTATGTGTTAGACAAAAAGTATAAAAACTTTTGCAGAAAAGCTTGATTAATCACTGCTTTTCATGTAACATATCTAATGTTGGACTTTAAGAACACGCGATGAAGCGAAAGGTTACTGACACACCCGGCCGCTTTGCCATGGCGCTGTGTGAGATAGTTTTCGTGGAGAAGTCTATCACTTAAATGTAGACGAATAAGGAGGGAAAATTATGGCAAAACAAAAAATCAGAATCAGATTAAAAGCTTATGATCACCGCGTAATCGATCAATCAGCAGAAAAAATTGTTGAAACAGCAAAACGTTCTGGTGCAGATGTATCTGGACCAATTCCGTTACCGACTGAAAGATCAGTTTATACTGTAATTCGTGCCGTGCATAAGTACAAAGATTCACGTGAACAGTTCGAACAACGTACACATAAACGTTTAATCGATATTGTTAACCCTACACCAAAAACAGTTGATGCTCTTATGGGCTTAAACTTACCATCTGGCGTAGACATCGAAATCAAATTATAATAGAAAAATTTAGGAGGTGGACTTTCGATGACCAAAGGAATCTTAGGAAGAAAAATCGGGATGACACAAGTTTTCGGAGAAAACGGTGATTTAATCCCAGTAACAGTAGTAGAAGCAAGCCAAAACGTTGTATTACAAAAAAAATCTGAAGAGATTGATGGTTACAACGCAATACAAGTAGGCTACGAAGATAAACGAGCTTATAAAAAAGGTAGCAAAACGAGCAAATATGCTAACAAACCAGCTGAAGGCCATGCTAAAAAAGCAGGCACAGCACCTAAGCGCTTCATTCGTGAATTCAAAAACGTTAATGTTGATGAATACGAAGTAGGTCAAGAAGTCTCAGTTAATACATTTGAAGCTGGAGACGTAATTGATGTAACAGGCGTATCTAAAGGTAAAGGTTTCCAAGGTGCCATTAAACGTCATAATCAAGCACGTGGTCCAATGTCACATGGTTCTCATTTCCATAGATCACCTGGTTCAATAGGTATGGCATCAGATGCTTCAAAAGTCTTTAAAGGACAAAAAATGCCTGGACGTATGGGTGGAGACACAGTAACAGTTCAAAACTTAGAAGTAGTTCAAGTTGATACTGAAAACAATGTAATTTTAGTTAAAGGTAATGTACCTGGACCTAAAAAAGGTTTCTTAGAAATCACTTCATCAATCAAAGGTAATAAATAATATAGAATGAAAGGAGGATATGCATAATGGCAAATTATGATGTATTAAAAGTAGATGGAACTAAATCAGGTTCAGTTGAATTAAACGATGCAGTATTTGCAATTGAACCAAACAATAGTGTTCTTTTTGAAGCAATTAATTTACAACGTGCTTCATTACGACAAGGTACACACGCTGTTAAGAACCGTTCAGCAGTACGAGGCGGCGGAGCTAAACCATGGAGACAAAAAGGTACAGGACGTGCGCGTCAAGGTACAATCCGTGCTCCACAATGGCGTGGTGGTGGTATCGTATTCGGACCAACACCAAGAAGCTACTCATACAAAATGCCTAAGAAAATGCGTCGTTTAGCATTACGCTCAGCATTATCTTATAAAGTACAAGAAAAAGGTTTAACTGTTGTTGATACATTAAACTTAGAAGCTCCAAAAACTAAAGAGTTCAAAGCTGTACTTTCAAATTTAGAACAACCTAAAAAAGTATTAGTAGTTACTGAATCAGAAGATGTAAACGTAGCATTATCTGCTCGTAACATTCCTGGTGTACAAGTTACTACAGCTCAAGGTTTAAATGTTCTAGATATCACAAGCGCTGACAGTGTAGTAATTACAGAATCAGCTGCTAAAAAAGTTGAGGAGGTGCTAGGATAATGGAAGCAAGAGACGTTCTTAAGCGCCCCGTAATCACTGAAAAATCATCTGTCGCTATGGCAGAAGACAAATACACATTCGACGTTGATACTCGTGCTAATAAAACACAAGTTAAAATCGCTGTTGAAGAAATCTTTGACGTAAAAGTTGCAAATGTAAACATCATCAACTACAAACCAAAGAAAAAACGTATGGGCCGTTACCAAGGCTATACAAACAAAAGACGCGTAGCAATTGTAAAATTAAAAGAAGGATCAATCGATCTATTCAACTAAAACATTACCAATAAGGAGGTAAACGACAATGGCTCTAAAAAAATATAAGCCAATTACTAATGGTCGTCGTAATATGACTGGTTATGATTTCTCAGAAATCACTGAAACAACTCCAGAAAAATCATTATTACAACCGCTACCGAAAAGAGCGGGACGAAATAACCAAGGTAAATTGACAGTTCGCCATCGCGGTGGAGGACATAAACGTCAATACCGTGTTATTGATTTCAAACGTAATAAAGACGGCATCAACGCTAAAGTTGATTCAATACAATATGATCCAAACCGTTCAGCAAACATTGCATTATTAGTTTATGCTGATGGTGAAAAACGCTATATCATCGCTCCAAAAAACCTTAAAGTAGGTCAAGTATTGGAAAACGGTGAAAATGCAGATATCAAATTAGGTAATGCATTACCATTAATTAACATCCCAGTAGGTACAGTAGTACACAACATCGAGTTGAAACCTGGTAAAGGTGGGCAAATCGCTCGTTCAGCTGGTGCTAGTGCACAAGTACTTGGTAAAGAAGGTAAATATGTTTTAATCAGATTAAGATCTGGTGAAGTACGTATGATTCTTTCAACTTGCCGTGCTACTATTGGTCAAGTTGGTAACATCCAACATGAACTTGTTAACGTTGGTAAAGCAGGACGTTCTAGATGGAAAGGCAAACGCCCAACAGTTCGTGGTTCTGTAATGAACCCTAACGATCACCCACACGGTGGTGGTGAAGGACGTGCACCTATCGGTATGCCATCTCCAATGTCACCTTGGGGTAAACCTACGCTTGGTAAGAAAACTCGTCGTGGTAAAAAATCTTCAGACAAACTTATCGTTCGTGGACGTAAGAAGAAAAAATAAAAATGACTTATTTGCGTGTGCGGCATGATTGCTGCACGCTCACAATAAGAAGGGAGGCGCCACTATGGCTCGTAGTATTAAAAAAGGACCTTTTGCTGACGATCATCTAAAGAAAAAAGTTGAGGCTCAAAGCGGAAGCGAGAAAAAACAAGTAATCAAAACTTGGTCACGTCGTTCAACTATTTTCCCTGATTTTATCGGACATACATTCGCAGTATATGATGGACGTAAACACGTACCTGTATTCGTAACTGAAGATATGGTTGGTCATAAATTAGGAGAATTCGCACCAACACGTACTTTTAAAGGTCATGCAGCAGATGACAAAAAAACTAGAAGATAACTTCTAACAAGTAGAGGAGGAAATTCGAATGGAAGCAAAAGCGGTTGCTAAAACAATAAGAATCGCACCTCGTAAAGTTAGATTAGTATTAGATCTAATTAGAGGCAAGAGCGCTGGTGAAGCTATAGCGATTTTAAAATTAAAAAACAAAGCTTCATCACCAGTAGTTGAAAAATTATTAATGTCCGCTTTAGCAAATGCTGAACATAACTATGACATGAACACTGATGAGTTAATAGTTAAAGAAGCTTATGCTAATGAAGGACCAACATTAAAACGTTTCCGTCCACGTGCACAAGGCCGTGCAAGTGCGATCAACAAACGTACAAGCCACATTACAATCGTCGTAAGTGACGGTAAAGAAGAAGCTAAAGAAGCTTAATAATCTTTTAAGGAGGGAACACTGTGGGTCAAAAAATTAATCCAATCGGACTTCGTGTTGGTATCATCCGTGATTGGGAAGCTAAATGGTATGCAGAAAAAGACTTCGCATCATTATTACACGAAGATTTAAAAATCCGTAAGTATATTGATAACGCATTAAAAGAAGCATCAGTTTCTCAAGTTGAAATTGAGCGTGCTGCTAACCGTATCAACATCGCTATTCATACTGGTAAACCAGGTATGGTAATCGGTAAAGGCGGTTCAGAAATTGAAAAATTACGTAATAAATTGAACTCATTAACAAGCAAAAAAGTTCATATCAATGTTATTGAAATCAAGAAAATTGATTTAGATGCTAAACTTGTTGCTGAAAATATTGCAGTACAATTAGAAAATCGTGCATCGTTCCGTCGTGTACAAAAACAAGCTATTACTAGAGCTATGAAAAATGGCGCTAAAGGTATCAAAACACAAGTTTCAGGTCGTTTAGGCGGAGCTGACATCGCTCGTATTGAGCAATATTCAGAAGGAACTGTTCCACTTCATACACTACGTGCCGACATTAGTTACGCACATGCAGAAGCTGACACTACTTACGGTAAATTAGGTGTCAAAGTATGGATTTATCGTGGAGAAGTTCTTCCTGCTACTAAGAACACTAGTGAAGGAGGAAAATAATAATGTTACTACCAAAACGTGTAAAATATCGTCGCCAACATCGTCCTAAAACAACTGGTCGTTCTAAAGGCGGTAACTATGTAACATTTGGTGAGTATGGTTTACAAGCAACTACAACTTCTTGGATCACATCTCGTCAAATCGAATCAGCTCGTATTGCAATGCCACGTTTCATGAAGCGTGGCGGGAAAGTTTGGATTAAAATCTTCCCACATACACCTTACACTAAAAAACCTTTAGAAGTACGTATGGGTGCTGGTAAAGGTGCGGTTGAAGGCTGGATTGCAGTAGCAAAACCAGGTAGAATTTTATTTGAAATCGCAGGCGTTGACGAAGAAGTTGCGCGCGAAGCATTACGTTTAGCTAGTCACAAACTTCCAGTGAAAACTAAGTTTGTAAAACGTGAAGAATTGGGTGGTGAAACAAATGAAAGCTAAGGAAATTAGAGACTTAACCACTTCAGAAATCGAAGAACAAATTAAATCTTCAAAAGAAGAGCTTTTTAACCTACGCTTTCAGTTAGCAACAGGTCAATTAGAAGAAACTGCACGTATTCGCACGGTAAGAAAAACGATTGCACGTCTAAAAACTGTTGTTCGTGAAAGAGAAATTGAACAAGGTAAAGCTAATCAATAATTTAATTTAAAGAGGAGGTTACTATAGTGAGCGAAAGAAATGATCGTAAGGTTTATGTAGGTAGAGTCGTTTCCGATAAAATGGATAAAACTGTAACTGTACTTGTTGAAACATACAAAATGCACAAATTATATGGTAAACGAGTAAAATACTCTAAAAAATACAAAACTCATGATGAAAACAACTCAGCTAAATTAGGGGACACAGTTAAAATACAAGAAACACGTCCTTTATCAGCAACTAAACGTTTCCGTTTGGTAGAAATTGTTGAAGAATCAGTTATTATTTAATAAATAGTGAAGATAAAGGAGGTTTAACTCATGATCCAACAAGAAACACGATTAAAAGTAGCAGATAACTCTGGTGCACGTGAAGTTCTTACAATTAAAGTATTAGGTGGATCTGGTCGTAAAACAGCGAATATTGGTGACGTTATCGTAGTAAGTGTTAAAAATGCTACACCAGGTGGCGTTGTCAAAAAAGGTGAAGTAGTTAAAGCTGTTATCGTACGTACTAAATCAGGCGTACGTCGTAACGATGGTTCATACATCAAATTTGATGAAAATGCATGTGTCATTATTCGCGACGATAAAGGCCCACGCGGTACTCGTATCTTTGGACCTGTTGCACGTGAATTACGTGAAGGCAACTTCATGAAAATTGTATCATTAGCTCCAGAAGTACTTTAATAATACATTTATAAATATATAAATTTAAGGAGGTGCCACACATGCATATCAAAAAAGGTGACAACGTAAAAGTTATCGCAGGTAAAGACAAAGGTAAAGAAGGTAAAGTTGTTGCAACTGAACCTAAAAAAGACCGTGTCGTTGTGGAAGGTGTCAATACAATCAAAAAGCACCAAAAACCAACTCAATTTAATCCTGAAGGTGGAATCTTAGAAACAGAGGCAGCAATCCATGTTTCTAACGTACAATTATTAGATCCTAAAACGAATGAACCAACACGCGTAGGTTATAAATTCGAAGATGGCAAAAAAGTTCGTATCGCTAAAAAATCAGGCGAAGAAATCAAAACTAATAATTAATAACTAATTGAAAGGAGGATCCACTGTGAACCGTTTAAAAGAAAAATTCAACTCTGAAGTTACTCAAAACTTAGTGAAACATTTTAACTATAGTTCAGTAATGGAAGTGCCGCAAATTGATAAAATCGTAGTAAATATGGGTGTCGGTGACGCTGTACAAAATACTAAAGTATTAGATGATGCTGTAGAGGAATTACAAGCTATCACTGGTCAAAAACCATTAATCACAAAAGCTAAAAAATCTGTTGCAACATTCCGTTTACGTGAAGGTATGCCAATTGGTGCTAAAACAACTTTACGTGGCGAAAGAATGTATGACTTTTTAGATAAATTAATTTCTGTATCACTACCTCGTGTACGTGACTTCCGTGGTGTATCTAAATCTGCATTTGATGGCAGAGGTAACTACACTTTAGGTATTAAAGAACAATTAATTTTCCCTGAAATCGACTATGACCGAGTAAGTAAAATACGAGGAATGGATATCGTTATCGTAACAACTGCTAACACTGACGAGGAAGCTCGTGAATTGTTAACACAATTCGGTATGCCATTTCAAAAATAATCTCTAAAGGAGGCTAATTAAGTGGCTAAAACTTCAATGGTTGCTAAGCAACAAAAAAAACAAAAGTTCCAAGTACGTGAATATACTCGTTGTGAACGCTGTGGTCGTCCACATTCCGTATATCGTAAATTCAAATTATGCCGTATTTGTTTCCGTGAATTAGCTTATAAAGGCCAAATCCCTGGCGTTCGTAAAGCTAGCTGGTAATATAAAAAGTCTGAAAGGAGGCAACAATCAATGACAATCAACGATCCAATTGCAGATATGCTAACTCGTGTAAGAAACGCCAACATGGTGCGTCACGATAAATTAGAATTACCTGCTTCAAACATTAAAAAAGAAATTGCTGAAATTTTAAAAAGTGAAGGTTTCATTAAAAACGTAGAATTTGTTGAAGACGATAAACAAGGGGTTATCCGTTTATTCCTTAAATATGGTCAAAACAATGAACGTGTTATCACTGGATTAAAACGTATTTCTAAACCAGGTTTACGTGTTTATGCTAAAGCTAACGAAGTACCTAAAGTACTTAACGGTCTTGGCATTGCATTAGTTTCTACTTCAGAAGGTGTTATCACTGATAAAGAAGCAAGAAAACGTAATATCGGCGGAGAAATCCTAGGTTACGTTTGGTAATAATAAATAACAAGGAGGTGCGATAACATGAGTCGTGTTGGTAAAAAAATTATTGACATCCCTAGTGACGTAACAGTAACTATTGAAGGCAATACAGTAACTGTTAAAGGTCCTAAAGGTGAATTGTTTAAAACTATGGATGAAAGAATGACATATAAACAAGATGAAAGTACTTTAGAAGTTGTGAGACCATCTGATTCTAAAGATGATAAAACAGTACATGGTACAACTCGTACTTTAATTAATAATATGATCATCGGTGTTAAAGAAGGATACCAAAAAACATTAGAACTAGTAGGTGTAGGTTACCGTGCTCAAATGCAAGGTGAAGACTTAATCCTTAATGTTGGCTATTCACACCCAGTTGAAATTAAAGCTGATAATGGTGTTAGTTTCGCTGTTGAAAAAAATACTAAAGTTACAGTAACTGGTATTTCTAAAGAAGCAGTTGGCGCTATCGCTTCAAACATTCGTGCAACAAGACCACCAGAACCGTATAAAGGTAAAGGAATTCGCTATCAAGGAGAATTCGTTCGCCGTAAAGAAGGTAAAACTGGTAAATAATAAATAACTTTCAGAAGAAAGGAGTAATAAAATGATCAGCAAAATTGATAAAAACCAAGTGCGTTTGAAAAGACATGCTCGTGTCCGTAATAAATTGTCAGGCACAGCTGAAAAACCACGTTTAAACATCTATCGTTCAAACAAGCATATTTACGCACAAGTTATCGATGATGTTAATGGCAAAACATTAGCACAAGCATCAACACAAGAAAAAGACTTAGCAAATGAAACAGGTTCAAAAGTTGAACTTTCAGCTAAAGTCGGCGAAACTGTAGCTAAAAGAGCTAGCGATAAAGGTATTAAAACAATTGTTTTTGACCGTGGAGGATATTTATACCATGGCCGTGTTAAAGCCTTAGCAGATGCAGCTCGTGAAAATGGATTAGAATTTTAATTTGAAGGAGGGACATTTACATGGCTCGTAGAGAAGAAGTGAAAGAATTTGAAGAACGCGTTGTTACAATTAACCGTGTTGCTAAAGTTGTAAAAGGTGGTCGTCGTTTCCGTTTCACTGCTTTAGTAGTGGTTGGAGATAAAAACGGTCGCGTTGGATTCGGTACTGGTAAAGCACAAGAAGTGCCAGAAGCAATCAAAAAAGCAGTAGAAGCAGCTAAGAAAGACTTAGTAGTTGTTCCACGTGTTGAAGGTACAACACCTCACATTATTAATGGTCGTTTCAGTTCAGGTAATGTTTTAATGAAACCAGCAGCACCAGGTACTGGTGTTATTGCAGGTGGCCCTGTTCGTGCGGTATTAGAATTAGCTGGTATCACTGATATCTTAAGTAAATCTTTAGGATCAAATACACCAATCAACATGGTTCGTGCAACAATTAATGGATTAAAAAACCTTAAAAATGCTGAAGAAGTTGCGAAATTACGCGGTAAATCAGTAGAAGAATTATACAATTAAGGAGGGAAAATAAGTTATGGC
The DNA here is from genome assembly GCF_038003745.1 of Staphylococcus sp. FSL W8-1207. NCBI lineage: Bacteria > Bacillati > Bacillota > Bacilli > Caryophanales > Staphylococcaceae > Staphylococcus > Staphylococcus sp. FSL W8-1207. Next base: position 398,553 of record NZ_JBBOPU010000001.1, read on the forward strand.
TAAAGTACAAATTACCCTCACTCGTAGTGTTATAGGTCGTCCAGAAACACAACGTAAAACTGTTGAAGCTCTAGGTTTGAAAAAAACGAACTCTTCAGTAGTTGTTGAAGATAACCCTGCTATTCGTGGGCAAATCAACAAAATCAGTCACTTAGTGACAGTAGAAGAAAAATAATTAAGGAGGTGCCGAAATGAAATTACATGAGCTAAAACCGTCAGAAGGTTCTCGTAAAGTACGTAACCGTGTTGGACGTGGTGCAGCTACTGGTAACGGTAAAACTAGTGGTCGTGGACAAAAAGGTCAAAAAGCACGTTCAGGTGGTAGTGTAAGACCAGGTTTCGAAGGTGGTCAATTACCATTATTCCGTCGTTTACCAAAACGAGGTTTTACTAACATTAACCGTAAGGAATATGCTATTGTTAACTTAGACCAACTTAATAAATTTGAGGATGGTACTGAAGTAACTCCTGCTTTATTAGTAGAATCTGGTGTAGTTAAGAACGAAAAATCTGGTATTAAAGTACTAGGTAAAGGTTCACTAGACAAAAAGTTAACTGTGAAAGCTAACAAATTCTCTGCGTCTGCAGTAGATGCTATTGATGCAAAAGGCGGAGCACACGAGGTGATCTAATGTTTCAAACGCTTGTGAGCTTCTTTAAAACTAAAGAAGTTCGTAACAAGATCTTTTTTACTCTCGCAATGTTAGTTATTTTTAAAATAGGTACTTATATTCCAGCACCTGGCGTAAATCCAGCTGCTTTTGACAGTAGACAAGGATCTCAAGGTGTCACTGATTTGTTAAATACATTTGGTGGCGGAGCCTTGCAGAATTTCTCAATCTTTGCCATGGGTATAATGCCTTACATTACTGCATCAATTGTGATGCAGCTATTACAAATGGATATTGTTCCGAAGTTTTCTGAGTGGGCAAAACAAGGTGATGCAGGTAGAAAAAAACTTACTAACATCACACGTTATTTTGCTATTGTTCTTGCCTTTATCCAGTCAATTGGGATGGCGTTCCAATTTAATAATTATCTAAAGGGTCAATTGATCATTGATCAATCAATCCTTAGTTATTTATTAATAGCTGTTGTATTAACAGCAGGTACAGCATTCTTAATTTGGATGGGTGATCAAATCACTCAATTCGGTGTTGGTAATGGTATTTCGATTATCATCTTTGGTGGTATTTTATCATCACTACCTTCATCATTAATTCAGTTCTATCAACAGTCTTTCGTAGGTCAAGATGATACTACAATGGCATGGTTGAAAGTACTAGGGTTAATCATCGGAATGGTATTATTAACAGTTGGTGCAATATTTGTATTACAAGCTATTCGTAAAATTCCAATTCAATATGCGAAAAAGCAATCAACACAACGATTAGGTTCACAAGCAACATATTTACCTTTGAAAGTTAACGCTGCTGGGGTTATCCCGGTTATCTTTGCAATGGCATTCTTCTTGTTACCTAGAACATTAACATTGTTCTTCCCTGACGCTAGTTGGTCGCAGAAGATTTCAGACGTGGCAAATCCATCGAGTAATATCGGTATGATTGTTTATGTGGTGCTTATCATTACATTCACATACTTCTATGCATTTGTTCAAGTCAATCCTGGAAAGATGTCAGATAATCTCAAGAAACAAGGAAGTTATGTTCCAGGTATTAGACCTGGTGAACAAACAAAAAAATATATTACTGGAGTTCTCTATCGTTTAACATTTGTAGGGTCAATATTCTTAGCTGTAATTGCGATTCTGCCAATCATTGCTACTAAAGTAATGAGCTTACCTCAATCTATTCAGCTTGGTGGTACCAGCTTACTTATCGTAATTGGTGTAGCAATAGAAACAATGAAGAGTCTTGAAGCTCAAGTGACTCAGAAAGATTATAGAGGCTTTGGTGGTAGATAAATTGTAGGAGGGCACTTATGAATATCATTTTAATGGGTTTACCTGGTGCAGGTAAAGGAACTCAAGCGAGTGAAATTGTAAAGAAATTCCCAATTCCACACATATCTACTGGAGACATGTTCAGAAAAGCGATTAAAGATGGAACAGATTTAGGCAAAGAAGCTAAATCATTCATGGATCGTGGAGAATTAGTCCCTGATGAAGTAACTGTGGGCATCGTTAAAGATAGAATTTCTGAAGACGATGCAAAAAAAGGATTCTTACTAGATGGCTTTCCTCGTACTATTGAACAAGCTGAAGCATTAAATGAAATTATGCAAGAATTAGATAGAAAAATTGATGCTGTTATCAATATAGAGGTAGCTGAAGAAGAATTAATGAACCGTCTAACTGGTCGTAGAATTTGCGAAAAATGCGGAACAACTTATCATCTTGTATTCAATCCTCCTAAAGTTGAAGGTATTTGTGATCTTGATGGTGGTAAATTATACCAACGTGAAGATGACAACCCAGAAACAGTTGCAAATCGTTTAAATGTCAATGTTAAACAGTCTAAACCTATCTTAGAATTCTATGATAATAAAAAAGTATTAAAAAACATTGATGGTTCAAGAGATATTAAAGTCGTAACTGAAGACGTTATCGATATCTTAGAAAACTTAAAATAATATCAACTTGTACGGTCTATGGAATGTCGAAAGTATAATTGAATAAGAGTGACAATGCGATATAGTAATTCATTTTAATTTTGTTAAACTTATTAACAACACTTATAGACTCGTATGGTTAGAGTTGATTGTTGACGATAACCAACTATTGCAAAAAGGGGGAAGTTAATAAATGGCTAAACAAGATGTTATTGAATTAGAAGGTACTGTGTTAGATACTTTACCAAATGCAATGTTTAAAGTAGAATTAGAAAATGGTCATGAGATTTTAGCTCACGTAAGTGGTAAAATCAGAATGAATTATATTCGTATTCTGCCTGGCGACAAAGTAACTGTAGAAATGTCTCCGTACGATTTAACGCGCGGAAGAATTACGTATCGTTATAAATAATCGTCACTCCATAATATAGGGAGGTATTAAAATGAAAGTAAGACCATCAGTAAAACCAATTTGCGAAAAATGTAAAGTCATTAAACGTAAAGGTAAAGTAATGGTAATTTGTAGCAACCCAAAACATAAACAAAGACAAGGCTAATAAAGAGAGGTGTAAATAATTATGGCACGTATTGCAGGAGTAGATATTCCACGTGAAAAACGTATTGTTATTTCATTAACTTATGTATATGGTATCGGTACTACTACAGCTAATAAAATTGCTGAAGAAGCTAACGTTTCACCAGACACACGCGTTAATGAATTAACTGATGATGAATTAGGTCGTATCCGTGAAGTAGTAGATAGCTATAAAGTAGAAGGTGACTTACGTCGTGAGCAAAACTTAAACATTAAACGTTTAATGGAAATCTCATCATACCGTGGTATCCGTCACCGTCGTGGCTTACCAGTACGCGGACAAAAGACTAAGAACAATGCTCGTACTCGTAAAGGCCCAGTTAAAACTGTAGCTAACAAGAAAAAATAATAGGTAAAGGAGGCAAAATTTAAATGGCACGTAAACAAGTATCTCGTAAACGTAGAGTGAAAAAGAATATTGAAAATGGTGTGGCTCACATCCGTTCAACATTCAATAATACAATCGTAACAATTACTGATGAATTTGGTAATGCGTTATCATGGTCATCAGCAGGTGCACTTGGATTCAAAGGATCAAAAAAATCAACTCCATTCGCAGCTCAAATGGCATCAGAAACTGCTGCTAAATCAGCTATGGAACATGGTTTGAAATCTGTTGAAGTCACTGTAAAAGGCCCAGGTCCTGGTCGTGAATCAGCTATCCGTGCATTACAATCAGCTGGATTAGATGTAACTGCAATCCGTGACGTTACTCCAGTTCCACATAATGGTTGTCGTCCACCAAAACGTCGTCGCGTATAATTTTATTGTTATTGTCGCAGGTCACTGAGAAATTACAGTACAAATCAAGTCGACGTAATCAAGGAGGATATTTGTAAATGATTGAAATCGAAAAACCTAGAATTGAAACAATTGAAATTAGTGATGATGCTAAATTCGGTAAGTTCGTTGTTGAACCACTAGAACGTGGCTACGGTACTACACTAGGAAACTCCTTACGTCGTATCCTACTATCTTCATTACCAGGTGCTGCCGTTAAATACATTGAAATCGAAGGCGTATTACATGAATTCTCAGCTATAGATAATGTTGTTGAAGATGTTTCTGCAATTATTATGAACATCAAAAAGCTAGCATTAAAAATCTATTCTGAAGAAGAAAAAACTTTGGAAATCGATGTTAAAGATGAAGGCGAAGTAACTGCAAGTGACATTACTCATGATAGTGATGTAGAGATACTGAATCCTGAGATTAAAATTGCAACAGTTTCTAAAGGTGGACATTTAAAAATCCGTCTAGTTGCTAATAAAGGTAGAGGCTACGCATTAGCAGAACAAAATAACACTAGTGATTTACCAATTGGTGTAATTCCAGTTGATTCATTATATTCACCTGTAGAACGTGTTAACTATACTGTAGAAAACACGCGCGTAGGTCAAAGTAGTGATTTTGATAAATTAACGTTAGATGTTTGGACTAATGGTTCTATAACGCCACAAGAGTCTGTTTCATTAGCTGCAAAAATCTTAACTGAACATTTGAATATCTTTGTTGGATTAACTGATGAAGCACAAAATGCTGAAATCATGATTGAAAAAGAAGAAGATCAAAAAGAAAAAGTTCTTGAAATGTCAATTGAAGAATTAGATTTATCTGTACGTTCTTACAACTGTTTAAAACGCGCAGGTATCAACTCTGTCCAAGAGTTAGCTGATAAATCAGAAGCTGACATGATGAAAGTCCGTAATTTAGGTCGTAAATCTTTAGAAGAAGTTAAATACAAACTTGAAGATTTAGGTTTAGGATTAAGAAAAGAAGATTAATATAAAGGAGGTTAACTCATGGGTTACAGAAAATTAGGTCGTACTTCTGATCAACGTAAAGCTATGTTACGCGATTTAGCTACATCACTTATCGTTAGTGAACGTGTTGAAACTACAGAAGCACGTGCAAAAGAACTACGTAGTGTTGTTGAAAAATTAATCACTTTAGGTAAAAAAGGAGATTTAGCTTCTCGTCGTCAAGCTGCTAAAACTTTACGCAATGTTGAAATCTTAAATGATGATGAATCAATTCAAACTGCACTACAAAAATTATTCGGTGAAGTTGCTGAACGTTATACAGAACGTCAAGGCGGTTACACTCGTATTCTTAAAGTAGGCCCTCGTCGCGGTGACGGAGCTGAATCAGTAATTATCGAATTAGTTTAATTTAAATATACGTACTACTATGTATAAAGCAAATGAGTGCAACGATAATGTTTGCCACATACAAATATTGTCTAGCTCAGAGTACCCCATCAAACTTAATAAACTTTAAAGCGTGAACTCAAAAATATGATGGGGTGCGCGCTTTTTTTATTTATAAGGCCTCCACAATTCATACAGAATTGAGGGGGCCTTATGCATTTGAAAATCAAGAGGTTGGGACAAAATACATGTCTCATCCTCAATTATTATATTGGCAGTGGCTGACTGGACTGAAAATGCGATTATATTAAACTTTTAAAGAACTACTTCATTTATGAAGAGCAGTAGTTCTTATGCAAGAGCTTCAACGCTTGTATGCCATTTTCTAGTCCGCTTAGCCGGACTTGGCTCATGCGACGAAATCTTGTTAGAAAAATTAGATTTCTGTCCCACTCCCATTAGCAAGGTATGAACACTTACACTAATGCGCAAATGTCAAAAGAGTTATTTTATAAAAGTTTTAAAGTACTTATTTATAGCAGTGTTTCTTTAGACTTTACTAGTGCTTCTTTAGAAAGTTTCATGTAAAATAGGATAAGTATACAACAATGATGATTATAAATTTTGGGAGGCAATTGATGTGGACACGCGAGATAATATTATTACATTTAATCATGTTTCATTTAAATATAATAGTGATGAACGATTTGCGTTAAATGACGTATCTTTTGAGATTCCAAAAGGACAATGGACATCAATTGTAGGACATAATGGTTCAGGTAAATCTACTATTGCTAAACTAATGATAGGCATAGAATCACCATTTGATGGTGATATTTATTTGCTTAATAGATTAGTTCAAGAAGATAATTTGAGTTATTTAAGACAGCACATTGGTATTGTGTTCCAAAATCCTGAAAATCAATTTGTAGGGTCTACAGTGGAGTATGATGTTGCATTTGGTTTAGAAAATAATGGCGTAACATATGAAAGCATGCAGAGTATTGTGCCTGAAGCATTAGCTGACGTAGAAATGTTAGATAGAGCTAAATACGAACCCCAGTCTCTCTCAGGAGGCCAAAAGCAACGTGTTGCAATTGCAGGAGTCCTCGCTTTGGATACAGATATCATTATATTAGACGAAGCTACTTCTATGTTAGACCCTGCTGGTAGAAATGAGTTACTTTCATTGATTCATCGTTTAAAAGACGATAAAGATGTTACGATTATTTCTATTACACATGATTTGTCAGAAGCAGTAGAGGCCGACCATGTAGTGGTGTTAAATGAAGGTACTGTACATCAATCGGGCTTACCAGAAGAAATTTTTAGTGATGGTAATGAACTCACAAAGATTGGTTTAGATCTTCCATTTTCAATGCGAATGCATCAGCAGTTATTAGGCGTTACTGATTACGTAACTTATGAAGGGTTGGTAAGAAAATTATGACGGTTCATTTTAACCAAGTTAGTTATGTATATCAAAATGGCACACCCTTTGAGTATCTTGCGTTGGAAGACATTGTCACGTCATTTGAACAAGGAAAATACTATGCTGTAATAGGACAAACTGGTTCTGGCAAATCAACATTGATTCAACATTTCAATGGCCTTTTAAAGCCAACTAGTGGTGCGTTAGAAGTAGATGATATAACAATCACCCATAAGACTAAAGATAAGTTTTTAAAGCAAGTACGTAAACGCGTAGGTGTTGTATTTCAATTTCCGGAGTCACAGCTATTCGAAGATTCTGTTGAAAGAGAGATTCTTTTTGGTCCTCAAAACTTTAACATGCCACTTAACGAAGTAAAAGAACGTGCGTTTCGTTTACTATTAGAATTTGGTTTTAACAGGGATATATTGCAGCAGTCTCCTTTTCAAATGTCAGGTGGGCAAATGAGAAAAATCGCAATTACATCAATACTGGCAATGGATCCAGACATTGTTATTTTAGATGAACCTACTGCAGGCCTTGATCCAAAGAGTAGAAAACAAATCATGGAATTAATAAAAAAACTTCAAGTAGAACAACAAAAAACAATCATCCTTGTAACGCATGAAATGAATGACGTAGCAAAATATGTAGATGAAGTTAAAATTATGAGCAATGGCAAACTTATTGATTCATGTACACCACGTAAATTATTTAGTGATACGAACTATGTGAATCAAATGCACTTAGATGTACCAAATATTGTGAAACTGCAAAGGGATATTGAAGATAAACATCAATATTATTTTAATAAAATCGCATTAACTGAAGCAGAATTTATTGAAATGTATAAGGAGTGGCAACAACATGAGAGATAAGTTTATCATAGGCCGCTATCTGCCGTTAGATACAATAATCCATCGTTTGGACCCACGTTCAAAATTGATATTTGCCTTTTTCTTTATTGTATTAATCTTTTTTGCACATTCGTTTGCTACTTATTTTTGGTTGTTTCTATTAATATTAACTTTCATGAAGTTAGCCCATATTAAATTATGGTTTTTAGTAAAAGGATTAACGCCAATATGGATATTTCTCATATTTACCTTTCTAATGCATTTGTTTCTAACCAAGGGCGGCACAAGAATATTTGAGATGTCATTTATCTCTATCGATACACAGGGGATTTTAGAAGGTATTTATATTGTATTGAGACTCATGTTCATCATTATGATTTCAACGATATTAACGTTAACGACAAGTCCAATTGACTTAACAGATGCATTTGAAAGACTATTATCACCGCTTAAACTTGTTAAGATACCTGTGCATCTATTGAGCATGATGATGTCGATAGCGTTGCGATTTATACCAACACTGATGAACGAGTTAGATAAAATTATTTTAGCTCAAAAATCTCGTGGCTCAGAAATAAGCTCTGGAGGATTGATTAATCGAATTAAAGCATTTATACCATTATTAATACCATTGTTTATTTCAGCATTTCAAAGGGCAGAAGACTTAGCTATTGCAATGGAAGTAAGAGGTTACGATACTAAAAAACAGCGTACGAGTTATCGTAAGTTGCAATGGCGATGGACAGATGTATTAGTGCTCATATTACTAATACCAATAGCAGTGATATTGTTTGTTTTAAAATATATAGGAGTGTAATGCATGATGCGTGTTTTAGTAAATATTTCATACCAAGGAAGTCAGTTTCTTGGTTTTCAAATACAACAAAATGGCAGAACAGTACAACAACAGTTTGAAAAAATACTTAAAAGAATGCACAAACGTCATGTGCGAATTCACCCAAGTAGTAGAACCGATAAAGGCGTACACGCGTTAGAACAATATTTTCATTTTGATACAGAATTGAACATTGCTCCGCCACAATGGAAGTACGTAATGAATCGTGCTTTGCCTGATGATGTTTATGTGAATGATGTAATGATTGTCGATGATGACTTTCATTGTAGATATGATTGTGTCGGAAAGTCTTACCGTTATAAAATTTATCAATCAGAGCACAAGGATCCTTTCCAATGCGGTTTGAAAACATATATTACTGATTCATTAGATACTGAAAAAATGAATAGGGCAGCCCAATTATTCGTAGGAACGCATGATTTTACTGGTTTTTGTTCACAAAAAACAGAAGTAGAGAGTAAGGTGCGCACGATATATGAAAGTCGTATTAAAATTACAGAAAATGGTCTGGATTATATTGTCACAGGCTCAGGATTCCTATATAATATGGTACGTGTGCTTATGGCGTTTCTATTAGAAGTTGGCAAAGGAAAGCGTAATCCTGAAGAGGTACCTGAGTTATTAATGATGAAAGATCGTAATCAGGTTCCGTATACTGCACCATCTGAAGGATTATATTTAGAGCGGATTTATTTGACATCTTCAGCGTTAATCAATGACTTTGGTAGTGATATAAAAATACATCAAAAAAAATCAACACAAAATGATTAAATAAGATTGACAAAACGGCTTAAAAATTATACGATTACTAACGGTATTGTTTTATATCACCCACGATAAGCCCCGGAATCTTATTGTGTAACAAGATATAGAAGCACGTAGAACAAGAACAAAAAATTAACAAAATAAATGACATCTAAACTTAAAAGTAATAACTATTAAACAAGAAACATTTATTTATTCTAGGAGGACAATTATATGCGTCAAACATTTATGGCTAATGAATCAAACATTGAGCGCAAATGGTATGTTATTGATGCTGAAGATAAAACACTTGGTCGTTTATCATCAGAGGTAGCAACTATTTTACGCGGTAAAAATAAAGCAACTTATACACCACACGTTGATACAGGTGATTATGTGATTATCATCAACGCTTCAAAAATACATTTTACAGGCAACAAAGAACAAGATAAAATGTATTATCGTCACTCAAACCACCCAGGCGGAATTAAATCAATTTCTGCTGGTGAGTTAAAAGCTAAGAACCCAGAACGTTTACTTGAAAATTCAATTAAAGGTATGCTTCCAAGCACGCGTTTAGGCGAAAAACAAGGTAAAAAATTATTTGTATATGGTGGCGCTGAACATCCACACGCTGCACAACAACCAGAAAACTACGAGTTACGTGGTTAATTAAAAGGAGGAAATTACATTGGCACAAGTTGAATATAAAGGCACAGGCCGTCGTAAAAACTCAGTAGCACGTGTACGTTTAGTACCAGGTGAAGGTAATATTACTGTTAACGGCAGCGATGTACGTAGCTACTTACCATTTGAATCATTAATTTTAGATATAAACCAACCGTTTGATGTTACAGAAACTAAAGGTAACTATGATGTTTTAGTTAACGTTCACGGCGGTGGATTTACTGGACAAGCTCAAGCAATCCGTCACGGTATTGCTCGTGCATTATTAGAAGCAGATCCTGAATACAGAGGTTCTTTAAAACGCGCTGGATTACTTACTCGTGATCCTCGTATGAAAGAACGTAAAAAACCAGGTCTTAAAAAAGCTCGTCGTTCACCACAGTTCTCAAAACGTTAATATTACTACTGCAACTTTTGCGAAGTTATTCGCTTCCAGATACAGTACGCAAATTAGTGTAGACAGTTTGTGTTCGATATTAAAAAGCACTTTCCAATTATATTGGAAAGTGCTTTTTTTGTATTACAAAATAAAAATTTATTTTAAAATGTTAAGTATGATAAGATGTTGGGTAATTAAGGAAAATAACTCTATAATATAAGGCGTGATTACATGGAAGATAAAAAGAACTCTCATAATTTCTACACAGTACTACTTATCATTTTGCTCGTCGCCTTATTAAGTGTAGTTATTTTAGTAATTAAATATTATGGAAATAACGAATATCCTGTCAGAAGTGATTCCGAGGAAGCAATACCTACATTTTATCTTCATGGATATAAAGGCTCAGCTGACTCAGGGAATTTTCTAGTAAATTCAGCTATTAAGTCAGGTGCATCAAAAGAGGTTATTCAAGCATATGTTTCATCTGATGGAAAGGTGACATTCGATGGAAATTTAACAAGTAAATCTAAATATCCAATTATTAAAATTAAGTTAGAAGATAATAATAATGAAAATGTAGAAAAAAATGCAAAATGGATAAGAAATGCCATCATTGCCACGAACTATCAATATAACTTTGAAAAATTTAATTTTGTCGCACATTCTATGAGTAATAAATCATTTAGTTACTATATGTTAAATTATGGAGACGATGAACAACTACCTACTTTAAATAAAGTAGTAAATTTGGCCGGGAACTTTAATGGTGAGGTAGATGTAGATGGCAAAAAATTAAATATTGAATTAGATAAAAAAGGCAAACCTAATAAAATGATGGATGATTATAAAGAATTACGAGCTATGAAACATAAATTTCCTGATGACGTCAATGTGCTAAATATATATGGAGACATTGAAGATGGTACAGACTCAGACGGTAGGGTGACTAATGTATCTTCAAGATCATTAAAATATTTATTAGGTAACAACGTAAAATCATATGATGAATTTAAAGTGCATGGGCCTAATGCAGAGCATGGAAAACTAGCAAATAATAAAAAAGTGCAAGATAAAATAAATGAATTCTTATGGGATAAAGATCTGTAAATTAAAATATCATGCAAAAAGCAATATATCAGCCGATAGTTAAATGTGGGCGATATATTGCTTTTATTATTATTATGTCATATTTTCCTTGGCAATTAACTCTAGCAGTGTTTTTCGGTGTGTTTCACCAAAAACGTGTGGTTGAATCATAATTTCGTCAGCATTAAATCTTAAAGCAACATCATTCAGTGCTTTTATAACATCATTAGGTAAACCTGAAATCACTCTATTTTGGTTAGAAATCTTTTTATCTTGTTCACGTGTTGAGAGTTGTCGATGCATTGCAAATTCAATTGAAGGATAAAACTCAGGCTGATCCAAATAACCAATGCGCACTAACCATAAATGAAATGCATGTTCTAATTGAGCTATTTGTGATTGCTGTTGTGCAGTAATTACAAACGTAGAAATAATAACATAGGATTCACTTTCAGGATGAAATTGTTTAAATAAGTCACGATAATGATTAATTACATTTTCAGTAATGTGGTTAGCTTGACCCATAAGTGCAACTACGAAAGGTAATCCTTTTTCTGCAGCGATTGCAGCACTTTGTTTACTCATGCCTAATATAAACATACTCGGCTTCGTATCGATTAATGGCGTTGCTTGTAACCCTTTAAAACGGTGATTATAAGTATTGTCATCATTAAAATAATGCATTAAATCATTAATTTGTGTTTTATAACTTATATCTTTTGTTTTAGCTTCATTTAAAGCATGATTCACATTTTTGAAGCTAGGCGAGTGTCCTGTGCCTAAATCGACGCGTCCAGGGTGACGTGCTTCCATTAATTTAAATTGTTCTGCAATTTTATATGCACTATAATGAGGCAGCATAATACCGCCACTTCCAATATGAATGGAGGATGTTTGTTCTAAGAGTGACATCATAACCATTTCAGGCGCACTAGAGGCTACAGAATGCACTTGATGATGCTCTGCCACCCAATAGCGATAAAAGCCTAATGACTCAGCTAATTGAGCTAATTCAACGGTATGATTTAAAGCCTGTGTCGCGTTGCGGCCTTCAAAAATTGGAACATAATCTAAAATACTTAGTTTCACTTCAATATCTCCTTATTACTATATATCAATCAGTATATGAATTTAACGTAAGCATAACATGACCACATAGAGCTCAATAAGCGATTTGATTGATTGCACTGTTATATCACTATAAAATGAAAGAAAATAGCGAATGGAGGCAATATAATGAATACAGAACAAATCGTATTAGCTAAGAGACCTGAAGGCATTCCTTCAGATGAGATATTTAAATATGAAATTGTTGAAATAGATATGCCGAAAAAAGATGAAATTCAAGTAGAAGCGTTATATATATCAGTAGATCCATATATGCGCGGACGTATGGATGATAGTGATTCTTATATCACACCATTCCAAATTGATGAACCTTTATCAGGGCATGTTGTTGGTAAAGTCATTGCATCAGAAGCAGATGGTTTTGATAAAGGTGACATTGTTACTGGACAATTCCCTTGGCAAAAACTAAGCAATGTCCCAGCAAAGCATGTTATTAAGGTATCTAACACAGATGTTCCACTACATTTATATTTAAGCGTGTTAGGCATGCCTGGTCAAACAGCATATCATGGGCTATTAAAAATTGGACAACCGAAAGAAGGCGAAACAGTTGTTGTATCTGCAGCATCTGGCGCGGTTGGTTCAGTGGTAGGACAAATTGCTAAATTGAAAGGTGCTTATGTTGTAGGTATTGCAGGTGGCCCTGAAAAAACAACATACTTAACAGAAACATTAGGTTTTGATGCGAGTGTGGATTATAAAGCAGATGATTTTTCAGAACAACTTGCTAAAGCAGTACCAAATGGTGTAGATGTGTATTTCGAAAACGTCGGTGGATTGATTGCTGATGAAGTAATGAAACACTTAAATCAATTTGCTCGAATTCCTGTTTGTGGAGCAATTTCTGGTTACAATGATACAACGATTGAACATGGTCCACGTATTCAACCCATCCTCATAAAATCACAAGCATTAATGAAAGGCTTTATTGTGGCAAATTATGCAGATGATTTCGCAAATGCGAGTAAACAACTTGCCCAATGGGTCCAAGAAGATAAAATAAAAACAAAAACGTCAGTCATGAATGGATTTGAACACATACCAGAGGCATTTAGAAACTTATTTACAGGCGATAACTTTGGCAAACAAGTTGTACAGGTGTCAGACAATATCTAAACATTAAAGGAGATATGTAATATGAAAGCAATAGGTGCAGATACTCGTTTTAATCTAGATGAAGGAAATCAGTTCTATGAATTTGAAGTTGAACGACCTGAACCAACGCAATACGAACTTTTAGTACGTGTAAAAGCGATTAGTGTTAATCCTGTAGATACTAAAATAAGACAGTCTCCTGTTAACGAGCCACCACGAGTTCTAGGCTTTGATGCTGTTGGTGTGGTAGAAGCGGTAGGTGAAGAAATTAATCATTTTAAAGTTGGCGACGAAGTATTTTATTCTGGCTCTCCTGCATATCAAGGTTCTAATCAAGAATACCAACTTGTTGATGAGCGTCTTGTCGCTAAAAAACCTAAAAATATAAGTGCTGCTGAAGCTGCAAGTTTACCTTTAACAGGACTCACTGCATCAGAAACATTATTTGATGTATTTAAAATTTCGCATAATCCAGAAGATAATAAAGGTAAGTCTATTTTAATTATCAATGGTGCAGGTGGTGTAGGAAGTATTGCAACGCAAATAGCTAAACATCATGGACTCCATGTTATTACAACCGCTTCACGAGAAGAAACGTATCTTTGGTCTAAGGATATGGGTGCAGATATTGTATTAAATCATAAAAATGATTTAGTTAAAGAGTTTGAAAAATATGAAATAAGCGAAGTTGATTATATTTTCTGTACATTTGATACAGATCAATACTATGAAAAAATGATCGAACTCGTAAAACCAAGAGGGATCATTGCAACCATTGTCGCTTTTAAAAATAAACAAGATTTAAACTTACTCAAACCTAAAAGTATTACATTTACACATGAATATATGTATTCAAGACCGCTACATGAAACTGAAGACATGACTTTACATCGTGACTATTTAACGGACATTTCTGAAAAAATAGAAGCGAATGTATATCAACCAACTTTAAATGAAGTGATAGATGGTTTAACAGCAAATAGTCTGTTCGAAGCACATACGAAACTTGAAAATCAAAACATGATTGGTAAATTAGTAATTCAACTCAATCAAGAATCATAAGTTATAAATATTAAAATCTGTCATGTTAATGTGTTATGAAATTAATATACTAGATAAGCCTTCCAAGCAATTACCTTATGGGTGAATAATTGGAAGGCTTTTAAATATGTAAATTTATTATAATTACACATTTAATAAATCTATTTATAGTGTTTAAATAAGATTATAATAATCCTTAAAAGTGGTTACAAATATGGAATATATTAAGTATGATAGGGTATGTATCTTACATAAAGCAAAGGGAGAGTGTAATTTTGTTATGCATTTTAAAAAAATGACAGCAGTATTTTGGGTGGCATTAGCTATTTGTACGGTATTTGTACTCTATGGTGCAATATTACCGAAACAATTAGAATCAGTCACTCAATCTATCACGAATTTTATAGCAGTTAATTTTGGTTGGTATTATTTATTACTTGTATTAGTCATATTAATTGTATGTGTTTATCTATTATTTTCTAGATATTCATCTATTACATTGGGTGAAGAAGGCGAAGATCCTGAATTTTCATTAAAATCATGGTTCGCAATGTTATTTAGTGCAGGTATGGGTATTGGTTTAGTCTTTTGGACAACTTCTGAACCAATTAGTCATGCATTTACTTTAACCCCATTACATAAAGCAGGCACGCAAACTGCAATTAATGATGCGATGCAATTTTCATTCTTTCATTGGGGTGTGCACGCATGGGCTGTATATGGTATCGTGGGACTCGTTTTTGCGTACTTTAATTTCCATAAAGGTTATCCAGGACTAGTCAGTGCTACGTTAATACCTATTTTAGGCAGTAAAATGATGAAAGGTCCTATCGGTGGGGCGATAGATGTCCTTGCAATTATTGCTACTGTAACAGGTGTTGCTGCAACACTTGGTTTTGGTGCGTTGCAAATCAATGAAGGATTGAATTTCTTATTTGAAATACCTTCTAATTTTGGGAGTCAAGTTATTATCATTATTATAGCAACCTTATTATTTAGTTGGTCAGCTTGGTCAGGTATTGATAAAGGTATTAAGAGCTTAAGTAATATTAATATGGCGTTAGCTTTCCTCGTGTTACTCTTATTGTTCTGTGTAGGACCTACACTAACGATATTAAATACGTTTACCAATTCATTAGGGGATTATATTGCTAATTTCTTTAACATGAGTTTACGTATACCGCAATCGGGTGGCGAAAAATTCCAGTGGTTAAAACAATGGATAATCTTCTATTGGGCTTGGTGGATTTCATGGGCGCCGTTTGTTGGAATCTTTATCGCCCGTGTCTCTCGAGGTAGAACGATTAAAGAATTTATATTAGGTGTATTATTTGTACCAGCGCTTGTATGTTTCATATTTTTTGCAGTATTTGGCGCCTCAGCAATTTACTTACAACAAAACGGTATTGCGAATATCGCGAAAGAAGCAACGGAAACAGCGACCTTTGCTACGTTGGAACAATTTCCATTAGGATTTGTATTGAGTATTATTACGCTGATAGTCATTATGATTTTCTTTGTAACATCAGCCGACTCAGCTACGTATGTATTAGGTATGTTGAGTTCTAAAGGTAGTATTAATCCTTCTGGTTTAGTCAAAGTCAGTTGGGGCATTATTTTAGCGTTATTTGCGATGATTATGATTTATACGGGTGGAACGCAATCGATTCAAAACCTTTTAATTATTGCAGCTTTACCATTCTCCATTGTCATTATATTAATGATATGGTCACTCTTTAAATCATTAGCAATAGAAAAGCCGAGACCTAGCAATAAGCTACTTGTCACGGATAGTCAGCTTTTACAATATCGTAAAGCAAATCAAGATGATTCAGAAACAGAAGACGATAAACAAATAGAATCAACTGAAGATCGGAAGAATAATAACTAGAGCAAACTTATTTTGCCATAGAAAATATTTAACAAATACAATAAAAATGTTTCTAAGATTTTTTTAAAGGGTATTAGTCATATATAACAAGTACATAATCTAGAAACATAGGAGGTGGCATACGAGGTGAAGCGACTTAAAAATTTCATATTAGGACTTTTAATTGTAGTAATCGTTGGTGTTTTACTGTTTATGTATATCAAAGACTCTAGAATTACTCAATATCAAGATTACTTAACACAGTTTAATTGGTTTCAACCAACCTTAATAACTTTAGCAGCGTTACTCATTTTAATTGGCCTGATACTAGTATTCAGCTTGTTTAAACCTACGTATAGAAAACCCGGACTTTACAAAGATTTCAATGACGGTCATATTTATATATCGAGAAAAGCAATTGAAAAATCAGCATACGATACACTTGTACAATATGATCAAATTCGTCAACCGAACGTGATTGCAAAATTGTATAACAAGAAGAAGAAATCACATATTGCTTTGAAAGCGGATTTCTTTGTACCAGCTGATGTTCAAGTTAAATCATTAACGGAAGAAATTAGAAATGACATTAAGCAAAACGTAGAACACTTTACTGAATTACCAGTATCAAAACTAGAGGTCAACGTTAGAGATCAAAAAACCTCAGGCAAACGTGTGTTGTAAGGGAGGGTTATCATGACTAATAATAATCACCAAAATGGACAAGATTCTACACAAGAAGTTGTTGATTTCTTAAAAGTATTTAAATGGAGAATCATTGGATTCTTAGCATTCTTGATTATCGCAATATTATTCTTAACACTAGGTTTCTGGAGTACAATATTAATCTTAGTATTATGTTTGATTGGAATTGCAATCGGGTATACTAAAGACCGTAAGCAAGACTTTTTAAATTTCTTAAATCGATGGAGTTAGTATTTCCAAAGTTTGAAAATAACTTAAAATTAAATTTTAAAAATTGAGAAGACAAAGGAGATTTTAATATGGCAGTAGATAATAACAAAGCAAAACAAGCATATAATAATCAAACTGGAGTTAATGAACAAGAAGCACAAAAGCAACAAGAACAAGAACAACAAAAACAAGAACCGCAATTTTCAAATAAATTAACATTTTCTGATGAAGTAATTGAGAAAATTGCAGGCATCGCAGCGCGTGAAGTAAGTGGAATTTTAGAAATGAAAGGCGGATTCGTCGATAGTATTTCTAACTCATTCGGAAGCAACGAGAACGTTTCAAGAGGCGTAAGCGTTGAGGTTGGAGAAAAACAAGCAGCTGTTGATTTAAAAGTAATATTAGAATACGGTGAATCAGCACCTAAAATCTTCCGTAAAGTAACAGATTTAGTTAAAGAACAAGTTAAATATATTACTGGTCTTGACGTAGTTGAAGTTAACATGCGCGTTGAAGATGTAATGACTAAAAAAGAATGGTCTCAAAAAAATGAAAAAAGTCAAAACTCAAATAATGAGGAAAAAGGCTTACAATAATTAATTGAGTATCAAACTAAAAACCGCTAAAGTTAATTTGCTTTAGCGGTTTTAAAATGTCGAAAAACCAATTGCTATAAAAGCATTTGGTTTTTTAATATTTATATAGACTTAATATCATACTTTAATGAGATTCATGATTTCGGTGAAGTGGATTATTCACTTTTATATATGTATAAACATCTGCTTCATCTTCTAGTCTCATCGTGGTTACACATTTATAGTCAATTTCAGACGCGAATAATAATGCTCTAATTTCATCGATTCTTTTAGAATCTTCCATAGTATTGGCGATAACATTTAACTTGTTAGCTAATAGATCACTCACGTTTGACCATATGCTTTGTTCTAAATCATCAATAGCACTAGATTTTGCTAAAGTACAGATTAATTCTCCAAGATGGTTTTGAATACTAGAATAAAATACTTTATTAAAAACAGTTTGTGGTTGATTCGTTAAAATTAAGGATTTCTCATGAAAATTTTGGGTTCTATATCCCATGTGATTCAAGTAAACTTCATCAATGCGTAAACCTTCAAAATCACGGACATATAATTTGTTTAACGAGCCATCACTATTAAATGTAGCGATAGTATTTTGTAAATGTGCTTCAAGAGCGATGCCATATTTAATGTATAAAGGTAGCGTAATATCAATTAGTGCTTGACTATACTGTTCTATCCAAGTGATACATGCTTCTTTATAAGAAACAAAAGCATGTGTTTGTGCATACTTTTTGATAAGTGTATTGATAGGTGTTTCATAGTTATAAACATAGTTGGCAACTAAACTTGATGGAATCATAGGTGTTGTATTATTATCAATAACATCATAAATATTAGTTCTAAATAACGAACCTAATTGTTCACTTCTTATAGTTTGTATATCATGTGGATCTTCTGTTTTAAAAAAGTGGATGCCAGCAATTTCATCAATCGTATCTCCAGAAATATTATGAAATAGGGTATCGCTATGTTTAATGTCATTCAAAATTTTTGTGACTTGAGGGCCATTAATTGTTGTTTGTTCAGATAAAGTTCTAATTTCACCTGTGATATGCACATTAGTTGATAGTTTAATGTGGGGTAAAGCTATAGGCAGCTTTGGCATTAGTGTTCTAAACGATAGACCAGCGTGATAATCAAGTTGATAGTGAATTGGAATAATTCGTTTTTCTTTAAGCTCATTGTCATACTGATTTATTAATACTTCATTATATTGCCATGGATGTATGACCATGACATAGTACGTATCAATATGTTCAGAACCAACCTCTCTTAAAACTTCGGAATATAAGCCTTCGAATAAATCATATAGAGTTTCATTGTAATTTTTGGATAATGCTTCAACTTTTGCAATATCTTTATGTATTAAGATAAACTTTAAGCCTATAACATTATTGAACTCAGAAGAATAATTAATTGTAGTTTCAGGTGTCATACCTTTACGTAATTTTGCACCTGGATGTAAGGGATGCCCTTCAACAACTGCTTGTTCGGATCTTAAATAACTATCTTCCGCTTCAATAATTAGTTGACCAAGAGGCAAAGTTTCATCAGCTAATGTAATCATTTGAAAGCTAAGCGAAATAGCCATATTAGCTACGCTATTATTTATATCTTCTCTAAATTGATAACTTGCGTCATTATTAAGTGTTGGTGCTTCGGTTAAAATACAACTTAATATCTCATTAGGATGTAAAATTCTCTCAAGATTATGCTTACTTTCAAAATAAAAGGGGCCTTCAACATCAATTCTATCGAATGCATGTAATCCAGTAATAGGTGCATATAAAGTTTTTTGAGCGTGTGGGAAATTTATTTTTAATGTTTGTAATTGGTTAGTAGCTAAGTTTATTGGTGCATCGTGTGTTGTAATGACCTGACTATAATCGCGGCTATTAACTAAATTCTCTCTATGTAAAGAAGTGATGAGCCGCTGTGATATTTTATCTCTACTGATTAATAACGCTTTCATAAATGCATCACGCCATTCATAATTGATAGATTCTAAATAGGTTAATGCATATTGTTCATCTTTAGTGAGTTTATTAATTGAATTGTTAAAGTCTATGTTTGTATTCATAAGGCACCTCTTAAAATTATTTTACAAAAGTATAAGGTATTTATATAATCTATATTAAGTACATTGATAATAATTATCAATTATAAAAAATAAGTATGGGTTCTATCATAATAGTGTTAATTTGATTGTATGACATATGAAATATAACAGTTTCATCATTTATATTTACCACTTTTCTATGTATTTTAACATCCCAAAGTGAATGGACACCGAATAATTTATTTTTAGTACTGTGTTGATTTGAAAAATAGAGGGAACATAGTGAGTATTAAAATGGAAAAGTAGAACTAAATTACTTTAAATACAGTAATCATATGCTTTGTAATAAAATTGAATACATTTGTGATTACAGCATTATTCAATATATAATAAATAGATTGAGCAAAATGGAGGCATTGTTGTATGACGGATCGGACATGGCAATCTGCAGATAAAAACGTACAGTATCGTATTTATAATGCGATTATTAAGGAACATATTTTTCCTGATCAAATGATAGTTAATGAGTTTGAAGATTATATTGAATTACAATATCATGGACAACTTTTACAAGTGGATAAAGTACATAAAAGTGATATGGAAAGATATGTATTTAGAGGAAAGATACGTTACATCAAGGGTAACACTATGATGGAAATCGAAACTGTAGAACACTTGCTCGATGTATTGGATAAGCAATTTGATATACCAATGAGTAACAGATTGAGAGAAGAACTCATTTCTAGTAGAGATGGTTTTGCATTGACGTATGACCATTTTTCTCATAGACAAGCGTTGATTCATGCAACATTGAAATTTTCGAGAATGCCTGAAACTATTAATTTCTTCATCTGGTTAAAGCATTTTAAAGATTCAGAAGAAATTAATGATTTAACTTATTCGGAGAGTATCGTTGTAGAAGGGCATCCAACGCATCCCTTGTCTAAAACAAAATTGCCATTAACAAGAAAAGAAGTAAAATTATATGCGCCAGAGTTTGAAAAGATTATTCCATTAAAAGTAATGCTTATTCATAAAGCAGATTGTATTACAACGTCAATGGAAGATGATGAACAATATATTTTAAATCATATTATTCCTGAATATCGTTATAAACTCAAAGCATTTTTAGAACCGTACCAGTTTGAACTGGAGGATTATAGAATAATACTTGTACATCCTTGGCAATATGACAATGTGATTGTGCATCAATTTTCGGAATGGATAAAAGAAGGTCGATTATTACCCACACCATTTGATGTAGCATCTAAAGCAACGTTATCATTTAGAACAATGGCGTTAATCAATAAGCCGTATCATATTAAATTACCAGTAAATATTCAAGCTACGAGTGCCATCCGAACCGTTGCAGCTGTGACGACAGTAGATGGACCTAAACTCAGTTATGAATTACAAGAGATGTTAGAGCTACACCCACAATTACAAGTCGCTTTGGAACCTTATGGTATTCATGTAAATATAGATGACGATACCGCACGTCAATTGGCTTGCATAGTGAGACACAAACCTTATATCGCAGATAACGGAACGACGTTGGTGACAGCTAGTCTAATTAATAAAAATCCAGTTGATAACAAAGTCGTTGTAGATAGTTACTTGGAGTGGATTGGAGAAGGACCTACATCAATCGCCATCAAACAATTTTTGTGTAGTTATGCGAAAACTTTAATTGAACCATTAATTGCATATATACAAGATTACGGTATCGCCTTAGAAGCGCATATGCAAAATACGATTATTAATCTTGGACCGGATTATCAAATGAAATTTATTATTAGAGATCTAGGTGGTTCAAGAATAGATTTAGACACTTTAAAGCTTAAATTACCTCATGTTGATATAACGAATTCAAGTCTGATTGCTGAAAATATTGAAGCGGTTATCGGAAAGTTTCAACATTCAGTAATTCAAAATCAAATTGCAGAACTGATTCATTATTTTTCAAAATATGAAGAAGTAGATGAGCGAGCGTTATTTAAATTAGTTGGGAACATAGTAGATGAAGCGATAGATTCACAAAAAGCTCATGCACAAGTGTTGAAAGCAGTTTTGTTTGGACCTACGATTTCAGTCAAAGCATTGTTGCGCATGAGAATGGAAAGTAAAGTGAAACAGTACGTAACGATAAAATTAAAGAACCCATTATATAAAGAGGTGTAAACATGGCACAATTACAGATTAATTTATCTAAAATTAAATATAACGGTCATGTATTAAACGCCTTGTGCAGTCAAAATAATATTTGTTTTACACCTGTAACCAAATGTGTGGCTGGTGATAGCAAAATTATAGAAGTGTTAAAAGACATTGGTATGACACACTTTGCAGATGCCAGAATTGATAATATTACGAAGAGTAAAGATACGAATCTATCTTTTGCAATGATAGGAACTACAAATCAATATGAACTTGAAGATGTAGTGCGTTATACGAATATAAGCATTCAAACTGAGATAGAGACGATTCGACAATTAAATAATCTTGCAGGTAAACAACAAGTGAAGCACCAAATTTTACTCATGGTGGATTGGAAAGATGCTAGGGAAGGTATCTTAACTTATGATGTGATTGACTATATTAAAGAAATAATTCAGATGCATCACCTTAATATTGCAGGGTTAGCATTTAACTTTATGTGTTTTCAGTCGAACGCACCTACAGATGAAGATGTGAAAATGATTAATCAATTTGTAAAGTCTATTGAAGAAGTGACCAATATAAGATTTAAAATTATATCAGGTGGAAATTCAAGTTTGTTAACTCAAATGGCTTATAGTGATTTAGGTAAAATTAACGAACTGAGAATAGGCGAAACGCTCTTCAGAGGAATTGAGACCACAACAAATCATCCAATTGCAATGTTATATCAAGATACAATTATTTTAGAAGCAGAAATAGTAGAGATTAAGCCACGTATGAACTATGATACAGGCAAACAATATTTACAAGCCATTATTGATATTGGTAGTTTGGATACGCATGTCGAAGCGATTACACCTATACATCATCAAGTGAAAATATTAGGTGCTACAAGTGATCATGTCATGATTGATTTATTAAATCAGGATTTTTATCAATTAGGAGACAAAATACAATTTAGTCTAGGGTATAAAGCTTTAGCACAAAGCATGTATATGCCTAATTTAACAAAAGCATATACACGTGATGAAGGTGTTGAGCAAGCATGCACTAACATTAAAAATCAAGTGTTTAATTCATTGTAGAAAATTAAAAGTTAATTAAAAATATGTTGACAACGATAATCGTTCTCAATAAAATTAGATATGTAAATATACACATCTAAGGAGTGACAACGATGAAGCATAGTTTTAAATTTATGAGTGTGCTTATATTAGCTTTGACAGTAGTATTATTGACCGCTTGTGGAAGTGGTAATGATAAAGACACTGGGGAATCTAAAAGGGATAACGCTAATAAAGTTGACGTGATGATTAAACATGATGGCGGTACAACAAAGCTTGATAAAAATCCTGAGCGAGTCGTAGCGTTAGAATTTTCATATGTAGACGCACTTGCAGCTTTAGATATAAAGCCAGTGGGTATAGCAGGTGATGGTAAAAAGGATAGAATATTAAAACCAATTCGTGAAAAAATTGGTGATTATAAATCAGTTGGTTTACGTAAACAGCCTAACTTAGAAGAAATTAGTAATCAAAAACCAGATTTAATTATAGCTGATACTAATAGACATAAAGGCATACAAAAAGATTTAGAAAAAATTGCGCCGACAATTCTACTGCCAAGTTTTGATAGTGACTATAAAGATAATTTAGATGCGTTTAAAACAATTGCGAAAGCAGTAGGCGAAGAAGATAAAGGAAAAGAAAGATTAAAAGAACATCAGGATTTAATGTCAGAATACAGTAAAGAAATTACTATGGATAAATCTGAGCCAGTGTTAGCTACTGTCATTGCAAAATCAGGATTATTATCTCATCCTGAAAATACTTATGTTGGTGAACTGCTAAAAGAGCTAGGTTTTAAGAACGCATTAAATAAAACAGAAACAGATAATTTGGCTAAATACTTAAAAGGTCCTTATTTACAATTAAATTCTGAGGTACTTTCAGATATTAATCCAGGACGAATGTTTATCATGGTTGATGAAGGAAAAGAAGACCCGAATTTGAAAAAACAAGAACAGGATCCAGTGTGGAAAAATCTAGACGCAGTGAAAAATAATAAAGTATCTATTTTTGATCGAAATACATGGGCACGAGCACGTGGTATTATTTCTTCTGAAGAAATAGCAAAACAACTCGTAGAAGTTTCTAAAACCAAAAATAATGATAAACAACAACAATAGGGTGATGGTAAATGGCTAAAGTAAAGCGTATTAGTCAAACCAATAGGTCTGAAAGCAAAATACAAAAACGCACAGCACTCATATTCATTGTGAGTGTGGGTGCGCTTTTTGTTATGATGTATTTTAATTTAACGGTTGGTGCTTCACACATTACAACGAAGGATTTTATAGATTATCTATGGACACACGATCAAACGAAACAAACATTTTTAATTCATAATGTGCGTATGCCTAGAATGATTGCAGCACTATTCATTGGTGCAGCACTTAGCGTGGCTGGATTACTCATGCAAGCTATGACGAGAAACCCTTTGGCATCGCCTCAAATATTTGGCGTTAACTCGGGCGCTTCTTTTGTTATCGTATTTATCACGATGCTTATACCTGCCTTAACACCATTTGCTACAATACTAGCATTTTTTGGCGCGTTTGTAGGTGGTTTAACAGTTTATCTGCTGTCAGGATCTACAAAAGGAATAACACCAATTAAGTTAGCACTAGCAGGTATGGCCATTCATTTATTTTTTACAAGTATGACTCAAGGAATTATTCTACTAAACGAACATGCAACTTCCACAGTTATGTTTTGGCTTGTAGGTTCATTATCTACTATCAACTGGACACAAATTTTAGGCATCTTACCTTGGCTTATTATTGCTTTTATTGGGACTATTATGATAGCAAAACAATTAACAATTATGGAGCTAGGTGAACAGTTAGCTACATCTTTAGGGCAAAATGTAAAAGTAGTGAGAATTATTATAGCTATACTTGTTATTTTATTAGCAGGAACTTCTGTTTCAGTAGCGGGTCCTATTGGCTTCGTAGGATTAATCGTCCCACATATTGTTAAATATTATGTACATACAAATTATAGGGTGATGATTCCTTTAGCGATAATTATTGGTGCAGACTTATTATTGCTATCTGATGTACTCAGTAGATTAATTGCATTTCCATTTGAATCGCCTGTAGGTATTGTTACTTCATTTGTAGGTGCATTATACTTCCTTGCAATTACTGCTAAAGGAGTGGATCGCATATGAATATTAGACTTATATTAAAATATACGATTGTGACGATATTACTTATTATTTTTGCAATTGGATTATTGTCCATAGGTTCAGTATTTATACATCCTGCTGAAGTGGTTAAAAGTTTACTTTCACAAGATAACTTTATTTTAAATGAGTATCGAGTGCCACGAATGTGCTTGGCTTTGATTGTTGGTAGTAGCTTAGCGATTTCTGGTGCTCTGATACAAGGTATTGTAAGAAATTCACTTGCATCACCAGATGTTATTGGTATTACAAAAGGTGCGAGTTTATCCGCTGTTACGGTTATAATGCTATTTCCTACAGCGCCTTTATATATTTTGCCATTTAGTTCTTTCTTTGGTGCATTTTGTATTAGTTTGATTTTGACTTTGTTAATATCTAAATTTAATATGAAAGGTTCCAAAATCGCATTAATTGGTTTAGCAATAGGTGCAATTTGTACGGCGATTGTTCAATATATGTTAATACGTAATCCGCTAGATGCAAATACTGCATTAGTTTGGCTTACTGGAAGTTTATATGGTCACAACATGTCGAACATAACAGTGATATTACCATGGTTTATCATTACCTTACCGCTCATTTTTTATTACTGTCATCAGTTAGATATTTTAATTCTTGGTGACGATGTAGCGCTGGGACTAGGGACAAAAATTAAAAAGATTAAAATGATTTTATTATTTTTAGCAGTAGCTTTAGCAGGCGCTTCAATTTCACTCGTCGGGGGATTAAGTTTTCTTGGACTGATTGCACCGCATATAGCACGACGAATAGTTGGCCATAAACATATCCACATCATAATTATGTCAGGTTTGATTGGTGCACTTATACTGTCAATTAGTGATGGACTTGCAAGAGGTATTCATCCACCTATCGATATTCCTGTCGGTGTAATCGTTGCTATTGTCGGCGTTCCATACTTTTTATTTTTAATAAGAAAAATATAATTCAAAAATAAATTGCAAAAGTAAGCGTTTTCATATAAAGTGTAATTGACCCTAAATAATATTAGAGTCAATTATTTTATTTATACATATACAAGAAGACAATAAAAACCTAAAATTATTGATTTACATATTTATACATAATAGGTTATAATTATTGCTGTTGCTTTTTTAAGTGTATATAAAAATATAAACACCTAAGGGGTGAATGAAATGAATAAATATAGTAAATCACAATTAGTACGAGGTAGATTAAAATTCATTGTCATGTCATTAATTGGTATTATC
The DNA here is from genome assembly GCF_038003745.1 of Staphylococcus sp. FSL W8-1207. Taxonomy (NCBI): domain Bacteria; kingdom Bacillati; phylum Bacillota; class Bacilli; order Caryophanales; family Staphylococcaceae; genus Staphylococcus; species Staphylococcus sp. FSL W8-1207. Next base: position 425,261 of record NZ_JBBOPU010000001.1, read on the forward strand.
TTGTTTTTAGTACCTATTACTGTGACTGAAGATGGTGTTAAACAAACCACATTACCCGTTGCGTTTTTAGCAGGACTATTACAAGATGTGCTAGGGAATGCCATGCCATTAATTATTGTTTTGATTGTCACAATATCAGGCATATTATCGATTTTATGCTCTACAATACTGAAAAATAAATTAAAACCAGACGGTCTTTTATATAATGCATTTAATGTGAACATCGTCTGGTTGCTATTAAGAATATTAGCAGTTGTCTTTGTATGGATGACTTATTTGAAAGTTGGTACTGAAGTAATATATTCTGCAGACACTGGCGGGCTTGTATTTGAAAGTTTATTGCCAACATTAGTTGCTGTATTCTTATTTGCAGCATTATTTTTACCATTACTTATGGAATATGGATTGTTAGAATTTTTAGGTCCAATCTTTAGACCTATTATGAGACCTTTATTCACATTACCAGGGCGTTCTACAGTGGATAACTTAGCATCGTTTATTGGAGATGGCACAGTAGGGGTATTAATAACAAGTAAGCAATATGAAAGTGGTTTTTATTCTAGACGTGAGGCAACAGTTATTGCTACTACCTTTAGTGTAGTATCTATAACATTTGCTATCGTCATTGCGGAAACAGTACATATGCAAAACCATTTCTTCTATTTCTACTTTTCAGTTATTGTTTCGTGTATTGTTTGTGCATTGATTTTGCCAAGAGTCTGGCCATTAAAATCTATCAAAGACGAATACTCAAAAGAAGTATCTGAAGAAATGAGAACGGAAAAATTACCAAAAAATAAAACAGCATTAAGTCACGGTTTTGATATGGCAACAGAAACAGGTATTAATGCACCAGGATTCAAATCATTTTTCAAATCGGGACTTAAAACAGTTGTAGATATGTGGTTTGTTATTTTACCAGTTGTTATGAGTATTGGTACACTAGCGACAATCGTTGCGACCTACACACCAATATTTGCAATTATAGGTAAACCATTTGTACCATATTTAGAATTGCTGCAAATTCCTGAAGCTGCTCAAGCATCAGAAACAATATTAATAGGCTTTGCCGATATGTTTTTACCTTCTATATTAATTGAGGGCGTAAGCAATGATATTACATTATTCGTTATCGGTGCATTAAGTATTAGTCAGTTAATCTACTTATCAGAAGTAGGTGGGGTGATATTAGGCTCGAAAATTCCAGTCAGTATCTTTAAACTATTTGTTATTTTCTTAATCAGAACAATTATTGCATTACCGATTATAGCGTTGATGGCGCATCTATATTTTAATTAGTTTAAAAACATTATGAATATGAATACAATTAAAACACCCCGAAAGTTAGATTGAAAAACTAATCTTCGGGGTGTTTTGCAATATTTACTGTTTTGTTGTATTTAAACTTACAAACGTATCTGATTAATTAAGTGTTGATAAAACATTTGCTTTAACAACTTTATTCCCTATGACTGGTGAATCTTCACTTTTAGATTTTGACTTACCTGCGTGTGCTTCTTTAAACGCATCACTTTCAAGCCATGCTTTGAAATTTTCTTCAGAATCCCACCAAGTATTCACATACATTTGATCGTAATCTGTTTCGTCTTCGATTAGCCAAACTTCAACTTTACGGAATCCTTCTAATTCATTTATTTTGCCTTTTTTTGTAAAATTAGGCGCCATTTTTTCTGCAAAACCTTTTTTAACATCAATTCTATTCGTAACAACGTACATGATATGCACCCACTTTCTAAGATTTAGCTATAGTATATCATCATTGTGAATTAGAGGTTAATTGATATCCCTTATATGTTTAAGTCGTGATTAATATAAAAAAGACGCAATTCTAACGTGGGGTTAGAATTGCGTCTTTTTATTGTTAATTGTTTAATATTATTTTGTTACTTCATTATATACTTTTTGATCATTTTGCGTATAAATAATGTATTCATGGTCATTAGTGTCGATGATAACACGGTTCGTTTTTCCGAAAGTAGAACCAATTCTCGAAACTTTGTTTCTATCTAATTTTGGAATTTCATGGATATTTTGATCTTGTGAAATGTTCTTAATATCACTTGTTGGAATCTTAATATCTGCAACTCTCCATTGAATTCTTACTTCATTGTTATCTTTTTTAACTGTCATTGCCATATCTAGAACACATCCTTTAATTAATTTATAGCTATATCATACAACAACATGCAACCGTTTTCAAGTAAATGTGTGATACTTTTATTTAATATGTTATACTCAGTGTTTTTTCCGAAAGTACGTTCGCATTGATATAAAAGATATGATAAAATATATTGCGATAAGGAGAAGTGAAAATGACAGGTAAAACCCACGCATCATGCGGTTTATTAGTAGGCGCATTAACTATAGAATATTTTCATACAGATTTGTTTACATCAATTACGGTTATAACGCTTGCAGTTATATCAAGTTTATTACCTGATATTTGTCATGCACAAAGTAAAATTGGTAGACGATTTAAAGTTTTGAGCTTTTTTATTAGATTATTATTTGGTCACAGGACATTTACACACTCGCTATTATTTATTTCAATTATAATTTGTTTATTATATGCTATTCAAACGCCAATTTATTATTTAATTACGATTATATTAGGAATGCTGTCTCATGTTATACTAGATATGTTAACACCTAGGGGAGTTAAATTTTTATATCCTATCCCAATCAGTGTGAAATTCCCTTTAGTTTTTAAAACAGGTGGTCTCGTTGATTTATCACTTGCGAGCGCGTTAACTATAGGCGCAACTTATGTGTTTTTTCAACCATTTATTAAGCAGCTTTTTTTTTAAATGGTTATGATTAAGGTTGTGCATATAATCATAATAATATAAAGTACAAATAGTGAAATTATATATTCAAGTCAGTAATAAGATACTATTTTTATCTAATATTTGAATATTAAGGAGAGAGAACATGCTAGATAAGAAAGGTTTAGAAAAGTTTAATCAAGACCATTTAATTGAATTTGAAAAACTAATGAGTACAAATGAGAAAGAACAATTGGCTAATAAAGTAGACTCTTTAAACTTATCTGATATTCAAGATTTATACGAAGATTTGTATGTAAATAAAAAAGTAATCGATGACGTTTCCTCTATTAATGAGGTGAAATATGATGTTAAAAATGATTTTTCAGAAGAAGAAATCAAAAAATATGAAGAAGTTGGTTTAGACGCAATTCAAAAAGGTAAATTTGCAGTGTTATTAATGGCAGGTGGACAAGGGACGCGTTTAGGTTATAAAGGACCTAAAGGTTCGTTTGAAATTGAAGGCGTTAGTTTATTTGAAATTCAAGCACAACAATTAATATCATTAAAAGAGCAAACAGGTGTAGCTGTCGATTGGTATATCATGACTAGCAAAGTAAATGACAAAGAAACACAACTATTTTTCGAAGCTAAAGATTATTTTGGATATGATAAATCACATGTGCACTTTTTCAAGCAAGAGAACATTGTTGCCTTATCTGAAGAAGGCAAGTTAGTTTTAGACGTAGATGGTAATATCCTAGAAACGCCTAACGGTAATGGTGGCGTGTTTAAATCACTTAAAAATTCAGGCTATTTAGATGAAATGACTGACAATGGAGTGGAATATATTTTCTTGAATAATATTGATAACGTTCTTGTGAAAGTATTGGATCCATTATTTGCAGGTTATACATTCCAAAAAAGTATGGATATCACTACAAAGTCAATTCAACCTAAAGAGGGAGAAAGTGTTGGTAGATTAGTGACAGCTAATCAAAAAGATACTGTACTTGAATATTCAGAATTAGACCCTGAAGTTGCTAATGAATTTAATAACGCTAATATAGGAATACATACATTTAAACTTTTATTTATTAACAATGTGGTTGATCATGCATTGCCATATCATTTAGCGATTAAAAAACTAAAACAGTTAGATGATGATTTTGGCGTAATTGAGCAACCGACACTTAAGTTTGAATTATTCTATTTTGATATTTTCCAATATGCTAATAGCTTTATTACATTACAAGTACCGAGAGAAGAAGAGTTTTCTCCTTTAAAAAATAAAGAAGGTAAAGATAGTGTTGAAACAGCTACAGCTGATTTGAAACGTATGAATTTGATATAAAAAAGGTGGTTACACTTATGTCTCATACAGTAGATGTAGATAATAGCAAAGTGGCTAAAACATTTAAAAATATTGTACCTTTAACATTTGGTGAGGAAATTGGAAATGCAGTTTCACATGGGGCAGCTGCATTCATTGCTTTATGTGTATTGCCTTATGCAGCAATACAAAGTTTTTTGGATCATGGCATATTAGGTTCATTTAGCGTTTCGCTATATGTGATAAGTATTTTCCTAATGCTTATATCTTCAACGATTTATCATGCGATGCCTAATAATTCTTCGCATAAATATATACTCAGAATTATTGATCACAGTATGATATATGTTGCAATTGCTGGAACATATACGCCAATATGTTTAGTGTTAATTGGTGGATGGTTAGGATGGACTGCAATGGCAGTACTTTGGGGTATTACACTCTGGGGTATTCTATACAAATCTTTAGCTAAAAATGTTAGTCATAAATTGAGCTTAACTATGTATTTAGTTATGGGATGGATTGGCGTTTTATTTTTACCGACAATTATTTTCGATTCATCGGTAACATTTATGCTATTTATACTATTTGGTGGGATTGCTTATACCGTTGGAGCATGGTTCTATGCACAAAAAGATCGTCCATATTTTCATATGATTTGGCACTTCTTTATAGTAATTGCATCCGTATTTCATTTTATAGCTATTTTATATTTTATGTAATTCTAAAAAAACATAGATTTAGTAGTCTCTAGGACATAAATCTATGTTTTAAAAGCAATTATTATATGGGCACTAGCTGTCTGATATATATCGGCTTGTTTTAAGTACTTATGCAAGAGTTTCGGCTCTTGTATTATTTTTTAGTAGGCTTTGTGGGGGCGGGAATATGAAATCAGATTTTGATTTCTATCCCGCTCTTTTTTTAAAAAAAGAAAGATTTAGACTGTAACATGTATTTCTGCCCTAGCCTCAAAAAGTCGATTTGAAACTTATTACTACATAGTAATTGCTCTGATTATGCTAAAAGAATTTTAATTTGTTATGCAAGGAGGTAGATTATGAATATTAAGTCTTTAGGTGTCGTAGTTGCATTAATATTAATTATGTTTATGTCTGCCATCGAAACATCAATTGTTTCTTTAGCAATTCCTACTATAAGAGATGACTTAAATGTTACTTCATCCATTTCATTGATTTTCGCAGTTTATTTTATTGCAATTGTCATAGCTAATCCGATTGTAGGAGAACTACTAGATCGAACGAAAATTATTTATATCACACTTTTAGGATTATTGCTTTTTACTATAGGAAGTTTCTTATCCGGAATAAGTGGCACTTTCGAGATACTTATCATGTCTCGTTTTATACAAGGTTTAGGTGCTGGTGTAATGATGGCATTGAGTCAAATAGTACCTAAACTTGCCTTTGAAATCCCATTACGTTATAAAATTATGGGAATTGTTGGTAGTGTGTGGGGGATTTCTAGCATTATTGGCCCGGTTTTGGGAGGAACTATTTTAGAATTTGCAACGTGGCACTGGTTATTCTTCGTGAATATTCCGATTGCAATTGCTGCTATGGTATTGGTGATAATCACATTCCATTTTGAAAATGAAAATACAACTGCAAAAAATAAATTAGACGTGAAGGGCTTAACGTACTTCTATGTATTAATCTTCTTTTTAATATTTACAGTTATGAATAAAGCGAATTTATATTTAAACATCATTTCACTTATCTTAGCTTGTATAATGGCAGTGGTTCTATACAAAAATGAAAAAAACATAAAAACACCATTTGTACCAGTTACAGAATTTAATAAGACAATTATTTTAATATTCTTTACTGATTTTGCTTATGCAATTATTTTGATGGGTTACAACTTATATATGCCTATTTATTTACAAGAAGAAATGGGCCTCTCACCATTACAAAGTGGCTTTGTAATATTTCCAATTTCATTTGCTTGGTTAGCGCTTAATTTTTCATTAGATAAATTAGAGGTTAGAATGAGTAGAAAAGGATTATATATTTTTGCTTTCACACTATTAATGCTATGTGGCATTTTAATATTTATAGGCACCGAATCGCCATTATTTATAGCATTTAGTTTATTACTTGCAGGGGTTAGCTTTGGCACAGTTTATACAAAAGATAGTGTTATAACTCAAGAAGAGACTTCATTAAATAATATGAAGCGGATGATGTCACTCTATACATTAACTAAGAGTTTAGGTAATTCAATAGGTTCTACTGTAATGGGTTACGTTTATGCTTTATCGTTCACTTTTATCAGTCTGCAAATACACAATGTTATCTTACTTAGTTTAATTATATTGATTATACTAATAGTTTTATGGATTATGTTTTATAAAGAACAGAAACAAGAATCTAATTAGTAAACTGTATCTATATAACTAAAACATGATTTACTTCATCAATAAACGATATAATTTGAAGAGTAGAGCTTCGTGTTAATTTGTATTTGGTAGTGAGTTGTTATAATGGTAATATAGTTTATGCGATTATAGTTTTAATAATAAATACTAGCGAGGTTGTAATAAAAGTTAGGTGATTATTAAACGGAATATCGAAATAGAGTGAAAAGGGAGGACAGTAAGCAATGAAATATATAAAATATTTATTTACAACGCTTATTGTACTTTCGGTATTTATTATTTCTGGGGCTATATTTTTAACATTTTTAGGATTTGGATTATATGGTTTGAGTAGAATCCTAATTTATTTCCATCTTGCGTATTTTGGATATAACAAAAACTTTTACGATAACTTAATTTATTATGGTAGTTATATTGTATTAGGTTATTTCAATTTGTTTATAATAGAGAATTTAATGGATTACTTTAGAAAAAAATTACCAGATAACCCATATTTTAAAGGGTTAACTTATCACTTAATTACTTTCACTGTAACAACTTTGCTATTTTACTTCATAGTGCATATCCATTACACTTATATAAATATTGATTTTTGGGTGATTGTATTTATCATTGGACTCTTATTTATATGTAAGGAAATATTTTATCCAGATAGTGAAAACTTAAATGGAAAATAAGCATCTTATTTTAGAAAATCACAACAGTTAATTGAAGCACTTTAACTGTTGTGATTATGAAGAATGAATATAATGTTAATATATAGTAGAAACTGTAATACTTTAACTTTATCTCCGATAGTTAAAGTAACCATTTAAGAAAGACATATAGCAATTACTTTAAGAAGTTAGTTTATTTATTCTTTAATAGAGAGTGAAGTGAGCTAACTTCTTTTTTAATAAGCTGATTATATTTATACTGAATATAAACTATTTAAAGCAAACTTAAGTTTTGTTTGTTAGAATATAAATAATGATTATTTTATAAAGAGGGGGACGCATTGTGTTAACGACTGAGCAAGTTAAAGAACTTGTTGGAGAATTAAAAGATCCAATAATAAATGTACCTTTAAAAGAAACTGATGGAATAATAGAGGTTACTATTAAAGAAGAAATAGAGCATGTAAGTGTCAAAATAGCTATGGCTCAATTAGGGGGACAACCTCAATTAGATTTACAAATGGCCGTAGTGGAAGTATTAAAAGAAAATGGGGCTAATACAGTTGGCATCAGATTTGAAGAATTACCATCTGATGTAGTAGAACAATATAGAGGTACGAGTGATGACGAGCAACAAACAATAGAAGGCTTATTATCTAAAGACAATCCTGTAGAGTTTATAGCTATCGCTTCTGGTAAAGGTGGCGTTGGAAAATCAACAGTAGCAGTCAATTTAGCAGTATCATTAGCTAGAGAAGGTAAAAAAGTTGGTCTAGTTGATGCTGATATTTATGGCTTTAGCGTTCCAGACATGATGGGAATTGATGAAAAACCAGGGGTACAAGGTAAAGAAATCATACCAGTTGAACGTCATGGTGTGAAAGTAATTTCAATGGCTTTCTTTGTTGAAGAGAACGCACCAGTTATATGGAGAGGCCCAATGTTAGGGAAAATGCTTACGAATTTCTTTGTTGAAGTACGATGGGGAGATTTAGATTATTTAATTTTAGATTTACCTCCAGGTACAGGGGATATTGCTTTAGATGTACATACGATGTTGCCATCAAGTAAAGAAATTATTGTAACAACACCTCATCCTACTGCAGCATTTGTTGCAGCAAGAGCTGGAGCAATGGCAAAACACACTGAACACACGATTTTAGGTGTAATAGAAAACATGTCTTACTTCCAAAGCGAAGAAACTGGAAATAAAGAATATGTATTTGGAACAGGTGGCGGTGAAAAGCTTGCTGAAGAATTACAAACAGACTTATTAGGTCACCTACCATTAGAACAACCATCATGGAATCCAAAAGATTTCGCGCCTTCCATTTATCAACCAGATGATAGATTAGGAGAAATATACCAATCAATGGCACAACAAATCATTGAAAAGACTAGTAAATAGTAGTATTTAAGGAGTGGGTAGAAATTAATTTAATTTTTACCCACTTTTCTCTTGCAATTTTTTTGAATGGTGGTAGAATTATTTCTTGTGACCAACGAAAGCACGATACAGTGTAAACGTAACAAATCACAATAAACAAAAAAGTATTGACTTTCTCTTGTGGAATTGATATTATATAAAAGTCGTCAAAAACGACAAAAACATTATTTAATTCAATTTCGAAAAAGTGTAAAAAATATACTTGAAACTTTATAAGAAATACTTTAATATTATTAGAGTAATGTTAAATGATTGTTAAAGAATATTAATTTTTTATTGACACAACGTCAATTGAAATGGTATAGTAATAAAGCAATTATCCAAATGAACATTGAAAACTGAATTGCAATATGTCAACGTTAATTCCGAACACAACATTAAATTGTTGGTTCAAACGTGTTAGAGATAACACACAAATTAGTATTTTATGAGCTAATCAAACATCATAATTCATTTATGGAGAGTTTGATCCTGGCTCAGGATGAACGCTGGCGGCGTGCCTAATACATGCAAGTCGAGCGAACGGATAAGGAGCTTGCTCCTTTGAAGTTAGCGGCGGACGGGTGAGTAACACGTGGGTAACCTACCTATAAGACTGGAATAACTTCGGGAAACCGGAGCTAATGCCGGATAACATTTGGAACCGCATGGTTCTAAAGTAAAAGATGGTTTTGCTATCACTTATAGATGGACCCGCGCCGTATTAGCTAGTTGGTAAGGTAACGGCTTACCAAGGCAACGATACGTAGCCGACCTGAGAGGGTGATCGGCCACACTGGAACTGAGACACGGTCCAGACTCCTACGGGAGGCAGCAGTAGGGAATCTTCCGCAATGGACGAAAGTCTGACGGAGCAACGCCGCGTGAGTGATGAAGGTTTTCGGATCGTAAAACTCTGTTATTAGGGAAGAACAAATGTGTAAGTAACTGTGCACATCTTGACGGTACCTAATCAGAAAGCCACGGCTAACTACGTGCCAGCAGCCGCGGTAATACGTAGGTGGCAAGCGTTATCCGGAATTATTGGGCGTAAAGCGCGCGTAGGCGGTTTCTTAAGTCTGATGTGAAAGCCCACGGCTCAACCGTGGAGGGTCATTGGAAACTGGGAAACTTGAGTACAGAAGAGGAAAGTGGAATTCCATGTGTAGCGGTGAAATGCGCAGAGATATGGAGGAACACCAGTGGCGAAGGCGACTTTCTGGTCTGTAACTGACGCTGATGTGCGAAAGCGTGGGGATCAAACAGGATTAGATACCCTGGTAGTCCACGCCGTAAACGATGAGTGCTAAGTGTTAGGGGGTTTCCGCCCCTTAGTGCTGCAGCTAACGCATTAAGCACTCCGCCTGGGGAGTACGACCGCAAGGTTGAAACTCAAAGGAATTGACGGGGACCCGCACAAGCGGTGGAGCATGTGGTTTAATTCGAAGCAACGCGAAGAACCTTACCAAATCTTGACATCCTTTGAAAACTCTAGAGATAGAGCCTTCCCCTTCGGGGGACAAAGTGACAGGTGGTGCATGGTTGTCGTCAGCTCGTGTCGTGAGATGTTGGGTTAAGTCCCGCAACGAGCGCAACCCTTAAACTTAGTTGCCAGCATTTAGTTGGGCACTCTAGGTTGACTGCCGGTGACAAACCGGAGGAAGGTGGGGATGACGTCAAATCATCATGCCCCTTATGATTTGGGCTACACACGTGCTACAATGGACAATACAAAGGGCAGCTAAACCGCGAGGTCATGCAAATCCCATAAAGTTGTTCTCAGTTCGGATTGTAGTCTGCAACTCGACTACATGAAGCTGGAATCGCTAGTAATCGTAGATCAGCATGCTACGGTGAATACGTTCCCGGGTCTTGTACACACCGCCCGTCACACCACGAGAGTTTGTAACACCCGAAGCCGGTGGAGTAACCATTTATGGAGCTAGCCGTCGAAGGTGGGACAAATGATTGGGGTGAAGTCGTAACAAGGTAGCCGTATCGGAAGGTGCGGCTGGATCACCTCCTTTCTAAGGATATATTCGGAACATCTTCCTTGAGAAGATGAAGAGGAACGACATTGACATATTGCATTCAGTTTTGAATGCTCATTACGAGTATTCATTGCGTTATTTTGTACATTGAAAACTAGATATGTAAGTAAAATTTATGATTTTACCAAGCAAAACCGAGTGAATTAGAGTTTTAAAAAGCTTGAATTCAAAAAAATAGAAATAATCGCTAGTGTTCGAAAGAACACTCACAGATTAATAACATTTTAGGTTTTCAACCGATTTTATCGTGTTGAAGGTCGAAAAGATTAAGTTATTAAGGGCGCACGGTGGATGCCTTGGCACTAGAAGCCTACGAAGGACGTTACTAACGACGATATGCTTTGGGGAGCTGTAAGTAAGCTTTGATCCAGAGATTTCCGAATGGGGAAACCCAACACGAGTTATGTCGTGTTATCGATATGTGAATACATAGCATATCTGAAGGCAGACGCGGGGAACTGAAACATCTTAGTACCCGCAGGAAGAGAAAGAAAAATCGATTCCCTGAGTAGCGGCGAGCGAAACGGGAAGAGCCCAAACCAACGAGCTTGCTTGTTGGGGTTGTAGGACACTCTATACGGAGTTACAAAAGAACAAATTAGACGAATCATCTGGAAAGATGAATCAAAGAAGGTAATAATCCTGTAGTCGAAAGTTTGTTCACTCTTGAGTGGATCCTGAGTACGACGGAACACGAGAAATTCCGTCGGAATCCGGGAGGACCATCTCCCAAGGCTAAATACTCTCTAGTGACCGATAGTGAACCAGTACCGTGAGGGAAAGGTGAAAAGTACCCCGGAAGGGGAGTGAAATAGAACTTGAAACCGTGTGCTTACAAGTAGTCAGAGCCCGTTAATGGGTGATGGCGTGCCTTTTGTAGAATGAACCGGCGAGTTACGATTTGATGCAAGGTTAAGCAGTTAATGTGGAGCCGTAGCGAAAGCGAGTCTGAATAGGGCGTTGAGTATTTGGTCGTAGACCCGAAACCAGGTGATCTACCCATGACCAGGCTGAAGTTCAGGTAACACTGAATGGAGGGCCGAACCGACTTACGTTGAAAAGTGAGCGGATGAGTTGTGGGTAGCGGAGAAATTCCAATCGAACCTGGAGATAGCTGGTTCTCTCCGAAATAGCTTTAGGGCTAGCCTTAAGTAATGATTATTGGAGGTAGAGCACTGTTTGGACGAGGGGCCCTTATCGGGTTACCGAATTCAGACAAACTCCGAATGCCAATCAATTTTATCTTAGGAGTTAGAACGCGGGTGATAAGGTCCGTGTTCGAAAGGGAAACAGCCCAGACCACCAGCTAAGGTCCCAAAATATATGTTAAGTGGAAAAGGATGTGGCGTTGCCCAGACAACTAGTATGTTGGCTTAGAAGCAGCCATCATTTAAAGAGTGCGTAATAGCTCACTAGTCGAGTGACACTGCGCCGAAAATGTACCGGGGCTAAACATATTACCGAAGCTGTGGATTGTCCGTAAGGACAGTGGTAGGAGAGCGTTCTAAGGGCGTTGAAGCATGATCGCAAGGACATGTGGAGCGCTTAGAAGTGAGAATGCCGGTGTGAGTAGCGAAAGACGGGTGAGAATCCCGTCCACCGATTGACTAAGGTTTCCAGAGGAAGGCTCGTCCGCTCTGGGTTAGTCGGGTCCTAAGCTGAGGCCGATAGGCGTAGGCGATGGATAACAGGTTGATATTCCTGTACCACCAAATTTCGTTTTAAGCGATGGGGGGACGCAGTAGGATAGGCGAAGCGTACTATTGGATTGTACGTCCAAGCAATGAGACTGAGTGTTAGGCAAATCCGGCACTCTTAAGGTCAAGTTGTGATGGGGAGAGGAAATTGTTTCCTCGAGTCGTTGATTTCACACTGCCAAGAAAAGCCTCTAGCTAGAATTTTGGTGCCCGTACCGCAAACCGACACAGGTAGTCAAGATGAGAATTCTAAGGTGAGCGAGCGAACTCTCGTTAAGGAACTCGGCAAAATGACCCCGTAACTTCGGGAGAAGGGGTGCTCTTTAGGGTTAACGCCCAGGAGAGCCGCAGTGAATAGGCCCAAGCGACTGTTTATCAAAAACACAGGTCTCTGCTAAACCGTAAGGTGATGTATAGGGGCTGACGCCTGCCCGGTGCTGGAAGGTTAAGAGGAGTGGTTAGCTTCGGCGAAGCTACGAATCGAAGCCCCAGTAAACGGCGGCCGTAACTATAACGGTCCTAAGGTAGCGAAATTCCTTGTCGGGTAAGTTCCGACCCGCACGAAAGGCGTAACGATTTGGGCACTGTCTCAACGAGAGACTCGGTGAAATCATAGTACCTGTGAAGATGCAGGTTACCCGCGACAGGACGGAAAGACCCCGTGGAGCTTTACTGTAGTCTGATATTGAAATTCGGTACAACTTGTACAGGATAGGTAGGAGCCTTTGAAACGTGAGCGCCAGCTTACGTCGAGGCGTTGGTGGGATACTACCCTTGCTGTGTTGGATTTCTAACCCGCACCATTTATCATGGTGGGAGACAGTGTCAGATGGACAGTTTGACTGGGGCGGTCGCCTCCTAAAGAGTAACGGAGGCGCTCAAAGGTTTCCTCAGAATGGTTGGAAATCATTCATAGAGTGTAAAGGCATAAGGAAGCTTGACTGCGAGACTTACAAGTCGAGCAGGGTCGAAAGACGGACTTAGTGATCCGGTGGTTCCGCATGGAAGGGCCATCGCTCAACGGATAAAAGCTACCCCGGGGATAACAGGCTTATCTCCCCCAAGAGTTCACATCGACGGGGAGGTTTGGCACCTCGATGTCGGCTCATCGCATCCTGGGGCTGTAGTCGGTCCCAAGGGTTGGGCTGTTCGCCCATTAAAGCGGTACGCGAGCTGGGTTCAGAACGTCGTGAGACAGTTCGGTCCCTATCCGTCGTGGGCGCAGGAAATTTGAGAGGAGCTGTCCTTAGTACGAGAGGACCGGGATGGACATACCTCTGGTGTACCAGTTGTCGTGCCAACGGCATCGCTGGGTAGCTATGTATGGACGGGATAAGTGCTGAAAGCATCTAAGCATGAAGCCCCCCTCAAGATGAGATTTCCCAACTTCGGTTATAAGATCCCTCAAAGATGATGAGGTTAATAGGTTCGAGGTGGAAGCATAGCGATATGTGGAGCTGACGAATACTAATCGATCGAAGACTTAATCAAATTTAAAAGTGTTTTGTTTGGCATTATCAAATTTTACTTACTATCTAGTTTTGAATGTATAATTTTTTATACAGTTCATTGTCTGGTGACAATGGCAAGGAGGTCACACCTGTTCCCATGCCGAACACAGTAGTTAAGCTCCTTAGCGCCGATGGTAGTCGGACTTACGTTCCGCAAGAGTAGGACGTTGCCAGGCAATTTCATTATTCCACAGTAGCTCAGTGGTAGAGCTATCGGCTGTTAACCGATCGGTCGTAGGTTCGAGTCCTACCTGTGGAGCCATATGGCCCCGTGGTCAAGCGGTTAAGACACCGCCCTTTCACGGCGGTAACACGGGTTCGAGTCCCGTCGGGGTCATACATATTGGAGGATTAGCTCAGCTGGGAGAGCATCTGCCTTACAAGCAGAGGGTCGGCGGTTCGAACCCGTCATCCTCCACCATTTTTAATTTAATAGCGGAGGGGTAGCGAAGTGGCTAAACGCGGCGGACTGTAAATCCGCTCCTTCGGGTTCGGCAGTTCGAATCTGCCCCCCTCCACCATTAATGGGCTATAGCCAAGCGGTAAGGCAACGGACTTTGACTCCGTCACTCGTTGGTTCGAATCCAGCTAGCCCAGCCATTTAGAGCCATTAGCTCAGTTGGTAGAGCATCTGACTTTTAATCAGAGGGTCAGTGGTTCGAGCCCACTATGGCTCACTCTATAGCATTTCTCATAAGAGAAATGCTTTTTTTGTGTTGAAAATTAAAATTACTAAAAATTTTAAATGATAATATAATAAAGAAAATTCAAAATAATTTATATACATTTTTATGATTAGAATAGTATGTAAAAGCTAATATAAGGCCTTTTTATGAATTATAAATCATTATACTGGTTTTATATGTAAAATGTCGATTTTATAAAAAAATTATGATATTACATTAACTTGAAACATAAAGCGCTTTCGATTATTCTAGTAACAGATGAAAGCAAAGGGGTTTTTAACATGAATAAAAAAATAGAAATAATTGGAGCACCATCAACATATGGTCAAAGGAAATTAGGGGTTAACTTTGGTCCAGATGCTATACGATATGCAGGTATTGTTGATCGTATTAGAGCGATAGGTTTATCCGTTGAAGATTCTGGTAATATTGAAGTACCAGCAATCGATTTAGATAAGTTTAATTCAGAGCAAGAGGGCTTACGAAATTTAGATGAAATTATTACTGTTTCTAACAACTTAAGTGAAGCTGTATCGAATAGTATTGAGAAAAATAACTTCCCATTAATTCTTGGAGGAGATCATTCCATTGCTATAGGTTCAATATCTGGCGTAAGTAAACACTATAATAATTTAGGCGTTATTTGGTATGATGCACATGGGGATTTGAATGTACCTGAAGAATCACCATCAGGGAATATACATGGGATGCCATTACGTGTGCTTGCTGGAGACGGGGATGATCGTTTAGTTAACATTTCAAATTATACACCTAAAGTAAAGCCAGAAAATATCGTTCTTATAGGAATGAGAGACTTAGACGATGGCGAGCGCCGTTACATAAAAGAAAATAATATTAAAACTTATACTATGGCGGAAGTTGATCGATATGGTATTAAACAAGTAATGGATGAAACTATAGAGTATCTAGAAGCTAAAACAGACGGTATACACTTATCATTAGATGTCGATGCGTTGGATCCTGTTGAAACACCAGGAACAGGCACTAGAGTCTTAGGTGGTTTGACATATAGAGAAAGTCATTTTGCGTTAGAGTTATTACATAACTCGAAGTGTGTAACTTCTATGGATATAGTTGAAGTTAATCCATTAATAGATCACACCAATGATACAGCTAAACAAGCTGTTGGTTTAGTAGGTAGTTTCTTTGGAGAAACGCTTCTATAATTAGTAATGAAACTGATGTGGATTAAATCCATATCAGTTTTTTTAATTTTTACAATAAAATTAAATACTAAATATGACAGTTGGCTTTATGATTGGTATAATATATATCATGGGAACAGATAACCGGAGGAGATGTTATGGATTTATCCAACTTTTTTGATGACTGGAGTACAGTGAAAATAATTGCAAGTGTACTCGATTTGCTCATAGTATGGTATGTACTTTATCTTCTCATTACAGTTTTTAAAGGTACCAAAGCCATTCAACTATTAAAGGGAATTGTCGTAATAGTTATTGGTCAACAAGTGAGTAAAATGTTAAATTTAACAGCCACAGCCAAATTGTTTGATTTAGTTATTCAATGGGGTGTGTTAGCTTTAATCGTAATATTCCAACCAGAAATTAGACGCGCATTAGAACAACTTGGTCGTGGAAGTCTATTTAAACGCTATTCAACTAATTTAAATAGTGATGAAGGAAAACTTATATCCTCTGTATCCAAAGCAGTGCAGTATATGGCAAAACGACGTATTGGCGCATTGATTGTTTTTGAAAATGAAACAGGATTACAAGATTATATCGAAACTGGTATTGCCATGAACTCGGAAATATCACAAGAACTTTTAACAAACGTGTTCGTGCCTAACACACCTTTACATGACGGTGCGATGATCATACAGGAAAACAAAATTGCAAGTGCTGCAAGTTATTTACCATTATCAGATAGTGCCAAGATTGCTAAAAGCTTAGGTACAAGACATAGAGCGGCAGTTGGTATTTCTGAAGTGTCTGATGCTTTTACAGTTATTGTCTCTGAAGAAACAGGGTCAATTTCCGTTACATTTGATGGTAAATTAAGAAAAGATATTTCTAACGAAGCTTTTGAAGAATTATTGGCTGAACATTGGTTTGGCACACACTTTAACAAGAAAGGTGTGAAATAATATGCTAGAAAGTAAGTGGGGATTAAGGTTAATAGCACTTGTATTAGCGTTAATATTTTTCTTATCAGTTAATAATATGTTTGGCAATATTTTTAATGCTGATAACTTAGGACAGAAATCTTCAGAAACAATTGAAGATGTACCAGTTCAAGTGAAGTATGACAACACATCATTGTATGCCAGTGAAGTTCCAAATAAAGTAGATGTAGAAATATCCGGACCACAATCACAAGTACTAAAGGCTGAAAATGGTGAAAGTATTAAAGCCGTATTAGACTTGAGTGAAGAAAAAGCAGGTAAGCATACTACACAATTCCAAGTGAATGGGTTAAATAAAGATATTGATTATAATGTGAAACCGAAAGAAACAACCATAAATCTGGAAGAGAAAGTAAGTAAAACATTAAAAGTAGAACCAGATGTAAGTAATAATGATTTGGATCCGGAATATAAAGTGAGTGAACAGAGCGTGTCACCAGAAACTGTTAAAGTGACTGGCGGTAAAAATCAAATTGATAAAATTGCTTATTTAAAAGCAACATATAAAAATAAAAGTAAAATTTCTAAAGACACAACAGATGTTGCACAAATTACTGCATTTGATAGAAACTTAAATAAAATTGATGTGATGGTTCAACCAAATGAAGTCAATCTAAGTGTGAAAGTAGAAGACTATAGTAAAAAAGTGAAAGTAAAAACTAAAACAGTAGGCTCATTATCAAACGGTCGTGAAGTAGATAATATCGAATTAAATAATGAGGAAGTTGAAATTTATGGTAATAAAGAAGATCTAGAAGATATTGATGAAATTACAGCCAATATTGATTTGGATGATGTGGCAGGTTCTACTGAAAAAGATATTACGTTTGAAGTACCTGATAAGGTTACTAAAGTAAGTCCTAAAGATACAACTGCAACAATTACAGTCAAATAGATTTTTTTAAAATAAAGGAGATATATATAATGGCAAAATATTTTGGAACAGACGGCGTAAGGGGCGTAGCTAATAAAGAACTTACCCCTGAACTTGCATTTAAATTAGGACGCTACGGTGGTTACGTATTAGCACATAATGAAGGGGAAAAGCACCCTAAAGTACTCGTTGGTAGAGATACGCGTGTTTCTGGAGAAATGTTAGAATCAGCTTTAATTGCTGGACTTATTTCAATTGGTGCAGAGGTAATGCGTTTAGGTGTTATATCAACGCCCGGAGTTGCTTATTTAACTCGTGCAATGGAAGCTGATTTAGGCGTCATGATTTCTGCTTCTCATAATCCAGTTCCAGATAATGGTATCAAATTCTTTGGTTCAGACGGTTTTAAATTGTCAGATGACCAAGAACAAGAAATAGAAACTCTTTTAGATCAAGATAATCCTGACTTACCTAGACCAATTGGAGAAGATATCGTTCATTACTCTGACTATTTTGAAGGTAGTCAAAAATATATCAGTTATTTAAAATCAACAGTAGATGTAAATCTAGACGGCATGAAAATTGGCTTAGATGGAGCGAATGGTTCTACTTCATCATTAGCGCCATTTTTATTCGGAGATTTAGAAGCAGATACTGTGACAGTTGGATGTAATCCAGATGGTTATAATATAAATAAAGAAGTTGGTTCAACACATCCTGAAACATTAGCTAAGGAAGTTGTAGAATCTGAATGTGACTTTGGACTTGCTTTTGATGGTGATGGAGATAGACTTATCGCTATTGATGAAAATGGAGAAATCGTTGATGGTGATCAGATTATGTTTATTATCGGGCAAGCGATGTCTAAGAATCGTGAGCTTAATAACAATATGATTGTTTCAACAGTGATGAGTAATTTAGGATTTTATAAAGCTTTAGAAAATGAAGGTATTCAATCAAACAAAACTAAAGTTGGAGATCGTTATGTTGTTGAAGAAATGAGAAGAGGCAATTATAATTTAGGTGGCGAACAGTCGGGTCATATCGTTCTTATGGATTATAATACGACAGGTGACGGTTTATTAACAGGTGTACAATTAGCAAGTATTATTAAAATGACTGGTAAAAGTCTAAGTCAACTTGCAGGCCAAATGAAAAAATATCCTCAATCACTAGTCAATGTACGAGTTACAGATAAATATCGTGTAGAAGAAAATATTGTTGTTCAAGAAGTAATGACAAAAGTAGAAGTAGAAATGAACGGGGAAGGCCGTATATTAGTAAGACCTTCAGGTACAGAACCACTTGTTCGTGTAATGGTTGAAGCTTCAACTGATGAAGATGCACAACATTTCGCGCAAACAATTGCAGACGTGGTACAAGATAAAATGGGATTAGACGAATAAACAAATTCCATTTTTGATAAAATAAAAAAACTGGGAACAAGGTTAAAACACTTGTTCCCAGTTTTTTATTACTATTTGACAGCAATTTTAAAATATTATAATACGTTATATGCTTGAACAATTTCTGTAGTTAATTGTTCATCGATTTTAGCATAATTTTTTAAGAATGCTTCAACGCTGTTGGATTTAATATAATCATTTTTCTCTACTGTTTCGGGATCGTTAGAGTCATCATATTTTAACAACAATGCAGCTGCTTTAACTAAACCGTCATGCGCTAAATTATTTTGATATAAATAATTTAATGGCTTAATGATACGATCTTGAGGTCCTATTTTACGAATTGTGCCACGACCGACACGTGTAACTTCGTCCGATAAGTTAGGATTTTTAAAACGACCTATAATTTTTTCAACATACTGTGCTTGTTCATTTTCTGTAAAATCAAATTGACTTGTAATATACTGGCTAGTTTCTTTAAGCACTTTATCTAAATCATGTTTAATATTCTCATCATTAATAGCATCTAATACTGTAGGTTGATTAAAGTATCGACCTGCATAAGCTAGGTAAGCATGACCAGTATTCACAGTTAGTAGTTTTCTTTCAATATATGGTGTTAAGTTATCTACATATTTAATGTGATTTAATTCTGGACCGAACCAATTATCTTTTTCTATAACCCACTCATAAAATGGTTCAACCACGACATCTAAAATATTTTCATTCTTTTGCATTGGCACGATTCTATCGACTGCTGAATTAGCAAAATGGATATGGTCATCTAAAGGACCAGTTATATCTAGAATCGCTTTTTTTAAAGTGTTCGTGGCCATAATAGCATTTTCACATGCCACAATATTTACAGGTGTTTCTTTTTCTTTTAAATAGGGCGCAAATGATTTAGCAATAATTGGTAAGATATTAACACCAACTGCAGTGGTAATTAAGTCTGCTTCTAATACTGCTTCTTTCAAACTTTCAGAAAGAGAACCTGAATCAATTGCATCAACGTTATGCACGCGTGTTGTTGTTTGAGCTTCATCAGCTAAAATGACATCATATTCTTGTTTTTCATCTAAAGCATTAATAATATCAGCGTTCACATCTGCAAATGTTACTTTAACGTCATTATCAGCTAAGATGTAACCGATAAAACCTCTGCCTATGTTACCTGCACCAAAGTGTAATGCTTTCATTATGCGTCAGCCTCCTCAAAGACTTGTTTAATTTCTTCTGCAGATGAAGCTTTAACAATACGCTCAACATTTTCTTCTTCACTAAACGTAATTGCAATTTTAGAAAGTAAATCTAAATGTTCACCGTCTTTACCTGCAATTCCGACAACGACTTTAACTTCTTCACCGTCCCAATCGACACCTTCAGGGATTTGAATTAATGTTAATCCTGATTTTAAGACACTTGTTTTAGCTTCGTCAGTACCATGTGGAATTGCTAAGCCGTTACCCATGAAAGTCGTAACGACTTGTTCACGGTCTTTCATTGCTTGAATATATGCTTCTGTCACGGCACCACTTGAAACTAAGGCTTGTCCCGCTTTTTCAATTGCTTCGTTTTGGTCTTTCATTGATTGGTTAATAAAAATGTTTTCATTACTGAATAATTCGCTCATTTTCTTCACTCCAAGTTTAATAGATTTTGTAATTGTATAAGATAACTCTGTTTTAAAATATCTAACAATTGTTCTGGATGTTGCATAAATTCATCAATATTGTCTAAATGTTCAACCATTTTTCCTGATATGTCACTGACAAGTTGTGACATCGTATCATCATGCGGTACAAACATATTTAATAAATAATTTACTGATAAATCGTCATTTTGATTACTTTTAAGCATGATAGGCTCATTTAAAATCGTAATTAAAATAAAAGGCTTTTGAATTATTTGATTCTTTAAATGAGGTATGGCTATCGGATATGGTTCCAAGACAAATCCTTGAGTGTCCATATGATGCTTAATGAGTTCAGCGAATGACTGACCATCTGTAATAATTTGGTGAGATAATAATGTTTCAGTTAAATAGTTAGTCCAATTAGAAACGCTTATATAATCAATATATACTGAATCAATAAGTTCTAAACCTTTTCTGATATAAGATAGTTTAGCTTCAGGATCTGGTATATTTTGATGTGTATAATCTAATGTGTCGCTTGGTTGTACGTCTTTTTGCATGTTTAGAAATGCAGCAACATGATTAATATCTGAATCAGGCAGTAATGGATTTACAGTGATATAAGGTGTTGTAATATCTAAATCTACGGTCGTGATAATCGCATCAAATTGTGTTGAATCTAATTCATTTAAATCTCCAACAGAAGCTTGTGTCGTTTTTTGAATCTCACTGAATGTTTGCTGTAATCGTGTAGCTAGTAAGCGACTTGTTCCAATACCGCTACTACAAACAACTAAGACGCTATAAAATGGACTTCCTTGATTTTGAATAGCGCCACCAAAATGCAACACAATAAATGCAATTTCACTATCTGGAAAATTAAAATCTGGCCAAATATGTGATAAACCTCGATGTACACTTTCAAAAAGTCTAGGGTATTTATGTTTAATCATTTCTGTTAATGGATTATATGTCTCAATATTTGCGTTCAATCGATTAATTGCAGGAATAAGGTGCAATTTCAAACCTTCACTCAGTGTATCCCAATCTTTAAAGTCTTGTTGTGAATATTTAGCAACAGAGTGAATAAGTTGATCGATACGAGCTTCATCCTTATTATCTTTAAACACTTCAACGGATTCCTTACGTTTCGCACCACGCAAATGAATTGTAATAAAGGTTACTTCTGCTTGATTGAACTGCACGCCATAAATATGTTCTAAATGTAAGGCGAGTGCAGCAGCTACTTTGTGTTCAAATGAATCTTTAACATTATTATAGATATCATTATTTAGCGCAACGTATTCACCATTAAGCATGCGATCGATACTTAATACAATATGCACAGTCAATGTAAGGTAACTAGATTCAGTCAATGAATAGGGGAGTTGATCTAAATGATCCATAAGTATGCGTTCTACTTGGAAAATTTTATCCATATCTACCATCGCCAGTTGAGATTGGTTAATGGATTGATAGACAAAATGATTTTCAATCACTGAATAGAGACTTGTACTATTTAAATTATTGACCATAAGTTGACTTAATAATTCACGTTTTTTTGATTCAGCGCCACTTAAATGAATACCTTCGCCGCGTTTTTTCTGTAATTTTAATTGATATTGATCAAGTTCAATGTCTAATTCATCCAAAAGTTTGGTTAACGTCTGTGTAGATACACCAATTTCATGTGCTAAGCCATATTGCTTGATAGGTTCTTTAGCTTGAATCAAAGCATATAAAATAATAACTTTTTGTTCTTCTTGAGATAAATCGATTGTATTTTGTTGTGACAGTACATTTTTCAGTGAGGTCACTGCATGCTCATCTGCATCGAGTTGTATTCCTTTTTTAGTCACACGTTCTAATTTAATATTAAACGTATTTATGAATGACTCAATGGATTTTAACTCTCTATGAATAGTACGAGAGGATACAGCTAGATGTTGAGCAATGTCATAAATCGTGACATATTGACCGTGATACTTAATTAACATTTCGATAATTTCTTTTTCACGTGTACTCAAAAACATAGTCATACCCTCCAGTATTATTCTATATAATTTTTAATTAATTTTCGTCTTGCTTAAGATTTTCAAGTAATTCATCATATCTAGGTGAATTTAAGAAATTGTCTACTGAAATATGAATTGCATTAGGTGCTTGTTTAATTGCTCTATCGGTAAGTTTTTTCTGTGTAATAACAAGTTGTGCATCCTCAGTTAATTGATTGATTGCGGTATTTGAAACATCCACATCTTGGATACCTGCTTTTTTAAATTTATTACGTAACATACTTGCTCCCATAGCACTTGAGCCCATACCAGCATCACAAGCGAATATAGCATGGTTTACTTTACTATAATCATGCGCATGTACATTTTCTGTATCATAATTATCTAATAAGTCTTCTTCAGATTGTGCTTCACTACTTTCAGTATCTGAAGATGTAGCTGCAGCACCAGTCGTTCCAACAGTATTATTATCTTTATTCCCTGTTAGTTTAGAAGATACACTTGATTTTTTACCTTTAGTAGATTCCATTTTTTCTGTTGCAGCTTCTAAATCTTCATCAGGTTCTTTTGTGAACTTCAAGATGATGGCAGCAACGATGAATGAAACTAAGGCTGCGAGTACTACACCGATAAGCATGTGTAAAAATTCACCTTTAGGCGCGTTCAGAACATAAACGATAAAGGAGCCAGGTGAAGCTGGGCTCTTGAATCCAAAGTCAAATAGTGAATAAGTAGCAACGCCTGTCATACCTCCTAAAATTACAGCTACGAATAGTAACGGACGCATTAATACGTAAGGGAAGTAAATTTCATGAAT
Source organism: Staphylococcus sp. FSL W8-1207 (assembly GCF_038003745.1). Taxonomy (NCBI): domain Bacteria; kingdom Bacillati; phylum Bacillota; class Bacilli; order Caryophanales; family Staphylococcaceae; genus Staphylococcus; species Staphylococcus sp. FSL W8-1207. The sequence continues at coordinate 448,726 of NZ_JBBOPU010000001.1, forward strand.
ACCACCTAAGAAGTGGATAATACCAGCACCGTAAGATGTAGCTCTTGCAGTTCCAGTACCAAAAATCATATAAGCAACTAAAATACCTAAACCAGGTCCAGGGTTAGATTCAATTGTATATAAAATGGATTGACCAGCAGAAGCTGCCTGATCGGCACCAAGAGGCGTAAACACGCCATGGTTGATTGCATTATTTAAGAATACGATTTTTGCAGGTTCTACTATAATACTTACTAATGGAAGTAAATGAGCATGTACTAACGTTTCAACTGCTAATGAAAGGATGTACATAATGAATTCCATAATTGGTGCTAAAAGTTTGAAACCTAGGATAGTCATTATAAAACCTAAAATACCAGCAGAGAAGTTATTGAATAACATTTCAAAGCCTTGTGGTGTTCTCGGTTGAATAAATTCGTCAGTTTTTTTCATTAACCAACCAACGAGAGGTCCCATAATCATTGCACCAAGTAACATTGGTGTATCTGGTAAAGCAACGATAACCCCCATTGTTGCTACAGCAGCAATAATACCGCCACGCATTTCATGAATTAAACGTCCACCACTATAAGCAATAAGTAATGGAATCAAGTATGAAATCATTGGTCCAGATAATTCACTTAACTCTTTATTTGGCCACCAACCACCATCAATGAAAATAGCAGCGATAAAACCCCATGCGATAAATGCACCAATGTTTGGCATGATCATACTACTAAGAAACGAGCCAAATGCCTGGACTTTGCGGCCAATACCTTTGTTTTCTTTAGTCTCTGTTTGTGACATAAATTGCACCTCTTTTTCTCTTTTTATTTATAAGTTCATTGTATGGCTGTTTACATTAATAAACAACTTAAAGTAATTTCAAGTTTGTCATAGAGTTTTTGACAACTTTACGACAGTTATCTAATATAAAAAAGAAAGAAAATTACGTAGTGTGACAACATATAAATAAAATTTTAAGTGGTTGTAAAAATAATGTTAATAAATGATTTGCAAAAAACATTGTTTACATTGTACAATAAGAATTATTGAGGGAAAGGAGGACAGTTAAATCGTTTAGTTCAATTATAGCGCCTGTGCAAGTGAAGTGATAAATGTTAAATATTTAAGGTTTATAACAGAAATCTTAATAGACATGATATCAGTACTTGTAGACGAGGAGGATAGTTATCGAACCATCGGCGGATGCTATCCCGGATGTGGCTCATTCGTGAACTTATTAAGGAAAACGTTAGGGCAACCTAGTGCACAAAGTTAATAAGATAGCCAAAAATAAAATAAAAATAATATTATAAGGTGTATGGGACTAATATGCCTATCTTAGACATGGATTCGCTTTTAAATAAACAAAGGCACCAGTCCGTCTATGATGGCTTATAAGCAATTGAACAGGTTCGTACACGCTGAACGTTCGTTGCCCATCGCCATTACATTGGAGGAAAATTAAATGTGTGGAATTGTTGGATATATTGGGCATGATAATGCCAAAGAATTGTTATTAAAAGGTTTAGAAAAATTAGAATACAGAGGTTATGACTCTGCCGGTGTTGCAGTAGTGAATGACAAAGGTAACTCAGTATTTAAATCTAAAGGACGCATTGCTGAGCTTAGAAAAGTTGCAGATAGTGATGATACTGATGGTAATGTAGGTATCGGACATACACGTTGGGCGACACATGGTGTGCCGAATCATGAAAACTCACATCCGCATCAATCAACATCAGAACGATTTACACTTGTGCATAACGGTGTAATTGAAAATTATGAAGAACTTAAAAACGCATACTTAAAAGATGTTTCATTTATCTCAGAAACAGATACAGAAGTGATTGTACAATTAGTAGAATATTTCTCAAATACAGGCCTTGCTACTGAAGCTGCATTTACAAAAGTAGTTTCTTTATTAGAGGGTTCTTACGCACTTGGTTTAATCGATAGTGAAGATAAAGATAAAATTTATGTAGCTAAAAATAAATCACCATTATTAATTGGCGTAGGCGATGATTTCAATGTGATTGCATCTGATGCAATGGCTATGTTACAAGTTACGAACCAATATAAAGAAATTCACGATCATGAAATTGTTATCGTTAAACGTGACGAAGTTATTATTAAAGATCAAGATGGCACTGTTCAAGAAAGAGAAGCTTATACAGCACAAATTGATGCAGCTGATACTGAAAAAGGTGTTTATGACCACTACATGCTAAAAGAAATTCATGAACAACCAGCAGTAATGCGTCGTATTATTCAAGAATACCAAGATGAAGAAGGTAACTTGAAAATGGATGAAGACATTATCAAAGATGTTGCAGCAGCGGATCGTATTTATATTATTGCTGCAGGTACAAGTTATCATGCAGGTTTAGTAGGTAAAGAATTTATCGAAAAATGGGCTGGTATTCCTACTGAAGTTCATGTTTCTTCAGAATTTGTGTATAACACGCCATTACTTTCTGAAAAACCATTATTTATTTATATTTCACAATCGGGTGAAACAGCAGACAGTCGTGCGGTATTAGTTGAAATGAACAGATTAGGTCACAAATCGTTAACGGTTACGAATGTTGCAGGATCAACGTTATCACGTGAATCTAACCATACATTACTATTACATGCAGGCCCGGAAATAGCTGTTGCTTCAACAAAAGCATACACAGCGCAAATTGCCGTACTTTCTATTTTTGCAAAAATCGTAGCGAGAGAACGTGGTAAAGAAGTAGATGTAAGTTTATTACGTGAATTAGCTAAGGTAACAACTGCAATCGAAGCGATTGTAGATGACGCTGATGTTATGGAACAAATTGCAACAGATTTCTTAAGAACTACTCGTAATGCATTCTTTATCGGTCGTACAGTAGACTATAATGTGAGTCTAGAAGGTGCTTTAAAACTTAAAGAAATTTCATATATCCAAGCAGAAGGATTTGCTGGTGGAGAGTTAAAACATGGTACGATTGCGTTAATTGAAGAAGGCACACCTGTGATTGCATTAGCAACACAAGAAAAAGTTAACTTATCAATCCGCGGTAATGTGAAAGAAGTTGCAGCGCGTGGTGCAAACCCATGTATCATTTCAATGGACGGTCTAAACAAAGAAGGCGATACTTACGTAATTCCAAAAGTACATGAACTATTAACACCATTAGTTTCTGTAGTAACGATGCAACTCATTTCTTATTACGCATCACTACACAGAGATTTAGACGTAGACAAACCACGTAACTTAGCAAAATCAGTTACAGTAGAATAAATAAAGATTAAATTATAACTTATTGTTTATATAAAAAAAGGCTGAATCCATTGGTGATTCAGCCTTTTTATTATGTATTAAATTTAGTGAAATACATTGATTTTACTCAAAAAAATTAGGCATAAAATAATTATAAACAATTGTTGCATAACTAAAACAAAAGTAATGTTATTCCTGTATAATAGGAAATAAATAATATCATACAAAAATACATAAAAAGTTGTAAGTACTATAATGTCCGAGATTATAATTTTGAGGGTTTTGAATGATTAACAAGTAACATAATAGGAGCGTACTAAAATGAAGAAAATAAAATATTTAGTTTTACTTTTAATGACTGTTTTTATTGTTGGTTGTGCCAACGGAGAAGATACATCTTCTGCCGATAAAGATACGGATGCAAAGGTAGTCACAGATTTAAAAAATGAAAAAGAAGAAACAGCTACCAAGGTAAAGAATGAAAACAAATCAGAGGAACCTCAAGTAGAAGGTGAAACGACAACTGAAGCTAGTGATGATACGTTTCCAGGCTATGAAAAAATTGAAGTCGATGGTGGTGATATGTCTGGGAACCGTGACGCGAACGTCGTTGTAGATATCGGTTATGGTGATCGAAAATATTGGGCGTTCACTAACGAACACGGGCAATTGACACGAGTTATTGCGGATGAAATTAAAATACAAGATGATGAGACAGAGGATGTGTTATCGTCAGGTAGATATTATGCTGATGAGGCAAAGGTACCTGGTGTTGAAAGTGATGACTTAGACGAAGGACACATTATTGCTGACTCACTTGGTGGCGTGTCGAATGCTTATAATATTACTCCACAAGATAGTACGCTAAACCGACATGGTGATCAAGCTTATCTCGAAAAGACTATCCGAGAAGCGGGCGGAGCTACTAATTTTGAAGCTAATATAACTTATCCCGATACCGAAACACAAATTCCTTCTAGCTATCAATATACTTATACTATAAATGGAAATGAAGTAACAGATTCATTTGATAATGTGAACCCTGATGAACTAAATGAGTCACTTGGGTTAACTGGTAATAAGGAACCAGAGTCTGAGCCAGCAACTTCAACGGGGGATGATGAAACAGTTGCGGATGTTGATTCTGATGGTAATGGACAAGTGACAATTGCAGAAGCTGAAGCTGCAGGGTTCAGCATGCCAATAAATAGTGATCATTGGTTATATGCACATATGGACGATCGAGATAATGATGGGGTCGTAGGTGAATAATATTTCACTGTTTTAATGAAACATTAAATAAATGATATAAGTTTAATTCTATACTGACATACTGTTGATAATTAAAGAAAAGTTTATTGCTGTATATGTATTACTTTCATAAAAGGCTGGTTGCTTTTGCAAACCTGCCTTTTATTTTTGATTTTGAAAGGTATATAGTATTCATATTATTTTCAAATTATAAATTGTTCTATTATGCTAAGATTATTATAAAAATTGTTAAGAGAAACTAAGAGAGGATTTTTAAAATGACGAAACCGAAAATATATACGATGGCTTTCGGCTCTGTATACCCGCATCTGATTAAAAAAGTTGAAAAGAAAGCAAGAACTAAAGCTGAAGCACATGAAGTTATTTGTTGGATGACAGGATATACGCAAACACAAATAGATAAACTTATTGATGACGGAACGGATTATGAAACATTTATTTTACAAGCACCAGAGTTAAATCCTAATAGAACTAAAATTACAGGTGTCATATGTGGTATTCGAGTTGAAAATATGGAGCCGTCAGTTATGAAAGAAATTAGATACTTAGATAAAATGATTGATGAACTAGCTAAAGGCAAAACTTTGGAAAAAATATTTAGAGACGCTCAATCATAAAATAATTTAAGTAAGTGTTTAAAATCAGTTGAAGTGTAAAGAATAGGGGTGATTTCATGCTTGTTGAGTTGAAAAATGTTGCAAGAAGAAAACAAGGAAAAGAAATAATTGAAAATGTGAGTTGGCAAATAAGCGAAGGCGAAAAATGGATGTTATACGGCTTAAATGGTGCAGGTAAAACAACATTACTCAACATCTTAAATGCTTATGAACCACATACATCAGGGACGCTATCATTGTTTGGTATGCAGCCTGGGAACAAAGGTTATTCTGCAGATAATGTACGTGATAAAATAGGGTTTGTTTCAAGCAGTTTAATGAATCGATTTCAAGATGGCGAAATTGTATTAGATGTAGTCATCAGTGGTATTTTTAAATCAATAGGCGTTTATAAAGAAGTGAAAGCGAGTCATATTGAAATGGCTAAACGATATTTAGAGCAAATGGGTATGCGTCAATTTGAAAATCAATATTATGGTTATTTATCAACGGGTGAAAGACAAAAAGTATTGATTGCTAGAGCATTAATGGGTGATCCTAAATTAATGATTTTAGATGAACCTGCTTCAGGATTAGACTTTATAGCACGCGAAGATTTACTCAGTGCACTTGATAAATTATATAAACAAAATCCAAAACTTGCGGTGATTTATGTAACACATTTTGTTGAAGAAATTACACAAAATATTCAACGCGGCTTTTTATTGAAGGATGGTACATGTTATAAGCAAGGAGAACTACAGTCTGTATTAAATAGTGACACTTTAAGTGATTTTTTCAATAGAGATGTGAGTGTGGTTTATCAAAATCAACGCTACTCACTATTTTTAAGACGATAACGCGTTGCGGAAAAGGAAATATAATGCCATAATTTAATACGATAACATGTGATGGAGGATTACTTAAATGGATAATGTGAGAGCAATATTTTTAGATATGGATGGTACGATTTTACATAAAGATAACAGGGTAGATACGGAAACAACTGAAGTGATTCAACAATTAAGAAACCTTGGTTATAAAGTGTTCTTAGCAACTGGTAGAGCACATGACGAAATTCATTATTTGGTGCCTGAAACTTTTGAAGTAGATGGCATTATAAGTTCGAATGGAACGTTAGGTGTAGTGGAAAAAGAGACTATTTTTAAACATGGTCTTTCATATAATACAGTAAGTGAAGTTATTAAACGTGCAAAACAAGAAGCAATATATTATGAAATCTTCCCATTTGGCAGTGACCGTGTCGTACTTAAAGAAGATGAAGCATGGGCGAAGGCTTTATTTGAACCAGCAACACCACCAGGCAAAGTAGGAGAAAGTGAATGGACTTCTAGAAGAGAGTCTTTAAAAGGCAAAGTAGATTGGGAAGATACTATTCCTGATACGTCATTTTCAAAAATTTATTTATTCTCACCTGAATATGAGAAAATCACTAATTTCCGTAATCAATTAATCGAAGATAGTGCAGCATTACAAATCAGTGTATCAAATTCATCACGCTTTAATGCAGAGACTATGGCGTTTAATACAGACAAAGGCACAGGTATTAAAGAGATGATTGAACACTTTGGTATTAATCAGGAAGAAACTTTAGTCATTGGTGATAGTGATAATGATAGAGCAATGTTTGAATTTGGACATTATACTGTTGCTATGAGAAATGCGAGACCTGAAATTCAGGCTTTAGCAAAAGATGTAACATCTTTAACGAATGAAGAAAATGGTGCGGCAGCATATCTAAAAGAACATTTCATAAAATAATAAACATAAAACTGATAGGTTTTCTTGAAAAAGATTATCTATCAGTTTTTTAATATGTTCAAGAACTTTATAATACACGATATAGATAGAATGCACATAATAGGGGTTTAAAACTCGACGGATAAATAAGCGGTATAAATGTATCGAAATATAAAAATTGCCAATGTAGACATTTAAAATGCTACATTGGCAATTCGTGTTTCTGATATATATTATTTATCTGTTTTGTTAATTTGATCTTTTAAATCTGAAGCTTTATCTTTTGTAGTATCTTGAATATTATTACTTTTATCGTTTAAGTTATCTTTTGCATTTTCTTGTATATTGTCACTTTTATCACTTAGATTAGACTTCGTTTTTTCAGTAGTATTATTTACACTGTTTTCTATTTTTGAATCATTGTTTGATTGTTTTTTAGAGTTCTTTTTATCTTTTTTAATTTCAGCTTTATCTATACTTTCACCATTACGGTTATAATATTGAATAATCGCTAATATATTCATATAGTAAATGGCTAATCTTACAATAATAACGATAATAGATATAATGTAAATTAAAATCATTGCGACAGTTTGTGAAATACCGCCTGTTGAAATTGAAATTAATTGACTAACAGGATTTGCAAGGATAATTACGATTAAGTTTAATAGTAATATACCAAGGTAGAATTTAAACCAAGTTTTCTTACCATTTTTAACGCCCTTGAATCCACGTTTAACAGCTGCCCAAGCACCAACACTAGGATCTTTAACAAATGCTACAGTAAAGTTAATAATTACAATAGCAAAGAACCAATAAATAAATGATTGAATAAAGACGGTAATTGTTGCTGCAATAATTTGGAAAGTTAGTGAAAGACCAAGTGCATGATCAGAACTACTTAATGGACCTTGTAGTGCAGTGAATAATTGCATGATACCTAAATTAAGTACTTTAGATACGAGTAAATTGAGCGCGAATAAAATTAGAATGAACAATAAAGTGAATAAAGCTAATTTTAAACTTTTAAGATATTTACCTTTTTTAAAGACTGAGAATAAATCTTTTAATTTAACCTTGTCTTTATTTAATGCTTTGTCTATAGTGTATATAGTTCCAGCTATTAATGGGTAACCGATTAATACAAAAATCAATAGTGGAATCAGAATTGTTAGTATCAACATAAATATTGAACCACCGATTGGTTGTTGCATTGCCATCGACATTGCGAATTTATAAATTGCAGGTTGAACTGGTATAAACGATAAAATTGTTAAAGCAAATAATATGATAAAACTTACAATTGAAAACAGTATTGTTTTAGCATTTTGGGGTTTTACATTTTGCAAAGCTAGTTTATGATATTTAAACAAATTTTAAGCACTCCTTTTTAGTGATAACAATACGATATCAAAAAATTGAAGATTTTAAAATTAATAGGTAACAAATTGGCTATAAAATGTTAGAATATCCTAATGAGAAAAAGTTGAAAGGAGATATCATCATGAAATTTGCAATTATTACTGATGTACATGGAAACTTTGATGCATTGGAAACCGTTTTGGATGATATTGATAGAAGAGAAGGAATCAATAAAATATTTAATCTAGGCGATAATATCGGAGTAGGGCATGAAACAAATAAAGTGCTTGATGAAATTTTCGATAGAGATGATATGGAAATCATTGCAGGTAATCATGATGAAGCGGTTATGTCGATCGTAAATGATACTCCTTATCCAGAAGACTTAAAGGATAAATTCTATGAACATCATCAATGGATTGAAAGTCATTTAGATGAAGACTATTATGACAAATTAGATGAATTACCACGTGTAATTGAGAAGACTTTTAATAATAAAAAAGTATTGTTTATTCATTATGAAATTGCCAATGAGAAATTAAGTACACCTATTGATGGACAACCTTATAGTCCAATTGTTGAGCCAAGTGAAGAAAACGTTAAAGCATTATTTGAAGACAAGAATGCTGATTTAATCGTTTTTGGACATAATCATACAGTGCATTTTTATGATGACAAATCTACTGTATATTTTAACCCTGGTTCTGTAGGACTTAATAATGGTGCTTATGCAGTATATGGCATTATAACAATTGATGAAAATGAATTCTCATGTGAACGTATTAAAGTTCCGTATGATAATGAAGAATTTATAAGAGGCTTTACTGAAAAACAAGTACCAGCAAAAGATCTAATCTTTGATAAGTTTATTTAAATTATCAACGGTCTATTAAAAATATAAGGTTTCATAAATGAAAAGTGATTTTCCAATTTTGTTTGGAAAATCACTTTTTTTAATGTGAGTGTGAATGATGTGTTGTTTGTTTTGAATAAATTGCAGAACATAAAATATTATTATCATGTAGATGATCAGTTGTTTCTAGTTGTATGGTCATATGTTGAATATTTAAGTGTTCTAATTTATGTTCTAATCTGTTTAAGAGCACTTCACCTTCTTCAATAGTCATCGTATTTGGCACTACAGCATGACAACTTAAAGCATTCATTTCGTTGGAAATTGTCCAAACATGACAATCATGTATATTTTTAATTTTTTCTTCTTCCGTAATCATAGAAAAGACTTGATTCATATTAACATCACTTGGCGTACCTTCCATCAAGATATTGAGAGAAGATTTTGTTATGCCCCAGCTACTTTTAATAATAAGTACAGATACAATGATACTGGCAATTGGATCGGCGATTGTTAAGTTGAAATTCCAGATAAGCACAGCAGCTATAATTGCACCTACTGAACCTAATAAGTCTCCGATTACATGAAGAAATGCGCCACGCATATTAATATTGTGTGATGTGTCTCCGGCCTTAAACATTAAATAAGCAACTATAATATTAACTATTAGTCCGGTAACACTAATTATAAACATTTCTGTGGATTGAACTTCTTGAGGATCAAAGAAACGACCAATAGCTTCAACAATAATAATAATGCCTATAACGAATAATGTGACTCCGTTAAATAATGCAGCCAATATTTCAAATCTTTTATAACCAAATGTTTTATGTTTATTAGCATGTCTTTCAGCATAAATAAAAGCAAGTAGCGCTACACCTAAAGAAATTGTATCACTAAACATGTGTAGACCATCAGAAAGTAATGCCAAACTATTAGAAACAAAGCCGCCAATAATCTCAACAATCATAAAGATTCCAATAATTAGAAAACTAATAAGTAATATTTTTTTGTTATTTGTGTGCACATGACCATGTGCATGATTGTGTCCATGGTGTTCAGATTCAGACATGTCAAACGCCACCTTCCTTATGATTGATGTGTTGCGTGATGTATCGCTTGTTTTAATAGGGTAGTAACATGCGTATCATCTATGGCATATATCATAGATTGACCATCACGTTTAGCTTTCACTAAATGAGCTTGTTTCAGTACACGCAATTGATGAGAAACATTTGATTGGCTCATCTCTAATTTGTGAGCAATATGACCGACACTATTTTCGCCATGCGATAATAAGTGCATAATACGTAAACGATTGCCTTCACTTAATTCTTTGAAAATTTCAGTCACGTTATCAATTGTTTGTGAATCTAAAGATTCATTCATTACGTAAAGCCTCCTTATATTAATACATGAACATTTATTCATATATTAATATAAGGAGGCTTTATTGTCAAAGTATAATTCACTTTAGTTTTAAAATCCTACATAAGTGGTAGACTTTTAAGTAGCAACTACCTTTAAGGAGGCAATAATTTATGAGTATATTAGTAATTGGAGCAAATGGTGGCGTTGGCCAACATCTAGTAAATCAATTAAAAGAACGTGGTGAAAGCTTTACAGCTGCTGTAAGAAAGCAAGAACAAGTAGACGCGTTAAAAGATAAAGGCATAGATGCAACTTTAATAGATGTAGAAACGGATGATATCAAAACATTGACTGAAAAGGTTAAAGGATTCGACAAAGTTGTCTTTTCTGTTGGATCTGGTGGTAACACAGGTGCAGATAAAACAATCAGTGTGGATTTAGATGGCGCAATTAAATCAATTAAAGCAAGTGAAGCCAATAACGTAAAACAATATGTGATGGTTTCAACTTATGATTCTAGAAGAGAGTCATTCGAAGCAAGTGGAGGTTTAAAACCATATACAATTGCGAAACACTATGCTGATGAATATCTTAAACAAGCAGATGTAGGTTATACAATTGTACATCCGGGCGGTTTATTAGATGATGCAGGTACGAATAAAATTGAAGTAGGTGCATTTTTTGAAGGTCGAGGATCAATCCCTCGTGAAGATGTAGCATCTGTATTAACAAAAGTATTGACTGAAGATGACTACTTAAATACTGAGTTCCAAATTGTTAGTGGCGATGAAGAAATTTCAACCGCTTTATCAAATTTTAATAAGTAATTATCGATTTTAGAGCGGACTTTAGAGGGCTAATTTACATAGAAGTGTAAATTGGTTCTTTTTTATTTGAAATATATAGCTTATAATATAAATAAATAGCAAAAATTTGATACAATAATAGATATCGTTTGGAGGTAATTATGAAAATTTCAAACACGAAAATCTATGAACAAATCGCTGACATTCTGTTAGAAAGTATAAAATCAGGGGAGTATCAAGTGGGTGATAAGTTACCTTCTATACAAAAACTTGGTCAACAGTATGGTGTAAGTGTTGCATCAGTGAGAGAAGCATTAAATGCTTTAAGAACAATTGGCATTATAGAAATGAAACAAGGGTATGGCACATTTATTAAGCAAATAGAACCAACCTTTTTTGAATTAGGTGATAAGTTCACGTCGTTAGATCAAATTACAGAACTTTTAGAGTTAAGAGAAATCGTAGAAAGTGCTACGGTAGAAAAGGCTGCCATACATCGTAATGAAGCAGATTTAGTGAGTTTAAAGAAAGCATTAGATGAAATGGGTGAAGCGGTAACCGATGGCACATCTGGGGAAAAAGCAGATTTACAATTTCATCTTTCAATTGCAAGAGCAGCCAAAAATTCATTGCTAGTTGAGCTATTAAATAACATTTCTGAATTAATGCAAGATTCAATGGAAGAAACAAGAAAGATATTTATTTATAGCAAACAAAAAACAATGAATAAACTACATGAAGAACATGTGATTATTTATAATGCAATCGTAGAACAAAATGCTACCAACGCAGTTAAAGCCATGGAGTCACATTTATTAGAAGTTAAAGAAACAATTTTAGCTAATTTTAAAGAGCAATAATATTTGGAAAGCATCTGGGAGTGTGTCAGCAATCTAATTTTTAAAACAGCTTTTGTATTGTGAAGTTAGGTCGGCAAAGAGGACTTAAAAATAGGAATAAAAGCATTAATATAAGCGTAATTTCAATTTAGACAGCTACTGCCAATGTAACAGTATGGTTGCGACAGGTATTTATGTTTCAGTCTTATTGAAAAAAGCACCTATTTCAATTTTAAAAAATGAAATAAGTGCTTTTATTTTTTTGATTTTATTAAGTTTAAGCCAGAAATTTTTTACTTTAGGTTGTTGAGCAATAATAAAAGCCCAAACTAAGGAAGTTTGGGCTTTATCGCAAATTTTATATTTTTGAAAAAGTAATCAGCTTTTTCAAGTACATCATAATAAACTTTTAATTACCTTATATGTAAAACAGATAGAGTCTGTTTTTGTGACTCTATAGTAATTATAATATTTTTAAGTATATAATGGCAAGTATTTTTGTAAAAAATTTACGACAATAATATAATTGTTCATTAAAATGTCGAAAAATGTAATTGAGTCAAATAAAACAATCTATTATGCTTTATAAATAATTGATATAATAACAAGTGATTTTAGTATCATTGAACGTTGAACTAGTCGTTTATAACGCGCAGCGTTATATGATACAATCTTTATAGCTCAAATAAAAAATACAAAACTATACATAAAAATTTCCGTTAAAAGTATTTTATATAGAAAGACTTAAAATTTGAATGAAGCAACTTAAGAATTTGGAGGTGTGATTAATGCCATTATTTTTAAAACCAATTTTCCATGAAAAAATATGGGGTGGCAATAGATTAAAAGAATTAGGATATGATTTACCAAGCGATTGTATTGGAGAAGCATGGGGGATATCAGCGCACCCAAATGGCAAATGTGAGATATTAAATGGACCATACCAAGGTCAAACTTTAGATCAAGTTTGGAATGAGCACAGAGAATTGTTTGGTGATTTTCCAAGCAAAGAATTACCGTTAATGACTAAAATTGTTGATGCTAAGGAAGCATTGTCAGTACATGTTCATCCAGATGATGCGTATGCTTATGAAAAAGAGAACGGGCAATATGGAAAGTCTGAATGTTGGTACATAATCGACGCTAAAGAAGATTCAGAAATTATCTATGGGCTTTCTGCAGAAACAAAAGAGTTAGCCATAGATAAATTAAATGACGGGGAGTATAATGGTTTATTTAATAAAGTTAAAGTTAAACCAGGAGAATTTTATTTTATCCCTGCAGGTACAATCCATTCCATAGGTGCAGGTATTCTAGTGTATGAAACGATGCAATCTTCAGATGTAACGTATCGCGTGTATGATTTCGATCGTGAACATGAGTCAGGACATAAACGTGAACTTGACCAAGGAAAAGCTAAAGACGTCATTGAAATAGCCAATGAAAATATCAATATTGCTACAGATACTGAAATCATTGAAAATCACAAACGTACACAACTCGTATCTAATGATTTTTTCACAATTGTGAAATGGCAAATTTCAGGTACACTAAATTATATGAAACCAAGAGAGTTTGTTCTCGTATCAGTACTTAAAGGTGAGGGACAAGTGATTATTGATGGCGAAGTTTATGATTTAAATCATGGACAAAACTTTATTCTAACTTCAGACGACTTAGATACAATATTTGAAGGAGACTACGAACTAATAGTTAGTTACTTATAGAAAAAATGGAGTGTTTTGAAATGTATAAATTTTTGTATATCTCATTAGTTTGTGGAATGTTAGCAGGTGCAGGCATATTTTTAAAATTACCAATTTTTCCTTCTATGGCATTTCCAGTAATGATAGGGGTAATTGGGATAATTTCATCATTGATTACAATTCCTAATAAAGAGATAAGCGGTTTATTAAAGCTTGGCGGGGTTATGATTAACATCATGCCGATTATGGCTGCGTTTGCCGTAGCGTAATAGCCAATAAGTTTAGTATCTTTACATTATTGTAGAAGATACTTTTTTTGTGATTTTATAAAAAAAACAGAACAAAAACAATTTGAAATATACTTTACGAAGTATCTTATGATTAATTATTTGTGTGCTGTGAGAATTTAGCTGAAAATATTTAAATAAATATTGCAAAATATAATATTTATTTTTACAGTTTTATGTCAAAAGAAATATGCTAAAATGAAACTAAATTGGGAGGTGGCAAGTGTGCAAAAAGTACGGGGTATCATGATGACCTTGGTAATTGCAATGGTTGCAACAATATTAGGAAGTGAATTTCCAGTCATTGGCGGTGCAATTTTTGCTATTATTATAGGAATTATTATCAATAATATAATTTTAATTCCTAAAAAATATGAAGCTGGTATCAAGTATAGTAGCAAAAAGATTTTGCATTACAGCATTATCGTGCTTGGGTTTACATTGAGCTTTCAATCTATTGGTGCAATTGGATGGAAATCGTTACCAATCATTATCATTACTTTACTTGCTGCCTTTATCACTGTGTTTTTGTTAATGAAGATATTTAAAATTAATGAACATCTAAGTATTTTAATAGGGGTTGGAACAGCAATATGTGGTGGATCGGCAATTGCTGCAACAAGTCCAGTAATTAAAGCGAAAGAAAGTGAAGTAGCATTCGCTATTTCTACGATATTTTTATTTAATTTAATAGCAGTATTTGTATTTCCACCATTAGGCCACGTATTAAATATGGGGCAAACTGCATTTGGATATTTTGGAGGAACCGCTATTAATGATACTTCAAGTGTGATTGCTGCAACTTCAAACTATGGCAATACAGCCTTAGAAACAGGGGCAGTTGTAAAATTAACGCGTACTTTAATGATTATACCGGTGGTACTCTTTTTTACATATAGAACGATACGTAAAGAAAAAGCGAAACAAACTGATACATCTATTGCTAAAATATTTCCATGGTTTATTGTATGGTTTATCGTAGCATCTTTAATAAGCACTGTTTTTAATTTTTCACCAACAGTGATACATGTATTCCAACAAATTTCATTGTTTTTAATTACAATGGCAATGGCTGGCATTGGATTAAGTGTTGATTTTAAACAATTTAAACAAGCAGGTATGAAACCGGTAATGCTTGGGTTAGTAACATGGATTGTCGTCATTATTTCAAGTTTAATTACGATGAAGTTGATAAACTTATTGTAATGTTTGTTCAGAAAGAAATTTTTGCATATAATAGGTTAGATAGAATTTTTATATGAGATAAGGAGTATCTAAATGGCAGAGGAAACAAGTTATTTTTGGTTGAACTGCGGATATAATCGCTGGAACCATAATGAACTATTAGTAGGTCAGACGACATTATTTGAATCAGGTGCACAATTTAATCCTTCACAAGGTTTCCGATCATTTAAACAAGCTAAAGTAGGAGACCGTGTTATCTTTTATCAAGTACAAATGGATACTGGTTTATTAGGTTTGGGTGAAATCACAAGTGTACAAACAGGTGCTCAAAATAAAATTCGTGTTCATTTTCAATTACAAGAACAGCTTAAACCATTAACTGCGGATTATTTGAAAAGAAGCGAACAATTAGAATTTAGAATGAGAAATATGAAAGAAACTTTATTTAATCAAATAACACAAGAAGAATTTGAGTTAATTGTTAGTTTAGGTAAAGGAGAAACAAAAATTCCTCGATACTTTTTTATAGCGGAAGAACAAGAGTTCGAACCTAAATCATACAATACAATATATACGCACACATATAACGGTATTAAACGAAATGGTTATCATTTTTACACGCAACTTGAAATAGGTGATCAACTTATTTTTTATAATAAAAATAGAGATCAGTCCGTCATTGGTGTAGGAGAAGTAAGTAAGCATATACATGAAAAAGCACCTATACCTGGGAGAACAAACAGTACTGCAATTGAGGTTTATTTTGAAAAGGAAATTGACCCTGTTTCATTGGGTACATTAAACAAACATCCTAAATTGAAAAATTTATATTATCTTCAAGAAAACGCAAAACAAGCTATTGCTAGCATGTCAAAAACACAATTCGATGCGATTCGTGAAATAAGTAAAAATGATGGTATGAAATCACAGTTTGAAGCTGTTAAAAGTGGTCAGATGATTGATGAACATACTGAAGATTTAAAACCGTTTATTTTACTCGTAGTTGATAAAGGAGAAGGCTTAAAGGCAGCTGAAGATTTATTACAAAAAACGAATGCGAAACCAGTGATAACTTCTGGTCATCCTGACTTTTCTGAAGATATGTTGTACGGGAAGTATTTACCAAATGAAACAGGTGCACTGTACTACAGAGAAGGGTTTATAACGAATCTTATGCCTCGTACAGATAAAAGCTACCTTGTTATAGATAACTTTAATCGTATTGATCCTGATATATTCCAAACATATATCAATGTGCTTGAAGGTTATGAAATAACATTACCACGCTATAATAGAGATGGTAGTATGGTTAAATGGTCTAGAAAAAAAGATTCATTTTATCATTTTAATCCAAATTGGCATATTGTGGGTATCACATATGATGACTTAAATGAAATTAAGCAAAAATATACTGAACAATTTTTGAAATATACAAGAATCGTGAAAGTAAATCAAGACTAATTTTTAAGTCATAACTTATTTAAAGTTAATAATATAAGATAAGCTATGGATATATCCATACTTAAAATAGAAGCATCAATTCATTGCATTTTATCAATGGATTGGTGCTCTTTTAAATTTTCGGAGTTTAAAGTGTTAGTCCGATTTAGTTTAAAACGTCCCATCGGTTATAATTAGAGGATAAATGACAATAAAATAAGATAACGAGTGATATAATGATTTAATTTTATAATTTTAGGATATAATAATAGTGTGGAGAAATCACATTCTCTTATGAAGTGACAATATAATATTTTACTGTTAGGGGTGAAGTATATGCCAATAATATATTATGATGCCAATTGTGTGTATTGCTATAACTATGCAATTTGGCTAATACAAAATGGTTTGTCAAGACGTTATCAATTTGCTGAATTACAAGGAGAAACAGCACAAAATTTATTTGAAAATTATCCTGAAACAAAACAATATGACAGTGTTATATTGCAAGAAGGGGATCATTTCGAATATAAATCTGATGCAATCACTACACTAATCACAACACTGACAAATTATAAATGGATCGGTATATTGCTACATTTGACGCCTAAACCACTTAGAGATTTAGGATATCAATTGTTTGCTGATAATAGGGATAAAATGTGGAAAACGCATTGGCATCAGCCTAATGCTTATGAGCAATCATTTTTTATTGATTGAATAGACGGAGGAAGCAAATATGGAGAACATTGTTGTAATAGGTAGTTCATCAATTGATTTAGTAGTGAAAACAGACGTTTTACCACAAGCAGGTGAAACAGTTATGGGTAATTCATTTTTTACAACTACTGGTGGCAAAGGTGCTAATCAGGCTGTTGCAGCAGCTCGTTTGAGTAATAAGGTCTATATGATAGGCGCTGTAGGCGATGATGAAAATGGTAAACAGATTATTGAGAACTTAGAACAAAACAATGTAGATACAACTTTTATGGATAAAATTGAAAATGAAACATCTGGAACAGCGCATATTACACTGTTTGAAGATGATAATCGAATCATCGTTGTGCCTGCTGCTAATAATCATGTAACGCCTGAAAAAGTGTTACCAAAACTCGAGCGCTTTGGTGCAGGAGATATTATTTTGATGCAACATGAAATACCAGAACATACAATTAAAGAAGTGACAGATTATGCTGTGAAACATGATATGAAAGTAATATTAAACCCAGCACCATATCGTAACATTGACAAAGAAATTATAGATAAAGTGACTTGGATTACACCAAATGAATCAGAAAGTGAACTACTATTT
The DNA here is from genome assembly GCF_038003745.1 of Staphylococcus sp. FSL W8-1207. Taxonomy (NCBI): domain Bacteria; kingdom Bacillati; phylum Bacillota; class Bacilli; order Caryophanales; family Staphylococcaceae; genus Staphylococcus; species Staphylococcus sp. FSL W8-1207. The sequence continues at coordinate 466,751 of NZ_JBBOPU010000001.1, forward strand.
GAAAGCGGAGTAGATGAAGCACTGAAAGCTTATCCTCGTAAGCTTATTGTAACTAAAGGAGCAGCAGGAGCTATGTTTTACAATGATTCTCAACAACTTGTCAAAGGATATAAAAAGAAAGTCGTTGATACTACAGGTGCTGGTGACACATTCAATGGTGCTTTAGCTGTTGCACTAATTGAAAATAAACCTTTAGAAGAAGCCGTTGATTTTGCTAATTTAGCGGGTAGTTTTTCTGTAACTGGATTAGGTGCTCAAGGTGCGATGCCATACAGAAAAGAACTAGATTAAACCCCTTAATTTGGGTATAATATAGTAAGATTATTAAATGACAACACAGATTAAAATAATTCTAATTTAGGTAAGTTAAACACTTTACAGATTATAATGATTATTATATAATAATAAATGTAATCAAGAACTTGAGTTGTCATTTTGTAATGATAATTAAACTTAAAGGAGAGATTTTAGCATGGCAAACAGTAATAAAGACGTAGTAAAAGTATTAAATGAACAAGTAGCAAACTGGACAGTAGCATTTACTAAATTACACAATTTTCATTGGTATGTAAAAGGACCTAATTTCTTCTCATTACACACTAAATTTGAAGAATTGTATGATGAAGCAAGTCAATATATCGATGATTTAGCTGAACGTATTTTAGCAGCAGGTGGAAACCCAGTTGCAACATTAAAAGAAAGTTTAGACCTTGCAATCATTGATGAAGCTGGTAAAGGCTATAAAGCTGAAGAAATGGTAGAAGAACTATCTAAAGACTTTGAAAATATTACAAAACAATTAGAAGAAGCAATTGAAGTTGCTTCAGCTGCTGAAGATGATGTAACAGAAGACATGTTCATCGGTATGAAAACAAATATAGATAAACATAACTGGATGTTAAAATCTTATTTAGGTAAATAAGAGACTTCAGTCACATATATGAATGAATATTATATTTTGATTGAGTGATAAGCTAGTGCGAAAATAATCTAATTTTAGATTATAAGCATCAATCTGTTATCTTTGAAGGATTGCATAGTAGCTGTCTGATAACCAGTCAACGTTGTAGGAGCGAGGAAAAATCAAATTTTGATTTTTCTTCGCTCTTTTTCTATTTAAAAATCGCAACAATTATACAAAAGGCCATGAATATAATCACTATCGCAGTGAATCCATTTATTCGGAATTTCTATATCTTATCCATTTTTCATTAAAAAACAGGTCTTTCAAAACATGCGTTGTTTTGAAGGACCTGTTTTATTTAAATAATGATTTGAAACATCAATTACTCAGCCATTTCGAGTGCGACTTCCATCATTTGTGTAAATGAATTTTGACGTTCTTCAGCTGTAGTTGCTTCATCGCGTAAAATATGATCACTCACTGTGAATATACCTAACGCTTTTTTACCAGCGTAAGTTGCATTTAAGTATAATGCAGCAGATTCCATTTCTATACCTAAGATGCCCATACGTTGCCATCTTTCATTAAACGTTGGATCAGCATTATAGAATGTATCAGATGATAATATGTTTCCTACATGTGTAGTTGCCCCAATTTCATCCGCTTTTTGTTTTGCTTTTAAAACTAAATCGAAATCAGCTAAAGGTGCGTAATGACCTGGAATATTATATTGCTCTACATAACTAGAGTTTGTAGAAGCGCCTTGAGCAATAATTATATCGTAAAGGTTAACGTTTTCTTGTAATGCACCACAAGATCCAATACGGATAATTGTCTCAACATCAAAGAAATTATAAAGCTCATAAGAATAAATTCCAATACTAGGTACGCCCATGCCTGATCCCATTACTGATACTTCTTTCCCGTTATAAGTACCAGTATATCCAAACATATTTCTAACTTCGTTGAATTGTTCAACATTTTCTAAATAGTTGTCAGCTATGTATTTTGCTCGAAGCGGATCTCCCGGCATTAATACTGTTTTTGCAATTTTAGTTCCATTGGGTTGAATATGAGGTGTAGATTTTGTCATAATCATCTTCTCCTTTATGTTCTTTTATCAATTTAAAGATAACATTTGTTTATTATTATTGCGAATTTTTGTAATATAGATAATAAGAGAGTGTTTATAAAGATATCTATTTAATTTTGCTTTATAATAATAAGTGAAATGAATGTTTATTGTAAACAAAAATTAGGAGGATTTAATATGAATTATGCAAAATATATAGATCATACATTACTTAAACCGGAGTCGACTAGAGCTCAAATCGACAAAATTATCGAGGAAGCTAGAGAATTTAATTTTAAATCAGTGTGTCTTAATCCTACACATGTAAAATATGCAGCAGAAAAACTTAAAGATACAGAAGTATTAGTTTGCACTGTAATTGGATTCCCTTTAGGCGCGTCTACTACAGAAACGAAAATGTTTGAAGTTGAAGATGCTGTAAAAAATGGTGCTTCTGAACTTGATATGGTTATCAATGTTGGTGCATTAAAAGACGGACGTTATGAAGACGTACAAAAAGACATTGAAAGTGTTGTTGATGCTGCGAACGGTAAAACAGTTAAAGTAATTATTGAAACATGTCTATTAACAGACGAAGAAATAGTTAAAGCAAGTGAACTAAGTAAAGCAGCAGGTGCTAACTTTGTTAAAACATCAACAGGTTTTGCTGGTGGCGGTGCAACTCCAGAAGACGTGAAATTAATGAAAGATACTGTTGGAGATGACTTAGAAGTGAAAGCTTCTGGTGGCGTGAGAAATCTTGAAGATTTCAACAAGATGCTTGAAGCTGGTGCAACGCGTATCGGTGCGAGTGCAGGCGTTCAAATAATTCAAGGCTTAGAAAGCGATTCTGACTACTAGAATAGTTAAAAAAGGGATATATTATTAAGTTTGTATGATAGACAAACAGGGGAGGCCAACTCATATGAGAATGGTAGATATTATTGAAAAAAAGCGTGACGGACAAGTACTTACGAAAGAGGAAATTGAATTTTTTATAACTGGTTATACAAATGGTGACATACCGGATTATCAAGCTTCTAGTTTAGCGATGGCTGTATTCTTTCAAGATATGAATGATGAAGAAAGAGCTGCGTTAACTATGGCAATGGTTAATTCAGGTGACGTTATTGACTTATCAGATATTCACGGTACTAAAGTTGATAAGCATTCTACTGGTGGAGTTGGAGATACAACTACATTAGTACTTGCACCTTTAGTTGCAGCTGTAGGTGTACCTGTAGCTAAAATGAGCGGAAGAGGACTAGGACATACAGGCGGAACGATTGATAAATTAGAATCAGTTGAAGGTTTCCATGTTGAAATCAGTGAAGAAAAATTCGTTAAGTTAGTTAATGAAGCTAAAGTTGCTGTCATTGGACAAACTGGTAATTTAACACCCGCAGATAAAAAATTGTACGGTCTTCGTGATGTTACTGGTACAGTAAATTCTATTCCACTTATCGCTTCATCAATTATGAGTAAAAAAATTGCAGCAGGTGCTGATGCAATTGTGCTTGATGTTAAGACAGGTAATGGCGCATTTATGAAGACACTTGAAGATGCTGAAGCTTTAGCACATGCTATGGTAAGCATCGGTAATAATGTAGGTAGAAATACAATGGCTATCATTTCAGATATGGGTCAACCTTTAGGACACGCTATAGGTAATGCCTTAGAAGTAAAAGAAGCGATTGAAACACTACAAGGTAAAGGTCCTGAAGACTTAACTGAACTTGTAATGACCTTAGGTTCACAAATGGTTGTAGTGGGCGGCAAAGCAAAAGATTTAGAAGAAGCACGTGCATTGTTAGAAAAATCAATACAAGATGGTTCTGCTTTAGAAAGTTTTAGAACATTTTTAGAGAATCAAGATGGAGATGGCTCAGTGGTAGACGACGTATCAAAATTACCACAAGCCAAATATCAAGTAGCATTACCAGCGGAATCATCTGGTTTCGTAACTGAAATTGTTGCGAATGAAATGGGCGTTGCCTCGATGATGTTAGGCGCAGGTAGACAAACAAAAGACGATGATATCGATTTAAGTGTTGGTCTTGTACTGCATAAAAAAGTAGGCGACAGAGTCGATGAAGGCGAACCTCTATTAACAATACACAGTAATCGCGAAAACGTTGATGATGTAATAGAGAAATTGAACCAAAGTATCACAGTAAGTGAACAAGGTGCAGAACCAACATTGATTCATAAAATTATTACTGAATAGGAGTTGAGATAATGACTACACCATTTAAACGAGTCCACTTAATTGTGATGGACTCAGTAGGCATAGGGGAAGGCCCTGATGCAAAAGCTTTTAACGATGAAGGCAGTCATACATTAAAACACACGTTAGAAGATTTTAATCAGTCATTACCTAATCTTCAAAAATTAGGTTTAGGTAATATTGAACCACTACCTGTAATTGAAAAAGAAGTAAAACCACAAGCTTTTTACACTAAAATGAGTGAAGCCTCTGTTGGTAAAGATACAATGACAGGGCATTGGGAAATTATGGGCTTAAATATCATGCAACCTTTTAAAGTATATCCTGAAGGGTTCCCTAAAGAGTTGATAGATGAAATTGAGTCATTAACTGGTCGTAAAGTAGTAGCTAATCGCCCTGCTTCTGGAACGCAAATTATAGATGAATGGGGCGAACATCAAATGAAGACTGGAGACTTAATAGTCTACACTTCAGCTGATCCAGTTCTCCAAATTGCTGCCCATGAAGATATTATTCCGTTAGAAGAACTCTATGATATCTGTGAAAAAGTAAGAGAATTGACCAAAGATCCAAAATATTTAATTGGTAGAATTATTGCCAGACCTTATCTTGGTGAACCAGGTTCCTTTAAAAGGACATCTAATAGACACGACTATGCTTTAAAACCTTTTGGCAGAACAGTTATGAATGAATTACAAGATGGTGGCTATGATGTCATTGCCTTAGGAAAAATAAATGACATTTTCGATGGCGAAGGTGTGACTGAAGCGGTTCGTACAAAAGATAATATGGACGGTATGGACAAATTAATAGAAACAGTACAACGTGATTTTAATGGACTAAGCTTTTTAAATCTTGTGGATTTTGATGCCTTATACGGACATCGTCGTGATAAAGCAGGTTATGCACAAGCGATTAAAGATTTTGATGAGCGTTTACCTGAACTTATCGAGCATTTACAAGAAGATGATTTAGTAATTATCACTGCTGACCATGGTAATGATCCAACTGCTGAAGGTACAGATCATACAAGAGAGTACATCCCAGTTTTAATGTTTAGTCCGAAAATTGCTGAGTATCATGAATTATCGGTAGATGCTACATTTAGTTCGCTAGGTGCAACGATTGCTGATAATTTTAATGTGAAATTACCAGAGTACGGAAGAAGCTATTTAAAAGAAATGGGCATTGAGTAATGAAGAAAATAATTAGAATTTTATTTGGCATTGGTTTTAGCGTAGCTGGCGTGCTTCATTTTAAAGATGAAGAAAATTTCAGAAATATTGTACCTGAATATTTACCATTTAGAAAAGCCGCAGTTTTAATCACAGGTGTGTTTGAAATCGTGTTTGGTTTATTATTATTAATCAAGCAGCCTTCAACATGTTTGAAAAAAACGATAAATGCTTTTCTATGGGCTGTATTCCCAGCTAATATTTATATGGCACGTAAAAATTTACCACTAGCTGGTAAGCAATTACCTAAATGGGCTTTGTATGGCCGTTTACCATTACAATTTATCATGATAAAAATGATTAGTAAGCTATAATCGGTTAAATAAAGAAAGTGGCTGTTAGTATCCTTATTGGGAATCTAACAGCCACTTTTTTATGCAATATAATTAAGTTAGGAATAAATGAACTCACAGTTATCTTGAGATAATTATTGGTTAGTATGATTATTTGTTTTCTCCGTATACATCTTGCCATACTGATTTTTGATCTAAGAAAGTTTGTGCAATTTCTTTAGCGCCTTCAAGAGAATGACTTGCTGCCCAGCCACATTGTACTTCGTTACAAGCAGGTACTTCTGTAGCGTTTAATACATCATTGATTGTTTGTTCGATGATGTTTAAGACATCTTCATAATCATCATGGTTAATGAATGAAACATAGAAGCCAGTTTGACAACCCATTGGGCTAATATCAACTACTTTATCTGAATGATTTCTAATATTCTCGGCCATTAAATGTTCTAAAGAGTGTAAACCAGGCATTTCCATATGCTCTTTGTTTGGCTGTTTGAAACGGATATCATATTTATGGATAACATCACCGTTAGCGCCCTCCATTTTACCAGCTAGTCTAACAAATGGTGCAGATACTATCGTATGATCTAAATTGAAGCTTTCAACGTTCATTTTTGGCATGTCATATCCTCCTAATATTATAAGTAAGTTAATTGTAACAAGACCGCAATGTATTTACAATTTCTGAAACGGGTATAAATATAAAGTGGTAAAATACTAATTTATTTAAAATTCAGAAAAGTAATGACAGAAGACGAGAAACCCGATAGAATAAATAATAATTAAACACGATATAAATATTTAGCATGATATGTGGTGTTATCTATAAAATTACTTAATGCATAGTGTATGGAAGTTGAAAGTGTTTTGGTAATTCAGGAGGTAGAGTGCAAACGATGGAGAAAAAACAAATTATTTTAGATTATATAGAAAATGAAAATCATAAATACTTAGAAATAAGTCATCAGATACACCAAAGACCAGAATTAGGAAATGAAGAGATTTTTGCTTCGAGAACTTTGATTGAAGATCTAATAGCACATAATTTTGATGTGGAAACTGATATAGCAGGACATGCAACAGGATTTATTGCACGATATGACTCAGGTATAGAAGGGCCTACAATTGGATTTTTAGCAGAATACGATGCTTTGCCAGGTTTAGGACATGCTTGTGGTCATAATATTATAGGTACTGCGAGTGTATTAGCGGGAACTGCATTGAAACAAGTGATTGATAAGATTGGTGGTAAAATTATTGTCTTAGGATGTCCTGCAGAAGAAGGCGGTGAAAATGGCAGTGCTAAAGCGACTTATGTTAAAGCAGGTGTTATAGATGAGTTGGATATTGCACTCATGGTCCACCCTGGAAATGAAACATATCGAACGATTGATACATTGGCTGTCGATGTTTTAGATATAAAATTTTATGGTAAAAGTACGCATGCATCTGAAAACGCAGATGAAGCGAGAAATGCTTTAGATGCGATGATTTCTTATTTTAATGGGATAGCGCAATTAAGACAACACATTAAAAGACGCCAACGTGTGCATGGTGTGATACTTGATGGTGGTAAAGCAGCGAATATTATACCTGATTTTACACATGCGCGTTTTTATACGAGGGCTACGTCTCGAAAAGAGCTAGATGTTTTGACTGAGCGGGTTGGACAGATAGCAAAAGGTGCAGCACTACAAACAGATTGTGACTTTGAATTTGGACCAATACAAAATGGGGTTAATGAATTTATTAAAACGTCTAAATTAGATGACTTATTTGCGAAATATGCCACTGAAATGGGTGAAGCAGTTATAGATGATGATTTTGGATATGGTTCTACAGATACTGGGAATGTCAGTCATTGTATACCAACGATTCATCCTCATATCAAAATTGGTTCACGAAATTTAGTTGGTCATACACATCGTTTCCGTGAAGCAGCAGGTAGTACCCATGGTGATCAGGCATTAATTAGAGGTGCGAAAATTCTCGCTTTAATGGGGCAAGAACTCATAGAAAATAAACCATTGTTTGAAGAAATCATCGAACAATATCAATATACAAAGGGGCACAAAAAATGACAAATCAAAGCTCTCTAAGACCTACATTAACACTTAGTGATCTTTACGATTCACATATTGTTTATACTTCTAGACCGTCTTATATATCGAATCCTTGGTTGGAACCCGAAGTACATCAATCTAATTTTTTGACTGGTAGAGAGCTGATTATTGCTAATGAGATGCCTGTAATCGTACACGCAGCAAGTGTAACTGATAAATTAAAAATGCTATTTGAAGCAATTGGTAAAGCTATGCCAACCAATACGCTTAAATTTCAAGATCAAAGTAGCTATGAACAATTGATACAAGATTTGGCACATGATTATAAAAAAGTTTACTTTCAATACATTCATGGTGAAGATATTTTGAATAAAAAGTATTACGCGTTGGATAAGGATATTTTTGTAGCTTTAAATAATAAAGCACGTATACCAGAATGGACAAACCATAAATATCTACCTATAAGAGAAGTTGTTGATATAGATAATTTTGTAGAAGCTGTAGCAAAATGGGAGTATCCATTTGTATTGAAACCTGGAGACGACCTACCAACAGCAGGTGGATATGGTGTGATGATTTGTTATAATGATGCTGATTTAAAACAAGCAAAATTGCGTATTGAAAATGCTAAAAACGAAACAGATACGATGATTATCGAACAAAAAGTAGAAGCAGTTGCAAATTATTGTGTTCAATATGCATATTCGAAGTATACTGGTGTGCGTTATATTGGGACTTCTGAACAGTTAACCAATAAATATGGGTATTATAATGGAAACGAAAATGTACAAGATGTGCCTGATGCTGTAATTCAAGCGGGTAAAGAGATTATGGAAGTCGGCGTTTCGAAAGGATATTTTGGAATAGCTGGTTTTGACCTTTTGGTAGATAGCAACGATGACATTTTTGCGATAGATTTGAACTTTAGACAGAATGGCTCAACAAGTATGTTATTGCTAGAACCGTTTCTTCAAGAAGGGTACCATAAATTTTATAGTTATTTGTCACATGTAGATAATTCAAAATTTTTCAACACAATTATGAAGTATGTAAATAAGGGTGTATTATTTCCGTTATCTTATTATGATGGGGATTGGTTTGATAATGAAGTTGTTAAATCAAGGTTTGGTTGCATATGGCATGGGGAAAACAAATCATATGTGGAAAAAATGGAGCAACAATTTTTAAATGATTTAGAAGAAAAATAGAACAATTACTCACAAATATAATGAAACTCTCTAGTAAATTACATTAGACGTTAATTGACTAGAGTATAAGAGTCATTTATATTTTAAGTATGGGTAAATATTATAAATGAATTGAAGGTGCTATGATGTCTTATAAACAAAATTCATTTTTCCAAGAAATTTTAGTCAATGAAGTCTTTTACGTAGCTACAAAATCAAAAGAATTAATTAGACATGAAGTATTGGGAAAAAATGTAGTATGTGCGTGGTCGGAAAAATCTAAAGCGGAAACATTTTTGAAGAAGCTTAATATTGACTACAGCAATATAAAGAAAATTGATATAGACCGTTTTGTAACATACGAAATGGATAACTTATTTGAAGAAGGCGAAGAAGTACTCATTGATGCTACTGGTACTACAGATGGCGAATTGATTAATATTGTAGAAATTACAAATGAGTTAATGTCTGATTTAGACAATATTCGTTTGAAAGAATTTGTAAACGATGTTGCTAAAGAGGATGCAGTCTTTGGTTTATCTAATCAAAAAGAAAAGCATTTTATATTGATTAGTGATGATGAACATCAAAGACCACAAATTATGCCTGTTTGGAGCATTAAAAGTAGAGCTGAAAAGGTAAGGAACGAAGACTTTGAAGAATGTGAAATTATCGAAATCGAAGGTGAAGTATTCGCTGAATGGTTAGATAATTTACGAGATGATGATAAAGCTGTAGCAATAGACTTGAAATCTGGTGTTGTAGGCACAGTTGTATCTGCTCAAAAAGTGATTGACCAACTTACATTTTAATTATTTCTAAATGCGTTTCAATGCGCTAGTATTTTGTTTTTATATTATTTGAATAATGATTAATTATGATGAGTTGTTTTGAAACTATAGATAGAAATTTGGGACATTTGTATTTTGAATTACTAGTAAAAGCAGTTTTCTACTGAAAAACGTAGAAAGCTGCTTTTTTCATGTTGATATTTATAAATGAATTGCACCTAACGCACCAGAGAATGCACCATGTTCAATATAATAAGGTTTAAACCCGCGAAGTATTGTATAATCTGTAACAACTTTTTTTAATAAATCATTATTATGAAAAGATGAACCAATATAAGCGACATTTTCAGTATTATTTTCTCTAGCAACAGTAATAGACATTGTGGTAATAACTTCCCCAACAACACCTATAACAGATGCTAATTTATCAGCATCTGTAAAATTGGCATCCAAATTATGTAGGACATGACCAAAGTTTGCTGCTGTAAGGTCACCTGAGATAGGTGGTTCACTGTCCTTATAAATATGTTTAACTTTCAAGTCAATAATCTCTCTATTTCCATTTTGAGCTGTATCAGTTAATTGTTTATAATCTTTAATACCAGTTAATAAATATCCAAGCCCTTGAATCATTCCACCACCTGCGCCAACGCCACCTACACGTTGTTGATGATTACCGTCTGAAAAGTGTAATGAAGTGCCGGTACCGACGTTAGTAAAGATGTAATCATCTAATAAATGCTCTTGTTCTACTAAAAGTATTTCTAAACCTTTTGCAGCTGCATCAAATTCGACAAAAATACGCGAAGGACAAGTTAAGTGTTCTTGTATTAATGCAGCTTGTCCACCAGTTAAACTAATGCTTTCACAATCTTGTTGATTTAACCATGAGATAACTTCATCAATTTCAGTAGTTGATTTTGTTGTATATACACGTTCCCCGTTATTGTCTTGAACTATCTTAATTAGAGTTCCACCAGCATCAATGCCAATCTTCATTTCTATTCCCCCCCAAATAAATTTACATTATAACTAATATTATAATAAAATGGGGGGAAATCAAATATGAAATTAAAAGGAGCGTTCTTTTATGATGCAATTAAGTCCGTTTATTAAAGTAGACGACGTTGATGAAGCTGTGAATTTTTATAAAAATGCGTTTGGTGGAGAAGAAAAAATATTAAACGAAACAAATGGACTACGACTGCATACAGAATTGCATGTGAATGCAACAGTGATATTACATATATCAAGTACATACGGAAAAGAATGGCATAATGATAATACTAATATTATTTTGACCTTTGACGATTTAGAAGTGCAACAACAAGTATATAACGCTTTGAGTAAATTAGGTGATCCACATATGCCGCTTGAAAAAACATTTTTCAATGCTATGCATGGTCAAGTTAAAGATCAATTTGGTGTGAATTGGCTCATGAATTGCTTTTTAAACTAAACCGTTTAATATAGGTTATAATTAGTTAGAAAGTGGTATTAATAAATAATTACTAAGTTTTAAATAGGGGATAGGATATGTTTATTAAAAAACAATTTGAAGGAATTACAGTTCAAGTGTATGAAGATAAATATAAAGATGCACTTTATAATTTTAAATTGAATGAACGCCAACAAATTTATTCATCTTTGCCGAGTGATGTTTTAGAAGATGCGTTGCACGATAAAGATAGAATTGCAAACATCGCATTGAATAAAAAAGGGGAAGTTGTAGGATTTTTCGTTTTGCATCAGTATTATCAACATGAAGGCTACGATACACCAAAACAAGTGATTTATGTTAGATCACTATCTGTTAACCAAAATTTTCAAGGTTATGGTTATGGTACTAAAATGATGATGTATCTTCCACAATATGTTCAATCTTTATTTCCAGATTTCAACCACTTATATTTAGTCGTTGATGCGGAAAATGAGAGTGCTTGGAATGTTTATGAACGTGCAGGTTTCATGCACACTGCAACTAAAGAAGAAGGACCACTAGGAAAAGAAAGATTATATTATTTAGACTTAGATTCAAACCATGTATCATCATTGAAATTAAAGCCAAATACGGAAGATGTGCCGTTCAACATTCATATTATTGATTTATTTAAAGATGGAAACAAAGTAGGATTTATTGCAGTAGAAAAACATGAACAACGTATGAATATTTCTTCTGTAGAGGTTAATAAATCAGAAAGACACAATGGTATTGCGGAAAGTGCTTTGAGACAACTTTCTACATATATCAGAAAGTATTTTGATGATGTCAGTCTGTTGACAATTACACTATATGGTGAGAATAATGAATTAAAACCGTTATGTATCAATAGTAACTTTGTTGAAATCGAGTCTGCGGATGATTTTAAAGTATTTGAAAAGCATATAAATTATTAATAGAGATTGCGAAATCACAAATTGTCATTTATAATTTACATTTGTTATTATTACTTAAGATGAACTTAGTACGAATTTGGATAAATGCCTTTGAAAGGAAGAATAAATAATGAGAATTCAAGATTATACAAAAGAAATGGTTGATGAGAAATCATTTATCGATATGGCCTATACGCTATTAAATGAAAAAAATAGTACTATGAATTTATACGATATCATCGATGAATTTAAAGCGCTTGGACATTATGAAGACCATGAAGTAGAACATAGAATTGTACAATTCTATACAGACTTAAATACTGACGGTCGTTTTTTAAACGTTGGAGAAAATATCTGGGGATTACGTGATTGGTATTCAGTAGATGATATTGAAGAAAAAATTGCGCCAACAATTCAAAAATTCGATATATTGGATGATGACCCAGAAGAAGATAAAAATTTAAAATTACTTGGTGAAGATGAAACTGATGACGATGATGACATCCCAGCTGTAACTGATGACCAAGAAACTTTGAATGATCCTGAAGAACCAAAAGAAGACGAAGTTGAAGAAGAAGGCATTGTTATTGATGAAGATGATGAAGACTTTGATGATGAAGACGAAGAAGAAGATGAAGACGAAGAAGAAGATGAAGACGAAGAAGAAACTGAAAAATAATTATTTGAGATTTAATTGACTTTTCTCGTGAAAATGATAAAATTTTATTCGGGCTCCTTTAATTAGGACGACGTGTATAAATATTATACGCTCCCCCTTACAACGATGTGAGAGGGAGCGATTTTTTTATTTAAATGACTATAAAAAATTTATGAATTCTTTGAAATTAGGTAATTGCTTAGAGCAATAATTTATACATATGAAAATAATAAATGATAATTATAATATGTAAAACACGCTATTACACAAAAAAATAAGCAATTGATTTTAAAAATTCGATGTCAATATCGGTATTGATTGAAAAAACTGTTTTAATAACTAGGAGGCAGAACATGACAAAATTTATTTTTGTAACTGGTGGAGTTGTTTCTTCATTAGGAAAAGGTATCACAGCAGCATCTTTAGGAAGACTATTAAAAGATAGAGGGCTAAAAGTAACAATCCAAAAATTCGATCCATATTTAAACGTAGATCCTGGAACGATGAGTCCATATCAACATGGTGAAGTTTTTGTTACTGATGATGGTGCAGAGACAGACTTAGATTTAGGACACTATGAACGATTTATAGATATTAACTTAAATAAATATTCTAATGTTACAGCTGGTAAAGTGTATTCTCACGTATTGAAGAAAGAACGTCGTGGTGATTATTTAGGAGGAACAGTACAAGTTATCCCGCATATCACAAATGAAATTAAAGAACGTTTACTTTTAGCAGGAGAAAGCACAAATGCTGATGTTGTTATTACTGAAATCGGTGGAACAACAGGGGATATAGAATCATTACCATTTATTGAAGCTATTAGACAAATTCGCAGTGACTTAGGTCGCGAAAATGTAATGTATGTACACTGTACATTATTACCATATATTAAAGCTGCTGGAGAAATGAAAACGAAACCAACACAACATAGCGTAAAAGAATTACGCGGTTTAGGTATTCAGCCTGATTTGATTGTGGTTCGTACAGAATATGAATTAACACAAGATTTAAAAGATAAAATCGCTTTATTCTGTGATATCGACAAAGCAAGTGTAATCGAATGTCGTGATGCAGAATCACTATATGAAATTCCTTTACAGTTAAGCAAACAAGATATGGAAAACATAGTGATTGATCGTTTAGAACTTAATCCAAAATACGAAACACAGTTAGATGAATGGCAATATTTACTAGACACAGTGAATAATTTAGATGGCAAAGTGACAATTGGTTTAGTTGGTAAATATGTAAGTCTTCAAGATGCTTATTTATCGGTTGTTGAATCATTAAAACATGCAGGTTATCCATTTAAAAAAGATATTGAAGTAAGATGGATTGATTCTAGTGAAGTGACAGATGATAATGTGTCAGAAATATTATCAGATGTAGATGGTATTTTAGTCCCAGGTGGATTTGGATTCCGTGCAAGTGAAGGAAAAATTTCTGCGATTAAATATGCACGTGAAAATAACGTACCGTACTTTGGTATCTGTCTAGGTATGCAATTAGCAACAGTTGAATTTGCTAGAAATGTACTTAACCTTGAAGGTGCGCATTCAGCAGAATTAGATCCAAACACGCCGTATCCAATTATTGATTTACTACCTGAACAAAAAGATATTGAAGATTTAGGCGGTACGTTACGTTTAGGACTTTATCCTTGCCATATTAAAGAGGGTACATTAGCACACTCAATTTACAATGAAACTGATATTGAAGAAAGACATCGTCATCGTTATGAATTTAACAATGAATATAGAGAACAATTAGAAGCAAACGGTATGGTATTCTCAGGTACGAGCCCTGATGGTCGCTTAATTGAAATGGTGGAAATTCCTGAAAATGACTTTTTCGTAGCTTGTCAATTCCATCCTGAATTTTTATCAAGACCTAACCGTCCACAACCAATTTTCAAAGCGTTTATTGAAGCTTCTTTAAAAAATAAACAATCTAAATAAAATAAAAATGACGCATGTTAGCTAAGTAATTAAAGGTTACAGTTAGCAATGCGTCTTTTTTTATATCCTTAATTGTTAAATGTCATTATACATTAACGATAATTGAATTTTTTATAAAGGTTTCAAAATTCGTGTTATTTGATTCAAACGATTTCATAATTATATTTTTATAATTACTGTAAAATAAGATGTATAGTATAACAAATTTACAAAAATTAGAAGAAAAATGTCTATTTTTAAGGTTTTAAAAAGAAAAAAAACAATTAAAAGCGCTTACAATTGTTTAGAAGAATGCAAAAGGTTTCTAATTTTGATATAATTAGATTGTAAAAATATGTGCTTAAAGCACCAAGGAGGAACTTTCATGCCTTTAGTTTCAATGAAAGAAATGTTAATAGACGCAAAAGAAAATGGTTACGCAGTTGGTCAATACAACTTAAATAACTTAGAATTTACACAAGCTATCTTAGAAGCTTCACAAGAAGAGAATGCTCCAGTTATTTTAGGTGTATCTGAAGGTGCTGCTCGCTATATGGGTGGTTTCTACACGGTAGTTAAAATGGTTGAAGGGTTAATGCACGACAAAGAAATCACTGTCCCTGTTGCAATCCACTTAGACCACGGTTCAAGCTTTGAAAAATGTAAAGAAGCAATTGATGCTGGATTTACATCAGTAATGATCGATGCTTCTCATGGTTCATTTGAAGACAACGTTGAAATCACTTCAAAAGTGGTTGAATATGCGCATGAACATGGCGTATCAGTTGAAGCTGAATTAGGTACTGTAGGCGGACAAGAAGACGATATTATCGCTGAAGGTGTTATCTATGCAGATCCTAAAGAGTGTCAAGAACTTGTTGAAAGAACAGGCATTGATACATTAGCACCAGCATTAGGTTCAGTACACGGACCATATAAAGGTGAACCTAAATTAGGATTTAAAGAAATGGAAGAAATTGGTGCTTCTACAGGATTACCGTTAGTATTACACGGTGGTACTGGTATCCCAACTACAGATATCCAAAAAGCTATTCCTTTCGGCACAGCAAAAATTAACGTTAATACAGAAAACCAAATCACTTCTGCTAAAGCAGTACGTGAAGCTTTAGACAAAGATAAAGAAGTATATGATCCTCGTAAATATTTAGGACCAGCACGTGAAGCAATCAAAGCAACAGTTATTGGTAAAATTAAAGAGTTTGGTACATCTAACCGAGCAAAATAATTTAATCTATATTACAAATGAGACTGAGACATGTAATTATGTCCCAGTCTTATTTTTTTATGTTATAATTGCTATCGTTTGGTAAAGAGGTTATTATTAAATCCAAACTATTTACATAAATCTCAATCAAAATATATATAATTATGATTTAAAACATAAAATAATGGGAAATAAAAACTATAGTAAATAATTTATATGTAACTTGCATCACTTAATTTTAATATTAAAAAGTTTTAGTAGACTGATGTACTTTGCAAACTGGAAAAAGTAATTTATAATGCAAATAATGATTGAAAGTCAAAGGAGAACAAGCGAATGGCTCAAGAAGTGATAAAAATTAGAGGTGGACAAACACTTAAAGGTGAAGTGGATATCCACGGTGCTAAAAACAGTGCAGTAGCAATTATACCTGCAGCAATCCTGGCTGAAGATAAAGTAACAATTGAAGGTCTTCCAGAAATTTCTGATGTAGAAACATTGGTTAGTCTATTAGGGGATTTAAATATTAAAACAGAATTAGATGGTATGACATTAAAGGTCGACCCTACTGACATTGAAAATGCACCATTACCTAATAATAAAGTCGAGTCTTTACGTGCCTCTTATTATATGATGGGTGCAATGTTAGGTAGATTTAAAAAATGTGTCATTGGTTTACCTGGAGGTTGTCCATTAGGACCAAGACCTATTGATCAACATATCAAAGGTTTTAAAGCTTTAGGCGCGAAGATTGATGAATCAAGTGAGACTTCTATGAAAATTGAAGCTGACAAATTAACTGGTGCAAATATATTTTTAGATATTGTGAGCGTTGGTGCAACAATTAATATTATGCTTGCAGCTGTACGAGCTGAAGGGCATACTGTCATTGAAAACGCAGCTAAAGAACCAGAAGTTGTAGACGTAGCAACGTATTTAATTGGTCTAGGTGCAGATATAAAAGGTGCAGGTACAAGTACGATTAAGATTAATGGTGTGGATCGTCTTCACGGTTCTCATCATCAAGTTATTCCAGATAGAATAGAAGCCGGTACGTATATGTGTATAGCTGCAGCTTGTGGTGAGGATATTCAAATTAATAATATTATCCCAACACATGTTGAACCATTAACTGTAAAGTTAAAAGAATTAGGCGTGGATATTCAAGTTGGCGATGATAGTGCTAAAATTAAACGTAGTGCGCCTTATTCAAGCGTCGACATTAAAACTTTAGTTTATCCTGGATTTGCTACAGACTTACAACAACCTATTACACCGCTATTGTTTATGGCAGATGGTGTATCCTTTGTGACTGAAACAATATACCCAGCGCGTTTTAGACACGTTGATGAATTAAAAAACATGGGTGCCAATATCAATGCAGATGATGGTACGGCAACTATTAAGCCATCTAAATTAACAGGAGCAGAAGTATATGCGAGTGACCTACGAGCAGGTGCATGTCTTATTGTTGCAGGACTTTTAGCAGAAGGTGTTACTACAATTTACAACGTAAAACATATTTATCGTGGCTACACTAATATTGTGAGTACTTTAGAATCATTAGGTGCAGATATTTGGACTGAAGAAATTTAGGAAATGTGGTATACTAAATATACTAAGTACTTGAAATATATTTTAGTAACTCAGATTATAGAATAAAAACGATATGAGGTGATGACCATGGAGGTTTGCCCTTATCTTGAAGAGACCTTTAAAATAGTAGGTAGAAGTTGGAATGGTCTAATTATTAATTATTTGTCTAGGTGTCCAGAAAAATCTGCTCATTTTTCGGATATGAAACGTGATTTGAAAACAATTACACCACGTGCACTTAGTATAAAATTAACAGACCTAAGTGAATGGGGTCTTGTAGAGAAAAAAATAGTATCTACAAGCCCGATGAACATATTATACCAACTTACGGATAAAGGTGATGCACTAGCGGCAGCATTAGTACCAATGGAAAAGTGGGCGCAAGATTTTATTGAACTTGAAAATCAATAATATCAATGTCTATGAACGAAAATTTAAAGCGTTATAATAAGAGAAGAAGTCTATGACATGTCATAGACTTCTTTTTTTGTTTTAAAAAAAGAAAATATATATTTTTTTAGCTTATAAATTGTGAGGTTCAAGGTTTTTGTTGGGACTAATTATTAATGTAAAATGATTAGAAAACGCTTAATAACAACGTTTGTCGTCATATAACGTGAGCATTAATGTTTAAAAATACAGAATCTCGGTTATAATATAATTATCAACACAAATTAGGGAGTGAATTATTGATGAGAAATTTCACTAAACAATATATTAACGGAGAATGGATTGAAAGCACTAGTGGAGAAACACTAGAAGTTATTAATCCAGCGACAGAAGAAGTAGCAGGTACAATTGCGAAAGGTAATAAAGAAGATGTTGATAAGGCAGTAGACGCTGCAGAAAATGTGTATCTAGAATTTAGACACAGCTCAATAGAAGAAAGAAGAACATTATTAGATAAAATAGTACAAGAATATAAAAATAGAAAAGATGATCTTATAGAGGCAATTACAGACGAATTAGGTGCGCCTTTATCAGTATCAGAAAAAGTACATTATCAAATGGGACTAGATCACTTTGAAGCAGCACGTGATGCATTAGATAATTTTGAATTTGAAGAACGTCGTGGTGATGATTTAGTTGTGAAGGAAGCTATTGGTGTTTCTGGCTTAATCACACCTTGGAATTTCCCAACGAATCAAACTTCATTGAAATTATCTGCCGCTTTTGCAGCAGGAAGTCCAGTCGTATTAAAACCATCTGAAGAGACACCATTCGCCGCAATTATTTTGGCTGAAATTTTTGATAAAGTAGGCGTGCCAAAAGGTGTGTTTAACTTAGTGAATGGTGATGGACAAGGTGTAGGTAATCCATTAAGTGAACATCCGAAAGTAAGAATGATGTCGTTCACTGGCTCTGGTCCAACTGGTTCAAGCATTATGAAAAAAGCAGCTGAAGATTTCAAAAAAGTGTCACTTGAATTGGGCGGTAAATCACCATATATTATTTTAGATGATTCAGATATTGATGGTGCAGCAAGTGCAGCAACTGGTAAAGTTGTTAGCAATACTGGTCAAGTTTGTACAGCAGGTACTAGAACATTAGTACCAGCAAGTCTAAAAGAAGAATTCTTAACAGCTGTAAAAGAAAAATTCAGTCAAGTTAAAGTCGGTGATCCACGCGAAGAAGGCACTCAAGTTGGTCCAATCATTAGTAAAAAACAATTTGACCAAGTACAATCATATATCGATAAAGGTATTGAAGAAGGTGCAGAATTATTCTATGGTGGACCTGGCAAACCTGAAGGCTTAGAAAAAGGTTACTTTGCTCGCCCAACAATATTTAATAATGTTGATAATAGTATGACAATCGCGCAAGAAGAAATTTTTGGCCCAGTGATGTCAATTATCACTTACAATGATTTAGATGAAGCAATTAAAATTGCAAATGATACTAAATATGGCTTAGCTGGATATGTATACGGTAATGATAAAGACACATTACACAAAGTAGCACGTTCAATTGAAGCTGGTACAGTAGAAATTAATGAAGCTGGCCGTAAATCGGACTTACCATTTGGTGGTTATAAACAATCTGGTATTGGACGCGAATGGGGCGACTACGGTATCGAAGAATTCCTAGAAGTTAAGTCCATTGCTGGCTATTATAAATAATAAAGTTTAGCAGTAATTAAATAATTTAAATGAAGCAAGGCAGTTTAACTGTCTTGCTTTTATAATTTATAAAAACTGAAATACATTTTGTAATTAAATAAGAAATTTGCTATAGTTATAAAAGTAAGTAGCGTAGTACGTTGCGTTATTTAAAAACTTATTTATGAAATGGGTGCAAGATAATGCCTGATAAAATACGAACATCACCTCAGTATGAATCGTTCCACGAATTATACAAAAATTACACTACAAAAGATCTCACTCAAAAAGCAAAATCTCTAAAACTAACAAATTATAGTAAACTTAATAAAAAAGAACTTGTTCTTGCAATTATGGAAGCGCAAATGGAAAAAGACGGTAACTATTATATGGAGGGTGTATTAGATGACATCCAACAAGATGGCTATGGTTTCCTTAGAACAGTTAATTATTCAAAAGGTGAAAAAGATATTTATATCTCTGCCAGTCAAATACGACGTTTTGAAATCAAACGCGGCGATAAAGTTACTGGTAAAGTAAGAAAACCAAAGGATAATGAAAAGTATTATGGTTTGCTACAAGTTGATTTTGTTAACGACGAGAATGCAGAAGAAGTTAAAAAAAGACCTCACTTTCAAGCGTTAACGCCATTATATCCTGAAGAACGAATCGTTTTAGAAACAACGAAGCAAAATTTTTCGACTCGTATTATGGATTTAATTACGCCAATTGGTTTGGGCCAACGTGGACTTATTGTTGCACCACCAAAAGCAGGTAAAACATCTCTATTAAAAGAGATTGCTAACGCTATTGCTATCAACAAACCAGATGCAGAATTATTTGTATTATTAGTCGGAGAACGTCCAGAAGAAGTAACAGATATTGAACGTTCTGTTGAATCTGCTGAAGTTGTGCACTCTACATTTGATGAGCCACCACAACACCATGTTAAAGTTGCAGAACTTTTATTAGAACGTGCAAAAAGACTTGTTGAAGTAGGAAAAGATGTCATTATTTTAATGGATTCAATTACAAGGTTAGCTCGTGCATACAACCTTGTCATACCACCAAGTGGACGCACATTGTCTGGTGGTTTAGACCCTGCGTCATTACACAAGCCAAAAGCATTTTTCGGAGCTGCAAGAAATATTGAAGCTGGTGGCAGTATGACGATACTAGCTACAGCGTTAGTTGATACAGGATCACGTATGGACGATATGATTTACGAAGAATTTAAAGGAACGGGTAACATGGAATTACACCTAGATCGTAAATTGGCAGAGCGCCGAGTATTTCCAGCTATTGATATCGGTCGTAGTTCAACGCGTAAAGAAGAACTACTTATTTCTCCAAAAGATTTAGAATCATTATGGCAATTACGTAATATGTTTACAGATTCAATTGATTTTACAGAAAGATTTGTACGCAAATTAAAACGTACAGAAAATAACCAAGAATTTTTTGAACAATTACAAAAGGCTGCTAAAGAAAGCACTAAAACAGGTAAACCAATTATTTAAGTTGAAATTAGCAAAGTGTTATCAAGCTAATATATGATTTAGGGTTGCGTTTTGGTTTTAAAGCAATTATAATTATCAAGTATTGGGTAAAAACTCACAAACAACTCTGTTCCAGATGGTTCAGGGCAAAGGAGCTGAAAATAATGAGAAAAAATATTCATCCTGAATATCACAGTGTAATCTTTTTAGATACAACTACGAATTTTAAATTCCTAAGTGGTTCAACAAAATCTTCAAAAGAGACTATGGAATGGGAAGATGGCAACGAATACCCAGTTATTCGTTTAGACGTTTCATCTGATTCACATCCATTCTACACAGGACGCCAAAAATTCGCTGCTGCGGATGGCCGTGTGGAACGTTTCAACAAAAAATTCGGAATCAAATCAAGCGACGAGTAATCGTTGTTATAAGGCATTCTCATATAATGAGAATGCCTTTTTGTTTTTAGAAATATAAGTCTCTAATTGAGAATATTACAGTTTTAATAGTTTTTATACATAAAAATAACTCAATATCTTGAAGAAATAGCATATTTCAATTAAAAAAATATGCTATAATGAATCGATTATGTTTTGAAAAAGGTGGAACGCATAATGTATGAAACTTATCATTCCGGGTGGATTGAATGTATTACTGGAAGCATGTTTAGTGGTAAATCTGAAGAGTTAATTCGTCGATTAAGACGAGGCCTTTATGCTAAGCAAAAAGTAGTTGTATTTAAACCGGCTATAGATGACCGCTATCATAAAGATAAGATTGTTTCTCATAATGGCAACGCTATTGAAGCAATTAATATTTCAACAGCGGCTGAAATACTTAAGCACGATTTGTCAGATACAGATGTTATAGGTATCGATGAAGTGCAGTTTTTTGAAGAAGGTGTAGTTAATATTGTTGAACAATTAGCTAAAAAAGGCCATAGAGTCATTACAGCGGGACTAGATATGGATTTCCGAGGGGAACCGTTTGAACCTATACCACACCTACTAGCAGTAAGTGAAGAAGTGACTAAACTACAAGCTGTTTGTGCTGTTTGTGGTGCATCTTCAAGCCGCACACAAAGGTTGATTGATGGTAACCCAGCAAAAATAGATGATCCAGTTATATTAGTTGGTGCAAATGAAAGTTATGAACCAAGATGCAGAGCGCATCATATTGTTGCACCAAGTAATAATATGAAGGAGGAAATGTAGTGTTTGATCAATTAGATATCGTAGAAGAAAGATATGAACAATTAAATGAATTATTAAGTGATCCAGATGTAGTAAGTGATCCAGATAACTTAAGAAAATATTCAAAAGAACAATCAGATCTACAAAAAACTGTAGAAGTATACCGTAATTATAAACAAGTCAAAGAAGACATTGTTGAAATAGAAGAAATGTTAAAAGAAACAAAAGACAGTGATGAAATTGAAATGTTAAAAGAAGAACACCAATCACTTAACAATCAAGTTCCGAAACTAGAAGAAAATCTTAAATTTTTACTTATTCCGAAAGATCCTAACGATGAGAAAGACGTTATCGTGGAAATACGTGCTGCTGCTGGTGGAGATGAAGCTGCAATTTTTGCTGGGAACTTATTTAGAATGTATTCTAAATACGCTGAAGCACAACGTTATAAAACAGAAATTGTAGAAGCCGCTGAAAGTGACCATGGTGGTTATAAAGAAATCAGTTTTTCAATTTCAGGATCAGGTGCTTACAGTAAGTTGAAATATGAAAATGGCGCCCATCGTGTACAACGTGTACCTGAGACCGAGTCAGGTGGACGTATTCATACATCGACTGCTACAGTTGCAGTACTACCAGAAGTTGAAGATGTAGAAATTGAAGTGCGTAATGAAGATATTAAAGTAGATACTTACCGCTCTAGTGGTGCGGGTGGACAACATGTCAATACTACGGATTCAGCTGTACGTATCACACATGTGCCGACCGGAATCATTGCTACGTCTTCAGAAAAATCACAAATTCAAAACCGTGAAAAAGCTATGAAAGTTTTGAAAGCACGTTTATTTGATATGAAATTACAAGAAGAGCAACAAAAATATGCTGCCCAACGTAAATCAGCAGTAGGTTCTGGTGATCGTTCAGAACGTATTAGAACGTATAATTATCCTCAAAGTCGAGTGACTGACCACCGTATTGGTTTAACGATTCAGAAGTTAGATCAAGTTATGGAAGGAAAATTAGACGAAGTGATAGATGCATTAACTTTAGCTGAACAAACTGATAAATTGAAAGAACTTAACAATGGTGAATTATAAAACACGACTTTCTAATGCAAAAATGAAATGCTTTGAACTAGATATTGAAACAACTCGAGCAGAATGGTTAATGTTAGATTTATTGCAATGGAGTAAAGCGGATTATTTGATGCATAAGGATGAGGTAATGTCGGACATACATTTAGAATTATATAACGACGCTGAAGTTAGAATGTTAAAAGGTGAACCGATTCAGTATATTGTTGGAAGCCAATCATTTTACGGTGAGACATTCAAGGTGACTGAAGATTGTTTAATACCTAGACCTGAAACTGAGGAAGTCATGTTACACTTTTATAACGAGATTCATTCTGATGATACAATTGTTGATATTGGTACAGGTAGTGGTAATATTCCAATTATACTAAAAAAGATGAATCAATCATTAACTGTCTATGCTACAGATTTATATGCTACAGTATTAGCAGTAGCACAAGAAAATGCCCTTAGCCATCAAGTAGATATTAACTTTTTGCAGGGTGATGCATTAGCACCTTTAATAGAAAGAGGTATAAAAGTGAATGGTCTAATTTCTAACCCGCCTTATATTGATGATAATGAGGCTGTACTGATGGATGACACAGTATTGAAATATGAACCACATTCTGCATTATTTGCAGAAGATAATGGGTATAAGGTTTATGATGCAATATTAAACCAATTGCCAAAAGTACTTCTGCCGAATGCAAAGGTCGTTTTTGAAATTGGTTATAAACAAGGTCAAACATTGAAGCAAAAAATACAATCTAAATATCCTTCATTAGATGTTCAAATTATAAAAGATATTAATAATAACGATAGAATTATTTCTTTCGAGTGGTAATAAGAAGTTATGTACTGAACATGATAAATCATGAGAGTGCATAACTTTTTATTTTATTCTAAAATAAAATCATGAGAAGAAAGGGCGGGGCTAAATGGAAACGAAGATTTGGGATTTACGACAGTATAAAAATGAAATCAATCAATTTCCGGATATAAATGAAATCAAGCACATCTTTGAACAAGGAGGCTTGATTGCAATACCAACAGAAACAGTATATGGTCTTGGTGCGGATGCGAGAAATGCAGAAGCAATCAAAAAGATATATGAAGCGAAAGGTAGACCTTCAGATAACCCTTTGATTGTGCATATACATGATTTAAAACAAATAGAGCATTTTACACATGATATAACAAACGAAATTAAATTATTGATGAAGCATTTTTGGCCTGGACCAATTTCTTTTATATTACCGCTTAAAAAAGGATATTTGTGTGAAAGTGTAAGTGGTGGTTTATCATCAATTGCTGTTAGAATGCCAAGTCATTCAATCGGCAGACAAATTTTGCAATTCGTAGATATACCCATAGCAGCACCGAGCGCAAATTTAAGTGGTAGACCGTCACCTACAACATTTGAACATGTTTATTCAGATTTAAATGGTCGTATTAATGGTATGGTAAATGGTGATCAAAGTGAAGAAGGATTGGAAAGCACTGTATTAGATTGCACACAGTTTCCATTTAGAATCGCTAGACCTGGTTCAATTACGAAACCGATGATTGAAGCGGTGTTACCTCATAGTGTATCTACAAGAAAGACTTTGGATAGCGATAAGCCAATTGCACCAGGGATGAAATATAAACATTATGCGCCAGATACACCGTTACAAATTGTTCAAGCATTCAATATAAAGCCTTCAGAAGAAAAAGATTGGAGCCAAACAGCATTTATCGTTCCAAGTGATAAGCGAGATTTCGTGCCTGACGGGTCTATTTTTATAGAATTATGTAAAAATGAAAATGATATTAAAGGGGCAAATCATAACCTTTATAAAATATTGCATCATATTGATCAAGATGAACAAATTAAAACAGCATATATTTATGGTTTTGATATTACTGACCATACCATAGCGATTATGAATAGAATGATGAAAGCTGCAAGTCAAACTATTGTTAAAGGAGACCAACTATGAGAATAATATTTGTTTGTACTGGTAATACGTGTAGAAGTCCGATGGCTGAAAGTATTGCCAAAGCGAAAATGCCTGAATATATCATAGAATCACGAGGTGTTTTTGCTCAAGATGGCCAGCCTACGTCTCAGAATACACTAAGTATCATAAATGAACATCATTTACCATCACCTAGTAATGCTAAACGTTTTACAGCGGAGGATTTAAATGCAGATTTAATATTAACAATGTCACAATCTCACAAAGAAACGATACAACAAGTATATGGAGAGACAGAGAAAATTTTTACTATCACTGAATATGTTCAACGAGAAGGAGAAATCACTGATCCATATGGTGGATCGTTATATGATTATAATAAAATATATAATGAATTAAATTTGTTGATAGATACTTTAAAAAATAAAATATTAAAGTAATAATTTTGTTAAATTAGTATGAGTGAGTAGCTAAATACGTTATAATAAAATACGTATAGCAAAATTGCTATCGTCTAATCTTGTATGTCTCATAGCATTGAGGTGTTTAAATACTTTTTTTAAATCATTATTTTAAAAGGGGTGGGAGAATGGAAGATCTAAAGTTATTGTTAAATGAATTAAAGACTAAATCTTTCTTTAAAGCAAATGAATTATGTGTGATTGGTTGTTCTACATCCGAAGTAATTGGTGAACGTATAGGTAGTGTAGGTTCTATGGATGTAGCACAAGAAATATTTGAAGCATTAAAGCAAATTGAGAATGATACAAATGTTTCTTTTGTATTTCAAGGCTGTGAACATATTAACAGAGCAATAACAATTGAAAGGTCTAAGTTCAACCCCCTTACGATGGAAGAAGTGTCTGTAATACCAGATGTTCATGCAGGTGGTAGCTTAGCAACTTATGCTTACCAACATATGCAAGATCCAATGGTTGTTGAACGAATAATAGTGCCAAAAGGTATTGATATTGGTCAAACATTAATTGGCATGCATATTGCGCATGTAGCCATTCCAGAACGTACAAGTGTTAAACAGATTGGTGAGGCAGTTGTTACAATCGCTTCTTCAAGACCTAAGAAAATTGGTGGCGAAAGAGCAAAATATAACTAATACAGAACGAGGGGGATTTACCTATGTCATTTATTCAAGAGCAAGATAAAGAAATATATGAAGTGATTCAAAATGAATTTAACCGTCAAAATAACAATATCGAGCTGATTGCTTCAGAGAACTTTGTTTCGGAAGCAGTTATGGAAGCGCAAGGTTCAGTATTAACGAACAAATATGCTGAGGGCTATCCGAACAGAAGATACTATGGTGGATGTGAATACGTGGATGTGTCTGAAACATTAGCTATCGAACGTGCCAAACAACTTTTTGGTGCTGAACACGTTAACGTACAGCCACACTCTGGGTCACAAGCAAATATGGCAGTTTATCTAGTAGCATTAGAACATGGTGATACTGTATTAGGTATGAATTTAAGCCATGGTGGTCATTTAACACATGGTTCGCCTGTTAACTTTAGTGGACAATTTTATAACTTTGTTGAGTATGGCGTAGACAAAGAAAATGAACAAATTGATTATGATGAAGTGTTAAGATTAGCTAAAGAAAATAAACCTAAATTAATTGTCGCAGGTGCATCCGCTTATTCTCGAGCTATTGATTTCAAACGATTCAAAGAGATTGCAGATGAAGTAGGGGCAAAATTAATGGTAGATATGGCGCATATTGCAGGTTTAGTTGCAGTTGGTTTACATCAAAACCCTGTTGAATATGCAGATTTTGTAACTACTACAACACATAAAACATTACGTGGCCCTCGTGGTGGAATGATTTTATGTAAAGAAGAGTACAAAAAGCAAATTGATAAAAAAATATTCCCTGGTATTCAAGGCGGACCGTTAGAACACGTTATTGCTGGGAAAGCAGTTGCTTTTGGTGAAGCATTACAAGACGACTTCAAAACATATCAACAACAAGTAGTTAATAATGCTAAAACATTAGCAGATACATTAACTAAAGAAGGCTATAGAGTCGTTTCAGGCGGTACAGATAATCATTTAGTATCATTAGATGTTAAAGGTTCAGTAGGTATCACAGGTAAAGTAGCTGAAGAAACATTAGATGCTGTAGGTATTACTTGTAACAAAAATACAATTCCGTTCGATCAAGAAAAACCATTTGTAACAAGTGGTGTTCGTTTAGGTACACCTGCTGCAACAACACGTGGATTTGACGAAGCTGCTTTTGAAGAAGTTGCAAAAATTATCAGTTTAGTTTTAAGAAATCCAGAAGATAAAAAAGCTTTAGACGAAGGAAAAGAAAGAGTTAAAGCATTAACTACAAAACATCCTTTATACAATTAAAATTGGAGGAAGTAAATTATGGGCAAAGTACATGTTTTTGATCACCCACTTATTCAACACAAATTAAGTTACATTCGAGACGTACATACAGGGACTAAAGAATTTAGAGAATTAGTAGATGAAGTTGGTATGTTAATGGCATACGAAGTGACAAGAGATTTAGAATTACAAGATGTAGAAATAGACACACCAGTAACTAAAATGGTAGCTAAAAGATTAACGGGTAAAAAATTAGCATTTGTACCAATTTTAAGAGCTGGCTTAGGTATGACACAAGGTATTTTAAACTTAGTACCAGCAGCGAGAATAGGTCATGTGGGTCTATATAGAGATCCTGAAACACTTGATGCAGTTGAGTACTTTGTGAAATTACCACAAGATATCGAAGAAAGAGAAATTGTAGTCGTAGACCCAATGTTAGCTACAGGTGCTTCAGCAATTGAAGCAATCAATTCTCTTAAAAAACGTGGCGCGAAAAACATTCGTTTTATGTGCTTAGTTGCTGCGCCTGAAGGTGTAGAAAAATTACAAGAAGCACATGAGGATGTAGATATTTTCATAGCTGCATTAGATGAAAAATTAGATGACCATGCATATATTACACCTGGTTTAGGTGATGCTGGAGACCGTTTATTCGGAACAAAATAGTTTTACCCAGGAGTGGAGTAGAATGAAGAAGATAATGACTGTGTTCGGGACACGTCCTGAGGCAGTGAAAATGGCGCCGCTTGTATTAGCATTGCGAGATGATGCTGAGTTGGAACCGATAGTAGTAGTTACTGCGCAGCATAGAGAAATGTTAGATTCTGTACTGGAAAGCTTTCATATTACACCAGATTACGATTTGGATATTATGAAGCAAGGCCAATCATTATCTGAAATTACTTCTCGTATATTGACTAGACTAGAGGACGTTATTAAGGAAGAACAACCAGATATGATACTTGTGCATGGTGACACCATGTCAACTTTCGCTGGAAGTTTGGCAGCATTATATAATCAAATTCCTATAGGCCACGTGGAAGCAGGGTTAAGAACTTGGGATAAATATGCTCCATTTCCTGAAGAAATGAATAGGCAAATGGTAGGGGTAATGGCAGATTTGAACTTTGCCCCTACTAATAATGCTGCAGAAAATCTTATTGCGGAAAATAAACCGTCAGATACTGTAGTGGTTACTGGAAATACTGCAATTGATGCTATGAAGACTACCATACATGAACATTATCAATCTGATATTATCGACAGACATAAAGATAAACGCATTATTTTACTAACTGCTCATAGGCGTGAAAATATTGGAGAGCCTATGGAACATATTTTTAAAGCAGTAAGAGATATTGTCGATAAATATGAAGATGTAGTAGTCGTTTACCCTGTACATAAAAATCCAAAAGTAAGAAGTATTGCAGATTTATACTTATCTAATCATGATCGAATTGAATTGATCGAACCATTAGAAGTAGTAGACTTTCATAATTTTGCGCATCAGTCTTATTTGATATTAACGGATTCAGGTGGAGTTCAAGAAGAAGCGCCATCTCTAGGTAAACCGGTATTAGTTTTAAGAGAAGCAACTGAAAGACCAGAAGGTGTAGAAGCAGGCACACTGAAAATTGTTGGTACAAATGCACAAATGATTTTTGATGCTACGCAAGCATTATTGGAAGACGAGCAATTGTACAAAGCAATGAGTGAAGCGCGCAACCCTTATGGCGATGGAAATGCATCAAATAGAATTTGTGAAAATATAAAGTATTATTTTCATCTAATTCCCCAAAAACCTAGTTTTTTTAAATATTAATAGTGGTAAATGTGTCATTTTTGTGACAAGTGTGCAAAAAATTAAACTACATTTTGAATAGAATTGACACCTTTACCGTCCTATATTATTATTAAAACTGTATGATTGAAATGGTTTTCATCATTGAATGAAAAAATGAAGTGAGGCACAGTAATGAAACATTTCAACATCATTTTTCAACAGTATATACAATTTTATTTATATGGTATAGTTGTACTGTTATTTGTGTTTATTTTCACAAGTTCGCCATTTATTTTAGGACTTATCATAGGCATGATTGGATCACTTATTAATACTTTTACTTTCGAGTTTTACTTAGCGAAAGCTAAACAAAAAGATAATATACATATTTCAACGGGCAACGTTTGGAGATATTTGATTGTGATTCTTGCATGTTGTACTTGGTATTTTTATAAGGACTATATAAATATAATTGGTGTGGTTGTTGGTTTAATGATTTCTTATGTGTTAATGGTTTTGAAACCGTTTTTGCACAAGGAATAAAATCTTAATATGAAAGAGGTGAGAAAGCATGGATCATAAAGACCCTCTAGTCAGTTGGAATGTGTTCGGTCTAGACATCGTGTTTAATCTATCATCAATTATGATGTTGGTTATTACAGCGCTTATTGTTTTTGTCATAGCTATTATTTGTACACGCAACCTCAAGAAACGTCCATCTGGTAAGCAAAACTTTATAGAGTGGGTTTTTGACTTTGTAAGAGGAGTTATTGAAAGTAACATGGCATGGTCTAAAGGTGGTCAATTCCATTTCCTTGCTGTTACATTAATATTCTTCATATTTGTCAGTAATATGATTGGATTACCTTTTCAATTAATTTCAGGTCATACACTGTGGTGGAAATCACCAACAGCTGATGCAACTGTTACTTTGACATTGTCAACTTTAGTTATCCTTTTAACACACTATTACGGTGTTAAAATCAAGGGTCCAAAAGGATACTTCCAGAACTATACTAAACCTATATTCTTATTACCTATTAATATCTTTGAAGAATTCACTTCAACATTGACATTAGGTTTACGACTATACGGTAATATCTTTGCAGGTGAGTTACTACTTGGATTACTAGCAGGTTTAGTTATCGGTTTCCCAGCATGGGGATGGTTGATTGGTATCCCAGGTTTAATTGTTTGGCAAGGGTTCTCAATATTTATTGGTACGATTCAGGCTTATATTTTTGTAATGCTTTCAATGGTATACATGTCCCATAAAGTTCAGGACAGTCATTAATTTAAAATTTAAAAAAAGAAAAATTAGGAGGATTTATAAATGAATTTAATCGCAGCAGCAATCGCAATCGGCTTATCAGCACTAGGTGCAGGTATTGGTAATGGTCTTATCGTTTCAAGAACAGTAGAAGGTGTAGCACGTCAACCAGAAGCACGTGGTCAATTAATGGGTATTATGTTCATTGGTGTTGGCTTAGTTGAAGCATTACCAATCATCGGTGTAGTTATCGCTTTCATGTCACTATAATTAAACCAGTTTTATGGCGAAGTCTTGTAGACTTTCGCCGTTCGTTTTTATCAATATGACTTATAATTATAATGAATGAAAGGAGTGTCTATGTAAGTGACTGCTACGACAAATATGTTCGTACTTGGTGCGGCTGACACTAGTGGTGTTCAGTGGGGAACAATTCTTGTTACCCTTGTAACTTTTCTTATATTAGTAGCTTTATTGAAAAAATTCGCTTGGGGTCCATTAAAAGGTGTAATGGATCAACGTGAACATGATATTAATAAAGATATAGATGATGCTGAACAAGCTAAATTAAATGCACAGAAGTTAGAAGAACAAAACAAACAAACGCTAAAAGAAACACAAGATGAGGTTCAAAAGATTTTAGAAGATTCTAAAGTCCAAGCTCGCAAACAGCATGAAGAAATTATTCATGAAGCAAATATTAGAGCAAATGGTATGATTGAAACAGCACAGAATGAAATCAACAGTGAAAAAGAACGTGCAATTGCTGATATTAATAATCAAGTTTCTGAACTTTCAGTATTGATTGCATCGAAAGTACTGCAAAAAGAAATATCAGGCAAAGATCAAAAAGAATTAGTTGAAAAGTACATTAAAGAGGCAGGCGATAAATAATGGCTATCATAGCAAAAAAATATGCCAAGGCTTTATTTGATACTGCTAAAGACACAAACAATCTTGAAATGATGTACGAAGAATTTTCAACAATCAACACAGCAGTACAACCTGAAACAAAAAAATTACAAGCATTGGATGCAGATCCACAAAAAGATGTACAACAGCGTCGTAGTTTTGCAAAAGTAGTGTTTGGTCATGCCAATCAATACTTGCAAAACATGTTAACGATTCTTGCAAGTAACCGTCATCTTTCTTACATTCATGAAATCTATATAGAATTTGAAGCTTTATTTAATCAACATCACAATCAAGAATATGCTGTAGTTGAATCAGTGTATGAATTGTCAGATGAAGATTTAGAACGCATTGATACGATAATTAAATCACGTACAAATTACTCTAAAATCATGATTACAAATAAAATCAATCCAGAGCTTATCGGCGGGGTTCGAGTTAAAGTTGGAACGAAAGTCATGGACGCAAGCATTAAAAATGACCTTGCACAATTAGAGAAACAATTTATTAGAGTGAAATAAAAACTTAAGGAGTGACATAGATGGCCATTAAAGCTGAAGAAATCAGTGCATTACTTCGCTCACAAATAGAAAATTATGAGTCAGAAATGGCTGTTACTGATGTAGGTACAGTACTACAAATAGGTGATGGTATAGCATTAATCCACGGATTAAATGATGTTATGGCTGGTGAGCTAGTAGAATTTAATAGCGGCGTTCTAGGTTTAGCACAAAACTTAGAAGAGTCAAATGTAGGTGTCGTAATTTTAGGCCCTTACGATGACATAAAAGAAGGGGACGAAGTAAAACGTACTGGACGTATTATGGAAGTTCCTGTTGGTGAAGAATTACTTGGCCGTGTTGTTAACCCATTAGGACAACCAATAGATGGACAAGGTCCTGCTAACACAACAAAGACACGCCCAGTTGAGAAAAAAGCAACTGGTGTAATGGATCGTAAATCAGTTGATGAACCATTACAAACGGGTATTAAAGCGATTGACGCATTAGTACCAATTGGCCGTGGACAACGTGAATTAATAATAGGTGACCGTCAAACTGGTAAAACAACAGTTGCAATTGATACGATTTTAAACCAAAAAGATCAAG
Organism: Staphylococcus sp. FSL W8-1207; assembly: GCF_038003745.1. NCBI lineage: Bacteria > Bacillati > Bacillota > Bacilli > Caryophanales > Staphylococcaceae > Staphylococcus > Staphylococcus sp. FSL W8-1207. The sequence goes on from NZ_JBBOPU010000001.1 coordinate 499,584, forward strand.
ATACGATTTGTATTTATGTTGCAATCGGTCAAAAAGATTCAACTGTACGTACGAACGTTGAAAAATTACGCCAGGAAGGCGCGTTGGATTATACAATTATTGTTTCTGCTTCTGCAGCTGATCCGGCACCAATGCTTTATATTGCACCGTATTCTGGTGTAGCTATGGCTGAAGAATTCATGTTCGATGGTAAGGATGTATTAATAGTTTATGATGATTTAACAAAACAAGCTGCGGCTTATCGTGAACTATCATTACTATTACGTAGACCTCCAGGCCGTGAAGCTTACCCTGGTGACGTGTTCTACTTACATAGTAGATTGTTAGAAAGAGCAGCAAAATTAAACGATGAATTAGGTGGCGGTTCAATTACTGCATTACCAATTATCGAAACACAAGCTGGCGATATCGCAGCATATGTACCAACAAACGTTATTTCAATCACTGATGGACAAATTTTCTTACAATCAGATTTATTCTTCTCTGGTGTAAGACCTGCAATCAATGCTGGTCAGTCAGTATCACGTGTTGGTGGTTCTGCACAGATTAAAGCAATGAAAAAAGTTGCCGGTACTTTACGTTTGGACTTAGCGTCGTTCCGTGAATTAGAATCATTTGCTCAATTTGGTTCTGATTTAGATGAATTTACTGCACAAAAATTAGAACGTGGTAAACGTACTGTAGAAATTTTAAAACAAGATAAAAACCAACCACTACCTGTAGAGAATCAAGTATTAATTATTTATGCTCTAACTAAAGGTTATTTAGATGATATTCCAGTTGAAGACATCACTCGTTTTGAATCAGAATTAAATCAATGGGCGAAATCAAATGCCTCTGAATTATTAGACGAAATCAAAACTTCTGGTGCTTTACCTAACGAAGATGCATTTGAATCAGCTATTACTGAATTTAAAAAAAGTTTCAGTAAAACAGAAGCATAGTAGTTATAGTAAATAAAAGGTGGTGAGATAATGGGATCTCTTAAAGAGATTGATACACGTATAAAATCAACTAAAAAAATGAAACAAATTACGAAAGCAATGAACATGGTTTCAAGTTCAAAATTGCGTCGTGCTGAAAGAAATACAAATCAATTCAGACCTTATATGGAAAAAATGCAAGATGCAATTACTGCGGTTGCTGGTGCAGATAAAAATTCAAATCACCCAATGTTACAACAACGTGAAGTGAAGAAAAGTGGCTATATTGTCATTACAAGTGATCAAGGATTGGCAGGCGCATATAATGCAAATGTATTGAAGCATTTAGTTAACGATATTGAGAATAAGCATGCTAGTAAAGATGAATATTCAATTTTAGTCTTAGGACAAACTGGTGTGGATTTCCTTAAAAATAAAGGTTATGAAGTTCATGATTCACTTGTTGAAGTACCTGATCAACCTTCATTTAAAGAAATACAAGCTATCGCTAAAAAAGCGGTAGATTTATATAGCGATGAAGCAGTAGATGAGGTTAAAATCTACTATAGTCATTTCGTCAGTGTATTAGAAAATACACCTTCCATGAAAACTGTACTTCCATTGTCTCCAGAAGATTCAAGTTTAGGACATGGTCAAATGTCTTCATATGAATTTGAGCCAGACAAAGAAGCAATCTTAAGCGTTATTCTACCTCAATATGTAGAGAGTTTAATATATGGAACGATTTTAGATGCGAAAGCAAGTGAGCATGCGACTCGTATGACTGCTATGAAAAATGCATCTGATAATGCTACAGAGATTATTGATGATTTATCAATTGAATATAACAGAGCTAGACAAGCAGAAATCACTCAACAAATTACTGAAATTGTTGGTGGATCAGTTGCGCTTGAATAATTATTAAAGGAGGCAAAAAAGCATGGGATTAGGCCGTGTAACACAAATTATGGGTCCAGTAATTGATGTTCGCTTTGAGCACAATGAAGTTCCAGAAATTAACAATGCTTTAACAGTCGACGTTGAAAGAGATGAAGGTACTGTCACGCTTACATTAGAAGTTGCATTACAACTTGGCGATAATGTAGTACGTACGATTGCAATGGATTCAACTGATGGTGTTAAACGTGGTACAGAAGTTCGAGATAGTGGTGAAAGTATCAGCGTACCAGTTGGAGATATTACATTAGGTCGAGTATTCAACGTACTTGGCGATACAATTGATTTAGATGAAAAAATCGAAAATTCAGTTCGACGTGATCCAATTCATAGAGAAGCACCTGCATTCGATGAATTATCTACTAAAGTTGAAATTTTAGAAACAGGAATTAAAGTTATCGATTTATTAGCACCATATATTAAAGGTGGTAAAATCGGTTTATTCGGTGGAGCCGGTGTTGGTAAAACTGTATTAATTCAAGAATTAATTAATAACATTGCTCAAGAACATGGTGGTATTTCTGTATTTGCCGGTGTTGGTGAACGTACACGTGAAGGTAATGACTTATACTTCGAGATGAGTGATAGTGGTGTTATTAAGAAAACTGCAATGGTATTCGGTCAAATGAACGAACCGCCTGGTGCACGTATGCGTGTAGCATTATCTGGTTTAACAATGGCAGAATATTTCCGTGACGAACAAGGACAAGATGTATTACTATTCGTTGATAACATTTTCAGATTTACACAAGCTGGTTCAGAAGTATCAGCATTGTTAGGTCGTATGCCTTCAGCTGTTGGGTATCAACCAACATTAGGTACGGAAATGGGACAATTACAAGAACGTATTACATCAACAAACAAAGGTTCGGTTACTTCAATCCAAGCGGTATTCGTACCTGCCGATGACTATACTGACCCTGCGCCAGCAGCAGTATTTGCTCACTTAGATGCAACTACAAACTTAGAACGTAAATTAACTGAAATGGGTATTTATCCAGCGGTTGATCCGTTAGCATCTACTTCAAGAGCACTTGACCCAACGATTGTTGGACAAGATCATTATGAAATAGCACGTGATGTACAATCTACTTTACAAAAGTATAGAGAGTTACAAGACATCATTGCTATTTTAGGTATGGATGAATTATCGGAAGAAGATAAACTAACTGTAGAACGCGCACGTCGTATTCAGTTCTTCTTATCACAAAACTTCCACGTAGCAGAACAATTCACTGGTCAAAAAGGTTCTTACGTTCCAGTTCAAAAAACTGTAGAAGGTTTCAAAGCAATTTTAGATGGCGATTATGACCATATCCCTGAAGATGCATTCCGTCTTGTTGGTAGTATGGAAGAAGTAATTGCTAAAGCTAAAGACATGGGTGTTGAAGTTTAAAAATTAGGAGGTATGGATAATGAACACATTAAGCCTAAATATTGTCACTCCTAATGGTTCTGTTAACAACCGAGAAGATGTTAATCTTGCAGTGTTCCAAACTACTGCAGGTGAGATCGGTGTTATGTATGGACATATTCCAACAGTTGCAGCACTTGAAATTGGCTATGTCAAAATTAACTTTGATAATGGTTCAGAATATATTGCAGTGAGTGAAGGTTTTGTTGAGGTTAGACAAGATAAATTATCGGTTATTGTACAAACTGCAGAACCTGCTAACGAAATAGATGTAGCTAGAGCAGAGTTAGCTAAATCTAGAGCAGAATCTCATATAAATAATGAAGAAGATAATAGTGATATTAGTAGAGCTAAGCGTGCGTTAGAACGTGCTAACAACCGTATTCGTGTCGCTAACTTACAATAAATATTATTTGAAATTTGAAGTTCCTAATAGAAGGAACTTCATTTTTTTTTGATTATAAAACGCATTAATATCCTCGCAGTTCATTATTTTATTGAAGGATGTCCTATAAATAAACGATTTTAATTCCTATATAGAATATTTTATTACGAGATATACATAAAATATTTTTATCTTTATATTTAATATGAATATCTTTTATGCTATTAGGGAATAGCAAAATATAACATTTAGTTATATTAGGGGATTTACCGTTGTTCTTAAGTATCTTTTAGAGCCAATTTCGTGTAAAATAGTTGAATAGTATGAAGTGAGGAGCATGGCTTATGGAGTATTTAGGACAGTTCTCAGTTGTACATCTTATCTTACATGTGCTTTGTATTTGTGTTGCTTATTGGGCACTTAACTCAATAAGGTTAGATCAATTTTTTAAAAAAGGGTATCCAGTTCAAGTTCAGATATGTATGATATTTTTAGCAATATTATTAGGTACAGCAGTAAGTAATTTTATTGTAGATTTACTACAATTTTCAACTCAAATAAAATATTTAGCACAATAATTCAAATATCTGTATATTTGTTTGGTTTACAGATATAATAATTTAAGAGTACATAAAAAAGATGAATTTTAATGAAATATAAAAGTAGTTAAGTGGAGGATTTAAGATGGATATGATAGAGATTAATGGTGGAAATAGATTAACTGGTGAAGTGAAAGTATCAGGTGCAAAAAATGCTGTATTACCAGTATTAACTGCTTCACTATTAGCATCAAAAGGTGTTAGTAAACTTATGAATGTACCAGCACTTAGTGATGTGGAGACGATTAATAATGTAATTTCAACATTAAATGCAGATGTTTCATACAATAAAGAAGAAGAATCTGTCACTGTTGATGCCACAAAGGAATTAAATGAAGAGGCACCATATGAGTATGTGAGCAAAATGAGAGCAAGTATACTTGTAATGGGTCCATTATTAGCTCGTCTAGGTCATGCAAAAGTTGCGTTGCCAGGTGGTTGTGCAATTGGTTCAAGACCTATCGAACAACATATCAAAGGCTTTGAAGAGTTGGGTGCTGATATCCATATGGATGGTGGTTTTATTTATGCCAGCACTGAAAATGGATTGAAAGGTACATCAATTCACTTAGATTTTCCAAGTGTAGGAGCGACTCAGAATATCATTATGGCTGCATCATTAGCTGAAGGTAAAACAGTGTTAGAAAACGTAGCACGTGAACCAGAGATTGTTGATTTAGCAAACTATATCAATGAAATGGGCGGTAATGTAGTAGGCGCAGGTACAGATACGATAACTATTCACGGGGTTGAAGCATTACATGGAGTAGAACATTCAATTATACCTGACAGAATTGAAGCAGGAACGCTACTTATTGCAGGAGCAATTACACGTGGTGATATAATTGTAAACGGAGCTATCAAAGAACACATGACAAGTTTAGTTTATAAATTAGAAGAAATGGGCGTAAACTTAGATTATCAAGGTGACACGATACGTGTTACAGCAGAAGGCCCATTAAATCCTGTAGATATTAAAACACTACCTCACCCAGGTTTTCCAACTGATATGCAATCGCAAATGATGGCATTGTTACTTACAGCAGACGGTCATAAAGTAGTGACTGAAACAGTTTTTGAAAATAGATTTATGCATGTTGGAGAATTCAAACGCATGAACGCTAAAATACAAGTTGAAGGTAGAAGCGCAAAAATTGAAGGTAAAAGTGAACTTCAAGGTGCTCAAGTAAAAGCAACAGATTTACGTGCAGCAGCGGCCCTTATTTTAGCAGGACTTGTAGCTGATGGAACAACCCAAGTTACTGAGTTAATACACTTAGATAGAGGTTATGTTGATTTACATGGTAAATTAAAATCTTTAGGTGCCGATATCAAACGTACACAAAAATAATACTTCAATGTATTAATATAAAACTCGCAACGAAAGAAGATTTGGAGGAAGCAAATAATGGAGACAATTTTCGATTATAATCAGATTAAAGATATTATTCCACACAGACAACCATTTTTATTAATTGATTGCGTGATTGAATACGAAGAAGGCGAACGATGTGTAGCTATTAAACAAGTTTCTGGAAATGAGCCGTTTTTCCAAGGGCATTTTCCTGAATTTGCAGTTATGCCAGGCGTATTAATTACCGAAGCCTTAGCACAAACAGGTGCGGTAGCTATTTTAAATAGTGATGCAAATAAAGGCAAACTTGCATTATTTGCAGGAATCGATAAATGTCGATTTAAGAAACAAGTCACACCAGGTGATACTTTACAATTAGAAGTTGAAATTACGAAGATGCGTGGACCAATTGGAAAAGGGACTGCGAAAGCAACTGTTGATGGTCAACTTGCATGTAGTTGTGAATTAACATTTGCAATACAAGATAAAGCATAAATAAAAATGCCTTAAGGATTTGTGAATTCCACTAAATCCTTAAGGCATTTTTGTGTTTAATATTTACTTTACTTTTCGAATTTTTCATCTTTAAGTCTTGGTTTAGATTGCATCATACGATTAAATGATTTTTTCAGTTCTTCACCAGTTAAGCCTTCATCAATCAACTGTTCTAATAAGCTTTCTGCATAAACTTGTCTCAAAGTATAGATGTGACATTCAAATACTACAGAAATAGTGTCATCTAATTGGCTAATATTTTTTATTGTTGCGTCAAATAGCGCAGGGTCATTAGCTGGACGTGTAATGACAACACGAATATCTAAGAGATCTTCATTATTCATATATTGTTTCATGGTTTCATAATGGAAGTCTGAAATGACGATTTCAAGCAACCAGCCAGTACCACTATTTTCTTTATTTATAATGACTCCATCTTCTAATTCATATTCAGTAACTCCGCCATTTTCTGATACGATTTGAAATCGAACGGCTTTAAATGTTTTCATCGTCTTCACATCCAATTGATTAATTTAAAATCTACTATAATTGCATTTATATAATCATTATAACGTAATTTCAAAAGAGAAAGGTGAAATTTGTAGAAATTAGTAGTAATTTACTTTTTGGTATATGAAAATATGAGTTTTGACTCAATTTATAAATTTAATTATGATTAAAACACAAAGGAGGTGACCTATGATAAATAACATCGTCATTGTAGGACGATTAACAAAAGATCTCAAAATTTATGAAAAGGAGGGGAAGAAGTTAGCTACCTTTTGTGTAGCAGTAAATAGAAATTATAAAGATAAAGATCAAAATACAGTCTGTGATTATTTGTATTGTAAAGCATTTGGTAAAATTGCTGACAATATTGAAAAGTATATCAATCAAGGATCACTTGTAGGTATTACTGGACAAATGCAATCACGTAAATTTGAAAAAGAAGGACAGATGCATTTTGTATCAGAACTTTATATCGAAACAATTAAATTCATGTCTCCACGAACTAAAAATGAAACGGATGAACTTTTTGAACCATTCCCATTAGAGCAAGATCATGAATCATTCAACGAAATTAATATTCAAGAAAATGATATATACGAAATTGTATAAAACTCCCACTTAAAACTTATCCCACATTAAACTATTCCAATTAATATACATTAAATCCTACTATCAATTATACTTCTTTCAGGCTATTCCTCTTAATAATGCCCAATCTAGAGGAATAGCTTTACATATTATATCTATCCATATATACATCTAAAAAATAAGTGAACGTAAAAGTACTGTAAAATTCAATTCACAAAACTTCTTGAAAATGCGATTTATAGCATTTACATAATACAGAATAATCAGTTTAATTACGAAAATATTACAAGGATATAAAGTCAATTATAGTACAAAAGGTTATCATGGTAGTACTTATATGCTTAAATATACATAAAAATGAGTATTGGTGATGTAATTAGGTTGTAAAAAAAAGGTTTGTTTTTTTATTTCACTGTAACCTACAAAGAACTTTTGAATGATATAGTTGTACTTGCAAATTAATCATAAAATAAATTAATCACCTTATAGGAGGACTTTTTAACAATGAAAAAAACAGTAATCGCATCAACTTTAGCACTAGGATTAGGCGTAACAGGAGCAGCAGGTAATTCAGCTGACGCTTCAGAACAAGGCGTAGACAAAGCAGAATTAGCTCAATTAGCTCAATCAAACTCAGAACAATTAAATGAAGCACCTGTACAAGAAGGCGCTTATGACATAGATTTCAATTATAATGGTACAGACTATAGCTTTGAATCAGATGGTACAAACTTTAGCTGGAGCTTTGGCGGAGGCTCAACTGAAGCACCTGCTCAACAAGAAGCACCAGCTGAACAAGCAGCAGAGCCAGCACAACAATCAGCACCAGCTGAACAAGCTGCAGAACCAGCTCAACAAGAAGCACCAAAAACTGAAGCAACTCAACAACCACAACAAGAATCTACTTCAAAAGAATCAAGCTCAAGTGAAGCTTCAAGTGGTTCATCAGTAAATGTTAACTCTCATTTACAAGCAATCGCTCAACGTGAATCAGGCGGCGATCTTAAAGCTGTTAACCCATCATCAGGTGCAGCAGGTAAATATCAATTCTTACAAAGCACTTGGGATTCAGTAGCTCCAGCAGCTTACCAAGGTGTATCTCCAACAGAAGTACCTGAATCAGTACAAGATGCTGCAGCAGTTAAACTTTATAATGAAGTTGGCGCTTCACAATGGGTTACTGCATAATTTAGTCAGTAATTAACTATAAATACTATAAACGTATGCCAATAAAGTCACCGACTTTGTTGGCATTTTTTTGTCCACGATTTCCACTAATACAACTACAGCTTGTAGTTACTGTGTCATCGCTATAATATTTACAACATAGACGCTTCATTGAAGTACGTTCTTTTGCAATGTCACACTACATTTGTTATGTTTAAAGAAATAATAATATATGAAAATCTACTAGGGGAGCCTTTATGGCTGAGATGATTTAGTTCAGACCCTTACGACCTGATTTGGTTAATGCCAACGTAGGAAAGTAGTTTAATTTATAATTGAATTGCTTAGCCTTTCTATTAATTAACTACATTCTTACTTGGAATGTAGTTTTTTTATATTTAGGAGGACTTAACGTGTTATTTTCAAAAGAATTAAAAATAGATGCCAAGCCAATTATTGATGACATTTATAATGACCCATTTATACAAGAAATGTTACAAGGTCATTTATCTAAGGATGCTACTAAATTTTATTTAAGAGCAGATGCATCTTATTTAAAAGAGTTTGCTAATATTTACGCATTACTCATACCTAAAATGGAGCAAATGGAAGATGTAAAATTTTTAGTTGAACAGATACAATTTATTGTTGATGGAGAAGTAGCGGCACACGAAATATTAGCTGAATATGTAAATGAACCTTACAATGAAATTGTACGAGAGAAAGTTTGGCCACCGAGCGGCGATCATTATATTAAACACATGTATTTTAATGCTTTTGCTAAAGAAAATGCAGCATACACAATTGCTGCCATGGCGCCTTGTCCATACGTATATCAAGTTATTGCACAACAAGCGTTACAAGACCATACTTTAAATACCGATTCTATTTTGGCAAAATGGTTTGAATTTTATAGTACCGAAATGGATGAACTTGTGCATATTTTTGATAATTTAATGGATAAATTGACACAAAATTGCACAAAACAAGAGAAAGCTGACATCAAAGATTGTTTCTTACAGAGTACAGTTCATGAACGCAAATTTTTTAATATGTCATTCATTGAAGAAGAATGGCTTTATGGAGGGGTTAATAATGAATAAACCTAAAATTGCTTTAACTATAGCAGGCACTGACCCAACGGGTGGCGCAGGTGTCATGGCAGATTTAAAATCATTTCATGCTTGTGGCGTATACGGTATGGCTGCGATAACGAGTATCGTAGCGCAAAACACAAAAGGCGTTCAACATATTCATAACATAGAAACAAGTTGGTTATCCGAGCAATTAGAAAGTATCTTTGATGATGAGTTACCTCATGCGCTGAAAACAGGCATGATAGCTTCAAAAGAAATGATGGAATTAATACAATATTATTTAAAGCAATATCCAGAGATTCCTTATGTGATAGATCCTGTAATGTTAGCTAAAAGTGGTGACTCGTTGATGGATGAGGATGCTAAAGCTGACTTGCAAAATATTTTATTGCCTTATGCTGCTGTGGCAACACCAAACTTGCCCGAAGCAGAGGAAATAACAGGATTAACGATACAAGACGAATCATCAATTTATAAAGCAGGTGACATTTTCATTAATGAAATTGGCAGTAAAGGTGTTGTTATCAAAGGTGGACATTCAGAGGATTTAGACTTTGCTAAAGATTATTTATTCACTAATGAAAATGTATATATTTTTGAAGAACCTCGATTTGATACAAAACATACGCATGGTACAGGGTGTACTTTTTCGGCAGTGATTACTGCAGAATTAGCAAAAGGTAAAACAATATATGAAGCAGTGAAAAAAGCAAAACAGTTCATTTCTTTAAGCATTAAACACACACCTGAAATTGGTCAAGGTAGAGGACCAGTTAATCATTTTGCATATATGAAAGAGGTAGGATTAGATGATGAATAATTTAGAAGTACTCAGAAATAGTAACCCGTTAGTTATTTGTTATACAAACGATGTTGTTAAAAATTTTACAGCAAATGGCTTATTAAGTTTAGGAGCAAGTCCAGCAATGAGTGAAGCACCAGAGGAAGCGTCAGATATGTTAACTCACGCGAATGCTTTACTGATTAATATTGGCACGCTGACTAAAGATAAAGAGTCAGACATTTTAAAAATTGCGAAGGTAGCTAATCAAATTGGAACACCAATCGTCTTTGATCCTGTTGCTGTAGGTGCATCACAATACCGCAAAGATTTCTGTGAGACATTTTTAAGTGAGGTTAAGGTAGCAGTTATCAAAGGTAACGCCTCAGAAATTTTAACACTAATTGATAATGATACACAGATGAAAGGTACAGATAGTGATATAAATCTGGATGCTGTGACTATTGCTAAAAAAGCTCATACACAATTCGGGACAGCGATAGTTATCACAGGTAAAGAAGATATTGTAATGCATGAAGATAAAATTCTGAAACTTGCTAATGGTTCGCCTATGCTTGCAAAAATCACAGGTGCAGGTTGTTTATTAGGCGCTGCGATAGCGAGCTTTTTAGAATCCAAGCAGCAGCCACAATTAAATCAATTGGTAGAAGCAGTGACTATATATAATATTGCTGCTGAACAAGCTGAAAAAAATTCGGTTAACCGAGGGCCTGGCACATTTATGGTTGAATTAATAAATGCCCTATATCAAGTCACATATAATGATTATTTGAATTTAATACGCAGTCAAGAGATGCAATAATGTTTGATAAAAGTAAGCTAAAACTTTATTTTATTTGTGGCACGCAAGATGTTGCAGAAGGTGAATCGATTATTGATGTTGTAACTGAAGCTTTAGAAGCAGGTATAACACTATTTCAGTATAGAGAGAAAGGGGAAACTGCATTAGTAGGTGATGATAAAGTGGGGATGGCAAAACAATTACTTTCGTTGTGCCATCAATACGATGTACCTTTTATAGTAAATGATGATGTGAGTTTAGCTAAAGATATTGATGCAGATGGTATTCATGTAGGGCAAAATGATTTAGAAGTAAATGAATTTGCACAACAATTTGAAAATAAAATCATTGGTCTGAGTGTAGGTGATGTAGAGGAATACTTAAATTCTGATTTGAAATATGTCGATTATATGGGTGTTGGTCCAATGTTTGCTACGACATCTAAAGATGATGCAAGTTTGCCAGTTGGTCCAGAAATGATTACACAATTAAGACATTACGTTAATGATTTTCCGATTGTTGCGATTGGTGGCATCAATTTAGATAATACACCATCTATAATTCATGCTGGGGCAGATGGTATATCAATTATTTCGGCTATTGCTAAAAGTCAAAATATAAGTGAATCAGTAAGACAATTTTTAAAAACTGTTGAATAATGTATAAAAATTTCTTTTTTTGTTTTCTACTTCCCTATGAGTATGATAAAATAAATTCTATGTGAATAAATCATTAGAGGTGGAAAAATGAAGAAGAAAGCGCTACTCCCTTTATTATTAGGTGTAATGGTCTTTTTAGCAGGTTGTGACTATTCTAAACCTGAAAATAGAGATGGGTTTTTCTATAACACGTTCGTAAATCCAATGGACAGTCTTATACATTGGTTAGGAACTAGTTTTAATAACGACTATGGACTAGCAATTATTGTCATTGTATTGGCGATGCGTATCATATTATTACCATTCATGTTATCGAATTATAAAAACAGTCACATGATGCGTGAAAAAATGAAAGTTGCTAAACCGGATATTGATGCAATTCAAGAAAAGGTTAAGCGTTCACGTACGCAAGAAGAAAAAATGGCAGCTAACCAAGAAATGATGGAAGTTTACAAGAAATATGATATGAATCCGATGAAGAGCATGTTAGGTTGTTTACCAATCTTGCTTCAAATGCCAATCATCATGGGTCTTTTCTTCGTATTGAAATATCCTTCAAGTGGTGGTTTCACTGAACACCCTGATTTCTTATGGTTTAACTTAGCTCAACCAGATATTTGGATTACGATTATAGCAGGTGTCTTATACTTCTTACAAGCTTATGTTTCAAGTAAGAGTATGCCAAACGAACAGCGTCAAATGGGTTATATGATGATGATTATTTCGCCAATTATGATTGTGTGGATTTCATTAAGTTCTGCATCAGCATTAGGTCTATACTGGTCAGTCAGTGCCGCATTCTTGATTGTACAAACACAAGTGGCGAATATGCATTATTCTAAACTTGCTAAAAAAGAAGTAGCACCAATGATTGAAGCTATGGAGAAAAACAAAGCTGAAACAGCGAGCAAAGGTAAAAACACACAAGTTGTTTCTAAGAAAAATAAGAAAAAATAAATTATTTAAATTTTAAGTAAATTTGTAATGAAAAGTCATCGTAGTTTTAAACTACGATGACTTTTTTGTATTATTTGAAATACCATTCATTAAAAAATTGAGTTACAAATACTTCCATATATTCGTGTCTCTGTTGTGCAAGTCGTTTAGCGGTTGGTGTATGCATTAAAGCTTTAAGTTTAAACAGTTTTTCATAAAAATGTTTAATAGCTGATGCTGGAACATTTTTATTATCGATTTCTTTGTTAGACAAAGTATCGTTGTATGCTCCTTCAATCCACATGGGTTCTCCAAAATGACCAGCATATTGGAAAGTACGAGCAATTCCAATTGCTCCGATAGCATCGAGGCGATCAGCATCACGTACAATTTGACCCTCTATTGATAATGAAATATCATTATTTTCTCCATTTTTATAACTCATATGTTCAATAATATGTAGAATAGCTTCTTGCTGTTGTATTGGCAGCTGAAGTTGTGTCAAAAATTGTGTTAATCTATGTTTTGCTTGACTAGTGTCGGTAAGTTTAGCGTCAACCGTATCATGTAATAAACTAGCTAGTTGAATGGTTAATAAATTTCCAACTTGCTCTTGTTGCGCAATGTAGTTTGCCATTTTAACGACGCGCAATACGTGAGCGACATCGTGGCCAGTTGCATCCTCTTTATGAAATGACTCCATATATATATGCGCTGAATTGACTATTTCTTGCGGATTCATCTAAACACCTCTTTTCATAGAAATAAAGTTATATAAGCTAGTGATTTAGTATAATCATTTACTTTATAATAAAGAAAGTCCAAAGTAATATTGATGTTCATCGATTACTTTGGACAGAGTTAAATTATTACAAAATAGGTGATATAAGTCTTGCAATACCTTCTTTAAATTTAATCCACAAACTTCGCTTCTCATACTCCTCTTTTGTTAGTCGATAGGATAAGGCTAAATCTTTTTCAAAAGTGGCTTTAAGTTCTTTCGTTATGAATGTGTCATAAATAAAAGCATTAATTTCAAAATTTAAAGTAAAGCTTCGGTGATCCATATTTGTAGTACCCACACTCGCAACTTCGTCATCTATAAGCAGTATTTTTGAATGTAAAAATCCATTATCGTAATGGAAAATATTGGCACCTGCATCTAACAGTGATGCTACGTTATTATAGGTAGCCCAATATACAAATGGATGGTCAGGTTTATTAGGGATCATGATATTCACATCGACGCCACCTAATGCTGCGATTTTTATCGCGTCTAAGAATGATTGGTCAGGAATAAAGTAAGGAGATTGAATATGAATAGATTGTTTAGCAGAAGTAATCATTTTCAAATAACCATATTTGATTTGCTCCCATTCTTCGTCTGGCCCGCTAGATGCGATTTGGACACCAATCGTACCTCCAGAATCCACATCAGGAAAATAACGTTCAGCGTATTTCAAATTATCGCGTGTTGATTGAACGTTCCAATCAAGCATAAAACGTAATTGAAGTGCATTGACAGCATCGCCAACAATTCGTAAATGTGTATCTCTCCAGTAACCAAATTTTTTCTTTAATCCTAAATATTCATCACCAACATTAAAACCACCAATGTAACCAATATGTCCATCGATAATCACTAATTTCCGGTGATTTCGATTGTTCACTCTTAAATTGATTAATGGCAATTTAGAAGGGAAAAAGGCTTCTACTTTACCACCTTTGTTTCGAAATGATTTAAAATCTTTAAGTGATAAACTACGTGAGCCCATGTCATCATAAAGCATCTTCACTTCTAACCCTTGCTCAAGTTTTTGCTCGAGCGCTATTAAAATACGTTTACCTAAGTCGTCATTTCTAAAGATATAGTATTGGATATGGATATAATCCTTTGCCTCGTTTATATCTTTAATAAGTGCATCAAACTTTTCTCTACCATCTGTAAAGATATCAATATCATTATCTGTTGTTAAAAAGGCAGCATTATTGTATAACAACATTTGAACCATATCTTTAAATTTAACAATTTGATGATTACCTTTTGAAAATTCATCGTTCTTTAAGGCTTCTAATTGTTCATTAACAATCATTTCAATACCTATTTTATCTTCTTCATCTAAGGTGAAAATACGGTCTCGCTGAATTTGTCGTCCAAACAATAGATAGATGATAAAGCCTAATATAGGTATGAAGACTAACACTAACAGCCACGCCCACACGGCACCAGCCGAACGTCGTTCCATAAAAATAATTGTGAAGGCAAAGATAAGGTTTAATATAAATGCGCCAAGAAAAATGATGTTAAGAATAACGTTTGTGTTGTTAAACGTTAAAGAAAATATATCTATCATATTAAACCTCCAAAATGAATTTCAGTTAATTAAAGTACTATAAAAGTCTTAATTATTGTAACATGAATATAAGGTTTTATCATTTGACTAATACCGCCTAGGGGTATATCATATAATTGAAATTATTAGGAGGCGTGTAATATATGGCGGAAATACAAAAAGCGCATCACTCAGAACAAATTAAATCTAATTTAAAATCAAGATTAAATCGTATAGAAGGCCAAGTGAGAGCAATTAATCGCATGGTAGATGAAGATGTTTATTGTGATGACGTGCTCACACAAATTAGAGCCACTCGATCGGCTTTAAATGGTGTTGCTACTAAATTATTAGACCATCATATGAAAAGTTGTATTATGGAAAAAGTAGAGCAGGGTCAACAAGAAGAAGCTATGGAAGAACTATTGGTTACATTTCAAAAATTAATGAAGGATTAGGCAAGGTGAACGTAGTGGTAACAAAAGTTATTTATATTTCCGGTATAGAAAATGAAACACAACAAAAACATATTGAACAGCAGCTTAAGCAATTACACGGTGTACACCAAGTCAACATAGAAATAGAAAGCAATAATGGCAAAATTTTCATTGATTTTGAAACCCCTGCAAGTTTAAATAATTTAGAAAAAGAAGTTTATGATTTAGGATATGAAATTTTATATTAAATTGAAATATTAAAAAAGAGTACAGTTTCACTTTAACTGGTTTTTGTTACTTTTGAAAACTTATTTTACAAAGGAAAATTATTTTTACGATGTAATTATACAATAAAATTGACTAAATATTTGACTATAATAAAAAAATTTTGAATATAATGTAGTATTTAGTAATTAAATAGGGTAAGATATAGTAGAAGCAAGTAATTTAGGGGTGATGATATGAGTAAAGATAACGAAAAGATTCAAAATGTAGTTAAACTATTATCATCATTAGGGGTAAACATAAAGAAAACCAAATCAAGATTAGAAGTTATGCAGACTTTGCCGACAACTGTGAAAGCCGCTAACGAACTGAAATAGTAAAGTTACCTAACTAAGCGATTGGAGCAGTGTGCTCCAGTCGTTTTTTTTGTTATACAGAAACCTGTTTTATTTAATAATTGGTAAAAAAATAACTGTTACGATCATTGAGATGATTGTAACAGTTATTTTTTAGAAGTAAAAATTAAAATGATTTTATTTTTGAGCTTGTTTTTGAACGTCAGGTGAGTACTGTTTTGGTTGATGATAAGAAATAGATAATAATACACCAATACCACACATTAAACTCCATAAGGAACTACCACCATAGCTTATAAATGGTAATGGAATACCAGTGATAGGTAATAATTGTATTGTCATACCTATATTTTGTAACACGTGGAATAGAATTAGTGCTGTGTAACCAATAATAAATAATTTGCTGAATGGTGATTCAATTTTAGTTGCAAGTCTAACTAGGTGAAACATTAGTCCTAAAAACACTAGAATTAAAATAACTGAGCCAATGAATCCAAACTCTTCTCCAATAACGGAGAAAATAAAATCAGTATGATTTTCAGGGATATATACTTCACCTTGATTGAATCCCTTACCAAATAGTTGACCAGATCCAATGGCTTTAAGTGATTCTGTTAAATGATAGCCGTCGCCACTACTATAAGTATAAGGATCTAACCATGAACTAATGCGTCCGAGTTGGTAAGTTTTAATACCCAAACTATTCTCTATAAGTGATGGTTTGAAAATAATAGATAAGATGATACTTGATGCTAAGAGAAATACTGTAATAAATAATGGTGCAATTATTTTCCATGTGATACCACTCACTATAATTACACCAACAATAATGGCGCAAATAACAAGCGTTGTGCCCAAGTCGTTTTGCAGTAGGATAAGGCCCATAGGAATAATGGAAATACCAAAAATTTTCAGCAGTAATTTAAAATCTGTCTCCAATGATTTATTGAAAGTAAATTGATTATGCTTTGAGATTAGTTTAGCAAGCGCCAATATCAATACTATTTTCATAAATTCTGAAGGCTGTACGCTGATTGGACCTAGTTTATACCAACTCTTTGCACCATTTATAACAGGTGTGAACGGTGTTTCTGGAATAATGATTAATATAAATAAGGCTGCGCAAAAAAGAAAGTACAGTAAATATGTATATTTCATTAGTTTCTTAGGTGAAACTAACATGATTAAAAATGCTATGAATCCGCCAAGGACATAATACAGAACTTGCCTAATGCCAAAGTTGGCGCTATATTGACCGCCACCCATAGCTGAGTTGATTATTGTTACACTAATAATTGCTAACAATACGAGGAAGCCTACTAAAGTCCAGTCGACTCGCCGTATCCAATGGTTGTTTTTTAATTGACGTGAAGTACTCATTTCTTACTCCTTTGAAAAGCTTAGTTTTCTTTAACTTTGTAATATATATAGATTTTACCGAACTTTAATGTATATTGCTAGAAGTAGGGTGCCAAATTGAAAAATTATAATAAGATAACTATATATTGATGAGTTAAAGTTATTACTTTTAATCCATTGTAAAGTGCCATATACTAAATTGAAAAATAAAAAGTTTTTATACTACTTAACAAATGCAAAAAAATATTAAATCGTGATATGATGTAGTTTAAGAATTGTATATGGAGGCTAAAGTATGGCTAAAGAAAATGTATGTATCGTATACGGAGGAAAAAGTGCGGAACACGATGTTTCAATATTAACAGCACAAAATGTCTTAAACGCAATAGATAAAGATCAATATCAAATAGACATCATTTACATAACAAATGAAGGTGACTGGAAAAAGAAAGAAAATATCGTAGACACTATAAATGAAATAGACACTTTACGTTTAACAGATGTTGCTGCAGGTGAAATCTCTCAACTACTTAGTATTGGTAGCACAGGGAACGCCTATAGTGCAGTTTTCCCAGTATTACATGGACCGAATGGTGAAGATGGTACAATTCAAGGTTTGTTTGAAGTATTAGATATACCATATGTAGGAAACGGTGTTTTAGCTGCCTCAAGTTCGATGGATAAACTTGTTATGAAACAATTATTCGCGCATAGAGGATTACCTCAACTACCTTATGTGAGCTTTTTAAGAAGTGAATATCATAAATATGAAAGTAACATTTTGAAACTTGTACATGACAAGTTAGAATATCCAGTATTTGTAAAACCAGCAAACTTAGGTTCTAGTGTTGGTATTAGTAAATGTAATAATGAAGAAGAATTGAAAATTGGTATTGAAGAAGCATTCCAATTTGACCGTAAATTAGTAATTGAACAAGGTATTGATGCGAGAGAAATAGAAGTAGCTGTACTTGGTAATGACTATCCTGAAACGACTGCGCCAGGTGAAGTGATTAAAGAAGTAGCATTCTATGATTACAAAGCTAAGTACAAAGATGGAAAAATAAAATTAGATATTCCTGCTGATTTAGATGAAGAAGTACAAACAACATTAAGAAATATGGCAGTCGAAGCATTTAAAGCGACAGATTGTTCTGGTTTGTTACGAGCTGATTTCTTTGTCACTGAAGACAATCAAATTTTTATTAACGAAACAAATGCAATGCCAGGTTTTACTGCTTTTAGTATGTATCCAAGACTTTGGGAAAACATGGGTGTAACATATGCTGAATTAATTGAAAGATTAATTGAATTAGCGAAAGAAAAGCATGAAGATAAGAAACAAAATAAATACAAAATTGACTGAGGCGAATGAATAATGATTGAAGTAACTTTAGAACAAATCAAAGAATGGATTCCATGTGACATTGATAATGAATATTTAGATCATACGATTAAAGGTGTTTCTATTGATTCACGTGTAATTAACAATCAAAATTTATTCATTCCTTTTAAAGGTGAAAATGTAGATGGACATAAATACGTCGCACAAGCACTGAAAGATGGGGCAGGTGCAGTATTTTATCAAAAAGATGTAACTTTAGATAAAAACATAGACGGTCCAGTGATATGGGTTGAGAATACACTTAAAGCGTTACAACAATTAGCTAAAGCTTATTTAGAATTTGTTGGGCCTCAAGTCATTGCAGTAACAGGCTCAAATGGTAAAACGACTACCAAAGACATGATTGAAAGTGTTTTAAAACCACAATTTAAAGTTAAAAAAACACAAGGCAATTACAATAATGAAATCGGATTACCATTAACAATATTAGAATTGGATCAAGATACTGAGATTTCAATTTTAGAAATGGGAATGTCTGGATTCAATGAAATTGAGTTATTGTCAAATTTAGCCGAACCCAATATAGCAATAATTACTAATATTGGTGAATCACATATGCAAGATTTAGGTTCTAGAGAAGGTATTGCCCAAGCAAAAGCTGAAATTATCACAGGCTTAAGATCAAATGGCGTCTTTATTTATGATGGTGATGAGCCATTATTAGAATCTCACGTTACGAAAATACTAGATGCAGATATAGTAAGTATTGGTAAAGACAAAGACAACACACTTGTTTGTCAGATTGAAGATATTGAAAATGCAGGTATCGTATTTAATATTAACGGGGAAGAAAGATTCGATTTACCTATTTTAGGTGAACATAATATGAAGAATGCAACAATTGCTATCGCTGTTGGTAAAAGGTTAGGCTTGAGCCATGACATAATTTTTAATAACTTACGTAAAGTAGAACTTACAGGTATGAGAATGGAACAACATTATACCAGTGACAATAAATTAGTCATTAATGATGCATATAACGCGAGTCCTACAAGTATGAAAGCAGCAATTGATACGCTTTCAATTATGAAAGGTAGAAAAATTATTGTACTTGGAGATGTTTTAGAGTTAGGTCCAGATAGTCAGATGATGCATGAAAATGTAGGTCGATACTTAGAAGGTAAAAATATTGATGCATTATTTACTTTTGGGGCAGCTTCAAAATTTATTAGTAACACGGGCAAAGCGCATGTAACACAAGCAGAACATTACGAAGATAAGCAAGCATTGATAACAACTTTACAAAATTATGTTCAATCTGAGGATAAAATTTTAGTCAAAGGTTCTAGAGGAATGAAACTAGAAGAGGTTGTCGAAGCTTTAATTTAAACATTAACAAAATAACGAGTTGTTAGAATTTGATTAGAAGTCTAACAGCTCGTTTTTATTTTGCTAAAACGGGAAAACTTATAAAAGGCAACAAGTATTTATAAAGTTATCACACTTAAATGTAATTGACATACTCATATTGAAAAAATAACGACGTTTCATAATTTCATTAAAGAAACATACAGTTAAGCTTAATGTCGGTACCAATGTAATTTCAGTTAAAGAATTTCTTGAATTTAATTTAAATAAGGAGTGAATAAGCCATATCTTACAAGTAAAATATTCTGACAATTAACAGAATAAATAAATTAATAAATTTTTTTAAGAGGGTATAAAGTAAGTTTACAGAATAAAGTTAAACGCTTACAACCTATATATTTCGGTATTTTTGGTGTTTTAAAACATTTTAAAACAAGCAAAGTTATTGCATTTAATCAAATTTGGTTTATTGCGATTATATACTTGAGGTGGTACTATTAAGAAGTTGAAGAAACTTAAGTGAACATATATGTATAGAAATACAGATAAATAAAGGAGAATTATATTGCAAAAATTTAAAGAATTAGGGCTCTCAGATAAGATGGCAGAAACCCTAGCATCAATGGGGTTCGATGACGCCACTCCTATACAAAAAGAGAGTATCCCTCTTGCCTTAGAAGGCAAAGACGTTCTTGGTCAAGCTCAAACAGGCACAGGTAAAACTGGTGCGTTTGGTATTCCACTTGTTGAAAAAGTGGCAGACAAAGAAGGCGTACAATCATTAATCCTTGCACCAACAAGAGAATTAGCTATGCAAGTAGCTGAATCAATCAGAGAATTTGCTAAAGGTCAAAACGTACAAGTTGTTACTGTATTTGGTGGTATGCCGATCGACCGTCAAATCAAGTCACTTAAAAAAGGACCGCAAATCGTTGTAGGTACACCAGGTCGTGTGATTGATCACCTTAACCGTCGTACATTAAAAACTAATGATGTTCATACGCTTATATTAGATGAAGCGGATGAAATGATGAACATGGGCTTCATCGATGATATGAAATTTATCATGGATAAAATTCCAGCTTCACAACGCCAAACAATGTTGTTTTCAGCTACAATGCCAAAAGCTATTCAAACATTAGTTCAACAATTCATGAAAACACCAGTAATTGTTAAAACAATGAATAACGAAATGTCTAATCCACAAATCGAAGAATACTATACAATCGTAAAAGAATTGGAAAAATTCGATACATTTACGAATTTATTAGATGTGCACCAACCAGAATTAGCTATTGTATTCGGCCGTACTAAACGTCGTGTAGATGAATTAACAAGTGCGTTAATCTCTAAAGGCTACAAAGCTGAAGGTTTACATGGTGACATTACTCAAGCGAAACGTTTGGAAGTATTGAAAAAATTCAAAAATGATCAATTAGATATCTTAGTTGCAACAGATGTTGCAGCACGAGGACTTGATATTTCAAACGTAAGTCATGTTTATAACTTTGATATTCCTCAAGATACTGAAAGTTATACACACAGAATCGGCCGTACTGGTCGTGCTGGTAAAAAAGGTGTAGCAATCACATTTGTGAACCCAATTGAAATGGATTACATCCGTCAGATTGAACAAGCAAACAAGAGACAAATGACTGCAATGAGACCACCTCATCGTAAAGAAGTGCTTAAAGCGCGTGAAAACGATATTAAAGGTAAAGTTGAAAAGTGGATGTCTAGAGAAAATGAACCAAGATTACAACGTATTGCTTCAGAATTAATTGAAGAATATAGTGATGTTGATTTAGTTGCTTCATTATTACAAGAATTGGTTGAATCAAATGATGAAGTTGATGTTCAATTAACATTTGAAAAACCATTATCTCGTGGTAAAGGTGGTCGTCAAGGCCGCGGACCAAAACGTGGCGGTCAAGGCAACAATAAACGTGGTAATAAATTTGATAACAAAAATCGTCGTTCAAAAGGCGGATTCAACAACAATAATAAGAAGAACGAAAAGTCTTCTGATAGAAACAATAGCAATAAGAAATCAATGAAAGGTCGCACATTCGCTGACCACAAAAATTAAAAATAATTTATCATATATGAAATTTAGGTTTAATCATTCCACTCATGTGGGATGATTTTTTTGTTTTTTAAGAAAAGCTATTCTAGTAATAAATATTAAGTGCAATATATTTAATATTAGAATAGATGTTTATAAATTTTAAATGAGGAATGAAATGACTATAAAAGCTATGTTATAATAAATTGAAATCTTAATTAAGGAGTGTATATATGACTAACGACCAACTATTTAACAGAAGTCCTAAACAAGCTATGAAGTATTACTACATAATCGAAGGACTGGAATTTATTGTTAGTTTGATCGTTTCGGTTATTTTAATATTTTTATGGAGTCACTTTAATTGGTGGCATTTCATTGTATATTTAATCGTTGCTTTTATAGTGTTTGATTTTATGTATTTATTGGTTAGACCCTGGATTAAAATTAAATACACATATTATAGAATTAAGGAAAATTATATAGAAGTAAAATATGATTTCTTCTTTAAATCTAAAAAAATAGTGAAATTGGAACGCACACAGTTTATTGAAAGGCAGAATAACCCGATTTTGAAGAAAATGGGACTGTCTAAAACTACATTAATTACTGCTGGTCATAAAGTTAGTTTTCCTCTGATGTCTACGGATGATGCGAAGTCATTCGAATTACTAACACTCAATTACTTGAGAGGAGCTGATTTTGATGTATAATCCTCAAAAGTTACATCCTATTTCTTATTTAACTGGTGTTATTGAAGCTATTAAGCAAAATATTTTTTTGATTATTATTTTTCTAGTATTTAATATTCAGGATTTTGATTTTACAAATATAACTTCGTACATATTTCCAGCTATCGTTTTTGCTTTCTTTTTATTTTCATTTGTAGCTCAAGTATTAAAAGTTTATAACACGACATATTGGATTGAAAATGATCATTTTGTTTTAGCAACGGGTATCTTTACTAAAGAAAGAAAAGAACTTAATATCCGTCGTATACAAACATTAGATACATCACAAGGCATTATAAATCAAATCGTAGGTGGTATGAAATTACAAATCAAAACACCGAGTGATGGTATTGATTTAGACACTGTTTCTAAAAAACAAAGTGAGTTAATACAACGTACGATTAAAGAAAAACAACGAGAATTAACTAGTCAAAATGAAGAACCAAATTTAACTAGCATACCTGAACCAGAGGATAATGGAGATAATCCGGAACAACTATCAGAACCTGTGCGCTTATATAAGCTTAATTTTAAAGAATTACTGTTTATGGCATTAACGAGTGGAGCTATAGGCGTGGCGTTTGCAGCCATTTCACCGATAATTGGTGCCTTTTCAGAAGTGATACCATGGGAATGGCTCACTGGTGAATTTGCTCGGATTTCTCAAGCGATTTTTGTGATTGTGTTAATAATGGTTGCGACTATCATTATCGCAAGTTATATATTGGGTACATTGATTGTAATTATAAAAAACTATAACTACACAGTGACGCAAAATGATAATCAATTGAATATCCGATATGGTTTATTTAATGTTAAAAGTATCACGGTGCCAACTGATAGAGTTCAAGCTGTAGTTGAAAGACAATCTTTCTTAAGAAAACTATTCGGTTTTACGTCTATACATTTTGTGATTACGAGCGATATGAATGGTAATGATAAAGAGGATATTTCATTAGATGGAAATGTTATGATTTTACCTTTTATTAAACGAAAAAAAGCATTCGAAATCATTAAATCACTTATCCCTAGTATGGCATTTGAAAATGCGGAAAAGGGTATGCCTTGGAGAGGTTTCCATAGGCACTTTTGGCAAGAAACAGTCATATTGCTAGTGCTTGCAACTATTGTTAATTATTTCTGGTTACCTTGGTCATTTCTTATCGCAGCGATTATGATTTTACTACTAATTATTCATAGCCTTATAGTTATTAAATCATCTGGATTAAAAGTACGAAATGATGAACTTGTAGTACGTAATGTAACTATGTTTGGATTCAAAAATACGTATTTCAAGCATGATAAAATACTAGGTATGGAAATTAAACGAAATCCATTTTTAATAAATAGTGATTTAGGTAATTTCAATTTTATCATTGCAAAAGCTGCGGGTAGTGAAGCAATCGGTTTGAAATTTAATAATTATAAAGAAGTTGAAACACTTCAAAATTGGTATTTGAGAGGTGAGCATCATGAATGAATATAATTATATGGATAAATCTGGAAAAACAGTCATGCGTCTCTCGGCATATATTGTAACTGTAATATTTGTATTAATTTTAGCAGTTGTTTATATAATTAATAGACTGTGGTTGCAATGGCTTAACTCCAATACGATGATGTGGGTTTTAATTATTGGTATAATTATTATTGTAATTCAATTGCTACTAGGTGCTATTTTAATTCCTGCGTACCGGTACCAAATCTTTAGATACAAACTAGGTGAAAATGAAATCACTGTAAGAAATGGTTTATGGTTTGTTTCAGTAATCAATATCCCATTATTCAGAATTCAAAATGTCGATACACACGAAGGTATTTTAATGCGCAAATATAAATTAGCAAGTTTAACGTTATCGACAGCAGGCGGAAATACTGAGATTAAACTTATCGACAAAGATATAGCGGCTACATTAAAGTACAAAATAAAAAATGTTAATAAAGCAATTGATGTAACAGAAAATGAAGCTTCAGAAATTGAACATTATAAAGATAGTGATTTAAAATAGATCAATATCTTTATATGAGCGAGGGGAGACTTATGATACACGGTATAGGTGTAGATTTAATAGAGATAACAAGAATAAAAAAACTTTATAGCAGACAAGAGAAATTGCTAGAACGTATATTAACTACCAATGAACAACAAAAATTTAATTGTTTCAAAAATGAACAACGTAAAATGGAATTTCTTGCAGGTAGATTTGCTTGTAAAGAGGCTTTTAGTAAAGCGCTAGGTACGGGGCTAGGAAAAACAGTAGCATTTAATGACATTGATTGTTTTAACGATGAAAATGGTAAGCCTTGTATTACCTATGAAGGCTTTAAAGTGCATGTAAGTATAACACATACGGAACATTATGCTATGAGTCAAGTCATTTTAGAAGTTTAATTTATTAAAAAATTTCTAAATTCCAGTATGTTTAATTTGGTTATCCTATCATCATTGTTATAAAATTGATTTATTATAAAAAATTAGTGAAAGTTATTTAATGAAATAGGAGGTACATGCTTAATGTCTGATAAGTATTATAGATCGACATACTTGAATGTAGATTTAAATGCTATTGTTTCGAATTTTCAAGTGTTTCAAACATTACATCCAAACAAAACAGTTATGCCAGTAGTTAAGGCGAATGGTTATGGACTTGGTAGCATTAAAATTGCACGTCAATTAATGGAAAATGGAGCTGAGTTTTTCGCTGTTGCAACATTAGATGAAGCAATTGAACTTCGTATGCATGGAATTAATGCAAAAATACTTGTACTTGGAGTTATTCCAACATATAACATAAACAAAGCAATACAACATCGAGTAGCAATTACGGTGCCATCTAAAGTATGGCTCGCTGAGGCTATTGAAGAAATTCCAACCGATAATAAAAAAGATTTGTGGCTTCACGCTAAATTAGATACTGGCATGGGTAGGTTAGGAATAAAAGATGTGGATGAGTACAAGGAAGTTATTGATTTGATTCAATCACATGACCATTTAGTTTTTGAGGGCGTGTTTACACATTTCGCATGTGCTGATGAACCGGGTGATTCGATGAATAAACAACAAGCCTATTTTGAAGGAATTGTTGAGCAGGTAGAAAAGCCCAATTATATACATTCTCAGAATTCTGCAGGCGCATTAATGAAAGACAGTCAGTTTTGTAATACGGTTAGAATAGGCATATCATTATATGGCTACTATCCTTCAGAGTACGTTAAATCAAAAGTGAAGATACATTTAAAACCAAGTGCACAATGGATTAGTGAAGTCGTTCAAACTAAAGTATTGCAAACTGGAGAATCTGTGAGTTATGGAAGTATATATACAGCAAAAGAACCTACAAAAATTGGAATTATTCCAGTAGGATATGCAGATGGTTATCCAAGAATGATGACAGGATTTAGTGTGAATGTGAATGGGTACCAATGTGAAGTAATTGGAAAAGTGTGCATGGATCAAACAATAATTAAAATTCCTGAAGAAGTTAATACAGGTGATAAAGTCATTTTAATGGATCACCATAGTGATAGTCGACAATCAGCAGAAGCTCTGGGACGACAGCAACAGACCATTAATTATGAAGTGTTATGTAGACTAAATAGAAGGCTTCCTAGAATTTATCATGGGACGCAAGACTTAGAAATTCGCAATGAATTACTAAAATAGTATAGTCACTTAATGTAAAATTTGTTATTATAAGTCTAACAACGAATCTCAATATATTCTATTTTAGTAACATGGAGGTCTTTATTCATGGCAAGTTTTAATCAAAGCAGAAACCATAGTATTGAACAACTATTAAAAGAAGGCTATTCACAAATGGCCGACTTAAATCTCTCCCTTGCAGCAGAAGCATTTCCATTTGAATGTGAAGCTTGTGATTGCAATGAAGTTTACCTCAGCTCTAAGAATAACAATGAATGATGAGAAGAGGAGACGTTTATTTAGCTGATTTATCACCAGTTCAAGGGTCTGAACAAGGGGGAATAAGACCTGTCGTTATCATACAGAATGATACTGGAAATAAATATAGTCCTACCGTAATTGTAGCTGCAATTACTGGTAGGATAAATAAAGCTAAAATACCTACACATGTAGAAATAGAAAAAAGTAAATATAAGCTTGATAAAGATTCTGTAATACTGCTTGAGCAGATTAGAACTTTAGATAAAAATAGGCTGAAAGAAAAATTAACATACCTTTCTGAAAGTAAAATGAAAGAAGTTAATGTTGCCATAGATATAAGCTTAGGATTACATAATGTTAGAAATAGTAAATCATGATTTTCAAAGGTTTAAGAAACAGTTAATAAAATAGTGAATTATATATCGATTCCCTATAACATGTAATTACCACTTAATTAGTAATTTAATTGTGATTGGAAAATTAAGAATTTTAGTTTTGTGGTTTAATACCTTTGAGTGGGATGTTTTAATTTGAAAAGCTTTAGGTTATCCTAAAGCTTTTTTAGGTATTTGGAGCGTGTTTATCATATATAGCGAGTAGCCAATACAAGCAAGTACAAAGCTAGGATAGGCTCGTTCATTATAAAAGATATTTTTACTTACATACATAGTACGTTTAAATCTGTTATAACCGATGTATGCGGTTTATATTTGTATTTTTAGGAGGAATTACTACATGGAAGAATTCAAAAATCAATATAAAGCGCTAATTGACGAAAGTTTACACACTTTAGATGCTACGGATCTAAAGAAAAAGTGTGAAAGCTTTACCGATGAAGTGATAAAAAGAGATTTATTACCAGAAGATATAGTTGAAATTCATAGAGATTATGTCAGAGTTTTAAATTTAAATGAAACTCAAATTTTAGAAACTTTTAATGTGCTTAAAGAAGTAGTAAGAGGGTTTGGGTATAGTTATAGAGATTATCAACAATTAGTAAATCGTCTACAATATCATGATAAAGAGATTGATTTAGCCTCTCGTTTACAGCAAACAATGCTTAAAACGGATATTCCTCAATTTGATAGCATACAAATCGGTGTTATATCAGTAGCAGCGCAAAAAGTAAGTGGTGACTATTTTAACTTAATAGATCATAAAGATGGCACGATGAGTTTTGCAGTGGCAGACGTTATAGGTAAAGGTATACCAGCTGCGCTTGCAATGAGTATGATAAAATTTGGTATGGACTCTTATGGTCATTCTCAACTTCCGAGTGACGGTTTAAAGCGTCTCAATCGAGTAGTAGAAAAAAACGTCAATCAGAATATGTTTGTAACAATGTTTTACGGACTATATGAAGAGTTAAACCATTTGTTATATTGTAGCTCTGCTGGACACGAACCAGGATATGTATATAGAGCAGAGACTGAAGAATTTGAAGAAATCAGCGTTAGAGGCAGAGTGTTAGGTGTCAGCGAGCAAACGAGATATAAACAACAAGAAATCCCTGTATATTTAGATGACTTAGTTATTATATTTACAGATGGCGTTACAGAAGTTAGAAATGAAGCAGGAGATTTCTTAGACAAAAAGCATCTTTTAACGATGATTCACAAGTATAAGCACATGCATCCACAAGATATCGTTCAACTTCTATATGAAGCGATTTTGAAAATACAAAATCCTGACAAAAGAGATGATTTAACAATTCTAATTATAAAAAGAGTTAATTAGTTTTAGCATAATTAAGGTTAAGTTATTTAATTTAAGGGTATGGAAGTTATTATGAGACTATAATTAGGAGTGTAATGTTATGAATCTTAATATCGAAACAGTAACACATGATACTCATTACGAGGTTAAAGTTGGCGGAGAACTGGACGTTTATACTGTTCCAGAATTAGAAGAAGTTTTAGTGCCGATGAGACAAGAAGGAACTCATGATTTACATGTAAATTTAGAAAATGTGAGTTACATGGATTCAACAGGATTAGGCGTATTCGTAGGTACATTAAAAGCGTTAAACCAACATGATAAAGAATTATATATATTAGGTGTTTCAGATCGAATAAGTCGACTATTTGATATAACAGGATTAAAAGATTTGATGCATGTTAATGAAGGAACGGAGGTCGAATAACATGCAACTTAAACAAGATTATATAGAAATGCGTTTGCCAGCATCTGCAGAGTATGTGAGTTTGATACGTTTAACACTGTCAGGCGTTTTTTCACGTGCAGGTGCATCATATGACGACATTGAAGATGCGAAGATTGCAGTGAGCGAAGCAGTAACGAATGCAGTAAAACATGCATATAAAGATGACCCAGAAGATGTGGGAATGATTAATCTATGCTTTGAAATTTTCGATGATAAAATCAAGATTGTAATTTCAGATCAAGGTGAAAGTTTCGATTATGAAGAGACAAAAGCACAATTAGGGCCATATAAAGAAAACGAAAACATAGATTTCCTAAGAGAAGGCGGTCTTGGTCTGTTTTTAATTGAATCTTTAATGGATGAAGTTACAGTTGATAAACAATCAGGCGTAACAATCAGTATGATAAAGTATATTAAAAAAGAGCAGGTGCGAAATAATGGCGAAAGAGTCGAAATCAGTTAATGATGTATCACCTGAACAAATTAACCAATGGATAACGCAGCATCAAAATGACGAAAATAAAGATGCTCAAGATAAACTCGTAAGACATTATAGAAAGTTAATCGAATCATTGGCATATAAATATTCAAAAGGTCAATCTCATCACGAAGACCTCGTTCAGGTTGGTATGGTTGGTTTGATTGGTGCAATAAACCGATTTGACTTATCCTTTGATAGAAAGTTCGAAGCCTTTTTAGTACCAACGGTCATTGGTGAGATTAAACGTTATTTACGTGATAAAACATGGAGTGTCCATGTACCAAGAAGAATCAAAGAGATTGGACCTCGTATCAAAAAAGTGACTGATGAATTAACGAATGAGTTAGAACGTTCTCCTTCGATTGCAGAAATAGCGGATCGTCTTGAAGTAAACGAAGAAGATGTGTTAGAAGCAATGGAAATGGGTCAAAGTTATAATGCGTTAAGCGTTGACCATTCGATTGAAGCAGACAAAGATGGTTCTACAGTTACTTTGTTAGATATTATGGGTCAACAAGATGACAATTATGATTTAACTGAAAAACGTATGATATTAGAAAGAATTTTACCAATATTAAATGAAAGAGAAAGACAGATTATTCAATGTACATTTATTGAAGGTTTAAGCCAAAAAGAAACTGGAGAAAGAATTGGGTTAAGCCAAATGCATGTTTCAAGATTGCAAAGAACAGCAATCAAGAAATTACAAGAAGCCGCTAATCAATGATTGAATAAAATATAAGGCAGCATTCCTATAAATTAGGGAGCTGCCTTATTTTAATTTTTATACTAGTTGCATCACTTTAATTAAAGCATGATGTTTTGAACAGTGGTTACTATTAAATATGTTAAAATGTTAAAGGAAGTAAAATAAAAAAGAAATAAATGAGCGGAGGATTCTATGGATAGTAATCTAATACAATCTATAAGAGAGAAATACAATGTCACAACAAAACAAATTAATTCAGTGTTATTACTCCTAGAGGATAAAAATACAGTACCTTTTATAGCGCGCTATAGAAAAGAGCAAACAGGTGGATTAGATGAAGTAGAAATTAAACAAATAGATGATGAATATCAATATATGGTTAACCTTCAAAAAAGAAAAGAAGAAGTTATACATAATATAGAAGAACAAGGTTTATTAACAACAGACTTAAAAAGTGATATTTTAAAACAAACAAAACTCCAACGTGTTGAAGATTTATATAGACCATTTAAACAAAAAAAGAAAACGAGAGCAACGGAAGCAAAGAGAAAAGGCTTAGAACCATTTGCAAAATGGCTAAAGCAATCTAACTTAGACACAACAATCGAAAACAAAGCGCAACAATTTTTAAACGAAGAAATAGAAACTATTGAAGCTGCTATAAAAGGTGCACAAGATATCATTGCAGAATTAGTTTCGGATGCACCTAAATATAGAACTAAAATCCTTAAAGATACTTTTCAACATGGCAATATCATTACACAAAAGAAAAAGAATGCTGAAGACGAAAAAGAAATATTTTCAATGTATTATGATTACAGCGAACCAGTGAAAAAAATTGCTAACCACAGAGTCTTAGCTGTGAACCGTGGAGAAAAAGAAAAAGTATTATCAGTAAAATTAGAAATGGATACACAAGGCATTGAAAACTTCATTCGCAAAAATGAAATAACTACAAATCATGAGGGTGATTATATAATTGAAGATGCCATTAAAGATAGCTTAAAAAGATTAATTATGCCTTCTATCGAAAGAGAAATAAGAGGAGATCTAACAGAAAAAGCTGAAAACCATGCTATTGATGTCTTTAGTGAAAATTTAAGGAATTTATTGTTACAACCACCATTGAAAGGTAAACAAATACTTGGGGTAGATCCAGCATTTAGAACAGGTTGCAAACTTGCAGTTATTAATCCTTTCGGTACATTTGTTGCAAAAGGCGTGATGTATCCGCATCCTCCAATTAATAAAAAAGCAGATGCTGAGAAAATATTCGTTAAATTTGTAAAAGATTATGACGTAGAACTGATAGCAATAGGTAACGGGACAGCTAGTCGCGAAACTGAACAATTTGTAGCATCTATGATTCAAGAACATCATTTGAAGGTGCAATTCATTATTGTGAATGAAGCGGGTGCGTCAGTATATTCTGCATCAGAAGTCGCTAGAACAGAATTCCCAGATTTCCAAGTTGAAGAACGTAGTGCAGTTTCAATTGGTAGAAGAGTGCAAGATCCATTGAGTGAACTTGTTAAAATCGACCCTAAATCAATAGGTGTAGGTCAATATCAGCATGATGTTAATCAGAAAGCACTTGAAGCGGCGTTAACATTTGTGGTTGAAACAGCAGTAAACCAAGTAGGTGTGGATGTTAATACTGCTTCACGCTCACTACTCCAATACGTTTCTGGTCTATCACCAACGATTGCACAAAACATAATTAACTATCGTGAAGAAAACGGAGCAATCAAACATAACAAAGATATTGCAAAAGTTAAGCGTTTAGGCGCTAAAACATTTGAGCAAAGTATTGGGTTTTTAAGAATTGTCGATGGTAGCGAACCATTAGATAATACTTCGATTCACCCTGAGAGCTACAGAGCAACGTATCAATTATTAAATGAAATCAATATGAAAGCTGAAGATCTTGGCACAGAAGATTTGAAATCAGCATTAAATCACTTAAACATTGCGGAAATGGCTGAGAAATTGAATATAGGTCAACCGACATTAGAAGATATTTTAAAATCGTTGATTGCTCCAAATAGAGATCCTCGTGATGAATTTGAAACGCCCATTCTAAAATCAGATGTTTTATCAATCGAAGACTTAGCAAAAAATATGAAGTTAAGTGGTACAGTTAGAAATGTTGTAGATTTTGGTGCTTTTGTAGACATTGGAGTTAAACAAGATGGACTTGTACATGTATCTAAACTATCTAAGAAGTTTGTGAAGAATCCAATGGATATTGTTAGCGTTGGAGATATAGTAGATGTTTGGATACTTGATATTGATGATAAAAAAGGTAAGGTATCATTAACTATGATTGATCCACTTGGATAATGAAACCCTTCAAAGATTGACAGAAACTATATCTGAAACGCACTTTAAGCGCTCATTTAAGCATAAAGCTTATTTTAATAAACGCTTAAAAACAACAGGCGGTCGCTACTTATTACAAACTCATAATATTGAAATTAATGATAAGCAGTATACTAAATTTGGTGAAAAAGCAGTTCAAGATATTATTAAACATGAATTATGTCATTATCATTTGCACATACAAGGAAAGGGATATCAACATAAGGATAAGGATTTTAAAGCGTTGAGTAAGTTAACAGGTGCTCCAAGGTTCTGTTCAGCTGTAGAAAAATATGAAGACCGAGCAAAGTATATTTATAAATGTAATACATGCGGTGCTCAATTTCCGAGGATACGAAAAGTTAACACGACAAAAATGATGTGTGGACATTGTAAAGGTAAATTGGTTCAACATGACATTGTGCAATCATAGTAGTTGTTATAAAAAGGCGAGCTAAAACGATTAGTTTTAGCTCGCCCTTTTTATTTTGAATTAAAATATAAATGGAATTTAAGTAATAAAGGTCTATTTAGGTGATTTTTAATGTGTATTTTAACATCAATAGTTAAATCCAACTTATAACTAGATCATTTTACTCATTTTTGTTTGCTTTTTCTGTTGACGATGAGTCGATTATATTATAAGATAATAAACGTTGCGAAATTAATAGGCAATTGAGTTAAGCAAGTATTAAATTTATTAAATTAACTTTAAAAACGTGTTGACAAAACATTAAAGGTATATTACAATGTATAATGTTAACTTGATAAACAAACCGTTTTGCGAGCGGCCGTGGCGGAACGGCAGACGCGCTAGGTTGAGGGCCTAGTGGGAGAAATCCCGTGGAGGTTCAAATCCTCTTGGCCGCATCAAAAATATTACATATAAATAAAATGCGGGTGTAGTTTAATGGTAAAACCTCAGCCTTCCAAGCTGATGTTGTGGGTTCGATTCCCATCACCCGCTCCAATAGAAACATTAGTGAACATTGAAAACTGAATTGCAATATGTCAACGTTAATTCCGAACACAACATTAAATTGTTGGTTCAAACGTGTTAGAGATAACACACAAATTAGTATTTTATGAGCTAATCAAACATCATAATTCATTTATGGAGAGTTTGATCCTGGCTCAGGATGAACGCTGGCGGCGTGCCTAATACATGCAAGTCGAGCGAACGGATAAGGAGCTTGCTCCTTTGAAGTTAGCGGCGGACGGGTGAGTAACACGTGGGTAACCTACCTATAAGACTGGAATAACTTCGGGAAACCGGAGCTAATGCCGGATAACATTTGGAACCGCATGGTTCTAAAGTAAAAGATGGTTTTGCTATCACTTATAGATGGACCCGCGCCGTATTAGCTAGTTGGTAAGGTAACGGCTTACCAAGGCAACGATACGTAGCCGACCTGAGAGGGTGATCGGCCACACTGGAACTGAGACACGGTCCAGACTCCTACGGGAGGCAGCAGTAGGGAATCTTCCGCAATGGACGAAAGTCTGACGGAGCAACGCCGCGTGAGTGATGAAGGTTTTCGGATCGTAAAACTCTGTTATTAGGGAAGAACAAATGTGTAAGTAACTGTGCACATCTTGACGGTACCTAATCAGAAAGCCACGGCTAACTACGTGCCAGCAGCCGCGGTAATACGTAGGTGGCAAGCGTTATCCGGAATTATTGGGCGTAAAGCGCGCGTAGGCGGTTTCTTAAGTCTGATGTGAAAGCCCACGGCTCAACCGTGGAGGGTCATTGGAAACTGGGAAACTTGAGTACAGAAGAGGAAAGTGGAATTCCATGTGTAGCGGTGAAATGCGCAGAGATATGGAGGAACACCAGTGGCGAAGGCGACTTTCTGGTCTGTAACTGACGCTGATGTGCGAAAGCGTGGGGATCAAACAGGATTAGATACCCTGGTAGTCCACGCCGTAAACGATGAGTGCTAAGTGTTAGGGGGTTTCCGCCCCTTAGTGCTGCAGCTAACGCATTAAGCACTCCGCCTGGGGAGTACGACCGCAAGGTTGAAACTCAAAGGAATTGACGGGGACCCGCACAAGCGGTGGAGCATGTGGTTTAATTCGAAGCAACGCGAAGAACCTTACCAAATCTTGACATCCTTTGAAAACTCTAGAGATAGAGCCTTCCCCTTCGGGGGACAAAGTGACAGGTGGTGCATGGTTGTCGTCAGCTCGTGTCGTGAGATGTTGGGTTAAGTCCCGCAACGAGCGCAACCCTTAAACTTAGTTGCCAGCATTTAGTTGGGCACTCTAGGTTGACTGCCGGTGACAAACCGGAGGAAGGTGGGGATGACGTCAAATCATCATGCCCCTTATGATTTGGGCTACACACGTGCTACAATGGACAATACAAAGGGCAGCTAAACCGCGAGGTCATGCAAATCCCATAAAGTTGTTCTCAGTTCGGATTGTAGTCTGCAACTCGACTACATGAAGCTGGAATCGCTAGTAATCGTAGATCAGCATGCTACGGTGAATACGTTCCCGGGTCTTGTACACACCGCCCGTCACACCACGAGAGTTTGTAACACCCGAAGCCGGTGGAGTAACCATTTATGGAGCTAGCCGTCGAAGGTGGGACAAATGATTGGGGTGAAGTCGTAACAAGGTAGCCGTATCGGAAGGTGCGGCTGGATCACCTCCTTTCTAAGGATATATTCGGAACATCTTCCTTGAGAAGATGAAGAGGAACGACATTGACATATTGCATTCAGTTTTGAATGCTCATTACGAGTATTCATTGCGTTATTTTGTACATTGAAAACTAGATATGTAAGTAAAATTTATGATTTTACCAAGCAAAACCGAGTGAATTAGAGTTTTAAAAAGCTTGAATTCAAAAAAATAGAAATAATCGCTAGTGTTCGAAAGAACACTCACAGATTAATAACATTTTAGGTTTTCAACCGATTTTATCGTGTTGAAGGTCGAAAAGATTAAGTTATTAAGGGCGCACGGTGGATGCCTTGGCACTAGAAGCCTACGAAGGACGTTACTAACGACGATATGCTTTGGGGAGCTGTAAGTAAGCTTTGATCCAGAGATTTCCGAATGGGGAAACCCAACACGAGTTATGTCGTGTTATCGATATGTGAATACATAGCATATCTGAAGGCAGACGCGGGGAACTGAAACATCTTAGTACCCGCAGGAAGAGAAAGAAAAATCGATTCCCTGAGTAGCGGCGAGCGAAACGGGAAGAGCCCAAACCAACGAGCTTGCTTGTTGGGGTTGTAGGACACTCTATACGGAGTTACAAAAGAACAAATTAGACGAATCATCTGGAAAGATGAATCAAAGAAGGTAATAATCCTGTAGTCGAAAGTTTGTTCACTCTTGAGTGGATCCTGAGTACGACGGAACACGAGAAATTCCGTCGGAATCCGGGAGGACCATCTCCCAAGGCTAAATACTCTCTAGTGACCGATAGTGAACCAGTACCGTGAGGGAAAGGTGAAAAGTACCCCGGAAGGGGAGTGAAATAGAACTTGAAACCGTGTGCTTACAAGTAGTCAGAGCCCGTTAATGGGTGATGGCGTGCCTTTTGTAGAATGAACCGGCGAGTTACGATTTGATGCAAGGTTAAGCAGTTAATGTGGAGCCGTAGCGAAAGCGAGTCTGAATAGGGCGTTGAGTATTTGGTCGTAGACCCGAAACCAGGTGATCTACCCATGACCAGGCTGAAGTTCAGGTAACACTGAATGGAGGGCCGAACCGACTTACGTTGAAAAGTGAGCGGATGAGTTGTGGGTAGCGGAGAAATTCCAATCGAACCTGGAGATAGCTGGTTCTCTCCGAAATAGCTTTAGGGCTAGCCTTAAGTAATGATTATTGGAGGTAGAGCACTGTTTGGACGAGGGGCCCTTATCGGGTTACCGAATTCAGACAAACTCCGAATGCCAATCAATTTTATCTTAGGAGTTAGAACGCGGGTGATAAGGTCCGTGTTCGAAAGGGAAACAGCCCAGACCACCAGCTAAGGTCCCAAAATATATGTTAAGTGGAAAAGGATGTGGCGTTGCCCAGACAACTAGTATGTTGGCTTAGAAGCAGCCATCATTTAAAGAGTGCGTAATAGCTCACTAGTCGAGTGACACTGCGCCGAAAATGTACCGGGGCTAAACATATTACCGAAGCTGTGGATTGTCCGTAAGGACAGTGGTAGGAGAGCGTTCTAAGGGCGTTGAAGCATGATCGCAAGGACATGTGGAGCGCTTAGAAGTGAGAATGCCGGTGTGAGTAGCGAAAGACGGGTGAGAATCCCGTCCACCGATTGACTAAGGTTTCCAGAGGAAGGCTCGTCCGCTCTGGGTTAGTCGGGTCCTAAGCTGAGGCCGATAGGCGTAGGCGATGGATAACAGGTTGATATTCCTGTACCACCAAATTTCGTTTTAAGCGATGGGGGGACGCAGTAGGATAGGCGAAGCGTACTATTGGATTGTACGTCCAAGCAATGAGACTGAGTGTTAGGCAAATCCGGCACTCTTAAGGTCAAGTTGTGATGGGGAGAGGAAATTGTTTCCTCGAGTCGTTGATTTCACACTGCCAAGAAAAGCCTCTAGCTAGAATTTTGGTGCCCGTACCGCAAACCGACACAGGTAGTCAAGATGAGAATTCTAAGGTGAGCGAGCGAACTCTCGTTAAGGAACTCGGCAAAATGACCCCGTAACTTCGGGAGAAGGGGTGCTCTTTAGGGTTAACGCCCAGGAGAGCCGCAGTGAATAGGCCCAAGCGACTGTTTATCAAAAACACAGGTCTCTGCTAAACCGTAAGGTGATGTATAGGGGCTGACGCCTGCCCGGTGCTGGAAGGTTAAGAGGAGTGGTTAGCTTCGGCGAAGCTACGAATCGAAGCCCCAGTAAACGGCGGCCGTAACTATAACGGTCCTAAGGTAGCGAAATTCCTTGTCGGGTAAGTTCCGACCCGCACGAAAGGCGTAACGATTTGGGCACTGTCTCAACGAGAGACTCGGTGAAATCATAGTACCTGTGAAGATGCAGGTTACCCGCGACAGGACGGAAAGACCCCGTGGAGCTTTACTGTAGTCTGATATTGAAATTCGGTACAACTTGTACAGGATAGGTAGGAGCCTTTGAAACGTGAGCGCCAGCTTACGTCGAGGCGTTGGTGGGATACTACCCTTGCTGTGTTGGATTTCTAACCCGCACCATTTATCATGGTGGGAGACAGTGTCAGATGGACAGTTTGACTGGGGCGGTCGCCTCCTAAAGAGTAACGGAGGCGCTCAAAGGTTTCCTCAGAATGGTTGGAAATCATTCATAGAGTGTAAAGGCATAAGGAAGCTTGACTGCGAGACTTACAAGTCGAGCAGGGTCGAAAGACGGACTTAGTGATCCGGTGGTTCCGCATGGAAGGGCCATCGCTCAACGGATAAAAGCTACCCCGGGGATAACAGGCTTATCTCCCCCAAGAGTTCACATCGACGGGGAGGTTTGGCACCTCGATGTCGGCTCATCGCATCCTGGGGCTGTAGTCGGTCCCAAGGGTTGGGCTGTTCGCCCATTAAAGCGGTACGCGAGCTGGGTTCAGAACGTCGTGAGACAGTTCGGTCCCTATCCGTCGTGGGCGCAGGAAATTTGAGAGGAGCTGTCCTTAGTACGAGAGGACCGGGATGGACATACCTCTGGTGTACCAGTTGTCGTGCCAACGGCATCGCTGGGTAGCTATGTATGGACGGGATAAGTGCTGAAAGCATCTAAGCATGAAGCCCCCCTCAAGATGAGATTTCCCAACTTCGGTTATAAGATCCCTCAAAGATGATGAGGTTAATAGGTTCGAGGTGGAAGCATAGCGATATGTGGAGCTGACGAATACTAATCGATCGAAGACTTAATCAAATTTAAAAGTGTTTTGTTTGGCATTATCAAATTTTACTTACTATCTAGTTTTGAATGTATAATTTTTTATACAGTTCATTGTCTGGTGACAATGGCAAGGAGGTCACACCTGTTCCCATGCCGAACACAGTAGTTAAGCTCCTTAGCGCCGATGGTAGTCGGACTTACGTTCCGCAAGAGTAGGACGTTGCCAGGCAATTAGGGACCCGAAAGGGTCTCTTTTTTTATGCGCAAAAGGAGCTTAACTTCCAAAAAAATCTGGTTTAAGAAAGCGTTTGAAGCTGACGAACTGAGTGAAAGACGAGACGAGCTTACAAGCGGTAAGTGAGTAAGGAAAGAGCGAAAGTGAGAAAAGATACGAACGCTTGCCTTACACCAGAAAAGCTTCTTAGCGTCAATGGTAGCCGACTTACGTTCCGCAAGAGTAGAATAAGAGGGATACAAAAGACAAGTCTTTTGTATAAGTGCTCCTAAACTCTAAATATTAGAATAAGGAGCACTTTACAGGCAATTAGGGACCCGAAAGGGTCTCTTTTTTTATGTTGAAAAGAGCTTAACTACAGAGGATTACAAGAGCTGAAGCTCTTGCATAAGTACTACTAGCCTCAACAAATTGAGGAGTAGTACTTTATCGAAGAACTGCAAACCTGATTTAAGACATGACAACATAAGCTGAAGCTCATGTGTAAGAACTACTGATTCCAATGATTTTGAGAAGTAGTTCATTAAAAAAAGCTTAGCGCAATAGCTAAGCTTTTAAATAAGAAGTGAATAAAGCATTTTATTTTCGTTAATGTAAATATTTGAAGCATCGAACTCATTTACATTCTTTTTCAAGTTATTCAAATCTTTATGGTTATTTAATTGAATGCCTATGATAACTGTACCGGTGTTTTGAGATGATTTTTTTAGATACTCGAATTTAGTAATATCGTCTTTAGGTCCAAGTACATCATTTACAAATTCTCTTAAAGCGCCGGGACGTTGGGGAAAGTTTAAAATGAAGTAATGTTTCATTTCTTCGAAAAGTAATGAACGCTCTTCAATTTCTTTCATGCGGTTAATATCATTGTTACCACCACTCACAACACAAACAACTGTTTTACCTTTGATTTCTGCTTGATAATTATCTAAAGCGGTAATACTTAATGCACCAGCAGGTTCTGCGATAATGGCCTGTTTAGAGTACATATCCAAAATGGTTGAACATACAGCACCTTCATGTACTTGAACATAATCATCAACAACTTTTTTAGAGATGTCATATGTTATTTGACCAACTCTTGCTACTGAAGCACCGTCAACAAACTTATCAATGTCAGGTAATGTTACGATTTGATTTTCTAAAACAACTGATGTATACATACTGCTTGCGCCAGCAGGTTCTACGCCAACAATAGATGTTTGAGGTGAATTTTCCTTGAAGTACGTACCAACACCAGAAATTAAACCTCCGCCTCCAATTGCGGCAAATAAATAATCAAATTGTATATTTTCTTCTTGAGATTGATCAATGATTTCTTTAGCAAGTGTACCTTGCCCTGCAATAGTATAGATATTGTTAAAAGGATCAATGAAATTCATTTTGTTATCTTCTGTATAGCCGAGCGCTTCTTTTAAACAATCATCAAAAGTATCACCTGTAAGAATGACTTCGAGATTTTGTCCACCAAAGAATTTAACTTGGTTAATCTTTTGAAGTGGGGTAGTGACAGGCATAAAGATAACTGCATCTAAGTGTAATTTATTAGCAGTATAAGCCACACCTTGTGCATGGTTGCCTGCACTTGCACATGTGATGCCCATTTCTCTGTCTTCTTTATTTAAGGCTACAATTGCATTGTAAGCTCCTCTAAGTTTAAAAGATCTGACCCATTGTAGGTCTTCTCTTTTTAAATATACATTACAGTCATATTTAAGTGATAAATAATGATCCTTTTGTAATGGAGTCTCTTTAACAGTATCTTTTATTTGTAAGTAAGCTTCATCGATATCTTTTGAAGAAACAGTTGTTTTTACAGTCATATGTTTCACACCTTTGTTAGTTTAGTATCTTTAAAAATTTTTTGATCTTTCGTAAGATTTAATCTCATCTTCATATTGCAATGTTACTGCAACATCATCAAGTCCTTTTACGAGTTTGTTTTTCCAAGTTTCATCGATATCAAAAGTAAATGTTTTGTCTGGAGAAGAAACATTTTGATTTGGTAAATCTACTGTGATTGATTCTGATTGGGCTAAATGTTTTCTCGCTTCTTCATCTAATACAATAGGTAACATCGCATTTTTAGTACAGTTCATATAGAATATATCACTGTAACTGCCAGCAATAATTATGTCAAAACCGTAGTCTTTAATCGCCCAAGCAGCGTGTTCACGACTTGAGCCACATCCGAAATTATCTCCAGTAATTAAAATCGATGCATCTTTGTATTCTGGTTTATTTGGATTGAAGTCTGGATTATCAGATCCGTCATCTAAATAACGCCATTCATCGAAAGCAAATGGTCCAAATCCTGATTTTGAAATACGTTTTAAATGGACTTTAGGTATAATTTGATCGGTATCAATATTGTCATGAAATAATGGTACAACTTTACCTGTATACGTAGTGATTGGTTTGATTTCCATATTATACAACCACCTTTCTAACATCTACAAATTTACCATTAATTGCTGCGGCTGCTGCCATAGCAGGAGAAACAAGGTGTGTTCTTGCACCTTTACCTTGGCGACCTTCAAAGTTACGATTACTTGTCGAAGCACAATGAACACCATTAGGTACTTGGTCTGGATTCATTCCTAAACACATTGAGCAACCGGGCTCTCTCCAATCAAAACCTGCTTCTTTAAAAATTTTATCTAGTCCTATTTTTTCTGCTTCTTTCTTAACTGTACGAGAACCTGGAACAACGATTGCTGTAATATTAGGGTGGACTTGATTTCCTTTAACAATATGACTCGCTTCAACTAAATCTGAAAGACGAGCATTTGTACAAGAACCTAAGAAGACATAACCCAAATCAATATCCTCAGCTTTTTGACCAGGTTTTAAATCCATATAATTATATGCACGTTCGTCATTAACATCTTCTATTTCTGGGAAAGGTGTGCTAAAACTCACTCCCATTTCAGGACTAGTTCCCCAAGTCACTTGAGGTTCTAAATCTGAGACATCCATTTCAATGACTCTATCAAATTCGGCATCGTCATCTGTGTAGAGTTCGCGCCATTCATCAACAGAATTATCAAAGTTTGTTGCGTATGGACGGCCTTTAACATATTCAAATGTTGTTTCATCTGGCTCCATCATGCCATATTTAGCACCAGCTTCAATTGCCATGTTACAAATTGTCATTCTAGCTTCCATACTCAAACTACGAATCGCTTCTCCAGAAAATTCTAGAGCATAACCTGTCCCAAAATCAACGCCATACTGACTAATCAAATGTAAGATAATATCTTTGGCATATACACCAGTCGGCAATTTGCCTGTTACATCAATTTTTAGATTTTTAGGTTTAGTTTGCCATAGCGATTGTGTAGCAAATACATGCTCTACTTCACTTGTACCAATACCAAAAGCAATTGCTCCGAAAGCACCATGTGTAGCAGTATGAGAATCACCACAAACAATTGTTTTACCTGGCTGGGTTAAACCTG
Source organism: Staphylococcus sp. FSL W8-1207 (assembly GCF_038003745.1). Lineage (NCBI taxonomy): Bacteria > Bacillati > Bacillota > Bacilli > Caryophanales > Staphylococcaceae > Staphylococcus > Staphylococcus sp. FSL W8-1207. The sequence continues at coordinate 541,628 of NZ_JBBOPU010000001.1, forward strand.
TTTCAGGACCTACCATATGCACAATACCTTGTTCATCAGAACCCATATCAAATATATGGACACCGAATTCTTTAGCATTATTTTGCAATGTAGTAATTTGCTTGTTTGCGATTTCATCTTTGATATTAAAGATATCTACGGTTGGTACGTTATGATCAAGTGTTGCATATGTTAAGTCTGGTCTACGCAATTGTCTGTTTTGGAGTCTCAGACCTTCAAATGCTTGAGGAGATGTGACTTCGTGTATAAGATGCAAATCTATATATAATAACTGTGGGTCACCTTCTTTACCAGTCAAGACATGTTTATTCCAAACTTTATCAAATAGTGTTTTACCCATATGACATCTCCTCCTTTTTATAGATTTTCTTTTACGAAATTAATAATATCTGACGTATTATAATTTCCATTGAGATCACGGGTTGTCTTACCTTCTTTAATGAGTTGATAAATTACTGTTTCTAATTTTTCAGCTGCTTGTGGTTCATTTAAGCTTTCTCTAAGACACATAACAACTGATAAAAGCATACCGAAAGGATTTGCGATATCTTGGTTTGCAATATCTGGTGCTGAACCATGAATTGGTTCGTAAAGTCGTGGACCTTGTTCACTAAAACTTGCAGAAGGTGATAAACCTAGTGAACCTGGTATTACAGATGCTTCATCACTTAAAATATCACCAAATAAATTTTCCGTAACAATGACATCAAATTGTGATGGGTTAGTAATTAAATGCATTGCACAAGCATCTACAAGCAAATGGTTAACTTCTACTTCAGGATAATCTTGTGAAACTTCATTTATTACTCTACGCCATAATTTACTAGAAGAAAGCACATTTTCTTTATCAACAGATGTTAATTTTTTATTTCTTCTTTGAGCTAAATCAAATCCAACTCTAGCAATGCGTTCAATTTCTGATCTGGTATAAGTAAGAGAATCAAGTGCATCGTCATCACCCAATTTCTTAGGTTCACCAAAATAGATACCGCCAGTGAGCTCTCTTACTAAAACGAAATCTGTACCTGCAACACGCTCTTCTTTAATCGGAGATAAATGGCTCGTACCATTTGTTACAGTAGTAGGGCGTATATTAGCGAATAAGCCTAACGCTTTACGTATGCCTAATAAACCTTGTTCTGGTCTATTATTAGGATCAGTCCATTTTGGTCCACCTACAGCGCCTAATAAAATTGCATAAGCATTTTGACATGCATTTAGTGTCGATTCAGGAAGTGGTTTACCATGGTGATCTATAGCAACACCACCAAAATCATGTGATTCTAAGTCATAATTAAAATTAAAATCTTGGCTTAATTGTGCTAATATTTCTAGTGATCCTTTCATAATTTCAGGACCAATACCATCACCTGGTAGGGCTACAATCTTATAACTCATGAATGAATACCTTCTTCCGTAGCTGAATTAGCAGCATATTTAGCATGTGCTTCTACATATGATTTACATGACGCAAGTAAGATATCATGGTCAATACCGACACCTGTAACAATTTGATTATCAATCTTAATTTGTACATGTACTTCTGCTTGTGCATCAGTGCCTTCAGTAACAGAATCAATACGGTATTCTATTAACTCAGTGTTGAGGTCAAAAATACGATCTATTGCATTGTACACGGCAACGATAGAACCAGTGCCAATACTTGAATCTTGATACGTATTACCGTCTTTATCTTTAATGACGACTACAGCACTTTGAAGTCCATTTGAAACAAATTGTAGCTGTAAAGTTTCAACTTGATATATCGCATTTTGTTCGTGTTCTGTACCTTGAATTAAAGCATGAATATCACGGTCTGTAACTGCTTTTTTCTTATCTGCAATTGTTTTAAACTGTTTAAATAATACTTTTTGTTCTTCTGGATCAACATCGTAACCCAAATTAATTAATTTTTCAGCAAAAGCATGTTTGCCTGAAAGTTTACCTAAAGGTAATTCTGTTGTTTTAACACCAACAAGTTGAGGTGTCATAATTTCATATGTTTCAGGGTTTTTAATTATGCCATCTTGATGGATACCTGATTCATGACTAAAAGCGTTTTGACCGACAATGGCTTTGTTTCTAGGAACTCGAATTCCTGCAAATCTAGCAATTAAATCTGAGGTTTGTTTTGTTTCTTCAAGGTTAATTCTAGATTGATTGCCATAATGATCTTGTCGAACGTAAAGGCCAAGTGCTACTTCTTCAAGTGCTGCATTACCTGCACGTTCCCCAATACCATTTAAAGTACCTTCTATTCGTTTGGCTCCATTTTCAATTGCAGCCATACTATTTGCAACTGCAAGCCCAAGATCATCGTGACAGTGCGCACTATAAATTACTTCATGGTCTGTTTTGATAGATTCTTGTAGTGTTTTGAAAATTTGACCATATTCAGAAGGGTAACTGAAACCTACAGTGTCAGGTACATTGATTACACTTGCTCCGGCATCAACAGCTGTTTGAACACATTCTATTAAAAATGGTAGTTCTGTTCTTGTTGCATCTTCTGGGGAGAATTGAACTAAATCAAAATATTTTTTCGCATAGCTTACATGTTCTGTTATAGATGCTAAAACTTCTTCCTTAGACATCATAAGTTTGGAATCGCGATGAATCGGGCTTGTTGCGATAAAGACATGAATTCTTGGTTTTGCTGCTTCTTTAGTTGCTTCATATACTGCATCAATATCTTTTTTCACACAACGGGCTAGACCACATACAGCAGTTGTTGTTAATGCTTTTGAGATTGCTTCAACTGATTTAAAACTACCATTACTTGATGCAGGGAACCCAGCTTCTATAATATCTACGCCCCATTTTTCAAGTTGGTTTGCTATCTTCAAACGTTCATCGAATGAAAAGTTTACACCAGGTGTTTGTTCGCCGTCTCTAAGTGTTGTATCAAAAATTTGAATATGGCTACTCATTTTCAACATCTCCTATAAATGAATTTTAGACTCATATAACCGTAAGTAATGAAGAAACACACTTTTATGAGAAAAGTAGCTGCATTTTTAAGCAATCATATATCCCTAATTAAGTGTGATTCTCCAATTACGATTAATTTAAAGGTTGAATCTAATTATTTTTCAATGCTTTTAGATTTAATGAATGGCATCATTTCACGTAGCTCTTTACCAACCGCTTCGATTTGATGTCCATGTTGTTCTTCGCGTAGTTTGTGGAACTCTTCAAAATTATTTTCATTATCTTTAATGAAACGATCACTGAATTTTCCTTGTTGGATATCTTCTAGTACTGCTTTCATATTATCTTTAACGTCAGGTGTAATGATACGTGGTCCAGATACATAATCACCAAATTCTGCTGTATTTGAAATTGAATAACGCATGTTTTCCATACCACCTTCGTATAATAGGTCTACGATAAGTTTCATTTCATGTAATACTTCGAAATAAGCAATCTCTGGCTGATATCCAGCTTCAACTAAAGTTTCGAAACCAGTTTGTATTAATTTAGTTGTACCACCACAAAGGACAGCTTGTTCACCAAATAAATCTGTTTCAGTTTCCTCTTTGAATGATGTTTCTAATACACCAGCACGTGTAGCACCGATACCTTTAGCATAGCTTAAAGCTAAGTCTGTAGCTTCTCCACTTGCATCTTGTTCTACTGCGAATAGGGCAGGGACTGCACTACCTTCAGCAAAAGTACGACGAACTAAATGTCCTGGGCCTTTTGGAGCTACTAAGAATACGTCAACGTTTTCTGGTGGGTTGATAACATCAAAATGAATATTAAAACCATGAGCAAAAACTAATGCATTATTTGCTTCTAGATTTGGTTCGATTTCTTCTTTATATATTTTTCCTTGAGCTTCATCTGGTAGAAGTACCATAATGACATCAGCTTGTTTTGCTGCTTCATTTACAGGATATACTTCGAAGCCGTCATCTTTTGCTTTATCAAAAGAACGTCCAGGTCTGATACCAATGATTACGTCATAGCCATTGTCTTTTAAGTTTTGTGCATGAGCATGACCTTGAGATCCATAACCTAAAACCGCTACTTTTTTACCTTGTAATGCATCTTTCTTTACTGTTTCATCATAATAAACTGTTGTCATAATATAATCCTCCATGTGATTTGAATTTTTGTTAAAACATTAAAACTTAAGCTAAATAATACCTGCCGAACCCGTACGTGAGACTTGTTCGATTTTATATGATGATAGATCGTCTAATAAATTATCCATCGTATATTGTGGACCTGAGGCTTGAAGGTACGTATAAGTTTCTTCATTTTTTAATATAGAGACTAGCGCATCATAAGGTTTGATTAAATTTTGTAATTCTTGGTGATTGTTTGGTGTTTGTAATTTCACAAGTACCAACTCTCTATTGTAGGTATTTGTATCTGTTATATCTTCAACCTCAATTATATTGATTTGCTTTTCAAGCTGTTGAAGTAGTGTGCGTAACACGTCTGTATCAGGTATTTCTGCTACAAAAGTAATGTTAGAAATACCTTCTTCTAGCGTAGGTGTTGCGGAAAGGTTAACGATATTAAATTGTCTTCGTACGAAAATACTGGTTAATCTATTCAATGTACCTGCTTTATCTCTCACTTTTGTTCTAAATGTTCTTCTCATAATAGACCCTCCATCTCATGGTTTGCTTTACCACTTGGTACCATAGGAGAGACAATTTCAACTGGTGAAATACGAATGTCAATTAAAGCTGGTCCGTCATGTTGGAAAGCCTCATCCAATTTTTGTTCTAAGTGTGTTGGATCATCTATAAGATAGGCTTTTACATTATATGCTTCAGATAGCTTAATAAAGTCTGGCTGTCCATTAAACACAGAATGTGAAAAACGTTTATTAAAGAATTTATCTTGCCATTGTTTCACCATACCCAGCGTACCGTTATTTACGATTACGATTTTAATATCTATGCCATATTCTTCTAAAATACCCATTTCTTGGTTTGTCATTTGAAAACCACCATCGCCTACAAATGCTACGACTGGTTTGTCTGGTTTAGCTAATTTAGCACCAATTGCTGCAGGTATACCAAAGCCCATTGTGCCTAAACCACCACTTGTAACAAGTTGACCATGATTTTTGAATGGGTAGTATTGTGCAACCCACATTTGATGTTGTCCTACGTCTGTAGTTACGATTGCATCACCATTGGTAATTTCTCCGATATATTCAATTGCGCGTTGTGGTTTTGAAAATACACCATCTTCATCATCACTGTATGCAAATGGTTGCTGTGTTTTATTTTCGTTACATGTTTCTAACCAATCTTCGTGTCGGATTGAATAACTGTCGAAATCGAGTAGAAATTCTAATGTCGCTTTACAATCGGCAACAATACCCAAATCTACTTTAATAATTTTGTTGATTTCAGATGGATCGATATCAACATGAACGATTTTAGCATTTGGTGCGAATTCATCAGGGTTACTAGCTAATCTGTCGTCAAAGCGGCTTCCGAAGTTAATAAGTAAATCACATTCAGTTAATGCCATATTACTTGCGTATGATCCGTGCATACCACCCATACCTAAAAATAGGGGGTGTTCGTATGGAATTGCACCGAGACCAAGTAATGTACTTACTACTGGTAATTGGTGTCTACTTACAAATTCAGTGAATAAATCGTTTGCTTTGGCATGGTTGATGCCTGCACCTGAAAGTACTAATGGTTTTTTTGCACTTTTCAAAAAGTCTCTCAATTTTTGTATATCATCTTTTTTCGGTTTATTAGGTATTGTGTAACCAGGTAACTCTAATTCATTAGTAACTTGGGCATTTGTTGATAGGACACCCATATCTTTAGGAAAATCGATTACCACAGGACCTTTTCTTCCAGTATTAGCGATATGAAAAGCTTCATGAATAATTTTTGGAATATCCTGTACATTTTTGACTTGATAGTTGTGTTTAGTAATAGGTGTTGTCATGGAGAGTAAGTCTGCTTCTTGGAATGCATCCTTACCAATACCAGGTGTTGCGACTTGGCCTGTGATTACTACTAAAGGTAAAGAGTCGCTGTAAGCATCAGCAATACCGGTAATCGCATTTGTAGCTCCTGGACCACTTGTAACAACTACTACGCCTGTATTACCAGATACACGTGCATAACCTTCAGCTGCGTGCGTTGCACCTTGTTCGTGACGGGCTAAGATGTGTTTTATTCTTCCATCATATAGTGTGTCATAAAGAGGGAGAACAGCACCTCCTGGATAACCAAATATAAAATCAACACTCTCATTTGCCAATGATTCAACTAATAATTCTGAACCAGATCTCATTTCATCAATTGTCTCTTGTTCTAGCTCAACTTCAGGTTCAATTGGTTCTACTGCTTCCAAAGATTCAAAATTTTCTGATTTTTCTATTTCAAGTGTTTCAGTATGTTTAGACATTGTGCTCACTCCTTAAATGAGATTTTCGGGAACTTGCATTACGCCACCAGTATTAGCACTTGTAACAAGTGCAGTGTAACGTGCAAGATAACCAGTTTTCACTTTTGCTTTAAATGGTTTCACATCTTCTTTTCTATCGTTTAAAGTTTCATTTGATACTTCGACATTCAACGTTCGGTTAGTTAAATCAATAGTAATTTCATCACCATCTTCAATTAGTCCAATAGGTCCACCAGAAGCGGCTTCTCTAATCATTTCTCTACGTTGATCACTGACTGCTAATGCTGTTCCATTATATGGAAGGGATAAGCCTAAAACTTCCATTAAACAATTCATTGAATTCGCAGTGAACATACCAGAACAAGAACCACATGTTGGACAAGCGTTTTGTTCCATATCTAAAAATTCATCTTTTGAAATCGAACCATCTTTAAAAGCACCAACTGCTTCAAACATTGAAGAAAGTGTTAATGCTTTACCTTCTGAAGATAATCCTGCTTTCATAGGACCACCAGAACAAAAGATGGCTGGAACATTGGTTCTGACTGATGCGAGGATCATACCTGGTGTAATCTTGTCACAGTTAGGAATATAGAATACACCGTCAAACCAATGCGCGTTAATTACTGTTTCAGCAGAATCAGCAATGATTTCTCGTGAGGGAAGGGAATATCTCATTCCTATATGACCCATCGCGATACCATCATCTACACCGATTGTGTCAAATTCAAAGGGAATAGCACCTGCTTCACGAATTGCTTCTTTGGCAATGTCTGCTAATTCTCTTAAGTGGACATGTCCTGGGACAATGTCAATATATGAATTACAAATTGCCACGAAAGGCTTATTCATATCTGTTGGTTTTTCTAATGCACCTGTAGCATGCAAAAGACTTCTTGCTGGAGCCTGCTGATCACCTTTTTTGATCATATCGCTTCTCATACCATTTCCCCCTTAAAATTGAAAATAAAAAAAACGTCCCAATAAATTATTGGGACGTTTTCAAGTCCCATTCAACTAGAAAGAGGACTTAAACGTTTAGTAAATTCTTCACTAAAGTTCCAGTCCTAATAGCATAATAAAATGACTAAATTATTTGAAGTTGTTGGTTTGTATTGCATATGGTTTTTGGTCATTTTATTATACTCCTCTCGAATGAATGGTTTTTATTTAATTGAATTGTCTAAAAATTCGATAAATTAAATTTACTACATCAGCGAGATCATGTCAATGACTTTTTAGAATTATCTCTAAATTCACACAATTACAAAAAAGAAAGAACTTGTTTTACTATGAAGTAAAATAGGCAAAAATTTGTTAAACTATAAGAGTTATTTATATAGAGCAGATAAATTGAAGTAATATATTGTGATTAACTCAAATAAAAATTGCGAATAGTTACTATAGAAAGAACTGAGTTTTTATAATGGAGTACAAGAGAAGTGTTAAAGGAACGCCTGAGCTAAAGCTCATGCATAAGAACTACTAATCTTGCAAGCAAGAAAGTAGTTCTTTAAAGGAGGGGAATATGATTAAGATTAAGGATTTAGATGGAATGGCGGTTTTTGCTACAACGTTAGCGAAGTATTTATCAGCTGGCGACCTTGTATTGCTTAATGGTGATCTAGGTGCTGGGAAAACAACATTAAGTCAATTTATTGGAAAAGCGTTAGGTGTAAAAAGAAATATTAATTCACCAACCTTCAATATTATAAAATCATATCAAGGATCAAATTTGAGATTACATCATATGGATTGTTATAGATTAGAAGACTCTGAAGAGGATTTAGGCTTTGATGAATATTTTGAAGATGAAGCAGTTATTTTAATTGAATGGAGTCAATTTATTTCTGAATTTTTACCACCGTCTTCTTTAACTATTAATATAACGACATTAAATGAATCGGAAAGAAATATAGAATTAGAAGCACAAGGTGTACATTATGCAAAAATAAAGGAGGAGGTTGAACGTGAACTATCTGTTGATTGATACGTCAAATCAGCCATTGTCAGTTGCTTTAATGCAAGACGATAAGGTGTTAAGTGAATTGAATTCAAATGAAAAAGTAAATCATTCAGTACAGTTAATGCCAGCAATCGAACAAGTTATTGCTGAAAGTAAAGTATTGAAAGAAAATATCGATGTCATTGTAGTTGCACAGGGACCAGGTTCATATACTGGTTTAAGAATAGGTGTAACAGTTGCAAAAACTTTAGCATACGCTTTAAATGCTGAGTTGTATGGTGTGTCATCACTCAAGGCACTTGCCGCAACGATTAAAGAAGACACGAGATTAATTGTACCTGTGTTTGATGCAAGAAGAGAAGCGGTTTATACAGGTGTATACCAATATGAAGAGAATCAATTAGTTCAAGTTGAACAAGACCAGTATCTACCTATTGAAGAATTATTGGATTTATTGCACAAGACTGGACAATCCTATGTGTTTGTAGGGGCAGATACTGAGAATTTAGAAGAATTATTAGATAGTACCTGTGTTGCGAATGTGCCACTAGCTAAAAACATGAAACCACTTATTGAAACAGCAGAAAATATACATCAATTCACACCAAACTATATTAAAATATCAGAGGCTGAGAGAAATTGGTTAAACCAACAGAACAAGAGTTAAATATACGTTTAATGAACACAAAAGATGTGCCACAGATATTTGATATAGAAAGAAATAGTTTTAATGACAGTAGTTGGTCGATTGATGCATTTTATCACGAGGTAGAGCAAAATGAATTTGCAAATTATTTTATTATTGAATTTAATGAGAAGATAATTGGTTATATTGGCTTATGGATAGTAATTGATCAGGCACAAATTACAACCGTCGCTATTGATAATGAATATAGGGGTTACGGTTTAGGCCAACTTTTATTAAAATATGTAATGAATTTTGTCCGAGAAAAATGTGAAATGATGAGTTTAGAAGTGCGTGTAGATAATGATATAGCACAACACGTTTATACAAATTTAGGTTTTAAATATGGTGGTAAGCGAAAAAATTATTATGGTGAAGGCGAGGATGCATTAGTTATGTGGGTGAATTTTAATGAGTGAAGCAACATTAGTATTAGCAATTGAATCGAGTTGTGATGAAACAAGTGTAAGTATTATTAAAAATGGTACAGAAATACTCAGTAATATCGTATTGAGTCAAATTGAGAGTCATAAACGTTTTGGTGGCGTAGTACCAGAAGTAGCGAGTAGACATCATGTTGAAGGAATAACAACAACGATTAATGAATCGTTAGTTAAAGCAAATGTAACAATGCATGATATAGATGCAGTTGCTGTAACTCAAGGACCAGGATTGATTGGTGCATTATTAGTGGGCATTAATGCGGCAAAAGCCTTAGCATTTGCTTACGATAAACCTTTGATACCTGTTCATCATATTGCTGGTCATATATATGCGAACCATTTAGAAACACCCTTACAGTTTCCTTTAATGGCATTAATAGTCTCAGGTGGACATACAGAATTAGTATATATGAAAGACCACTTGAGTTTTGAAGTTATAGGAGAGACAAGAGATGACGCTGTCGGTGAGGCTTATGATAAAGTAGCGAGAACAATTGGATTAAGTTATCCGGGCGGCCCACAAGTAGATCGTCTAGCAGCAGAAGGAAAAGATAATTATCAATTTCCTAGAGTATGGCTTGAAAAAGATAGCTATGACTTTAGCTTTAGTGGTTTGAAAAGTGCAGTAATTAATAAATTGCATAATTTAAAACAAAAAGATGAAGAAATTAACAAAGCAGACGTAGCAACAAGTTTTCAAAATAGCGTTGTAGAAGTTTTAGTCGGCAAAGCTATTTCAGCTTGTGAGCATTATGATGTTAAACAACTGATTGTTGCAGGTGGCGTGGCAAGTAATAAAGGTTTGCGAGCAAATTTAGCAGAAGCTTGTGAAGCCCATAACATTACACTTTGTATACCGAGCCCTAGTCTTTGCACAGATAATGCTGCCATGATTGGTTCAGCTGGCCATTATTTATATCAGGCTGGCGTAACTGCTGATATGACATTAAATGGCTTTAATAGTATGGATATTGAACAATTTTCAGTTAAATATTAGTTAATATTTAAAAAGATGAATCTATGAACAACATAAGGCTAAATATATTTTCTAAAAATAATAACACCAACGATTGAATGATGATATGCTCTCTTCTAAGTTTTTACTTTTTAAGTGTCTACTTGGATGGGCGCAGTTCATTTTGACAATCGGTTGGTGTTTTTTAATTTATAGTTGAGAAATAAGGGTATAGGTAATTTAGTGAATCATTATCTAATGACGATAGAATCTAAGGTTATTTACAATTATCATTTTTAAAGGAGGATATTTTAATGAAATCAGTTCAATATTTTAACTTTCAAAATAGTTTAGCAGCGTTGAATTTTTATGAGAAACACCTAGGGGCCACTGACATACAGCGTGTTGGCGGTGATCATGAAATGTTTGCAGATATGCCAGAGGAATATGATATTGATAAGAATTTTACTATGAATGCATCATTTAAAATTTTAGGTGAAACATTCTATTGTAGTGATACAATGAAAAATAAAAAAATTGATAATAGTGGTGCGATTGTGGCTTTCACTTTTGATTATTCAAATGAAGCGGACAAACAACAAGCAGAAGCTTTTTTTTAATAAAGCAATAGAAGGTGGATGTGAAGCTACGATGCCATTAGATAAGACAGAGTGGTCTGAACTATACGGTATGTTTAATGACCCATTCGGTGTGACTTGGATGATCAATGCAGAATAAATTATAAAAAGCTAAGGCTGAGACATGTAATTATGTCCCAGCCTTAGCTTTTTGATTAATTGGTTTTTGAGATGAAAGATTTTGCACGTTTATAGATTTGTTCTGGAAATTGCATAATGCGTAACAACTCTATGGCATTCCTAGTATCGGCTTTACCAGGTTTTACTTTGAAGTCAAAAGCAATTTCGTTTTCTAAAATAGATTCATTGAAATGATAATTTTCATAGTTTTTCTCTAGTAAAGTAGCTAACTCTATATCGTGTGTAGCAGCAATAAGTCTATAACCGGGTAGCTGATTCAAGTAGCTTAATACAGATTCTGAAGCTGCAATACGTTCTGTAGTGTTGGTTCCTTTAAATATTTCGTCAATAAAGCAATATATTTTGTTAGAGGTTGTTATATCGAATAAGCGTCGTATCGATTTGACTTCAGTCATAAAATAACTATCTCCAGTTAAAATATCATCTTGGTTAACCATAGAGGTATAAACTACGCCAGGTTTATAGATAAATTTCGTTGCTGTAACAGTGTTTACTGCTTGAGCTAATACTAAATTTAGAGCAATTGCTTTCATAAACGTTGATTTACCTGAAGCATTGGATCCCGTTAAAAGTATATGATTATTTATACTCATATCATTAGATACCGCTTCGTAGATAAGAGGGTGAGTTAATTCTTCAAATTCAAGGTAGTCTTCTCTATTGATTTGTGGAAGGGAGTAATGGTCCAATGTCTCTTGCCAAAGTGTTACGGCATAATGATTATCTATGCTCGCAATATAGTTATAACAAGTCATGACTTCATCTTCATATTTTTTAAAACTGTTTTGAATTAAGTGGAAGATATGATAGTCCAGCATAAAAATTATTTTGATTAGTAAAGATACAACAAAGGCATCTTCGCTAGAATTAACACGACCTAATAAACCACTAAATCTTCGAGCTATACGAAAATGACTAAAGTTAACATTAAGGTTAGGTGTCCCCTCAAGTTTTTGTAAGTTATATGCTTTTTTAATTACTGTAGATGTATAAAATATTGAATTTAAATCTTGATTATACGTCTTTTTTAGAGAGCCGCTTAGAATCATATTGAATATGACAGAAGCGATTGTTAAAGCTATACCTTTACTAGGTGAAAAGAAAGTTAGAATCATAAAAATAAGAGGTAAATATGTACATAACATAAAAAAATTATTTCGTTTAATATATAATAATTGATCTGGAAAAATAGGATAAATGGCTTTACCAATTTGTGCTAAGTGCAGAGAAACAGAATTTCTAAATGCGACATTTGTTTTAAATTGATGAATTAAATTTTCATCTTTTACTTTATACATATTTCTTAGTGTAGCAAAAAGTCTCATCTCACCAATTGCAGTAAAATTAAAATTCATACTATGAAATACATTATCCATATCTAAATCAGACCAGGTTTTATCATCTAGCAATAAATTTTCGTCAAATCTATTTTTATATGTGTCAAACTCGTAACTATAGTTATGATTAGGACGAATAAAGTTTTCTAGTGATTTTTGGTTAGTCCATAGATTTTGTAAATCGTGCTTTAATTTTTTATTAGCAGCAATTGTCGTAGTAATAATTAGTATTGTCGTCCCTAGAATTAAAGCAATTAGAAACCATAATAATGTAGGCATATTTTTTCTACATCCTTTCACGATTTTGCTGTAAGCCCGTAATAATTATGACATGACATTCCATTTTAAACAAATACCTTTCGTTTATAGTGATTTATAGTTTATATAGAATGTCAATAGGGAACGTGCGTACTTATCAACAAATAGTGCGTAACTTGTGGATAAGTAGTGGTTATGTGTGTGGATATAGGTTAATATCTGAAAATTGAAAACGGGCAATAGTTACATATTACTTGTGGACAAATAGGATAACTCTGTGGATAGCTATTGTAACAGTAATGGTATTGTGAATAGAATGAGCATAAAAAAAGAGCTAAAGTAGAAAATTTTACTTTAGCTCAATTGCACTTATAGCGATTATATTAACAATTCTTGTAATTCTGCCCATTCATCCATGACTTGTTCTAATTTTTGTTCGGCTATTTCTTTTTCAATTGCTAAATCATTTGCCTTTTCTGGGTTAGAATACACATCAGGCTGTGTGAGTTGTTCGTTTATATTATTTATTTCTTGTTCATATAATTCAATATTTGTTTCACATTGTTCTATTTTACGTTCAACTTGTCGTTGCTCTCGTTTTTGTTGTTTTTGGTCAACGTAATTATGATTTTGTGATGCACTTACTTCTGTTTTTGTAGGGTTATCCAATTCTTTTTTCGCTTGAATCGCTGCTTTTTCTTCTAATTTTTCAATGTAATACTGATAATCACCTAAATACATTGTTCCACCAGTAGTGTCCAAATCATAAACTTTATTTGCAAGTTCGTTTATAAAATAGCGATCATGTGACACAAATAAGATTGTGCCTTTAAAATCTGACAATGCTTGTTCAAGCATCTCTTTAGAGTCTATGTCTAGATGGTTAGTTGGTTCATCTAAAATAAGTACATTGTTGCGCTCTAGCATCAGTAGAGCAAGTTGAAGACGCGCTTTTTCTCCACCAGACAAGTCATTGATGATTTTTTTGACATCATCTTGTACAAATAAGAAACGACCTAAGACAGCTCGAATATCTTTTTCATTCATTGTTGGATATTGGTCCCATAAATAATCAAGGATTGTTTTGTTTGATTTAAATTCAGCTTGTTTTTGATCGTAATAACCAACTTTTAAATTTGCACCTGTAGTAATTTCTCCACTAATCTTTTGTTGGAGACCGGCGACTGTTTTGATTAAAGTAGACTTCCCAATACCATTAGGACCAATGATTGCAATATGATCTCCCTTCGTGGCTTCGATATTAATACCTTTTGTTATGGCTTCCTCATATCCAATTTCTAGATTTTTAATATGAAATACATCGTTTCCAGTATTTCTATCAAAATCGAATTGGATATTGGCGCTTTTAGCATCAATCATAGGTTTGTTAACTCTTTCCATTTTTTCCAACATTTTCCTTCGGCTTTTTGCCATGCCCGTAGTTGAAGCACGAGCGATGTTTTTCTCTACAAATGTTTCAAGTTTTTTAATTTCAGCTTGTTGACTTTCATATTCTTGCATACGTTTTTCATAATATTTATCTCTTTGCTCTATAAATTGTCCATAGTTACCTACGTAATGTTGTACATCGCCGAGCGCAACGTCATAAATTTGATTGACAATTTTATCTAAGAAATATCTATCGTGACTGATAATGACGATAGCGCCTTTGAAATAATTAAGATAACTTTCCAACCATTGCGTTGTTTCCATATCTAAATGGTTTGTAGGTTCATCAAGTAATAGTAAATCAGGTTCGCTAAGTAACATCTGGGCTAAAGATAACCTAGTCTTTTGACCGCCACTAAAATCATTAATAGGACGATTAAAATCCGCTTCACTAAAATTCAAACCGTGTAGTACAGTTTTAATCTTACTTTCATATTGGTAACCTTCTTGTTGTTCAAATTGATTAGATAAAGACTCATAGCGATCGATGTGTGTCTTATATGACTCAGTATCATATTCATCAGCATGTTGCGCTAACCAGTCCGTCTCAAATTTCATTTCTAATTCTAATTTTTTCATACTTTCAAATGGTTTCGACATTTCATCAAAAACAGTTTGATTCGTATTTAAAGTCATTTGTTGTGTTAGATAACCAAGCTTGAGATTTTTGCTTTTTGAAACTTGACCGCTATCATATGTCTCGACGCCAGCAATGATTTTCATTAAAGTAGATTTTCCGGCACCATTACGTCCAACGATACCAATACGTTCACCAGTTTTAACTTCAAAATCTACATTATTAAAAATATCTTCTCCGTCGAATGATTTAGTTAAGTCATTGAGTTGTAATAATATCATCCGATTTGCACCTCTCTATTCATTATCATTCTACAGTATTCAACGCGTGGTTAAAACTATCATTGTTTATTTTTATTATTCAATAATGTATAATGTTGTAGTGATTATAAGATAAATCAGCAATAGATAATGAAATAGGGGGACATGGTCTTGGCTAATCAAAGCGAAAAGATTCCTCGTGCCACATTGAAACGTTTACCGTTGTATTATAGATTCGTCAATACTTTGAAATCTAAAGGCATAGATAGAGTTAATTCAAAAACTATAAGTGAGGGTTTGAACATTGATTCTGCAACGATTCGTCGTGATTTTTCATATTTTGGTGAATTAGGCAAGAAAGGCTATGGCTATAATATAGATAGCTTATTACATTTTTTTAAAAATGAGATAAGTGAAAATGACGAGATAAAAATTGCAATTGTAGGTGTTGGGAATTTAGGGAAAGCATTATTAACATACAACTTCTCAATACATGATGAGATGACAATAACGGAAGCTTTTGATATACGAGATGAAATTATAGGGACGCAAATAGGGAAGGTAACAGTCAGTCCGTTTGATAAAATTACGGAAATATTAGCACAAGAACATATTGATGTAGTGATTTTAACTACACCTGAAGAAGTAGCGCAGCACGTTGCTGATACTTTAGTAAAAACAGGTGTAAAAGGTATTTTGAACTTTACACCAAGTCGTGTTTTGACACCATCGGATGTTCAAGTACATCATATTGATTTGGGTATTGAATTACAATCTTTACTATTCTTTATGAAAAATTATAGTAACAAATAAAGCGTATGAAAATAGGCTAGCTTTTTTATTTACACGAGATACACGTTAAGTGGTGAGTGTTTAAAAAAGCTAGTTTTTGTATTTAGTTATACGATTACTAACAACTACAGTTATTTTCACATTTAACACTTTATAAAATATAAGCAAACGGGCTTGATATTTAATGAAAAGTTTAATATGATAAATCATATTGATTTTATCGGGAAAGAGGTAATAATATGACGTGGTTAGTAATCAGTGGACTAATCGTTGGTGCGCTTTTAGGCTTTGTTATGCAAAGAACACGATTTTGTTTAGCTGGTGGATTTAGAGATATGTACGTTCAAAAAAGCAATAAAATGTTTTATGCATTGTTAATTGCAATTTCCGTACAAAGTATTGGGTTATTAATTTTAACATCAACAGGCTTAGTAGAAATTCCAGAATCTACGTATCCAATTATTGGAACAGTAATAGGTTCATTTATATTTGGTATTGGTATTATTTTATCTGGAGGTTGCGCTACAGGTACGTGGTATAGAGCTGGAGAAGGTTTAATAGGTAGCTGGATGGCACTTATTGCCTATGGTTTCACTGCAGCGGCAACAAAGTTTGGTTTGCTGTTACCATTAATGAATGGTGTGAACAAACCGACAAATGTAAATTCAAGTATGGCACAAACGACAGGTATACCAACATGGGTTTGGGTCGCGTTACTTACAATCATCACGATTCTTCTTGTTGTAAAAACGTTACGTAAACCAAAACCTAAATTTGCTATACCAAAATTAAAGCAAAAATATACAGGTATAAGACATTATTTATTCGAGAAAAAATATCACCCATTTGTTGCAGCAATAGCTGTTGGGCTAATTGCTTTAATCGCGTGGCCTGTAAGTGAATCAACAGGAAGAATGTATGGACTTGGTATTACAACACCATCTGCAAATATAGTTCAGTTTTTTGTAACTGGTGATTTGAAATTGATAGACTGGGGTGTATTCCTTGTTCTAGGTATATTCGTTGGTTCTTATATTGCTGCGAAAGGTGCTAAAGAATTCAAATGGAGAATGCCTGATAAAAAGACAATACGTAATAGTGTTATCGGTGGCGTATGTATGGGATTTGGCGCTTCTGTAGCTGGCGGTTGTTCAATAGGTAACGGTTTAGTAGAAACTGCAACGATGTCATGGAAAGGTTGGATTGCACTTGCGTCTATGATTTTAGGAGCTTGGTTTATGAGTTACTTTATATTTATAAAACCAATGAAAAAAGCGCAACGCCAACAAACTAGTGAAAATACGATTTCAACACAAACACAAACGACTTAATTATATTAGGGAGGAATTTAATTATGGTACATGAATTAGGAACGGTAGGAATGGTTTGCCCATTTCCATTAATAGAAGCACAAAAGAAAATGGATACAATGAATAACGGTGAAGAATTGAAAATAGACTTTGACTGTACTCAGGCAACAGAGGCACTACCTAATTGGGCAGCTGAAAAAGGATATCCGATAACAAACTATGAACAATTAGATGATGCTTCTTGGACGATTACAATTCAAAAAGCTGAATAAGTGAAAGACCAACCAACTTGCTATTATTAGGTTTAAATACCTAAGGTATCAGGTTGGTTTTTATTTTAAATAGTATTTAAAGCGATTGCAATATGATAGAATTAATCATATTGAGAATAGCTTATTGATGAGAGTGAGAGAATATGAAAAATATATCTGATATTGCAAAAATTGCTGGCGTATCAAAGAGTACAGTTTCAAGATATCTTAATAATGGCTCGGTAAGTTTAAAAACTAAGCAAAAGTTGGATAAAATCATTCAAGAAAATGATTACCAACCAAATCAGTTTGCCCAAAGTCTGCGAGCGCATAGAACCAATATGATAGGTGCGATTATACCTAGAATGAACTCTTACGCAGTAGATGAAACAATCAAAGGCGTGAAAACAGTTTGTGATGATTTGAACTATAGATTATTGCTTAATTATACAAATATCGATACAGAACTGGAAATTGATGCATTAGAAACATTTTATAGAAGTAAAGTCGATGGAATTATATTAATGGCTACAGAAATTACAGATAGACATATTGAAGTGATTAATAAAATTGATGTCCCTGTTATTATCGTCGGTCAAGAACATAAGGACTTGCACTGTATTATCCATAATGATTTTCATGCAGGTTATATGGTAGGCGAAGGACTCGGATCAAAAGGTTTTAAAAACATTCAATTCTTTGGAGTTACAGAAACCGATGTTGCTGTAGGTATACATAGAAAAAAAGGCTTAATCAGTGGCTTAGCGAAATATAATGTCAAACCACATATTTCGCAAACCTCATTTAATTACAATGAGGCAATGATTGATGTATCAAAAGAATTGCAAACTCAACCTAATTATGACGCAGTTGTAGGAGCAACAGATTCTATCGCATTAGCTGTACATAAAATCACCTCAGAAGATACTACACAAAATGGTGACAAATTTATCGTTGGTTTTGGTGGTGATCCAGTTACAGAAATTGTCTCGCCTTCAATTCATACAGTTAATTATCATTTTGAATATGCTGGTGAAGTAGCAATGAGCAAACTCAATCAACTCATTCAACATCAACCTATAGAGCAACGTATCTCTATTGATGTGGGTCTTTCATTTAAAAATTAACTGAAGCATGATATTATATAATAAAGCGTAATGGAACCGGTACCATAATATAGAATAAAGTTTGAATATTGGATAGTAGGAGGAAAATAGTAATGGCTGAGTGGACAAGAGATGAACGTTATCAAAAATATGAAGACGTTGATCAGCAAACATTAGATGATTTATCAGCTAAAGTTAATGAGTCTAAGTATAGACAAACGTTTCATTTACAACCTAAAACAGGATTATTAAACGATCCTAACGGATTAATATACTATGACGGGACGTATTATATATCACATCAATGGTTTCCGTTAGGACCAGTCCATGGCTTGAAATATTGGTATACATATACAAGTAAGGATTTAGTACATTTTGAAGATGTGGGAACATCATTAAAGCCAGATACTAAAGATGATAGTCATGGTGTTTATAGTGGTAGTGCATTTGAATATAATAACCATATGTATTATATGTATACGGCAAATCATCGCGATGAAGATTGGAATAGAATTTCTACGCAACATATTGCAAAAATAAATGCAGAAGGTGAAATTGAAAAGTTTCCTAAAGCGGTCATTGCTGAACCGCCATTTGGATATACACAGCACTTCAGAGACCCTAAAGTATTTTCAAAAGATGGTGTCTATTATGCTGTCATTGGAGCTCAAAATGAACAAGGTCAAGGTAGAGTGATTCAATATCGTTCAACAGATATTGTGAATTGGGAATTTCAAGGTGAAGTTCATACGAATCTAGATTCATTTGGTTATATGTGGGAATGTCCGGATTACTTTAACTTGGATGGATATGATATGCTGTTATTTTGTCCACAAGGTATTGATGAAGAAGGTGAGCGATTTAAGAATATCTATCAATCAGGGTATATTATGGGACAATACGACATTGATAATTTAACAATGAATCATGGAGACTTTTTTGAACTTGACCACGGCTTTGATTTTTATGCGCCACAAACGTTTATAGATGAACATGGACAGCGAATATTAATTGGCTGGATGGGATTGCCGGAAATTAATTATCCATCTGATGTTGATGGATGGGCACACTGTCTAACTATTCCACGTGTACTATCGATTGAAGCAGGTAATTTAAAACAACGACCTGTAAAATCCCTTGAACAATTAAGAACAAATAAAGAAACAGCACTAGGGTATGCGAATAAATTCACGAGACAATTGTATCCATATGAAGGAAGACAATATGAATTGATTATCGATATTTTAGAAAACGATTCAACTGAAGTATATTTTGAAGTGCGTACGTCTAAAACACAAACAACACTGATTACTTATAATAAGAAAGAACAAAAGTTAACGTTAGATCGTAGTGAAAGTGGTTTGTTACCAGACCCAGTCGACAGTACAACAAGAACAACCTATCTGGATACACCTTTAACACAGTTACAATTATTTATCGATACATCGAGTGTCGAAATATTCTGCAACGATGGTGAACGTGTCATGACTTCTAGAATTTTTACAGACGATGAAGCTACAGGCATTAAAACATCAACAGAATCTGGACAAGTATATTTAAAATTCACAAAATATGATTTAAAGGATGAGGAAGTATGAAACGACTACTTGCTATAGGTGAAGCGTTAATCGATTTTATACCTAATACGACGGACTCTAAATTGAAAGATGTTGAAGGCTTTTCGCGCCAAGTGGGAGGCGCACCTTGTAATGTAGCATGTACGACCACTAAACTAGGTGGCAAAGCTGAGATGATTACTCAATTAGGAAATGATGCATTTGGTGATTTAATAGTTGAAACGTTAGAAAACTTAGATGTCGGTACACAGTATTTAAAACGTACGGATGAGGCTAATACTGCATTAGCTTTTGTAAGCTTAACTAAAGACGGTGAAAGAGACTTTTCCTTTTATCGTAAACCTTCTGCTGATATGCTTTACCAAACTGAAGCGGTAGCAGGAATTGATGTAATGGAAAACGATGTGCTACATTTTTGTTCGGTGGATTTAGTAGAAAGTCCTATGAAGTATGCACACAAAGCATTGATTGATAAAGTTAAAGTAGCAGGGGGAACAGTTGTATTTGATCCCAATGTTCGCTTGCCATTATGGGATAGTGAGGACGCGTGTAAAGAGGCAATACAATCATTTATACCACTAGCAAATATTGTTAAAATTTCTGATGAAGAATTGACTTTTGTTACAGGTCAGAGTGACGAAGTACAAGCAATTCAATGGTTATTTCAAGGTGATGTAGAAGCGGTTATTTATACTAAAGGTGCTGGTGGAGCTATGATATATTTGAAGGACGGTACAGTCATTAGGCACCAAGGGTTTAAAGTACAGCCGATTGATACGACAGGTGCCGGAGATGCTTTTATTGGAGCGTTGATTAGTAGAATCGTAACCTCAAATACAAATGATATAAATCAATTGTTAAAAAATGAAGGTCAAAGCATTTTAGAATTTAGTAATTATGTAGCAGCAATGGTTACTACCAAATACGGCGCTATAGAGAGTATTCCGAATTTAAGTGAAGTAAATAAAGCATTAAATAAACAGTAAAAAAAAGACTTAGCATAATTTACTAAGTCTTTTTTTATTATATTTTTTTAACATTTCTTACTGAAGCAAAGCAATGTTCTTGGTTTTTGAAATAAACAATGCGAGATTTTGAATCAATAGATTCAATATTATGTCTGTTAACAACGAAACTGTTATGACACCTAAAGAATCTATCATCAAGTTGGTTAAGTTCTTTAAGGTTACCATAGAATTCAATTTGTCTATTGTCTAAATGCGCAATCAATCGATGAGATTTAGTAGAGGACTCAAAAAACATAACATCATCATATTGAACATATACTGAATTACTTCCACGTTTTAATTCAATTGTTTCAACAGTGCTTTCTTTAGAAAGTAATTTTAACCTAGATTCTGAAGTTTCTAAACAATCAATGATTCTAGATTTTAATTCATCTGGATCATCTTTAAAAATAAAGTCCATCGCTGCTACTTTATAAACAAAAGTAAGATATGTAAGCTCGCTATGACTTGTAACAAAAATGATATTACCTACAGGGTCGTGCTTGCGAATTTCACTAGCAAGCTTGATACCGTTAATGTCGGCTTCCAATTGTATATCTAAAAAGTAACACCCTATATCACTTAAATCTTTAGAACGTTCTAAAACTTCATAAGGATCGGCAGTTGCAACTTCAATTTCCATCGGTTTCTCTTCAATCATGATGTAGTTGTTGATAATCGAAATCATATTCTCACGTTGTCTTTCATCATCTTCACATATGAATATCTTCATATTTTCACACCCTTATGAATCAGTATTTAATATTTCTACTTTTTGAATAAAATAGTTATTATCAATTGTTGTATCTAATAAAACATTAGAGGTCGTATCAGTCAACTCTTTTAATGTTGAAAGCCCAAGTCCACGATTTTTACCTTTTGTAGAGAAATTCTCTTGGAACAGGGTATGTACTCGAGGCATATCAGTATCACATTTATTCATAACTATAAACATCACTGAATCATCTTCATTTTTGATAAAAGCAATTCGAATAAGCGGGTCATCCACTATTTTTTCAGAAGCTTCGATCGCATTATCAAGTAAAATGCCAATAACCCTACTCAAATTAATAATAGGCATTTCTATTTTTTCGATTGTTTCAGGAACTTCTATGCTAATTCTAATATTCTTTTCTTGAGCTTGTAATATTTTTGTTGTTAATAATCCTTTGATTTCACGAACTTTTAGGTTTTCAATACCATTAATTTTAATGGCATTCATTTGCATACTGTCTTGCATAGGCAAAATTTCTTCATGGAAATATTGATCTAAACCTTCCATATCATTTTCTCTAATAAAATCCGACATCGTTGATAATATGTTGACGTAGTCATGTCTAAATTTACGCATTTCATGATTAATTTTTTCTATTTGTAAAGTATACTTATAGTAATTCTCGATTTCACGCATATTACGTTTGTATTGAATCTGACGAATGATACTGAAAGAAATCGTAATGATAAGTACAGCAGTCGTTATGATTAATACGGCATACATAACTATTAAAAATTTCGCATCTCCAAAAGAAAGACTTTGATCAGGTAAATAAAAATAGATTAGTAGTAATATTGTAAGCAGAAATACACAAACAATAATTAAATAAATTTTATTTAATGATAAACCGGAAGTGGTTAATTGTTTAAATAAAACTCTTCCTAGTATTGAGAAAAAAAATGTTATTATAGCGAAAATAAGTAAATATATAAAATCAAATATGTACTGAGCTGAAATTAAGTCTAGTAATAATGTAGCTAACCAGATTGATAAAAAATTAGCCATATATAAGATGAAAAAGCTAACGAGTACAGATGCAATACCGATGAAACGTTTCCTATAATACATAAAGACAACACTTACTAATAATAAAAATAACATCGATTTTGTGTCAAAATAAAAGAATAAAATGGTTGAAGGGATTATAATCCCAATAATGGTAATATAATCCCTCAAAGTATAAGTTACATTTGTTAAAATTTTAATGATTACGAAAAGCAAAAATGCTTGAAATATTGATAACATAATTGTGTTTAAAATAGCCATACTCTACACACTCTCTAGGACAATTATTCGTATAACTCTGTAATTTCTTTAGGTACTTCTGGTTCGTCAAAATATCCACCACAAGGTCTTAAACCAGCTACTGCACCTAGTGTTGAGAAAAACTTCGCGATTAAACTAAAAATAGATTCAAAGATATGCATAATTAAACATCCTCCTTAGGGAAAAATATAGGTAGTTGAGCGATAGCAATCAAAATAATGCCTAAAAGTACTAATTGTTGGTAAGGCTCACTGAAAAACATTGATATTACTAATAATAATAAAGTTACAATGACTGTCTTTAATTTCTTACCTTTTACTAATCGTTGTGGTATAGGCTGCTTTTTCGTAGCAGCAGGTGCGTATATCATTAATATAATGAAACCAATTATTGCTAATGGATACATAATTAATGAAGACACTTTCATATACCCGATTAACCAAGGTAATAAAACAAATAACAATAAATTCTGCACATGACATGCAAAAGAAGATTTTGCATGAGCGCCGTGTGCATAACGCCTAATAAAAAAGTATGATAAATGGACAGTTAGTGTGTAAAAAAAGAGATGGCAAAGGATTGAAACGCCATAAGTTATTATTGTTTTAGTTACATTGCCTACAAATACTTGCATACCTAAACGCATCTTTAAATAATCAATATGTTCTAAGTTGTTACGTTGTTGTAGATATTTAGCAAAACGGTCAATTTTGCTATCTATAGACTTTAACATTGGGCTTCTCTCCTCAGTCGTATTATACAATTTTAATTAAGTTTTATGCGTCTTATTGCGTAACTGTATATTTTGTGTTCCTAACTGTTGCTAATCTTTATCTCTTTAATTTTAACATAAAAAAGTAAACATTTAGGAATGAAATATGACGAGTTAGGGATTTTTTAACGAATAACCTCAAAATCATGGTTAAATGTACTTGTATCACAAAGAAGTGATAGCATTTTACAAATCATTTAATCAATTTTTGTTTGAATTTTGATTTGAATGATGAAGTTAATTAAGCTTTTGAGCAGGAGCTTAATTGACACGCTGATATTGTAACTGTACTTTCTTCGTATAGTTGTTATAGTTACAAAAATTAGTTATCGTTTTTCAATTTTAATACAAACAAGAGGAGGCTGATGTAGTGACAAAAGATATCTCAGCAGCAATTAGTGATTTCGTAAAATAGTACTTACTGAGTACACAACGCGCTTATTAATTTAAGCATTCCCAATTTAGATTTGCAGAACCTTCCCAGTCTCGAATCTAATATCATTTTAACATTGTCTATAACAGAGACAATTTAAAATATTAACATGTAAGCTATCGTAAACATCATTCAATTTATCATTAAAATCGGTAAATTCACTAATTTTTTTCATAATTAATAACATCCCCAAAAATAGATAGAGAAATAACTGTAAAAACATTCCCTTAATAATAAGTTACAAAAAACCGTGAGCCCCTCCCAAGCTCACGGTTTTTATTATGAAATTATTTATATAGATGTGGTCTTAAATTTTTGAATACTGGAATAGTATTGCGTTGATTCGTTACTTCATCTAAATCAATGTCACAAGTTAAATGATCTGGTTTTTCTTCTAATTCTGCTATAACTTCACCATTAGGGTTAATTACGATAGAATGACCTGCATATTCAGTCTTACCATCATCTCCACAAGCATTACAACCAACTACAAATATATCGTTTTCGATGGCACGTGCTTTTAAGAGGGCAGTCCAATGATTCAATCTTACCGCGGGCCATTGTGCAACATAAAAAGCGATTTGTGCATCTTTACGCGCTGGATAGCGAAGTAATTCAGGAAAGCGTAAATCGTAACAAGTAATATGTGCAACTTTAGCGCCATCTGATAGGGTGAAGGGTTCTGGAACTGCATTACCGGGTGTTAAAAATGAAGGTTCATCTAACATCGGCACAAGATGTACCTTGTCATAACTGTTTATTAAATAACCATTTTTTGAAACGGCAAAAGCAGTATTGTAGATGTTCTCTTTCATACTATTTGAAACAGAACCTGCAATTACATCAACTTTATATTGGATTGCTAATTTTGATATAAACTCAAAACTTCTTGATAATTGATTATCAGCAAGTTCTTTTAGTTGCGGTAGGGCATAACCGTTATTCCACATTTCCGGTAAAACTACGATGTCTGTCTTTGCTGTCACATACTCTGCAAACCAATTCGTAATTGTTTCTTCATTTAATGCAACATTCGCTGGTTCCACTTTAAATTGAAAGATTTCTATATTCATCTCGATCGCCCCTTAAATTGTTGTTAGCATAAATATACTAGATACATTCAGAAAATTCAAAATTGAGAGGGTTCAATGAAATTACAAAATACCACGTGAGAAGCGTGGACACTCAAAACCGAAATATTCAAATAAAAAAACCAGTTCATTTTAAATGAATTGGTTTTATAAATTGGAAAGGGTTTATCCCCTAAGCGCTTGTATTATTGTTAATGTTTAAAAAATTAAACAAACTATTTTCTTACTAAGAAGCGTTTGCTTACATCATGAAATTCTTTTTCTCCAGCTTCATCACGCACGTTACCAAAAGGCATTTGAGCTAGAAGATTCCAAGTAGTAGGAATATCGAACGCTTCAGTTACTGCTACGTCTACAAGTGGATTATAATGTTGTAATGATGCGCCAATACCTTTAGTACCTAATGCAGTCCAAATTGCAAATTGGTGCATTGCATTTGTTTGGTTTGACCAAATTGCAAAGTTCTCAGCATAGTTAGGCATTTGATTTTGTAAACCTTCGACAACGTCTTGATCTTCAAAGTATAGGATTGTACCATATGAATGTTTGAAGTTATCAATTTTGTCTGAAGTTGCTTGGAATTCACGATCAGGACCCATTGATTTTTTTAATTCTTCTTTTGTTATATCCCAAAATTTATTATGGTTATCGTTTAATAACAATACAATACGGGTTGATTGAGCATTAAATGAAGATGGAACATGTTTAATTGCATGTTCGATGATACCTTCTACCTCTTTATCAGATATTGAAATTTCTTGCTCTAAACTATATATTGTACGTCTTGATTCTACTGCACTTTGAAATACATCTAGTGTATCTTCTTTTTTACTAAAAAGCCCCATTCGGAAAACTCCTTCATATCAATTTATTTTATATATCTAGTATAATAATTATACCTTGGTTTGTAAATAGCTTTTTACAATAAATTTCAAATAGATTAATTTCTTCTTTCAAAAGCCTAATTTTAATGAAAAATAGGACGATTTCTAATATACTAATAGGGAATATAAGAAAAATTATTTGGAGGTGAGATTATGAAAAATTATATTTCACATAAGTTTATTGTATCTAGCTTTGCAATTGCACTAAGTGCTACATTAATTTCTAAGCCAACACAAGGGACAGAGAAAGATCTAAATGAATACAATAAGAATACGAATATGAAGAATGCTGATTTAGACCATAAGCGTATCAATATATCAGATATAGATAAAAATGTGCAAAATAGCACTCAGCTAGTAAATAATTCAAGTGAGAATGAAGTACCTTCAAATTCTGACCAAACTGATAATACAACCAGTAGTGATGCTATAACGATTTCATCATCTGAACAATCAAATGATAGTAACTCTAACGATAGTGAGCCAGACACTACTACTAACCCAGATAAGTCAGATGAAGACAATCAATCATCGGATTCAAACAATACAGGAGACAGTGACAACGGAACTGAAGATAAACCATCATCGGAACAACCAAATGGTAGTGATTTGGACAATAGTGATTCAGACACTACTACTGAGCCTGAAAAGCCAGAAGAAGATAATCAATCATCAGGTTCTGACCAACCAGAAGATAATGGCGACAATTCAGAAGAGAAACCTAAACCAGAACAACCAAGTGAAGACGAAGACGATAATACAACAGAACCATCAAACCCAAATAACCCACAAGGCGGCGGAAATGATTCAGAAGAGAAGCCTAAACCAGAACAACCAAGTGAAGACGAAGACGATAATACAACAGAACCATCAAACCCAAATAACCCACAAGGCGGCGGAAATGACTCAGAAGAGAAGCCTAAACCAGAACAACCAGGAGAAAGTGGCGAAGATAATACAACAGAACCGTCAAACCCCGATAATCCACAGGATGGTGGAGATGACTCAGAAGAGAAACCTAAACCAGAACAGCCAAGTGAAGGCGGAGACGATAATACAACAGAACCGTCAAACCCCGATAATCCACAGGATGGTGGAGATGACTCAGAAGAGAAACCTAAACCAGAACAGCCAAGTGAAGGCGGAGACGATAATACAACAGAACCGACAAATCCTGATAAACCACAAGGTGGTGGAGATGACTCAGAAGAGAAGCCTAAACCAGAACAACCAAGTGAAGGCGGAGGAGATAACAATACAACAGAACCCCCGAAACCTAATAAACCACTGAGCCCCAACATACCATCTGGATCAAACCATCATAACCAGGGTAGTAAAAATAATATATCAGACAGTTCAGTGAATCATTCAAACTCGGGAAGTTCTCAAAATGAACACACATCTTCAAACAAATATAATGGTGAGAATCAAAATGCAAATAAGCAATATGCGCAATCAAATAAAAAGATAGCAGGCACTAACAATAATGCTGTGACTTATGGAGATTTGAGTACAGAGAAAACAAGTCAAAATTCAAATCAAGGTGACAGCAGATTAGTTAATAGATTTAATCAAATGTCTCCAGGTTCTTTTAAATACAATCCTTTTATTTTGAACCAAGTTAAACAGCTTAATAATAATGTTGATAGTGTATCTGACAAAGATATTACTTCTATTATAAGACGTCAAAGTTTTTCAGATAATGCGTTTTTAAATGAGTTACAAAAGGGAACAAATTATTTTAAATTTCAATATTTTAACCCATTAAAATCAAGAGATTACTATAAAAATTTAGATAAGCAAGTTTTGGCATTGATTACTGGAGAAATAGGTTCTATGCCTGACTTAAAAACGCCAGAAAACAAAAGTGCCGCATCTGGTAAATATGAATATCATTCAAGTAGTGATGAAGAATCGACGCGTACAAACGATAAGAAATCGAAAGACACAATTGATATTAAATTCGAACGGACATTATTTGCTTTAATCACTGCAATAACGATAATATTTATAGGTGTAGTGGTAGGATATTTCGTTTATCTCAGAAACAAAAAAGAAAATGAATAGCTTTTGATATATAACGTTTCATAGACAAATAAAAAATGGAAGGACTCATGTAATAAACATTGAGTTCTTCCATTTATTTTATATAACTTAAAATTTAATTAAAACATGAAAATAAATATAAATGATGCAGATTCTTGTAGTTCTTTTATTTTTTCAGGACCAAAGTAAATTTGTACAATAGCGACAAAGCCATTTTGCATTATGTGTACTAGGATAGGTACCCATATACGTTTTGTATATACATACAATGCTGAGAAAATAAAGCCCATACCAAAATAGATGATAAAGAATGATGGGTCTGCATGTGCAGCACTAAAGATAATTGAACTCACAATTCCGGCAATGAGAAATTTAAAAGTTTTATTACCTTTTAATATGTTGTATAACTCACCAAATATTACTTTTCTAAACACGAACTCTTCTAGAATAGGTCCTACAACTGAAATTAATATGATAAACATCGGGATTTCTTGTGCTATTTTCATCAATCTTTCCGTATTAGGGCTAGATTGAGGTGCGCCGAATACATACATATTTATCATTCCTGCAACAACTTGATAAATCATAACAATCATATAACCTACGATTGCCCAAAGTATTACATACCTTTTCTTTTCTTTAGGTTGTAACTCTAGTTGGGTAGGATTGGCAATGAAAAAGTTTATTAGTATGATGAGTAAAGCAGCTATAATAAACAAGATCACTTGTGTATAAATATTAGCAAAGAGGATTTCCTTGCCACTTAAATTGTTAAATAAGCCAGCCATTTGTAAGAAAATCGGACCAAACTGAGCAAGGCCATAAATAACTAATGTCAAAATGGACACCCATAAACGAGACATAATGAACCTCCAAAAATTAGAATATATTCTATTTTATCGCAAAATAGCTTTTCACACAAAATTTAGTGTAATGGTTTTAACTTGAAATATTGACCAACTTTGATTATTATAGAAAGTGTATTAGCACTCACAATGATTAAGTGCTAAAAATTTTAGTATTTTAAGGAGGAACAATCAATGTTAAAGCCATTAGGTAACCGAGTAATTATTCAAAAAACAGAACAAGAGCAAACAACTAAAAGTGGTATCGTTTTAACTGATAGCGCTAAAGAGAAATCAAATGAAGGTACGATAATTGCAGTAGGTGCAGGACGTATTTTAAAAGATGGTTCTCGAGTTGCTCCTGAAGTGAATGAAGGCGACAATGTTGTTTTCCAACAATTTGCTGGAACTGAAGTTAAGCGTGGAGACGACACATACTTAATCGTTAGCGAAGACGATATATTAGCAGTAATAGAAGAATAATCAAAATTAAAACTAAAAAATATACAAATAATACGAACATCATGGAGGTAAAGTAATATGGCGAAAGATTTAAAATTTTCCGAAGACGCACGTCAATCTATGTTAAGAGGTGTAGATAAATTAGCTAACGCCGTGAAAGTTACAATTGGACCAAAAGGGCGTAATGTTGTATTAGATAAAGAATATACATCACCACTAATCACAAATGACGGTGTTACAATTGCAAAAGAAATTGAATTAGAAGATCCATATGAAAATATGGGAGCGAAATTAGTACAAGAAGTTGCCAACAAAACGAATGAAATCGCAGGTGACGGAACAACTACAGCTACAGTATTAGCTCAAGCAATGATACAAGAAGGCTTGAAAAACGTAACAAGTGGTGCAAATCCTGTAGGTTTACGTCAAGGTATCGATAAAGCTGTAGACGTAGCTATTGACGCATTACAAGAAATCTCTCAAAATGTTGATAATAAAAATGAAATTGCGCAAGTTGGATCAATTTCAGCAGCAGATGAAGAAATTGGTAAATATATTTCAGAAGCTATGGAAAAAGTAGGCAACGATGGTGTAATTACAATAGAAGAATCAAGTGGTTTTAATACTGAACTTGAAGTCGTTGAAGGTATGCAATTTGATCGTGGTTACCAATCTCCTTATATGGTAACTGATTCAGATAAAATGGTTGCAGAACTTGAAAAACCATATATTTTAATTACAGATAAAAAGATTTCATCTTTCCAAGATATTCTGCCATTATTAGAACAAGTTGTTCAATCTAACAGACCTATCCTAATCGTAGCAGATGATGTAGAAGGTGACGCACTAACAAATATCGTATTAAACCGTATGCGTGGCACATTTACTGCAGTGGCAGTTAAAGCACCTGGATTCGGAGATCGTCGTAAAGCAATGTTGGAAGATTTAGCTATCTTAACAGGCGCACAAGTGATTACTGATGACTTAGGCTTAGATTTAAAAGATGCAACAATTGACATGTTAGGTACTTCAAGTAAAGCAGAAATCACTAAAGATAATACAACAGTGGTTGATGGTAATGGAGATCAAAATAATATCGATGCACGTGTAAGCCAAATTAAATCTCAAATTGAAGAAACGGATTCTGAATTTGATAAAGAGAAATTACAAGAGCGCTTAGCTAAATTAGCTGGAGGCGTAGCTGTAATTAAAGTTGGTGCAGCAAGTGAAACAGAATTAAAAGAGCGTAAATTACGCATTGAAGATGCTTTAAACTCTACTAGAGCTGCTGTTGAAGAAGGTATTGTAGCCGGTGGTGGTACAGCATTCATGAATATTTATGACAAAGTTTCTAAAATTGAAGCTGAAGGCGATATTGCAACAGGCATTAATATTGTATTAAAAGCATTAGAATCTCCAGTTCGTCAAATTGCAGAAAACGCTGGTTTAGAAGGTTCGATTATTGTTGAAAGACTTAAAAATGCTGATGTAGGTGTTGGTTTCAATGCAGCTACAAATGAATGGGTGAATATGTTGGATGCAGGTATTGTAGATCCAACTAAAGTTACACGTTCAGCGTTACAACATGCAGCAAGTGTAGCAGCAATGTTCTTAACAACTGAAGCGGTTGTTGCGCATATTCCTGAAGAAAGCAGTAATGATGCACAAGCAGGTATGGGCGGCATGCCAGGGATGATGTAAAATAACTTATAACCATTGATATGACGGTATTTCACTTTATCTATGGTCATAATTTGGTCATAGAAAATTTAAAATAATTCTTTACTGACGTCTTCCATTAAGTTACTTAACTTAGTGGAAGGCTTCTTTTTTATGATGAATGGTCTATAGTTTGATATACATATCTATAGAGACTATATTGTAACAAAGGAGGAATTTATTATGTTAAAAGATATCAATGAAATTGTTGTCCCAGATAGTAAAATAATCCAAGAAGCACAAGAAGTAGTCCATGAATACGGTAATGAGTTAATATGGAACCATTCGAATAGAGTATATTTATTTGGTGAAGTTAAAGGCATGCAAGATAATTTGAAATATGATAAAGAGCTTTTATATATGTGTTCGCTCTTCCATGATTTAGGGTTAACAAACCAATATAGTAGTGATGATCTGAGGTTTGAAGTAGACGGCGCAAATGCAGTCCGCCAATTTTTAGATACACACAATTATAACGACCAAGATTTACAACTTGCTTGGGATTCAATTGCATTACATACGACGATAGGTGTGGCTGAGCATAAAGAAAATAATGTTGCATTATTATATCACGGTGTTGGTATGGATGTTATGAGTGACAATTGGGACCAATATTCAGATGAAATTAGAAAAGCTATCGTAAATAAATTTCCTCGAGGTAATTTTAAAAAAGATGTATTAACAGCTTTTTATGAAGGCTTTAAGCATAAACCTGAAACAACTTTTGGTAATATTAAATCTGATGTGGTGAAATATTTTGAGCCAGAATACCCTCAAAATAATTTTTGTTCTTGTGTCCTACGCTCAAAATGGGATGATTAAAAATACGCTGTACTTTAGTAATATTTAATCACTAAATCTTAAAGTAAAAACAATTGAATTTGAAAGCGATATAGAGCACTATTTAACAGTAGTATTTAAATATTTTTAGTATAAAACGTATAAAGTGAGTAAAAACAACTTATTGAGGGTAGAGAAAGTAAGCATAAATATTATTCACTACTTATAATTATTATTTATGTGAAGCTTTTTTAAGAAAGGGAGATTAACTATGACAAAAAAATCAGTGTACGATGTGATTGATACAGGTATTAATTATTTAATATCAGATTATGACAAATGGAACATTGAAAGTATATTAGATAATGAAAGTGAACTCTTCCCTAATACGCTACATTGGCAATATGGACACGTGTTAACTATTTTTGAATCTGCGCTATCTTTAAGTGAACAAAATGAAGTAGACATCCAAAAATATACGCGCTTATTTGGCTATGGTTCTAATCCAGCTGATTGGGGCGACGAAGATATCCCAAGTGTGGATGAAATTATCGAAAATTTAAAAACGTTACCTGAACGTGCCAAAAAATTAACTGACCAACAATTAGAAGTTGAATTAACTGAAACGATTGCTGGTTGTAGTACGTTAGATGAGTTGTTAATTTTAAATGCAATTCATGTACCACTACATGCTGGTAAAATTGAAGAAATGGCACGTGTACTGAAACAGCAACGTTAATATAAATAAAAAGGATGAAATCACCGTTTATATGCGATTTCATCCTTTTTATTATTTGTTTTGATTTTTTAGGTCTTCAATAGCTTTAGCGATAGAATCAAATACATGTGGAATGTCATCCTTTTCTACACAACTAAAAGCAATGCGAATGTCGGTTGAATTAAGGGCAATAATACCAATAGAGTATTTATTAATTAAGTGTTGGCGTAACTGTTCAGGGTCAACGTCTTTAACTTGTAACGCCATAAAATAGCCTGAGTTAAAATCATAGGCTTGCCAGTATGATGTGTATTTCTCATCATATACAACAGATTTCGTTACTTCATATCTAGCTTGTAACGTGTTGATATTGTGTTGAATTTCTTTATCAAAAGTTTCGTGATTTTCGAGCACGTATTTAACTGCACTTTGCGAAGGTAATGGGCCGCTTGAAATGTTACTTCGAATTAATCCTTTGATTTTAGCTTCTAATACTTGTTTTGTTGTATCGTTTCCGACACCAAAACTGATGAAACCTACACGTAAGCCCCATGCAAAGAATTCTTTTGTTGCACCATCTAAACGAATTGGTAATAAGTTATCTAAATGTAAATTCGTTAATGCTGTGAATAATGACTGTGTATAAACATCTTCGTAAAAGAGTCCGTAGTATGCATCGTCAACTAAAGCGATAACGTTTGTACCACGTTCTGCTAATGATTTTACTGCAGCGACGATAGTATGAACTTCATCTTTTGTTGGTGTATAACCAGTTGGATTATTTGGATAATTTAATATTAAAATGACTTTTTCTTTATTATAATTTTCTAGAGTATTAACTAAATTTTCTGTTGTAAAATGTCCAGCTTCGTCAAAAATATCATACGTTTCGATTTCAGCACTATGTCTTGTACTATAAACGAGTTTATAGTTGCCCCAATTATGCGTTGGGAGTAAGAGTGTATCACCACTATCGACGAACATGTCACCAACTAATGATAAGCCATGTGTTAAAGCATTAGTAAGGATTGGTCTTGTCATGTCTTTCGCATCTAAATCTGGGTTTTCTTTTAATGTTTTTTGTTGCCATAAATCACGAAGAGATTCTAAACCTTGTGGCGGAGCATAAGGGAAGATTTCATCTGGTTCTAAATGATCGAAGATGTCATTTAAAGTATTTGCGTACATCTTACTATCTTTATATGTTGCCATTCCTATCGTGGCATTATATTGTGTGGATTTTGCTTCCGCCGATTGAGATAATATACCTTTCGGATAATACATTAATTTTCCTAGGTCGGAAAGCATGTCTGCAACTTCTGGATTTGATTTAGATAATTGCTCGTTTAAATCTAAAGCTAAAGGATTCATAGTTGGTCAACCTCTCTTTACTTTTTCAATGATAACCTTATATTATCTTGAAATAGCTTAAAATTAAAGTCTTGTGACTGTTTTAGACAGAAAATTTCAAAATTTAGCCATTTATACGAACACATGTTCTGTTTTGTGTTAGAATACGGATAGGCCATCAAAAATCCTACGTGGCACTTTTTTCTGTGGGAGGTGTAGTATGATAGCGTGGTGGCAAGAAATAATTACAACTTTATTAACAGGTAGCTTACTTGTTGTATTCCGTGTTTGGTTAGAGAGTAAATGGAAGGACAAATAGGTGGCCTTACACAAAAAACCCCAAGTCTGATGACGCAGACTTGGGATTGTGTAGTATAATCCGTGGATACATTTACAATTTTATCATCATAGGTAATAGACTGCAAACAATATATTTAAATGTCAATCATAAAAGTAGTTACATAAGTATCAATAATTTTTCTGAAATGAATTGCTTTTAGAAATTAATGCCAAAGTTTGATACAATGATATTGTTTGAGGTGAAGAGAGTGAAACATTTAACTAAAATATTTGTCATAATGGCAATGATATTACTCGTTGTAGGCTATTATTTACAGGCTATTGGTCATGAAGATTCTGGTATTAAATTATTAATTGCTGCAATCATGTTTATGATTTGCGCTTTTATTGATCGTAATAATAAGCGTAAGAAAAAAGATAAACAAAATAAATAACATTGTTTAAACATGCTATAAGTGAGATGAAGCGATATGCAAAATCTTACTTATAGCTTTTTTATGTTAACTCGTCCTTTTCAATGAGTAATTATATGGATGTTTGAATACATTTATACTTTACAAGTGTGTATACATTGTATATAGTGTGTATATACAGTTGTAAGGGAGGACGTCCATGAAAATACTTTTGAAAAATAGTGGTGAACAGCCAATCTATGAACAGATTAAGCAACAAATCAAAGAAAATATTTTAAAAGGATACGTTGCTCCTGGTGAACACTTACCTTCGATGAGGGAATTAGCACATGATTTGAGCGTTAGTGTTATAACTACAAAGCGTGCATATGAAGATTTAGAAAAAGATGGTTTTGTCTTTACTATTAGAGGTAAGGGTACATATGTGAAAGAGCAAGATAGTTCAATTTTAAAAGAAAAACAATTCATGGTGATTGAAACAATGGCTAAATCAATAAGCAAAGAAGCAAAAACCATAGGCATGCCACTTTCAGAATTACAAGAAATCTTAGAAATGATTTTTGAGGAGGACGATGAATGAACGCAATCGAATTAAATGCTGTAAATTATCAGTATAAAGAATTCAAGTTAAATGATATTAGTTTTCGTGTTCCTCAAGGATTTATAACTGGATTTATTGGCGCAAATGGTGTTGGTAAAACGACCATTATTAGAATGATTATGGATTTAATTGAGCCTGATGGCGGAGATGTTTTAATCTTTAATCAAAAAATGAAAGCGCAACCTGAAGCTATTAAAAATAAAATTGGTTTTGTTTATTCCGAATTGTACCTCAATGATAAATGGAATATCCAAAAAATTGAACAGTATGTTTCACCATTTTATAGTACATGGGACCATCAGTTATTTACATATTATCTTGAAAAATTTGATTTACCTTATAAGCGCAAAATCAAAACATTCTCAACTGGTATGAAGATGAAGTTGTCTATTGCTATTGCTTTTAGCCACCATGCTGAATTATTTATCTTAGATGAGCCAACATCAGGGTTAGACCCAATCGTTCGAAACGAAGTTTTGGATGTAATCCAAAAAGAACTCATTGATGAAAATAAAACAGTATTTATTTCCACTCATATCATTTCGGATTTAGAAAAAATCGCTGATTACTTAGTGTATTTAAAAGATGGTGAAATTGTACTAAATCAATTTTTGGATGACATTTTGAATAGATTCAAAGTAGTTAAAGGTGACATGCAGCAATTGGATGAAGAATTAATTCAATTAACACACTATATAGAAGAAAACAAAACAGGATATATCGCCCTTACAGAACATGCTAATATATTTAATGAAATTTTTGGAAACAAGATTGCAATAACTAAGCCAACGATTGAAGATTTAATGGTTTACCTTGAAAAAGGAACCCAGAAGACTGAACAAAAAAATTATGAGAGTTAACAACTGGGGGCATTAGATGAAAAATTTACTTATTAGAAATTTAAAATTACGTAAATGGACAATCGTAATATATGCAATGTTATTATTGTTTTCCCCACTGCAATTAATCATAATACCTAATAGTATTTTTACTAATGCGTTATATTCTGCAGTTGCGATGATATTACTTTTTGTTTCTATACTAGATTCTGGTCATGTTTTTCGTTTTAATAGTAAGCTTGGGCACAGAATGGCTTATGACTTTTTTGGCAGTTTACCAGTTTCTAAAAAGTCGTTATTGAATGCTAATTATTTAACAGTTGTTATTTTTACATTAGTTGGGGCAGCAATATTATCTTTATATACTATGCCGAATTCTCATGTATCAACGAGTAATATTGATTTTAACATTTCAATGCCATTTTCATACATTGCGGTAAATTTCTTTGCAGTACCTATAGCTTTCAAAAAATATACAGAACAAAAATCTGATTACATTTCTTATATAATTTATTTACTTACAATGGTTATTTTAATACCTGTCATAATCGTGCTACTTGTAGTTGGAATATGTACATTATTTAATTATAGTCTGGGTATATTAAATTATTTTGAAACTATTTTTAATTATGGATTTTTAACTTTAAGTATTTTTTGTTTTGTAGCTAGCTACATCATTCAATATAAAAAATTAATTTAATAATAAAAGGAGGCGCATTTATGGAATTAAAAGATATAACAAAAACGTATGGCAATAACAATGTTTTAGACCATATCAATTTTGATTTTGGACAAAGCCAAATTGTAGGTCTAATTGGTAAAAATGGTGTCGGCAAAACAACATTAATGAAAGTCATGAATGGAAATATTATCAAATATAAAGGGGAGGTAAAGGTAGGTAATAAAGACAATATCGGTTACCTTATTGAACATCCTAAATTGTATGATAATAAATCAGGTTTATATAATTTAAAATTATTTGCCAATGTATTAGGTAAGGGTTTTGATAAAAAATATGCAAATCAAATTATTGATGCTTTTGGTATGAGACCTTATGTGAAGAAAAAAGTTAAAAAGTATTCAATGGGAATGAAACAAAAGTTAGCCATAGCTGTTTCATTAATGAACAAACCCAAGTACCTCATTTTAGATGAGCCAACAAATGGTATGGACCCTGACGGATCAATTGATGTATTGAAAACAATTCAATCACTTGTGCAAGAACTGGATATGAAAATTTTGATTTCTAGTCATAAGCTTGAGGATATTGAATTAATTTGCGATAGAGCAGTGTTTTTACGAGATGGTGATTTTGTTCAAGATGTTGATATGAAAGAAGGGGCACCAACGGATTCTACAGTATTAATCTTAGAACAAAGCAATTTCAATAGTGCTTTAGAATATTTAAATGAAAATTTCGATGTGATTCAATCTAAAAGAGAAAATGGAGAAATCATTATTAAAGCACAATCAAGTTATCAAAAAGTGCTTAAAGGTTTATCAGATATTGATATTTTCCCTGAGTTTATTGAAACACGTAAGAGTTCCTTACGTGATACTTACTTCAATATTAATCAGAAAGGTGGCCAATAATGAATAGTTTACAACTCGTAAAATACGACATTTATAGCATTATTAGAAGTCCATTAACATATTTAGCATTACTCTTAACAATACTTCCATTAATTGGTTTTACAGTTTTATTTGTTCAGCAATCTGATAAAATAGACGGCAATATGTTACTTTCTATAGGTAGTTGGTTCTTTTCTATCATGGGCTTACTATTTGTAATCAAGACAATCACCCGTGATATTTCACAAGGTACGATTCAATTATATATGAATAAAACATCAAGTCGTGTGGGCTACGTTATCGCAAAAGTGATTTCAATTATACTGATTGCCATAATTATTACAGCAATACTTGTTGGATTTGTATTAATCGTGCAACAAATTGTTGACGGTGAAAATATAAAAGTTGATAAAATCTTTGAGTTACTTTGGTTCTTCATTCTATTCCATTTATTCTTTGGATTATTATTATATTTATTTTCATTAGTTGTACCAAAAACAGCATTAATCTTTACTTTAGGTATATTCTTAATATTACTTGTTCCTTTTGCTGAACCATTTATACCTATGATTCCTAAATTTGGTGACAATATTCAAGATGCATTGAAATATATTCCATTTAGTTACTTAACTTCTAAAACGACAACTGGTGATTATACATTCTCTAATTGGCAATGGTTTATTACTTCAGCATCTATTGTAGTATTATTTATCGTTAATATATTCTATGTATCTAAAAAAGATATTTAAAATAAAGATAACCGAAGTTTGAGTCATAAAAAAAGAGACGTATGAATTAACGGTTATAATACCTTAATTCATACGTCTTTTATTAATTTATAATTAGTTTATCTAGAATTGAATCATAAACATATTTCCACATTTGTGAGTCTGTTTTAAAGCGATTAGAAATAATTGCATATGATTCAGTCGATTTATCTTCAAATGTAGGATCATCTTTTGCAGGCAGTTTGGAACGTGTTTCCTCTACAAAATGTTGTACTTGTCTTGCGCGAGGTCCCCAAACTGTTTGTTGTTCAAAATCATCATTTAAAAATACAAATATAGGTATCGATCTCGCAGTACCATTTGTTAAGTATTGATCGATTAAGTCAGTGTTTTCATCACGATGAAAAACACGAGCTTCTAAATTTAATGCTTCACTAATATGTTTAAGAATAGGGATGTTCATCATAGCATCTCCACACCAGTCTTCAGTGATAACTAGAACTTTGCTATAGTTTGATGCTTTAATTTTTTCAAGACGACCATCATCCTCTGGTGTTGAGAATGAATTATATATTGATAGTAAATTCTCTTTGTTTTCAGTCATTGCTTCAATATATTGATCAAGCGGTTGACTGTTTTTGAAATACGTTTCTAAACTTGTCATAATAGTTCCCCCTTTAATTGATTAGATATTATTATATCAATATTTTAATATGAAAGAAAATTATTAATACATATAAAAGTAATATGTTTTAAGATTTCTTCAGGGATGAAAGTGACAAATACCTATGCTATATTTAATTAGTAAAGTAGAGTGTGGTGACAACATTGAAAATGCATAGACTACATAAGCGTCTTATATTTTGTGTGTTTATAACAATGGCTTTTGGAACATTGTTACTGGTTAACTATATCAAGCAAGAACACTCGACTGATTTATCAAAACTATCTATTAATCGTGTCAAAATAGGGTCTGAAATTAATATTGACGAATACGTTGAACAAGACGAAGTCATTTTAAAAAAGTATCGTCTTTATTTAAAAAGAGAACATCCTAATTTAATTTTCAAAGTGAATAAAAAGGACCCACGACTTAAAGGTATAACTTTAACTAACGATATTACAGTTCAAACTAATTTTAATGGAACAATCAATAATAATGTTGGAAAAGTTACACAGATACTAGGAACACGTTATAAACAAAAAAAGTTGCGCAAAGGCTTTAATGCTATAATATATAAAGATAAGAAAAATCAAATAAAGTTATTTATTATTTATAAACATGATAAAATAAAGAAAGTTGAAATATATAAGAAATAAAAAATTAAAAATGACATTCCTATAGGGTATGTCATTTTTGATTTTACATATACATTTTGCTTCGAATCTTAAGTTTGAATGGCGGTAGATATTTTGGATAAAATCACTTTTTTAAATGAATTAGAGCAAGAATTAGATAAATTACCAAGAAGTGAACGCGATAAAGTGATGTATGAATATGAGGAATATTTTTTTGATCAAGAAAGTGAAGGTAAAAATGAATATCAAATTATTGGCGCCCTTGAATCACCTAAAAAGATAGGCAAAGAGCTAATGGCTAGAAACGCGATTGTATCTGCGGAATTTCGCCCTAATATAAATACAATTGTGAGAGCAATTATGGCATCTCTGGGTATGGGGATATTATCATTAATCATTATTTTAATCCCTATGATATTTGTTGGCATTTTCATGTTTATACTATTACTAGTTGCATTATTTTTCTCGCTTAGCCCGCTATTATTGATTATCAACGGCATAATTAATGATAATTTTAGTTTTGCTATAAGTAACTATTTATTTGCGATTTCCTATACAGGGTTAGGTCTTTTATTATTTGTCATTATTGCAAAATTTGCTCAATTCGTTTATAGAGTGATTTTAAAATACTTACGTTGGAATATTAAAACAATTAAAGGAAGTGCAGTCGAATGAAGAAGTTATTTTTAAGCGGCTTAACATTATTTCTCGTGTGCTTTCTTTTAGCTTGTGTCGCTTGGTTTGGATTTGAAAAACAAAACAACCAACTCAATTCTGTTGATAAAGAAGTTAATGATAAAAATATAGAAAATTTAAACATAGATAGTCAAAATAGTGAGGTTCAAGTTAAGCAAGGTGACGAATTTTCAGTGACCTATAAAGGGAAAAAGAATATTGATATTACGCATAAAAACAAGACATTACATGTTCATGAGACTGATAATACAGATGATCATTATGGATTGAATTTTAATCCGTTCCGACAGTTTGATGATGAGATGGTAGTAACAGTGCCAGATAAAAAACTAAATCATTTAAATGTATCTAGTAAGACGAATATTATAAATATTGATAGTATTAATGTAAAAGATGCATATATTTCAATGAAATCTACTGGTGCAGCACGTGTGTTTTTAAGTAATGTAGCATTAGACAAACTGTATTATAGAGGTTTGAATTCACCCATTGATATAAAGCGAAGTCAAATTACTAATGCGAATATTAAAACGAAACAGGCGAGTATAACGAGTAAAAAATCATTGATTGAAAAGTCAGTGTTGTTAGCTGACCATGGTAAAATTGATTTGAGTCGAATGGATATTGCATCACATTTTAGAGCTTCTACGCAATATGGTGATATTTTCATGTCATATAATGAGGACCCTCAAGATACGTTGCTAAGATTGAATCCATCTGATGGAACTTCTGAAGTTATCAATAACAATTTTGAAGATAATAAAGTAGGCTCAGGAAAGCATATTTTAGAGTTCTATACAGATCATGGGGATATTTATATAAATTAAATTTATACTGTCATGAATAGAAAGAGCCAGAAAGTACATTTAATTGAAATGCTTAAAGTAAAAAAATAGCTATATCCCTTTAAATTAAAAGGATATAGCTATTTTTAATTTGGAAATAATTACAAATTACTACAAACTAACCACTTAAAAATAATGAGTCGATGTTAGATATAATGAACGATCTAAA
Organism: Staphylococcus sp. FSL W8-1207; assembly: GCF_038003745.1. NCBI lineage: Bacteria > Bacillati > Bacillota > Bacilli > Caryophanales > Staphylococcaceae > Staphylococcus > Staphylococcus sp. FSL W8-1207. Next base: position 583,385 of record NZ_JBBOPU010000001.1, read on the forward strand.
TCAAGTTACCCAACAGCAAAATGGTGAAAGTAAATGACTAATAAAATAATATAAAAATATGTTAGAATAAAAAAATGAGAAAGTTGGATAGATGGTGGCTAATCTTAGTATAAAGTGAGGTGGCGCTTATGAAAGTACCGACAAAATCTTTAGAAAGGAGACGCCTTGTGTGGTTCCAATTGTAGAAGCACTACACTTAATGTTAGGTTTCGGTACTTTCATCGTTACCTTATTAGGTTTAGTGGTTGCAATTGTTAAATTAAGCCATAAAAAATAACCATCTCTAACTTTGGCGAGGATGAGATGATTATTTAATCATTATTAAATTCCAGCCACCGTCTTTTTAACGGGCTCATTAGGGCGATACACTTATGGTGTGTTGCCCTTTTTCTATATATAAATTACCACAACATAAAAATATTATCAAATTTTTAAGTCGACATATTCATGTCAGCTTTTTATTATGAGGATATACTCCAAGCTTTGAGATCATTATTTAATATGGATTAAATGAACTAAAAAATACTGAAAGAACAATAGAAGAATAAGTATTTCTTATTTATTAAAATACTCAGATAAATTTTTGAATTGCCTGATTAACTTCATAGTAAAAAATCGAAAAATATTTATGGTGATAAACTCATTTAAAAATAATTAAAGACGGGTAATCTTTATTAATTTTTGAATCAATTTTTATATGTGGTAATATTACGGTGTAAAAAGGAGGTTTATATGTGATATTTGTGATGGATGTAGATGGAACTATTTGCTTTAATGGCAGGTCTATAGAGAGATGCTTACTTAACGAAATAGAGAGAATTGGAAAAAAACACGAACTTATTTTTGCATCAGCTAGACCAATAAGAGATTTAGTTCCTGTTGTCAAAGAATTCGAAAATAACATTTTGATAGGGGGGGAATGGTTCGATAGTTTCTAACAATAAAGAACTATCTGTGATAAAAAGTATTCCAGAAAATGATTTTAAAAAGATAAAAAGTCTTATTCATGAAAATGAGTTAGAATATATTATCGATGGCTCTTTTGATTATTCGGCGAAAGTGAGTCCTAATAATAAAATATTTAGACAATTAGACCCTGATAGACTGGCAAAAAATCGAAAAATAGAAGAAATAGTTGACCCAATAAAAATTATATTAATAAATTTAAGAGGAAATATGTTTGAATATATAAAAAAACATTTAGAAAAACATGAAGATTTTCTCTCAATAATTTATCATAAAAGCGAAAATAACATTGATATTACTGCTAAAAATATAAATAAATATTCTACATTAAGAAAGATTATTAATACAGATTCTTATATAGCTTATGGCAATGATATAAATGATTATGAGTTACTTAAACATGCTGAGAAGGCTTATTTTGTTGGGGGAAATAAAAAGAGTAATCCTTTTGCTAGTGTGGAAGTCATAAATAGTGATTTTCGAGCAGTTACTGATTCATTAAAATCTTATTAAATTAAGGATGTGATTATTAATGACGGTAGAATTGAAAGATGCAATGAAACAAAGTAGAAGTATGGTTAAAGAAATAGTTAGAGAAAAAACAAATAACTTTGAAACCGGACTCTTTTGGGAAGAGTCATTAAGGTCATGGATAGTTATTGATAATGATATATCGAAAAAATACTAACTAGCTCAAATTTTACTGCAAATAGAAAAAAGATTTTTTCAAAAGGCTCAATGTTTCAAATATACAAAAAATAGTTCTCGAGCATTTTTATTTAAACTGGCTAATGTATATGGACGGTACGGAACATATTGCTTTACGCAAAAAAATGCAAAAACCTGTTAACAAAATAAAAAAAGAGGTAACTGGAATTAGTAAAGAAGTATCTAATGAAATTCTGCAGGACTTAAATGGAGAGTTGAATGCTGTAGAAGAAATTACTAAACCTTTTAGTAACACTTGTCTTTCCAAAATTTTTGGTCTTTCGATTGATGATTACATAAACATCTTAAATATTTCAACAGAGGCTGTAAATTTTTTATGGATAGCAGATCCTACTGAGAGTGAAATTTCAAAAAACTATTGATTCAATACTAAAAACTACCAATTATATTGATAATATAATTTCTGAAAAAAGATATGATGATGCAGGACTTTTTAAATTGATGTTAGATAGTATATCAGAAGAAAATGAGTTTATAGTTGCATTAGTTAATATGCTTATTGATGGTCATGAGCCTTTTCAATCGAGTCTGACTAATTTAATTTTTTATCACATTCACAATAGAGAGAGAGGATTTCGTGAATTAAATAGTAAAGATTTAATTCACGAAAGCATTCGGTATGAGCCACCATTTTCATATTGTGCTCGAGAATGTATAAAACAGTCTATGATAGCTGATAAATCAATTAGTGTAGGTGATAGGGTGATGATGATTTTGTATATTAGTAATAATAATGATAAGTCAATAAGTAATCAAAATAATTTATCCTGTACCTATTCTAAAAAAGATAGTTTATCGTTTGGTTATGGAGTTCATCGTTGTTTAGGAGCAAATATTACAACTTTATCATTAGAAGGCTTTTTAGAATCCTTTAAAAAGAATGATGAGCATAATAATTGGCAGATTAAAGATTATAACCACCAAACAACTTATGGATTTATTGAGTTTAAAAGCTTGTATATTGCCCCAAATAATAGATATAAAGTTTAAATATAACTGCATGTAAAAATAGCTATAGCCCTTTATATTAAAAGGATACAGCTATTTTTAATTTGGAAATAATCACAAATTACCACAAACTAACCACTGATTAATCATAACAACAAAGGGTCAAATGATTCAATATAACTATCTAAATTTGATAACGCATCAAATTCCATTTTTTCAGTTATATGAGTATAGATGTTTAATGTGGTTGTTATATTTATGTGTCCAAGTACTTGTTGTACTAATTTTATTGGCGCTCCCACTATACCTTGTACCATTTTAAATCTAACCCATTCTTATAGAGGCGTTATTTTATATTGCGTGTTCTCAAAAGCAAATGATTCATTTGACCATGCTTATCATTTAACTTAGTTAATAAATTCGATACAGTGCATAAATTATATATCAGAATACTACGTATATACCACCTTAATATTGAATTTGTACGTAATATTATGAGGTTTTAAGTTATCCACACATACTAAGAATGCTGAAATGAAAGGATTTGACAAAATATAAATGCAATCACTTTAATTAAGTGCTTTCTGGCTCTTTTTATAGTGTGATGATTTAAAATGATAAATATTAATATGTGGCAAAGGTTAAATCAGTGTCAAGATGGCCGTTAATTGAAGTAATATCTAATGATTCGCCATCGAGCCATTTGCCAAAGTATATTATGGTAGGTACTTTATTTTCCCCTAAAGTGATATGTGCTGTTAATGATTGTGGTTCATACATACTTGTATGAATTGTACCGGACCAACTTTTGAATAATTTACTATAAATTTCATATTCCGGATTATTAAATAAATTAAATGCGCTCATTTTATCTAGTGATGTAGGTGCTTGTTTTAGAAGGCGATTTAAACGTTCTTTAGATTCTTTTGTAAAATTTCTATTCTCATGTGTTAATAATTTGAAATGATTCGTACAAGTACGATCGTAACGAACATCAACGGAGCGAGGAGAAACTTCGATAATCGCATGATTCAAATGTTTATCCATGACAATGTAACTAAAAGAGCTTCTATGTGGAAGTTCTTTTAGTAATTGTATGGCTTCAGTTACATCTTTACAATATTGTAATATAAGCCTGCCGACCATATAGCAGACGAAGCCATCACCTGGGTGCTTTCTGTGCATGAAATTGTAGCCCATGGATAGACCAGATTCATTCATACCGTCCATTCTCCCGGTTACACGTGATGTAGGACCTATTTGTGCTAATCCGCCATCAGTAGGTTGGAACAATAAGTAACGACCATCATAAGTTGCAGGGTGGTAGTCATAATTTCGAACCATATAATCTTGACCTAAAAAGACCGTACAGCCACTGTTTTTCAACGGTGTGAATCGATAGTGAGCAAAGTTAAGAATCATTTGGCGAGTAGGCAGATTAAGTACTTCTTGCATACCTCTAATTTCTTCCCAAATTTGCGGTGCGTACGTTTGGAAAATGTCATATGTTTCTTTGATATGGATATCAAAGCGGGGCATACGTTTTTTCCATTCTTTCTCTCTATTTTTGAGTAAGGGTGTTTGCTGCATCCACTGTGCTGTTTGTACACCTAAATCAAAGTGTGAACCTCGATGTGTTAAGATGTCTGATTTTACTAATTGCATAGTTTAAAACTCCTATTTATGTGTGTAATCTTACAAAAATGTAACTTCATTGTAACGCTCTGTTAATTGCATTACGTATGACCAGTAGTTATGCTTAAATTAACATCAAGGGACGATTCAGATAGACAAATTCAATGAGGTGATTATTATGTCAAATTATTATGATGCTTTCAAAGATGCAGTCTCCACTTGGTGGGGTCAATAAGATGAGAATAACTAACATTGAATTGGCTAATATTTAACGATATTAGCCCTTTTTTACATATATTGGTAATAAATATAACATCTATCTTTATTCTGATGAGAAGAAAATGTTAAAATAAATAAGACATATTGACTAAAAATTATTGATTTTGCATTACTCCAATAATATCATAAATTCACTTTTTAATATTTAGATTAAAGTAATGGAAAGTGGGTATATATTTATTGATGCTTTCAAGTATGCTATCATTATTGATAGATATGTTAATAATTTATTGAGGTGAATCAGAATGTGTAATTTTATTAAAGGTTTATTTAAATTTGTATTAGGTACAATTCTTACTGTGTCAATAGCAGCAGGTGTTGGTGCAGTAGTTTTCGCTTATATCTTTAAAAAAGATTTCGAAGATATTGAAAGTAAAACAAAAGAAATAGTTTCAGATATTGAAACGAATAATTAAGTTATTGATAGAGCACTTTAGAGTGTTCTCATACTGTCGACAAAGTCTTAGGGCTTTTGTTGGCAGTATTTTTTTTAGCCACCGTTCAACGAAGTTGTTACGGTGGCTAATGCAGTCGGAAAGACTGCGAACATAAATCCCGTTCTTCAAGTATAGAAAAGCAGTTAACTATTGTCTTGAGTTATTCTAGTTATATCAAATAATGAAAGTTTAATTGTTTCCTGTGTATGGATTAGGTAACCTTCTAAAAACATATGAGTCATATCTATATTTTTAATTTTTATATGAGTCGTTTCCAACCATCCTGCTTTATAGTATTCGATGTGAATATAGGAATCTGTATGTAACGCTTGATGAAGATGTAAATTTAAGTCATTTAATTGATCGTCTGATAATATAGGACGGTCAATTTTATTTTGATCTACTAAATATTGTTGAATTGTTTCGAATTGTTCTGGCAAAGTTGCAAATGGTTATGTGTATTTTATAAAATATAGACTAATTTGTATAATATGGTTGTATTTTTAAGAAGAAATAAACATATTATAAATATTAAGCAGTTCTTTTTTATTACGTTCAATATGTTTAATATGAAAGCGTGCCATAATAGTGTATACTTATTCTAATAAAATTAGAAATGAGATTATTATGAAAATAGTAGAAGTGAAATCTAAGAATGGTATTAATTTTATGATTTTAGATAGTAATAATGAACCTATAATAGATGCAGTACGCTATTTGAAATATCTGGATAGTGTCAAGAAAAGTCGGAATACTAAGAAAACTTATGCTTACGCACTAAAAAAATTTTTTATATATCTAGAGTATAAGGAAATAAAACATCGAGATGTTAGTTTTGATGATTTTGTTGATTTTGTAAGATGGATGAGAGCACCTTTTGAATATGAAAATGTTCTTCCTTATAACCAAAAAGAATCAAAAAGTAGTGCCAAGACAATTAATCTGACTATTACTGTAGTGTCCAATTTTTACGACTATCTTTATAGAAGTAAAAAATTAGAAGTTAATTTTTATGATTTTTTAAATACTAAAGGTAAACATCATAAAAAATATAAAAGTTTTATGCATCATGTAAACAAAGATTATGGAACGTTAAAAAATATTTTGAAAGTTAAAGAACCAAAGAGAAAATTAGAAGTACTAACTAAGGCGGAAATAAAGATATTATTAGAAGCAGCTAATAATATAAGAGATGAATTTTTAATCCAATTATTATATGAAACTGGATTACGCATTGGAGAAGTACTATCGTTACGTATTGGTGATATCAAATTTGATTTTAGGAAAGGCCACCAAATAGTTTTGAAAAACAGAAACAATAGTAACGATTCATATTTAAAAACTGGAGAGAGGAAAATTTTTATATCTCAATCTTTAATTGATCTATATGATGATTATGTATATGAAATAATTGATGATCTTTCCATATGTTCTGATTATCTTTTTGTAAAATTAAAAGGTAAGAATGTGGGAGAAGCTATGCATTATAATGATATATCTTCATTATTTAAAAGATTAAAATATAAAACATCTATAAACGTCCATCCTCATTTATTCCGTCATACACATGCAACTATTTTTTACAATGAAACGAAAGATATTAAGCAAGTTCAAGAAAGACTTGGTCATAGTAATATACAAACTACCATTAATTTATATGTTCACCCAACCGAAGAAGATATACGTGATGATTGGGATAAAGTAAAACATCAATTTCAAGTTTTTAATAAAGGGGAATAACTATGTCAATGCCACTTAATTTACCTACAAACAACATTTTGGTTGATGAATTATGCACAATACAAAGTAGAACGATAAATATAAAAGGAGAAATTTTAATAACTGAAATTTATGATGATTACTTTTTTAAACATGATGTATGGCATATTTCATCTTTTAATAAATTCAAGCAATTTCAAGATAATCTTAAAAGCTATAAAGACAAAAGGAAAAATATATTTTTTAGGATTAATAATAAAAATTTGAATTTAGAATTTAAATACATTTTTTTGAAACTTTTGGTTAAAGAGGATTGGTCTTTAGGTAGTGTATTTAATTCTGGAGCTGTGAAACTCAATAAAGTCACTGAGTTCTTTAATGATGCTTATCCTGATTTAAATTCTTTACTAGATTGTGATATTAATATATTAGAAAAAGACTGGTTTAAATGGTTAACCAAAAATAATATTCCAATAAAAAGACAATCATCAACAATCGTTTTTGGTGAATATGAATATAAAAGTGGTTTAGCTTCTTTTTTAAAGAACATGTATATTAATCTGAAAAAATTTATTGATAAGAGAGAAGAATGGGAAAAAGATAAATGGGATATTAGGAACTTAGAAAAGTATGGACTGAGTTATAATAAAACACTTACTGGTCACTATTTGAACTTTGAAAAAATTGATTCAATCAAAATACGAGAAGCAACAAAAAAATATTTGAAAAATCGTTTGCTAACTGGTGACATAGCATTTGGTACTGCAAGATATTATATAAGAATATTAACTAGATTTTTCCAAAGTATAACTGAAAAAGAAAAAACATGGTCTGATTTAAATAAATTAGATAGATATCATATCGAATCATATATAGATTTTTTATTTGAATATGCTAATAGCAAAAATGTAAAAAGTTCGAATAATTTTGTAAAAGAAGAATTAAAAGCAATTAGAAGGTTCCTAAATGATATCACTATGCAAAATTATAATATAGCTCCATCACAGGACATTCGTTTTTTAATTTACCCACAAGACTTTCCTAGGTATGAAAAGAAAAACAATAGCCAAATTGATTATATTCCTGATTTTGTACTTGAACAGCTTTTTGAGCATATAAATGATTTGCATAAAGATTTAATACCAGTGGTTTGGGTAGCTTTTAAAACGGGTCTGAGAATTTCTGATGTATTAACTTTAGAAAATAGTTGCCTTGCAAAAGTTAATGGGAAATTTTCAATAATTACTGATATTGCTAAAACCTTTGTAAAAGGACATAGAATACCAATTGATGACAAATTGGCTGATATAGTAGCAGTTTTAATAGCTAATTCTAAAATAAATAGTACAAAAGATAATAATCCCAATAATTACATTTTCGCTATTTACAAAGGAAAAAGAAAAGGGATGCCTTTCACACAGCATATGGTTAGGGCTCATTTAAATCATTTAGCAAAAACTAAAAATATTGTTGATGAGCAAGGTGAAATATTTCATTTTAAAACTCATCAATTTAGACATACTTATGCAGTAAAATTATTAAATGGCGGAGCAGATATATTAACAATACAAGAATTATTAGCACATTCTTCACCTGAAATGACTCTTAGATATGCTAAATTACTTGATGATACAAAAAGAAAGGCTTTTGAATCAGTTATTGATCAAGGTGCCTTTAGTTTCGATGTCGATGGTAAAATCAAAAATATACAGCATAGTAGTGAACTATCAGAAAAAACATTAAATTCTTTATGGCAAGAACATAAATTAAACGCAATGGACAACCCTTATGGCACATGTCATGCTAGATTGAATGGTGATTGTCCTTATATGGAAGCACCCCCATGTTTAACATGTAATTCTGGTAAACCATGTAAGGATTTAGCTATTGGCTTTTCTGATTTAGACGTTGAAAAATATGAATTACATATCAAATCAACAGTTAAGTCAATAGAATTAGCTAAAAATTATAATAGAAAAGACATGGTTGAAAAGCATACTAATATATTAAATAAATACGAAGAAATCTTAGGTAGTATAAAGGATGGAAGTATTATATTTGGTAGAAGTAATAGACTAAAAGTATAGAGGTTAATATGGAAAATTTTAACAGGAAAGAACAATTGAAACAGTTACATGCAGAGCGGAAAGCTAACACTGAGAGAAAAGTTACTACAGCAATAAACGATTTGATTCAAAGGAAGGAAGAAATTAATTTTAATATTGTTTCAAAACATTCAAGTGTCTCTAAAGCCACTTTATATAACAATAATGAAATTCGTAAAAGAATCGAAGAGTTACGTGAAAAAAACAAAGAAATATTTGTGAATAAAAATAAAAGTGACGGAAAAGATGCATTAATTGCTTCGTTGAAGAGGAAAGTAAATTCATTAGAAAAAGAGAAAAAGTCTCTAAAAGAAGAACTTAGTACTTTATACTCCAAGATGTATGAGGAAATTTAAAATAATCCTATTAATAATAACGTTTGTCATATCTTTAAATAATATGACAAACGTTATTATTAGATAATTTATGGACTTTATTTTTTTTATCAAGTAAAGTAAAAGAATTGTTGATTGTATCAATTTGTAAAATTTTCCCAGTATAATTAAAAATATACCCATCTTTCCAATAATCAATAGAACTTAATTCACCAGTATGTAATTTATATTGGAAAACATAGTTTATATTAGTCAAAGTATCCTCTGTTAATAAAGGTTTGTCATCCTTATTTTGGTCTTTGATAAACTTATTTAAAATTTCGAATTGTTGGGGGAGCGTGGCAAAAGCTTGCCATTTGATTTTTCCACGACCTTGTGGGATTTTAGGATTTAAATATTCTCTTGGTATTTTTCTGTAATCTGTTTCGTATTTATATTTATCTGGAGCATTAGGATTTGGAATAATAAAGATCACCTCATATCAATAGTAGAACATATGTTCTATTAATTCAAGTGAAAAAAGACTATCATTCTGGATAGTCTTTTTATTATGCTATTGATTAAATTGTTTTATTGTATCGCCAATTTCATCTCTTACACGTTGAAATTCTGACCAAGCTTTACCAGCTGGATCATCAAAGCCCCAATGTTCTTTTTTTACATTAGGTGGGATGACTGGACAATTTTCATCAGCGTCACTACAAAGTGTAACAACGAGATCTGATTGTTTTAAAATTTTATTATCGATTAAATCAGAAGTATGGTTTGATATGTCATTATCCACTTCTTTCATAGCTTCTATTGCCTTAGGATTTACACCATGTGTTTCAATACCGGCAGAATATACATTCCATTTATCGCCAAGTATTTGTTTACCCCAACCTTCAGCCATTTGACTGCGACAAGAATTACCAGTACATATAAAGTAAATTGTTTTTTTATCCATAAATAGTTTCCTCTCTTTTTAGAAAATAATAAGTGTTAGATATAACCCTAACAGTGTAATAAATAATACCGGAATCGTTATAATAATACCGGTTTTAAAGTATGTTCCCCAAGAAATTTTAACACCTTTTTGAGTAAGTACATGTAACCAGAGAAGTGTTGCTAACGAACCAATGGGTGTTATTTTAGGTCCTAAATCAGATCCGATAACATTCGCATAAATCATACCTTCCTTGAGTATGCCTGTTGTTTGAGATTGACCAATCGCTATTGCATCTATTAAAACAGTTGGCATGTTGTTCATAATAGATGAAAGGAATGCAGCTATAAAACCCATGCCCATGATACTACTAAATAAGCCATAACTTGAAATATTTGTTAGTACATCACCAAGAAGCGTTGTAATGCCCACATTTTTTAGACCAAATACCACAAGATACATACCAATAGAGAATAAAACAATATTCCATGGTGCACCTTTAATTACTTGTTTCGTATGAACAGCCTTAGATTTACGTGCTAATAATACAAATATTAAAGCAATGATACCAGCAATAATTGATACTGGAATATTTATAAACTCACTTATTAAATAACCAACTAGCAATACAGTGAGTACAATCCACGAGATGTTAAAAAGCTTTTTGTCCTTAATCGCTTCTTTTGGTTCTCTAATATTTACTGCATCAAATTTTCTTGGGATAGACTTTCTAAAATAAAGCCATAAGACAAGAATACTTGCGATTAAAGAGAATATATTAGGTATAATCATTTTACTGAAGTACTCAACAAATCCAATATCAAAGTAATCAGCAGAAACAATATTAACTAAATTACTAACAATAAGTGGTAATGATGTGGTATCTGCAATAAAACCACTAGCAATAATAAATGGAAATATCGCTTTTTTATCAAAACCTAGACTACGTACCATTGCTAAAACAATAGGCGTCAGTATTAAAGCCGCACCATCATTTGCGAAGAAGGCTGCTACAACTGAACCTAAGAGCATGATAAAGATAAACATTTTCAAGCCATTACCCTTTGATGCTCTCACCATATGTATAGCAGACCATTCAAAGAAGCCAATTTCATCTAATATGAGTGAAATAAGAATAACTGCAACAAACGTTAAAGTCGCATTCCAAACGATTCCAGTAACTTCCAGTACGTCTGAAAAGCTTACAACGCCAGTGATTATAGCCACTACAGCACCAATTAATGCAGTAATACCAATATCTAGACCTTTAGGTTGCCATATAACAAAAATTAACGTTAATACAAATATTGTGATTGCTAATATCATCATAATTAACACTCACCTTTCTCTACTGTTTCACATATACATGGGACTGTACTGGAACCCAATAGAGTCAGTCGTGATGTAACGTCATCTAATACGTCATGATTCAATTTGTATAAATTTTTATTACCATCTTTTCTGGATGTAATTAAATTATTGTCTTTTAATACTTTCATATGATGACTTAATGTGGGTTGAGAAAAAGAAAAATGCTCTAATAAATCACAAGCGCATAATTCACCACAAGATAACAAATCTAATATTTCAAGACGGCTACTATCAGCAATCACTTTTAAGTATTGTGATATTTCTTTATAATTCAATTTTTCTTCTTCCTTTCTACTTGAAACCTTTTATAACGTTGATAATTTTTATTACCACCTGACAAATTAAACACTTGTTTAAAACCTAAATTAATAAGTACGTTTTGTGCAGCATTCCCAGTAGTACCTTTATTACAATAAGTCACTATCTTTTGATTTTCATCTAATGTTTTTGCATAACTTCTCAACGTTTTCAATGGGACGTTAATCGCTCCATCAACATGATCAACTTCAAATTGCTTTGGAGAACGTACATCTAAAATCAATAAATCATTATTTTGTTTTATAACTTCTTCAGGCGTTATAATTTTGCGTCCTCGAGTAATATTGTGTCCAATCATCCCTGTATAAATAACAGGATCTTTAGTTGTAGAAAAAGGAGGTGCATATGCTAAATCTAAATGAAATAAATCTTCTGCATTGGCACCAAACGTTATAGCAGTAGCTAGTACATCTATTCTCTTATCTACACCTTCATACCCAATAATTTGGGCACCAAGTAATTTAGAATTGTTTTTATCAAATATAGCTTTAATTACCATTTCTTGGCCTTGCATATATTCTGGACGATTCGGTTTCACATTGTGTAATACGTCAATATCAATATCTAAATCAATAGCTTCTTTTTCAGTTAAGCCTGTTTGGGCAATTGTCATATCAAATATACGAACAATGCCTGTTCCTAAAATACCTTTATGTTCTAGATTTCCACCAGTTAATCGATCTCCTAAAATACGTCCCATTTTATTTGCTGTAGAACCTAGCGGTCTATATATAGGGTTACCAGTAATTAAATTATAACTTTCTGCTACATCACCAATTGCATATATGTGAGGAATATTTGTTTCAAAATACTTATTGGTTTGTATTGCTCCAGATTTTCCAATATTAATACCAATTTCTTTAGCTAATTTAGTATTTGGTGTGACACCAATCCCAATAATGATTAAATCTGTATCAATTAATTCGCCAGTTTTTAAGCTCACTCTATTTATTGTATGATTTTCATCATAATCAATAATATCTATTTCATTATAGGTATATACGTTAGCTTTATCTTCAATATATTCTTGAATCATAAAACTGATATCGTAGTCTAAATGAGGCATAAAAGTACTACGTTGAACAATTGAAGTATTGTAATTAGATAATTGTTCTAACATCTCTAGACCAATAAATCCACCACCAATGATTGTTATATTCTGAACATCATTGCCCTCAATATAATTATAAATTGCTTTCGCATCATTAATATTTTTAACTTTAAACACATTGTTATATTCTTCGCTATTTAATTGAGGAAGTTCTTTAGGCGATGAACCTGTTGCTAATACTAATTCGTCATATTCTTGAATCATCTTTTCATCATTTACTAAATTGGTAACTGTTATTGTTTGATCAGTATCATTTATCTGATTCACTTCATATTTTGTATAAATATCTATATTAAAGCGCTCTTTAAACCATTTAGCATTTCGTGGCGTGAGTTCATCAATATCAGATACATTACCGCCTATATAGTAGGGAATACCACATACTGAATACGAAATATCACTATCTTTATCAAAAACGGTAATTTCCACATCTTCACTATTTCTTCTTGCTTTAGCCGCGACACTTGTACCGGCAGCAACTGAACCAATGATTACAATTTTTTTCATTATGATAACCCTCCATAAGGTATGACAAAATAATTATCAAGACTTTCATTTTTAATCTTGTTTATCCAAATTGATTCATCTTCTTTTTTGTTACTAAAAAGGTCATCACGTTGATTTAGCGTAACTAACGATTGATTAACAACCCACCAATTATGGCCTATATTAGCTCTATTTAAATCTTCTACTAAACGTTTAGATTCTAAATAAGGTGTTTTTTCTGCTAGTGTTACGATTATCATCTGTGTTAAATTTTTATTTTGAATTTTGGGTAATAATGTTTCAACATTACTGGTAGTTTGAGTTGATTTTTTCTTTAGTTCTTTATGATGATTTTCACTAGAATCAAGTAACAGCAAGGTATGGCCTGTAGGAGCTGTATCTACAATTACGTAATCCATGTCTTCTTGATTCTCCATAATGTCACTAAAGGCTTTGAAAAATGCTATTTCTTCTGTACAAGGTGATTTTAAATCTTCCACAATATAATCAATATCGTCTTGTGGTGTATCATCATTCACTGTGGCTAGTATTTCTTTTTTATACTTTTCTAATGCTTGTTCTTCATCAATATAAGCAGTATTTAAATTACTTGTGGTTTCAACATTAATTTCTTTAGTAGGGTCAGTCGTTGCTAAAAGAATACGATGTCCTTTATTAGATAATGCTGTAGCTAATTGCGTTGCTACTGCCGTTTTACCAACGCCACCTTTTCCCATTGTAAATAAATATTGAACTTTACCATTTTCAATTTCATCTATTAATTTATTGAATTGCGGATGATCTTCAACAATAAATTCATCATTTTCAATTAAGTTATCATCATTTAATAGATTAGATAAACTTTCTATACTTTCTGCTTTCTGTTTTTTATATGGAACGTAATAGGCATGATTGTTATTTAACCATTCAGTAAAATGGTTAATATTTTTATCTTGTTCTGATTTCATTTGACTCGAAATTAAACCGTGACTTTCTTCTATATAGTTGTTAATGACTATTTTGAATTTAGAAATTGATAGTTGTTGTAATTCTTGTTGCGCTCTTTGAATTTCATATATAGATGATTGGTTAGGTTTAGCAACTAATATCATTGTCGTATCTTCTTGGTTGCGTAATTTTTCAAGTGTTAAGTTATATTTGCTTCTATTTTCATTTAAACCCGATAATTGACCTAAACAAGAAGCGTCATTACTCGTTGTATTTAAATAATCTGTCCAAGCAGAAGGTAATTCAAGCATTCTCAGTGTGTGACCTGTCGGAGCTGTATCAAATATAATGAAATCAAATGCCTGTTCTAAAGTTTCGTCGGATAAGAAATTAGTGAATTCATTAAATGCTGCTACTTCAACTGTACACGAACCACTTAACTGTTCTTTCATCTCAGAAAGTACATCTTCTGGTAGAATGCCCTCATAAGGTTCTATAGCTTGTGCTTTATAATCGTCTGCTGCAGCAATCGGGTCAAAATTGGCTATAGAGAGATTAGGTATAGGTTGATATGTAGTTAATTTATTAGATAATTCCATTTGAAATACATCTTGTAAATTACTAGCTGGATCAGTACTTACTAAAGCTACTTTCTTTCCATTCTTCGCTAAATTTAAAGCAATAGAACTTGATATCGTCGTTTTGCCTACGCCACCTTTACCAGTAAAAAACAAATATTTTGTTAACTCAACATTATTTAAATTCAATTTATTTAAGTATTTAACAGCATCCATCTCCACCACAGCATCCTCCATTTCTCATCTGATTAACCGTAATAATTTCATCGGCTTCTTCTTGGGTAATATAAGTACCCGTTTTAGCTATATTGCCTTCTATAAAAGTGATTGGTAAAACTTCATTACCTTTTTCTTGAATTAAACGAATAGCTTCTTTATTTTTAATAAATTCATTCGGATTATTACTCATATTATAACGTTGAACTTCTATTTGATTTGATTTTAAATATTCATTGATTTGGTTCGTCTTTATTAGTGTTTCATCCGGTTCTGGACCACATACGCCAGTAGAACAGCACATAGCTTCTTCGTATATTTCAATATTTAACATTATACTCACCTCATTAATTATTTTACTACCATAGATTAACATCTATATAGATTAGTGTCTATGTATTGATTTGGATTTTTAAAATTTTACTTAATTTGAGTTTCTAATAATATAGCTAGGAAGAAAATATTTTTACTATTGCTGTGGAGCATGTCTAAGTTTATGTAAAATTATAGTTTTTTAATCTTGCAATAATGTATATATTGATTTATATTTAATATATCAAAAAAAGTTGATATATTAAATGGAATAAAATTATTTAGACAATAAGGAGGTGTGCCTGATTGCGAGTAAACCACGCAAGTACTTTATCTGTTGGTTACTTTGTAAGTTATTTAAATCTTGTTATGGTATCAAGAGAAGTCACTTTAAAAGAAGCTACAATATATATGGAGAAGGAGTTCTTTAAAGGTAATATTCATCAGTATGGTGAATCAACAGAAAATAACTACAAACAAGCAATACAAGAATTGAAATAAAGATAATATAAACTCTAATCAAATATTATAAAAAAGAGGTGTTCTTTTTATGGAAGTTATTAAAGCAAAAACTGATATGAATGAAGATCAACAATTAGATTTTTATGAAAACATGTTTAATGCACTTGCCGACAAAAACAGATTGAAAATACTAAATCAAATTAGCCAGAGTTCTAATAAATCATTATGTGTGTGTGATTTAGAAGCGTTATTAGATTTAAAACAATCTAAAATTTCTTATCATTTAAAAAAATTAGTAAGTGCACAGATTTTAATACCTGAAAAATATGGTACTTGGAACTACTACAAAATCAATGAAGCACAAATTCAAGTTGTATTAACTGAAGATACTTGCTGTAAAATATTATAGGATTTATCTTCTTACACATCATATTAATCAACTTTTTTTAATTTATATATCAAAAAAAGTTGATTAAATAAATTCAGAGGAGTTATGCTAATGACAGATTCAATCATCGAATTCATAAAAACATTTTTAATGTTATTTTTTGAATTGTTAGCATTATTTATAGTTGTAAGTTTTATTGTAAGTTTAATTCAACAAGTAGTATCAGAAGATAAAATACAAAAGCTTTTAAGCAAACCAAATAAAGCAACCAACTATGTATTAGGAATGATTTTTGGTGCTATAACACCATTTTGTTCTTGTTCTACTATTCCTATACTTGCAGGTTTGTTAAACTCTAAAGTTCCGTTTGGTCCAGCTATGAGTTTCTTAATCGCTTCGCCACTCATGAATCCACTCATGATATTTATGCTATGGATTTTATTAGGGTGGAAAGTTGCTGTTGTTTATTTTGTTGTATTAGCGATATTCAGCATTTTAACTGGCCTTGTTTTTTCAAAAGTGAATTTAGCAGAGAGTTATAAAGGCGTTAATGTCAAAGGTGATGGATTTTTCACTAATAAATCAGGATCTCGTGTTAAGCAAGCGCTAAATGATGCTTGGGCTTTCCTATATCCAATGTTACCTTATTTAATTATTGGTGTATTTATCGGTGCATTTATTTATGGATTTATTCCAGAAAGCTTTATAACACAATATGCGAGTGGCGATAGTATTATCTCTGTTATTATTGCTTCTGTTATTGGTATACCTATGTATATTAGACCAGAAACAATGCTTCCTATAGCTGAAGCTTTAGTATCTAAAGGTATGTCACTGGGAACAGTCGTAGCATTAATTATAGGTGGCGCAGGAGCAAGTATTCCTGAAGTTGTATTGTTATCTAAATTATTTAAAAAGAAATTTGTAATATCTTTTGTTATAGCAATTTTAGTAGTGGCAGTTGCTACAGGCCTAATTGTTAACTTAATCATTTAAGGAGGTGAAGTAAATGGGTATCAAAGACGCGTTAAAAAAATTAAAACCTCAAGAGCAGTCATGTTGTTCAGTAGAAATTGAAGAAAACACGGATAATAAAAAAGAAAAAGAGGAAGCAAAAGAAAAAGATAATAATAAATGCTGTTAATCTTAAAAAGGATACTGGTTTCATAATCAGTATCCTTTTTAAGATTGTTTTAACATATAATACATAAATACTATGTTGAAAATACTGTTAATTCGGCTTTTGTATTAATTAAATACATATAATGAAAGCTGCCCATTTAACCATGCCACGACCTTGCGGGATATTGGCATTAAGAAATTCTCTTGGTATATTTCTATAGTCATTTTCATTTTGATATTTTTTCGGAATCATAAAATCACCTCAACACAATGATAGAACATATGTTCGTGTTATTGCAAGAAGTTTTTCCTTATTTTAAGTTAATAAAGCATGAAT
This sequence comes from Staphylococcus sp. FSL W8-1207, assembly GCF_038003745.1. NCBI lineage: Bacteria > Bacillati > Bacillota > Bacilli > Caryophanales > Staphylococcaceae > Staphylococcus > Staphylococcus sp. FSL W8-1207. The sequence continues at coordinate 601,112 of NZ_JBBOPU010000001.1, forward strand.
CTTAATTTGATAGAAATTGATAATAATCGTTATATTGTCATTTAGTATAGATATTTATTAAAATGAAACTACAATAATATGGAGGGGTTTACATGACGACAACAGGTTATATTGGTACGTATACGAAAAAAGAGGGCAAAGGTGTTTATCGTTTTGAATTAGATGAACAAACTGGAAGCGTAACAGAAGTTGAAACAGGATATGAATTAGAAGCATCCACTTATGTAAATCAACATAATTCATTTTTATATGCTGTAACACGTGAAGGAGATAATTGCGGTGTTGCTAGTCTTAAAATAGAAGAAGATGGTAAACTCAAATTAATTAATAAATGTCTTGCTTCTACAAAAGGTAGCGGCTGTTATGTAGATGTGTCACCAGACGGAAAGTTTATTTTTGAGTCTGTTTACGGTGCTGGATTAGCGCGCTTATATGAAGCGAATCCTGAAACAGGTGAAATCATACGTTTGATTCAAGAGTTAGAGCACAATTATCCAACTGGGCCACACGAAAGACAAGATCAGCCACATGTGCATTTTATTAGTACAACACCAGATGAAAAATATGTTGTTGCAATCGATTTAGGTACAGATAAAATAGTAACATACGAATTTAATGATCATGGTTTTAGTGAACATGCAGTGAGTGATTTTGAACCAGGGGATGGACCAAGACATATTACTTTTCATGAAAATGGGAAGTTTGCTTATGTTGTCCATGAGTTATCAAATGTCGTAAGTACAGTAAAATATGAAGACGGAAAATTCACAGAACTCCAACGACATTCAACAATTCCAGAAAATTTTGAAGGTGATACAAAATTAGCGGCAGTAAGACAGTCACACGATCAAAAATTCTTATACATCACGAATAGAGGGCACGATAGTATTGCCATTTTTAAAGTAAGTGATGATGGTTCAACGATTTCATTCGTTGATATTGTATCAAGTGGTGGCGAATTCCCACGTGATTTCAACATTACTGACTCAGACGATTTCTTAGTTTGTGCACACCAAGAAGGTGACTATACACTGACAGTTTTCAAACGTGATAAAATTACAGGACAATTAGAAAAAGTTGATCATCATGAATCAGCACCAGAAGGCGTTTGTGTACAATTTTTAAAATAAAGACAATTGAAAAAAATTAAAAAAATAACCTAGTATGGATAATACACTGCCATACTAGGTTAATTTCTATTTGTTGAAAAATGTTTTGATGTATTTAAATTTCCCTTTATATGGTGGGAATATGAGGCTTGATTCAAGTCTTGTAGATTTAAATACATAAGATTTATCATGACTAAACGTATCAAAACTATATTTACCATGATATTGTCCAATCCCCGAGGCACCGACACCACCAAAAGGTAAGTTTGGGTTTGCGAGGTGCATCAGCGTATCATTAATCGCGCCACCACCAAATGAAATTTCATGAAGTACACGTTCTGTTGCATTTTCATCTTCGCTAAATAAATATAAGCTGAGTGGCTTAGGTTTAGTGCGTATTAAATCAATTGCTTCATCAAAGTCATCATAAGGAATGATTGGTAAAATAGGGCCGAAAATCTCATCTTCCATTATTTTAGCATCGAAAGTAATACCATCTAAAATGGTTGGAGCGATGTATTTATCATCTGCATCAGATTGACCGCCAAATGCAATTTCTGTTTTATGAACATTTAATAAATGGTCTAAACGGTCGAAATGTTTTTGATTAATAATACGACCGAAATCTGGACTATCTTGTATAGATTTACCGTAAAATTCAGTGATGGTATTTTTGAGTGCCGCGATGAGTTGGCTTTTGACTTTTCGGTTAACTAAAATATAGTCTGGTGACACACAAGTTTGACCAGCGTTCGTAAATTTTCCAAAACAAATGCGTTCGCTTGCTACTTTGATATTTGCTGATTCATCTACAATCGCAGGAGATTTACCCCCTAATTCTAAAGTGACAGGCGTTAAGTTTTCGCTAGCTGCACGATAGACAATACGTCCTACTTTTTCGCTGCCAGTGAAAAAGACATAATCAAAAGGTAGGTGTATGAGCGATTGTGTAGTTTCTGCGTCGCCTTGACATACACTAATATATTCAGGGTTGAATACATCTTCAATAATTTGCTGTACTATATCTGCAACGTGTGGTGTGAATTCTGATGGTTTAAGTATAGCTGTATTTCCCGCTGCTATTGCACCAATTAATGGTTCAATGAGTAATTGGAAAGGGTAATTAAAAGGCCCGATAATTAAGACCGTACCATAAGGCTCTTTCATGATATAACTTTTAGTAGGGAATAAATAAAGGGGCGTGTTAACTTGTTTTCTTTTCGCCCAATTTTTAAGTTCTTTGCGTGCTGACTTAATGCTTTTTAAAGTGAATCCAATCTCGGTTGCATAAGCTTCCACTTTGTTTTTTCCTAAATCTTTTTGAAGTGCGTCGAGTAATTCATTTTCATGATTTTTAATACTTTCACCCAAGAGTTTGAGTTGTTTTTTTCTAAACTTAAGATCTTTGGTTTCGTGAGTATTAAAATATTGTTTACTATTATGGAAAGTTTGCTCTATTGAATTCAAATGATATTCCTCCTAGTATGAGATGTCGCTATGCTTATGCAAATGGATAAAAAACTGGAACATATTTACTATGTTCCAGAATACTGAGCGGTTAGGTGTTTAGTTTCTTTGTCCACTCAGTGTTTATCATATACTATTAAACGACTTCGTTTAAAGCTTCTGTAATTTGAGGTACAACTTGTTTTTTACGAGAAACTACTCCAGGTAAGAATGCAGTATTGTTTTCAAGTTCAACATTGAAAGCTTTACCTACTTTGTCTGTTTCAGGTCCTACTACTAAAATTTTAGAATCACTATTAATGATGTCAGTCACGACTAACACAAATAAATCATATTTTTCATTTGCACTTGTTTCTAACATAGCTTTTGTTAATTCTTCTTGACGTGCAAAGACTTCATCAATATCCACAGTATTAACTTGTCCAATATGAGTTGAATAATCTCCCATGTTGAAAGATTTTGCATCCATAGATAAGATATCTGAAATTGATTTGTCTGTTGTAGACGCACCTGCTTTTAACATATCTAAACCGTAAGATTCTAAGTCAACATTGGCGATCGCTTTCAATGCTTCTGCAGTTTGCACATCTTCTTCAGTACATGTAGGTGATTTGAATAATAAACTATCTGAGATAATTGCAGAAATCATTAAGCCAGCAATTTCAGGTTTAATTTCAAAACCGCGTTCTTTATACATTTTGTATAAAATTGTTGCTGTACAACCAACTGGTTCAGCACGGTAATATAAAGGTGCTGCAGTTTCAAAATTAGAAATTCTATGGTGATCTACGACATGTTGAATTGTAGCGTCAGCAATTGAATCTGCGCTTTGTTGGAATTCATTATGGTCAACTAAAATAACATTTTGATCAGCTAGATTATCGTTAAGTAATTCTGGCGCTTCTACTTTGAAATGATCTAAAGCAAATTGCGTTTCAGGACCTATTTCGCCTAAACGGTAAGACGCAGCCTCCGAATTACCTGTTTGTTGTTCAAAATCTGCCATGATGATGGCAGATGCAATAGCATCTGTATCTGGATTTTTATGTCCGAAAATATAAGTTTTTGCCATATCTAAATTCTCCTTATTTATATAGTTAATATTATTTTATCATGAGTTTGCATAGTTATTCTACTTCAGCACCTAAGGAATTTTTAAAATGATCTAAAGCCCAATCATGACCTGTTGGATTAAATGAAGCAACGCCTTTATGAGAAATACTGATAGAATAACCTAAATTATAGGCAGTAATCGCTGTATGTAATACACAAATGTCGGTACATACACCAACAATTTCTAAATGTGTTACATTTCTTTCTCGTAGCAAAATATCTAACGAAGTACCGCAAAAAGCATCATAACGTGTTTTATCTAAAAAATGTATGTGATCATTAAATAATATATTTTGATAGATATCATTTACTTTGCCGTAAAGTTCTCTCCCAGATGTTCCTAGAATATTGTGAGGAGGGAAGAGCTTGTTCTCAGGATGATAACTATTTTCTTCAAAATGTAAATCCATCATAAAGAAAATGTTCTGTTGTTTTTTATTATATACTTCAATTCTTTCCACAATATAATGTTCAATTTGCTGGGCTGGAATGCCACAAGTCATTTTTCCGTTATCTGCAACAAAATCATTTGAATAATCCACTACAATAAGTGCACTTTTTTTCATAATTTGTGAACACTCCTAATATTAAAGATAATAAGTATTATATACTAAGTAGATAAATCAATAAAGCTACAACAAACGCGTTTGAAAATTCTTAATTAAGTTTATTATAAAGTATTGAGAAAGAGAGGGATTGTCCTATGATGATTAATGCAAAGGAATTTGGATTAAAAGGTAAAAGTAAAAGCGCAGATACACGAGCAATGCAACGTGCATTGAATTATGCAAAAAAATATCCTTCGATAACAATATATGTACCTAAAGGTGAGTTTCATATACGCAAGTCACTGGTTATTTATGAGTCTACAACATTATTGCTAGATAAAGGCGCAGTTCTTAAAAGATGTGGGAAAGATGCCTTACTAAAAAATGGTAGAAGGTTTAAACCTTACTATGGTTATAACGGCAACAGCCATATTTATATTGCAGGAGGAACATTTGATATGAATGGCTATGATTTCCCTTATAATAATACAGCAATGTGTATAGGACATGCCCAAGATATTCAAATTGTCGATGTGACCTTTAAAGATATTATAGGTGGTCATGGACTGGATGCATGTGGGGTAAATGGATTATATATAAATAATTGTAAATTTTTAGGATTCAATGATAGTGATGGGACAAGAACTTTTTCAGAAGCAATTCAGTTAGATATTCAAGTACCAGGTGCGTTTCCTAAATTTGGGACGACAGACGGAACGATTACAAAAAATGTAATAATAGAAAATTGTTATTTTGGCAATTCAGATACGCCTACGATGCAGTCCTGGAACAGGGCGATTGGTTCTCATGCAAGTCGTTATAATCAATTTTATCAAAATATCCATATTCGTTTTAATACATTTGAAGGGATAAAGCAATATGCACTAACACCTTTAAAATATAAAGATACGTATATTCATCATAATATTTTTAAAAACTGTGCTGGTGGTGTTCGTTTTTTAGCAGTTAAAGATGGTAAAAATGCAAAAGATTTAAAAGGGAAACAAAGATCAACTCAAGCAGGGTGTAATTTAAATATTTATCAAAATAAATTTGTTGGAACGATAGAGAAATATGCAATTCGGATTCAAAGTTATAATAATATAAAACATAAAAATATTTTTATTGCTCAAAATGAGTTTGATGAATCGCCACCTAAAATGTATTTGAAAGACATTAAAAATTTATTTTTATCTTATGATGATAAAATTTAAAATAATGTTAAGTCTAATTAAACAGGATTAGAATGCTACATTGACATTATAAAGGATGTGTTTGTAAGCGGTTTAGCATTGATATTTCATTAAGATTATATTATGTTATAAACTAAGAAATGTTATGAATATTCAGAAAAGTAACTTTAGAGGGGGACGAATATGAACAATTTGAACAAAGGGGATATGAGAAGGTCACAATATTTAATGTTTTTTTCTAACAAGAAAGAAAAGAAGTCTTATAACAGTGGACAATTAATAGGCTTAATATTGGGGCCACTATTATTTGTTTTAACATTACTATTTTTACAGCCTGAAGGTTTATCAAGTAAAGGTATATTTGTTTTAGCAATAACACTTTGGATTGCAACGTGGTGGATTACTGAAGCTATTCCGATTGCAGCAACGAGTTTGTTACCATTAATATTGATGCCAATTGGACATGTATTAAGTCCAGAAGAAGTTTCATCACAATATGGTAATGATATTATCTTTTTATTCTTAGGCGGTTTCATTTTAGCGATTGCCATGGAAAGATGGAATTTACATACCCGAGTTGCTCTAACGATTATCAATACATTAGGGACAAGTACAGGAAAGATTTTACTAGGATTTATGATTGCGACAGCCTTTTTATCCATGTTTGTGTCGAACACTGCCGCTGTTATGATTATGATTCCGATTGGTTTAGCAATTATTAAAGAAGCCAGTGAATTAAAAGATAAAGGCATTAAAGATTCAAGTATTACTAAGTTTGAGCAATCCATAGTTTTAGCAATTGGTTATGCCGGTACAATCGGTGGTCTTGGCACGTTAATTGGGACACCGCCTCTGATTATTTTAAAGGGACAATATCAATCTGCATTTGGTGAAGAAATTAGTTTTGCTAAATGGATGATTATTGGTGTACCAACGGTTATTGTTTTACTATTCTTAGTTTGGGCATACATACGATATATAGCTTTTAGACATGATATGAAAGCATTACCAGGTGGTAAAGCGTTAATTAAAAGAAAATTAGATGAATTAGGCAAGATGAAATATGAAGAGAAAGTAGTTCAAGCTGTGTTCGTGCTTGCTAGTTTCTTATGGATAAGCAGAGAGTTTTTACTGAAAAATTGGACATATACTTCAGAAATAGATGATGGAACTATAGCTATGTTTATTGCAGTCTTACTCTTTTTAATTCCTGCGAAAAATAAAGAACAACATAAACGTATTATAGATTGGGATGTGGCTAAAGATTTACCATGGGGTGTATTAATTCTCTTTGGTGGGGGTCTAGCGCTAGCGGAAGGGATATCATCAAGTGGTTTAGCAGCATGGCTTGGCGATCAGTTGAAACTGATAGAAGGTGTGAGTCCTTTAATCATTGTAATAGTCATTACCGTATTTGTACTGTTCTTAACTGAAATTACATCTAATACTGCAACTGCAACGATGATATTACCAATTCTTGCAACATTATCAGTTGCAGTAAACGTTCATCCGTTATTGCTGATGGCACCTGCTGCAATGGCGGCGAACTGTGCATTTATGTTGCCAGTAGGTACGCCACCGAATGCAATTGTATTTGGTACAGGACGTATTAGTATTAAAAGAATGGCGTCTGTCGGCTTTTGGATAAACATACTAAGTATTATCGTTATAGTACTCGTTGTTTACTTCCTAGTACCACCAGTATTAGGTATAGATGTAACCAAGCCATTGCCACTTAAATAATAATATAGATAAATAAAACTCTCCATTTCTAAATAATGAAATGGAGAGTTTTTGGTTTGTTTAATTGAGTTATATAAAAATAAACTTAACTTAATTTATTAAATGAACCAATAATTGAGACTTGGAAGTCTAGCGTGTTTAAAATTTTAATAACCTTAGCCAAATCTTCATTGATTGGTGTGTCTGCTTGTACAAAAAAGTGGTACATTCCGAGTTGTGTTTTTAAAGGTCTAGATTCAATCCAAGACAAGTTAATATTAAATAAAACAAAAGTATTTAATATGCTTGCTAATAAACCAGGTTTATCAAATTGAGGCGTGATGAGCAATAATGTATCGCTCGCATCCTCTACATCCTCGATGCTACTCGGTTGGTTACTAACGACTAAAAAGCGCGTTACATTATGTGGGAAGTCTTGTATGTTTTCCTCAATAGGTGAATAGCCGTATGCTTCACCACTACCTAAAGGTGCAATGGCACCAACGTGATTAGTTATTTTTTCCAAACTTTTGATTGTACTGTCTACATAGTCATACGTGAACCCTTGCTTTTGTATGTACTGACTCGTTTGACTAATCGCAGGCGCAATAGAATAAACTTTTGAGATATCATTTACTGTAGCACCTTGAGAACCATACAACGCGAATTGAATATCTAAATGAAGTTCACCTTGTGCAAAAATATTTTGTTGTGTTAATGCATCTGCGACAATATTAATCGTCCCTTCAATTGAATTCTCAATTGGTACTACGGCGATACTGTTATCATCGTTAGAAACAGCTTGTACTACTTCGTACAGGTTAGATTTGGCTTCAAAATCCATTTCAGATTCTGATTTATATTGTTTTGCTGCTAAGTATGAAAAGGTCCCTTTTGGGCCTAAATAATAAAGTTTCATGTGACGTTACCCCTTGTTTATATGTGTAAGGATAGAGTGTTTAATGGAATGGACAACCCGTAGATGTTGATTTCTTATAAAAGAAATTAGGTTCTCGAATTTCATTTTTATAACCATGATGATAATTTGCCACCAATGTTGGAGATAACGAAGGTGATAACCATGACCATTTACCAGTAACATCTCTTCCTTCTTTTGTTTCATTCTTTTCAAATCGTTCAAACTGCTTAGAAGCAGTCAAATGATCAACAATAGAGACGCCTTCATTTTTAAAGGAATGATACACTGCATCATTTAGTTCGACAAGTGCACGATCTTTATTGAAAGAATTATTCTTAAGTGTATCAAATTCAAATGCTTCTGCAACACTTTCTAGCAAATTATAACGATAACTATCTGTAAAATTACGAACAGCAATCTCATTTACCATATACCAACCGTTAAATGGTGCTGTTGGGTATGTAATGCCGCCAATTTTTAAATCCATACTTGATATAATAGGAACGGCATACCATTTTAAACCGAGTTGTTTTAACTTTGGATAGCGGTCATGTGTTATAGGAACTTCCCTAATTAATTCTGGGTTATAAGTATGATATTTTAAATTACCTTCAGGCATCTTATAAATTAAAGGTAAGACATCAAAGTGAGTATGTTCTCCTGTCCATCCAAGATGTTCAGCGAGTTGCGTTATACTTCGTTCAGCAGGGTCGCCTAAATCTGAATAACCTGCATATCTGATTAATTGATTATTATAAATTTGTGGTGGTTGGTGCTGTGAAAAGATAGTGATATAAGGTTTGATTTTTCCATTATTTGTTGCAGTTGTTATGTGATTTTCAATTGTAGCTATAAATTCATCTTCAGTTTGAATATCTCTTGCGTCTGCTACAGTTAATGAATTCCAAAAAAATCGACCAATACAACGATTAGAATTCCTCCAAGCCAATTTAGCACCATAAGTAAGTTCTTCAATTGTATGTTCATACGTGCCATTTGTTTGAATAGCAATTTCAATTTCTTTAATTCTATCTAATGTAACATGTTCATCGTAACTTAATTCTTTATGCATTGTTTTAATAAATGATTTAGCTTCATTTAACATATAAACACCTCACTTAGTATTATAAGTGATTACAGTTAATTTATAATTATAAAACTATAAATGTCACTACTTTGTCGTTAGTAATGTCACACTTTTATCAAAATTTAAAATAATGAACAATAGCAAACTGAAAATGTTGCACGAATGCTATTAAATAGGATGGTATTTCAGGTGCTAACAACGTTTCTTTTATGCTAAACTAATAGAAAAGCTGATTGGAGAGATTTTTGTGTACCAATACGAAGACGATACATTAGTATTGCATAATGATTTATATCAAATAAATATGGCTGAAAGTTATTGGAATGATGGTATTCATGAACGATTAGCAGTCTTTGATTTGTATTTTAGAAATATGCCATTCGACAGTGGCTATGCGGTTTTTAATGGATTAAAGCGTGTGATTGAATATATAAATCAATTTCATTTTTCAGAATCAGATATAGAATATTTAAAATCTATTGGCTATCAAGAGGATTTCTTGAGTTATTTAAAAGACTTGAAATTTACTGGTAATATTCGCTCAATGCACGAAGGTGAGCTTTGTTTTGGTAATGAACCATTAATGAGAGTAGAGGCGCCACTAATACAAGCTCAATTAATAGAAACGATGCTATTAAATATAGTGAATTTCCATACTTTGATTACAACAAAGGCGAGTCGTATTCGACAAGTTGCGCTGGATGATATGTTAATGGAATTTGGTACACGCCGTGCGCAAGAAGCGGGCGCAGCATTATGGGGAGCCAGAGCATCATACATTGGTGGCTTCAATTCTACAAGTAATGTAAGAGCAGGAAAGTTATTTGGCATTCCAGTATCTGGTACACACGCCCATGCAATGGTGCAAACATATGGTGATGAATATATTGCTTTTAAAAAATACGCCGAGCGACATAAGGACTGTGTGTTTTTAGTAGATACATTCCATACGCTAAAATCTGGTGTTCCAACAGCAATTAAAGTTGCAAAAGAATTAGGGGACAAAATTAATTTCGTAGGTATTCGATTAGATTCAGGAGATATTGCTTACCTTTCTAAAGAAGCGCGACGTATGTTAGATGAAGCTGGATTTACAGATGCCAAAATTATTGCTTCAAACGATTTAGATGAACAGACAATCACGAGTTTGAAATCACAAGGTGCAAGAGTTGATTCATGGGGTGTAGGTACTAAATTAATTACAGGCTATGACCAACCAGCACTTGGTGCAGTTTATAAGCTCGTTGCTGTTGAAGATAGTTCTGGCGCATATGTTGATCGTATTAAACTCTCAAATAATGCAGAAAAAGTAACGACGCCAGGCAAGAAAAAGGTATACCGTATCATTAATAAAAAAACGAACAAAGCTGAAGGAGACTACATTACATTGGATCATGAAGATCCATATGAAACGACGCCGCTTAAACTTTTTCATCCTGTCCATACCTACAAGATGAAATTTATAAAATCATTTATAGCGAAAGATTTGCATCATGATATTTATAAAGACGGTAAATTAGTATATGATTTACCAAGTGAACAAGAAGCACAAACTTATTTGAAAGAAAATCTTACCTATTTATGGGATGAAAATAAGCGTCATCTTAACCCACAAGAATACCCTGTAGATTTAAGTACAGCATGTTGGGAAAATAAACATAAACGTATATTTGAAGTCGCAGAACATGTAAAGGAGATGGAAGAAAATGAGTAATTTACAAGAAATCATTGTTAAAGAAATGAATGTCCAACCAATGATTGACAGTGAACAAGAAGCGCGTAGCATAATTCAATTTATTAAAAGCTATGTACAATCTCACTCATTTATCCAATCTTTAGTGTTAGGTATTTCAGGTGGCCAAGATTCCACTTTAGCTGGTAAACTGTGTCAAACTGCAGTTAATGAGTTAAAAGAAGAAAAAATTCATTGCCAATTCATTGCTGTTAAATTACCATATGGTGAACAAAAAGATGCAGCCGAAGTGGAAGATGCATTGAAGTTCATCCAACCGGACGCAGTAGTAACGATTAATATTAAATCAGCTGTAGATCAGAGTGTGCAATCACTAAAAGGTGCTGGTATTTCACTTACTGATTTTCAAAAAGGAAATGAAAAAGCACGTGAACGTATGAAAGTACAATTCTCAATTGCTGCAAATAAACAAGGTATAGTAATCGGTACGGATCATTCGGCTGAAAGTGTAACGGGTTTTTATACGAAATATGGTGATGGTGCTGCTGATATTGCACCGCTATTTGGTTTGAACAAACGCCAAGGTAGACAATTATTAAAGTATTTAGAAGCGCCGAAGCACTTATATGAAAAGGTGCCTACTGCAGATTTAGAAGAAGACAAGCCACAATTACCAGATGAAGAGGCACTAGGTGTGAGTTATGATCACATAGATGATTATTTGGAAGGCAAATCGGTACCAGATGATGCACAAGAAGTTATTGAGCGTCATTATATTAAGAGTGCACATAAAAGAGAATTAGCTTATACAAGACACACATGGCCTAAAAATTAACTACTATAACCGTAAGTTTTTAGTGACAAAATATAAACTTACTGATAGAATTACTTGAATTTAATGTAACAGAAAGGAAAATGGACATGTCAGTGATAACATCTACGCCATGGTTAATGGTTTTAGCCATTTTTATAATCAACGTTGCTTATGTAACATGCTTAACGATGAGAACAATATTAACCCTTAAAGGTTATCGCTATGTTGCTGCAATCGTGAGCTTCTTGGAAGTCCTTGTATATGTTATTGGTTTAGGTATGGTAATGTCTAGTTTGGATCAAATCCAAAATGTACTTGCATACGCCTTTGGTTTTTCAATAGGTATTATTGTTGGTATGAAGATTGAAGAAAAACTAGCACTTGGTTATACAGTAGTCAATGTAACTTCATCTGAGTATGAGTTAGACTTACCAAGACAATTAAGAGATTTAGGGTATGGTGTGACACATAATACTGCATACGGCCGAGATGGCAAACGCTTGATTTTACAAATACTTACACCGAGACGTTTTGAAGCTAAATTAATTGAGACGATTAAACAAATTGATGCAAAAGCATTTATGGTCGCATATGAACCGCGTACAATTCATGGAGGGTTCTGGGCGAAAGGTGTTAAAAGTAAAAAACTTAAACAATATGATACGGATGAAGTTGAAAGCATATGAAAAAACAACAAAAATTCAAAGTCGAAGAACACGAGTCAATTCAAGATTGTTTGGGTCGCATGCGTGAAGCTGGCTATACACCAGTTAAACGTTTTGAAAAGCCTGTTTACAAAGAAAATAAAGACGGCAGCGTAGAGGTACTTAAACAAGAAATTGAGTTCGTAGGCAAATTACAAGAATGATAAATATGGGAGCCTGATACATGTATTTATGTTTCGGGCTCTTTTTTTAATATTTTGATTCTAAATAATTTCTATAGTAGGCTTAAAAGGCTTATACATTTCAAAGTAATTCTGTTAAACTAGTATTGAAAAGAATAAACACGAACTTTAAAGTGAAAATGAACTTAAATGTGCATGTTTTGAGGTTTGTGAACTAAAACTTATGTAAGATAGGAGCTAATTTCAATGATTGAACGCTATTCTAGAGAAGAAATGTCTAATATTTGGACTGATCAAAATCGCTATGAAGCTTGGTTGGAAGTAGAGATACTTGCTTGTGAAGCTTGGAGTAAACTAGGGGATATACCTGAGGCAGACGTCAAAAAAATACGTGAAAACGCCAAAGTTGATGTTGAACGTGCACAGGAAATTGAACAAGAAACACGTCATGATGTAGTCGCATTTACTAGACAAGTTTCTGAAACACTTGGTGAAGAACGTAAGTGGGTTCATTATGGTTTAACTTCAACTGATGTAGTAGATACTGCGTTAAGTTATGTGATTAAACAGGCAAACGACATTATTGAAAAAGATTTAGAAAGATTTATTGAAGTATTAGCGAAAAAAGCAAAAGATTACAAATATACATTAATGATGGGTCGTACACACGGTGTGCATGCTGAACCAACAACGTTTGGTGTCAAAATGGCGCTTTGGTATACAGAAATGCAACGTAATTTAGAACGTTTTAAACGCGTAAGAGAAGAAATTGAAGTTGGAAAAATGAGTGGTGCAGTAGGGACTTTTGCTAACATACCACCTGAAATAGAAGCACATGTGTGTGAAAATTTAGGCCTGGGTGCAGCTCCAGTATCAACACAAACGCTACAACGTGATCGTCATGCTTATTATATTGCGACACTTGCACTTATCAGTACTTCAATGGAAAAATTTGCCGTGGAAATACGTAATTTACAAAAAACTGAGACACGTGAAGTAGAAGAAGCATTTGCTAAAGGACAAAAAGGTTCATCAGCAATGCCACACAAACGTAATCCAATTGGTTCTGAAAACATTACAGGTATTGCACGTGTGATAAGAGGTTATGTGACAACAGCTTATGAAAACGTTCCGTTATGGCATGAACGAGATATTTCTCATTCTTCAGCTGAACGAATTATGCTCCCAGATGTTACGATTGCATTAGACTACGGCTTGAACCGTTTTACAAATATTGTTGATAGACTTACAGTATTTGAAGATAATATGCTTGGAAATATTGATAAAACGTTTGGTTTAATCTACTCACAACGTGTATTATTAGCTTTAATTAATAAAGGTTTGGCACGTGAAGAAGCATATGATAAAGTACAACCTAAGGCGATGGAGTCTTGGGAAACTAAAACACCATTTAGAACATTAATAGAACAAGACAATTCAATTACAACATTATTATCTGAAGCAGACTTAGATGAATGTTTCAATCCAAAACACCATTTAAACCAAGTTGACACTATTTTTGAAAGAGCTGGTTTAGAATAATCAGGAATAATTGAATTTTTCAAGGGAAATCGTTACACTTTAATGTATTAGTACGTTAAACTGAGATTAAATTGAAAGATACAGGGGTTGTTTTGAATGCAAATAGAAAAATTAAGAGGAAAAGCATTAGATGAATTGTTCGATGCGATTTTGACGCTTGAAAATAGAGAAGAATGTTATGAATTCTTTGATGATTTATGTACTGTTAATGAAATACAGTCATTGTCACAACGATTACAAGTCGCAAAAATGATTAAACAAGGCTTCACTTATGCGACAATTGAACAAGAATCTGGTGCATCAACTGCAACAATTTCTCGTGTGAAAAGATCGTTGCAATGGGGCAATGATGCTTATACCGTAATTCTAGATCGCATGAATATTGAAACGGCTGATTAGATAATTTTATATGAGAAGTAAGGTTAACTATTTAAGTTAACCCTAGCTGTCGATAGAGTATAATACTTTGTCGGCAGCTTCTTTATGTTTTGTAAAGTGATAGAATGGTAATTGAGACGTATCAACTACATCTTTGTTAAATGCATTCTTTGAAAATATTATTATATGTACACATGTTGGAGGGGAAATTACTGTGTTTAAGAAGTGGATAATTGTAATTGTGACTTTATTATTTATCGGTATTGTCATACGAATGTTGCTTATTATAGCTTCTAATCATCAACAACCTATGCATTCAAATATCGTCGAACCTAAAAATGCATTACCAATTATTGTTGGAAGACAAGGCGTGACGAAAGTGAATGGACATGTCATTGTTAACAAAACATATCAATTACCGCAACACTATAAACCTGCTGAAAATAAAAAAGCCAGACGTAAATTAAATGAAATGTTAGATAAAGCTGAACAAAAAGAATTAGATTTAAAATATATTAGTGGCTATAGAAGTTATAAAGATCAACAAAAAGTAGTGAAATCATATCTTGAAAATGATGGAAAAAAAGTCGCGAAACAATATACTGCTAAACCAGGACATTCAGAACATCAAACAGGATTAGCATTCGATGTAGGCACGCAAAGGTCACTCGAAAATTTCCACGAAGATTTTGAACATACAAAAGAAGCACACTGGTTAGCTCAAAACGCTTCTAAATATGGATTTATTATTAGGTATCCTAAAGGGCAATCAAAGCACACTGGCTATGCATATGAAGCATGGCATTTGCGATATGTAGGACCTGAATTAGCTGGAATTATAGACAACCAAGATACAAATTTAGAAAGTTATTACCAGTTAAATTAAATAATTACCGTAAAAAGGAAACTAAATTATAAAAATCATCTCAGAAATATTGGGGTGGTTTTTTTCGACATCATTTTAGAACTCACAGACTAAAAATGATATAATCATATGTATGTTTAAAAAAGGAGTAACATATCATGTATGACATTAAAAAGTGGAAACATATTTTTAAATTAGACCCTGCAAAGTTAATATCTGACGAAGAATTAGAAGCAATTTGTTTATCTAATACGGACGCAATTATCATAGGTGGAACAGATGAAGTTACTGAAGATAATGTGTTTCATTTAAAGCGACGCTTAAACCAATTTTCATTACCCATAGCATTGGAAATTTCAAATGTAGATAGCGTAATGCTTGGCTTCGACTTTTATTTCGTGCCTACCGTGTTAAACAGTTCAGATGTTAAATATCATAATGGCATATTGTTAGATGCACTCAAGTCATTCGGACAAATAATTGATTTTGATGAAGTCATATTTGAAGGCTATGTCGTACTTAATCCTGATAGTAAAGTCGCGAAAGTGACGCAAGCAAATACAAACTTAACGGATGAAGATATTGAAGCTTATGCATTAATGATTAATGATATGTACAAATTACCGGTTATGTATATAGAATATAGTGGTACATATGGAGAAGTAGAAATAGTAAAAGCAGCAGCAAATCAATTAACAGATACACAACTATTTTATGGTGGTGGTATTAGTGATTATAATGATGCAAAACAAATGGCTTCAATCGCAGACACTATTATAGTTGGAGACATTATATATAAAGATATAGAAAAAGCATTAAAAACAGTTGAGATAAAGGAGTCACATAAATGAACGCATTAGTTAATAAGATGAATGAGGAACAAAGCCAAGCAGTACGTACAACAGAGGGGCCATTGCTTATAATGGCAGGTGCAGGTTCAGGCAAAACACGTGTCTTAACACATCGTATAGCTTACTTGCTTGATGAGAAAGACGTGTCTCCATATAACGTATTAGCCATCACATTTACAAATAAAGCTGCCAAAGAAATGAAAGCACGTGTTGAGACATTAGTTGGAGAACAAGCTCAAGTGCTATGGATGTCTACATTTCACTCTATGTGTGTGAGAATACTTCGAAGAGATGCAGATAGAATTGGTATAGAACGCAATTTTACAATTATTGATCCAACTGACCAAAAATCAGTAATTAGAGATGTATTAAAAAATGAAAATATCGATAGCAAAAAGTTTGAGCCTAGAATGTTTATAGGCGCTATTAGTAATTTGAAAAACGAATTAAAAACGCCGGAAGATGCACAAAAAGAAGCAAATGATTATCATGCACAAATGGTTGCTACTGTTTATAAAGGTTATCAACGTCAACTTTCAAGAAACGAAGCACTAGATTTTGATGATTTGATTATGATTACAATACGTCTATTTGAACGAGTTCCAGAAGTATTAGATTATTATCAAAACAAATTCCAGTATATTCATGTGGATGAGTATCAAGATACGAATAAAGCACAATATACATTAGTTAAACTCCTTGCAAATAAATTTAAAAACCTTTGCGTTGTAGGTGACTCAGATCAATCTATATACGGATGGCGTGGCGCAGATATACAAAATATCCTTTCTTTTGAAGAAGATTATCCAGAAGCAAAAACGGTTTTCCTAGAGCAAAACTATCGTTCTACAAAAAATATTTTAAATGCGGCTAATGAAGTAATTAAAAATAATTCAGAGCGTAAACCTAAAGGATTATGGACGGGCAATACTGACGGCGATAAAATACATTATTATGAAGCAACAACTGAACGAGATGAAGCGGAATATGTTGTACGCGAAATTATGAAACATCAGCGTAATGGAAAGAAATATAAAGATATGGCTATTTTATATCGTACGAACGCACAGTCACGTGTACTTGAAGAAACGTTTATGAAATCAAATCTTCCCTATACAATGGTTGGCGGTCAAAAATTCTATGATAGAAAAGAAATTAAAGATTTATTAAGTTATGTACGAATCATTGCCAATAGTAATGATGATATTAGCTTGCGTCGTGTAATAAACATTCCAAAACGTGGTATTGGACCAACTTCAGTAGATAAAATTCAAACTTATGCAATGCAAAATGATTTAAGCATGTTTGATGCATTAGCTGAAGTAGACTTTATTGGATTATCTAAAAAAGTAACGCAAGAATGTATTAATTTTTATGATGTAATGCAAAATCTTATCAAACAACAAGAATTTCTTGAAATTACTGAAATTGTTGAAGAAGTGCTAGTTAAATCAGGTTACCGTGATATGTTAGAACGTGAACAAACGTTAGAATCTAGAAGTAGACTTGAAAATATTGATGAGTTTATGTCTGTTCCCAAAGATTATGAAGAGAATACACCATTAGAAGAACAGTCATTAATTAACTTTTTAACAGATTTATCATTAGTTGCAGATATAGATGAAGCGCAAATTGAAGATGGTATCACGTTGATGACAATGCACTCTGCTAAAGGTCTAGAATTTCCGATTGTATTTATCATGGGCATGGAAGAGTCTTTATTCCCACACATTAGAGCAATTAAGAGCGATGAGGAACATGAAATGCAAGAAGAGAGACGTATTTGTTATGTAGCTATCACACGTGCTGAAGAAACATTATATTTAACACATGCAACATCAAGAATGTTATTTGGACGACCACAATCCAATATGGCTTCTAGATTTTTAAGAGAAATACCTGAAGATCTATTGGAAAATGAAACTAAATCTAAAGCAAAAGCTAAAACACAAGGCACTAGCTTCCGTTCAGCAACAAAAGAACCAGCTAAAAGAGGTTATAGCCAACGTGCTACAGCTACTAAAAAAACACAAGTGTCTTCAGATTGGAAAGTTGGAGATAAAGTTGTTCATAAATCATGGGGCGAAGGCATGGTTAGTAATGTAAAAGAAAAAAATGGTTCTGTAGAATTAGATATCATCTTTAAATCAGAAGGACCGAAACGCTTACTTGCACAATTTGCGCCAATTGAGAAAAAGGGGGAATAAAATGTGGCTGATTTACAATCACGCGTCGATGAATTGCATCAACTGTTAAATCGCTATAGTTTTGAGTACTATGTTCAAGATAATCCATCAGTGCCAGACAGTGAATATGATAAATTGTTGCATGAGTTAATAGACATTGAAGATACTCACCCAGAATATCGAACGCCTGACTCTCCAACGGTAAGAGTCGGTGGTTCTGCTCAATCAACTTTCGAAAAGGTAAGACATAATACCCCGATGCTCAGCTTAGGCAACGCGTTTAATGAAGAAGACTTAAGAAAATTCGATCAACGTATACGCGAACGTATAGGTGACGTAGAATATATGTGTGAATTGAAAATAGATGGTTTAGCAGTATCTTTGAAATATAAAAATGGCCGATTTGTACAAGGGTTAACACGTGGAGATGGTACTACAGGTGAGGATATTACAGAAAATTTAAAAACGATTCATGCTATCCCTTTGAAAATCAAAGAAACTAGAACATTTGAAGTTCGCGGCGAAGCATATATGCCTAGACAATCATTTTTTAATTTAAATGAAGCAAAAGCTAAGAATGATGAACAAGCGTTTGCGAATCCGCGAAATGCTGCTGCCGGTTCACTTAGACAATTAGATTCAAAGCTCGCAGCTAAACGTAAACTAAGTGTTTTTCTATATAGTGTCAATGATTTTACTCAATTTAATGCGAATACGCAAAGTGAAGCGTTAGATGAATTAGATGAGTTAGGCTTTAAAACAAACCAAGAACGTCAACGTGTACAAACGATTGATGATGTGATTGCATATATTGAACATTGGACTGAAAAAAGAGAAGCATTACCATATGATATTGATGGTATTGTAATTAAAGTGAATATGGTAGCGCACCAAGAGGAACTTGGCTTCACTCAAAAATCACCGCGTTGGGCGATTGCATATAAATTCCCAGCAGAAGAAGTAATTACAGATTTAGTGGATATTGAATTAAGTATAGGTAGGACAGGTGTCGTCACACCTACAGCTATTCTTGAACCAGTAAAAGTTGCTGGAACTACTGTTTCTCGCGCTTCTCTACATAATGAAGATTTGATTCATGACAAAGATATTAGAATTGGCGACAGTGTAGTAATTAAAAAAGCAGGGGATATTATACCTGAAGTTATTAAAAGTGTATTAGATAGACGTCCAGATAATGCGGAAGTTTATCATATGCCAACACATTGTCCAAGTTGTGAACATGAATTAGTACGCATAGAAGGCGAAGTAGCTTTGCGCTGTATCAATCCTAAGTGCCAAGCACAACTTGTGGAAGGCATGATTCATTTTGTTTCTCGACAAGCAATGAATATCGACGGTTTAGGTACAAAAATCATTCAACAACTGTATGATAATGAAAAAATAAAAGACATTGCAGATATTTTCTACTTAACAAAAGAAGATTTATTACCGCTTGACCGCATGGGAGAGAAAAAAGTAGATAACTTGATTAATGCTATTGAAGTGTCTAAAAACAATTCTTTAGAAAAGCTATTGTTTGGTTTAGGTATCAGACATCTTGGCGTAAAAGCAAGCCAAGTCATAGCTGAAAAATACGGCACAATGGATAAATTATTCGAAATAACAGAAGAAGACTTTGTTGGTATACATGACATCGGGCACAAAGTAGCCCAATCTGTAGTCACGTATTTAGAAAATGAAGATATTCGTGCACTTATTAATAAATTAAAAGAAAAAAATGTTAATATGACATATAAAGGTATAAAGACAAGTGATTTAGAAGGCCACCCAGACTTTAAAGATAAGACAATTGTACTTACTGGTAAGTTATATCAAATGACTAGAAACGAAGCTTCAAAATGGTTAGAACTTCAAGGTGCAAAAGTTACGAGCAGTGTAACTAAAAGTACAGACTTAGTTATCGCTGGTGAGGATGCAGGCTCCAAATTAACAAAAGCTGAAAAATTTGATACAGCAATATGGTCAGAAGAAGACTTTGTTCAGAAGCAAAATGAAATCGAGGGATAGAGGAGATAATGCATGAAACGGAAGGTTATACTATTCATCTCAGCAGTTTTTTTATTATCAGCATGTGGCAATGATGATGATAACAAAAGCAAAGAACAATCTAATGAAAATGAACAACAACAGCAGCAAGATTCTGGTTCTGTAAAAGATATTGCAACGGATAAAAATGTAGCAGGTGACAATTACAGAACAATATTACCATTTAAAGAAAGCAAAGCACGTGGTGTATTACAAGAAAATATGGCAAATAGTTATAATGGTGAAGATTTCGAGAGTGGTCTATTAGATTTAAGTAAAGAAGTCTTTCCAACTGAAGATTATTTATATCAAGATGGCCAATATCTAGATAAAGATACGATTAACGCATATTTAGGACCTAAATATACTAAAGCTGAAATCGATGATATGGATGAAGACGAACGTAAAGAGAAAAAAGCAAATGAGAATTTAGGATTAAATCCATCTCATAATGGTGAAACAGATCCTGAAAAAATTGCAGAAAATTCACCAGCATATCTTTCTAATATTTTAGAACAAGATTTTTATAATAGTGGCGATACAAAAGGTAAAAAAATTAAAGGTATGACGATTGGTTTAGCGATGAACAGTACATATTATTACCAAAAAGAAAAAGATGGAGAGACCTATAGTAAGAAATTGGATGACAAAGAAATTAAAAAACAAGGTAAGAAAATGTCTGAAGAAATACTTACTAGATTACGCGAAAATAAAGAACTGAAGGATATTCCAATTCATTTTGCTGTTTATAAACAATCTGGAGAAAACTCAATTATACCTGGCGAGTTTATCGCTGGTACGACAGTTGAAGGTGATAAAACACGTATTAATGAATGGAAAGATATTCAACAGAAAACTGCTTTATTACCATCTGGAGAGGCTGCAGATTTAGATGAAAATTTAAACTCTGATTTCAAACAGTTTAATGATAATCTCCAAACATATTTTAATAATTTCACTCAAGCAGTAGGTACTGTTAAATTCGATAATAAAGAAGCTAAGCAATTATCTGTAGATGTACCAATTGATTATTATGGTAAAGCCGAAACTATAGGTATTACGCAATATGTCACTGAACAAGCAAGAAAATATTTCGATGATATAGATGAGTATGAAATTCACATTAAAGATGGTAATAACCCTAAAGCACTAATCAGTAAAACAAAAGAAGATAAAGAACCACAAGTTCATATTTATAAAAACAACAATTAGTCATCTTTGTGAGGGTGGGACTACGAAATCAAATTTAAAATTTTGATTTCTGTCCTGCTCTTTTTATTTTAAAGCTTTCCGATTTTGAAAGTGCATGTTTGCCTGAGGTATGGATCGAGCCTGTAGTCTCTCGCTCATACTATTCCCCTAGGCGTAAGCCCTTTACAAAATCGGTTTATTACATAAATTTATACAAAAAATTTTAGTATAGAGAAGTTACCTTAACATATCTTTAAAACGAGATGGCTTATGTTTTAGAATTATAATCTGACTCAATAGATACTATCATTGGAACTGAGATACTAATCACTAACAATGAAGGGTTATATTTTGATTTCTATCCCGCTCTTTTTTTGAAACATGAATGGTTATACAAGAGGATTCATAATAGCGTAAAGATAAATATTAAGTAATTTTATGATTTCACTCGATATTTGCTAAGTGTTAAACGCTTACAATTTTTATAGACTAAGTTCTTTTTTTAGAAATAATAGAATTATTATACATATAAAAGTGATAAATACTTATATCCATATTGAAAACATAGCTATAAAAGGGTTGTGAAAATATATAGTTTTTGAAAAAGTTTAAAAATAAATCACTGTAATTTACTGTTATTATCGAAAAGCTTAGATTTTTGGGCGGAATTTTGGTACAATTTTGTAATGAATGAGTAAAAAGGAGGCTTTTATTTAATGGCTAAAGTTACACGTGAAGAAGTAGAGCATATAGCAAATTTAGCTAGACTTGAAATTACTGAAGATGCAACTGCAGAGATGCAAGAAACATTAGAAAGTATTTTAAACTTTGCTAATCATATAGATTCAGCAGATACAAGTGAAGTAGAACCAACATATCACGTATTAGATTTACAAAACGTATTACGTGAAGACAAAGCAGATGAGGGTATTCCTCAAGAGCTTGCATTAAAAAATGCTAAAGAGACGGAAGATGGACAATTTAAAGTCCCATCTATCATGAATGAGGAGGACGCTTAAGATGACCATCCGTTATGAATCTGTGGAAAATTTGATCAACTTAATAAAAAACAAAGAAATTAAGCCTTCACAAATTGTGAATGATATTTATGATGCAATAGAAGAAACTGATCCAACAATCAAATCATTTCTTGCATTAGATAAAGAAAATGCAGTTAAACAAGCGCAAGAATTGGATGAATTACAAGCTAAAGACCAAATGGAAGGTCAACTTTTTGGTATTCCTATGGGTATAAAAGACAACATTATTACTGAAGGCGTTGAAACAACTTGCGCAAGTAAAATGTTAGAAGGATTTGTGCCTATTTATGAATCAACAGTAATGAATAAATTACGAAATGAACAAGCAATACTTATTGGTAAACTAAACTTAGATGAATTCGCTATGGGTGGTTCAACTGAAACTTCATACTTTAAAAAGACAGTTAATCCATTTGATCACACTGCAGTACCTGGAGGTTCATCAGGTGGTTCAGCAGCAGCCGTAGCAGCAGGATTAGTTCCGTTCAGTTTAGGTACAGATACTGGTGGTTCAATTCGTCAACCAGCGGCTTACTGTGGCATCGTAGGTATGAAACCTACATATGGCCGCGTATCACGTTTTGGATTAGTTGCGTTTGCATCATCATTAGACCAAATCGGACCACTTACACGTAATGTTAAAGATAATGCTTTAGTATTAGAAACAATTACTGGTTTAGATGAAAATGACTCTACAAGTGCACCAGTTGAAGAGTCAGATTTCACTACTGATATCGGTAAAGATATTCAAGGTCTTAAAGTTGCGTTACCAACAGAATACCTTGGTGAAGGTGTATCAGAAGATGTTAAAGCTTCTGTTAAACAAGCTGTTGAAACACTAAAAGAATTAGGTGCAACAGTTGAAGAAGTGTCATTACCAAACACTAAATATGGTATCCCTTCTTATTACGTTATTGCTTCATCAGAAGCTTCATCAAACTTATCTCGCTTTGATGGTATTAGATATGGTTACCATTCACCTGAAGCGAACTCATTAGAAGACTTATACAAAATGTCTAGAAGTGAAGGCTTTGGTGACGAAGTTAAACGTCGTATTTTCTTAGGTACTTTTGCATTGAGTTCTGGTTATTATGATGCATTTTATAAAAAATCACAAAAAGTAAGAACATTGATTAAAAATGATTTTGACCGCATATTTGAAAACTACGATGTTATTGTAGGACCAACGACACCAACACCAGCGTTTAATATAGGTGAAGAAATTGATGATCCGCTTACAATGTATGCGAATGATTTATTAACAACACCAGTAAACTTAGCTGGATTACCAGGTATTTCTGTTCCTTGTGGTAAATCAAACGGACGTCCAATTGGTTTACAATTTATTGGAAAACCATTTGATGAAAAGACGTTATATCGTGTCGCTTATCAATATGAAACAAAATTCAATTTTCATAATGAATACGAAAAATTATAAGGAGTGGAAATCATGCATTTTGAAACAGTTATTGGACTAGAAGTCCATGTTGAGTTAAAAACAGAATCTAAAATGTTCTCTGCATCACCAGCACATTTTGGAGCAAAACCTAACTCAAACACAAGCGTAATTGATCTTGCATATCCTGGTGTGTTACCGGTTGTAAATAGACGCGCTGTTGATTGGGCTATGAGAGCTTCAATGGCAATCAATATGGATATTGCAACAGAATCTAAATTTGACCGTAAAAACTATTTCTATCCAGATAATCCAAAAGCATATCAAATTTCACAATTTGATCAACCTATTGGTGAAAATGGTTATATTGATATTGAAGTTGACGGTAAGACAAAACGTATAGGCATTACACGTCTTCACATGGAAGAAGATGCTGGTAAATCAACGCATAAAGATGGATACTCTTTAGTAGATTTAAATAGACAAGGTACACCATTGATTGAAATTGTTTCTGAACCAGACATTCGTTCACCAGAAGAAGCATATGCATACTTAGAAAAACTACGTTCTATTATTCAATATACTGGTGTTTCTGACTGTAAGATGGAAGAAGGCTCACTACGTTGTGATGCTAACATCTCATTACGTCCATATGGTCAAGAAGAGTTTGGTACAAAAGCAGAGTTGAAAAACTTAAACTCATTTAGTTTTGTACGTAAAGGTCTTGAATATGAAGAAAAACGTCAAGAAGAAGAACTGTTAAATGGTGGGGAAATCCTACAAGAAACACGTAGATATGATGAGTCAACTGGTAAAACAATTTTAATGCGTGTTAAAGAAGGCTCTGATGACTATCGTTACTTCCCAGAACCAGACATTGTGCCATTATATGTGGATGAAGCTTGGAAAGAGCGTGTGCGTCAAACAATCCCAGAATTACCAGACGAAAGAAAAGAAAAATATGTGAACAACTTTGGCTTACCTGCTTATGATGCACATGTTTTAACACTTACAAAAGAGATGTCTGATTTCTTTGAAAGTGCTATTGCTGAAGGTGCAGATGCTAAATTAACTTCTAACTGGTTAATGGGCGGCGTGAATGAGTATCTTAATAAAAATCAAATTGATTTATTAGATACAAAATTAACGCCTGAAAACTTAGCTGGAATGATTAAGTTAATTGAAGACGGTACAATGAGCAGTAAAATCGCTAAAAAAGTATTCCCAGAACTCGCTGAGAATGGTGGGGACGCCAAACAAATTATGGAAGATAAAGGTTTAGTTCAAATTTCTGACGAAGCTACACTTTTAAAATTCGTAAATGAAGCGTTAGATAATAATGCACAATCAGTTGAAGATTATAAAAATGGTAAAGGTAAAGCAATGGGCTTCTTAGTCGGTCAAATTATGAAAGCTTCAAAAGGCCAAGCCAATCCTCAATTAGTAAATCAATTGTTAAAACAAGAATTAGATAAAAGATAATTAAAACCGCGTTGGATTTTAGTGTAATGTAAGGATTAGATAATGCATTACATCAATAGATATAGCAGAACCTGTAGAACGTTTTTGTCTACAGGTTCTTTTACTATTCATACGATATTATATATATTCTGTAAAATTTGGCCTAAATGCTTTTATCATTTATCTAAATCATATAATATAGATATTGAGTATAAGAAGTCGAGGGATAAAATATGAGAAAACGAGCTAGAATCATTTATAATCCAACATCTGGTAAAGAATTGTTTAAACGTACCTTGCCAGATGTTTTAATTAAATTAGAAAAAGCAGGGTTTGAGACAAGTGCATATGCAACTGAAAAAGTTGGAGACGCAACTTCTGAAGCAGAACGCAGTTTAGAACAAAACTATGATGTATTAATTGCTGCCGGTGGTGACGGTACGCTTAATGAAGTCGTAAATGGTATTGCAGAGCAGCCGAACAGACCAAGTATAGGCATTATACCTATGGGTACAGTAAATGATTTTGGACGTGCGCTACATTTACCAAATGACATTATGAGTGCAATTGATGTGATTATAGAAGGCCATACAACTCGGGTTGATATTGGCAAGATGAATAGTCGTTATTTCATAAATTTAGCAGCCGGTGGTCAATTAACACAGGTTTCTTATGAGACGCCAAGTAAATTGAAATCCATTGTTGGACCGTTTGCCTATTATATAAAAGGCTTTGAAATGTTACCCCAAATGAAAGCTGTTGATATTCGTGTAGAATATGACAATGAAGTTTTTCAAGGGGAAGCATTGTTGTTCTTATTAGGTTTAACGAATTCAATGGCTGGTTTTGAAAAATTAGTGCCAGATGCTAAATTAGATGATGGTTATTTTACATTGATTATCGTTGAAAAAGCAAACCTTGCTGAATTAGGACATATAATGACACTAGCTTCTAGAGGAGAACATATAAAGCATCCCAAGATTCATTATAAGAAAGCTAAATCTATTAGTGTATCATCATTTGTAGATATGCAGTTAAACGTAGATGGTGAATATGGTGGTAAATTACCAGGTAATTTCTTGAATTTAAAACAACATATCGAAGTATTTACGCCAAGTGATGTTAATAATGATGAAATAGTCGAACAGTAAAAGTACGCTTCGTATAATATTACAAATTCAGCTTGAAGAACTTAAGCATTTCAAGTTAAAATGAATAGTCGAAAAAATTAAAGATACAGAATAAACTGAGAGGTTAGGTAAAGACATCAAATATCCTAACCTCTTTTAGTGTGGGGTGAAGTTATGGATGCAATTCAAAAAAATGAGGTCATAGAAGGAAAAGTTATAGATTTAACACATGAAGGGCATGGTGTTGTTAAATTAGATCGCTATCCTATATTTGTACCAAATGCGTTGATAAATGAAACAATAGAATTCAAAGTGATAAAAGTTAAGAAAAATTTTGCAATAGGTAAGTTACTTGAAATTAAAAAAGAGAGTGAAGAACGTGTAGAACCACCATGTGTTTATTACCATAAATGTGGTGGATGTCAGCTACAACATATGACCTATCAAGCACAGTTGAATATGAAAAAAGAGCAAGTTGTCAATTTGTTCCACCGTAAAGCAGATTTTAAGGATACGATTATCCACGATACGATTGGTATGGATAATCCGTGGTTTTATCGTAATAAATCTCAAGTACCAGTAGGTAAGAACAATGAAAATAAAGTGATTACAGGATTTTATCGTCAAAGAAGTCATGACATTATAGATATGGATGAATGTTTAATACAAGACAATATGCATCAAGACGTGCTAAATCAACTCAAATTATGGTTCAATGAATTAAATATCAGTATATATAATGAGCGTAAAAAGCAAGGTCTTATGCGTCATGTCGTTATTAGAACAGGACACCATTCTAGAGAACTGATGGTTGTATTTGTTACAAATGGGAAGAAATTCAAACAAAGTGATGTACTTACAGAAAAATTAGTAGCAGCATTTCCAGAAATAGTAAGTGTCAAACATAACGTGAATGATACACATTCGAATGTCATCATGGGTGAAACGTCATATACGCTATATGGCAAAGATGAAATTCAAGACACACTTTCAGATGTAACATTCAAAATCAGTGATCAATCTTTTTATCAAATCAATTCTATTCAAACTGAAAAATTATATCAACGTGCAATTGAATATGCTGAACTTAAAGGTGAAGAAACAATACTAGATACTTATTGCGGTATAGGTACGATTGGATTATACATGGCACCGAAAGCGCAACATGTCTATGGTGTTGAGATTGTCCCAGAAGCGATTGCAGACGCAAAGCAAAATGCGACCTTAAACCAGTTCGAAAATACAACTTTTGTCTGTGGTAAAGCTGAAGAGGTTATTCTAAAATGGAAAGCACAAGGCATTAAACCAGATGTAGTAATGGTTGATCCACCTCGAAAAGGCTGTGACGAAACTTTCTTGGAAACACTTTTAGAATTGAACCCAAGAAAGATTGTCTATATTTCTTGCAATCCATCAACGCAACAACGTGATGCGCAACAATTAGCACAACGATATAAATTAACACAAATTACACCAGTAGATATGTTTCCACATACCACGCATGTTGAAACAGTAGCACAATTTGAAAGACGCTAAATTATAATATTTTATATTTAGGTGATTATACGTGAATATAGGATTTGTGTGAATTTAATTAATAAGTTGTTTACTAATTATTGCAAAATATTGCAGAACAAGTAAGTTTGTTAAAATTCAATTACAAGCAACTAACTTACTTGAAAAGCCCATCATTAGTGGTTACAATCGTTGTATAGTCTAGGTAATAACGATGACGATGACACGGAGGGTTGACACATGTTCAAGATTGATTTGTTCTCTAGCAAGAAAATGTTAGAAGGATTTATACTTTTTCAATTTACAATAGTGATGGTTAGTATATTATTATCTTATAAATTTGCTTATTCATTTACACACATTATAGAACAAAATATTATATTAAATTTAGTATACGGTATATTAGGATTTGCAGTTGTTTATTTCTTACATGAATTTATTCATAATATAATGTTCCGCTTTTTGTCAAAAGGCAACAAACCTACTTTCCGAATCCGCCAAGGTTTAATTACTACCCATATGCCAAATGTATATTTTAAAAAATGGCAATATATCACTATCATGTTAGCTCCCTTAGTCGTTATTACAACAGTGTTGATTATATTATTCTCATTTTTTGCATATTCATCTATGATATTTATTGCGAGTCTTCATATTGGATATTGTGTAATGGACATGTATTTCTTAACAGGCGCACTTAATAACAAAGTGCAATATATTGAAGATACAGAAGAAGGTATTATATTTTATTCAGATAGTCCAGTGCCACAAATTCAGACTCAAAACGAAGTGAAATAATTGAATTTATAAATTTTAAAAACTGAGTTAGTTGTTTACTTACAGAGAGATGCTGATGATTGCGTTTAGCAGTCGTTTGTTCTGATAAGAGATGACTGACTCTTTTTTCGTGTTACTTGAGCAAATTTAAAGAAAATACATATTTTAAAAGGTAAGATTAAACTAATATTATTCATTGTATATAGACGATGAAGGAGGTGAGTGCATTGTCAGAAAGACGTATTATCCATATTGATATGGACTATTTTTTTGCGCAAGTAGAAATGAGAGATAATCCAAAGTTAAAAGGGAAGCCTGTGATTGTAGGTGGAAAAGCAAGCGGTAGGGGCGTAGTTTCAACAGCCTCATATGAAGCTAGAAAATATGGTGTACATTCTGCAATGCCCACTGCACAAGCGCATAAGTTATGCCCAAATGGTTTTTATGTTACTCCAAGATTTGAAGCATATAAAGCAGCTTCAGAAAAGATTATGAAGATATTCAAAAGTTATACTGATGTTGTAGAACCATTATCATTAGATGAAGCGTATTTAGACATTACACATCTAGTTAGAGCAGATTTACCCGCATCAAGTATTGCTCAATATATACGTAAAGATATTTTTGAAGCTACACAACTAACTTCTTCAGCTGGGGTATCTTATAATAAATTTTTAGCTAAATTGGCGAGCGGAATGAACAAGTCGAATGGGTTAACAGTAATTGATTATCGTAATGTACACGAGATATTAATGGGATTAGATATAGGCGATTTCCCTGGCGTGGGTAAAGCCTCTAAACAGAAAATGCACGATAACGCAATATACAATGGTAAAGATTTATACGAACAAAGCGAAAGAGAATTAATAAGACTTTTTGGTAAACGAGGCCATGGGCTATATAACAAAGCGAGAGGTATAGATTATAATCCTGTTAAACCAACAAGAATAAGGAAATCAGTTGGTACAGAGCGTACTTTTGCGACGGATATGAATGATGATGATCAAATATTACAAAAAATATGGGAATTGAGTCATAAAACAGCAGAACGTTTAGCTAAATTACAAAAATCCGGTAAGACAGTTACAGTAAAAATAAAGACGCACAAATTTGAATCATTATCGAAACAGCGAAGCTTAAGAGACTCTGTCAGAGATGAAACGGATATTTATAATATAGCTTATACTTTATATACAGAATTAAAAGATCCAGATGTACCCATTAGACTAGTAGGTGTAACAGTAGGTAATTTAGAAAAAGCATCTTATGAAAACATGACAATTTATGATTATATTTAAAAAGTGAGTTCAAATTTGAAGCTAAGTTTATTAATCTTTATCCTTTAAATCTTTGCCATAAATATTAAGCATACTACTTAAATCATCATAGTGTTTTAAAAGGCGAAATGTGATCATTGCACAAGCTTTTGCATCATTTAATGCATCATGATGACCATGAAAATCTAAATTATAATATTGCATCATATAATTCAAGCCGTAGCGGTGGTTCTCTATTGTTCTTCTTGATAGTTGTAATGAACAGAAGTATTTCATATTTGGCGTATCACTACCTATAGCTTTAATACTTTCATGCAGGACACTCATATCAAAAGCAGCATTATGTGCGACAACTGGTAGGTCGTCAATGAATTGCATCATAAAAGGGTATACTTTTTCAAACGTAGGTGCATCATGGACCTCATTCGGTTGTATACCATGTACAGCAATATTTTGTTGTGAAAAGTAATCGTTTGGATTGACTAATGTGTAAAATGATTCAGTGATTTGGTGATTAACAACTTTGACCATACCGACTGAACAGATACTAGTACGTTTACCATTGGCAGTTTCAAAATCAAGGGCAATAAATGCGTCAGAATTCATTAAGCAAGGTTCCTTTCTCATGTGTGAATATGATATGACTTTATATAAATATGTGCTTAGAGTCAAGTTAATCAGACTTTAACAAGCCAAATTACAAGCATATAATAAACATAAAAACTCATCCCAGATTTATATTGGGATGAGTTTTTTGAGACAATAAACTTAAGTTTTAATATGAAGATTACTCTTCGTCAAATGAACGTGCAGCTAATTCTTTCTCGTATAGGTAAAGTGTATTGCTGTCATCACCGATACGTTTTAGGTAATCAAGGTGTGTCTCAAACATCGCTTCTTCTTCTACTTGTTCATCTAAGAACCAATTCAAGAATGAAATAGTGGCATAATCTTTCGCTTGATTAGCTAGATCTGATAAATTATAAAATCTACGTGTAACATCTTGTTCTTGCGCTAAGCCATCTTGAAATGTTTCCAAGATACTTGAGAAGTCTGATTTTGGCGCAGGAATCGTTGCAAATAAAGCGTGTTCTCCACGATCATTGATATAATCATATATTTTTTTACCATGGAATCTTTCTTCTTTTGCTTGTTGAACATAGAAATTTGCAAAACCTTCGTATGATTCTTTGTCGCAAAAAGCGGCCATTGCCATATACGCATGTGCTGCAAAATATTCATGGTTCATTTGTTCATTTAATGCATTTAACAATTCTTTGTTTAACATAAGTAATAGCCTCCATGTATGTTTTTTTTCAGTATAGCAAATCTATTCTCATTAGTAAATAATAATAATTATAATCTAGGAAAAAGACATGATTATTTCAATTGAGAATTGTTTGGAATACAACTTAATCATGTTATAATATTTGAGTGAAGAGTGAAGGAGGAAGTACATGAGACATTGGACTGCAACCCACTTAGCAAAATTGGCTAAACAAGCAAGTAAAGCTGCTGGGAAAAAGGGCACAGACTTGCCAGGTCAAGTTGCTAGAAAAGTGGATAAAAATATTTTAAGAAAATTAGCATCACAAGTTGATGAAATTGTCTTTATAAGTGGCACAAATGGGAAAACAACCACTTCAAATTTAATTGGTCATACATTAAAAGTAAATGATGTCGACATCATACATAATAATGAAGGCGCAAATATGGCTGCAGGTATTACTTCAGCATTTATTTTGCAAATTAAACAAAGTACAAAAATTGCAGTCATTGAAATTGATGAAGGCTCGATTCCAAGAGTACTCAATGAAGTAACACCAACAATGATGGTGGTTACTAATTTCTTCCGTGATCAGATGGACCGTTTTGGGGAAATAGATATTATGGTAAATAATATTGCAAATGCAATTAATAATAAAGGGATTAAGTTATTGTTAAATGCGGACGATCCATTTGTGAGTAGATTGAAGATAGCTAGTGATACAGTTGTATATTATGGGATGAAAGCACATGCACATGAATTTGAACAAAGTACAATGAACGAGAGTCGCTATTGTCCAAATTGCGGTCGTTTATTACATTATGATTATATTCAGTATAATCAAATTGGGCATTATCATTGTGAATGTGGATTTAAACGCGAAGATACTAAATATGAAGTGTCTGAATTTAATTTAAATCCCTTCATTAATTTAAATGTAGGAACTGCCACATTCAATATGAAAATTGCGGGAGACTTTAATGCTTATAATGCGATTGCAGCTTATACAGTACTAAAAGAATTAGGACTCAATGATGAAGGTATAAAACGTGGATTTGAAACATATACGTCGAATAATGGACGTATGCAGTACTTTAAACAAGACAGTAAAGAAGCAATGATTAACCTTGCCAAAAACCCTGCCGGAATGAATGCTAGCCTTTCTATAGGAGAACAACTAGAAGGTAGTAAAGTTTATGTTTTAGGGTTGAATGATAATGCAGCTGACGGTAGAGATACTTCGTGGATTTATGATGCTGATTTTGAAAAATTAGCCAAACAACAAGTCGAAGTAATTATTGTTACAGGGCTACGTGCAGAAGAATTGCAGTTAAGATTAAAATTAGCAGGTGTAGAAGCACCAATCATTTTAGAGAGAGACATATATAAAGCGACAGCAAAAACGATGGACTATAAGGAAAGCTTTACAGTAGCTATTCCTAACTATACTTCTCTAGCACCTATGTTAGAACAATTAAATCACTCTTTTGAGGAGGACAAAGCTAGATGAATGAATTAACTGTTTATCATTTTATGCCTGATAAATTAAATTTATACAGTGATATTGGGAATATTATCGCGCTAAGACAACGTGCAAAAATGCGTGATATTAAATTAAATGTTGTAGATATAAATGAAACAGAGGGTGTTACTTTTGATCAATGTGATATTTTCTTTATTGGTGGCGGTAGTGATAGGGAACAGGCACTAGCTACTAAAGAATTAAGCAAAATCAAAACGACATTAAAAGAAGTAATTGAAGACGGTATGCCTGGTTTGACAATTTGTGGTGGCTATCAATTTCTAGGAAGTAAATATATTACGCCTGATGGTACTGAGCTTGAAGGACTTAATATTTTAGATTTTTATACTGAGTCACAGAAAGACCGTCTCACTGGCGATATTGTAATTGAGAGCGACACATTCGGTACAATTGTTGGTTTTGAAAATCATGGTGGCCGCACATACCATCCATATGGCACATTAGGTAATGTCACACATGGTTATGGTAATAATGATGAAGATGCTAAAGAAGGTATACATTATAAAAACCTATTGGGAACTTATCTACATGGACCAATTCTACCTAAGAACCATGAAGTGACTGATTACTTACTAGAAAAAGCATGTGAACGTAAAGGTATACCATTTACACCTAAGCAGGTAAATAACACTGAAGAAGAAGCTGCCAAACAAGTAATCGTTAATCGTGTAACACAAAAATAGAATAAGCTTAATAAAATAAAGTGGCTGTTAGAAATCCAATTGGAAATCTGACAGCCACTTTTTAAATTTTACTGAATAAGACTTATATACGCTAAGTGTTATGCAAAGCGATGGTCTAATATACGATAGATTAATAGAATTTCATAAATAAGGTGACTTTTTAATTGATTATCATCAAATTCATCTAAGCCCTTAACAGAAGTTTTCAATAATGAAGCAGATTGTTGTTGTCGTTCAAAAGATCCAGTTGTGTATATGTCATTAATACTTTGAGCAATACTTAAGATAGAGATTTTTTCTTCATTCGTAAATTGGATATGCGTGCCTTTAGGTAAATAGACTAAGTTTGATA
This sequence comes from Staphylococcus sp. FSL W8-1207, assembly GCF_038003745.1. Taxonomy (NCBI): domain Bacteria; kingdom Bacillati; phylum Bacillota; class Bacilli; order Caryophanales; family Staphylococcaceae; genus Staphylococcus; species Staphylococcus sp. FSL W8-1207. The sequence goes on from NZ_JBBOPU010000001.1 coordinate 635,124, forward strand.
AATGGGTGATGAACAATCTGTTTGTATGTGTACGTGTTGTTAATGATTTTAAACGTATCCATTCTGAATCATGATGTTTGTGATAGCTCAGTTCATCCTTTTGATAAGACAGTAATGTCTCAACTTTTTGATTTAAATCTAACAATACATTTAATTGTTGGTAGGGTGCGCCTTTAGTAAATTTGCCTAACAGTAACTGACGCATACGGTGATGAAAAAGCCCGTACATTTTAGACTCTACGTCATTTATTGAAGATTCAAGTTGGTCATAATATTTTGGTGGGAACACAACAAAGTTGACTAAACCTGCAGTAACCAGACCAATAATTGCAGTTAATAATCTTGAGAAAAAGTTAAAGAAATAAGCATCATGTATACCGGGTATCATAGCCATTGCTGTTAATGTTGCAACAGTTGTTCCAGCTTGAAGTTTTAACTTAGTACAAAATATTATTGTAAATGTAGCACTAAAAGCATATGCAAAAGCAGATTCGTCACCAAAAACAAATGTGAAAATAACTGCAAAGAGTGCTCCAATTACTGTAGCTGGCAGTCTACGATATCCTTTTTTTAATGATGCCTTTGCAGTGGGTTCAATTGTGACAATAGCAGTTAAAATTGCGAAAATAGGATTTAAATCTAATGCTAAACAAAAAAAGGCAGTTAAAAAAGTAGCCAACCCCGTTTTAATCGTTCGTGCACCTATAAGTCCTTTATACCAATTGTTGCTCATAAAAAAACTCCTAGTCATGTTATGTATCAAAAGAGAATTAACACGAATTACAGAAAGTAGCCATGTTATTCATATAATCAAAATGTTAAACTATACGTGTTCAAATATTCTAATTTATTATATCAAAAAAAGTCTGCTATAATAAGGAAGAATATAATTTACAAAAAGGAACGGGATAATATGATCGTAAAAACAGAAGAAGAATTAACAGCTTTAAAAGAAATTGGTTATATTTGTGCATTAATTAGAGATACTATGCAAGCAGAAACGAAGCCAGGTATCACAACAAAAGAGTTAGACGATATTGCAAAAGAGTTATTTGAAAAACATGGCGCACTTTCTGCTCCAATCCATGATGAAAAATTTCCTGGACAAACATGTATTAGTATTAATGAAGAAGTAGCGCATGGTATTCCAGGCAAACGTAAAATACGCGAAGGTGATTTAGTGAATATCGATGTTTCAGCATTGAAGAACGGCTATTACGCCGATACAGGCATTTCATTTGTCGTTGGCGAAGCAGACAATCCATTGAAACAAAAAGTCTGTGACGTAGCGTTAGAAGCATTTGATGCGGCTATGACAAGAGTTAAAGTAGGTGGGAAGTTAAGTCAAATCGGTAAAGCAGTCCATGCTACTGCACGAAAAAATGATTTAACAGTTATTAAAAATTTAACAGGTCACGGCGTAGGACAATCACTTCATGAAGCACCAAGCCACGTGATGAACTATTATGATCCCAAGGATAAAACTTTACTTAAAGAGGGCACAGTGATTGCAGTTGAACCGTTTATTTCTTCAAAAGCAACATTTGTGACAGAAGGCAAAAATGAATGGGCATTTGAAACAAAAGATAAAAGTTTTGTTGCTCAAATTGAGCATACTGTCATCGTTACCAAAGATGGACCAGTGTTAACTACTAAAATAGATTAGATAGTGTTTCGGTCTAAAGTCCTAATATAAGATGGTTCCGGAGCCTATACCAATGGTTCCGGATATTTTTTATAATAGAGTCTAATCGATCATGAGGTGATTCTATGAATTATATTACGTCTTATTTAGAAAAAATGACAAAACACACATTTCGCACAAGCATAGTGGAGTACCAACGATTTCTTGATAAAAAATTGAGAAGTGTTGAAATGTATATTAAATACTTAATTGAAAGAAAAGGTAATGTAGGCAGTTTAATTGATAGACTGACATTATCATTAGAAAATAAATATATTGATATGTTGGATAAAGAGTACATTGATTGTGCTGAAGAGATAGAACATAAAGATATTGAGCAAATAAAATGTGAATTAAATGAAATGGAAGCAGACTACGCTCGTATTGAAGCCGATTTATCACAACAAGCAACAGAGAGAGCTAATATTGAAACTGAGTGTGATCTAATCGAACGCATTAGTTTAGTCGCTTGAAGAAAGGTGGCGAAACATGACTCATAAATATATATCGACTGAGATGTTAATTGTTTTTACAACATTATTGATTATTGCCAATTTTTATTATATATTCTTTGAAAAAATTGGTTTCCTACTCGTGTTATTACTTGGCTGTATCTTAGCCTATGTCGGTTATTTGTATTTCCATAAAATACGGGGACTTTTATCATTTTGGATTGGTGCTTTGTTGATTGCATTCACTTTATTATCCAACAAATACACAATTATCATTTTATTTATCTTTTTAATAATGCTAATCATAAGATATATTATTTATAGGTTTAAACCATTTAAAGTAGTCGCTACAGATGAAGCAGTTGAGTCCCCAAACTTCATTAAACAAAAATGGTTTGGAGAGCAACGCACACCAGTATATGTATATAAATGGGAAGACTTACAAGTGCAACATGGCATAGGTGATATTCATATAGATATGTCTAAAGCTGCTAATATTAAAGAAAATAATACTGTAGTGATACGACATATTATAGGTAAAGTACAAATTATTGTACCTTTAAATTATAATATTATTTTAAACTTCACTGCCTTGTATGGGAATGCTTATGTTAATGAAACTTCTTATAAAGTAGAAAATAATAACATTAAAATCGTGGAAGAAACGAAAGAAGAAAACTATGCTGTAAACATTTATGTTTCGACGCTAATTGGCGATATTGAGGTGATTTATAAATGAATCACTACATAAGAGCAATAGGATCCATGTTGATATTAGTTTATAGCACATTTTTTGCTCTGTTTTTTATCGATAAAGTATTTGTAAACATAGTATATTTTCAAGGTATGTTTTATACACAAATTTTTGGAATACCAGTTTTACTATTTTTAAACTTATTAGTTATTTTTCTTTGTATTATTGTAGGATCGGTATTAGCATATAAAATAAATCAACAAAATCACTGGTTACAAGACCAAATAGAACGTTCTATTGAAGGTCAAACAGTAGGTATTAATGATCAAAACATTGAATTATATAATGAAACAATTGAATTGTATCAAACGTTAGTTCCATTAAATCAAGAAGTTCACAAATTACGTATGAAAACGCAAAACTTAACAAATGAATCATATAATATAAATGATGTGAAAGTTAAAAAGATTATAGAAGATGAACGACAAAGGCTTGCACGTGAATTACACGATTCAGTAAGTCAGCAATTATTTGCAGCGAGTATGATGCTTTCAGCTATTAAAGAAACACAGTTAGAAGCACCTTTAGATCAACAAATTCCGATATTAGAAAAAATGGTACAAGATTCTCAGTTAGAGATGAGAGCTTTACTATTACATTTAAGACCTATTGGATTAAAAGACAAATCATTAGGTGAAGGTATTAAAGATTTAGTCGTTGATTTAAAGAAAAAAGTACCTATGAAAGTTGTACATGATATTGAAGAATTTGAAGTACCTAAAGGTATTGAAGATCATTTGTTCAGAATTACGCAAGAAGCTTTATCTAATACTTTGAGACATTCAAAAGGTACCAAAGTAACAGTAGAATTGTTTAATATGGCAGATTACTTATTATTACGCATTCAAGACAATGGTAAAGGGTTCAATGTTGATGATAAGGTAGAACAAAGTTATGGTTTAAAAAACATGAGAGAACGTGCGCTTGAAATTGGTGCAACGTTTCATATTGTTTCTTTACCAGATTCAGGTACAAGAATTGAAGTAAAGGCACCATTAAATAAGGAGGATTCACATGACGATTAAAGTTTTGTTTGTTGATGATCATGAAATGGTTCGAATTGGAATTTCTAGTTACTTATCTACACAGCCAGATATTGATATTGTAGGGGAAGGTCAGTCAGGAAAAGATGCGATTGAAAAGGCTCATCAACTAAATCCAGATTTAATCTTAATGGACTTGCTTATGGACGATATGGATGGTGTCGATGCTACCGAGCAAATTAAAAAAGACTTACCCCATATTAAAGTTGTAATGTTAACAAGTTACATTGAAGATAATGAAGTATATCGTGCTTTAGATTCTGGCGTAGACAGCTATATTTTGAAAACGACTAGTGCTAGTGATATAGCCGAGGCTATTCGTAAAACGTATAAAAATGAGTCTGTATTTGAAGCTGAAGTGCTTGTGAAGATGAGAAATAGAATGAAACAACGTGCCGAATTATATGAAATGTTAACGGAACGAGAAATGGAAATTCTATTACTTATCGCAAAAGGTTACTCAAACCAAGAAATTGCGAGTGCATCACACATAACGATTAAAACAGTAAAAACACATGTAAGTAATATATTAAGTAAATTAGAAGTACAAGATAGAACACAAGCAGTTATTTATGCATTCCAGCATAATTTAATACAGTAATGAATTCTATTTTAAGTATTTCCAAAAGGCTAAAATCGAAACGTAGATGATAGACATTTACGTTTCGGTTTTAGTCTTTTTACGTGCTTTAAGGGCTCTATACTAAACAGGACTGATATAAATTAGAAAGCAAAAATAGCTGATAGACATCATGATTTAGATACCTATCAGCTATTTAGCAAAGTTTATATTAAATTATAATTTTTTGTTGTTTGAGTCTGAAATATTATGATTGGAATCAGTAGCATGTGTGGATTCATTTTCAGCATTGATATCAGCTTCGCTACCAACGTGAGTTGTTTCGTTCTCTTCTATCTCAGCCATTGTATGTTCCTCTGGTGTTTTACCAGCGACTACTTTACGTTGGTGGATAATCGCGTTGATTTCAGCGCCGATAATAATAATAAAGCCTGTAATGTATAACCATAACATTAAAATAATGATACCAGCGATACTACCGTATGTTTTAGAATAGTTAGCAAAATTTGATATATATATACCAAATAAGAATGAGCCACCTAAAAATACAATCGTAGCGAATATTGCACCTGGTATTACAGATTTCATTTTAATTTTAACATTTGGCGATAACGTATATAAAACCATAAACGCTATGAAAATAATGATTAATGGTAATACCACACGTACTAAATTAAAAATCCATTTAATTTGATCACCTAAACCAAGTGGGCCAAATAAAAGCGAACCGATTTGTTCTCCAAAGGTAGGTAATATCAGCGCGATAGGTAAGACGATAATCATAGCAAGTGTAAATAACACACTAAATAATTTAGAAACAATAAAGTTTCTACTATCTTCAACGTCATATGCGACGTTGAAAGAGTTCATAATTGCTGTCATACCGTTTGAAGCAGACCAAAGTGCTAAAATCAAACCTACAGATAATATACTGCCACTAGCATTACTCATAATATCACCAATGATTGATGATACTTGTCCTGCATAATCTGGTGGGACGTGCTCTTTAATCATATCTCTAATCGTTGATTGTTCAACACCTATTACAGGTACTATTGATAATAAGAATAGGAGCATAGGGAACAGTGACAACATGAAGTAATAGGATAATTGTGCAGATAAACCGGATGCATCATCTTTACCTATTCTATAAATAAGATAAGAGAAAAAATTAGGGTTTTTTGTATATTTTGCTGGTTTATTGATACGTGATACAAAGAATTCTTGATTGTCTTTCTTAGGTGATTTTGATTTGAATTCATTAGGCGTGATATACGTACGATCACGCCCGATTTGTTCATCTTTTGATTTCTTAGACTTCTTATCTTCATCCTTTTTAGTTGAGTTTAGAAACTTTGAAGTTGTTTTCTCTTTTTTAGACATATCAAATCTCCTTATGTATTGATATTTTCAGTATATTGTTTAATATACTTTAAAAGTTAAAGAAGGTAAATAACTGTTTATATTCTTTTTTAAAAATTGTTTTTAGATTTTTAAAATATCGCACATTACAAGTTATATACAAAAGACAATACCTAAACATGTAATATTAGGTATTGCCTTAATTTAATTATTTAAACATGTGGAATCAAAAATACTATACTATAAACAAATTAATTGTTTAAGCGATTGTTTTTACGCTCAACGAATGTATTTTTCGCATCTTTTAAAGAACGTTCTAATTCTGGATTATTACGGCGAATTTCTTCTACCACATCTTTCCAATATACTATCTCGTCTTTTACGTTGTTGATCGCTGAAGGTTTTTGAGAACGATTGCCTTCTTTTCTATCTTTAATTGATTGTTTTAATGATTGGCGAGTTGATTTGTCAGCCAATGTTGCTGCGCCTCCAATTACGGCACCTAATAGAATTCCTGGAATTAATTTATTTTGCATGATGTTTTACCCCTCTCTTAGATTTGCATCTTTAACTATAAAATCAATTAAGTTATCACAAGATGATTGTACCATTTTATAAACACCTTCGAAATTATTTGTATAATAAGGATCAGGTACGTCAGTCTCATTCATATCACTAAAGTCTAATAGTTTATACAATTGTCCATTAATGTTTGAATTGATCTGTTTAATATTCTCTACATTACTTTGATCCATTGCAATGATATAATCAAAGTCATCATCAGCTTTAAATAGTTCACTGATCATGTTATCAAAGGGTATATCATTTTTAGTGAGAATATCTTGCGTACCCTCATGAGGTGGCTGACCTAAGTTCCATTCACCTGTACCTCTAGAGGTTACGTTTAAACCTGTTATCTTTCGATCTAGTAATCTTTGTCGCATAATAGCTTCTGCCATTGGTGAGCGACAAATATTGCCTAAACAAACGAATGCTACTGAAATCATGTGACTACCTCCAAATTATATATTGCTAATTCCCATTTTAAAGCTTTTTTAATCATTTCTAAAGCATTATTGTGATAAAAGTTTTACAAGAAACGTAAATTTGATAAAATAAGTTGATAAAAGGGGTGAACGAAGTGACAAATACTAATGAACAAATGATAGTAGAAATAAGAGAACGTTTAAATCTTGTGAATCAAAGCTTGATTGATCCAGATAAATATGAAGAAGCAGATAAGCAAGAAATAGCTGAAATTCATGAATATGTAACATCAAAAGCGTCATTTACACCAAGTGAAGCAGCTGCAATTGCAGACGCACTTGGTCAAATACGCAAATAAAAGGAGTGTATAAATATGACTCAATTACAAGAAAAATTAAAACAATACGCCGAACTTTTAGTTGGTGTAGGAATGAATGTACAAGAAGGTCAACCAGTATTTATTCGCTCAAGTGTTGATGCTATTGAATTAACACATTACATAGTAGAAGCTGCATATAAACGAGGTGCATCTGATGTTAAAGTTGACTATAGTGATGATCGACTTTCTCGCCTAAAATTCGAATATGAACCAGTAGAACATTTTGAAAGTAATGAAGTGAAAGATTATGAAGTGGCTAAGCGCATGGATTATGTAGATAGAGGCGCTGCAAATTTAGCACTCATAACACAAGATCCTGATTTATTAAATGGCATTGACCGTGATAAATTATCAACTTTCCAAAAACAGTATGCTACTGCATATAAAGGATATATGGAAGCAAGTCAGAAAAACCAATTTCCATGGTGTGTGGCAGCCTATCCATCAAAAGCTTGGGCAAGTCGTGTTTATCCAGAACTATCAGAAGAAGCAGCTTACAACACGTTCATTGATGAAGTATTAGATATCGTTCGCGTAGATGGAAATGATCCAGTGGCTAATTGGAAAGACCATGTTGCTAATCTAAGTAAACATGCAGATAAATTACAAAGTAAAAATTATAAAGCACTTCACTATATTTCTGAAGGTACAGATTTAGAAATTGGTTTACCAGAAGGTCATATATGGGAAGATGCAACAAGTTATGCGAGTGGTGGTCAAGCCTTTGTAGCTAATATTCCAACTGAAGAAGTGTTCACTGCACCTCATAGATTAAAAGTAAATGGCTATGTGACGAATAAATTGCCATTAAGTCATAATGGTAATATTATAGATGGTTTTACATTAACTTTTAAAGATGGAGAAGTAATTGATTATAAAGCTAAGCAAGGCGAAGAGGTTTTACGTGATTTATTAAATACAGACGAAGGTGCTAAGCGATTAGGTGAAGTTGCACTAGTACCTGATGATTCACCGATTTCTAACCGCAATACCATTTTTTATAATACATTGTTCGATGAAAATGCATCTTGTCACATTGCATTAGGCTCAGCTTATGGTTTTAATATAGAGGGTGGTACAGAAATGACTACAGAGGAAAAGTTAGCACAAGGATTAAATGATTCACTTATTCATGTGGACTTTATGATTGGTAGTAAAGATTTAACGATTTATGGCGTGACACAAGAGGATGAAAAAGAACTCGTCTTCGAAAATGGTAACTGGTCAAAATAGAGAGAGAGGGATGAGTTGTCAGTGTTCTGAAATAGTCTACTATATTCAGAGCACTCACTTTTTGTCTGATAAAAGAAAAGGGATTGATTAAATTATGGAAAGACCAAAACGTAAATCGATGTCTGAAGCACGAAGTATTAAAGAGAGACAAGTATTCCCACAGGAAACGAATCATTTAAAGACAATGTTTGGCGGTATGTTGATGGCGAACATTGACGAAATTTCTGCTATAACAGCAACGAAACATAGTAATTCACAGGTGGTCACAGCTTCAACTGATTCGGTAGACTTTTTAAAACCAATTAAAACAGGTGCTGTAGTTTCTTATGAAGCTATGGTCTCATATGCGGGAAAATCTTCGATGGAAGTCTGTGTTCAAATTATTATAGAAGATGTGCTTAAAAATGAAAGACATTTAGCAGCATTAAGTTTTTTAACATTTGTAGCACTCGGTGAAGATGGTAAGCCAATAGAAGTACCTCAAGTATATCCAGAATCACAGACAGAAAAGTGGTTTTATGATACGGCACCTGCTCGAGTCAAGAGAAGGAAAGAACGTAGAGAAGAAAGTAAAAGCACGATTGAGTTCTTATCAAGCGTGCAACAATTAGGATAATACAAATCGAGGGTGCATATCGGATTAATACAAGCCGATATGCACCTTTATCACTTTATATATTTTTTTAAAATGGCAGTGATTTATGCCGATTACTGAGTAGTTAATAAAGCACTAGCTAAAAACTACAAGATAAGATTGTGCCTGAGCACAACGAGCACAAAAAGAGTGTCAACAAAGTCAGAGACGCGTTGACACTCTGAAACACTACACTTAGTATTTCGTTATAATATTATTCTGCTACTATCAAAAGTTGTTAATTCCATGTTAGGATAATAATATCTTATAAAAAGGAGTCTCATTAGATAATGAATGAAAATCAAACAATTGATCAAATAAAAGAAAGATTAGAAAAGTTTATTGACGATATAGACCAAGTTAATCCAAACGAAGTAAAAGTGGAAGACATTGATGAGTGGATTGGTTTATTAGATCAGTTAGAAGAAAAAGTAAAAACTGTATCAAACACATCTGAATAAGTTCAGTCTGTCCATAAGTGAGATTGAGCTACTGTATGTTTAACTTTTCTTAATTTCGTCTATACATAATGTAGAACGCAAATAGGAAAGGTGATTATACATGGCTAAAAAAGTAGCAATCATAGTAACAAATGAATTTGAAGATGTTGAATTAACAAGCCCTCAAGAAGCAATTGAAGAAGCGGGGCATGAAACAGTAATTATTGGCGATACAGCGAATAGTGAAGTTGTTGGTAAACATGGTGCAAAAGCTACAGTAGAAGTTAGTATTGCAGATGCTAAGCCAGAAGATTACGATGGATTATTAATTCCAGGTGGATTTTCTCCAGATCATCTACGTGGTGACTCAGAAGGTAGATATGGTACATTTGCTAAGTATTTCACAAAAAATGATGTTCCAACATTTGCAATTTGCCACGGACCTCAAATTTTAATAGATACTGATGATTTGAATGGACGTACTTTAACAGCAGTGTTAAATGTCCGTAAAGATTTATCTAACGCAGGCGCACAAGTTGTAGACGAATCTGTAGTTGTAGATAAAAATATAGTTACGAGTCGTACACCTGATGACTTAGATGATTTTAATAGAGAAATTGCAAATCAATTAACAGATTAATTGAAATTTATTAATTAACGTAAACTTTGGACGTGATTGTCCATAATATATAACTGGAAAAACGTATGGTAATGATTATATTTTATAGGTTGAATTTAAAGTTCAATCTTTTAGATATATTCTGACGCTATGGGTTTTTCCAGTTTTTATATTTTACAATGATAATTATCGCGATAGTATATATGGTGAGGATGGGACATAAATAGATATCCCATCCTCATATCTTATGGTTGTATAATGCTTAATAAACCCAAACATATATGAAATATGCTTACAATGAAACTCTATGCGTAGCGTGACATACACCCTTGGACTGATATTTTCAATTTGGTGTAGATAAACATTTAAACTATTGATAAACTCACTTATAATGATATGAGAGCAACATAAAGGAGCTAGCGCATGAAAAGAAGCGATCGTTATAAGCAAACTAAAAAACAAACCAGTCAAAAAAATTCAAATATACCGCAGCATAATACCTATTTCCAACCAGTAAATAAACCACCAAAAAAGAAAAAAGGAAAAGGTTTGTTGATAAAGATATTAATACCTATCATCATTTTAATCGCTGCCTTTATAGCTACAATGTATGCATTTTCTTTACGAGCAGATGTTGATGAATTGAGAAGTATTGAAGATAAAGAAACATTCGTCTCAGTTTCAAATATGCCAGACTATACTAAGGGTGCATTTATAGCAATGGAAGACGAAAGATATTATAAACATAATGGATTTGATTTCAAAGGTACGTCACGCGCACTATTTTCAACAATAAGTGAGAATAGCGTGCAAGGTGGAAGTACCATTACGCAACAAGTAGTGAAAAACTATTATTATGATAATGAACAATCACTAACAAGAAAAATCAAAGAATTATTTGTAGCACATCGCGCAGAAAAAACGTATGATAAAAATGAAATTTTAAGTTTTTATGTAAACAACATTTATTTTGGAAGTGATCAATACACTGTTGAGTCAGCAGCAAATCACTTTTTTGGGGTAACAACAGATAAAAATAATCCTAATTTACCTCAAATATCTGTATTACAAAGTGCAATTTTAGCTAGTAAGATTAATGCACCAAGTGTATACAATGTGAATAACATGTCGGATAATTTTATCAATCGTGTAAAAATAGATTTAGAGAAAATGAAACAACAGGATTATATTACTGATGAGCAGTATGAAAATGCAATCCAAGAACTCGGCGTGTAATAAACTAAGAGAATAGAATACTACAGTCTAAATTCAGTAGGTGCATGATTTATACATGTTTCAGCCTCAATTATTAAATTGTCAGTAGTTGACAGAATTGAAAATGCGCTTATATCAAGCTATTAAAGAACTACTACTTCGTTTATGAAGACAAGTAGTTCTTATGTAAGTGTTTTAGCTTTTTCTAATCAGTTTTGTGGGAGTGGGAATACGAAATCAAATTTTGATTTCTATCCTACTCCTTTTTTGATGTTATAATTTAAATATACATACAGGGATTAATAGCAATTTCAAATATGCTATACACTATAATTCCATTCATAATCAATATAAGTTATTCTTATAAGTGGAGTGAATAATATGCCTAAAATAACAAAGATAGAAGTGCAAAAAAAGAATAAAGAACGTTTTAATCTATATTTAGATGATGAATTTGAAATGGGAATCGATATTGATACCTTTGTCTATTTTAATTTAAACAAAGGTCAAATTGTTGAAGCTAAAGATATGGAAGAAATCCAAAGCTATGAACAATACAGGCAAGCAGTTAACGCAGCTATTCAATATATTTCATATAGAAAAAGAACTGACCATGAAGTAATAAAACATCTTACAAAGAAAGAAATTTCAGAGTCAGTTATTGCTAAAGTCATAGATTACTGTCATGAGCAAAAGCTCATAGATCATAATGATTATGCGAATAGTTTAAAAAACACCATGATCTTAACGACAGATAAAGGTCCTGGAATATATAAACAAAAATTACGAGAAGCTGGTATTGAACAATTAATTATTGATGAATATAGCCAGATTTATGAACAGGAGCAATCTATGGAAGATATATTAAAAGTTGCAAATAAAATTTTGAAACAGAAAAAAGGGCCATTAGTAAAAAGAAAAGAGAAATTAACACAATCATTAATGCAAAAAGGTTATTCTTTTGAGAAAATTAAAGAAGTAATGGATGAAATGGATTTTTCACAACCTGAAGAACAATTAGATGAGTTATTACAAAACGAATTAGAAAAAGCATATAATAAATATTCAAGAAAATTTTCAGGTAGAAAATTAATTAATAAAACAATAGAAGCACTTATGAGAAAAGGCTATAAATATGATAAAATTAAAGCTAAATTAGAAGAGAGTGGAATAGTAGATGGAACAGAAGAAATTGAGTGAAATGAGTGAAATTGAATTACGTCATGAGATACAAGGTTATAAAGAGAAAATGCGTAAAGCAGAAATGAATGGCATTTTTAATGAATATGACGTATATGCAAGTAAAGTAATTATTGCAGAAAGCTATCTAGTAGATAGAAACAAAGTAGAATTAGGTAAAATATACAAATTAAATGATGGCACAGAAAGCTATTTCAAAGTTGAACGGTTAAAAGGCGTTTTTGCGTGGGGCTTTAGAATTAAAAGTTCAGAACCTGAAGAAGGTTTACCACTCGCATTATTAAAATTGTAGAAGGATGAAGATAGGATGGGTAGTTCAATTATATTAAAGTTACTAAATGTAACTCATTATTATAGAAATAAAAAATCCTCCAAATGGTATTTACCATTTGGTTATGATGAAGAAGATATAGAATTGAATAATTTTAACCTCCATATCTATCAAGGTGAAGCTTTAGGGATAATAGGTGAACCGGGTTCTTCTAAATCATTAATAGGGCGTTTATTAAGTGGTGAAATACAACCCGATAAGGGAAAAGTCGTTATAAAAAGAGACTTGTTTTTTGCTGATATTGAAGATAAATTATTGCAACATACTTCTGTAAATGAGTTTGTGGCTAATGCAGTCATATTGTTTCAATATAAAACTTCGGATCATAAAGTAGAGCAAATTATAAGGTATGCACACCTTGAAGATAAAGCGGATGTTAAAGTTAACCGATTAACTGATTCACAATATGCACAATTATTATTTGCATTAGCAAGAACTTCAAAAGCAAGTATTATTATTTTTAATCATATATTACAATTTTTAGATGAATCTTTTATCGAAAAAGCAATTGGACTTACAGAAGAATACATAAATCAAAATTCAACAATTGTGATGATCGATGATGATGTTCAACGTATAGCTCAGACGAGTAATTACATTGCCTGGGTCTCTCATGGTCAACTTAGAATGGAAGGCTCTTTAAATCAAATATTACCAGTATTTAAAGACCATGAGAAAGATAGATTGTCATTGGAAGATGAACAAGAGAAGGCGAACTTTGATGTTGATTGGAAAAAAAGTAGAACAAGAACGCCGGAATTAACATACAATTTCAAACGTATAGAAAGATATAATCATGTGAAACCACCTGTTGCATTCGTTAGATTTTGGACGTGGCTTTCAGTATTTGTAGTTGGCTTATTATTTATGGCAGTTTTAATGTTTAATAATGTTGGGAAGTTACAGATTGGACAAAATATTGATCAAGCCTCAATACAAAACCAAAATAAAGATCCATATGAAGAAATGCTAGGTTACGCTATCGTATTAGATGAATCTATTACTGTGGAAGATATGGAAAATGGAAATAAACAAAAAATAAATCAGTATGGTTTTGTAACAATTACTGCTGAAAATAATGAGAATTATAGAATTGATGTAGACAATAAACATTATAAGGTTGCTAAAAATAAAGTGCGATTCTTTGAACCAGCAGCTTTATATGAAGAACATAGTTCTAAATCATTAGCACCATACATGCATAATAACTATATTAATTTTTATGAATTTTTCAACAGTCATTTGCATAAAAAACATAGTACAGTAACAGAAGGGCTTGTTCCAGAAAATAATAAGGACAATCGCTTTGTAGTACCTATAGTACAACAACCTATTTCTATGATTTTTAATGACGAAAATAAACTTAAAGGCTTTACATTCCCTATTAAGAAGAAGGAAGAATTAAAAGAAAAGTTCGATATTGAAAATAATTTCTGGATTACTAAATCTGGAGAAGGCTATTTTATGGCTGATTTAAAAAATAATAAATGGATATATATTGAATTGTAGGTGTAAAGAATGATTGATAGTATAATTAGTTTTTTTAAAAACGTGCCATATCTTAGCACACAAGCATATCACCGATTAAAATCACAGTGGGTATGGCTTGTCATACCATTTTTATCAAGCTTGGCATTGCTATTTTTATTAATGTTAATATTTAAAATAAAAGGCACTGAAGAACTAATTCAAGCTCGTGCCTATTTTAGATTGGCTGGGTTAACAACTTTTGCTTATATTTGGATTGCTGTATATCGAAGCTATAACACTTACAAAATTGATTACTTTACTGGTAAGCTATTTAACTTGAATCCAATATTTCAAAATGTTGTTATAGCAATCATTACGAGTATAACAATGTTTATAACTTTAATTATTATGATATATGCAACACCTGTTAATATTGAAAGTTCTATACCCTCTACGTTTTATTACGTTGTAATGTCGATGCTATTCATGATACTTGTATCGACAATATTAGGTCTTTCAGCTATTGTTCGTCGCAAAATCAATGTCATGTTTTATGTGATTTCATTAGTGATGTTTTTTATTGTTCCAATACTCTTTATACCAACAAGTAATACGACACTGATCTCGCACATATTAATGTTGAATCCACTATATTACCTTATTGAAGGTGTTTCACAGTCGGTCGTACTTGGTGCGTTAAGCTTGAATAATATACCTTATCATTTATATTATATATTATTTTTAGCAATACTTTGTGTAGTTATTTTTGCTAAATATCGAATAATGGCACACAGAAAATATTTGTACGCAATTCCTGATGAAACCATTGTTTCGCATTCAGATACAGATGAAAATATGATTGAAGCGGATGACTTAAACGAAAAAGATTAAAGATTATGGATTATTAATTAAACTAAAATAAGAAAAGAACTGGAAAGATTCGTTATCAATCAACGAATCTTTCCAGTTCTTATTGTATTTAGAGGTATTAAATTCTTTAACGTGTTACTTTGCAAATAATTTTTTCTGTAATTTATCTTCGCTAAAGACCCAGCCGATATAAGAATGATCGATAGTCATTTCATCGTCTAAATGGGCAATAGCTACAAAAGAATAATGTCCATTTTTTAAATAACGTAAATCAATTAATCTGATTTCGGTTGTTTCATCATCTAATTTTCTAGCTTCCCAACGATAAATAGTTGAGAAGTTAAGGAATGTTTTAATATTTTTATCACCTTCAACATATTGCATTAAATCATCACTTGGAAATGGGTGACGTTTTGATTTGTCACTAAATACAATGTTTCTACCAAAACTACGTCCCACATAATCATGTTCTTCAGTTTGTATTGCAACACGCCATTGCATGAAGCGAATTGTCGGAGCTACAAATACTTTTACTGGATTATGTTCTTGTTGAATTTGTTTTAGAGCTTGTTGTTTAATCACAGCTTGCATTCTAAAGCGAATGATATAATATACTACAAGAATAGCGATAATTGGGAAAAACACAAGATATGGATGAATCCCAACTAACCAAAGCAGTATTCCGATACACCACAAGATAAATATAATTGGATCAAACGTATTAATTACACTGAGTTGTATCCATTTGTTAGTAATAGGCCTTAGCGCTTGTGTACCATAAGAATTGAAAATATCTACAAACACATGTAGAAATACTGCAAGCTGAGCCCATAGCCAAACATGTGTTATATCAACGTTTTTGAAAAATGTAAAAATTAATAAAGTAATTAATAAAGGCCATAATATCGTAAAGGGTATTGAATGTGTAATACCTCTATGATTTGATATATAGGTAGCGTTATCTTTTAATTTAAAAACAGTGTCGCCATCAGGTATTAAAGAGCCAACTACTAATGTGGTAGCTGTGGCTACAAATGATCCTGCCATTGCCGGGTCTTGAGTAGCTAAAGCTGTTAAACCGATACCCATGACAATATGTGTGCCTGTATCCATAAGTATTCAACTCGTTTCATGTCAATAATATATATTCATTATAATCTAATATCATAAATAATAAAAATAACATACTAAAATTTATTTTGAAATTTTTAAGAATTACTAATAGAAAGAGATGTGTAAAATGTTTAATGAGTCAAAATTCAAGAATAATCTCGTTACATGGTTTGACGAACATCAACGTGAAATGCCCTGGAGAGAAACCTCTAATCCATATTATATATGGTTGAGTGAAGTAATGTTACAACAAACCCAAGTTAAAACGGTTATAGATTACTATCATAGATTCATTCATCGCTTCCCAACTATTACTGAGTTAAGTCAAGCACATGAAGATGAAGTGCTCAAATATTGGGAAGGCTTAGGCTATTATAGTAGAGCACGTAATTTTCACACGGCAATAAAAGAAGTACATGAAAGTTACAACGGTGTCGTACCAGACGAACCGGTGACATTTGGAAAGTTAAAAGGTGTAGGCCCTTATACACAAGCAGCAGTTATGAGTATTGCTTTCGACAAACCTTTAGCAACTGTGGATGGAAACGTCTTTAGAGTATGGTCACGACTAAACAATGATGAGAGAGATACGAAATTGCAATCAACACGTAAAGCATTTGAGAATGAATTACAACCATACGTTGAGCAAGATGCCGGTACATTTAACCAAGCAATGATGGAATTAGGTGCATTGGTATGTACACCGAAAGCTCCATTATGTTTATTCTGTCCGGTTCAAGATCATTGTGAAGCATTTGAACAAGGGACTGTTCAATCATTGCCTGTAAAAACAACAAAAGTTAAGAAGAAACATATAAAACAGCATGTTTATCTTCTTCAAAATGAAGATAATGCTTATTTAATTGAAAAACGTACACAAAAATTATTGAATAATATGTGGGAATTTCCAATGTACGAAGCAGAGGAAGATAAGCATATCAACACAGTATTAGGGACACAAGTGATATTTGATCAAACACCTGCATTTAAATTAAAACATCAATTTACACATATCACATGGGATATTGAAGTGTTTATATCTCAAGAAAATGTGCATAAAGATGACATTATTTTACCAGAGAATATGGTGTGGATGCAGTTAACAGAAAAAGAAGACTTTAATTTTCCTGTAAGTATGACAAAAATATATAATTTCATAACTAAACATTGTTAGATTCGGTGTTGTATCTTGAGGTATGTTATAATTCTATATGTGAAATTAAGAAAAGGTGGTGTGGAGCATGGTAAAAGAATCCATACCTAAAGAAGGTCAGACAATTAAGATTCAAAGTTATAAACATGATGGTAATATTCATCGTGTTTGGTCTGAAACTACTATATTAAAAGGTACGGAAGATGTTGTTATCGGTGGGAATGATCATACGCTCGTCACAGAAAGTGATAGTCGTACATGGATTACGAGAGAGCCTGCAATTGTATATTTTCATTCTGAATATTGGTTTAACGTGATATGTATGTTTAGAGAAGATGGCGTTTATTATTATTGTAATTTATCTTCACCATTTGTTTGTGATGAAGAAGCTTTAAAATATATCGATTACGATTTAGATATTAAAGTATATCCAAACGGTAAATATCATTTACTAGATGAAGATGAATACGAGCAGCATATGAAACAAATGAATTATTCATCTGATATCGACGTGATTTTAAGAAGAAATGTAGATATTTTACAGCAATGGATTGAACAGAAGAAAGGTCCGTTTGCTCCAGACTTTATTAAAGTTTGGCGAGAACGATACAAAAAAGTTAGAAATTATTAAGCAGATTTAATGTTTTTAATTTAATTATCATTTATAGTGATATGAATGTGAACAATACAAACAAGAAAAAATTAAGTTTGCTATAAAATATTCGTATTCGCAAATGAAATTGTCAAACAACTTTAGATAGTGCATAAATTAGCAGCCTAGTTGGACCATCAACATAGGCTGTTTCATTTGCAAATATAGTGTGGGGAGGAATCGTTTTATGATTCGCAGATATTTACAATTTGTTCGACCATATAAATGGCGAATCATTGCCACTATACTTGTAGGTATTCTAAAATTTGGTATTCCGATGCTGATTCCATTATTAATTAAATATGTCATTGACGATATTATCAATAATGGTGCGATAACAGTAGAAGAAAAAATCACAAAATTATTAGTTGCAATGGGTATAGCAGCGTTTATCTTTGTGATAGTAAGACCACCAATTGAGTTTTTAAGACAATATCTAGCACAGTGGACAAGTAACAAAATTTTATATGATATACGTAAAAAGCTTTATCATCATTTGCAAGCTTTGAGTTCAAGATTTTATGCGAATAACCAAGCAGGTCAAGTTATTTCAAGGGTTATTAATGATGTTGAGCAAACTAAAGACTTTATATTAACTGGTTTAATGAATATATGGCTTGACTGCATAACTATTATTATTGCATTAACTATTATGTTCTTCTTAGATGTCCAGTTAACTTTAGCCGCACTTATTATATTCCCTGTATATATTTTAACTGTGTATTTCTTCTTTGGTCGTTTGAGAAGTTTAACAAGAAAGAGATCACAAGCATTGGCAGAAGTACAAGGATTCTTACATGAACGTGTACAAGGGATGTCAGTTATAAAAAGTTTTGCGATTGAAGATAATGAAGCAGGAAACTTTGATAAACATAACCAAAATTTCTTACAAAGAGCGTTTAATCATACGCGTTGGAATGCTTATTCATTCTCAGCAATTAATACGGTTACAGACATTGGACCTTTAATCGTTATTGGTACAGGAGGGTTCTTAGCAATCAATGGATCAATAACAGTAGGTACTTTAGCTGCTTTCGTGGGCTATCTTGAACAACTATTTGGTCCTCTTCGTAGATTAGTTTCTTCATTTACAACATTGACACAAAGTTTTGCGTCAATGGACCGTGTATTCCAACTTTTAGATGAAGATTACGACATTAAAAATAAAAAAGGTGCACTGCCAATAGAAATAAAACAGGGACACATCGAATTAACTAATGTTAAGTTTAAATATGATCAAAATGAAGCAAATATCCTTAAAGATATTAATTTAGAAATTAATCAAGGTGAAACTGTGGCATTTGTTGGTATGAGTGGTGGAGGAAAATCTACTTTAATCAATTTAATACCTAGGTTCTATGATGTTACCGAAGGCGAAATAAAAATTGATGGTACCAATATCAAGTCATATTTAACAGGTAGCTTGAGAAGACAAATTGGCTTAGTTCAACAAGATAATATATTATTCTCGGATACAATTAAAGAAAATATATTATTAGGTAAACCAGATGCTTCAGATGAAGAAGTTATTAATGCTGCTAAAATGGCCAATGCGCATGATTTTATCATGGAATTATCTCAAGGTTACGATACAGAAGTAGGCGAAAGAGGGGTTAAACTCTCTGGTGGACAAAAACAACGTGTTTCTATTGCCCGTATTTTCCTAAATAATCCGCCAATTATTATTTTAGATGAAGCGACGAGCGCACTTGATTTAGAAAGTGAGTCTATTATTCAAGATGCCTTGAGTGTATTAAGTGCAAATCGTACAACACTTATTGTTGCACATAGATTATCTACAATCACACATGCTGATAAAATTGTTGTTGTAGAAAATGGTGAAATTGTTGAAAGTGGTTCACATTCAGCATTATTAGCTAAAAAAGGTGCATACGAACATCTATATAGTATTCAAAATTTATAGTCAGTAAATATTTAAAAGCGCACTCGGTATTTTAATGTATACTGAGTGCGCTTTTGTGTTAAACGATAAAAATACCCTCTGAGCAGATGGAAATTAAGCTCAAAGGGTATTTTATTTATAAATCGAAGTCTTCTTCTAGTATATCAATTTCATTATCATTTCGATGGTACGTGAAGAAACTAATACGTAGTCTATCTAAATGTTCTAAAATATAACGATATTCTTCAATTGCTGAAATAATTTGCATAATATTAGTATATGAGTACATTGATTGATAAGGATTTTGAATGATTTCTTTTTGAAATGCATCCATCAAATCTTTCTTCTGTGGATTTGAAATCTGACTATCAAGTTGATCTACATCATACCGTGCCTTTTTTGAAAGACTGATGAAGATTTGTTCGTGATATGCAATCAATGTGTCGATTTCTAATTTAATCTGCAAAAGTAATTCATTATTTAAATTATGAAGGTCATTTTGATAACGATTCATTTTTCTCAACACTTCATACGCTCTCCGAGTGCTACGGACTAATTCTTTAAAAAGAATTTTTTTCCTATTTTGTGCATACAGTTGCTTTTTAGTCCATGGTTTTTCTTCTGAATAATAACCTAAAGTTTCTTCGAGTTTATCAATACGAGTAACAATTAACCCTCTATCTTCTTTAATATGATGATACTCAGAGGTGTCATTTAAAACCAATTTAAACCATACAAAAATATCAGAACAGATATTCAATGAATTATAGTAAATTTTAGATTCAAATTTAGGTGGTAGAAATAAAAGGTTTACTGCTGAAGAACTAAGCACACCAACCATAACAAGTACAAATCTATAAAAGGCAGAAACATAAAAGTTACCAGTATGTTGTCCCATAATAATTAAAGCAGTTATACTTGCTAGCGTAGCAACATGTTCCAATTTGAAACGAAACAGGATTGCAATTAATAAAATTACTGTAACACCCATGATTACAATATTATTACCAAATATCGTAACCATCACTACTGCTAAAACAGCACCAACAAGGTTACCTATTGCTCGTTCCCCAATTGTTTTTATTGAACGAAAAACACTTGGTTGCATTGCAATGACAGCACTGACTGCAGCAATGGCTTTTAAACCAGCTTCATCAGGTAATAGAGAAGCGATAAACAAAGCAAGTATAATTGCGATACCTGTTTTGAGAATACGGGCTCCTAATTTCAAATGTACCGCTCCTTAATATATTTAATAAAATAATGTTTATACTTGTTATACAACGATTGGGTGTAAAATTCAAGTTTATACCATTTGACTAAATGCATAATCTACCGCTTTTAATGTTGAATCAATGTCTTCATCCGTATGTTCAGTAGTTAAAAACCAAGCTTCAAATTTAGAAGGAGCAAGATTAATACCTTGGTTTAGCATTAATTTAAAGAATTTAGCAAATGCGTCTCCATCAGTATTTTCAGCCTGAGTATAATTTTCTACTGTTTCATCTGTAAAATATAATGTTAGGGCACCATACACTCTATTTACTGTAGCAGTAATATTATGTTTTTTAATTAATGAAAGCAAACCATCCTCTAAACGTTTACCTAATGCATCTAATTTTTCATAAACGCCATCTTGCTCTAATACTTCTAGAAGTGCAATACCAGCTTTCATGGATAGTGGGTTTCCTGCCATGGTACCAGCTTGGTATGCTGGACCTAAAGGTGCTACTTGTTCCATAATATCTTGCTTTCCTCCATATCCACCTATAGGTAAACCGCCACCAACAATTTTACCGAAGGCTGTTAAATCAGGATATACATTATAAAGATCTTGTGCGCCACCGTAATGGAAACGGAATGCTGTAATGACTTCATCATATATAACTAAGCTTCCATTATTATGAGTAAGTTCATTTACTTGTTCTAAGAAACCAGGTTTAGGTTTAACCATGCCAAAATTACCAACAATAGGTTCAACCAATACGGCAGCAATATCTTCACCCCAATAGTCAATAGCTTCCTTATAAGCATCAATATCATTGAAAGGAACTGTGATTACTTCTTGAGCGACACTTTCAGGAACACCAGCAGAATCAGGTGAACCTAGTTGAGAAGGCCCACTACCCGCAGCAACTAAAACTAAATCAGAGTGACCGTGATACTGACCAGCAAATTTGATAATTTTAGTTCTTTTAGTATAAGCACGGGCGACACGGATTGTAGTCATAACTGATTCTGTACCTGAATTAACAAATCTAATCTTTTCTAATGAAGGCATAGCATCACGTAATTTTTTAGCAAATTCAATTTCTAGTTCTGTAGGCGTACCATATAATACACCTTGTGCAGCCTGTTCTTGAATAGCTTTAGTAATATGTGGATGTGCATGACCAGTAATAATAGGGCCATAAGCTTGTAAATAATCAATGTACTTATTTCCATCTACATCAAACAAATATGCACCTTGACCAGAGCGCATCATAACTGGTGCGCCACCGCCAACTGCCTTATATGAGCGAGAGGGTGAATTGACTCCTCCTAGAATATACTCATTAGATAATTTTTGAAGTTTTTCACTTTCAGTAAATTTCATACATATCAACCTCTTTTAATTTAATAATTTCGTCTATTATCGTATCATAAAATTAAGAATAAAAAGGAATAGGGTGAGTTATATGTTAAGAAAAGGCGATCAATTTCCATCATTTAAACTAGAAAATCAAAAGGGAGAGTTTATTTCTAATGAATCTATAAAAGGAAGTAAAGCTGTACTTTACTTTTATCCAAGAGATAATACACCTACATGTACTACTGAAGCATGTGATTTTAGAGATAATTTAGCAATCTTTAATGATTTAAATGCCAAAGTGTATGGTATTAGTGGAGATAGTAAAAAGAAACACGAAAATTTCAGCCAAAAACTAGATCTAAACTTTGATTTATTAGTGGACGAAAATTATGAACTGTCAGAAGAAGTGGGTGTCTATCAATTGAAGAAATCATTTGGTAAAGAATCGATGGGGATTGTAAGAACTACATTTGTTATTGATGAAGATGGTATTATAATAGATGTAATTGAAAAAGTTAAAGTTAAAACACAAATGGATGAACTAAAAGAAATCTTGGGGTGAACATAGATGAAAGCTGTCAGTTTGAAACGAATGGGAGATTTAGAATCTAAATTAATAGAAGCATATCCAGCTGTCGAATTTGTATTTACAAAGGGTGTTTCTGAAATAGAAGAACAAGATAAGAAAGATTTAGATATAATATTCGGCTATGATGGTAAACTTAATCAATCATTTTTAGAAAATTGTCCAAACCTTAAATGGATGGCATGGTATTCAACAGGTGTGAATAGTTTACCTTTAGATTATATTGATAAACATAATATATTACTTACTAATGGTAAAGGTATACATGCCAAGCAAATGTCAGAATTTATTATAGCTTATATACTAGATGACTATAAAAAAATGAGGACTTCCTATATTAATCAACAAAATAGATATTATGATTCAAAACTTACGGGCTCAAGAGTGAGTGGAGAAACAATTTTATTTCTAGGTACAGGAAGTATCGCTCAATATACGACAAATATTGCAAACGCAATGAATATGAAAGTCATTGGTATCAATACAAATGGTCATTCAGTAGAGGGATTTAGTAAAACCTTCGCATTAAATGAACTTTCTAATGCTTTAACCGAAGCGGACATAATTGTTAACACGCTACCTGAAACTGAGCAGACTATACACCTCATAACAAAAGCGCATTTCGAATTAATGAATGAAACAACATTATTTATAAATGTAGGCAGAGGGACAATTGTTGATGAAAGTGTATTAATTGAAGCTTTAAAAGAAAAACAAATTAGACACGCATATATAGACGTGTTCGAAAATGAGCCTTTAAATCCAAGTAATGAATTATATTCATTAGATAATATTACTATTACTGCCCATATCACAGGTAACGGCAAAGAAAATATGAGTGAGGTTACGGATATATTCATTAAAAATCTAAACCATTTTCTCAATAAGGGGTTTTTAATTGAGAATGAAGTGGATCCTAAACAAGGCTATTAAAGACTTTTAAGCAATGAAGATTGACATTTCACACATCAAACAGTTATATTTATATTAAGTAATAATTATTCTTAAATAGAAAGATGGTGAGTGAAATGAGTGCAGAGATGGAAACAGTTGAACATCAACTAGAACATTCAATTGCGTCTTTAAGAAATAACGGTATTAGAATAACACCTCAACGACAAGCAATATTGAAATTTTTAATTGCTTCAGAGACACATCCTACAGCCGATGAGATTTATCAAGCACTTTCACCTGATTTTCCAAATATAAGTGTTGCTACAATATATAATAATTTACGTGTTTTTAAAGATATTGGTATAGTAAAAGAATTACCATACGGAGATTCTTCAAGCCGTTTTGACTTCAGTACACATAATCATTATCACGTTATCTGTGATAATTGTGGAAAAATAGTGGATTTCCATTATCCACAACTTGATGAAGTAGAACAATTAGCGCAGCACGTAACAGACTTTAATGTAACGCATCACCGTATGGAAATATATGGGTTATGCAAAGACTGCCAAGATAAAAGAAACAGCCAATAGAAGAAAGAAAACATTATCTAGTATCTAGTTATACTAATGATATAAGAAAAGGGAAAACTCATTTTTAAAACAAATGAGTTTTCCTTTTTCTTTGTTCTTACTTCTTTATATTGAATATGTTGAATGATGCTAAACTAGAAAAGTTGAGTACATACGGTAGTGGTGCCGTTTCTTATTGGTATGCATTCTAGTTCCTTCTATAGATAACAGAAGGTAAAACAACTTCATTAAGTTAAGAAATATGCCGATATATTTACACTAAATAAACTTTTAATACATAAAAACAATAAATAGACATCACAAAGGTAAAATTTAACTAAAAAGATTGCTGAAAATTATTGACGGTTGTGAATAAACTTGATATTATAAAAAAGTCGTCGAAACAAGACACAATAGCAAAACAACCGAGTCAACGAAGTTTTTACAAAGTGTAAATTTGACACTTGTTAAATCAGTTAAAAGGATATACAATATTAAATGTTGAGTTAAAAACGCAACAAACTTAATAAATAAAAAAAGAAATTTATTATTGACTTAACAAAAACTTAATGTTATAATTATTTCTTGTAACGCATTAACGCAGTAATGAACATTGAAAACTGAATTGCAATATGTCAACGTTAATTCCGAACGCAACATTAAATTGTTGGTTCAAACGTGTTAGAGATAACACACAAATTAGTATTTTATGAGCTAATCAAACATCATAATTCATTTATGGAGAGTTTGATCCTGGCTCAGGATGAACGCTGGCGGCGTGCCTAATACATGCAAGTCGAGCGAACGGATAAGGAGCTTGCTCCTTTGAAGTTAGCGGCGGACGGGTGAGTAACACGTGGGTAACCTACCTATAAGACTGGAATAACTTCGGGAAACCGGAGCTAATGCCGGATAACATTTGGAACCGCATGGTTCTAAAGTAAAAGATGGTTTTGCTATCACTTATAGATGGACCCGCGCCGTATTAGCTAGTTGGTAAGGTAACGGCTTACCAAGGCAACGATACGTAGCCGACCTGAGAGGGTGATCGGCCACACTGGAACTGAGACACGGTCCAGACTCCTACGGGAGGCAGCAGTAGGGAATCTTCCGCAATGGACGAAAGTCTGACGGAGCAACGCCGCGTGAGTGATGAAGGTTTTCGGATCGTAAAACTCTGTTATTAGGGAAGAACAAATGTGTAAGTAACTGTGCACATCTTGACGGTACCTAATCAGAAAGCCACGGCTAACTACGTGCCAGCAGCCGCGGTAATACGTAGGTGGCAAGCGTTATCCGGAATTATTGGGCGTAAAGCGCGCGTAGGCGGTTTCTTAAGTCTGATGTGAAAGCCCACGGCTCAACCGTGGAGGGTCATTGGAAACTGGGAAACTTGAGTACAGAAGAGGAAAGTGGAATTCCATGTGTAGCGGTGAAATGCGCAGAGATATGGAGGAACACCAGTGGCGAAGGCGACTTTCTGGTCTGTAACTGACGCTGATGTGCGAAAGCGTGGGGATCAAACAGGATTAGATACCCTGGTAGTCCACGCCGTAAACGATGAGTGCTAAGTGTTAGGGGGTTTCCGCCCCTTAGTGCTGCAGCTAACGCATTAAGCACTCCGCCTGGGGAGTACGACCGCAAGGTTGAAACTCAAAGGAATTGACGGGGACCCGCACAAGCGGTGGAGCATGTGGTTTAATTCGAAGCAACGCGAAGAACCTTACCAAATCTTGACATCCTTTGAAAACTCTAGAGATAGAGCCTTCCCCTTCGGGGGACAAAGTGACAGGTGGTGCATGGTTGTCGTCAGCTCGTGTCGTGAGATGTTGGGTTAAGTCCCGCAACGAGCGCAACCCTTAAACTTAGTTGCCAGCATTTAGTTGGGCACTCTAGGTTGACTGCCGGTGACAAACCGGAGGAAGGTGGGGATGACGTCAAATCATCATGCCCCTTATGATTTGGGCTACACACGTGCTACAATGGACAATACAAAGGGCAGCTAAACCGCGAGGTCATGCAAATCCCATAAAGTTGTTCTCAGTTCGGATTGTAGTCTGCAACTCGACTACATGAAGCTGGAATCGCTAGTAATCGTAGATCAGCATGCTACGGTGAATACGTTCCCGGGTCTTGTACACACCGCCCGTCACACCACGAGAGTTTGTAACACCCGAAGCCGGTGGAGTAACCATTTATGGAGCTAGCCGTCGAAGGTGGGACAAATGATTGGGGTGAAGTCGTAACAAGGTAGCCGTATCGGAAGGTGCGGCTGGATCACCTCCTTTCTAAGGATATATTCGGAACATCTTCCTTGAGAAGATGAAGAGGAATGACATTGACATATTGCATTCAGTTTTGAATGCTCATTACGAGTATTCAACATCGAAATGGGCCTATAGCTCAGCTGGTTAGAGCGCACGCCTGATAAGCGTGAGGTCGGTGGTTCGAGTCCACTTAGGCCCACCATTTAGAATTTTATAAGCACTATGGGGGCTTAGCTCAGATGGGAGAGCGCCTGCTTTGCACGCAGGAGGTCAGCGGTTCGATCCCGCTAGTCTCCACCATAAAGAATTTAATTTGTACATTGAAAACTAGATATGTAAGTAAAATTTATGATTTTACCAAGCAAAACCGAGTGAATTAGAGTTTTAAAAAGCTTGAATTCAAAAAAATAGAAATAATCGCTAGTGTTCGAAAGAACACTCACAGATTAATAACATTTTAGGTTTTCAACCGATTTTATCGTGTTGAAGGTCGAAAAGATTAAGTTATTAAGGGCGCACGGTGGATGCCTTGGCACTAGAAGCCTACGAAGGACGTTACTAACGACGATATGCTTTGGGGAGCTGTAAGTAAGCTTTGATCCAGAGATTTCCGAATGGGGAAACCCAACACGAGTTATGTCGTGTTATCGATATGTGAATACATAGCATATCTGAAGGCAGACGCGGGGAACTGAAACATCTTAGTACCCGCAGGAAGAGAAAGAAAAATCGATTCCCTGAGTAGCGGCGAGCGAAACGGGAAGAGCCCAAACCAACGAGCTTGCTTGTTGGGGTTGTAGGACACTCTATACGGAGTTACAAAAGAACAAATTAGACGAATCATCTGGAAAGATGAATCAAAGAAGGTAATAATCCTGTAGTCGAAAGTTTGTTCACTCTTGAGTGGATCCTGAGTACGACGGAACACGAGAAATTCCGTCGGAATCCGGGAGGACCATCTCCCAAGGCTAAATACTCTCTAGTGACCGATAGTGAACCAGTACCGTGAGGGAAAGGTGAAAAGTACCCCGGAAGGGGAGTGAAATAGAACTTGAAACCGTGTGCTTACAAGTAGTCAGAGCCCGTTAATGGGTGATGGCGTGCCTTTTGTAGAATGAACCGGCGAGTTACGATTTGATGCAAGGTTAAGCAGTTAATGTGGAGCCGTAGCGAAAGCGAGTCTGAATAGGGCGTTGAGTATTTGGTCGTAGACCCGAAACCAGGTGATCTACCCATGACCAGGCTGAAGTTCAGGTAACACTGAATGGAGGGCCGAACCGACTTACGTTGAAAAGTGAGCGGATGAGTTGTGGGTAGCGGAGAAATTCCAATCGAACCTGGAGATAGCTGGTTCTCTCCGAAATAGCTTTAGGGCTAGCCTTAAGTAATGATTATTGGAGGTAGAGCACTGTTTGGACGAGGGGCCCTTATCGGGTTACCGAATTCAGACAAACTCCGAATGCCAATCAATTTTATCTTAGGAGTTAGAACGCGGGTGATAAGGTCCGTGTTCGAAAGGGAAACAGCCCAGACCACCAGCTAAGGTCCCAAAATATATGTTAAGTGGAAAAGGATGTGGCGTTGCCCAGACAACTAGTATGTTGGCTTAGAAGCAGCCATCATTTAAAGAGTGCGTAATAGCTCACTAGTCGAGTGACACTGCGCCGAAAATGTACCGGGGCTAAACATATTACCGAAGCTGTGGATTGTCCGTAAGGACAGTGGTAGGAGAGCGTTCTAAGGGCGTTGAAGCATGATCGCAAGGACATGTGGAGCGCTTAGAAGTGAGAATGCCGGTGTGAGTAGCGAAAGACGGGTGAGAATCCCGTCCACCGATTGACTAAGGTTTCCAGAGGAAGGCTCGTCCGC
The DNA here is from genome assembly GCF_038003745.1 of Staphylococcus sp. FSL W8-1207. Classification (NCBI taxonomy): domain Bacteria; kingdom Bacillati; phylum Bacillota; class Bacilli; order Caryophanales; family Staphylococcaceae; genus Staphylococcus; species Staphylococcus sp. FSL W8-1207. Next base: position 663,958 of record NZ_JBBOPU010000001.1, read on the forward strand.
TCTGGGTTAGTCGGGTCCTAAGCTGAGGCCGATAGGCGTAGGCGATGGATAACAGGTTGATATTCCTGTACCACCAAATTTCGTTTTAAGCGATGGGGGGACGCAGTAGGATAGGCGAAGCGTACTATTGGATTGTACGTCCAAGCAATGAGACTGAGTGTTAGGCAAATCCGGCACTCTTAAGGTCAAGTTGTGATGGGGAGAGGAAATTGTTTCCTCGAGTCGTTGATTTCACACTGCCAAGAAAAGCCTCTAGCTAGAATTTTGGTGCCCGTACCGCAAACCGACACAGGTAGTCAAGATGAGAATTCTAAGGTGAGCGAGCGAACTCTCGTTAAGGAACTCGGCAAAATGACCCCGTAACTTCGGGAGAAGGGGTGCTCTTTAGGGTTAACGCCCAGGAGAGCCGCAGTGAATAGGCCCAAGCGACTGTTTATCAAAAACACAGGTCTCTGCTAAACCGTAAGGTGATGTATAGGGGCTGACGCCTGCCCGGTGCTGGAAGGTTAAGAGGAGTGGTTAGCTTCGGCGAAGCTACGAATCGAAGCCCCAGTAAACGGCGGCCGTAACTATAACGGTCCTAAGGTAGCGAAATTCCTTGTCGGGTAAGTTCCGACCCGCACGAAAGGCGTAACGATTTGGGCACTGTCTCAACGAGAGACTCGGTGAAATCATAGTACCTGTGAAGATGCAGGTTACCCGCGACAGGACGGAAAGACCCCGTGGAGCTTTACTGTAGTCTGATATTGAAATTCGGTACAACTTGTACAGGATAGGTAGGAGCCTTTGAAACGTGAGCGCCAGCTTACGTCGAGGCGTTGGTGGGATACTACCCTTGCTGTGTTGGATTTCTAACCCGCACCATTTATCATGGTGGGAGACAGTGTCAGATGGACAGTTTGACTGGGGCGGTCGCCTCCTAAAGAGTAACGGAGGCGCTCAAAGGTTTCCTCAGAATGGTTGGAAATCATTCATAGAGTGTAAAGGCATAAGGAAGCTTGACTGCGAGACTTACAAGTCGAGCAGGGTCGAAAGACGGACTTAGTGATCCGGTGGTTCCGCATGGAAGGGCCATCGCTCAACGGATAAAAGCTACCCCGGGGATAACAGGCTTATCTCCCCCAAGAGTTCACATCGACGGGGAGGTTTGGCACCTCGATGTCGGCTCATCGCATCCTGGGGCTGTAGTCGGTCCCAAGGGTTGGGCTGTTCGCCCATTAAAGCGGTACGCGAGCTGGGTTCAGAACGTCGTGAGACAGTTCGGTCCCTATCCGTCGTGGGCGCAGGAAATTTGAGAGGAGCTGTCCTTAGTACGAGAGGACCGGGATGGACATACCTCTGGTGTACCAGTTGTCGTGCCAACGGCATCGCTGGGTAGCTATGTATGGACGGGATAAGTGCTGAAAGCATCTAAGCATGAAGCCCCCCTCAAGATGAGATTTCCCAACTTCGGTTATAAGATCCCTCAAAGATGATGAGGTTAATAGGTTCGAGGTGGAAGCATAGCGATATGTGGAGCTGACGAATACTAATCGATCGAAGACTTAATCAAATTTAAAAGTGTTTTGTTTGGCATTATCAAATTTTACTTACTATCTAGTTTTGAATGTATAATTTTTTATACAGTTCATTGTCTGGTGACAATGGCAAGGAGGTCACACCTGTTCCCATGCCGAACACAGTAGTTAAGCTCCTTAGCGCCGATGGTAGTCGGACTTACGTTCCGCAAGAGTAGGACGTTGCCAGGCAATTTTATACGGAGGATTAGCTCAGCTGGGAGAGCATCTGCCTTACAAGCAGAGGGTCGGCGGTTCGAACCCGTCATCCTCCACCATTTATTTTTAATAGCCGGCCTAGCTCAACTGGTAGAGCAACTGACTTGTAATCAGTAGGTTGGGGGTTCAAGTCCTCTGGCCGGCACCATGTTTTGAGCCATTAGCTCAGTTGGTAGAGCATCTGACTTTTAATCAGAGGGTCAGTGGTTCGAGCCCACTATGGCTCACCATTATTTTAATATCGCGGGTGTGGCGGAACTGGCAGACGCACTAGACTTAGGATCTAGCGCCTCACGGCGTGGGGGTTCGACTCCCTTCACCCGCATATGCAGAAGTAGTTCAGCGGTAGAATACGACCTTGCCAAGGTCGGGGTCGCGGGTTCGAATCCCGTCTTCTGCTCCATTATTTTGCCGGGGTGGCGGAACTGGCAGACGCACAGGACTTAAAATCCTGCGGTGAGAGATCACCGTACCGGTTCGATTCCGGTTCTCGGCATTATCCCATAAAAATAGAATTATGCGCCCGTAGCTCAACTGGATAGAGTACTTGACTACGAATCAAGAGGTTACAGGTTCGACCCCTGTCGGGCGCACTATTTTACGGGAAGTAGCTCAGCTTGGTAGAGCACTTGGTTTGGGACCAAGGGGTCGCAGGTTCGAATCCTGTCTTCCCGATATCCTTAAAATAATATGGGGGCTTAGCTCAGATGGGAGAGCGCCTGCTTTGCACGCAGGAGGTCAGCGGTTCGATCCCGCTAGTCTCCACCATATATTTAAATGCAATCTAAATTACAACGGCGGCGTAGCTCAGCTGGCTAGAGCGTACGGTTCATACCCGTGAGGTCGGGGGTTCGATCCCCTCCACCGCCACTAATTATTAGTTGTAAATTATATTTAGGACCTTTAGCTCAGTTGGTTAGAGCTAACGGCTCATAACCGTTCGGTCGCAGGTTCGAATCCTGCAAGGTCCATATAATTTTTTTGGAGGAATACCCAAGTTCGGCTGAAGGGATCGGTCTTGAAAACCGACAGGAGCTTAACGGCTCGCGGGGGTTCGAATCCCTCTTCCTCCGCCATTTTTATAATAATTGAATATAATTTATTTACCTAATATTTTTGGAGGAATACCCAAGCCCGGCTGAAGGGATCGGTCTTGAAAACCGACAGGGGCTTAACGGCCCGCGGGGGTTCGAATCCCTCTTCCTCCGCCATTAATATTATTACCGCGGGATGGAGCAGCGGTAGCTCGTCGGGCTCATAACCCGAAGGTCGGTGGTTCAAATCCGCCTCCCGCAATTTTATATTTTAGGTCCCGTAGTGTAGCGGTTAACACGCCTGCCTGTCACGCAGGAGATCGTGGGTTCGAATCCCATCGGGACCGCCATTATTGTTATGGTTCAGTAGCTCAGTTGGTAGAGCAATGGATTGAAGCTCCATGTGTCGGCAGTTCGACTCTGTCCTGAATCATTTTAATGCAAGCCGGCCTAGCTCAACTGGTAGAGCAACTGACTTGTAATCAGTAGGTTGGGGGTTCAAGTCCTCTGGCCGGCACCATCTTTTTGGAGGGGTAGCGAAGTGGCTAAACGCGGCGGACTGTAAATCCGCTCCTTCGGGTTCGGCAGTTCGAATCTGCCCCCCTCCACCATATAACTTTAATTTAATAGGGGCATATTTCAACGGTAGAATACAGGTCTCCAAAACCTTTGATGTGGGTTCGATTCCTACTGCCCCTGCCATGGCGGTTGTGGTGAAGTGGTTAACACATCGGATTGTGGTTCCGACACTCGTGGGTTCGATCCCCACCATCCGCCCTTTGTATTTTTGGGCTATAGCCAAGCGGTAAGGCAACGGACTTTGACTCCGTCACTCGTTGGTTCGAATCCAGCTAGCCCAGTTTTTATTGGCGGCATAGCCAAGTGGTAAGGCAGAGGTCTGCAAAACCTCTATCACCGGTTCAAATCCGGTTGCCGCCTCCATCAATATGCGGGAGTAGTTCAATTCTTAGAACACGTTCCTTCCCGGAACGAGGTATAGGTGTAAGTCCTATCTTCCGCTCCAAATTTAATTATATCCCATGCGGGAGTAGTTCAATTCTTAGAACACGTTCCTTCCCGGAACGAGGTATAGGTGTAAGTCCTATCTTCCGCTCCAAATTTAATTATATCCCATGCGGGAGTAGTTCAATTCTTAGAACACGTTCCTTCCCGGAACGAGGTATAGGTGTAAGTCCTATCTTCCGCTCCAAATTTAATATTATTTTCATGCGGGAGTAGTTCAACTTTTAGAACACGTTCCTTCCCGGAATGGGGTATAGGTGTAAGTCCTATCTTCCGCTCCATTGATACTTCCACATAGGGAGTTTTTTATTTATTTAATTGGGCCGGCGTGGCGGAATTGGCAGACGCGCGGGACTCAAAATCCCGTTCCATTGATTTGGAGTGTCGGTTCGATCCCGACCGCCGGTATATATAACGTACTTAGATGTACATGTTAAGCAATCTCATAAGATGGGGTTGCTTTTTTATGTTTAAAGTTTGTTAAATGCTAATGCCTTTAATTATTTTACTCAATTGCTTAATATCACTTTATAACACAAGCTATGCAATATTAATATAATTAAAGTAAATATTGTAGTTTTTGGTAAAGTATAATATTATTAGTCTAATGTTATATTTGGAGGAAAATTCAATGGTTAAAACTAAATCAACCAAAATTAAAACAACTAAACTAAATGGAAGGCAATTTTTTGCTAATATCTTACAAGCTGTTGGTGCAGGGGTAGTTATTGCGTTAATACCTAATGCATTATTAGGTGAACTGTTAAAGTTCTTTAAAGAAGGTAATGAATTATTAGAAACAATATATCAATTAGTAGTTTTGATTCAATCATTTATGGCTTTTATTATAGGTGTGTTAGCTGCACATCAATTTAAATTTAATGGTGCAGGGGCTACGATGATAGGTGTTTCTGCTATGTTAGGTAGTGGAGCTGTTAAAATTACTCCTGATGGATTTATACTAAATGGTATTGGTGATATTATTAATACTATTTTGGTTGTAATTATTGCTTGCTTTTTATACTTAATATTACAGAATAAATTGGGTTCATTAGAAATGATCTTGTTACCAGTCATTATTCCTGTAGTAAGCGGAATTATTGGTCTATATACATTAGGCTATGTATCTAATGTTACAAAAGGTTTAGGCCATATAGTGCATTCATTCACTGAACTCAATCCATTATTGATGTCAGTGTTAATATGTGTGACTTATTCATTGCTGATGGTAACGCCAATATCGGTTGTAGCTATTGCAACAGCAATTAGTCTATCTGGACTAGGTAGTGGTGCAGCTAATATGGGAATTGTTGCAGCCTGTGTTACATTCCTATTTGGATCAATAAGAGTTAATGGTGCTGGTGTGAATCTAGTATTAATTATTGGCGCAGCTAAGATGATGATACCTGTCTATTTCAGACATTTAATTATCGCGATACCTTTAACAATTAATGGTATTATAGGTGGCTTGATTGCTTACTTTATTGGTATTGAAGGTACACCGATGTCAGCTGGTTTTGGTTATACCGGACTTGTAGGGCCAATTAACGCCTTTAACCGTATGTCTGGAGATCCAACAATGAATATCATATTATTAATATTTGGTTATTTCATTATTCCTTTTGTTGCAGCATTTTTTGTTCATGAGTTATGTAAAAAATTCATTGGTAAATATACTGATGACATATACAGTTTTGAAATTCCTAAACAGTAATTTTAATTGACCTAATGTATATTAGGTCTTTTTTTATACATAAATAATGCATATTTTGTCTTTTTTATAAAAAAATCACTATTATAGATAGCTTTTGTATAAAAAGTTATTGAATAATATTACGTTATTATGTATAATAATTAATTATATAGAGAGGGGTTAACCAAGATGAAACACACTATTAAACTATTTATGGTCTTTATTATATTTATTAGTACCATAATTACATACATAAATCCTGATGCTCAAGCAGCAGAAGAAGATCAATGGGATAAAATTAAAGAACGTGGAGAATTGAGAGTAGGTTTATCTGCAGATTATGCACCTTATGAATTTGAACATAATGTGAATGGTAAATCTGAATATGCCGGTATTGATATTGATTTGGCAAAGAAAATTGCAAAGGACAATGATGTAAAGCTAAAAATTGTTAATATGCAATTTGATAGTTTGTTAGGAGCAATTAAAACTGGGAAAATCGATTTAATCATTTCTGGAATGACACCAACACCTGAACGTGAAAAAGAGGTAGATTTCTCAAATCCATATATGACGGTTGAACAAAAAATGATTGTTAAAAAGTCTGAGGCAGATAGATTTCAAAATATAGATGATTTTGCTAATCAAAAAATTGGTGTACAAAAACAAACACAACAAGAAAAAATTGCTCAAACAGAAATTGAAAATGCACAGATACAATCTTTAACGAGAGTACCTGAAGTAATCATGTCATTAAAGAGTGGCAAAATAAACGGGATGGTTATTGAAGGACCAGTTGCAGAAGCTTACTTGAAACAAAATGAAGATTTAGCATTTGCAGATGACGTGAAATTTAATGAAGGTACGAAACAAACAGCAATTGCAGTACCTAAAAATTCCCCTGAATTAATGCAAAGACTTAATGCTACTATTAAAGATGTTGAAGATAAAGGTTTACTAGCAGATTATAAAGCATCAGCTGCAGAAGCAATGAAAAAGGACGAAGGAAATTTCTTTACTAAATATGGAAACTTCTTTATAAAAGGTATTCAAAATACGATACTCATTTCAATTGTGGGAGTAGTGCTAGGTGCAGTGTTTGGTGCATTTATTGCGTTATTAAAACTAAGTAAAGTTAGAGTTTTAAGATGGTTAGCTTCCGCCTACATTGAATTCTTAAGAGGCACACCATTGCTCGTGCAAGTATTTTTAGTTTATTTTGGTACAACAGCAGTATTAGGTTTAAATATTTCTGCATTAATTTGTGGTATGATCGCGCTTGTAATTAACTGTTCTGCATATATTGCTGAAATTATTAGAGCCGGTATAAATGCAGTAGATAAAGGACAAACTGAAGCTGCACGTAGTTTAGGATTATCTTATGGCCAAACTATGAAATCAGTTATATTACCACAAGCTATTAAAAATATTTTACCTGCCTTAGGTAATGAGTTTGTAACAGTAATTAAAGAATCTTCTATAGTATCTGTAATCGGTGTTAGTGAAATTATGTTTAATGCACAAGTTGTTCAAGGTGCCTCATTTGATCCGTTCACACCATTGATCATAGCAGCTATACTGTATTTTATTCTCACATTTACATTATCTAGAATTATGTATTTCTTTGAAGGGAGATTGAAAGTTAGTGATTAATATTAAAAACTTATACAAGTCATTTGGTAAAAATGAAGTTCTAAAAGGTATTGATTTTACTGTAAATCAAGGCGAAGTAGTAGCAATCATAGGTCCTTCAGGTAGTGGGAAAAGTACCTTACTGCGTTGCATGAATCTACTAGAGACGCCAACAAGTGGTGAAGTTATATTTAAAGACAATAATTTAACGAGTAAAGATACAGAATTAGAAAAATTGCGTCAACAAATGGGGATGGTATTTCAAAATTTCAATTTATTTCCGCATAAAAAAGTAATAGATAATGTTATTTTAGCGCCTAGTTTATTAAAAAAAGGGAATCAAAATGACTTGAAAAAAGAGGCCCAGTTGTTATTAGAAAAAGTGGGTCTAGAGGATAAATCTGATGCATATCCAGCACAATTATCTGGTGGTCAAAAGCAAAGGGTAGCAATTGCTAGAGCATTAGCGATGAACCCTGAAGTTCTATTGTTTGATGAGCCGACATCAGCGCTTGATCCAGAGGTTGTAGGAGACGTATTGAAAGTTATGAAAGATCTAGCTAAAGAGGGTATGACAATGGTAGTTGTAACCCATGAAATGCATTTTGCTAGAGATGTAAGTGATAAAGTGGTATTTATGGCTGATGGTGTCATCGTTGAGTCTGGGACACCAGAAGAAGTCTTTGACCACCAACAACATGAAAGAACGAAAAACTTCTTATCAAGAGTTTTGTAATTATTTAATAATAAGACTGAATTGGTAACATAGGATTGTTTAAAATCAATCTTATGTTATTGATTTGGTCTTTTAATTTTTTATATTTAAATTATAATAAAAGTATTATAGCTAATACTCTAAAGCCATACGAATGTGTTAAACTGTAGAATGTATGTTTTTAAGGTGGGGTGTATGAAAATGGATTTAAACCAATTAAAACAAGATGTTATAGACTATGCCCATTCAATTGGTATTGATAGTATTGGTTTTACGACAGCTGATCCTTTCGATGAAATGAAGCAAAAGTTAGTGGATTATCATGCAAAAGGTTATGCATCTGGTTTTGAAGAATCTGATATAGAGTTAAGAACAGAACCGAAATTAAACTTGCCAACAGCGAGATCTATTATAGCAATCGGCGTTGGCTATCCAAATAAATTAAAAGGTGCGCCTAAAAGTGTCCGTGGAGACAGAAGAGGTATGTTTGCCAGAGCTTCTTGGGGGCAAGATTATCATACTATTATGAGAAAACGGTTAGACAAATTAGGTGAGTATTTACAATCTAGAGTAGAAGACGTTGAAATTAAATCAATGGTAGATACGGGAGCATTATCTGATCGTGCTGTAGCAGAACGTGCAGGGCTTGGGTTTGTAGGAAGAAATGGCTTTGTCATCAATCCTGACCTTGGCACATGGACGTATTTAGGCGAGATGCTAGTTAGTATACCTTTTGCTCCTGATGACCCGTTAATCGATAGCTGTGGCGATTGTACGATTTGTGTCGATCGTTGTCCAACAGGAGCACTCGTTGGAGATGGACAGTTAAATAGTCAGAAATGTATTAGTTTTTTAACTCAGACGAAAGGCTATCTCGAAGATGAATATCGTTATAAAATTGGTAATAGACTTTATGGATGTGATACATGTCAACAAGTGTGCCCGAAAAATAAAGGGATTAACACACAACATGACGATATAGTATTAGAACCTGAAATTTTAAAACCAAGACTCGTGCCTTTATTAAAAATGAGTAATAAAGAATTTAAAAATACTTATGGTCATTTAGCAGGAGCATGGAGAGGTAAGAAACCGATTCAACGTAATGCAATTATTGCTTTAGCACATTTCAAAGAAGAAACAGCAATACCAGAATTACAAGATGTTGCGTTAGATGATCCAAGACCTATGATCAGAGCTACAGCATATTGGGCGATAGGACAAATTCAAGGCGAGGCTGCTAGACCATTTGTTGAACAACATTATGATAATGAACTAGAAGAGGTTCAAATTGAAATGTTAAAAGGACTTGAAACGAGGAGCGAAAAATAGAATGACAAATCACATAGTATTATATCAACCACAGATACCAGGTAATACAGGCAGTATAGCAAGAACATGTGCAGGCACATATACACATTTACACTTGATTAAGCCACTTGGTTTCAGTACAGATGACAAGATGTTAAAGCGTGCTGGATTAGATTATTGGGAAACTGTTAATATTACTTATCATGAAAGTATCGAAGACTTTTTTGAAGCAACAGAGGGCACTTATTATTTATTAACTAAATTTGGAAAGAAAACATATTCAGATTTTGATTTTACTGATACTGCTCATGATCATTTCTTTATTTTCGGACGTGAAACGACAGGATTACCTGACTGGGTGAAAGAAACGTATCAAGAAACGGCATTACGTATTCCTATGAATGATAATATTAGATCATTAAACTTATCTAATACAGCATCATTACTTATTTACGAAGCATTACGACAACAAAGTTTTCCAGAATTACATTAATAAATGCGCTAAATGAATGAAAATAATGTGGTAGATTTGTATAATAGAGATAAGTCTTATAACTTAGCATTTAGTTAATTAAATTGATACATTAGTGATGTTGTGGTTTATCTCCATTACATCAAGGGTATTAATAAAAATAATGCTAGAACGCGTCTTAATAAAAAAGAGGAGTGTAATTACTATGGCAATGAACTTTAAAGTTTTAGAAAACGAAAAAATTGTAGCTGAATATGCTGCAGATATATTAAGAAAACAATTTAACAACAATCCGACGACTATTGCAGGTCTACACCTTTCTAATGATAATTCACCAGTATTAGATGAATTAAAGAAAAATGTAGATAATCATCCTGTAGACTTTAGTCAAATCAACATTTTAGATTATGACGATAATAAATCTTATTTTGAAGCTTTAGGTGTACCTGAAGGTCAAATTTATAATGTTTCATTTAATGAAGACACTGAATCATTTATCAGTGATAAAATTAAAACAAAAGAAAATAAAGGTAAATTGATTACACAAGTACTATCAATTGATACTAATGGAAAATTGAACGTAAGTGTAAAACAAGGTCTATTTTCAGCACGTGAAGTTATATTAATTATCACTGGCGCTGACAAAAAAGAAGTTGTTCACAAATTATATGAAGAAAATGGTAAAACAAACTTTGAACCGTCAGATTTAAAAGCACATCGCATGGTAAATGTGGTTTTAGATGAAGCGGCAGCAGAAGGATTACCTGAAGATGTAAGACATTATTTCACAGCACGTTTTGCTTAATATAAAAATGTGAGGTGATAGGTATGGCAAACGAAAAAGATAATAAGCATTTACAAAATGATGCATTTGAACCTGAAAATGAAATGGTCAGTGACTACGAAGATGTAGTAGAACTTGGTAAGGAAATGGAACAAATTTCCGAGGAAAATGATGAAGTTAAGTTAGATAAATCACATGATCCAGAAGTTCGTTCAGATTTAAAAGATTAGTTTTAATTTAGCTCTTTGTTGAATTTGTTATTCACAAAGGGCTATTTCTATGTCTTTTTATAGCAATCGAGACTTTAAGAAGATGAAAATTTAACTTTTTGATTTTCAAATAACACGATAAATTATTTTCAATTTAAAAAGAAATGCCAAGTTAAAAGTGAATGTGTTATTATTATATCATTATTGGATTTAAGGAGACTTATACATATGTTAAGTAAGTATTGGAAATACATTATGATTAGTGCTGTCATTGTTAATTTAATTTCTATTAAAGGCTTTCCTATGGCAATTGGTGCACTCTACTTACCCGTGTTATTTAAAGTTATAAAATTGCAGATAAATTTATCGCGTGGACTTGTTGATCAAGTTAATGCTTCTACGTTTGTTAAAGGTAATCAAACAGGAATTATTATAAGTGTGATATGTTGTATTGTAATAACTGTATTGCTATTTAAACCATTAGGAGATTTTTATAATGGTTTAACTGGGTTCTTAGGTACATTAGTTACGATTAGTCCTGTTACTATGGTTATCGGTGCGATTCTACTCATATTAACAGCAGTAGGCGTAATACAAGCAGCAAAAGTACAATTCAACAAAATAAACATTACTAAAGAAAGTTAAATTTCATAGTGTTAGATGATTTATAAAAAATACCGTAAAATCTTATTGATTTTGACGGTATTTTTTTATGGAAAAGTGAAATGTTATAGTTAATAAAGTAAAATAATAACTCATAAATACAGTTTAAAATAAAATAATATGTAAACGCTCTATAATACGATTGCCCCTTTAAAATAATTAATGCTATACTAAAGCTGAATAACGAATAATGAAGGGGAGAATTTGAAATGTCAGTTAGAATTGAACATGATACATTCGGTGAAATTGAAGTACCTGCAGATAAATATTGGGGTGCTCAAACAGAAAGAAGTAAACGCAATTTTCCAGTAGGTAAGGAACAAATGCCAATTGAAGTTGTTTACGGATTTGCTCAGTTAAAAAGAGGGGCAGCTTTAGCTAACAATGAATTAGGAAAACTATCAGATGCTAAAAAAGATGCCATTGTTTATGCTTGTGACCGTGTCATTAATAAAGAGCTAGATGAACATTTTCCATTAGTGGTTTGGCAAACAGGTAGTGGCACACAAAGTAATATGAACGTAAACGAAGTTGTGAGTTATGTAGCTAATGAATATTTAAAATCACAAGGCAGTGATGAAACGATTCATCCGAATGATGACGTTAATAAATCACAAAGTTCAAATGATACATTCCCAACAGCAATGCATGTTGCATTATATAATGAAGTAGAAACAAAACTTGAACCAACTTTAAAAGCGTTGCGTGATACTTTTAAAGAAAAAGAAGAACAATTTAACGATGTTATAAAAATTGGACGTACGCATTTACAAGATGCAACGCCTATTCGTTTAGGACAAGAAATTAGTGGATGGCGTTTCATGCTTGATAAATGTGAAACTTTATTAGGCGAATCAAAAGCACACATTTTAAATTTAGCGATTGGCGGTACAGCTGTAGGTACAGGTATTAATGCACATCCAGAATTTGGCGATAAAGTAGCTAAATTCATTTCAAAAAATACAGGTTATGCATTTGTATCATCTGAAAATAAATTCCATGCTTTAACAGCACACGACGAAGTGGTTCAATTACATGGTACTTTAAAAGCATTAGCAACTGACTTGATGAAAATTGCTAATGATATAAGATGGCTAGCATCAGGCCCGCGTGCAGGGCTTGCTGAATTATCTATTCCTGAAAATGAACCAGGTTCATCTATTATGCCAGGAAAAGTAAATCCGACACAATGTGAAATGTTAACAATGGTAGCAGTACAAGTTATGGGTAACGATACTGCAGTAGGCATTGGAAGTTCTCAAGGTAATTTTGAGCTTAACGTATACAAACCTGTCATTTTGCATAATACATTACAATCAATTTATTTATTAGCAGATGGTATGCAAACATTTAATGAAAATTGTGCAGTTGGTATTGAGCCAATTCATGAAAATATAGATAATTATTTAAACCAATCATTAATGCTAGTGACTGCTCTAAATCCACATATTGGATATGAAAATGCTGCAAGTATTGCTAAAAAAGCACACCGTGAAGGTCTTACATTAAAAGAATCTGCGATACAATCAGGTCATGTGACCGAAGAACAATTTGAACAGTGGATCAAACCTGAAGACATGGTTGAACCAAAATAAAAAATACTTTAAAAAGCCAACGCTTCTTTAAATAGAAGGCGTTGGCTTTTTTTGTAATATATTAATATGATTTAAATTTCATCGTCCATACTTACTGAAATTGTTTCTTGCGTAAGTGGGTGGATAAATTCAATTTTATAACTATTTAGTTGAAGTTGTCTTAGTGTTGAATTACCGTATAATGGATCACCAATTACTGGATGGCCAATTTCAGCTAAGTGAACACGAATTTGATGGGTCCTACCTGTATCTAATTTTAAATCTACTTCGCTTACATCTTCTTTAATCATTTTAGAATTAATAATATGTGTAATTGCAGTTTGTCCAGTAGGTGACACTCTACGTTTATTTGAGTGGAATTTATCTTTGCCAATTGGCATATCAATCGTTTGTGGTTTGATAGGTAATAAACTGTGCACATTTGCTTTATAAATACGATCAATTTCATTTTCTTCCAACATACGGTCTAAAATTTTCTTCATTAATGGATTTTTAGCAACAATCAATAAACCAACTGTTTCTTGGTCTAAGCGGTGTATTGGCTCAACGTAATCACTCTTGACTGTATAGATAACGTGATTCATGAGTGTATTACTCTCTTTTAAATCATTCGGGTGTGTTTTAACACCTTTTGGTTTCATAACAACAGCGATATCGTCATCTTCGTAATAAATCTGAGCGTATCGATAACTTGGTAAATAATTGCTTACTTCTTCTGGTGTAGGAATATAAGCTATGTCACCAGTGTTTACTTTAGACATTAATGTTGCTGGTTCATCATTAATTGTAATTAACTTAGACATATTTAAATTATGTAAGTCTTTTTTAGGTAAGTGCAATTGTTGAAAAATTTCTCTCAATGTTAATTGATTATATTTAATAGGGATTTCAAATTTCATAGTATCCTCCTTGATTATCATATATAATCATACCATAAACAACGTGTTAAAAATATTAGACATAGTAATTCTATGAAATTTATTTTATTGTTAATTAAATCATTTTGTAGGTTAATCGTAACTATATTTTTCAATTAGTTTATGAGTCTGTATAATATATGTAAAGTAATATTGTATAAAAGAATGGACTGGTTAAATGGAAAAACCGACTAGACTTGCTTTATTAAAAGAAATTGCAGAATTTTTAAATGTAGAAACAGAAACATATAGTATGATGCAAGGTGCATTGAAGTCTTTAATTCAAGGAAGCGAGTTTACAACAGGCTGGATTTTCTTTATTGATGATTCAGGTCAACATGAGCTTGTATCTCATATAGATTTACCAGGCGCATTAGCCAAACAAAATTGTAAATATATGTGTGAAGGCACGTGCTGGTGTGTTCAAGCTTATCAAAATAAGAAATTGACCAAAGCTTCTAATATCATTAATTGTTCGCGTATCAACCTTGCAAACCGTGCATATCATGATGAAACAGATGGTGTCACGCATCATGCAACTGTACCGCTAAGGTCGGGGGAAGAACAATTCGGACTATTAAATGTTGCTACACCACATACAACGCATTATAGTGAAGAAGATTTAGAAATGCTTGAGTCTGTAGCATTTCAAATTGGCTCTGCAATCAAACGTATTTGGCTAACGGATCAAGAAAAAGAAGCAGCTCGCATAAGTGAACGAAATCGCTTAGCAAGGGATTTACATGATTCAGTGAATCAAATGCTTTTTTCTGTAAAATTAACAGCCCATGCAGCTGAAGGAATTACCAATGAAGAAGTATCACGCAAGGCTTTTCAAGTGATAGAACAAACAAGTCAACAAGCTGTTAACGAGATGCGAGCTTTGATTTGGCAATTAAAGCCAGTTGGATTAGAACAAGGTTTAGTTAACGCACTGAAAAAATACAGCACGCTTTTACAACTTGAATTAACTGTTAAAGTAGATGGTCTGATCAATCTGCCAAGTATAATTGAAGAAAATATTTATCGTATTATACAAGAAGCAATGAATAATACAAAAAAACATGGTGGTACCAAACAAATAGATTTATCGTTGATTCAAAAAGATAGTTATTTAACTATTGATATAGTAGATCAGGGCAAAGGATTTAATATTAATAAATCCAACCCACCAGACTCTCATGGTTTAAGTAATATGAGACAACGTACAAAATTGATTAATGGTAAATTAGAAATAGATTCAACTCAAAATAAAGGCACTACAATTCATATAGCAGTTCCATTATAGTTTTTTTGAAAGGAAGTTTAACATGTATCGAATTATACTCGTGGATGATCATCATATCGTAAGACAAGGATTAGAATTCCTATTATCTACTGTTGATGATATAGATGTTATAGGAGGGTTTTCAGACGGTAAATCTTTCTTTGAATATTTAGAAACAAATGAATTACCTGATATTGTATTATTAGATTTAGTTATGCCAGAAATGAATGGTATTGAAATCACAGAAATGATGAAAAAGTCGTATCCAGAAGTGAAAATTTTAGTCCTTACAAGTTATGTGGACGATGAACATGTCATTTCCGCAATTGATAAGGGTGCAGATGGATACGAGATGAAAGATGTAGAGCCAGACCAATTAATAAAAACAATTAAGAAAGTACTTTCAGGCGAGAAAACGATACACCCTCAAGCGCAAAGTGTCATCGAAGCGGTGAGTAAAAAGCCACATTTTACTAATAAATTATCAAAGCGTGAATCTGAAGTGCTAGCAGAGATGACTAAAGGTAAAACAAATAAAGAAATTGCAGAATCATTATTTGTTTCTGAGAAAACTATAAAAACACATGTGAGCCATATTTTTAACAAACTTCAAGTAACTGATCGCACACAAGCAGCGATATATGCGATGCAAAACAATCTCATTTAATATAGCGAATCTACAGTATTGGAAGCGGATTCATTTTTTTGTAATTATTTTCAAATTTTGCTTTTATTTATATAAAATTACTATATAATACAGAGTAATAAACAATAGGGGGGATAATGCAATGAAAACAAAAAACCTTTCAATGAAGATTGTCATAGCATTAATATTAGGTATTGCCGTTGGTTCAATTTTTAATATGTTTGCACAATCTGCATTCGTAATTAATGTTGATAAATATGTGTTTAATGTTATTGGACAAATTTTCTTGAATTTAATATTTATGTTAGTAGTGCCAGTAGTATTTGTATCAATCGTTTTAGGAGTGGTAGGGGTTGGGGACCCGAAACTACTTGGTGGTATAGGTTTAAAAACAATTACATTCTTTTTAGCAACTACAGCTTTAGCAATTACAATTGCTATGTCTTTGGCATTGATATTTAATCCAGGAGAAGGTAAATCTGATTTATTAAATAGTGAAGATGTTTCTAGTTATCAAAAAACTTTAGATAAAGAAGAGGGCTCACAAAGTGCTGCAGCCAGTCAATCGTTCGATCAAACTTTAATTAATTTATTTCCAAAGAATCCATTACAATCAATGACTGATGAAAATATGCTTCAAATTATCACATTTGCTATTTTTATTGGGGTCGGTCTTATTATGGTTGGTTCCAAAGCACAAATGGTACATAAATTTTTTGAACAAACCAACGAAGTACTCATGTACATCGTGACAATGATTATGAGTGTCTTTGCACCAATTGGTACGTTTGGTTTAGTTGCACATGCCTTTACAGGAGCAGGTTTTGGTGCTATTAAACAATTAGGTATGTACTTCTTTATCGTATTGTTAGCACTCGCAATTCATTTCTTTGTAGTTTATGGATCGGCAGTTAAATTTATAGGGAAAACAAGTCCATTGAAATTCTTCAAAGCATTTATTCCAGCGATTTCGCTTGGATTTAGTGCTTCTAGTTCAACAGCAACGTTACCAGTATCACTAAGATGTACGAAGAAAATGGGAGTGAGACCTGAAATTGCATCCTTTGTTCAACCTTTAGGTGCGACAATTAATATGGATGGTACAGCAATTATGCAAGGGGTAGCAACTATCTTTATTGCTCAAATTTCAGGCGTGGATCTTTCAATTGGTCAAATTATTACTGTAGTAGTGATTGCAGTTGTAGCATCAATTGGAACTGCAGGTGTGCCAGGTGTTGGTTTAATTATGTTAGCAATGGTATTAAATGCAGTGGGACTAGATCCAGCAGCAATCGGTATTATTTTAGGTATAGATAGATTGTTAGATATGACAAGAACATCTGTAAATATTACAGGTGATGCAGCTTGTGCTATGATTATTTCAAATCAAGCAGACAGAAAAGATGCTAAAAAAGCTCAAGCATAATTAGTTAATGGTATTTTAATAAAGAAGCCTCCCATTCAAACAATTGAATGAGAGGCTTCTTTAAATGCCAATTTAAAAATATGTATAGTTATTAATTTAGATGAGAACAAAATACTTTGATTTCTAAGTAAGAATGACTTCAGACTTTAATTTTTATTAACGGAGTTGTAAATTTCTATAAATTGTTTGGCATCTTTACGATTCACTTGATCGAAAATCCACGATTCGCCATCGTTATCTATTATAACAATGCGGAATGGAGAAAATGAAAAACCAAATTTAATATTTTTAATATCTTTAAAGTGAAAAGTATCTTTAATTTCTGTTCCTTTCAGTACACCACTTGCTTTAAAGCAAATTTTATCATTTAGAAGTGTTAAAGTACCTGGAATTGCTTGAGCTGTAAAAACTTTCATAGCAGCGTATAGCGAAAACTCTGGATGGTGAGCTTTTAATGTCATAATAAACCCTCCGTCTTTAGTGAAATTTTTTCTAGTATATCATTTTTAAATGTATGCAACAAATAAGGAATTTACTTAATATAAATTAAAATTACAAATTCAAATCGAAACAGAAAGTTTTTTAGAATATATTTATATAAAAACTTTAAAAATTCTGAATATTTTGTTAGTGTTATAACCATGTTGCAAGGTAATCAAAATAAATTACAACATATTAAGGAGGAATTTTCTATATGGATACATTAAATTTTGTGAAAAGTAAGGGGTTAGTAAGTTTAATGGTTGCTGCTTTGATTATTTCGTTAGTAGGTGTCTTCAATAGTGCAAGTGCTGCAAGTATAGATAATCCTGTAGAAGTGAGCAAGAAGGATGATAGTACAGTACATCTTAAATTAAAAGAGGGTATCAAGGGTACTCAAGCTGAAGATGGGGCGGTTACGCTTACTGATGAAGATGGAGAATCTAAAGAATTACCTACGGAAGTAGAAAAAGACGGAGAAACAGTTAAGATAAAATATACAGAAACTGACGATGGATATGATATGGAAGTTTTAAGTAAAGAGACTACTAGTACGCAAGCAGCTTCAATTTAACAAGTTTTTGTTTTAAAATGGATTAACTCTCTAAATATAAATTTTAAGAGATTAGAACATAAGTAATCATGATGAAGTAAATCATTTAAACTAAAAAAGAGCCTTTATAGGCTCTTTTTTAGTTTATTAATTTTATTGATACTCTCTAGTTTTATATTGCTATTACTGTTTGTACTATTAATTAAATACGATTGTTTTATTTCCTTTTGTAACAATTACTTTGTGTTGTACATGGTATTCCACAGCTTGTGCTAATACACTTGATTCAACATGACGACCAATTTTTCTTAAGTCCTGGACATTATAACGATGAGTAATGCGCGTCACATCTTGATCAATGATAGGGCCTTCATCTAAGTCAGAAGTTACATAGTGACTCGTAGCTCCTACAAGTTTCACCCCACGTTCCCAAGCTTGTTTATAAGGATTTGCTCCAATAAATGAAGGTAAGAAGGAATGATGAATATTGATGATTTGATTTGGGTATTGGCTCACGAAATGATCACTTAGAATTTGCATATATTTTGCTAATACAATGAGTTCAATTTCGTGTTTAGCACAAATATCTAAAATGTCTTTTTCAACTAAATCTTTTGCATTATTACTAGGTACGTAATAAAAAGGAATATTAAACGTTTCTGCAAAATGTCTATTATTTTCGTGATTACTGACAACACATACAATTTCCGCAGGTATTTCTCCACGTTTCACTCTCAGTAAAACTTCATTAAACGCATGGTCTTCTTTTGAAACAAATAATGCGATTTTAGTTTTATGACTATTATCGAATAAATTAAATTCGATATCATTTTCACTTAGTGTTTTTTCTAAAGCTTCTTTTACTAAGGGTACTTTATTAAATTCAAATCTTAAATATAATTTTCCATCCGCATCTTGTGCATGACCATATTCAGTAAAATGATCTAAATGTAAAATATTAGAATCATATTGTGAAATGATATTTGTGATTAATGATGTAATTCCAACTTTGTCTGAACATGTAGCTAGTAATATGTATTTATCTTCCATTTTAAGCACCTCTAATTTTGAAAAGTAACTCAGAGTATAATGAAAATTCAGAAAAAAGTAAACGATTATAGCTCAATTTGATAACTTTTAAAATTTTTTAATCTTTTTCTATGCGTAAATAGGTAAAGTAGGCTATAATGATAAATAGTGTTTTTATCTTAAAAGAGTAATAAGTAATTTAGGAAAATGACACTTTTCACAAAAATAATACGCTTACAATCAAAATGTTTTTGTTTGTAACTTATTTATAAGATATAAGATTGATTATTTTGATAATTGCGCCAATGATAAAAAACGATGAAAATTTCATTTCACTCTTTTATTTTCTTGAAAATTGTATTAAGATGTAATTTGTGTTTCAAGAAGCGTGTATTATTGCAATTTCTTGTGTCCGGATAAAATATTCTTTTATGAAAGGTAGATTAAAGTAATGGATAGACAGCAATTCACAGATTTAATTCAAACAAAATTTAAAATGGTACGTATTGAAGCAGGTTATACGCAAGATACGATGGCCCAAACTATTGGTCTTTCAAAAAAGACATTAGTACAAATAGAAAAAGAGAGAGTATTACCTAACTGGACTACGTGTGTGTCAATTTGTGCATTATTCAGAGATTCAGATGTTTTAAATAGTACTTTTGGTTGTGATCCTTTAGAAATGGTACAAACGATTTCTCGTAATCATTGTGCATACCCTAACCATTCAACAACAAGTGACATATACTGGAATACGATTGATAGCCGCAACGGATTTATCTTACAAAGTAATAAAGTAAGTGATATCTATCGTGTGCTTAATAATGAAACGCAACCAATATTTGGAACGTCTAAATTAAGAGAAGCTGAAACATACTTCGGCAGAATATCAAAAGAAGAATTAATGCACGTATAATATTAATTCATTTTGTGATAGGAGAATCATTATTTATATAATTGGGTGACATGGGACTTTAAATTGTATATGAATGATTTAGTCACTTTACTCTACTTGACCTAAACAAAGATTTAGGTCTTTTTTTTATTTGGTTGTTTTGTAACTTTGTTATAGTTACTTGTGATATTTAAGATAAATTAAGTAACTAAATTTGAAAAACAAGGTATTTTTATTACACATTTTTATAGTAAGTATTATACAATGTAAAAATGATTGTAATTTAAAATAGTCTTTCAATAAAACAGAAATAAAGTATAGAATTCAAAGGAGAAATCATCTATGCAAACTTTTTTAATAATTGTATTTATGATGGTGATTGGGTCATTGATAGGTGGAGTAACAAATATTTTAGCAGTTAGAATGCTATTTCATCCATTTAAAACCTATTATATTTTTAATAAACGTGTGCCCTTTACACCTGGATTAATACCAAAACGTAGAAAAGAAGTCGCTGATAAGATTGGTCAAGTTGTTGAAGAACACTTATTAACGGAAAGTTTAATCCAATCAAAATTAAATGCACCATCTTCAAGACAAGCAATTGAAGAAGTATTACTCAATCAAATTCGAAAATTAAAGCAAGAACATATGACATTGCAATATTTTGCTGATAAGTTAGATTTAGATGTTACGCAGTTAGCAAATGAAAAATTAGACTTAATGATTTCAAATAAATTAGATGAATTTTACCAAGATAATCAAACTACACCTATCAAACAGATTATTCCTGAAAAGATAGAAGCTAGCATTGATAGTAAAATAGATTTAGTTCCTGATTTATTATTTGAAAGAGCAAGTGTGTACCTCAATTCAGAAAAAGGTGCGGCTGATATTGCATCTATGTTGGAGACTTTCTTCAACGAGAAAGGTAAAATAGTTGGATTATTACAAATGTTTATGACTAAAGAGAGTATAGCTGATCGTATTCAACATGAACTTATTCGTTTAACTAAACATCCTAAAGCTAAGGCAATTGCAAAACAGGTCATTGATAATGAATATGAGACTATGAAAGCTAAAAATTTAAATGAACTTGTTAGTGAAAGTCAGTACAATTCATTTAAAACTTCTGTAACTGAATTAGCCGTTGGTTATTTAGATGTAGATAAAGTATCAAAACAATCGTTTAATACTTTAATGCCAAGCTTTATTCATTTCTTAGAAAGCAAAGTTTCTCAAAAACTAACAGATGTTATTATAGAGAATATATCTAAACATATATCTCCAATCATGAAAAAGATTAATTTAAGACAAATGATTGAAGAACAAATTAATACATTTGATTTAGCTTATATAGAAAAATTAATTATTGATATCGCAAATAAAGAACTGAAATTAATTATGCTTTTAGGTTTTTTATTAGGGGGCATAATAGGGCTATTACAAGGCATAATTGCAATTTTTGTATAACATATTAAATTATGTTATTGTAATACCGATGTGGTTTTCACACATATACAAAAAAGGAGTGAAGCATAGTGGCAGTAAATTTACACGATCATGCAAATCAATTAGAACAAGCTTTAAGAGAAAGTGATGAATACCAAGCTATTCAAAAAGCTTATGCAAATGTTAAAGAAAATAAAGAGTCAAAAGAATTATTTGACGAATTCCGCGAAACTCAATTAGAATTCCAACAAAAACAAATGCAAGGTGAAGAAATCGGTGAAGAAGAGTTACAAAAAGCACAAGAACAAGCTCAAAAAATCGAAAATGATTCAAACATTTCAGAATTAATGGCTGCTGAACAAAACATGAGCCAAATATTCCAAGAAATCAACCAAATCATTGTTAAACCTTTAGACGAAATCTACGCTGACTAATATCAATTAATCAGAATTTTGATTTCCAGCTACAATACATTTTATGTATTGTAGCTTTTTTTGTTTTATCGACTGAATCTTAGACAATGTGGTAAAATATAGAGATACAAGGTATTCGCATGCACACATCTTAAAATTTGAATAAGTAACCAATTCATTTATAGATTGTCTTGCATGTATCATCTTAAATAAACCTTTAGATAAAGGAGAACTGTACTGTATGGTGAAATTTATTCATTGTGCTGACTTACATTTAGATAGCCCATTTAAGTCAAGAAGCTATTTAAGTCAGTCGATTTTTGAAGATATGCAAAAAAGTGCGTACGAAAGCTTTAAAAAAATAGTAGATTTAGCATTGAATGAAGAAATAGATTTTATGATTGTTTCTGGTGATTTATTTGACCAACAGAACCGGACATTACGTGCAGAAGTGTTTTTGAAAGAGCAATTTGAGCGCTTATCTAAAGAACAAATATTCGTATACATTTGTCACGGCAATCATGATCCATTATCTTCAAGTATTGGTACAGAATGGCCAGATAACGTTTCAGTGTTCTCAGAAAATGTAGAAACTTATCAAACAATTACTAAAAATGGTGAAGAAATCTACCTTCACGGGTTTAGTTATCAAAATGATGCAAGTTACGAAAATAAATTAGATGCTTATCCATCAAGCCAAGGACAAAAGGGAATCCATATTGGCATACTTCATGGTACATATAGTAAATCTAGCACTAAAGACCGTTATACAGAATTCAGATTAGAAGATTTAAACAATAAGCTGTATCATTATTGGGCATTAGGTCATATTCATGAGCGTCAACAATTAAGTGATATGCCTCAAATTCACTATCCAGGGAATATACAAGGCCGACACTTTAAAGAATTAGGCGAAAAAGGTTGTTTGTTAGTAGAAGGTGACGATCTAAATCTTGAGGCTAAATTCGTACCTACACAATTTATTCGTTTTGAAAAAGCAACGCTTGAAACAGATAAAACATCTAAACAAGGTCTTTTTGAAGCAATTCAAACTTTTAAAACACAAGTGAGAAAAAAAGGTAAATCGATTTATCAATTAAAGGTTATTGTTAATTCCGATCAAACAATACCTGAACAAGACGCATTACAAGTTCATGAAATGATTAGTGATTATGAAGAAAATGAGCATAACTTTGTATTTATTGAAAATTTAACAATCAATAATAAATATGAAGATCAAAATACATTAGTAAAAGAATTTTCGCCAGAATTAATCGATGACAACACTGTGTATGATAAAGCTATGAACGATTTGTATTTAAATCCAAAAGCTTCTAAATATCTTGAAAATTATAGTGATTTTGATCGACGTGGTTTGATTGAACATGCCGAAGAATTATTAAAGTCAGATATGAGGGAGGAATAATATGAAAATTAAATCGTTAGAGATATATGGTTATGGCAGATTTATACAAAGAACAATCGAGTTTGATGAGACTTTCACTGAAATATATGGTGAAAACGAAACTGGAAAGTCTACGATACAAGCTTTTATTCACTCCATTCTATTTGGTTTTCCAACAAAGAAAGAAAATGAGCCTCGATTAGAACCACGATTAGGTAATCAATATGGCGGTAAATTAACTTTAATTCAAGACGATGGTACATTAGTTGATGTTGAGCGTATAAAAGGTAGTGCAGTGGGTGATGTGAAAGTTTATTTACCTAATGGCACGATTAAAGATGAAAATTGGTTGAAAAAAGAATTGAATTTTATTTCTAAACGTACATACCAAGGTATTTTTTCTTTTGATGTACTTGGGCTACAAGATATTCATAAAAATATGGATGAGACTCAATTACAAAATTATTTATTACAAGCGGGTGCATTAGGTTCTACAGAATTCACTAGTATGCGTGGCATTTTAAATGAGAAAAAAGAAATGTTATATAAGAAAAATGGACGTAATCCAATTATTAATCAGCAATTAGAACAGTTGAAAGAATTAGAGGGTCAAATTAGAGTAGAAGAGTCGAAGTTAACTACTTATAAAAGACTTGTAGATGATAAAGATAAATCAGAACGCAGGTTAGATAATATAAAGCAAAATCTAGCACAGTTATCAAAAATGCATAACGAGAAACAAAAAGAACTCACTTTGCACGAACAAACACAAGAGTGGAAAACGCTAGAATCTCAACTTAATATTGAACCAGTACTTTTCCCTGAACAAGGTATTGATCGCTATGAATCTGCAAAAATTCAAACCCAAAACCTTAAAAGAGATTTAGGCTTGAGAGAAGAAAAGTTAGCACATCTTAAATCAGAAAATGAAAAAATTAATGTTCCGAAACAAAGTGATATAGATGCTTTCAATCACTTACACCAACAAGAGAATGAAATTAAACAAAAAGAATACGAACTTAAAGCTATTGAAAAAGACATCCAAGATAAAGAACGCGAAAAGACAGGTCTGAAGTCCAATATTGGTTGGCATGATGTGCATCATCAAGCTGACAGTTCAGAAGCAATGAAAAGTTTTGTAAGTAATCAAATTAAAAACAAACAAGAACAAACTGCATTTGTACAACAATTAGAACGTAATATCGAAGAGAATAAAATTGATCAAGAGACCAATGCTACGGAAATAGATGCTTTAGAAGCAGATATTGTACCTGAAGAAAATTTTGAAAAGAAAAAACAATATAATAAACAAGTATTCGAGCTTCAAGAAAAGAATAACCTTTACCAAAAAATGAAAGAGGCTTTTGATAAAGATCAACAAGAAAATGAGAAAAAACAGAATCTATTACGCATAAGCTTAATTATCTTAGCAGTAATAAGTATAGGACTAACGATTTTCTCATTCATATCTGCGAACATACTCTTTGGCGTTGTATTTGCGATATTGTCAGTCATATTTATCATAGGCGTTTTCTTTGTAAAATCTAAAGAAATAGGTCATAGTGAAACTTTCTCAAAAGAAATAGATGATTTGCAACGACAAATTACGCATTTAGAAGATAATTATGATCTCGACTTTGATTTGGATGATCAGTACCGAGTGCGAGAACAGTTGAATAGTACAGTTAAGACAAAAGAAGCACTTGATAAAAAAGCTGAATATTTAGCAACGAGTTTAGAACAAGCTCAAAAACAGTACCAAGAAGCCCAAGACAGTATTCACAAAGTTAAATCAGATTTACATTTATCTGATAAAATGTCAGATGAACTGATCATTGATAGTATTGGCACAATGAATAAGATTAAAGACCATGATAAACACATCGATGAACTTAAAGAACAAGCTCGTCAATTACGTGAGTCATTAGAAGCCTTTTATGCGCATGCTAAAGAAATTACAAATAACCAATTTACTTATTTTAATGATTTATCATTATTCCATGACATTAGACAGTGGCTCAAAGAAGAAACAACTAATCTTGAAAAATGGAATAGAAACGATGAGCAAATCAAATTAATTGAGAGTGAAGTATCGCAACTACGCAATCGATTAAATGAAAATAATAATGTGATCACACAGTTATTTGGCTATGTTAATGCTTCTGATGAAGAAACTTATTACCAACACCATGTACAATATCAAAATTACCAACAACAAATGACTAGGTTTAACGATTTATCGAAATACCTAGAGAATCAAAATTATAATTATGATTTAAGTTCAAGGTTAAGTGAAAAGACTTATGCGCAATTAACGCACGAAGATGAAGTCTTAGCACGACAAGTAGACGAATATAATGATCAATATTTAGAAATGCAGTCAGAAGTTAGTGACTTAAACGCAAAAATAACTGATATGGAGACAGACAAGACATTAGCTGATTTAAGACATAGATTCCATATTCTTAAAAATAAAGTAAATGACGAAGCAAAAGATTGGGCAAGTCTGAGTTACTTACAATCTTTAGTAGAAGGTCACATTGCACAAATTAAAGATAAACGTTTACCAGAAGTGATAAGCGAAGCAACTGATATATTTACGCATTTAACAAATGGTCATTACGTACAAGTGACTTATGCAAACGATGAATTAATGGTGAAACAGCAAAATGGTCAAATGTATGAACCAGTAGAACTTAGTCAGTCTACTAAAGAAATACTTTATATTTCATTACGTTTGAGTTTAATCAAAACGTTAAAACCATACTATCCATTTCCTATTATTATTGATGATGCATTTGTACATTTTGATAAGCAACGCAAAGAAATAATGATGAATTATTTAAGACAAATGCCGAAAGACTATCAAATTTTATTCTTTACATGTGTGAAAGATACAAGTGTGCCTTCAAAACAAATCATTACTTTGAATAAATTCGAGGAAGGCGGTAAATAATGAGAAACGTAGAAAATTTAAAGCCTGGAGATTCTGTAGATAACTTTTTTCTAATTCACAAAGCAATACAAGGTGTGACAGCTCAAGGTAAAGATTATATGACACTACATTTGCAAGATAAAAGTGGAGATATAGAATCTAAATTATGGACGGTTTCAAAAGAAGACATGAAAATATTAGAGCCGGAACAAATCGTCCATGTTACTGGTGATGTTATCAATTATCGTGGTAGAAAACAGATGAAAATCAATAAAATAAAGTTAGCAAAACCAGAAGATAATATGAAAACTCAAGATTTTGTTGATGGTGCACCATTAACACCAGATGAAATTCAAGAAGAAGTTTCACATTATATGCTAGATATTGAAAATGCTACATTACAACGTATTACTCGTCATTTGATACGTAAGCATCAGGAAGCATTTTTCACATTCCCAGCTGCAAGTACACATCACCATAACTTCTCTAGTGGTTTAAGCTATCATGTATTAACGATGTTGCGTGTTGCAAAATCTATATGTGATATTTATCCTTTACTTAACCGTAGTTTATTATATAGCTCAATTATTTTACATGATCTAGGCAAAGTAAGAGAATTAAGCGGACCAGTTGCTACATCGTACACAGTAGAAGGTAATTTACTTGGTCACATCTCCATAGCAAGTGATGAAGTTGCAGAAGCGGCAAGAGAGTTGAATCTTGATGGAGAAGAAGTACTTTTATTGCGCCATATGATTTTAGCACATCATGGTAAGATGGAATATGGTTCTCCTAAGTTACCGCATATGAAAGAAGCAGAAATATTATTCTTTATTGATAATATCGATGCAAAAATGAATATGTTTGAAAAAGCATATAAGAAAACGGATAAAGGTCAATTTACTGAACGTATTTTTGGTCTAGAAGGCAGACAGTTTTATAATCCAACGTCACTAGACTAATCTCGTTATTGTTTATATAAGAGGGTAGTTTGGAGCATCAATAGCTCATCCTCAAACAAAATATAAAAAAGGCTGATAGAATCTCTTTTGGGATCTATCAGCCTTTTTGAATTTGTGTTAGCTATTTCAGGGGCTCTGTGATGGACTATTATTGTCCTGTAGATATTCCAGCGCCACCTTGTTGCATAGCTTGTTGTTGCTGTTGTTGTTGTTGCTGTTGTTTTATTTTTTCTGGGTCTAAGATTGAATCTTCAATAGCTTTTTTGATATCTCTATCTTTATAGTCTACATTATATTCATCTAATAACTCTTTGTATGCATCTGTTAATAATTTAGGCTCTTTTTGTACTTTAGATTGTAATAATTGAGATTTAAGTTTATCTTTTTGTTTATCAAAGTCGTCTTCTTTGTTTGCCTTAATAATATGATAACCATAATCTGTTTTCACTACTTTTGAAATTTCTCCTTCTTTAAGTTTAAAGAGTGCTTTTTCAAATTCATCTTCCATTTGGCCTTTCATAACATAGCCTAAGCTACCGTCTTTTTTAGCTGATGATTTATCTTCTGATTCTTCTTTTGCGATTTCTCCGAATTTGTCTGGATCTTTATCGACTTGTTTTTTGATTTTTTCTGCTTTTGCTTTTGCATCTTTATCTGATAAACCTTCTTTATCATCTTCGTTTTCTTTCACTTTAATTAAGATATGAGAACCTTTTTTAGTGTTTTCTTTGATTTCTTTATCTGATACTTCGACTTTATCATTAAGTAATTCTTTTTGATAAGCTTGTGTTTTCTTCTGTTCTTTATAATCACTTATAGACATTTTTTGCTGTTTTAACATACTTTCAAATTGTTCTTTACCGCCATATTGTTTCTGTTCTTTTTCGACTTCTTTATCAATATCTTTCGTATTAACTTCGTCTTTATATTTATCTGCTAGTAATTTGTTTAATAAGATTGAGAATGAACTGTTGGCAATTTGTTCATCGCCCATTTTGCTCATGACATCTTCTACTTTAACGTCTCCAGCTTTTGATGAAATAATCGTATCATCTTTTGAATCTGTTGCACTACTACCACAAGCACTTAATAGCAACGCGCTTGCTGTAACCGGAAGTATAACTTTTTTAAATGTTTTCATGGTTGGAAACTCCTTTTGTAATAATAACAACGTAAATATAACATATTATGCTGTGTTCACCAATAAGAAACCCTGTTTCTAGGACTATAGTATTAGTAAATTTATAAAAAAATAGATTATTAAAATTAATTTGAATTAAAAACAAAAAAGTGGGATAGAAATCAAAATTTAAAATTTGATTTCTATCCCATCCATAATACTTATTAGATAACTGATAGTTATTATGCAATATCCCATTTACATGTGTAACATAGCATACTGGATTTATGGCAAAGTCACTTCACTTTATTGTTCATATTTAGTGTCAACTTTATTTAAAATATTAATGCCTGTTTGATGTTCTTCTATATATGAACCTTCATTGGAAAATAGTATTATTTTTAAATAAAGAAAATCCATTACTGAATAACCCATATTTAATGCAAGAATAAACATAAAGTAATGACCAAATTGTGGGAATTGTATGCTGGCATATGCACAGATGCTCGTAATAATGATTACAGGTGTAATTAAATCAAAACAAAAATAATATTTATTAACAGGTGTGTTCACATACGTATTATAAAAAGGTACGGATTTATGTCGCACTAACTTATATTTTTTGAAAGATTTATAATAAGGAAACAGAAATACTAAATGAATTGCTTTATGAATAGGGTATAAGATCACCACTAATACTAAAAATACTAAAAAATATTGATCTGTTAATTTCGTATTGGAAAAAAAATACAAAATCTCATAGGCAATCAAGAATGTAATGATCGTTGTGACTAAACTTAGAAATGCTATTCTAGGTAAGCCGAAACGTGCATTAATATCAATTTGGCGTGTACATAGATACATAACTAAATCATGCTCCTCTACTTAATAAATAACAGCACTTATATACTTTCGTATTATCTATCCTAACAGGAAAAAGGTCAAGATAATTTTGAATATGAAATAGGGCGTATATTAAAGAAGAAATAAGCGATCAATTGAATACTTTTATAGAAGGTTTTATCAGTATATAAAAAGAGCTGTAAACCTCATTATGGACAATGCTTAGGTTTACAGCTCTATGTTTAGGCTTGATAGATGTTTAGCATAAAATCAATTGAATAACTGTAAGTTATTTATCTTTTTCAAAAGTTTTACTAATTTCTTCGCCACGATTTTGTAAATTCTCGATATGAGACTGTAATTTTTCAATGTTAGGATTGATATCAGATTTGAAATCACCAATCATTGTTTTCACCTCATCACCAATCGTACTGCCAAATTCTGTACTTTCAGATTTAATTTGAGAGATATAATTTGTAATATCATTTATACTTTGCTTAATGGTATTAATTTCTCTATCAACTTCTGATTCAGCGCCGGCAGGTCTTTTTGTTTGTGCATTAAATTGGTTAGACTCTCTTTTATCGCGGTTCATCAAAGCAAAGCCAAGACCAGTTGCAACGCCAGCACTAAGACCTAATAATATTTGAGCTGTTTTCATAAAAATTCTCCTCATTTCTAAATAATATCGCATTCTTTAATATGTTTTATATACCCCATATGAGATAAAATAAGCATATTTAGTCGAATTGAGCTGCTATTTCTTGTGCGAGTTTAGCTTTTTGGTCATCATCAATCGTCTCTTCATGCGTTTCCCATTTATAGCCAAAGCCATCCACATCGTTTTCATATCTTGGTAAAAAGTGGAAATGAAGATGGAAGACAGATTGATCGGCAAATTCACCATTATTCTGTATAATATTTAATCCATCAGGGTTAAATGCTTTTTTAATCGCATTGGCTACTTTAGGTAATGCTGCGCCAATATGTTTCATCGTCTCAGTATCTGTTTCGAAAATATTGGCTGATGCTTTTTTAGGAACTAAAAGTGTGTGACCTTTTGTAACTTGAGAAATGTCTAAAAATGCGTAAACATAATCATCCTCGTATACTTTATGGCTAGGTATGTCACCATCAATAATTTTACTAAAGACTGTTTCTGACATGAATCTTCACTCCTTGTAAGATTGTTACTGACTATTATAGCATTAGTATATTATTTCCGTCATTTTTCGCAGTAAATTTATGCCTATAGACTGATTTTTGATACAATATAATTTGTGGAGGTGCCATATGACAGTAAAAATAGAACATTTAACAGGCGGTTATGGTAAACGACCTGTAATTAAAAATATAAATTTCGAATTAACCCAAGGTGAAATTGTTGGGCTTATTGGATTAAACGGAGCAGGTAAAAGTACGACAATTAAGCACATGCTTGGTTTGCTGACGCCTATGGAAGGTGAAATGACAATTTCTAATATAAATATAAAGCAAGATGTTGAAACTTATAGAAGGAA
Organism: Staphylococcus sp. FSL W8-1207; assembly: GCF_038003745.1. Taxonomy (NCBI): domain Bacteria; kingdom Bacillati; phylum Bacillota; class Bacilli; order Caryophanales; family Staphylococcaceae; genus Staphylococcus; species Staphylococcus sp. FSL W8-1207. Next base: position 694,727 of record NZ_JBBOPU010000001.1, read on the forward strand.
ATTATCTTATATTCCAGAGGCTCCGGTTATTTATGAAGAATTAACATTGCAAGAACATATCTACATGACAGCTATGGCTTATAATATTAGCAAAGAAGCTGCAATGGAAAAGGCACAACCTTTATTAAAAACATTTCGCTTAGAAGATAAATTGAATATATTTCCAAGCCATTTTTCTAAAGGTATGAAGCAAAAAGTGATGATTATCTGTGCTTTTATTGTAGATCCAGAATTATACATTATTGATGAACCATTTCTAGGATTAGATCCTTTAGGCATTCAATCCATGTTAGATTTAATGGTTGAGAAAAAAGACGAAGGTCGTACGGTATTAATGAGTACACATATTTTAGCGACTGCAGAAAGATACTGCGATAGATTCTTAATTATGGACGAAGGGCAAATTGTAGCATTCGGAAACTTAGATGAACTAAGAGCACAAACAGGTTTAGAAGGTAAAACGCTAGATGAAATATATATCCATGTCACACAAGGTGGCCAACAAACATGAACCAAAATGCGAAACAATTATTTAGTACAAGAAAACAAGAGATAAGCAAAGAAAAACAATACTATAATAAATTCATATTTAATGGTCATTTCTCTGTATTTCTTGTAATTATGTTTGGTGCCTTTCTAGTAGGCTATGGTGATTGGTTACAATCTACACCAAAGCATTTTAATTACGCTTTGGTTGCTAGTATCGTCGTAGCATTAACATCAATGTTTCCAATTAGAACGTTGCTTAAAGATGCAGATAGACTTTTTCTATTACCATTTGAAAAACACATGTCGGAATATATGAAACATAGTTTAATATATAGTTACTTTTCTCGAATAGGGATACAAGTAGTAATACTAATTGTGTTATTCCCATTGTTTTTTGTGATTAATAATCAAACTTTTGGTTTTTATATTTTGTTTGCTGTATTAGCACTCATTTTTCCATTATTAGGGCTATTACTAAAATGGCAATGGTATAAATACCGATTAGAACGTTGGTCTCTTTATGTATTACTCTTTATTATTTTCACATCTGGATATTACTTAGCATTAGAGCCGAAACAACTATCAAGTATTACTTCTGTTTTTATCCTAATCGGCATAACAATGTTGATCCGTTATCAAAATAAGACACATTTATATCCTTGGGAAAAAATGATTAAATCAGAACATCAACATCATATGAATTATTATAAATTCGTTAATATGTTTACGGATGTAAAACATCTAAAAGAAACAGCGGTAAGAAGAAGTTATCTAGATCCATTGCTAATTACGCCTAAGCGTAAAAGGTTTAATTCAAATTATATGTATCTTTATTTATTTATAAGAAGTTTTGTGCGCGGTAAAGATGCTTTTAACATCATTTTAAGATTAGTAATTCTTGCGCTTGTTTTAATGTTTTGGTTAGAACAACCCATTATCATGTTAATTATTGGTAGCTTGTTTATGTACATTATCTTATTACAAATGGCACAATTTTATACACAACAAGCTTATGGTTTGTGGCCACAAGTATGGCCGGTTACTGAATCAAAAGTAATAAAAGGATATGAACAATTCTTATATAGATTAATGTTAATTGTAGGAGCGTTATTTATTATCGTTTATGCTTTTGTATTTCCACTCTATAGTTACTTTGGTTTGTTATTCTTCCTTGTAGGTTGGCTAACAATAATAAATGTCATTAAAAAACTTAAATATCAAGAAACATTGTTAAGAGATTAAAAAAAGTCGTTTCTCGGTGCGATAGATAGTTTATCCATCGCATAAGAAACGACTTTTTATTTTAAAAATTGTAATTTTCAATATTAATTATCATCAATCGGGAATAAATGTCTTTCGAAATAACTCGAATGTTGACGACTTGAGCCGAAGAACTGGCTTAATGCCAGCTTATCAAAGTTGTCTTTGAATAAAGACGAAGCTCTAAAATCTTCATAAGCATTTCTACTTTCGAAGCCAAAGTAAATCTTATATGTTAAACCTTGTTCCGGTTTTAAGAAACGATAACTTCTATAACCAGCAAATTGATTGAAATCAGTAGAAAAGCCTTCCAATTTTTTCTCTAATTGATAAGCATGATCTTCTGAAGTTGGAATAAATATTACTGAATAAAAGTTGTTCTCATCTAAATCGCCGTCAGACTTTAGAACTTCATAAACTAAAGGTTGTTTTAAAACGGATTGATTATCTGTTTCTTCTATGATTACTGAAGAGTCAGAAGCTGAAAATTGTAATAAGTTATGACTAGGGTTATTTAGTCTGATTTGATTCAAATAACCAAACGTACCATAAGATGCATAAATTTTCATAAGATTTCCCCCTTGCTTTGTTTAAGAAAGTGCATATAACTATTATACTGTACTATAGATATATCTATGTTATCAAATAAATATAACAATAGTCTTTGATAACATTATAATAGATTTCTAAAAGAAAACAATAGTCAAATGATTAAGATAACAAAAGTAGACTGTTTGTCTTTTTTATGACATTTTAACACAATGAAATACGGCGTATATAACAGTATGGTATTATAAATAAGAATGATTATAATGTAGGAGGATTCAAGGTGCATAATAAAAATAATACAATCCTAGATATGATAAATGGTGAGGCGGTAAACCACACACCAGTATGGTTTATGCGTCAAGCTGGTAGGTCACAGCCTGAATATAGAAAATTGAAAGAAAAGTATTCTTTATTTGAAATTACACATCAACCAGAGTTATGTGCTTATGTGACACATTTACCAGTTGATAATTATAATACAGATGCAGCGGTGCTGTATAAAGATATTATGACACCACTTCAGCCGATTGGTGTAGATGTGGAGATAAAATCTGGTATCGGTCCAGTAATTCACAATCCTATAAAAAATATACACGACGTTGAAAAGTTAGGGAAGATTGATCCTAAGCGTGATGTGCCTTATGTTTTAGATACAATAAAAATATTGACTGAAGAAAAATTAAATGTGCCATTAATTGGTTTTACAGGAGCACCATTTACATTAGCAAGTTATATGATTGAAGGTGGACCTTCAAAGAATTATAATTTTACTAAGGCGATGATGTATAGTGACGAAGAAACTTGGTTTGCACTTATGGATCATTTAGTAGACATGTCCATCACGTATACATCTGCTCAAGTTGAAGCTGGAGCAGAGATAATTCAAGTGTTTGATTCTTGGGCTGGGGCGTTAAATGTAAAAGATTATCGTTATTATATTAAACCAGCGATGGAGAAACTTATTAATGGTATAAAAGCGAAGCATGATGTACCTGTAATATTATTTGGTGTAGGTGCGAGTCATTTAGCACATGAGTGGAATTCATTACCAATCGATGTATTAGGTTTAGATTGGAGACTTTCTATCAAAGAAGCTGGAGATCTGCATATCACTAGAACCTTACAGGGCAATTTAGACCCATCATTGTTATTAGCACCATGGGACGTTATTGAAGAAAGATTAAAACCAATATTAGATCAAGGAATGGAACATGGACAGCACATTTTCAATCTTGGACATGGCGTCTTTCCTGAAGTTAAACCTGAGACACTTAAACGTATAACGACATTCGTTCATGATTATACGAAGAGATAGTAGACATAAACACACGTCACCAAGAGTAACAATTTATTATGTCATATACATCTAAAATTTATTATACAAAAGGATGATTTAAAAATGACAAAAACAATAGGCTTATTAGTTATGGCATATGGCACGCCATATCAAGAAAGTGATATTGAGGCTTACTACACAGATATTAGACATGGCAAAAAACCTACAGAAGCAGAATTACAAGATTTAAAAGATAGATACAAACATATCGGTGGGTTATCACCATTAGCTAATACAACAAATCGTCAAGCTGAAACACTTTGTGATGCACTAAACGAAGCATACAGTGATGTTGAATTTAAATTATACGTTGGTTTGAAACACATACACCCGTTTATAGAAGATGCGGTTAAATCAATGCATGAAGAAGGTATAGAAGAAGCTGTTACAGTAGTGTTGGCTCCACATTATTCTAGTTTCTCAGTAGGTTCATATAATACAAGGGCTCAAAAAGAAGCGGATAAATATGGCATTACATTTAAACATGTAGAGCACTATTATCAACAACCTAAATTCATTCAATATTGGACAGAAAAAGTGAATGAATCATTATCGGAAATTCCACAAGAAGAACATGATGAAACTGTATTAGTTGTATCAGCGCATAGTTTACCGAAAGGACTTATTGAGCAGAATAATGACCCTTACCCAAATGAATTACATCATACAGCACAATTATTAGAAGAACATTCTAATATTATCCATGTAGCTGAAGGATGGCAATCTGAGGGTAACACTGGTACACCGTGGTTAGGACCTGATGTTCAAGACTTAACTAGAGCATTATATAATGAACATGGCTATAAAAATTTCATTTACACTCCTGTTGGTTTTGTATGTGAACATTTAGAAGTGTTATATGACAATGATTATGAATGTAAAGTAGTCTGCGACGAATTAGGCGTTAACTATTTCCGTCCGTCAATGCCTAATACGGACCCTTTGTTTATTGGAGCAATCGTTGATGAAATCAAAAATGTTTATTAAAGGAAGCGTGAACTGTTTTGACTAAAAGTATTGCGATTATTGGTGCTGGTATTACAGGTTTATCAAGTGCATATTTTATTAAAAAACAACGACCTGATATTGATGTCACTATATATGAAGCGTCTAATAGAACTGGTGGTAAAATTCAAACATATAGAACTGAAGGATACACTATCGAACTTGGGCCAGAATCTTATTTAGGACGCAAACAGATAATGACAGATATTGCTAAAGAGGTTGGTTTAGAAAGTGACCTTATTACAAACCAAACAGGGCAGTCTTATATATATGCTAAAAATAAATTATTCCCCATCCCAGGTGGGTCAATTTTAGGTGTACCAACTGATGTTAAGCCCTTTTTAAAAACAAAACTAATTTCTCCTACAGGTAAATTAATAGCTGGGTTAGATTTATTTAAGAAATCGATAGAAATAGAACATGATATTTCAGTCGGATCATTTTTCCGCCAGCGCCTAGGAGATGAAGTGTTAGAAAACTTAATAGAGCCTCTAATGGGTGGCATTTACGGTACGAATATAGATGACTTGAGTTTAATGAGTACTTTTCCAGAATTCAAGCAAAGAGAAGAACAATTTGGTAGTTTAATTAAAGGTATGCGATATGAAAAAGTACAGCGACAGAAACAACGTCAACTATATCCAGGAGCGCCAAAAGGCCAATTCAAGCAATTCAGACATGGCCTGAGTTCATTTATAGAGGCTTTAACTAAATATGTATTAGATCTAGGTGTCCAAATAGAGTTTAATACGCCTATTCAAGATATTATCGTTGCTCAAAAATCTTATGAAATCGTTACGGCAGAATCGAAAATAGGATATGATGGTGTCTTGGTTACTACGCCACATCAAACATTTATGCAATGGTTTGGCAATGATCCTTCCTTTGACTATTTCAATACTATGGATTCTACGACTGTTGCAACAGTCGTATTAGCTTTTGATGAGCAAAATATTGAAAACACATATGACGGTACAGGATTTGTCATTGCGCGTACAAGTAAGACGAGTATCACTGCTTGTACTTGGACAAGTAAAAAATGGCCATTTACAACACCAGAAGGTAAAGTACTTATTCGTGCATACGTAGGTAAACCTAATGACACGGTCGTGAACGATCACACAGACGACGAAATAGTGAATATTGTTAAAAATGATTTGAGTCAAATGATGACATTTAAAGGTGCGCCAGATTTCAGCATCGTGAATAGATTACCTAAAAGCATGCCGCAATATCATGTAGGTCATATAGATCGTATTAAAGAAATACAAGCTCATATTAGAACAAGTTATCCAAGGCTACGTATTACTGGCGCCTCATTTGAAGCAGTAGGGTTACCTGACTGTATTCAACAAGGCAAAAATGCTGTAGAAGAATTAATAGCTGAACTATAATAAAACTTTGAAGAGTCGTTTTTCGATATAATAAGTCGTTATATCGAAGTAACGGCTTATTTTTATATTTTTAATTGTTGGAAAATTTAATATTTATAACAATTGTGAGATACTTAATATATAGCGTAGTAGAATCGGATACGGTAGCAAAATAACAATGATTTATGAGCTATTGTACAGGAGGAATATTTATGACAGATATTGTAATTGTACATTCCAAAATTGGAGATGCTACAAACCATTGGTATCAATGGTTAGCTAATAATCTTATTTTAGAAGGTTACAATGTAACATTATTTGATTTACCAGTAGAAGAAAATGATAATCTTGAGCAGTGGGTGGAAAGAATGAAAGACCAAATCACTGTTGATAAATATGAAACATATTTTATAACACATGGTTTTGGTACTTTAGCATCATTAAAGTACATAGAAGAAACGAATATAAATCATATAGAAGGTCTGTTTAGTGTTGCAGGCTTCATGGATGACGCGGAAGAAATAGATGCATATATTGATCCTGAAACGAAAGCAATCGACTATGAGATTGTTAAAAATAAAGTAGATCAATTCTATGGTTTGTGTTCTAAAAATGATAAATATGTATCTTACTTAGAAACTAAAAGATTAATGGATACATTAAATGGTGTGTGTAAAGTAACAGAGAATGGTGGCCATTTTATGGAAGATGACGGCTTTACCACATTCACAATTTTACACGGAAAAATGCAAGGTATCATGAGTAAGTAATTTAGTATTTAACATTAAAGAACATTATTTAATTAGTTATTGTTCTTTAATGTACAATATTTATTGTAATGACATCATAACAAATGTAGTATTTAAGCGTGAAAACAATAGAATTTTGTATAAATAAGGAACTAAAGATAAAATATTATTATTATATTCCTTTTTTACACAAAATAGTTTTTAAAAGTTATTGACTAAAGCGTTAGGAATTTATATACTAAGTAAGTATTGATTGATAGGGGATGTACAAACATCAATTATCGCATTAAAGTTTTAATTCCTGATTAAGCCAATGTAAATTACTTTTAAAAAGTTGTTGACATTAAGTAAAGATTCATGGTATATTAATTGGGTAGGCGTCATTAATAATATTACCGCGGGATGGAGCAGCGGTAGCTCGTCGGGCTCATAACCCGAAGGTCGGTGGTTCAAATCCGCCTCCCGCAATTTTTATTTTAGGTCTCGTAGTGTAGCGGTTAACACGCCTGCCTGTCACGCAGGAGATCGCGGGTTCGATTCCCGTCGAGACCGCCATTATCATTATGGTTCAGTAGCTCAGTTGGTAGAGCAATGGATTGAAGCTCCATGTGTCGGCAGTTCGACTCTGTCCTGAACCATTTTTTAATATTGCTTTGGCGGTTGTGGTGAAGTGGTTAACACATCGGATTGTGGTTCCGACACGCGTGGGTTCGATCCCCATCATCCGCCCCATAATGATTAATTAAGCGGGTGTAGTTTAATGGGAAAACCTCAGCCTTCCAAGCTGATGTTGTGGGTTCGATTCCCATCACCCGCTCCATTTAAATTATTCCACAGTAGCTCAGTGGTAGAGCTATCGGCTGTTAACCGATCGGTCGTAGGTTCGAGTCCTACCTGTGGAGCCATATGGCCCCGTGGTCAAGCGGTTAAGACACCGCCCTTTCACGGCGGTAACACGGGTTCGAGTCCCGTCGGGGTCATACAAACAGAAGTGAAATATCGCTTCTGTTTTTTTATATTATATTGGAGAGTTGTCCGAGTTGGCCGAAGGAGCACGCCTGGAAAGTGTGTAGACGTCACAAGCGTCTCGAGGGTTCGAATCCCTCACTCTCTGCTATTTACATAAGTTGAACTTTTTTGAAACACCGTAAACCTGATATAATAGGGTTTCGGTGTTTTTACTTTCAATAGACTACTATAAAAATTGTAATCCCCATAATTAATATTAAAAAATATGTTGTCAAACTATAACTTTCATTAAATTAAATAAGGATTTACTTTTATCAGAAATTATTATATTATTGTTGTGGACACCCTAGGGTGTTGTCAGATAGAGTGGGTCTAACGTACACCTTAGGGTGTGGGTTCAGACAAACTCTCAGACGTAACCATCTCTTCGGAGATGGTTATTTTTTTGTTACATTCAAGTCTTTTACAATCTGAAATATGTGAAATAGTAATACAAAATGAGGTTATACAAGAAGAGTGTAAACAAACAAATTGTGATTCTTAACCTTAGAAATTATACTGAATTAGAATAATCATGATTATGGGGGTTCATTTTTGGAAAATAGAATAGATTATTATGAAATTGCTGGAGAAGAAATGGCATTAATAATGGATTTGGAAAAACAATTAAAGAAAACATCTATTAATAGAAAGTTAAGAGAGTTGATTAAGATACGTGTCTCTCAAATAAATGGTTGTGCTTTTTGTATTGGTATGCATACTGCAGATGCTAGAAAAATGAAAGTATCAGAAGAAGAAATCTATTTATTAAATGCATGGCATGAAACAAATATATATTCTGATAAAGAGAAACTGGCTTTTGAACTTACAGAAGCAGTAACGAATATTACTGTAAATGGTGTTTCAGAGGAACTATTTAACGAAGTTCGTAAACTGTATACAGAAGAGGAGTACACAGACTTAATATTAATCATTAATCAAATCAATATGTGGAATAGATTGTCTATTTCTATGGGGAACAAACACATCATATAAGTCATAACTTTATAGAAATCATAAATAAAGGAGGATCAATAACTTCATATTGATCCTCCTTTATTATTTAGTGAATTTTAATCGTCTTGTTCATTATTTAGTACATCACCACTTTTAGCATCGATTGTGATTTCGTGCTTAGTGCTGTCATCTTTTAGGTCTAAATCGTAAACGAGTTTGCCATCATCTTCAGATAGGGACCATTCTTTGATGTCGCCATCAAATTCTTCTTGTCCTTTTTTAATAGCTTCTTTATAGTCGATGGCATCATTATATTTAAATGTTTCATTTTCATTTTCTGAATCTTCATTTTCAGTTTCCTTATTTAAAACCTCTTTGTTTTTATCAGAAATGATAACTTCTGATTCTTCACCATTTTTTTGTTGCTCTATTTTATAAGCCCATTCACCATTACTCTTTTCATAAGTAATGCCTTTTAAGTCTTGTCCACTATACTCATCTTGTGCTTTTTTAATAGCATCTTTGGGGCTTGTTTTGATTTTATCTAAAGCAATGACTTGTTTATCTGTATCTTTATTACTAGAATCCTCAGATTTAGTATCGCTCTCTGAATCTCCATTACCACATGCTGTAAGCAAAATACCTGACAGTGCTACCGCAGTCACCAATTTTAACTTCATTTTTAACACTCCTTGTAAATGATTCAATCATTAATCTATACCCAGTAATAATACTTTCAAACTATAATTTTAAAAAATAATTTTTTGAGAATTTTACTGTGATAAAATTTATATTTTTTAGTATTAATAATTAAAAATGATAAATTAAATAAGTTTTCATTTACAATATTCCGATTTTGAAAGGACATGTTTGTCTTGTTTTTTATAATATGATCAATTAGCATTGCCAATGTAAACTGAGATGTTAATCACAAACAATGATATCACTCAAGCAGTTAATAAGACTGTTAAAGCAATTCCAGTAATAGAATTTTATGAATCTATTCACTTATATGGTTCATTATCTTACCGCCTTAAAGAAATTTAAAATCTACAAGATACACGGAGAAGAGGGGTATTATTAAAATTAAAGTCTCCTTTTAAATCATGAATGTTTATATGGATTTTTAAATTGCTAATACTTGCTATTTTATACCCATTCATCATTAATATTGGTGTTTTATTTTTGTTCCATTTAACTGAAAATGTAATTTGCTCATAATTCGTGAATATCCATTCAATTTTTTCTTTGTTTAGTTTTAAATCTTCTTGCTTCAATGCTAAGTAATGTCTATTTTCATAATTAAAGTTTTCCAATTATATCTTTAACCACCTTTTAATATTTTATCTGCAGTCATCACAGCTAATAGGTTATTTTGACGTATAGCTTCCAATTTTAAATTAAATATAGGTGTTACATATGTATCTGCGGTTCTAGGAACTTCATTTATAGTTTTTGATAAATATTTAAGCCATTCTTTTTTCTCTTTGTAACTCATTTTACTAATTGAAAAATGCTTATTCTGTCCATGTCTCAATAGCCTTGTTGTATACTTCGCTGCAAGTTTGTCACGGAGTACTCGTTTTTTGTATACTTTACTGCAATATATTGCGTTATAGATATTGCTTATAGTAGAAAAATATTGTTTCGGTGTGCTTTTTTTAGTAGACAGATGATTTTTAGACGAGAAATCATTCACAACAATGTAGTATTCATAATCAGTTTTAATAGAATAATTTTTTGAATTCATAAGGAATTCTATAGTGAAAAGTTGATCCTCTGCAGTTTTAGCATTTGTTTTAAAACGAATTTTATTTTTATGTATAATATTACTTTTAAACATTTTTAAAACTGATAATGCATAAAACAAACTGTTTTCTATAATATCCGCTTTTGGCACATTACCATTCTCAAACACTGCTTTCGGAACACCTCTACCTTTTCCTTCCACACCATACTTACCAATAATTAAATCACTATTATTTTCTTTCCCATATATGTAAAGATCCTCTAACGCTCTTTCATGCAAGTAATCATCAGAATCTAAGAAGAAAATGTACTCTGAATTACTCATGCTTATGCCTTTGTTTCTTGGAGCACTTGCGCTTCCTGTATTTTTATTTAATCTTTTAAATTTTATTAAATGCTTATAATTAACCCAATATGATTTAATAGTTTCAACAGTTTCAATATCATTTGAATGATCATCTATAATTATTAATTCAAAATCTTTATGACTCATAGTTTGATTTAGAATTGAATCGATAGTACGAGAAATCATATTCCCGTTATTATATGTAGGCATGATCACACTAACCTTTTTCATAAGAAATCACTCCTTTAAACTAAAATAGCAAAGTTAAATAGGAGATGGAATAAGGTTCAGAAAAGTGTAAAAAATATAACTGCAAATGTAAAAAAATAGATGTATGAAAATTCAAAAGCGATTTGAAATAAAACAAACTTTAAAAAATAGAATGTGTGACTAAAAATTTAACTTATAAAACCTTTGCGTAGTCATAACATTAAAGTGAAGATTTGGACCATGTTAAATAATAATAAAAGCGTTATAATATAATATGAGATGGAGGAATGTAGGCGTGGAATTTTGGTTGAAAAAACAAGCAGAACTAAATGGTGAAAAGGTGTTTATAGATGACGGCACAAAGCAAATTTCATTTAATAAGACCTATCAATATGCTTCGAGATTAGCATATCAATTAAAACAGTTAGATAAGCCAAGAATTGGATTATATATCGATAATTCGATAGCATCTGTCATTTTAATTAATGCAGCGTGGCTAGCTGGTATTGAAATTGCTATGTTAAATACAAGACTGACTAAGAAGGAAATGCTTGCACAAATGGTATCAATTGAAGTTGATACTGTGATAGCACGAGAGCCAATACAATTAAAAGGTATTCATATAGTTAATTTTGAAAACTTATGGACTCATTTGGATGATAATCAATATGAAACATCATTTTCAATAGAACGTATTGCATCGATTATGTTTACATCAGGGACAACGGGAGCTCAAAAAGCTGTGCCACAGACATTTAGCAATCATTATGCAAGTGCAAGTGGTTGTAAGGAAAGCCTTGGGTTTGATCAGAATACGAAATGGCTATCCGTATTGCCTATCTATCATATTTCAGGATTAAGTGTAGTGTTAAGAGCATTAATTGAAGGCTTTACAGTTCGTATAGCATCTAAATTTAATTCTGCAGCTATGTTAAAGATTATAAAAGAAGAATTACCTACACATGTGTCACTCGTGCCCCAAACATTAAAATGGTTAATGGATGAAGGATTTGATCAACCTTATCAAGTTCAAAAGATATTACTTGGCGGCGCGAAACTCTCTAGTGCTCTGATTGATCAAGCACTTCAAAATAGACTGCCAATATATAATTCTTTCGGTATGACAGAAACGTGTTCACAGTTTTTAACTGCTTCACCAGAGATGTTAACACATCGTTATGATACAGTAGGTAAACCGAGTGCAAATGTTGATGTGAAAATTAAAGCCCCAAATTCACAAGGTCATGGTGAATTGTTAATCAAAGGTGATAATGTTATGCAAGGTTACCTATATCCTGAAAATAAGCAAGACATCTTTGAAGCAGGCTATTTTAATACTGGTGATATTGCAGAAATAGATGACGAAGGTTATGTCATGGTTTATGATCGCAGAAAAGATTTAATAATCAGTGGTGGAGAAAATATCTACCCTTATCAAATTGAGTCGGTTGCTAAGAATTATTTGGGCATAGAAGATGCAATGTGTGTCGGCGTAGAAGATGATACCTGGGGGGAAGTCCCATATTTATATTACGTTGCGAATATAACAATATCTGATGCGCAATTATTAGAGCATTTCAAACAAAATTTAGCAAAATATAAAATACCTAAGCAATTTGTACGCGTTGAATCATTACCTTATACATCAACAGGAAAGTTACAGAGAAACCGTTTGAAACTTTAAATTCGAGGTGGATATGAAATTACAAGCAGTGAAATTATACGAATATAATGCTAGTTTTAAACATGCTATTGTGACGCCGAAAATTAAATTGAGTTGTCGGAAGGTATTAATTATTGAATTAATTACTAATACGGGGCAACATTATTTTGGAGAATGTAATGCTTTTGAGACGGATTGGTACTCACCAGAAACGATAGAAGTTGTGCGCCACCAAACTGAGAAATGGATTAAACAATATCAGAATGAAACGTTTAATCATTTTGGAGAGGCACAAGCAACATTAGATAATTTGATGGCATTTCCAGCTACAAGAAGCATGCTGGTAATGGCTTTTTATCAAATGTTTTATGAAATGCATTCATTTAATGTTCCATATGGCGCAACAGTCAGTGGTTTGACTGAAGGGAATTTAAAGCAACTTGTAGATACCCAACCACAACGTGTTAAAATAAAATGGTCACAGCATATACTACAAAATATTGAAATGTTAAAACAATTAGACTTTCAACCGAATATCGCAATAGATGCGAATGAATCTATTCAAGAAAATGAGTCACACAAGTTAAAACAACTTGCTAATAAATCAATACTCTATATCGAAGAACCTTTTAAATCATTAGATAAATTAGAGGCTTTTACTAAATCTGAACTGCCACCAATCGCAATAGATGAAAAAGCATTATCTCAAGATGAAATTATGAAAATCATTGCTAATAATCCTATTAATGTAGTTGTGTTGAAACCTTTTAGATTAGGTGGAGTAGATAAAGTATTAGAAATCATTAACGTTTTAAAAGCAAAAGATATCAAAATCGTTATCGGTGGTATGTATGAATATGGATTAAGTAGATATTTCACCGCATTGTTAGCTCAATTTGCTGACTATCCAAGTGATATCACACCAGAAGGTTATTATTTTAAAAATGATATAGTAAATAATGCAGGCATATTAAAAGGAGGTTCAATATATTTTGAACCTCCTGAAGTTAATACAGCACAATTAAAGCGCGTTTATTAATCTTTATTCTTTTCTTTTTTCTTTAATGGTACTGGGTCAAAGCCACCCTTATGAAGTGGATGACATTTCGAAATTCTTTTAACACCTAACCAGGTACCCTTAAATGCACCATAGACTTGTATCGCTTCTCTCGTATATTCAGAGCAAGTAGGATAGAAACGACATGTAGCAGGTGTCATTGGCGAAATGAAACGTTGGTAAATACGTATAAGTCCTAGGAACAATGTTTTCATTATAATTTTGCCTCCAACAAATAACTTAGCATAGACAGTTTAACATAATTAAAGGGAGAAGGATGAACGTGAAGTTTAAAGATAGCGAAAATGATGATGTGTTTTTATCATATAAAAATGACGAAAATCATGCTGATGGTAACCATGTCCTGATTATACCTATATATCAAGGACAATTGCTGTTTACCAATCATAAAATAAGAGGTATAGAGTTTCCTGGTGGCAAAAAAGAATTAGGAGAATCCAGTGAAGTAGCAGCAGCTAGAGAATTGTTCGAGGAAACAGGTGCAACGATAAAAAAGTGTAATTATATTGCGCAATATCGTGTAGTAAGGCAAAATGGATTAAGCTTTACTAAAGATGTATTTATGGTTGTCGTTAAGGATGTAGAGCAACAACAAGACTATTTAGAAACAAATGGACCTTTATTTTATAATAATGTTTATGATATTCCAGAAGAACGCAAAAGCTACTTATTGAAAGATGCAGCAATTTTACAATGTTTAGAGAGAGTGATGGAGCTTGGATTTTATTCATAGAAAACGTATGCCAGTTGAATCATCAACACATTTTTTTGAAGAAGTCACATATCATGTGGATGCTTTAAAAGTGCGTGGTCTCTTAATGGCACCTATAGCTAATGTAGAAAGAATTGTTATTTATTTGCGAGGTGGAAAAGGGCAAGTAGGTATGGTACGTACAGGACGTTTAATGCAATTTGCAAACGATCATACATTAGTTTTCGGTCCTTATTATCGTGGGAATAATGGCAGTGAAGGTAAAGATGCATTTTACGGTGCGGATTTAAACGACGTTACTGTTGCTATTAAAATATTAAATTGTATGTATCCAAAAGCACATATTCATATGGTTGGATTTTCTAGAGGTGGTCTACAAGGGTTATTAACGTTTCAAGATTTACCGATATCTAGTTATATAATTTGGGGTGGAGTCTCTGATATATATTTAATGTATGAAGAACGTGTTGACTTAAGAGGAATGCTTAAACGTATGATTGGTCATCCTAAAAAGAACGCTGATGCGTATAGGCAACGAGATGCAGTTTCCCAAATTACTAAGGATAGCCCACCAATTTTAATAGTACACGGTGGAAAAGATTATCAAGTTGGTATTCATCAAGCATATTATTTAGCGGAAAAATTAGAGCGTATAGGTGCGACTTATCGTACGTTTTATCAAATGGAAGAAGGGCATATTCCTAGGCCGTTTGCATTAAAATCTACATTGTCGACCATCAAACAATGGATGACAGATGTTGAAGCCCAGCATATTAAACAAAATTATAATGAACAATAAAAAGCATGAACTACAAATTCTTTCGTAGTTCATGCTTTTTTTATTTATTTAACTTATTTGAAACCGCCATTGTTAGCTAAATCTTCTACTTCTGTACCGAATTTTTCAAAATTATGTTTAAAACGATTAATTAAATCTTGAGCTTGCTCTCTATATGCTTCTGGCTTACTCCAAGCATTAATAGGGTTTAATAATGTCTGAGGTACACCTTCAATTTCTAATGGGATATCTAATCCGAACATATCATCTTTAATATATTCTATTTCACTTAATTGTCCAGTAATAGCTTGGTTTACCATTTGTCTTGTATAGTTAAGGCTGATACGACGTCCGAGCCCATATTGGCCACCAGTCCAACCCGTGTTAACTAGATAAACGTCTACGTCATGTTCATCAATTAAATCTCCTAATAGGTCTGCATATACTTTTGCGTTGAGAGGTAAGAATGGTGAACCGAAACAAGTTGAGAATGATGGTTCTGGCTCTGTAACACCACGTTCTGTACCAGCTAATTTAGCTGTGAAGCCGCTTAGGAAATGGTACATTGCTTGATCTTTAGATAATTTAGAAATAGGTGGTAATACACCAAAAGCATCAGCAGTTAAGAAAATAATTGTATTCGGATGTGCTGCTTTAGAGGGTGTCACGATATTATCGATATGATCAATTGGATAAGCGGCTCTTGTATTTTCAGTGTAATAGTTATCATCGAAGTCTACATCACCATCTTCATCGACAACTACGTTTTCTAAAATAGTACCATATTTAATTGCGTCGTAAATTTGTGGTTCCTTTTTATATGAAAGGTTAATTGCTTTAGCATAACAGCCGCCTTCAATATTGAAAATGCCGTTTTCATTCCAACCATGCTCATCATCACCAATCAGTTTACGTGTTGGGTCAGCAGAAAGTGTTGTTTTACCTGTACCGGATAATCCGAAGAACAAAGCAACATCACCTTTATCGCCAACATTAGCTGAACAGTGCATGCTCATGATTTTATCTTTAGGGAGTAAGTAGTTCATTACTGAGAATATGCCTTTTTTCATTTCTCCAGCATATTCAGTGCCACCAATCAATATTACTTTATGTTTGAAAGAGGTAATTATAAATGTTTCGGAGTTTGTGCCGTCAACTTCAGGAACTGCTTTAAAAGAAGGTGCTGAAACAATAGTGAAATCAGATTTGATTTCGCTAGCTTCTTCTCTAGTACTTGGGCGAATGAACATATTTTGTGCGAATAAATTATGCCAAGCTAATTCATTAATCACTGTGAGTTTTAATTGTGAATCTTCATCACTACCTGCATAACCCTTAAATACATAAAGTTCATCTTTTTTGTTTAAATGGGCTAAAACTTTATCATACAAATTTAAGAAAGTTTCTTCTTCGATAGGTTGATTTATGTTACCCCAATCGATGTCATCTCTATAAGATGGTTCATTTACAATAAACTTATCTTTTGGAGAACGACCTGTGTATTTACCTGTTTTAGCGTTAATTGCTCCAAGTTCAGTCAATGCGCCTTCATCATTATTTAAAATTTTGTTATACAACTGTGTTGTAGATAATTGAAATAATGATGATGGTTTGTCCAATATACTTTCAATCTTGCTTGTGTATGTGTATGTATCTACCGCCATACTAATCCCTCCAACGCTATTTAGTTAATGTAAGCCTTTACAATTAAAGAGTATAACACATATGTATTATTAGTCCACATCATATTAAAAGGAAATTTAAATAAATAATAATAATTGTTAAATTGACAATATATCATAGATTAGGTACTATAGGACTTAACGGATTCTCTTATCCTGAGTGGCGGAGGGACATGGACCCAATGAAGCCCAGCAACCTCTTCTTAATACGAAGAAAGGTGCCAAACCGTTTGCAGACATATATCGTCTGAACGATAAGAGCGAATGGACGTATAAGGGCCTTCTCTCTATTTAATATAGTGATGAAGGCCCTTTTTAATGAGCTCAACAGAGAGAGAATTTTCGTAATTTAAAACTAAAGGAGCAAATTATGACATACAATAGAAGATTATTTACTTCAGAATCTGTAACAGAAGGGCACCCAGATAAAATAGCGGATCAAGTATCTGATGCAATATTAGATGAGATATTAAAAGACGATCCTAATGCAAGGGTAGCTTGTGAAACTACGGTAACTACTGGTATGGCGTTAATTTCAGGTGAAATATCTACAACAACTTATGTTGATATTCCAAAAGTAGTAAGGGAAACAATTAAAGAGATTGGTTACACACGTGCAAAATATGGGTATGACAGTCAAACTATGGCCGTATTAACAGCAATTGATGAGCAATCTCCTGACATCGCGCAAGGTGTTGACACAGCATTAGAGTATCGTAATGATGTTTCTGAAGAAGAAATTGAAGCAACTGGTGCTGGCGACCAAGGCTTAATGTTTGGTTATGCTACGAATGAAACGGATACGTATATGCCTTTACCAATCTTCTTATCACATCAACTCGCTAAGAAATTATCTGATGTGCGTAAAGATGAAATATTAAAATATTTACGCCCAGATGGGAAAGTACAAGTAACAGTTGAATATGATGAACAGGATAAACCACAACGTATAGACACTATCGTTGTTTCTACGCAACATGCAGAAGATACTGAATTGCAACAAATACAAGATGACATTAAAGCGCACGTCATTTATCCAACAGTGCCTGAAAATCTATTAGATGAAGACACTAAATTTTATATTAATCCTACTGGTCGTTTTGTGATTGGTGGTCCTCAAGGAGATGCTGGACTTACTGGTCGTAAAATTATTGTAGACACATATGGTGGTTATGCACGTCATGGCGGCGGTTGTTTCAGTGGTAAGGACCCAACAAAAGTTGACCGTTCTGCTGCCTATGCTGCACGTTATGTAGCTAAAAATATTGTAGCGGCTAAATTAGCAGACAAATGTGAAGTACAATTAGCATACGCAATTGGGGTTGCTGAACCAGTTTCAATTTCTATTGATACATTTGGAACAAGTAGTGTCAGTGAAAATGAATTAGTGGAAGCGGTACGTAAGCATTTTGACTTAAGACCTGCTGGCATTATTAAAATGTTAGATTTAAAACACCCAATCTATAAACAAACAGCTGCCTATGGCCACTTTGGCCGTACAGATATCTTATTGCCATGGGAAAAATTAGATAAAGTAAACTTATTAAAAGATTCTGTAGAAGTATAATAAACTAAAATTTAATTTTATGGACTTTTCTATCGAATGATGAGCTATTATCTATTATAATTAAGTTACTGAACACATAAAGGAGCGTTTTTGTTATGAATTCATTAGGGCCAATAGAAATTGGTTTAATCGTGGCAATCATCGTAGCAGTCATTTGTTTGATATTATTTATGCTTGCTTTAAAAAGTAAAAAGAAAGCGCAAAAAAAGGCTGAAGAGCAATATAAATCTAGAGAACAAAAATTAAGCGATGAACATGAGGAAGAGTTGGAAAAAGAAAGAATAGAAAATAAAAAAACTGTAACAAAACAAAAGGAAGAATATGCAGCTACAGTTAGTTCTAAAGACAGAGAAATTGATGCCTTGAAATTATTTTCTAAGAACCATAGTGAATATGTAACTGACATGAGATTGATTGGTATCCGTGAACGTCTTGTAAATGAGAAAAGAATTCGTCCTGAAGATATGCATATTATGGCTAATATATTTTTACCTAGAAATGAATTTAGCGACGTTCAACGTATTAGCCACTTAGTACTGACACGTACTGGTCTATACATCATAGATTCACAGTTATTGAAAGGGCATGTATATAATGGCGTTAGCGCAGCCCAATTCAAAGAACAACCAATGATGGAGCAGGTATTTAATACTTTAGATCTTGATAAGCACACGCCACAAACGCTTGTATTAGATAAGAATGAAGATGCGGAATCATTATCGTTTGTAAATTATACATCGCATTTAAATGAAATAGAAAAACTTGCCGGTGATATTCAAACAGAACTTAATTTAAAATTCACACCAACTACTATTTTATACTTCAATCCTAAAAATGAAGGTGCTGTAACGATTTCAAATTATGCACAAAGTTCAAATACTAAGGTACTAGTGGGTGCAGAGCAACTTGATGAGTTCTTTAATAAATTTGTATTCCACGGTCGAATTCAATACAATGTTGAAGATTTGCAACGTGTTATGGATGAAATAGAAACATTTAATTAATGTGAAATACTTAATTTTAAAAAGATAGGTAACCATACAGGTTATCTATCTTTTTGTTGGAGTTTTAAATGCACAAACAATGTGTTTTATGGATTAATACAATATAATTTGGTTATTTAAAGTCCTTTTAATTTATAATTTAAAGAAAATTGATTAATATAATAGTTATCTAAATAGAAAAGGGGATTTTAATTTGGAAAATGTAACTTTTTATAATGGCAATGAAATGCCAATTGTTGGTTTAGGTACTTTTCGTGTCGAAAACAGTGACGAATGTAAAATGTCAGTAAAACATGCGATAGAAAATGGTTACACACATATAGATACTGCAATGGTGTATGAAAATGAAGAAAAAGTAGGGGAAGGTATTGCAGAAGGTTTAGCAGCTACAGGTAAAAATAGAAGTGATTTGTTTATCACATCTAAATTATGGTTAGCAGATTATGGCCGTGAAAATGTTACAGATGCTTATGAAACGAGTTTAAATAAACTTGGATTAGATTACCTAGACTTGTATCTCATGCATTGGCCGGGTACAGATGAAGCTTTAATGATAGACACTTGGCAAGGTATGGAAGACTTATATAAAAATGACAGAGTAAAAAATATTGGAGTAAGTAATTTTGAAACGGCGCATTTTGAAGCCTTGTTAGCCCAAGTTTCTATTAAACCTGTGATAAACCAAGTTGAATTCCATCCATATTTATTGCAAGAATCATTAAGAAGATATTTAGAAGTACAGAATATTCATATGGAATCATGGTCACCACTTATGAATGCGCAAATTTTAGAAGATGATACTGTAAGAAATGTTGCAACTGAAGTAGGAAAATCACCAGCACAAGTGATTATTCGTTGGAACATAGAACATGGTGTTGTAGTAATACCTAAATCAGTGACACCTTCTAGAATAGAAGAAAATTTAAATGTATTTGATTTCCAATTAACATCAGCACAAATTGAAAAATTAGATAAACTCAATGAGGATAGAAGAATCGGTCCAGATCCATCTGAATATAGTGGACACTAGTATTAAAAGAAGTGACCGTTACAAATTCGCAATTCCTAAATAAAAAAGCCCAATCTATTAGTTTTTTTAATAGATTGGGCTTTTTAACTATTTTTCTTTTGAAGGTATGTGCTTAACTATTTTATAAAAGGGATGGTGATTGAAGTTATTAATAATGATTGTATTTATATGCATCTGAGTTTCAATTAATCGGCTAAATCATGATGTATCCTAATAAACAGGCTGAAAATGACGCGCCATATTGTAGTAAAGAATAAAATAAAAAAATAAATATGTTCTTTTCAGTTATTAATAATTTGACTAACTCTGAAGATAAAGTAGAAAATGTCGTTAATCCGCCGAGAACGCCGACAATTGCAAAGGGATGGACCCAATCTATATTTAATGTCATACCCATCAATAAACCGATTATTAAACTGCCTAATATATTAACGATTGGCGTTGCAATAGGTAACTTACTATTAAATCTACTTGTACAAACGTTAGTAATCACTCCTCTGATTACAGCTCCGAGACCGCCACCTAACATAACTAACAGTAATTGTGTCATGATAAACGAGCCCCCAATTTTACCCCGAAATAACAGACGAGTATACCTATAATATAACTACTTAAAGCGTATAAAATCATTAATAAATATGCCTGTTGTTCTAAAAATGAAACGAGCTCAAATTGAAAAGTAGAAAAAGTAGTGAGTGCGCCTAAAAATCCAGTAGTTATACCTTTTTTAAGTAATGGATTATTTCTAAAATACTTTATTGTCAAAGTTCCAATAAGGCCCATTAAGAAAGCACCAACAATATTAGCAATAAATATGCCTGTTGGAAATTCAGCAGTTTGGTTGATGAATGTTAATAGATATCTTAGTAAAGCACCAATCGCACCACCTATAAAAATATATAAGTATTGCATTGTTTTTATTCTTCCTCTCGACAAAAAATAAAAAACTACAAAAGTATTATAACTTTTGTAGCATTAATTAGAAAATAATACCAAATGTTGAAAGTGAAGCAACGATATGGATGATAAGCACTACTAATATTACGTAAGGTAATATCTTACTAGCTTTTCTAACCCACCCAGAATTTTCATGTAAGTGTTTAATTGATTTATCTGCTAAAATAATTGAAATTATTAAAATAATAGCGTTAATAATACTACAAACAAAAATTAATTTGATCATTGAACTAAAATGCATAGTAATTAGAGGATTTCTAGTATTAAAATACAAGCTAATAATAACCAATAAACTAGATAAATAAAAATAAAGTTTTGAACGTGCCATATTTACCTCCTAGTACAATTCATTAAATAATAATACCATAGATTTACAAAAAATTAACTAATTTGTAAATTTAGAATATATATAAATTTAGATTTACTGTAAGTCATAACTGAATAGAGCTTTAAGTACGCGTAATGTTTCTTTTTACTCTAAAGATTTTGACAATTCAAGCAAAAAATTAGAATTTATTGATTAATGGTGGTATAAATGAGTTGTATGGTTAATAACCGTTATAAAAATAATTCTTTATTGAATTATTTATTTAAGTCAGGAGGAATTAGTAATGGCAAAATTAAATGTTGAAGTGTTTGCAGATGGTGCAGATATTGAAGAAATGAAAACAGCTTATAAAAATAAACAAGTAGATGGTTTTACTACTAACCCTAGTTTAATGGCAAAAGCAGGTGTAACAGACTATAAAGCTTTCGCAGAAGAAGCTGTTCGTGAAATTCCTGATGCTTCTATTTCATTCGAAGTATTCGCTGATGATTTAGAAACAATGGAAAAAGAAGCTGAGATTTTGAAACAATATGGTAAAAACGTATTTGTTAAAATTCCAGTTGTAAACACAAAAGGTGAATCAACTATTTCTCTAATTAAAAAATTATCAGCAGACAATGTGCGTTTAAATGTAACTGCTGTTTATACTTTAGATCAAGTTAAAGAAATTACAGAAGCTGTAACAGAAGGTGTTCCAACTTATGTATCAGTATTTGCTGGTCGTATTGCTGATACTGGTGTAGATCCAGTTCCATTGATGAAAGATGCAGCAGAAGTTACACATAGTAAAAAAGGTGTTAAATTACTTTGGGCAAGCTGTCGTGAAGTAATCAATGTAATCCAAGCGGATGAAGTGGGCGCAGATATCATTACATGTCCTGCAGACGTTGTGAAAAAAGTAAATAACAACCTTGGCCGTGATGTTAACGAATTATCAGTTGATACAGTACAAGGATTTGCTAAAGATATTCAAAGTTCAGGATTATCTATTCTTTAATAGAAGATTAAGAAATTTAAATTTCAGATAATAATAGGCTGAGGCAATTCATTCTAAATGAGTTGTCTCAGCTTTTTTATTGAGCATAAGTATAGGATGCTAAGATATCTGTTATACTGTTGAATGTCTTGAGTTTCAAATACATATAACTACTTGTTCAATTAAACTATGAATAATAAAGAGGGGAAGATTATTTATGAAAATACAACAACCCAAAATTAGTGCAAATTTAGAACTTAAAGAATTAGAAGAAATTTTTCAAGATGAAGATGATATAGTTGAAGTCGCGAAAATAGAAAATGCTAATTTAAGTAATAAAGTTTTACAAAGATTTGTAGTTTATGGTTCTTATATCAAGGATTGTGATTTTTCTAACTCTGATTTAGGTCGTGCTGATTTTACAGATGTTATTTTTGAAAATTGTGATTTTTCGAATACGAAAATGGATCATGGCTCCATACATAGAGTGACATTTAAAAACTGCCGTATGACAGGAACTTTATTTAATTATATGAGATTTGGCAATATAGTATTTGATGAAGTGAAAGCTGATTTTATAAGTGTTGTGGATTCTAAAATAGAAACACTAATGACCCAAAAAAGTAACTTTGAAAATGCAGAATTTCATAATTCAACTTTGAAAAAGGTAGTTTTTGATGATAGTAACTTAGAGCATTTATCAATTTATCAAACCCCATTAAAAGGTTGTGATTTAAGCCAATCTTATTTTGAGTCATTTGTGGTTAACAAAGAAGACTTATTAGGTTGTAAAGTTTCTAGAAATCAAGCTGTACAATTTGCTGCATTAATGGGCTTAGTTATCGTAGAGTAGATAATATAACAATTAATAAAATTAAAGATAATAAAAATATTTTAAAATTTAATTGAATAACCTAGATAATTGATTTATTATTTAATGAGTATAAAGTTCTGCGTAAGTTCTAAAGGAGAAACATTTATGAAACTAGATATCTTTAAACAAAAAGTTAAAAAGCAATTATGGTTTTTAAATAAAAAAGAAAAAAATCAATTGAATGAAGTGTTAGAAGAAGTTACTAAGTCTAGTGACGGACAAAGTTTAAATCGTCCTATTGCATTTTCAAACCAATTTTTAAAGGAATATGTCTTTAAAGAGAAAGTTGTATCATCAACACAATTATTTGCATTGCTTATAGGTATTTTAATCACTTATATCGTGCTATTAGGTTTGTTTTTATTTGGGTTTTTGACAAGTCTATCATCTGTACAGTACTTTATTAAACCTGAAGTGCAATTATCTACTACAACTGTTATTTTGACCTTGATTGGCTCAATATTACTATTAATCGTCAGTTTATATTTGATTAAAATGGTAACTGCTTATTTTACGAAAAAATTATTAGAATATAAACATAATAAGGCGTTATAGTTGGATAGCGCTATGTTGAATGGTGAGAAAGCGTTAAACTTTCTTGCCATTTTTTATGAATAAATAGATAGGGAGCATTGACTGTAATATAGGTAGCGTTCTCAAAATATATAATTGTTTGTGTCCCTTTTGACTTTAATCCCGTGATTGGAATTGCATTAATATAATATTGTATTGGTGAGCGCTGTGGCTTTATTGGGAATAATGTTATATCGCTATTAATAAATATTGGAACGAGTTTACGTATTTTTAGTAAATGTTTGGCTTGTTTTGTCTGAAGAGTTAAAGATAAATGTCTTGATTCTAAAAATACTTTAATGTGAGATTAATTGTAGTAGGGTAAGTGAATTGGTGTGTCGTATATTGGCTTATTGTTAATATTTCTGGCCCAACAACTGTTTTGAAATAGAGTAGTTTAGTAAGTGGAGTCATATCATATTCACCTCAATCATGGGTATAAAATTTTAAATGTTTTTGTCGAATGCGTTTTTGATAGTTTTTTAAAGTTGAGACAGAACAATTTAGAAGTTTTGCAATTTCATATTGTTTAAGTCCTGCAAATTTTAATAGTAGCCATTGCTGTTCTTTATCAGTCAATAACGATAAAAATTGTTGAAATACTAGCATGTTGTCATAATCATCATTAATTAAAGAAGATTTAACTTCTTGTTCTGAAATATCAACTAGAGTTAGAGCTTGGTGTTTGCGGAAAAGGTCTATCAAATAGAAATTTAATCGTGAATATAAGAAAGTGTTTAATGAGCTGCGTTTTTGTGAATTGTAGATTTTACTTAGCTCCCACATTTTAATTAAGAGGAGTTGAGCATATTCATCATAATTGTACTGAATATTGTATTTTTTTAATAGATAATGAATAATATATTTGTATTTTTTATAAACTTCTTCGAAGGTCATTCATTCTCTCCATTGTCGTATATACAACATGTATTTCCGGATGTTATTATTTTATTATAAGAAATAGTAATTTTCATTTGCCAAATAGGGATAATAGGTGTTAAATAGTAGTCATAAGATAGATAAATTTTAAGTTTTATAACATTAGCGCGTATTCAACTTAAAGATATAACACTTTAGAGGTATATTATTATCTTCGGACAATTATCAGGAGGTTTATATGGATTACGCATATTTAAATTTAGAACATTTTTTTGCAAGGCATGATGATTTGGATCTGATTAAAGATAAATCAGATTTTGTTATGATAAACAATATGGCAAAAGAAATGATGTATCGGGACGGGGAAATAGAAGGTACGATTGATTTAAATCGTTATTTTTATAAAAATAGATCACAAGCTGCAAGCTTTATTATAATGGATTATTATAAAAGTCAAGAGTAATGAAATTAAAATTTCATTACTTTTTTTATGAATATGTAACAACGTTCATATTAAATTGTTTGTTCAAGTAATTAGTGTTAAACTTTATTATCGGATAGCTTTAAAGCTATGATACATATGACGAAGGCGTGTCCTTCCTAATTATTACCTAAGAGGTGTAAACATGACGAAGCACAAAAAAGGCTCAATTCTATCAATCATTGGTTTATTGATAGTCTTAGGTGTAGCTGCGGTTGTTGTTTTTTCAATGATCTCAGATCAAATCTTTTTTAAAGAAGTTGACGAACAAGAAAAAGTGGAAAATCTTAAAGTAACTTTGGATAAAGCATCTAAAAAACAAATCGATAATTATACTAGCCAACAAATTTCAAGTAAAGATAATAAAACATGGAGAGATGCGTCATCTACTGAGATAAAATCTGCGATGAATAGTAGTGAATTTATTGAAAGTGATACGCAAAAATACCAATTTTTAGAATTAGATAAGTATCAAGGTATTGATGAAAATAGAATAAAACGTATGCTCATAGATAACCCTACACTGTTAGAGCATTCAGATGATTTTATAAAAGCCGCACAAGACAAGCACGTTAATGAAGTTTATTTAATTTCACATGCGCTACTTGAAACAGGCTCTGCTAAAAGTGAACTTGCAAGTGGTGTAGAAATTGATGGTAAAAAATATTATAACTTCTTTGGTGTAGGTGCACTTGATGAAGATCCAATTAAAACAGGTTCAGAATATGCTAAAAAACATGGCTGGGACACACCACAAAAAGCAATTAGTGGTGGGGCTAACTTTATTCATGATCACTTTTTATCTAATGAAGATCAAAACACGCTTTATAGTATGAGATGGAACCCTAAAAATCCAGGAGAACATCAATATGCTACAGACATTAAGTGGGCTGAAAGTAATGCGACTTTAATGGCTCATTTCTATGAAGATATGAAAACAGAGGGCAAATATTATAAATATTTTGTTTATAAAGATGATGAAAAACATAAAAAATAGATAAGCGTTTGAAATATTAATTTCTACTACAATAGAAAACTAACAGAACGTAGATAAGAGGCTGATACAAAATACATGTATCAGCCTCAATTATTATATTGGCAGTGGCTTACTGATTTGAAAATGCGCTTTTATCAAGCTTTTGCAAGAGCTTCAACTCTTGTATTCCATTTTCTAGTCAGCTTTGCCGAACTGTCTCATACGACGAAATCTTGTTAAAAAAATAGATTTCTGTCCCACTCCCATCAGACTGTCGACAAAGCCCCCGACTTTGTCGACAGTCTTTTGTGCATGCTTTCCGCGGCACTACCTTAGACTGTAATCTTCGGCTAGTACTTTATAAACGAGTCAAAAGTCAGCCCAAATTACTGCTAATATTATAATATATACAAAAGCGTCTCCAATTTTGGAAACGCTTTATTGTTATTCTATTTTATTTTTTTGGCTTATAAGAATGAAGAACATGAGTGCTGATATAAACACTTTTATAGTAAATTTCATATTATCACTTCCTATTCTATGCCAACATGTTAACATTAATTGGGTGTGAAGATACATTGATAACTACTCACAAGTGCATATACTGTGCATTATTCTTTTTCAAAGTAATTGTGCTCTTTTAAAAATTCTTCTGCAACAACTGCTGGTTCTTTGCCTTCTCCATCTGCTTCATAATTTAATTTTTGCATTTGCTCCGTACTTATTTTGTCGTTCAATTTATTAAGTGCTTTCCTAACTTCTGGTTGCTCTTTTAAAAGTTTGTTTGGTGCTACAGCACTTGCATCATATGTTGGGAAGAACTTTTTATCGTCTTCAAGTACTACTAAATCATAAGCTGCAATTCTACCATCGGTCGTATAGCCTAGTGCAACATCTAATTTTTTGCTTTTCAAAGCATCGTAAACGAGTCCAATTTGCATCGGTTTAATTGAATTAAAAGCAAAACCATAATGCTCTTGGAAAGGTGCGTATCCATCACCACCACGTTTAATCCAAGTTGTATCTGTTCCTACGTCTACTTCATCTTTTACTTTTTCTAAATCTGAAACAGTCTGTAAATCATATTTTTCTGCAGTTTCTTTAGTTACCATAAAGGCAAAGGTATTTTCAAAACCATATGAATCAAAAAAGATCTGATTAAATTTTTGCTGAAACAACTTTTTAGTTAAATTCATCGCTTTTTTAGGATCAGTAATGGGCTCAGACTCAAGGACACCCACTAAATCTGTTCCAGTATATCGGGTGCTCGAGATATCTGCATCGCCATTCATTAGTGCATTATGCTGGATTGTTGCTGAGCCTAAGTTATTAATGATTGAACCTTTAATTTCACCTTCTGTATCATGTTCGATAAGGTTGATTATCATATATGCCATGATTTGAGATTCACTCGTAGCCAACGCTGAAACTTTAATCTCGTCCTTTGACTGGCTTCCACCAAGCCCTGGCAATCCACAACCGGATAATAATATTGTGCTTGCTATAATTAAAAAAATAAATGTTTTGAAAATTTCATTGTCTAGCTCCTTAAAATAAGTACAGAAATAATATTTTGATGAATATATTAATATTAACATATTCATCAAAATATTATAACAACGCTAAATTGTACGGTAGTTGAATAGATTAGCATGTAATATAAGGTTAATCATTGCTATAATGAATATAAATAAATTTAATAAGGATGTGTACAATGCGAATAGCTATCATAGGAATGGGCACAGCAGGTGTAAGCTTGCTGAAAGAATTAGTGAAACATGATAATTTTGCAACGATGAATATAGACATGTACGATAATCCTAAAAATATGGGGCAAGGTGTACCTTTTCAAAATGACAGTGATCAATTATTAATAAATGTACCTGCCAAACAAATGACTTTGAATTTAGAGAATCAAGGCGAGTTTTA
The DNA here is from genome assembly GCF_038003745.1 of Staphylococcus sp. FSL W8-1207. Lineage (NCBI taxonomy): Bacteria > Bacillati > Bacillota > Bacilli > Caryophanales > Staphylococcaceae > Staphylococcus > Staphylococcus sp. FSL W8-1207. Next base: position 723,245 of record NZ_JBBOPU010000001.1, read on the forward strand.
TGAATGGTACAAATCACAATCGATATTTAAGTTTTCAAACCCGGAGTATTTACCTAGGTTTATATTTGGACATTATATGAAAGATTTTTTAGAAAAATATAATCACCAATTTGAAAATATCCAGATGATTAAAGAAGAAGTGTCAGAAGTTTTCATTGAAGCTGATGTAGGTCAAATAGATGTTAAATATTATGTTTGTACTTCGAAAGACATGTCAAATTGTCAAAAGTATGATGTTGTATTTTTAACAATTGGTACAATGTCATACCATGACCCGTATCATTTGAAAGGGAAAAAAGGATATATTCATACACCTTATCCAACTTATAATACGTTAGATGATGTAAATGAAACTGACAGAATTGCAATCATTGGCACAGGTTTAGCATCTTTAGATGTAATTCGTTATGTTACTGCACATCATCCTAAATTACCAATTACTTTAACTAGTCGCAAAGGTCAATTGCCAAGTGTAAGAGGTGAAATGCCTGACATTGAATTTAAATACTTAACACCTGAAAATTTTAATGCAATAAAGAATGAAAATTTCGGAAACGTACCTTTGGAACAAGCGCTAAGTTTATTTTTGAAAGATTGTGCATATTATAATGTTGCAATTGAAAAATTAGTGCACCGTAGACAAAATGACCCGGTGAAGGATTTAACATATGATTTAGAACACGAAACTGAATTAGGGACATTCCAAAGTATACTTGAATTAGTAAAAGAAAATTTAAATTGGATATGGAATAGTTTTAGTAGAGAAGATCAACAACAATTTTTAAAAGATTACCAATCTATATTAAAGGATAATTCTAACCCCATGCCTCCACGTACGGCTAAATTAATAATAGATCATATTGAAAATGGGACTATTGAAATTAAAAGTGGTTTAGAGAATGTTCAGTATGAAGCAAGCCAATTTTATTTCAAATACAAAAATGAAACAGAGGCACTTCATAAATTCGATGTCGTAATTAATGCTACTGGTTCAAAAACGCAACTTTCAGATCTTGATAGTGATGATCAATTAATTTTAAATCTTGAAAATAGACAGGTTATACAAGCACATCCGCTTGGTGGTATCCAAATTATTGCTGAAACAAATCAAGTTATAAGTCCACGCTACGGAACTCTTAAACACATGTACGCATTAGGTCAACTAACAAATGGAATCAATCAGTCTCGTAATGGTGTAGCTATGATAGTTAAACAAGCGGTTAGCGTAGTAAATCAGTTGTTAGCAGATAAGTGATTGTAAAATGAATTCTTTAGCAGTATATTTTGTGAGAGTTTAATTTTTTAATAATAACTAAATTATAAAGGGGATAAAAGTCATAATAAAAATTAATTTATTTTTTATTGATTTGAGTAAAAAGCTTTTCTTATTAGTATTTAAAGCATTTTAATAATAATAATACGTTGAAAATAAAGCCGACTTAGATAATATGAATTGTCATACTGCCTAAAATGTAGTACGATATTGATGTAACTTAATAAGAGTTACTTGACTCAATCATTATTTACAATTTCATAGATATTCTTTCGGGGCAGGGTGAAATTCCCAACCGGCAGTAAACAAAGCCTGCGACCTGCATTTGATTATTCAAATGTGGCTGATCTAGTGAGATTCTAGAGCCGACAGTAAAGTCTGGATGGGAGAAAGAATGAAGTATAACAAAAATGACACTTTTTAAGTGTTTATTTGGCATACACTTATATTTGAAAGTGGATAAGTGTATTTAGTTTGAAGCTAATGATGTTATATCAATATATATCCCACACCTGAAATATTTTATTTCAGGTGTTTTTTATTATTTAGAGGTGATAATGTGAGTCAATATTTAAATTATGCAATCCAATTAGCAAAAATGGTAAGTGGTCAAACGGGCGTAAACCCACCTGTAGGCGCGATAGTTGTTAAAGACGGACGAATCGTAGGTATGGGCGCACACTTGAAAAAAGGCGATAAACATGCTGAAGTACAAGCGTTAGATATGGCACAAGATGAAGCTAAAGATGCTACTATATTTATTTCATTAGAGCCATGTACACACTTTGGTTCAACGCCACCTTGTGTGAATAAAATTATCGATTTTGGCATAAAGAAAGTCATATATGCTGTTAAAGATACGACTTTACCATCTAACGGTGACGAAATATTACAACATGCAGGAATAGAAGTTGAATTTCGTCATAATACAGAAGCAGAAGACTTGTATAAAGACTTCTTTATAAGCAAAAGTAAAGAGGTACCTGAAGTGTCAGTTAAAGTTGCTTGTAGTTTAGACGGTAAACAGGCTACTGACGAAGGTGAAAGTAAATGGATTACGAATAAAGCCGTCAAAGCTGATGTATTCAACTTACGTCATACGCATGATGCTGTACTTACAGGTAGAGGCACATTAGATGCAGATAACCCTCAATATACAACACGAATTGAGGAAGGTAAGCATCCAACAAAAGTAATTTTATCGCAATCAGGCCAAATTGATTTTGAATTAGACATGTTCAAAAATACTCATACACCTATTTGGATTTATACACAAAATGAAAACTTAAAAACAGATATTGAACAGGTGGAAATTATTATTTTAACTGATTGTTCAATTGAAAATATTTTAATAGATTTATATCAAAAGGGAATTGGAAAATTATTGGTAGAAGCGGGTCCAACCGTAACTTCAGCATTTCTTCAATCTCAATATACGAATGAACTTATCTTATATTATGCCCCGAAAATTATAGGTGGTTCTGGTAATTATCAATTTTATCAAACTAAAAATATTTTTGGATTATCAGAAGTACCACAATTCGAAATTGTTAATACCCAAATGCTTGAGCAAAACATTAAATTAGAGTTGCGAAAGAAGTGAATAACCATGTTTACCGGTATTGTTGAAGAAATAGGCACGATTAAAAAAATAACGACACAACAATCTGTAGTTAACTTAACAATTGATTGCGAGACCATCTTATCAGACATGCATATAGGAGATTCTATAAGTGTGAATGGCGCATGTTTAACTGTTGTTGATTTTAATAAGCATTCGTTCTCTGTACAAGTAATTAAAGGTACAGAAAATAAGACTTATCTAAATCATTTAAACCAATCTACAGAAGTGAATTTAGAAAGAGCGATGAGTGGTCAAGGTCGTTTTGGAGGTCACTTTGTGCTAGGACATGTAGATGAAGTAGCTAAGATTACACGTATACAAGCATCAGATAATTCTAAAATTGTAACAATTAAGCCTACTACTACGCTTATTAAACAAATGGTGCCACAAGGGTCCATAACTGTAGATGGCGTAAGCTTAACTATTTTTCAATTAAAAGATGCTGAATTCGATATCCATCTCATTCCTGAAACGCGAAGATCGACTATTTTAAATCAAAAACGTGTAGGTGATCCGGTCCATATTGAAACTGATATGTTATTCAAATATGTAGAGAGAATTGTCAGTAATAATGAATCAGGATTAAATACCGAAAAACTTAGAGCATTTGGATTTTAGGAGGGGTAGTATGAAATTAGATAGTATAGAGACAGCACTTATAGAACTGAAAAAAGGTAAAAGTATTGTTGTCGTTGATGATGAAAACAGAGAGAACGAAGGCGATTTAGTAGCTGTGACAGAATGGATGCAAGACAATACCGTTAATTTCATGGCGAAATATGGTAGAGGACTCATTTGTGCGCCAATTAGCAAAGGTATAGCTGGAAAGTTAGAACTCAATCCAATGGTGAGTGATAACTCTGATATCTATGGTACGCAATTTACTGTGAGTGTCGATCATATTAATACGACGACAGGTATCAGTGCTGGAGAAAGAACAATGACAGCAAAAGCGTTAATAGAGGAAAATGCAACAGCTAGTGATTTTAATAAACCAGGCCACTTATTCCCCTTAATTGCACAAGATGATGGTGTGTTAGAAAGACGTGGCCATACAGAAGCATCTGTAGATTTAGCTAAACTAACTGGCGCAAAACCAGCAGCATTAATTTGTGAAATTATGAATGAAGATGGTTCTATGGCTAAAGGTAAAGAATTAGAAGCCTTTAAGGAGAAGCATGAGCTTGTAATGATTTCTATTGAAGATTTAGAAACATATAGAAAATCATTAACATCTAAGTTAGAAGCAAAAGCAAAAGTGAAGTTGCCTACTAAACAAGGTAAGTTTGATATGTATGGTTTTACTTCTCAGACGAATGAAGAAGAACTTGTGGCTATTGTAAGTGGAGACATAAAGAAAACAGAAAATGTGCGTATTCATTCTTCTTGTCTGACAGGCGATATTTTTCATAGTCAAAGATGTGATTGTGGTGAACAACTTGAAGCTTCAATGAAATATATAAGTGAGCATGGTGGCATTATTTTATATTTACCTCAAGAAGGTAGAGGTATCGGTTTAATTAATAAGTTAAAAGCATATGAACTTATTGAACAAGGTTATGATACTGTCACAGCTAATATTGCTTTAGGTTTCGACGAAGATTTGAGAGATTATAAAGACGCCGCGAGAATTTTAAAATATTTTGGCATTGAAAGCGTGAATTTGTTAAGTAATAATCCCAAAAAATTTGAAAGTCTAGAAACTTATGGTGTGAATATTAATAAAAGAATTGATCTTGTAGTTCCAACAAATAAATTTAATCAAGATTATATGGATACGAAAAAAGAAAAAATGGGTCATTTAATATAGGAGGTCAATAGGATGAATTTTGAAGGTAAATTAATAGGTTCCGATTTAAAAGTAGCAATTGTTGTAAGTAGGTTTAATGATTTTATTACAAACCGTTTATTAGATGGTGCAAAAGATACTTTAGTACGACACGAAGTACCAAAAGAAAATATTGATGTGGCATATGTACCAGGCGCATTTGAAATTCCATTAGTAGCTAAGAAATTAGCTCAAAAAGGTGAATATGATGCAGTGATTACGTTAGGTTGTGTAATAAGAGGATCTACTTCTCATTATGATTATGTGTGTAATGAAGTGGCGAAAGGTGTTTCTAAGGCAAATGATGTTGCTGATATACCAGTTATCTTCGGTGTTGTAACAACTGAAAATATTGAACAAGCAGTAGAACGTGCAGGTACAAAAGCAGGGAATAAAGGTGCAGACGCAGCAATTAGTGCAATAGAAATGGCTAATTTATTAAAAGAAATATAATAGAATAAGATTGAAACGTCAACGTTTATATAACTGGATATAGGCGTTTCTACTAAAATAAAAAGAATTGGACAATAACGATTTCGTTAAGTCCAATTCTTTTTTGTTCACTATTATTTTTTGAAAAGGCGATATACTAAGGCACTAGCTGCCCCAAAGGCTGCAACTATACCTGTAACAACGCCCGCTTTTTTCATTACTTCGGGTTTCATTAATTCTTTAAACATTAAATTTAAATTTTGAGGTCGTTCAGCTAGTCGCCTCATAAAGTAACTAAACCAATCATCCCCATATGGTACATAAATACAGAAATTGTTACCTTCCCCAGCTATTTTCTCCGCTAAATCAGTACGGAAACCATACAACATTTGAAATTCATACTGATTTTTTTCGATATTATTATCTTTGATAAATTGTTTTATATGTGTAATAACTTTATCATCATGAGTTGCAATTGACGTTACATTTTTAGCGTTTAATAATCTTTTTTCAATTAAACGTATGTAATTTTCGTCAATGTCTTCTTTAGTTTGATAAGCTATTGTATCACTTTCTTTATATGCGCCTTTAACCATGCGCAATCGTAATTCTGGATATTTTTCTACAAGTGTATCAGCTTCATATAAATAACCTTGAATTACGGTACCTACATTTTTGAATTCACCTTTTAAACGATCTAACACTTGCGTGATGTCAAATAAACTATCATACTTTTCAGTATCGATATTAATATGCATATTATTAAACTCATTCGCTTTTAATAATATTTCACGTAGATTGCGATAAGCAAGATCCAAATCAAATTCAGAGCCTAACTGGCTTAATTTAATAGACATGTGACCATCTAAGCTATTATTATAAATAGCGTACATCACTTCTAATATTTGATCTTTTGATTGAATTGCTTCACCTTCAGTTACAACAAATTCTCCAAGGCAATCTACAGTAACTGTAATTCCCTTGCTGTTTAGACGTTCAATTGTGTTTAATAAGGCTTCGATTGTATTGCCAGCAACCACTTTATTAGCGCCGAGCATTGGACCGATTTCCTTAGCAGTCTTATTTAAAAAAGGGTTGTTAGATAACCCGATAAAAAAATTTTTCACAATTGGCATATTAATTCCTCCCATTCTGCTTACAGCTGATCTTTCAATATAAGTGTAGCATGAATCTAAAGGGAATGAAATCGTTTGCAATAGAATATATTACACTTTATTTTATTAAATACACTTATAGCAAAGTGTTGATTATAAGATGCTTTTTATTTTTAAAACAAATTGAGTTTTTCACGTCCATGGCTATCTTTAAAATGGAAAAAGTACATCATATTTTGATACAATAAATATAATGAAATTTAACGAGAAGGGGAAGTATGTATTATGTGGAAATGGGAAACCGAAAAGGAAGCTAAAGGTGTCGTTGTAATTGCACATAACATGCTTGAACATACGGGAAGATACGCATATGTAATTACGATGCTTCGCCGAAATGGATATCATGTTATTATGGGCGATTTACCTGGCCAAGGGCAAACGTCACGTTCTAACAAAGGTCAAATTGACAGTTTTGATGTATATCATGAGCATATTTTAGAGTGGATTAGAATAGCGAATGAGTATAAAATACCTACTTACGTGTTAGGTGTCGGTTTAGGTGGTTTAATTACACTTAATTTACTTGAAAAAGTAGAAGTACCAATTGAAGGTTTGATGCTTTTATCTCCACTTTTAGAATTTAAAAAGAGTAATAAATCTCGTAAAGACAAAATAATTTCAAATATAGGTAAAGTAGCTAAAGACACAAGATTTAAAGTGGGAATCACGGTTGAAGACTTAACACGAAACGAAGAAGTAATTGAAGAAACAAAAAATGACCAGTTGATGTTGCAGAAAGTAACTTATCACTGGTATAAACAAATCATAGAAATTATGAAAGAAACAGTAACACATTTAACTGATATTAAACCGTTACCACTACTGTTAATGTATGGTCTAGAAGATCAAGTTGCAGATACATCAACAATGGAATTAATTAAAGACAAAGTGAAAACGGATGAATTATATTTCAAAGCATGGGAAGGACTTTATCATGAGGTACATAATGAACCCGAAAGAGATGAAGTAATGAGATATATATTGGCATTTTTAAATAATAGTGCAAGCAATAACGGCTTTATTGTACATGATGAACATGAAGTATCTTAATTAAAAGCATCACCACACTAAAATAGAGTAAGAAAAGCGTCAGATAACATTTTATGGTATCTGACGCTTTTCTTATAAAATATCATTTAGAATAAAGAGCTTGTACTTCGCTATAATGAATGTTATTGAAATAATTTTGTGAAATAAATCATAATTTTATTGAAAAACTCATAGAATACTGTTATATTTATATTGTGAAATAAATCACAAATAATAACTTAACGATTGAATACGTGAGGAGCGTCATATAATGAAACAAGTTAAAAATAATAAAGTAGTTTTAATAGGTGATGGGGCAGTAGGCTCAAGTTATGCTTTTGCGTTAGTAGCTCAAGGTGTTGCAGATGAATTAGTAATTATTGATTTAGACGAAGAAAAAGTTAAGGGCGACGTCATGGATTTAAATCACGGTGCGCCATATGGTGATTCACCAGTGAAAATCAAAGCAGGTACATATAATGAATGTACAAATGCAGATTTAGTCGTCATTACTGCTGGTGCAGCTCAAAAACCAGGTGAAACACGCTTAGATCTTATTGAAAAAAACACCAAAATTTTTAAAGGAATTGTTTCTGAAGTTATGAAATCTGGATTCGATGGTATTTTATTGATTGCTACAAATCCAGTAGATGTCTTAACATATGTGACATACAAAGTATCAGGTTTACCAAAAGAAAAAGTGATAGGTTCTGGAACAATTTTAGATACAGCACGTTTTAAATATGAGTTAGCTGAAGAATTTAGCGTTTCATCAGGAAGCGTGCATGGTCAAATTATCGGTGAACATGGTGATTCAGAATTGGCGGTATGGTCTCAAGCTAATATTGCTGGTCAATCTTTATATCAACTTTTAAAAGATGATCCTGAAAAGCAACACAGAGTTGAAGAGATTTTTACAAACACGCGTGATGCAGCTTACGATATAATACAAGCAAAAGGTGCGACGTATTATGGGATTGCAATGGGGTTACTACACATTACTAAAGCAATTTTAAATAATCAAAATGTTGTATTAACAGTTTCTAGTTATTTAGAGGGTGAATACAACCAAGAAGAAGTCTATATTGGTGTACCAACACAAGTAAATAAAGAAGGTGCTGTAAAAGTTTTTGAAATGCCTCTAGACAGCCATGAGCGCAAATTATTCGAAAAATCAGCCACTATTTTGAAAGAAATGCAAAATAAAATAACTCATATAATTGCATAATTCATAGTTTAAATTTAAACTGTATATAAGATTAATTTTATTAAAAATTCTAATGTTAATTCAGTGAAGAATTTATTTACTAAGAATGATGTTTTTTGATAAATTAATTTTACATGTTTAACTTTATACTATGATTGGGGGATTATTCTATGGGGAAGACATTTACTGATAATGTTGATGGTGTTTTAAGATTAGAAATGGTGTTGAATGACATCGAAGATATCTTTAACAAAGTTCAAAAGCAGTACAAGATGTCGAAAGAAGAAATTTTGATTCTTTTAACGCTTTGGAAAGAAGGATCGATGACTTTAAAGGAAATGGATGATTTTGTGCACATTAAATCTTATAAGCGTACAAGAACTTATAATGATTTAGTGGAAAAAGCGTGGATCATTAAAGAAAGACCACAAAATGACGAACGTACAGTTATCATTCATTTCAATGAAGATTTAAAAGCGCAACGGGAAAGCCTTTTAAATTTCTTCAAAGAAGAAATTGAATCAAAATCAACTAGCATTCAAACTAGTCTTAAATCTATCATTAACTTATAGGGAATAAGCAAAGCCTCGGTAGTCAAATACCGAGGCTTTTGTTTGTCTTTTTTATTTTATTATAAATAAGGTTTGTGCATACTTTCTTCAGGACTAGCTTTAGCTTATAGTCTTTAGCTCAATCCTTCCACACAGGAGTCGTGCTAAATCATTGATAGTAATTAAAAATCTCAAACAAACTAAACGTAAATAATACAAGTTTGGTTTGTTTGAGATTTAAAATAGTTATTTTATCTTCGAATAAATTGTTAATAACCGTGGTTGCGTTAAGAAAGTATACCTTGAAATCATGAGGTATTCACAGTCTAAATTTTTTCAAGTGCACAGATAAACGGCGGGTTATTCTGTTGATTAATAAATTGATATTGCAATACATGTGCTTTAGTTTGGTCAAACTGTGATAAATAATCAATTAAAGCATCACGTTCTAACTTGCCTTCATCATGACCATGATAAATCACTAATATAATGACGCCTTCTGGAGCCAATATATCAAAAATTGCGTTGATAGCTGATAATGTACTTTCAGGTTGGGTAACAATCGATTTATCACCTTTAGGTAAATATCCTAAATTGAAAATGGCAGCATCCACTTTACCAACTTCAATATCTGGAATATGCTGTTTTACATGTGCATGGCTATCTTGAATCAACGTTACATTGTGATAACCTTCAGTTTTTAGTTTTGTATTGCTAATAGCTTCTATTTGGATATCCATTGCATATACTTTACCGTGAGGCACTTGTTGCGCAAGAAAAAGTGTGTCATTGCCATTACCACAAGTAGCATCTATGACAATGCTTTCTGATGTAATATGTTGTTGAAGCAACATTTTCGCAAATGGTAAAATACGTTCTAATTTCATGATTTTATCTTACTTTCAAAATGTTTTCCTTGATATGATTCTCTGTGACCAAGTTCATTATCGATTTCGTTCAGTACTTCCCATTTATTTACGCTCCACATTGGACCTACCATTAAATCAATCGGACCATCACCAGTAATTCTATGAACAATCATTTCTTTTGGAATAATTTCTAATTGGTCACAAACTAATTTAGTATATTCATCCTGTGACATAAATTCTAACATGCCTTTATCATACTGTTTCACCATTGGTGTGCCTTTAAGTAAATGTAGTAAATGGATTTTAATACCTTGGACATCCATTTGAGCGACTTCTTTAGCCGTCTCCATCATCATTGTATAGTCTTCGCCTGGCAAACCATTAATAATATGTGTACAAATATTAATGTTATGTTTCCGTAATTTGGCGATACCTTCATAATATGTTTGCATATCATGCGCGCGATTGATTAAATCTGATGTTTCTTGGTGAACTGTTTGTAAACCAAGTTCTACCCATAAATATGTACGCTCGTTTAACTCTGCCAAATACTCAACCACATCATCAGGTAAACAATCAGGTCGTGTACCTATTGAAAGGCCAACAACACCAGGTTCCTTCAAAGCAGTTTCATATTTTTCACGTAATTCTTCGACAGGTGCATGCGTATTTGTAAATGCTTGGAAGTAAGCAATGTATTGACCGTCACTCCATTTTTCGTGCATTCTATCTTTAATTTGTTGAAATTGTACATCGATTGGATCCACACGATTACCTGCAAAATCTCCGCTACCTGCAGCTGAACAGAAAGTACATCCTCCATGTGCTACAGTACCGTCTCTATTAGGACAATCAAAGCCACCGTCAATTGCTACTTTGAAAATCTTTTGTCCGAATTTATTTTTTAAGTGATAATTCCAAGTGTGATATCTTTTATTCTCGAATGCGTAAGGGAAAAATTGTCCCATAAAACATTTTCCTTTCTGAATTCATTCTAGTTAAAGATTTTAACATATTTTAATGATATAGTGTTTAGTGTAAAATTAGAAATTTTAAAAATAGAGAGGAGCTTACTGTTATGAAAATGCCTAAATCAGTGTGGTGGTTAGTTATTGGGATGGCATTAAATATCACTGGCTCAAGTTTTTTATGGCCCTTAAATACAATTTATATGAATGAACAATTAGATAAAAGTCTTACAATGGCTGGTTTTGTCCTAATGATCAATTCGTTTGGTATGGTTATTGGTAATTTATTAGGTGGTAATTTATTTGATAAATTAGGTGGCTACCCAACGATTATGATAGGTACAGTTATATGTTTAATCAGTACAACGCTATTAAATTTCTTCCATGGGTGGCCTTGGTATGCGGTTTGGCTCGTAGCATTAGGTTTTGGCGGGGGTATGATTATTCCAGCTGTTTATGCACTCGCAGGCGCTGCATGGCCTCAAGGTGGCCGCCAAACATTTAACGCAATCTATTTAGCGCAAAATTTAGGCGTCGCTATAGGAGCAGCATCCGGAGGTTTTGTGGCAGAGTTGAGTTTCAATTACATATTTATAGCAAACTTATTAATGTATGTAGCATTTGCAGTTGTAGCAATCACACAATTTAATATTAAACTTGATGTGAAAGTAAAATCGAATGATACGATGTCCTTATTATCTAAACAAAACAGAGTTCAATTTATTGCGCTATCACTTTTATGTGTGATGTTTAGTATTTGTTGGATTGCATACATTCAATGGGAGAGTACGATTGCTTCTTTCACTCAAGAAATTAATATGTCAATGAGCCAATACAGTTTGTTATGGACTGTTAATGGTATTATGATTCTGGTTGCACAACCGCTAATTATGCCGGTAATCAGGTTACTAAAAGGTAATTTAAAATATCAAATGTTGGTAGGTATAGCGATTTTTATAATGTCGTTCTTAGTGACAAGTTTTGCTGAACAATTTTCAGTGTTCATGATAGGTATGATTATACTAACATTAGGTGAAATGTTTGTTTGGCCAGCCGTTCCAACAATTGCAAATCAATTAGCTCCAAAAGGAAAAGAAGGGGCGTTTCAAGGGTATGTTAACTCAGCAGCAACTGTAGGCAAGGCTTTTGGTCCGCTTATAGGCGGAGTTCTTGTAGATACATTTAATATGCAAGCGATGTTTTTAAGTATGATAGGTTTACTTGTTATCGCAGTGTTTTTCTTAATGATTTATGATAGGAAATTACCAAAAGATGTATAAATTTTACATGGAAAATAAAAATTATAATCATTTTCTCGAACAGGTGTAAGGTTGCTTGTTCGATTTTTTTATAAAAACTAATAAATCGCAACTTAGAAACTTTTAGTGTAGCTTTATTTCGCGTTTTCCACTTGAAATAAAACCTTTTTTCAAATATCATTAGTAATGTATAGGAGTAGTAACTTGAAAGCTTTTCTACAGAGAACTAGGAAAGGTGGAACCTAGTGTTAAGCATTGAGTGAACTTACCAGGACTTAAATGAATTTATAACATCTCTAACTATTAATTTAAATGAGCGCACATTTAATGTGAAACTGGGTGGTACCGCGGTAAAAGTCGTCCCTTTTGAAATCGATAATAGTTTGAGGTGTTTTTTTATTGAATAGGAGGAAAAGTAGTGAACTACAATCATAATGAAATTGAAAAGAAATGGCAGGATTATTGGGCAGAACATAAAACTTTTAAAACGAGCGATAATTTAGGTCAAAAAAAATTCTATGCGCTAGACATGTTTCCATACCCATCAGGTGCAGGACTTCATGTAGGCCATCCAGAGGGTTATACAGCTACAGATATTATTTCTCGTTATAAACGTATGCAAGGTTATAATGTGTTACATCCAATGGGGTGGGATGCATTTGGTCTTCCTGCAGAACAGTATGCCTTAGACACTGGTAATGATCCTCGTGAATTTACTAAAAAAAATATTGAGACGTTTAAACGTCAAATTAAAGAATTAGGTTTCAGTTATGATTGGGATAGAGAAGTGAATACTACAGACCCAGAATATTATAAATGGACGCAATGGATTTTTATTCAATTATATAATAAAGGACTCGCTTACGTTGATGAAGTTGCAGTAAACTGGTGTCCAGAACTTGGTACAGTACTTTCAAATGAAGAAGTTATTGACGGTGTGTCCGAACGTGGCGGTCACCCTGTGGTAAGAAAACCAATGAAACAATGGGTATTAAAAATTACTGAATATGCAGATCGTTTACTTGAAGATTTAGATGACTTAGATTGGCCTGAATCATTAAAAGACATGCAACGTAACTGGATTGGTCGTTCAGAAGGGGCTACTATCTCATTCGATGTAGAAGACAATGATGCCCAAATTGAAGTATTTACAACACGTGCAGATACTGTGTACGGTGCAACATTCTTAGTGTTAAGTCCTGAACATGAACTTGTAAATCAAATTACAACAGCAGATCAAGAAGTGGCTATCAAAGATTATCAGCAAGAAGCGGCTAAAAAGTCAGACTTAGAACGTACAGGTTTATCTAAAGAAAAATCCGGAGTATTCACTGGTGCATATGCAACGAATCCTTTATCTGGACAACAAGTTCCAATTTGGATTGCCGATTATGTACTTTCCACATACGGAACTGGTGCAGTTATGGCAGTACCAAGTGGAGACCAAAGAGACTATGAATTCGCACAAACATTTGATTTGCCAATTTTAGAAGTTATCGAAGGTGGCGATTTATCGCAAGAAGCCTATGATGGAGATGGACCACATGTTAATTCTGGCGAGTTGAACGGTTTATATAACGAAGAAGCGATTGCTAAAGCAATTGAATTGTTAGAACAAAAAGGTGCGGGTACTAGAAAAGTAAATTATAAATTACGAGACTGGTTATTTAGTCGTCAAAGATATTGGGGCGAACCAATACCTGTAATTCATTGGGAAGATGGTTCAATGACCACTGTTCCAGAAGAAGAATTGCCGTTACTTTTACCTGAAACGGATGAAATTAAGCCTTCAGGTACAGGCGAATCTCCATTAGCTAACATTGCTGATTTTGTTAATGTGGTTGATGAAGAAACTGGAATGAAAGGTCGTCGCGAAACAAATACTATGCCACAATGGGCAGGTAGCTGTTGGTATTATTTAAGATATATTGATCCAGATAATGATCAAATGCTTGCTGATCCAGAAAAATTAAAACACTGGCTACCGGTTGATTTATACATTGGTGGTGTAGAACACGCAGTACTTCACTTATTATATGCGAGATTCTGGCATAAAGTTTTATATGATTTAGGTGTAGTCCCTACGAAAGAACCATTCCAAAAATTATTTAACCAAGGCATGATACTCGGTGAAGGTAATGAAAAAATGAGTAAGTCAAAAGGTAATGTAATCAACCCAGATGATATCGTGAAATCACATGGTGCTGATACTTTACGTATGTATGAAATGTTTATGGGACCACTTGATGCAGCAATTGCATGGAGTGAAAATGGTTTAGACGGCTCAAGACGTTTCTTAGACAGAATCTGGCGCTTATTAGTTACTGATGATGGTTTGATTTCCGATAAAGTGGTAAATATTAATAATAAAGCTTTAGATAAAAGTTATCATCAAACAGTGAAAAAAGTTACTGAGGATTATAATACTTTGAATTTCAATACCGCGATAAGTCAACTTATGGTATTTATCAATGATTGTTATAAAACAGATGAAATTTACAAACCATATATTGAAGGATTCATTAAAATGTTGGCACCAATTGCACCACATATATCTGAAGAATTATGGACGCAACTTGGACATGAAGAAACAATCACTTATCAACCATGGCCTTCATATGATGAATCATTGCTCGTTGATGATGAAATCGAAATTGTTGTTCAAGTGAACGGTAAAGTACGTGCTAAGATTAATATTCCAAAAGACACTTCAAAAGAAGAAATGGAACAATTAGCACTTGATAATGATAATGTTAAAGCTGAAATTGAAGGTAAAGATATCAAGAAAGTCATTGCAGTACCAAAAAAATTAGTTAACATTGTAGCTAAATAATAGTAGGAGGAATTATTTATGGAATCTATTACAATTGATGAGTTGAAAGATAAGGTCCTAAATTCTGATCCAATTCATATCGTTGATGTTAGAACAGATGAAGAAACAGCTATGGGTGTAATACCAGGCGCAGAAAAAATACCAATGAATCAAGTTCCAGATAAATTAAATCATTTTAACAAAGATGAAACATATTATATCATTTGTAAAGTGGGCGGACGTAGTGCACAAGTTGTTCAATTCCTTGAACAAAACGATATACATGCAGTTAATGTTGAAGGCGGTATGGACGCGTGGGGCGACGAAGGTTTAGAAATCAATAGTATTTAAGTTGAAATAAAGCTTAAAATATTGAATTGAAAATGTTTGATTTAATAAATTCTAATTAGCTTTCTTTTTAGAGCGTTAATTGTAATTTTAAAGTGTCGACAAAGTCTCTGACTTTGTTGGCATTTTTTTGTGCAAGTATTCCACAAGCGCAGCGTCATCCTATAGTCTTCAGCTATGAACTTGTCAAAGGCAAATATTGTCTCGATGACAATATAAATCAAAAAAACAAACAAAATGCTATAAGAGCATTTTGTTTGTTTTGATTTGTGAAGATTATATTTAAGTATTA
This sequence comes from Staphylococcus sp. FSL W8-1207, assembly GCF_038003745.1. Classification (NCBI taxonomy): domain Bacteria; kingdom Bacillati; phylum Bacillota; class Bacilli; order Caryophanales; family Staphylococcaceae; genus Staphylococcus; species Staphylococcus sp. FSL W8-1207. The sequence goes on from NZ_JBBOPU010000001.1 coordinate 738,912, forward strand.
AAGATGAAATTCACCCGCGTTTGAGCCAGCAACATTACCAGTGACTAAAGCGCTTGTGATATTATATCCACCTGTGTAACCATGTATATCTAATACTTCACCGCACAAAAATAACCCTGGTACGTGTTTTGACATCATAGTTTTAGGGTGTATTTCTTTTAATGACACACCACCACCAGTTACAAAAGCTTTATCGATGGGCAACGTTCCGTTGACAGTAAAAGTAAAACCTTTAAATAATTCAACTAACTTATTAATTTGTGCATTTGAAATATGATGGGCAGTTAAGTCATCACTAATTTGTGCTTGTTCAATAATGAATAATAAATAACGTTCTTCGATTAACCCGTGCAAGCTATTTTTAATATATTTGTCAGGTGTATCTTTTAATATATTTCTAATTTGTGCTTCTAATTGAGCGACACTCAGATTTGGAAAAGCATCAAGTTGCATCTGTATCTCTTTTTGTTTTTGACTTTTTTGCTCTTTATATACAAATTGACTACATCTCAGTGCGGCAGGTCCACTTATACCAAAATGTGTGAATAACATATCCATTTGATGTGTGATACGTTGTTTGCCATTCTTTTTCAATACGGATAGTGCAACATCCTTTAAACTTAAACCTTTTAAACGCTTGTTCTTAATAAAAGGTTCAGAAGACGTAATAGGGACTTCGGTCGGAAATAATTCTGTAATCGTATGACCTAAATGTTTAGCAAATTTATAACCATCTCCAGTAGACCCCGTTTTGGGTACACTAGTACCACCAGTCGCAATAATGAGACTCTTACTTTCAAATTGTTGTTGCTCATTTAGTGTAACTTGAAACGTTTGTTGTGGTGTATATTCAATAGATTGGACAGTAGATTCTTCTTTAACGTTTACATTGTTTTGTTGTAACGTATGAATGAGGGCATCTACCACGTCTTGTGCTTTATTAGATACTGGAAACATACGACCATGATCTTCTTCTTTTAAACCTACACCTCTTGATTCGAAAAATTGAATGATGGATTCATTATCAAATACAGAGAAAGGACTGTATAAAAATTTTCCATTGCCAGGTATGTTTTTAATAATTTCATCATAAGGAAGGCGGTTAGTAACATTACAGCGGCCGCCACCAGAAATTTTTAGCTTGCGACCCAATCCTTTTTTCTTCTCAATTAATAAAACATTTTCGCTATTTTGACTTGCTGCAGCGGCAGCCATGAGTCCACTTGGCCCACCACCGATTATAATTGTTTGATACATTTTATTGCCTCCCTTAGCTATATAGTGTTATTTTATAGTAATATACTTTTGAAAAAAAGTAGTTATAACGTTATTATTAAAGTTATGAGTGTAAAAATTAATTTGAGATAGGAAGATCTGAATGAGTGAAAGTAAAGAATTAGTGAGGGGCACCTTTTTAATTACGCTTAGTATTTTGATTACTAAGGTTTTAGGTGTTATATATATTATTCCATTCTACTCGATTATTGGTGGAGAGGAAAATTTGGCGCCTTTCAACTATGCATACACCCCGTATAATATAGCGATTGCTATTGCAACTGCGGGAGTCCCATTAGCAGCGTCTAAATATGTTTCTAAGTATAATGCAATGGGTGCATATAAGGTCAGTGAAAAACTGTATAAATCAAGCTTTCTTGTTATGACTGTAACAGGATTTATAGGATTTTTCATCTTATATTTATTAGCTCCAACAATTGCATCTATTACTTTAGCAAATAAAGCAGGTGCAAATGGCGGGTGGTCAGTAGACGAAATTACATGGATTATTAGAATTATTAGTATGGTAGTTATTTTTATTCCGCTACTTGCTACATGGCGCGGTGTGTTCCAGGGTTACAAATCTATGGGACCAACAGCAGTGTCAGAAGTTATTGAACAAATTGCACGTATACTATTTATTTTAGTTGGTAGTTATTTAGTTCTTAATGTATTTAACGGCAGTGTACTTGCAGCTAATGGTATTGCTACATTTGCAGCGGCTGTAGGAGCAATTGCAGGGATTTTCACACTATGGTATTACTGGAGAAAAAGAAAACCTAATATTGAAAAAATGGTTGCAACGGATACAACGGGCATTGATATATCATACGGTAAAATGTACAAAGAGATTATTTCTTACAGTATTCCGTTCGTCATCGTGAGTCTGAATTTCCCATTATTTAATTTAGTCGATCAATTTACACATAATAGCGCACTCGGTTTAGCAGGTGTGTCTAGCAATATGCATGACTATTTCTTTACAATTTTAAATATGACGACAAATAAAATCGTTATGATTCCAACAGCACTATCAGCTGGTTTTGCAGTAAGTTTAATTCCATTTATTACTAAAACGTATGCAAAAGGTGAATTACATGAGATGCACAGACAAATACGTACGTCATTAGGGGTTCTAATGTTCATCACAGTGCCTGCAAGTTTAGGTATTATGGCATTAGCGTTACCATTATATACAGTCTTTTATAGTTATAATGTTGATGGTAGCCAAATGCTATTCTACTATGCGCCAGTAGCAATTCTAATTGGTTTATTGAGTGTAACAGCATCGATGTTACAAGGTATTGATAAACAAAAATTAACAGTATTTGTTATATTAGCGGCAGTTGTAATAAAAGTAGTGTTAAATACACCATTAATTATAGCGTTCCATTCTGCTGGTGCGATATTAAGTACGGCAATTGCATTATTATTTGCAGTGTCATGTAATCTGTATATACTTAAAAAACATGCTAAATTTGATTTTTCAGAAACATGGTTACACTTTGGTAAAATATTCTTGTATAGCTTAATTATGATGATATCAGTTGAATTAACATTCTTTATCTTACAATTCTTTATTTCAACACAATCTAAATTTGGATCGCTGATTATAATTATTGTTAGTGTGATTGTTGGTATGTTAGTTTATGCTAGCATGACTATGAAGACAAGACTTGCAGATCAGTTTTTAGGTGATATTCCACAGAAAATTAGACGTAAATTAGGTATCGCAGAATGAGAATAGATAAATTCTTAGCTAATATGGGCGTAGGAACACGTACAGAAGTGAAACAACTACTAAAAAAAGGCAATGTTACCGTGAATGATAAAAAAGAGAAATCACCAAAAACACAAATCAATCCAGATACGGATACTGTAAGCGTTAATGAAACGCAAATTCAGTATATAGATAAAATCTATTTGATGTTAAATAAACCAAAAGGGTATTTATCGGCTACTGAAGATAATAATCAACAGACAGTTATAGACTTAGTAGAAGAATTTAGATATTTAGAACTATTTCCAGTTGGACGTTTGGATAAAGATACTGAAGGGTTATTGCTCATCACTAATGATGGGCAGTTTAACCATCAATTGATGAGTCCAACAAAGCATGTTTCTAAGACATATGAAGTAATTTCTGAAAAAACTATTACAAAAAATGATATAGAATCCTTTAAAACGGGTATTGAATTAAATGAGGGATTGGCGAAACCTGCTCAATTAGTTGAAGGTGATGAAAAGAACAAATCATTTGTCACAATATACGAAGGAAGGTATCATCAGGTTAAGCGTATGTTTCATGCTATAGATAATGAAGTTTTAGCTTTGAAACGTATTAGCATTGGCGACTTAAAGCTAGATTCAGCATTAGCGCCAGGAGAATATCGTCATCTAACTCAACAAGATTTTAAACAATTAGGATTAAAATAATGAAGAGGTGTTTTTATGTCAAATTTATTTAAAGCAGTATTAGGTATCGGCGGAGCAGCGGCTGCAGTTGTTCTTTCTAAAAAAGAAAATAGAGATAGATTAAAAGACGAGTATGGCAAATACAAGTCTAATCCAGAATCATATAAACAAAACGCGAAAGATATCGCTAGTCAAATTAGTTCAAAAGCAGGCGAAACTTATAGTGAAGTAAAACAAGATCCTAAAGGCTATGCTTCAAAAGTAAAACAAGACCCTAAAGGTTACCTTAAAGATCAAAAAAATCATTTCAAAAATGGTGTCAAAAAAGAAGACGTAGAAATTGAAGAAGCTAGATTCGATGATGAAGGCGGAGATCCTTCTAATAATCTACGTGTCGTAACTGAAGAAGAATTAAAAAATAATAGTAATAAACGTGATAATAAGTAGTAGATTACGTTTTGACGGCCTAGTTCATTTTAGTGAACTAGGTTTTTTTATGTAAGTGCGACAGAAATTTATATTTTTTAACGAGATTTCGTCGTATGAGCCGAGTCCCACAAAGATAACTAGAAAATCGAATACATGAGCTGGAGCGCTTGCATAAGACCTACTTGTCTTCATAAATGAAGTAGTAGTGCTTTAAAAGATTAATATAAGCGCATTTTCAGTTCAGTCAGTCACTGCCAATATAATAATTAAGGATGAGACATGTATTTTGTCTCACTTCTTTTTTATATTAATACAGTTTTTGAAATATATTAATATATATAGGTTGAACTGTTTTCTTTGTTGACTAAACAGTTGGAATTTTTAAATAATAATGACATCTCACTGTAGTTTCTTCCACACTTCATGTAAAATATTAAATATATAAGTTTGGAGAAGGAAGTGGATCACAAATGTGGAAAGACAAAGTGAAAGAGTATGAAGATCTAATCGTTGATGATTTGAAAGGTTTATTATCTATTGAGAGTGTTAGGGAAGATAATAAAGCAACAGCAGAATATCCAGTTGGACCTGGTCCACGAAAAGCCTTAGATTACATGTACAAAATAGCTGAACGCGATGGATTTGGCACACATGATGTAGACCATATCGCTGGTCGTATTGAAGCGGGTGCTGGAGAAGATGTTTTTGGTATATTATGCCATGTTGATGTTGTACCTGCTGGAGAAGGTTGGGATTCTGATCCATTTGATCCAGTTGTGACAGACGATAGAATTATTGCAAGAGGTACGCTTGATGATAAGGGTCCAACAATTGCAGCGTACTATGCAGTTAAAATATTAAATGATATGAATGTAAATTGGAAAAAACGTATACATATTATAATAGGTACTGATGAAGAATCTGATTGGCAATGCACTGAGCGTTATTTTGAAACTGAAGAAATGCCTGCATTAGGATTTGCACCGGATGCAGAATTCCCTGCAATTCACGGCGAAAAAGGTATTACTACTTTTGATGTGATACAAAATGAAAAAGCAGAAGACCAAGACGAGCCAGAATATGAATTAATTTCATTTAACTCAGGTCAAAGATATAATATGGTACCTGATGAAGCCGTGGCAAATGTATCTGTAAAAGAAAACATGACTGATGTCATTCAAAATTTCGAACAATTTGTTCAAGAGAACAATATTGAAGGGGAAAGTATCGTTGATAGTGGTGTACTTGTATTAAAAGTTCAAGGAAAAGCTGTACATGGTATGGATCCTTCTATCGGTGTCAATGCTGGTTTATACTTGTTAAATTTCTTATCAAGCCTAGATTTAGATAAAACAGCAGCTAATTTCGTAGATTTCAGTGAAAAATATTTATTCAATTCTCATTTCGGAGAAAAAATGGGTATGAAATTCCACACAGATGTTATGGGTGATTTAACGACGAATATTGGTGTTATGTCTTATGACAATGTCAAAGGTGGGACATTTGGTGTTAATTTAAGATATCCGCAAGGATTTGAATTTGAAGAAGCAATGACGCGTTTCAAGAGTGAAGTTCAATCACTTGGATTTTCAATTGAATTAGGTAAAAATCAAACACCACACTATGTAGAAAAAGATGATCCATTTGTTCAAACGCTCGTACAAGCCTATAGAAACCAAACAGGCGATGAAACTGAACCATACACAATTGGTGGTGGCACATACGCCCGTAATTTAGATAAAGGTGTTGCCTTTGGAGCAATGTTCAATGATTCTGAAGATTTAATGCACCAAAAAAATGAATATATCAGTAAGAAGCAATTATTTGATGCGACGAGTATCTATTTAGAGTCACTATATACTTTGTGTGTGGAGGAATAAATATGACAAAAGTGTTAATAAACGAAAGATTACTAGAAGAAAAAGATGCAAATGTAGCTTATAACGATAGAGGTTATGTATTTGGTGATGGTATTTATGAATATATAAGAGTTTATGACAATCATCCCTTTACTGCCAATGCACATTTTGAAAGATTATTAAGAAGTGCTAAAGAAATTGGCTTAGAATTAAACTATACTGTTAATGGCCTTATAGAACTCGTACGCGAACTGATAGCTGCAAATGGTGTAGTTAATGGCGGTGTATATATTCAAGTAACACGTGGTACTGCACCACGTGACCATGCCTTTCCTACGCCATCAGTAAAAGCGAACATCACAGCTTTTACAAAGACTTATGATCGTCCATATAAGCTATTAGAAGAAGGCATAAATGCCGTGACAACTGAAGATATCCGTTGGTTAAGATGTGATATAAAAAGCTTGAATTTATTAGGCAATGTATTAGCAAAAGAATATGCTGTTAAATATAATGCACAAGAAGCAATTCAGCACCGTGGTGAAACTGTTACAGAAGGATCTTCAAGTAATGTTTACGCAATTAAAGATGGAGTGATTTATACACACCCAATCAACAACTATATTTTGAACGGCATTACACGTATGGTTATAAAAGAAATTGCTCAAGAAAAAGGTGTTTCGTTTAAAGAAGAAACATTTACTTTAGATTTTTTGAAAAATGCGGATGAAGTTTTGGTTTCAAGTACATCAATTGAAGTGATGCCAGTTGTTAAATTAAATGGTGAAGCTGTGGGTGATGGAAAAGTAGGACCAATCACTAAATCGTTACAAGAAGGATTTAATAGATATATTGACACGCATAGTTAATAATTTCAATAAATGGATAGAAAATGTAACATATATTAAGGTCAAATTATGTTATAATTCTTACTGAGCCGTTTAATAGAATTCCATAAAGGTATGGAATCAAAATGTGAATTTTAATTTCTCATTTATAGTTGAAATAAAGTATTAAAGATTATAAAATCTTTTATATGTCATGAAATTTGGAAGTAAAAAATTTCACAAAAAAAGATAAAGAAATATTAAATTAATACTCTGTTAAGAGCTAATTTATGATATGATGTAAAAGTTATTGTAAATTAGCTCAGACAGTATGAGTATTAATAAATTAAAAAGGACTTGAACCACGATGGGACAATGTGTCAGTCATAAAACTTGAGGCTGCACAATTTTGGTTGGAGTTTATAATTTTGAATTAAAAATTATTATATATGGCTCTCGAAAATTCTTTTCAGGAGCCATTTTCTAGTTGAAAGTGAGGTGAACGTGTTGGAGCAGTTTTATCAATTAGGATGGACGCTTGATTCAGCAGGTGGTGCATCTGGTGAAGCTTATATGGCTGAACAGGATGGACAGAAATTATTTTTAAAAAGAAATTCAAACCCTTTTATTGCAGCCTTATCTGCTGAAGGTATTGTGCCAAAACTAGTTTGGACGAAACGTATCGAAACTGGAGAAGTTGTAACGGCGCAGCATTGGAAAAATGGTAGAGAACTTACTTTCAATGAAATGTACGAACAAAGAGTAGCTAATTTATTGAAAAAAATTCATAGTTCAAGAACACTATTGAATATGTTAAAACGAATGGAAATGGAGCCGATCACACCCGATATTTTGTTAAACAAAATTAACGCTTCATTATCTAGAGAAGTTTTAACGCATCATGTAGTAAGAAAAGCATTGACGTATTTAGAAGATCATATGCCTAATTTAGATCCACGTTTCTTTACGGTTGTGCATGGCGACGTCAACCATAATAATTGGTTATTATCAGATCGTGACGAGCTTTACTTGGTTGATTGGGAAGGTGCGATGATTGCTGATCCTGCAATTGATTTAGGTATGCTGCTATACAATTACGTTCCTGAAAAGAAATGGCCTCACTGGTTAGATGTATATGGAACAAAAGATTCAATGGACTTACAAAAACGTATGAAATGGTATACAGTTATCCAGTCTATAGGTATGGTTCAATGGTACGAAGAACAAAAGCGCTACAAAGATATGAATATGTGGCTTAAATTCTTAAATGAAGTAATGAATAACAATGCTTTTATATAAGGAGTTATCAGAATGAGAATGCGTTACAAGCCTTGGGCAGAAGATTATTTAAAATCACATCCTGAATTAGTGGATATGGATGGTAGTCATGCAAGGCACATAAGTGACTGGTTTGATAAAGATCAAGAAATATATATTGAAATAGGGTCAGGAATGGGACAGTTTATTACGACACTTGCTGGTCAAAATCCTGATATAAATTTTATTTCTTTAGAACGAGAAAAAAGTGTAGTAGTTAATATTGTAGATAAAGTTAAAGAACTTGGCCTTACAAATATTAAATTGATATGTAATGATGCACTGGAGCTCAATGAATATTTCAAAGATGGCGAAATTGATCGTATATATTTGAATTTTTCAGATCCATGGCCTAAAAAACGACATACTAAGCGTAGATTGACGTATCATACGTTTTTAGCACTGTATAAGCAAGTTTTGAAAGAAGATGGGGAACTTCATTTTAAAACTGACAACAGAGGTCTATTTGCTTATAGTTTAGAGAGTATGTCTCAATTCGGTATGTATTTTACTAAACTCAATTTAAATCTTCATCAGGAAGATGACGAAGATAATATAGAAACTGAGTATGAAAGAAAGTTTTCTGACAAGGGCTCAAGAATTTATCGCATGGAAGCAAAATTCCATAAAAATTTATAATTATTAAAAAATGCCAACAGAGTTATATAACTTTGTTGGCATTTTTTATATTATTCATAATAGTATTGATTGCGTAGAGGAAGGAAATTGAAGAATCAGTGTTTTCAAATCATATCCATTATTTTACGTAGTAAATGTATTGTATTACTATAGAAAGTAATCGACGTTGTTAAATGGAAGATGAGGAGGAATTAAATGATGAAATTAGGCAATTATAAAGTACATTATTTAAACGGGGGTATTACTCATATTGATGGGGGTGCAATGTTTGGCGTTGTACCAAAAGCACTATGGACAAAAAAATACGAGGTGAACGAAAAAAATCAAATCCCATTACCTACACATCCGATACTTATCCAAACTGAGGATAAAAATATTATTGTTGATACTGGTATTGGTACTGGAAAATTAACTGATAAAGAACGTAAAATATTTGGTGTCCATTATGAGAGTGATATGGAAAATGATCTAAAAGCATTAAATCTAACACTAGAGGATATTGATTATGTATTAATGACTCATCTTCATTTTGACCATGCAGCTGGGCTAACGGATAACGATGGACATGCTATTTTCAGTAATGCAATACATGTCCTTCAACAAGATGAATGGCATGAATTCCAAAGTCCCAATATACGTAGTAAATCGACTTACTGGCAGAAAAATAATGGAGATTTTAAAAATAAATTAATATTATTTGAGGACGAGATAGAAATATATCCTGGCATTCAAATCCGTCATACTGGAGGGCATAGTTATGGACATTCAGTAGTCACAATAGAAAGTGAAGGAGAAAAAGCAGTGCACATGGGAGACATCTTCCCGACGCTAGCTCATAGAAATCCATTGTGGGTAACAGCATATGATGACTATCCTATGCAATCCATAAGAGAGAAAGAACGTTTAATTCCAAATTATATCTTGCAAGATTATTGGTTCTTATATTATCATGATGCGAAATACTTTGCTGTGAAATTTGATAAGCATAAATTGAATGAGATAGAAACTTATATTACGAGAAATTAAAAAGGCTAAAGTTATGAACGAAGAGATACGGACTATTACTGTTTTAAAAAAGGATGGGTGTAGTCCTATGTCTAAACAGCGTTAATCTTTATCTCTCGTAATGTATAATCAGTGCTTTAAGCGATTGATACATTACATGTTCAAAACTTTAACCTTTTACTTTTATGATTCACATTCAAGAATATCTATAACTTCTCCACTTTTTGCATCTGCAAAAAAGTCATAATATGTTAATGTTTTATTGTTTTGTGTGGTAATACCACCTTGAAAAACAATAAAATTATTATCGGATTTTTTATACGTAATCGGTTCATTCAATATATAAGATCCTACAACATTCATAAAGTATGTTCTTACTTCAGTAATAATTTTATCTGGATCGTGATATTGTAGATCTTTTTGACGTTTATAAAAATAAGTCGCTCCGACAATTGTTGTTAGTGAAATAAATAAGATGATAAGCCTATTCTTTTTATTTAACATAACACAATCTACCTCCAATAAAGTCATATTTATAGTTTACCATAACGAAGATGATATAATAAATAGTAAGGAGTGAGAGACATTGAATATAGACAATAATAAAACATTAGCTAGAATGAAAACATTAACAGAATTACATGGCGCACCTGGTTTCGAAGATGATGTAAAAGCATACTTGAAAACAGAATTAGAACCATTCGTAGATGATTTTGTTTATAATCGCATGGGTGGCATTTACGGTGTTAAACGTTCGAAAGTAAAGAATCCAAAGCGTGTAATGGTGGCTGCTCACATGGATGAAATTGGTTTTATGATCACAAATATTACAGAAAATGGTATGATACAATTTACAAATTTGGGCGGCGTTGCTACAGATATTTGGCAAGGTCAACGACTTAAAGTAAAATCGCGTAAAAATGAAGAAATCACCGGTGTGGTTGCGAATATACCTAAACATTTTAGAACAGGTAATGAAGGTGCACCGAAAATTGAAGATTTACTTTTAGATATTGGCTGTGAAAATCAAAAAGATGTAAGAAAACGTGGCATTGAAATTGGTGATTCAATTGTTCCAGAAACACCCTTCACACAATTATCAGAGCATCGTTTCTCAAGTAAAGCGTGGGATAATCGTTATGGTTGTTTGCTTGGTATTGAATTATTGGAATTATTAAAAGATGTAGAGCTTGGCTATGACTTATATGTAGGTGCCAATGTTCAAGAAGAAGTTGGTTTAAGAGGAGCTAAAGCATCTGCTGAATTGATAGACCCTGATGTGGCTTTTGTAGTAGACTGTTCACCAGCCAATGATATGAAGGGTAAACAAAATTTATCTGGAGAATTAGGTGCAGGTACACTAATTAGAATTAAAGATGGTACGATGCTACTTAAGCCAACTTTTAGAGATTACTTACTAGATTTAGCTGATGAATTTAAAATTAAGCATCAATATTATATTTCACCTGGTGGCACTGATGGTGGCGAAATTCACAAAGCAAAAATCGGTATCCCAACCGCAGTAATTGGAGTTTGTGCACGATATATTCATAGTACAAACGCAGTGTTTGATATAAGAGATTACGAAGCTGCAAGAGAATTATTAACACAAGCTACTACCCAATTAGATGATTCGAAAATTGAAGAATTACAATATAAATAACACATGAAGGAGAGATTAGATGCAACAATTAGAAACTGAACAACAATTTGAGCAACTTAAAAACGAGCAAACAGTATTTTTATTTACGGCTGATTGGTGTCCTGATTGTAAAGTGATTGAGCCCGAATTACCACAGTTAGAGGATAAATACACTGATTATAAATTCATTTCAGTTGATAGAGATAAATTTATAGATATTTGTGTGGAAAATGGCATTATGGGCATACCGAGTTTTCTAGTTTTTCGTAACGGCTCACAAATCGGTAGTTATATTGGAAAAGAGCGAAAATCCATCGAACAAATTGATGACTTTTTAGCATCTTTATAAAAAAATTTATTTTGTAAATAATTCATGTTGAAATATAAAAATATATACCCTTAGAACTTACATTTTTTCTGTTCCTAAGGGTGTATTTATTGTAAACTATAATAAGGCACGTAAATAGGAGTGTTAACAATGAATGTCTTTCAAATGAGAGATAAATTAAAAGATCGATTAAGCAAACCAGAAGTGAAGTTTACTTTTAATCGAGAAGATGAAACGCTACGTATATCTAGAGTAGACAATGGCAAAGGTGTCACTGTAAAAGTTGCTACGATAGTAGCTAAATATAAAGAACAAAAAGAAAATATAGTAGATGAAATTGTATATTATGTAGAAGAAGCTATTGAACAAATGAAAGGGGAGGGGCTATCAGAGGTTAATAGTGCCCAAATCATGCCAGTATTGAGATCCCCAAGTTTTGATAAAAAAGATAAAGATGGTAATGCATTTGTTATAGAAGAACACACTGCAGAAACAAATATTTACTACGTAGTTGATCTAGGGAAATCATATCGTCTTATGGATGAAAAAATGTTAGAGTCAATGAAGTTATCTAAGCAACAATTAAAAGAAATGGCCTTATTTAATGTGCGAAAATTAGATAATAAATATACTACGGATGAAGTAAAAGGCAATATATTTTATTTTATTAACTCTAACGATGGCTATGATGCGAGTAGAATCTTAAACACGACGTTTTTAAATGAAATCCAAGACCAATGTGAAGGTGAAATGTTAGTTGCAGTGCCACATCAGGATGTGTTAATTATTGCAGATATCCGTAATAAAACGGGTTATGACGTAATGGCGCATTTAACTATGGAATTCTTTACAAAAGGTTTAGTCCCAATTACATCATTATCATTAGGTTACGACAAAGGTCATTTTGAGCCTATTTTTATATTAGGAAAAAATAATAAACAAAAAAGAGATCCTAACGTGATACAAAGATTAGAAGCAACAAGAAAGCAATACGAAAATAAAGATAAGAAATAAGGAGTCTATAGACATGAATTTATTTTATAACAAAGAAGCAGTAGGAGACGTTGCGTTTCTACAAGTTGAACCAGCTAGTGGTGAGTTCAATTATGAGTATAAAGGTGATGTTGTTGAAATTAAAAATGAATCTCAAGTTGTAGGTTATAACATTTTTAATGTATCAGAAAAATCAACTATAAGTGGAAATGGGCATGTTAAGTTAACTGAAACACTAGTTAATGAATTTCAAAAAGCCATTGAAGATGCTGGATTTACATTTAAATTAAATGCAGATTTGTCTCCTAAGTTTGTTGTAGGCTATGTTGAAACTAAAGAAAAACATCCAGATGCAGATAAATTAAGTGTACTCAGTGTTGATGTAAGTTCTGAAAAGTTACAGATAGTTTGTGGTGCAGCTAATATCGATGCTGGACAAAAAGTAGTAGTAGCTAAAGTAGGTGCTGTAATGCCAAGCGGTATGGTTATTAAAGATGCTGAGTTAAGAGGCGTAGCTTCAAGTGGTATGATTTGTTCTATGAAGGAACTTGATTTACCAAATGCACCTCAAGAAAAAGGGATTATGGTCTTATCTGATGATTACACAGTTGGCCAAGCATTTTTTGAAGAATAGAAGGAGGTAATGTACGAATGAGCTGGTTCGACAAGTTATTTGGAGAAGATAATGATTCTACAGAAGATTATCTTAGTAAAAGAAACCAACGACGTCAAAAAGCTACACAACAAGAACAAGATTCATTACTTCCTCAGAACAATGATGTTTATGAAAGACCCAAAGGAAAATTCAGGTTTCCAATGCGTATTTTAGAAGAAGCGAATGAAGCACAGCATCCAGAAGAAGATTCAATTTCAAAAGATAGTTCGAATCATAGTGATCAACAACACAGTGATCGTCATACTTCAGACTCTATAAATGCCAATCATAAGCAGAGAAGACGTAGACATTTGTATGATAAGACAGCTTCTAATGATGTTAATACACAAACAGAAAATCAGGAGTCACCAAAAGAAACATATTCAGAACCAAAACGAGAATCAAAATCTCATAAAGGTCAACGAATGAGAATACAAACTGATGTTTTACGTGCAAATGCTTCTAAGAAAACTAAAAGAGATACACCTATGTATCATGAGAGTGATTTTAAAGCGAGTGAAGTGCCATCTGCTATATTTGGTACTCAAAAACCCCACCCGCTGGAAAATGGTGTTATAAAACCTTCAGATGAAACTGAAAACGGCAATAACGAGCAAGTTTCAAATTATGAAGGTAACAAAACGCAATCGCAAACTTCAGCACAGGAATCTTCTGAAATACATGACACTAAAATTTATAATGATCAATTTGTAGAACCATCAATTGATGTAGCAGACGACGAAACTTCACAAGTTGATAATAAGCAACCATACTCTTTTGAAGGTAATGACTATATAGAAGCGCAAGTGGAAAAAGATAATAAACAACCACAACAACCTTCTGAACAAAAGCAGCAATCTTCAAATGAACAACCTAAAGTAAACAACACAATTAATATTGAAAATATTTACGCATCACAAATCGTAGAAGAAATTCGAAGAGAACGTGAACGTAAAGTACTTCAAAAACGCCAATTCAAAAAAGCGTTGCAACAAAAACGTCAAGAAAACCAAGATAATAACGAAGACAGCATACAAAAAGCAATAGATGAAATGTATGCCAAACAAGCACACCATTTTATTGGTGAAAGTTCTTTAGACGAAGAGAGCAAAGCCAAAAATGTTTCTGAAAATCAAACAGAAGCATCGATTCAAGACGCTCAACTATCTGATGATAGTCAACAAAATGAGGATGATACCCGTATAGGTGCTACATCACCATTTAATTATGAAGAAATTGATTTAGATAATGTGCGCGATGTACATAAAATTAATGATGAATATGTAAATGTAGATGCAGATTTAGAATCAGAATCACCTGATAGTGATAATGACATTGAACATCATACATCAGCTGAACACAAATCACTAAATGATGATGTCGAAACAACCATTTCAAACGATGATACTTTAAATACAGTTGAAGATAATAATGAAAATATTTCTGATGAAGATCTTTATGTAGAAGTAGAAGATAATGACGATATATCAGACGCTCAATATAGAGAAGTGACAATGCCACAAAATGAATCACCAGAAGCGGAAAGTATTATACTTGAGTCTGAGACAGAGAGAGAGTTTGAAGATCAGGAATCAGCGACTGAAACAGAACTAAACAGTGCTCAAGATATGACACAACCATCAGAATCAGACATGTCATCGGAGTCTGTATCTAATGAAATAGCTGAAGTGCAACAAGGTTCAGCACAATACAATACAGCGCAATCTGATACTGATCAAGTTGAAACCGAAGATGAAGTTGCTAGTAAAGAAACACAGCTCCTTTCTAGTAGTACGCAATCAAATGCACTTGATAATGAAACAACTGAATCTAACGAATTGACTTCAAACAGAAATCAAACATCAATTAGAAAAGGTAGCAAACCGTTTAATGTTGTTATGACACCTTCTGATAAAAAACGTATGATGGATGCTAAAAAACTTAAGAATAGTAATCAGCATTTTACAAATTCAAGTAACACATCACAATCGTCACGAAATGAAAGTAAAGAAATTGAATCCAATGACCTTGGTACTGAAAGCGTAGTTAAAGCTGAAACAGTTGGACAAGAGCAACCACAGCAAAATCTGACATCGACGTCCGAAACGACAGAACATCCATCAAATTCAATAGATGCATCAAATCATAGTGAACAATCTATCAATCATGGAACGTCAGAAAAACATGACAATGAAATGAATCCATCTTCAGTGGATGGCAATCAATACGTAAGCCATGATGAAACTAAATTTAATAAAAACAATAATGAACATGTGTCACAAATAACACAAAATCAAGAACCAAAATTAAAACCTGAGAAGGTACACAATCAGTTAGATGCTAGTAAGACAACTGATGACAGTGGTAAGCCAACAATTAGAAGAGGGCCTAATATTAAGTTGCCTAACTTAGATTTATTAGAAGAACCTAAACAACACGAAATTGATAACGTTTGGATCGAAGATAAAAAACAAGAGCTTAATGATGCATTTTATTATTTTAATGTTCCAGCTGAAGTTCAAAATGTTACTGAAGGACCAAGTGTCACACGTTTTGAATTGTCAGTAGAAAAAGGTGTCAAAGTTTCTAGAATAACTGCATTGCAAGATGACATTAAAATGGCGCTAGCAGCTAAAGATATTCGTATAGAAGCACCAATTCCTGGTACTAGCCTTGTGGGCATAGAAGTTCCTAATCAGAATCCTGCCACAGTCAATTTACGTTCAATTATTGAAGATCCTACATTTAAAAATGCAGAGTCTAAATTAACTGTTGCTATGGGGCTTAGAATTAATAATGAACCATTACTTATGGATATATCTAAAACGCCACACGCACTTATTGCTGGTGCAACAGGTTCTGGTAAATCTGTATGTATAAATAGTATTTTAATGTCACTATTATATAAAAATCATCCAGAAGAGCTAAAATTATTACTTATTGATCCTAAAATGGTAGAATTGGCACCATATAATGATTTACCACATTTGGTAGCGCCTGTAATTACTGACGTAAAAGCGGCTACGCAAAGCTTAAAATGGGCTGTAGAAGAAATGGAACGTCGTTATAAAGTGTTCGCAAAATATCACGTAAGAAATATTACTGCTTTTAATAAGAAAGCAACATATGAAGATAGAATGCCAAAAATTGTTATAGTTATAGATGAATTAGCTGATTTAATGATGATGGCTCCACAAGAAGTAGAACAATCTATCGCACGTATTGCACAAAAAGCACGTGCTTGTGGTATTCATATGTTAGTAGCAACACAACGCCCATCAGTGAATGTCATTACAGGTTTAATTAAAGCAAATATACCTACAAGAATTGCATTTATGGTATCGTCTAGTGTCGATTCAAGAACAATTCTAGATAGTGGCGGTGCTGAACGCTTGTTAGGATATGGAGATATGCTTTATTTAGGCAGTGGTATGAATAAACCGATACGTGTTCAAGGCACATTTGTATCGGATGATGAAATTGACGATGTTGTTGATTTTATAAAACAACAAAGAGATCCAGAATATTTATTTGAAGAAAAAGAATTATTGAAAAAAACGGAAGCACAACCTCAGGATAGTTTATTTGATGATGTATGTAGATTTATGTTGAAAGAAGGTCATATTTCCACTTCATTAGTCCAACGCCATTTCCAAATCGGTTATAATCGTGCAGCGAGAATTGTAGACCAATTAGAACAATTAGGTTATGTTTCTGGAGCAAATGGTTCAAAACCAAGAGATGTATACATTACAGAATTAGATTTGAATGAGAATTAAATAGAGATAAAGGAGTGTTACAATGACACATTATCATTTTGTCGGCATAAAAGGTGCCGGCATGAGTTCATTAGCACAAATAATGCATGATCTTGGAAATGAAGTACAAGGTTCAGATATAAATAATTATGTTTTTACAGAGGTGGCATTACAAAATAAAGGTATTAAAATATTACCTTTTGACGAAAATAATATAAAAGAAGACATGGTAATTGTTCAAGGTAACGCATTTCCAAATTCACACGAAGAGGTTGTTAAGGCGAATGAATTAAAACTTGATGTCATACGTTATCACGACTTTTTAGGTCATGTTATCAGTCAATATACATCTGTAGCTGTAACAGGTGCACATGGTAAAACATCTACAACCGGTTTATTGTCACACGTGATGAATGGGGATAAAAAGACATCATTTTTAATTGGAGATGGCACTGGTTTAGGTATTCCTGCAAGTGATTATTTCGCATTTGAAGCTTGTGAATACCGTAGACATTTCCTAAGCTATCATCCAGATTATGCTATTATGACAAACATTGATTTTGATCATCCAGATTATTTTAAAGATGTTGAAGACGTGTTTAGTGCTTTCCAAGAAATGGCACATAACGTAAAAAAAGCAATTATTGCGTGGGGTGATGATGATCACTTACGTAAGATAGAAGCAGATGTCCCAGTATATTATTATGGTTTTTCAAAAAATGATGATGTATATGCGGATAACCTACAAATTAGTGAAAATGGAACTAAATTTGATGTATACATTAAAGATGAATATTATGATACGTTCTTATCTCCACAATTTGGAGATCACAATATATTAAATGGACTTGCCGTTATTACAGTTAGCTATCTTGAAAGTTTAGATGTAAATAATATAAAAGAAGCCTTAGAAACTTTTGGTGGCGTAAAAAGAAGATTTAATGAGACAAAAGTGGGAAAACAAGTATTAGTTGACGATTATGCACACCATCCTAGAGAGATTAGTGCTACAATTGAGACAGCTAGAAAGAAATATCCAAATAAAGAAGTTGTAACTGTATTCCAGCCTCATACTTTTAGTCGAACGCAAGCATTCTTGGATGATTTTGCTGAAAGTTTAAATTTAGCAGATAAAACTTTCTTATGTGAAATTTTTGGTTCAATAAGAGAAAATACTGGTAATTTAACAATTCAAGATTTACTCCAAAGAATTGATAATGCGACATTAATTGATGAAACCACTGTGAATGCGTTAGAACAATATAGTGATGCAGTTATTTTATTTATGGGCGCGGGCGATATTCAGAAGATTCAACGTGCTTATATGAAAGAAATGGGTGTTACTACCTCATTTTAATATGTTTATGTTAAAATGATTTGGGTATTTATATTAAATAACAACATATGATTAATAGGAGGCGTTTTAAATGGAATGGATTTTACCTATAGCTGGTATTATTGCGGCGATTGCTTTTCTTATTTTAGTAATTGGTATCGTTGTAATTTTACTTTCAGTTAAGAAAAACTTAGATCACGTTGCAAAAACTCTTGATGGTGTTGAAGGACAAATTCAAGGTATTACACGTGAATCTACGGACTTACTTCATAAAGCAAATCGCTTAACTGAAGATATCCAAGACAAATCAGATCGTTTGAATTCTGTAGTTGATGCAGTGAAAGGCATCGGCGAATCAGCTCAAACGTTAAATGGTTCAGTTGATCGAGTTACAAACTCAATCACGCACAATATTTCTCAAAATGAAGATAAAATTTCTCAAGTAGTTCAATGGTCAAATGTAGCAATGGAAGTTGCTGACAAATGGCAAAACAGAAGAAATCGTAGAGATAGTGCAAATTATAAAGCGAGCAGTGTAGCAGATGATTCTAATCATAGCTATACTACACGTGTAGATAATAAATAATTCGTATATTTAAACAAACAAATGCACTTAAATGAGGTATGAAACTTATTTAAGTGCATTTGTTATAGGGGGCATTCAATTATGAAGTACTATAACCGTGATAATTACGAAAGAAATGTAGAAAGCTATGAAGTACCGGAATATTTTACTAAAGGTGCCAGAAATGATTTTGTTTACGGATTTCTCATAGGCGCATTTATTGGTTCAGCTGTTGGTTTAATTTCTATAAGCAAGTCACGCACTAAAGATAAATCTCAAGTTGATTCTGAAGGTGAATCACGCTTTAAATCTAGTATTATTGAGCAGTCTGAAAGTGAACAAGCTGACGCTGAACAACAAGTAGATGGTATTAAATCTACTGTTGCAGATGCGCAAAACAAAGATACTGAAATAACAGATTCTGAACTTGCTGCTCAAAAAGTGGCAATTCAGCAAGAAACTTCAGACAACAATTTAGCAGATACGTCACCACAAGCACAAGACCTTCAAGATGATAATAATTTGGAGCAGAGTGACGATACAACAACACATATTGATCCTAATTCAGAACCGACTGAGGACGAGGTCAATGCGCAACAGAATGCTATTAAAGAAGAATCTGCAGATAATAACTTAGCTGATTCTAGTACTACACCTTCAAATAATAATGGTGCACAAACTGCAGCTGCAGCAACAGGTGGTGCAATAGCAGCAGGTAGTTTAGCTAAAGTTGCACATGATAAAAAGCAATCATTAAATAATGATTCACAAGTTTCAGAAAACACTGATAATCTTTTGAAATCTGAAGAAACAACGAAAGGTGATACTCAAAAAGATGCGCCTAACCTAGAAACTAAAAACTCAAAAGAAGATGAAAGCAAAAATAATAGTCATTTGAAAGCAGGCGCTTTAGCAGGTACTGTCACAGCATCTGGATTAGCGTTAGCAGCTAAAAATAAAAACAAAGCTTTAAATGACGATGATAAAGTTGCAGAAAACACAGCAAGTTTATTAAAACCAGAATCACCTAAACAAAGCATCAAAAAAGATGTGCCTAATTTAGTAACACCAAAAGTTGGTCATGCTGTAGAATCAACTGATAAAGTAGAAAACTCTGCAGACAAAAATAAAAGTAATGCGATTGTAAAACCAGAAAAAGCTGAACAACGTGTAAAACAAACACATAAATCTGTAAATTTCAAAGATGGTATTATTGTTCATAATGAAGCAGAAACTGGTCTTAGCAATCAAACTGCAAACACAGCACATCAGAGCGAAGCTACTACAAATGAAACAGATAAAACGTCAACATTTAAAGATGGTATCCTTGTGCATGATAAAGCAGAAACTGATATTAGCAATCAAAGTGCAAGCAAAGAGCAACAGAACGAAGCCACTACAAATGAAACAGATAAAACATCATCATTTAAAGATGGCATCCTTGTGCATGATGAAGTAGAAACTAATAAAACAACAAATAATAGTGAGACACAACAAAGTAAAGATGTAGATAATGAACCAACTTACTCTAAAAACAGATCGCAATTGAAAAAATCAGAAAAATCTCAAAGTAAAATAGATAAAAGAACTTTTAATGATTAATCATTACTACAAATGAAATATAATAAAAGGCATCGAACAAAACTTGTTCGATGCCTTTTTAATTTATACTTTTTAGGATCTAGGTTATGTAAAGTGTAATACGAATTAGAATTTATTATACTCATTGTGTCTCTTGAAACGATTATTTTGCCATTTTTGAAGTATTATAATTACACAAATAACTAGGATGCATCTAGAACATTATTTAAGTCATCTAGAATGCTTATAAATGCTTTATTGCATATATTTGATTGATTAGACGATATAGCTATATTTTGATGCCTCAACGTGCAATATGCTTTAAAAATTTAATCGGACGCTTAAAATTAACGAGAACCTTTTTTTTAGTGCTTTTTAAAGGAAAAAACTGTGTGACATAAATGTATTTATTTAATAGATGAATGATTAAATCATCATTTAGAAAGTACAATTCAGCATTTATATGAAAAATAAATTGAATTAAATGAAACTTAAGTTAATAAAGTATAGAAAATGAATGAATAGTGTAAAATATTACTGGTAAATGACTGAAAATTCAGTTACCATTAGGGATATTCACTTGCAGAAAGTGAAATTTTAACAATCATGACTTGAACTTATAACTAGTTATTGTTAGAATTACGTTTAACAAATATTTTATCGCTTTAAAGCAGAATAAAATATCGATTTTAAATTTTTCATAGAGGTGAATAAAATGACAGACAAATTACAAGAATTCAGAAGCGAGATTGTTAATATTAATGAAGAAATTTTAAATCTTTTATCTAAAAGAGGAAAAATAGCACAAAACATTGGTGAGGAAAAACGTAAGCAAGGTACAGCTGTGTACGATCCTCAACGTGAAAAAGAAATGATTAACAAACTAATAGATAAAAATGAAGGTCCATTTAACGATAATGTGATCAAACAATTATTCAAGGAAATTTTTAAAGCCTCTACTGATTTACAAAAATCTGAAAATGAAAAACATTTATATGTATCAAGAAAATTAAAACCAGAAGATACAATCGTTCAATTCGATAATGGAGGTATTATTGGAAGTGGTAACAAATCATTCGTATTTGGACCATGTTCAGTTGAATCTCAAGAGCAAGTTGATGCAGTTGCAGCTAATTTACAAGCTAGAGGCGAAAAATTCATTAGAGGTGGTGCTTTCAAACCACGTACATCTCCATATGATTTCCAAGGCTTAGGTGTTGAAGGTCTTAAAATTCTTAAAAATACTAAAGATAAATACGGTCTAAATGTAGTAAGTGAAATTGTAAATCCTGCAGATTTTGAAGTAGCAGATGATTATTTAGATGTATTCCAAATTGGTGCACGTAATATGCAAAACTTTGAATTATTAAAAGAAGCAGGTCGTTCAAATAAACCAGTATTATTAAAACGTGGTTTATCTGCAACAATTGAAGAATTTATCTTTGCAGCAGAATACATTGCTTCTCAAGGTAATGAAAACATTATTCTTTGTGAACGCGGAATCCGTACTTACGAAAAAGCAACAAGAAACACATTAGATATCTCTGCAGTACCTATTTTAAAACAAGGTACTCACTTACCAGTAATGGTTGACGTTACCCATAGTACAGGACGTAAAGATATCATGTTACCAACAGCTAAAGCTGGCTTAGCAGTAGGTGCAGATGGTATTATGGCTGAAGTTCATCCTGACCCATCAGTTGCATTAAGTGATAGTGGACAACAAATGGACTTCGATGAATTCGAGAATTTCTATAATGAAATTAGACCATTAGCTGATATGTACA
Source organism: Staphylococcus sp. FSL W8-1207 (assembly GCF_038003745.1). Classification (NCBI taxonomy): domain Bacteria; kingdom Bacillati; phylum Bacillota; class Bacilli; order Caryophanales; family Staphylococcaceae; genus Staphylococcus; species Staphylococcus sp. FSL W8-1207. Next base: position 761,323 of record NZ_JBBOPU010000001.1, read on the forward strand.
ATAACAAACAATTAAAATAAGAAATATAAAAAAGCCCCTGTTACGTTACTACTTAAGTAGTGAACTGTAATAGGGGTTTTTTTGCTTTCATATTGTTTTTAAAATGAATGAAGTATAATGTTAGCAATTTATAAAATGCTCATACTTTGGAGTGATATGACAAATGTATAGAGTATTTAAATATAAAATAAAAAATAAATGATGAATCATCATATTACGCTTGATTTTAATGAAAAACATAAAAATTTAAACGAAAAAGGTTTGTTTTCACTGGAAATAAGAAATATAATACATTTAGTAGGTTTATAATTTTATAAGATGACATAATTATGACATTCAAAACAAAACTATTTTACATTTAGTAAAAATATGGTAAACTTTGAAAATATTATGAAAACAGAGTATAATAATAAAGAAATCGCTTTCAAGGAGGAAATTATGACTGTAACTATATATGATGTAGCTAGAGAAGCAAGAGTTTCTATGGCAACTGTCTCACGTGTTGTTAATGGCAATCAAAATGTTAAACCCGAAACACGTGACAAAGTAAACGATGTTATTAATAAATTGAACTACCGTCCAAACGCAGTAGCAAGAGGATTAGCTAGTAAACGAACTACAACAGTAGGCGTTATTATTCCAGATATTTCTAATGTCTATTATTCGCAACTTGCTCGAGGGTTAGAAGATATAGCAACAATGTATAAATATCATTCAATTATTTCAAATTCTGATAATGATCCAAGTAAAGAAAAAGAAATTTTTAACAATCTTTTAAGTAAACAAGTAGATGGTATTATTTTCTTAGGTGGAACAATTTCTGAAGAAATTAAAGAATTGATTAATAAATCTTCAGTACCTGTAGTAGTTTCAGGTACAAATGGTAAAGATGAAGGTATTTCATCTGTAAATATTGATTTTAAATCAGCAGCTAAACAAATCACGAACCAATTAATCGAAAACGGCGCAAAAACATTTGCTTTTGTCGGTGGCGATTATTCTAAAAAAGCACAAGAAGATGTGCTAGTAGGATTAAAAGACGTTTTAGCAGAGCATAAACTTTCATTAGATGAATCATTGATTTTTAATGGTAATGAAACATATAAAGATGGTCTACGTGCATTTGATGCATTGAAATCTGCTAAGCCAGATGCAATTCTATCAATCAGTGATGAACAAGCAATAGGTCTAGTTCATGCTGCTCAAGATGCAGGTATTAACGTTCCAGAGTCATTACAAATTGTAAGTTTTAACAATACTAGACTTGTTGAAATGGTAAGACCTCAATTATCTAGTGTAATCCAACCGTTATACGATATTGGGGCAGTGGGTATGAGACTTCTTACTAAATATATGAATGATGAAGAAATCGAAGAGCCTAATGTGATTTTACCTCATAGAGTTGAGTATAGAGGTACTACAAAATAGATTTTTTATAGATTCAACAATGTATAATTAACAATAACTTCAGTGTTAATAAATGATAATGAAATATAAAAAACGAAATTCTTATTAATTAAGAATTTCGTTTTTTTATTTAAATTGAAAACTTAAACCAGTATGATAAGATGTTGATTTATTTAAAACCAACTCAGTACTTGTTTGGCATATTTTAAATTTGTTTCTGTAATTTCTTTTTGCCTAGGTATTATTTGATAGTCAGTTTTTTCATCGGTCCAAGTTTGTGGTAGTTCGCAAGGCGCGTATTGTTGCCATTTTGTTAACCATTTATCAGGCAAACGGCCAGTTTGTGGTTTTTCTCCGATTAAAGCTAAAAAAACGTGGCTCCAAGCCCGTGGGACAACTTTCCATATATTATAGCCGCCGCCACCAAACATTAATACTTTACCTTTTGTGTATTTATCTGCTAAATCTTTAATGATATATGGAATTTCATAGAGTGATTCTAGAGTACAATTCAAATGCGTGAGTGGATCTAAGTAGTGAATGTCAACGCCATGTACACTCACAATAATATCTGGTTTAAATGATGCCACTATAGGTTCTATCGTTTCTTTAAAGGTTTCTAAAAATGAATCATCTTCTGTATAAGGTTCAAGTGGAATATTTACTGTATAACCGAAACCTTGTTCACTACCTCGTTCCGTGTAACGTCCTGATCCAGGGAAAAGAAATTTTCCAGTTTCGTGTATCGAATAAATTAAAGCTTGATCATTTGTATAAAAACTCCATTGTGTTCCATCACCATGATGTGCATCTGTATCAATACATAGCACGCGTTGGTCATATTTTTGTATGAGATAAGCGATAGTAACTGCAACGTCATTGTAAATACAAAATCCATTCGCACGACCTGGTAGGCTATGGTGTAAACCGCCACCTAAATGGCAGCCATTGGTGACTGTATCATCCATGATGTGATCAGCCAAATTCAATGCTCCACCCACAATACGTGCACTGTGCTTGTGCATCATTCTAAATTGCATCGTATCATCACCGTCTAATCCATACTTCTTAGCTTCATTGTCACTTAAAATACCATGTGAAGCACGTCTGATAGCTTGGATATAATCATGAGAATGAATTAATGATAATTCGGTATCATTAGCTATACGTGGTTTAATAATATGATGTGATTTTAAATAACCTAAATCTGTTAATAATTCTGTTGTTAATTTTAATCTCATTTGGTTAAATGGATGGCTATTACTAAAACGATATTGCAGTATTTCATTAGAATAGACAAAGCCCGTTGATTGTTGCGTATTACTCATATGTTTCTCCCCTTTAAAAGAAAAAGCGATTCATGAAGCGAATGTCATCAAATGCTTGTAATTGTTCTATAGAAATTCTTGAACCAATTCTTGCCATAAGACAATTAGCAGGATGACTTGTAATTTCTGGGTCATCTGTGGCAAATACTTCAAGGCCCCCATAACCCATCAGTTTTTGCATTAATTTTTTATATTCATATACATCAAGCCCAGAATTTTTCAAATCCCAATGCCAATAATATTCAGTAGTTAACACGATGTAATCTTCATATTCATCAGCAGCTAAACTGACTTTGATAAGCTCACTTCCTAAATGTAAATCGCGATAAGCTAAACTTAATTCTATAGCTCCTAATTCTATTAAGTATTCCAAATTACCACTAGACCAACGTTCTAATGGATCTGGGTAATGATAAGTGACATAACCGATAATGTGTTGTGAATTGCGCAACACAAAAATTCTACCTTCTTCTAATTCACTAATTTCTTTTATTGCTTCAAATTGATCCGTAGGTGGGCGAAATGCAAAGAGCCCATCATCAAATGTCATAGATTCAAGACTACTTCTTAAAACAGGACCTTCTATCACAAATGTTCCTTCATCCAAGTGATAAGTTTGAGATTGATATGTTTTTATATGTTCCATTTTTTCACTCCAAACTACCGCATACACATACAGTAAACAATCTAATATAAGTCTATTATAAGTTAAAAAAGTTTAAAATAACACAATAATGTATTCGTTTACACACTATTATTTTGAAAATTTTGACAATATTAGTTATAATAATTTTTAAGCAAGCGATTTCATTAAGAGGGGGATTCAAAATGAAAGTAGAAGTATACAAAGGGGAAAATGGAAATTTTAACCTTAAAGACTATGAAAAAGAGTACGCTAATTTTGACTGGAAAGAAATAGAAAAAGCATTTTCATGGTCAGAAACTGGTAAGATCAATATGGCACACGAGTGTATTGATCGCCATGTGGATGAAGGTAATGGTGAAAAAGTTGCGTTACATTATAAAGATGATAAACGTAAAGAAAGTTATACTTTTGAAGAAATGAAATCAAATTCTAATAAAGCGGCAAATGTATTAAAAGATAAAGCAAATATTGAAAAAGGTGATCGTGTTTTTGTATTTATGCCTAGAACGCCAGAACTTTATTTTGCTTTATTCGGTATATTAAAAATAGGTGCAATTGTAGGACCATTATTTGAAGCATTTATGGAAAAAGCTGTTGCAGATCGACTAGAAAATAGTGAAGCAAAAGTGATTGTGACAACGAATGCATTATTGCCACGTATTCCTAAAGATAAATTACCACATTTAGAAACGATTGTAGTTGTAGATGAGGAAGTAGAAAGTGAATATGTTGATTTTAATAGTGAATTAAAAAATGCTAGTGATCAATTTGAAACAGAATGGCTAAACTTAGATGACGGTTTGATATTGCATTATACTTCAGGTTCAACAGGCCAACCTAAAGGCGTGCTACATGCTCAAAAAGCTATGCTCGTTCATTACATTTCTGGTAAATATGTACTAGATTTTAAAGAAGACGATGTATATTGGTGTACTGCTGACCCTGGATGGGTAACAGGTACTTCATATGGTATTTTCAGTCCTTGGTTAAATGGTGTGACAAATTGTATTGTTGGTGGTAGATTCTCACCTGAAGCTTGGTACGGTATGATTGAAGAGTATAAAGTTACAATATGGTACACAGCGCCAACGGCATTAAGAATGTTGATGAGTGCAGGCGATGATGTTATAGACAAATACGACTTATCATCACTAAAAAGTATCTTATCCGTAGGTGAACCACTTAATCCTGAAGTCATTAAATGGTCCAAAGATGTCTTTGGCAAACGTGTCTTAGATACGTGGTGGATGACTGAAACAGGGGGCCATATGATTGTTAACTATCCATCCATGGATGTTAAATTAGGCTCTATGGGTAAACCTTTACCAGGCATAGAAGCATCTATTGTTGATGATCAAGGTAACGAGTTGCCACCGAATCGAATGGGTAACCTCGCAATTAAAAAAGGATGGCCATCTATGATGGTTTCCATTTGGAAAAATCCTGAAAAATATGACTCATACTTCATTGGTGATTGGTATGTTTCTGGAGACTCTGCTTATAAAGATGAAGATGGTTATTATTGGTTCCAAGGTCGTGTAGATGACGTTATTATGACTGCAGGCGAACGTGTCGGTCCATTTGAAGTCGAATCAAAATTAGTGGAACATGAATCGGTTGCAGAAGCAGGTGTGATTGGTAAACCAGACCCAGTAAGAGGAGAAATTATTAAAGCGTTCGTTGCTTTACGACCTGAGTATGAAGCATCAGATGAACTGAAAGAAGAAATTCGTGTATTTGTCAAAGAAGGTTTAGCCGCACACGCTGCACCACGCGAAATAGAATTTAAAGAAAAACTTCCTAAAACACGTTCTGGTAAGATTATGCGTCGTGTCCTTAAAGCTTGGGAACTTGATTTACCTGAAGGCGATTTAAGTACAATGGAAGACTAATTAAACAAAATAGTAGTTTAATCAGAAATAGCTAACCTGTATTTCCAATTTAAAATTAAGCAAGTTATTTCCAGACTCCCTTTATATCATCAACTTTAAGTATGTGTTTATTCGACACACTAGAGATTATGATGATATCTAGGGAGTTTTTTTGGTGTAAAATAACATTTTTAGCGTAACATAGGACACATAAGGTGAAAATATTCACTAATTATTTTGAAAGCGCTTTCTCTATTAATCGACAACACAACATAAGTTAGTTAATATTAATATGTAAGGATTTATTTTTATCAGTAGCATATATGGGAAATATATTTATTGATTTAAAATTTATTTAAGAAGGGGCGAACGAATTTGGCACACTTATCTGATTTAGATATTGCAAATCAATCAACATTAAAACCGATTGGAGATATTGCTAAACAGGCGGGTATCCCTGCAGATGCATTAGAACCATACGGGCACTATAAAGCTAAAATTGATATTAATCAAGTTCAACAAAAAAATGGTAAGGGTAAAGTAGTATTAGTTACTGCGATGAGTCCAACGCCAGCAGGTGAAGGTAAATCAACAGTTACAGTTGGATTAGCAGACGCATTCAACGAACTTAAGAAAAGCGTCATGGTAGCGTTACGTGAACCGGCTTTAGGTCCTGTTTTCGGAATAAAAGGTGGTGCAACTGGTGGTGGCTATGCACAAGTATTACCAATGGAAGATATAAATCTACACTTCAATGGCGACTTCCACGCAATCACTACTGCAAATAATGCACTGTCAGCATTTATTGATAACCACATGCATCAAGGTAATGAATTAGAAATCGATCAAAGACGTATTGAATGGAAACGTGTTTTAGACATGAATGACCGTGCATTACGTAACGTAAATGTAGGTTTAGGTGGACCAACGCAAGGGGTCCCAAGAGAAGATGGTTTTAATATTACTGTTGCTTCTGAAATAATGGCAATTCTTTGTTTATCTAATGACCTTAATGATTTAAAAGCAAAAATCAGTAGAATTACTATAGGTTATACTAGATCACGTAAACCTGTTATTGTAGCTGACTTAAAAGTAGAAGGCGCATTAGCGATGATTCTTAAAGATGCAATTAAACCAAACCTAGTACAAACAATTGAAGGCACACCAGCTCTTGTACATGGTGGGCCATTTGCAAATATTGCACATGGTTGTAATTCAATTTTAGCGACAGAAACTGCGAGAGATTTAGCAGATGTCGTTGTAACTGAAGCAGGCTTTGGCTCAGATTTAGGCGCTGAAAAATTCATCGATATTAAAGTACGTGAAGCAGGATTTGAACCTTCAGCAGTTGTAGTAGTTGCGACAGTTCGTGCGCTTAAAATGCATGGTGGTGTAGCTAAAGACAACTTAAAAGAAGAAAATGTTGAAGCGGTTAAAAAAGGTATCGTGAACTTAGAACGCCACGTTAAAAATGTTAAAAAATATGGTTTAGAACCTGTAGTTGCATTGAATGCGTTCGTACATGATACTGAAGAAGAAACACAATATGTACAACAATGGGCAAAAGAGAATGGTGTGAGACTTGCTTTAACTGAAGTATGGGAAAAAGGTGGCAAAGGTGGTGTCGATCTAGCGAATGAAGTGCTAGAAGTACTTGATGAACCACAAGATTTCAAACATTTATATGAATTAGATTTACCACTTGAAGAAAAAATCGAAACAATTGTTAAAGAAATTTATGGTGGATCAAAAGTCACATTTAGTAGTAAAGCACAGAAACAGCTTAAACAGTTTAAAGAAAATGGCTGGGATAACTATCCAGTATGTATGGCTAAAACACAGTATTCATTCTCAGATGATGCAACACAATTAGGCGCACCTGAAGGTTTTGAAATCACTATTCGTGAATTAGAAGCTAAAACAGGCGCAGGATTTATAGTTGCATTGACTGGAGCAATCATGACTATGCCTGGTCTCCCTAAAAAACCAGCAGCATTAAACATGGATGTTACTGATGATGGACATGCAATTGGACTATTCTAAATTTTAACTATTATATGATACAAACATATTAAAAATAGCTGTAAGGAAATCTATAACGATAGATTTCTTCACAGCTATTTTTTATTTGCCTGAGTAGTTTATGAACTAGCCATTTTATTTTGTCATTAAATGTTGTTTGATATCGTATTTTTCAGCCTTTTTAAAATCATAAGCAGTAATTTCACCTTCAACCAACATCCGTTTGAGCACATAGTGTTGGCGATCCAAACCAATCTGTATCTGAGCGTCAGATTTGAGTGAACCATCCGTGTCATAAGGGGTATAATAATAAGGGCTTTGTAAAAGTCCAATCAGATAGGCTGATTCAGCAATATTTAAGTTTGTAGCGGCTTTTCCAAATAAACTATAAGATGCTGAAGCGATACCTGTGATATCAGAACCATTATAATCACGTCCAAAAGGCACGATATTCAAATAAGTATAGATAATTTCATCTTTGGTTAAAATCTTTTCAGTTCGCATAGATAAGATAAGTTCATTAGCTTTGCGATTATATGTTTTTTCATTTGTCAGTAGTTGATTTTTTACGAGTTGCTGGGTGATGGTACTACCTCCAGTTGCAGCTTCTGTATTAAATATATCTTGCCCAACTGCTCGAATGATAGCTTTTGGTAAAATACCATTATGATAGAAAAATAAGCTGTCTTCTGAAGAAGTCAATGCCTTTATCACGTTGCTATTTACATGTTTAGGTCCTACGATGAGTGAATTTGTCGATTTATTGTATTCTGCTAAAATATGCTTATTGTTATAATTTATATCTTGGTTACCAGCAATGCTCAGCAATTTTGTACGTAATTCATTATCTGACATGTTTACAGATTCATCAGTCAAACTTTGGAAGTAAAATACTGATATGGCCAATAAAATAATAAAGGTACATGCGAAAATTGCAAACAAGCCAATGAAAAGATGCTTTAATTTTTTATAGATAATTTCAAATTTAGAGAATTTAGAGTTATGTAAATGATTGTGAACATTATTTTCATGTGTTTGATTTTCCATGTTTGACCTCCTTACGTATGCAATATTATAACATAATAAATGATGTTGACTTTTAAAATAGAGTTACTTATAATTAATATCAATTCGATATCGTTTTTGGATAAAGGAGAAGTAACATATGGTGTCATCTTCAGAGAGTTAGTGGTTGCTGTGAACTAACGATGATTAATATGTGAATACACCTTAATGATTTCAATCATCCAAACGTTTAAGTTAATGAACGTATCATTAATAAAGTTGTTTGACTTAGAGTATGGTGGTACCGTGCGCATGCGCCCTTACATTAATTTGTAGGGGCGTTTTTTTATTTTTTAAGTGTTATTCGGTCGTACTTGCTAAAAGTGACTTGAACTTTGGACGGTATTTAAAATCTATTCAAAATAATATCTTAATAAATATAGGAGGTAAATACAATGACAAATGCATTATTAGAAGATTTAAAATGGAGAGGCTTAATTTATCAACAAACAGACGAATCTGGTATAGAAAATGTATTAAATAAAGAACAAGTTACATTATACTGTGGTGCCGATCCAACTGCAGATAGTTTACACATCGGTCATTTATTACCATTTTTAACTTTACGTAGATTCCAAGAACATGGGCATCGTCCACTTGTATTAATAGGTGGGGGAACAGGAATGATTGGTGATCCATCAGGTAAATCTGAAGAACGTGTCTTACAAACAGAAGAACAAGTTGAATTAAACGTACAGGGTATCAGTGAACAAATGCATAAAATTTTTGAATTTGGTACTGATAAAGGTGCTAAACTTGTTAATAATAAAGATTGGTTAAGCCAAATTTCATTGATTGATTTCTTAAGAGATTACGGTAAACATGTCGGTGTAAATTACATGTTGGGTAAAGACTCAATTCAAAGTCGCTTAGAATACGGCATTTCGTTCACTGAGTTCACATATACAATACTCCAAGCAATTGATTTTGGTCATTTAAACAAAACTTACAATTGTAAAGTACAAGTTGGTGGTTCTGATCAATGGGGCAATATCACAAGTGGAATTGAATTAATGCGTCGTATGTACGGTCAAACAGAAGCATACGGACTGACGATTCCTTTAGTCGTTAAATCAGATGGTAAAAAATTCGGTAAATCAGAAGGTGGCGCAGTTTGGTTAGACGCTACAAAAACGAGTCCATACGAATTTTACCAATTTTGGATTAACACTACAGACGATGATGTAATCAAATTCTTGAAATATTTTACATTCTTAGAAAAAGAAGAAATTGAAGCATTAGAAAAATCCTTAAATGAAGCACCGCATTTACGCGAAGCACAAAAAGCTTTAGCAGAAAATGTCACACGTTTCATCCATGGTCAAGCTGCATTAGATGATGCAATTCGTATCTCAAAAGCATTATTTGCAGGTGACTTACAATCATTGTCAGCTTCAGAATTAAAAGCAGGATTCAAGGATGTGCCACAAGTTGAATTGAGTAAAGAAACTACAAATATTGTTGAAGCGATTGTTGAAACTGGTATTTCATCATCTAAGCGTCAAGCACGTGAAGATGTGAATAATGGTGCAATTTATATCAATGGTATAAGACAACAAGATGTGAATTATGAATTAAACGATGACGATATAATCGAGAATGAATTTACTATTATTCGTCGTGGTAAGAAAAAATATTTCATGGTTAATTATAAATAATATTTGAAGATAGATAGATGAATAACGCGATATATATATAAATTATCGTCAAAACAGCCGACAAAACCTTATGATTTTGTTGGCTATTTTTGTGTAAGTTTTTCTTGGAATAGACTCATCTTGGATTCCTCTGCGAGTGTATTTCCTGTAGTAGTAGGCCTAAAGCATTGTCAATTTTTAAAATGAAAATTGTCATTTTGTATACTTTATGTAGTATTGAACTAAACATACTTTATACTGAAACAAATATTATTAGAGAACTAGATAAGGATAATTTATAAAATATAAAAAACCAATCAAGTAAACTAATCTTACTTGATTGGTTCAAAATAACTATTAAGTTTAAGTTATTGTTTTAATTAAATGGTGCAGGACTTTCATTTTCTTTTTCAGATGACTCTGAAGATGTTGATTTTTGTTCTTTTAATGGTACTTCCACTGTTTGCTCCTTACCATTTCTTTCAATAGTCATTTCTACTGAATCACCAGGTTTTTTATTTTCATATAAATAAGAGCGTAAGTCAGCATCTTCTTTGACTTTTTTATCATCTATCGCAGTGATGATATCACCTTCTTTAAGCTCGTTATCAGCATGAACTTTGGCAATATAGACACCATCATTGCGTTTTGTATTCAGTTCTTCTTTATATTGTTCTGGTATCTCACTTACATTAAGTAAACTAATACCAATGGAAGGGCGCTCAATCTCGCCATTTTCTACAAGTTCTTTAATGGTAACTTTAACTTCATTACTTGGGATTGCAAAGCCAATACCTTCAACTTGTTCACTTGCAATCTTCATTGAGTTAATACCTACGAGATTACCATTAATATCTACGAGTGCACCACCGGAATTACCAGGATTGATTGCCGCATCTGTTTGCAATACGTTTACTTTATTCGTACCAGCAGATGTTTTCGTATCAATTGTACGTTCGCTAGCAGAAATAATGCCTGAAGTCACCGAGTTAGCAAATTCTAGACCTAGGGGATTACCCATTGCAAAAACACTATCTCCTGTATTTACTTTTGAAGAGTTGGCAAAGTCAATTGCTTTAGTGCCTTTCGTATCATTGATTTTTAGTACTGCTATATCAGTTAAGGCATCTTTGCCTACTAATTTCGCATCGACTTGTTTAGAATTGTGCAATTGTACCTTGATTTCATTCGCACCATCGATAACGTGATTATTCGTTACGATATATGCAGAACCATTATTTTTTTGATAAATGACACCTGATCCAACACCAGCTTCTTCTGATTTAGAAGAATCACCTTTTAGCAAACTATCTAAATTTTGAGCTTTTTGCATATTAATAACACCTACAATAGCAGGGGAGACATCGTTAATCATTTGGTTCACAGAATCATATTTTTCACTTTTTCCATCGAGTGTATTGCCACCATTACTACTATTAGAAGCTTCTTGAACGGAAGAACCGTTATCATTTAAGCCTGTGCTTTCCATGATTTTCCCAATACCTAATACCAAAAGTGCGCCTATAATACCGGCAACTAAGGCCACAATTATCGTTTTAAACCATGGGAATTTGGTTTTGTTTTTTGACCTTTTATTGTGAGCTTGTTCCGGTTGTTGCGGCTGCCGAGGGTTTTGTGTTTCATTAGAGTTATGATCGTTATTAAAATCTGACATACTTTACCTCCGATTTATTCTATATAACCTATTATGATAGGTTTATACAACTTTTTCTAGTATAGCACTATACAACTTTAGACTGAAATATAAATATTCTTGTTCATAAGGTGACTAAATGATAGAATCAATAGGTAAATATAATGGAAAATGAAGTAGGTGGAGAAATGTATAAATTCATTAGCGGTTTGTTAAATATAATTATTACTAAGCTAAGTAAATCATTAGAAGTGCAAGGTAAAGAAAATATACCTCAACTTCACAGATATGTAGTGACTTGTACGCATGAAAGCTATAATGAAGTTATCATGTTAGCTACTGCGATTTACCCAAATCAAACACATTACATGGCGAAAAAAGAGTTATTCAATAATAAATGGTTTGGTAAGTTTTTAACTTCTTTAAATGCTTTTCCTGTAGATAGAGAAAATCCAGGACCTAGCACATTGAAAAAACCGGTTAAATTATTAAAAGAAAATAAAACAGTAGGAATATTCCCAACTGGTCATCGCATGAAGTATGATGAGGGATCACCTATGAAACGTGGCGCAGTAACTATTGCTTTGATGGCCCAAGCTCCTATTTTACCAGCTGCATATGTAGGACCTAAAGAAATTAAAGGACTTGTTACGGGTAAAGCGATTGTTAAATTTGGGGAACCTATCGAAACGAAGCATTTACCAAAAAACATGAAGCGCAATGAAAAATTAGAATATTTAACAAAAGAATTAGAAAGTAGAACGACACAATTACAAAATGAATTAAATGATTATGTGAATCATAAATAGTAAGTTTCAATATTTTTTAAATAGTTAGACATTTTAATTTATATACGAATTTTTTTAAACTTGTGTTATTATGTAACTGTACAATGACAGCAAGTAAAACGTTTAGAAACACCACGTGGACATATTGTGCATGTGGTGTTTGTTTGTGTAAATATCTATTTTGAAATGGGGAATTGTTATGTTTAGTTTCTTTCAACGTCTTGGTAGGTCTCTTATGCTTCCTGTTGCAGTGTTACCAGCCGCCGCAATTATTACGGGTATCGGTAACGCATTAACAGCAATGGGAGTCTTACCAACGGTAGCAGCGTTTTTCTCTTCTGCCGGTTCGACGATTCTTGAACAACTAGGTATTCTTTTTGCAATTGGGGTAGCATTAGGAATGGCTAAGAAAAATGATGGCGCAGTAGCACTCGCGGCTGCAGTAGGTTTCTTTTTAACTACAGTTGTTTTAAGTCCAGCAAAATTAGCACCATTATTAGGTGTTAAAGAAACAAGCGTAAACGAAGCTTTTGAACAAATGAATAATTCTAACGTGTTTATTGGTTTATTGATTGGTTTAATCGCAGCGTATACTTACAACAAATTTAGTAAAACTGAATTACCTACAGCGTTATCATTCTTTAGTGGTAAACGTTTAGTACCAATTTTAACAGCATTCTTTAGTATTATATTGGCCGTATTGATGTTATTTGTTTGGCCATTTATTTATTCAGCAATTGTAATATTTGGGACATGGATTTTAGATTTAGGTCCAGGAGGTGCTTTCTTATATGGTTTCTTTAACAGATTATTGATACCGACTGGATTGCATCACGCGTTAAACTCAGTGTTTTGGTTTGATTTAGCAGGTATTAATGACATTGCTAAATTCCAAACTGGTGATGGTGCAGTACATGGTATTACAGGACGTTATATGGCTGGCTTCTTCCCAGTAATGATGTTTGGTATCCCGGCTGCAGCATTAGCGATGTACCATACAGCAGAATCTAAACAGAAAAAACGTGTTTATGGTTTAATGTTTGGTGGCGCAGTTTCAGCATTCTTTGTTGGGGTTACTGAGCCAATTGAATTCTCATTCATGTTTGTGGCACCAGTGTTATTTGTGATACATGCATTTTTAACTGGTTTATCCATGTTTATAGCAGCATTGTTCGAGTGGACAGCAGGCTTCTCATTTAGTGCTGGTTTAATAGACTATGTATTATCATTAATTAATCCTGTATCAAGTCAACCATACATGTTGTTAGTACAAGGACTTGTATTCTTTGTTATATATTACTTTGTATTTAGATTTGCTATTAAAGTATTGAAATTAAATACACCTGGTCGTGGGGATAACTTACTAGCAGATCCAACTTCTGATGAAGCGTCAACGGGAGATGTTGCAGATTCAGAAGGAGCAACTACAACGACAACTAATAAATATACAAATACAGCAAGCCAAATTTTAGATGGATTAGGTGGCAAAGAGAATATTTCATCATTAACAAACTGTGCTACTAGATTACGCATGGAATTACATGATAATAGCATTATTGATGAAGCTAAGATTAAGGGGGCAGGAGCTGTCGGTGTGACAAAGAGTGGTAAACATAATGCCCAAGTTATTATCGGCACTCAAGTTCAGCAAGTAGCTGATGAAATTGAAGTACAAATGGAATCAGAGCAGCAAAAATAATGGAGACGCAATAATATCTAAATAAGTTTATTTTAGGATACGCCTAATCATAGTTATCACTGAAAAGTGGAACTTTGTAAGGCGTATTTTTTATCTAAAAAAATTAAATATTTAACGATATGATTTGTTTGATAAAATGATGAAAATACATTGCTCTTTTCATGGGTAAATAGTACGATGAACTAGTATCAGAATTTTCTGATTTAAGGAGAGTAGATGACATGAAGTCGGTATTATTTGATGTTGATGGTGTTTTTTTAAGTGAAGAAAGGTGTTTTGATGTATCTGCATTAACGGTTTACGAAATTCTTATGAGTAAAAATTATATGGGCTTAGATCCATCTATACAATTTGATGATTTAAGTGATCAACAAATTACTGAAATAAGAGAAATCGTATTCTACCATGATGAAATTTTAACTAAGTTAAAGTCACTTGGATTAAATTCAAATTGGGATATGTTATTTGTAGTTGTAGCCATTCACTTTATTGAAATATGTAAAACATTACCCCAAGAAAAATTAGTGGAAGTTTTAAATCCAGAAAGCTTTAATCAAGAAACATTGCAACAAATTGGTGGAAATATTTTTGATATAGAATTGAACTTTGAGTCACCATTATCGTTTTTAGATGGTATAAGTTCAGGAAAAGATAATATTTATCAAACACTTGTTACGCATGCTGGTGATCAGTTAAATACAAAGCAAACAGCATTATTTGAACTGAAAAGTCCGTTTTGGACGCTAGCTCAAGAGGTTTACCAAGAGTGGTACTTAGGTTCTAAGTTATTTAACGAAGTAGAACAAAAGCCTAACCGTACAGAATTTAAAGAAGGTTACATATATAACGAAGTTGTGTTAAGACCTGTAACTGAAATTAAACAGTTATTAACAGATTTGAAAGCTGCTGGCTATCATATAGCCATTGCAACTGGTAGACCTAGAACAGAAACATTAGTGCCATTTGAAGCAATTGGTATCAAAGATTTATTTGATGATTTACATATTGTTACTGCAAGTGAGGTATTAATCGCTGAGGAACAATATCCTAAGTTAAAACCATTAGGTAAGCCTAATCCGTTTAGCTATTTAGCAACATTAGAAGGTAATCATTTAAAAAATTATGAAAAATATGCTACAAATCAAGAAAATCGTGTTAATAAAGATGATGTTTTTGTGGTAGGAGATTCATTGGCAGATCTGTTAAGTTCTAAAAAAATAGGGGCGACTTTCATTGGTCCATTGACAGGTTTGAAAGGACAGAATGCACGTGAAGAATTAGAGTCTTACGATGCTGAATATATCGTAGACCATGTAGGAGATATTAGAGAAATATTATTGTAATTAAAAGATACTACGCTTATTATTTGATGACTAAATAATAATGCGTCAGTATCTTTTTTTATTGCCAACAAAAAATACCAATCCATTAGAAAACTAATAGACTGGTATTTTTAATTTAAGAAATAAGTTATTTATATTCTAAGTTCTTTTATGATGATTCAATATTTAAATATTGTAGTTTGCATCACTTTGAATATCCAGTTCAACGCTTCGTATCAAATTAAATCCTTCAATTTGATATAATGCATCAATAACATCTGGTGTAACAGGGTGGTCAATTGATAATACCATTAGGGCGTTACCACCTTGGTTTGTACGACCAAGGTGCATTGAAGCGATATTGATATCATATGTGCCAAGAATTTGTCCTGTGCGGCCTACAATGCCTGGTCTATCGTTATGATTTATTACTAGTTGGTGATGTTCTGGTTTAAAGTCTACTGGATAATCATTGATACGTACGATTCTTGGACCATAACCATTGAGTACAGTTGCGCCAAGTTTAATTTGAGTATCTTTATTAATTAATGTTAATTCTATATAGTTACTAAAACCACGATGTTTTGTATTCTTTTCAATATTATAAGATACACCTTGTTCATTTAAGAGTACTAAGGCGTTGATTAAGTTTACACGTTCTGCTAAATCTTGACGTAAGACGCCAGATACAAGTGTTCTTGTAATCAAACTTGTATCATCTAATGCAATGTCACCTTCGTATTTGATTTGTAGTTCGCGAGGTGCTTTTTCAAGTAATTGAATACCGACTTCACCAGTCATTTTACTTAATTCAATATAAGGCTTCAATTCATCATTGATTTCACTGTAAGTCATTTTTGGTGCGTTAATCGCGTTTAAGACGTTACCATTTTCGAAAATATCAACGATTTCATTTGCTACTGAAACAGCCACTTTTTCTTGAGCTTCGACAGTCGATGCACCTAAATGTGGTGTAACAATAATTTTATCGTTATCAACAAGAGGGGACTCAGTTGCTGGTTCGCTTTCAAATACATCTATTGCCGCACTTTGAATTTGATCATTGTTTAAAGCGTCTAATAGCGCTGTTTCATCAATAATACCACCACGTGCTACGTTAATAATTTGTAACGTTGGTTTTGCCTTTTCGAAAAAGTCTTTACCAACGATACCTTTAGTTTTTGGAGTTAATGGTGTGTGTACAGTAACGAAGTCTGCTTGTTCAGCAATTTCTTCAACCGTTGCACGTGTGACATTTAGTTCTTTTGCCTTATCTTCAGATAAGTAAGGGTCAAAAGCTAAAATATGCATACCGAAACTTTGTGCACGTTTTGCAACGCCTAAACCAATTCTACCAGCACCGATGACGCCAAGCGTTTTATTATAAAGTTCTGTACCTCTATATGTTTTACGGTCCCATTTTCCATTTTTCAATGATTGATGTGCTTGTGGGATATTACGTGCCATTGATAAAATCATAGCCATAGAGTGTTCAGTAGCAGAAATAGTATTACCATCTGGTGCATTAATTACGATAACACCATTTTTGGTAGCTGCATCGACATCAATGTTGTCTACACCGACCCCAGCTCTAGCAATAACTTTTAGATTTGGTGCTGCTTCAATCATTTCTGCAGTGACTTGTGTTTGGCTTCTAACAATTAAGCCTTGATAATCACCAATTTTTTCAACGAGTTCGCTTTCATTTAATTCTGTATTGATTTCGACTTCGAAGTCTTTATGGTCAATTAAACTTTTTAAACCTTCTGGTGAGATTGGATCAGATACTAAAATTTTATACATATGCTTTTACGACCTCCATGTACTGAGTAATTGCTGTACCAATATATGATTCTTTTCTGAATTCAGTTAATAGAATTTCTAATGCTGATACGACTTGTAAAATATCAAAAGGTGAAATTTGACCCATATGACCTATGCGTAGAATTTCTCCTTTTAGATGACCTTGTCCACCTGCAATCGTTATAGCAAAACGGTTTTTAAGTTCATTTTTAATGAAGTTGAGTTCTTCTTTTGATTTAGGCACAAAGGCCGTAACAGTAGGTGAAGCAAACTCATCTTGGACTAATAAATCTAAGCCTAGTGAATTGAGTGATTTTCTTAAAGCATCACGTATTGCATAGTGACGTGCAATAACTTGGTCTAATCCTTCTTCTTCAACTAATTTGGCGTAGGCATTCACACCTCTAAATAACGAAACGTTTGGTGTGAAAGGTGTTGAATTTGCTTCTAAAGATTTCAAATATTTATTTAAATCTAAATAAAATCTTGGCGTCGTAACTTGGCTAAATCGTTCTTTAGCACGATTATTATAAGCTACAAACGCTAAACCAGGAGGCAACATAATAGCTTTTTGACTACCAGAAATAAGCACATCAATCTGATCTCGTTGTAAGTCTACATCAACTGCACCGATACAACTCACGCCATCAACAATAAAGTAAATCGATTCGTCGTATGCTTTAAGGGCATGTCCTAATTCATGGACAGGATGCAACACTGCAGTGGATGTTTCACAATATTGACTATAAACTGCTGTAATATCTGTGTTCAATGATTTTAAGAAGTCAATAAATTCAGGCACGTTTACAGCCTTGCCCCATTCGACTTCAAAAATATGTACGTTTTCGTAATATGTTTCTGCAATTTGTTTGAAACGATTACCAAAAGCACCTGAAACAATGATAACAATGTTGTCATCAGGATTTGCAATATTTAACATGCTTGCTTCTAAAGAGCTTGTCCCACTAGAAGTTAATATCATTACTTCATTTTGCGCACCGAATATTGGTTTTAGAGCACGAAATGCTTCTTCAGCAATTGTTTCAAAGTCACTTGATCTGTGTCCGACCATTGGTGACTGTGTTGCGTGTAAAATTTCATCTGGTACTGGCGTTGGTCCTGGTGTAAGTAACATAGGACGATAGTATTTCATATGTGATTCCCCCAATGCTTATGATTGTCTTAGTTTATCAAATTTTCAGAAAATATAAAAGTGCAAAAGTTAAAAGATTATGTAAATAAACAAAATAAAATATCATGAAAGGGCATACATTGTTATCGCATTCATATTCCGTCATATATAAAATTTTTTAAATTATTTTATTTTTGGTTCTATTTTTACAGTGACATTACCTTTAATTGAATTTGAAATCATACAATTATTGTCTGCAACCTTTAAGAGTTTAGGTAATTTTCTTACTAAGCTATCTTTTTGTGCAGTTTCAACTTCAATAACAGGGTAGTGGATAATGTTGTCCATACGAAATTTGGCATTTTCAAATACAGCTGTACCTATAGAAGATTGTTGAATTTCTATATTATTAAAACCAGAACGTTCGAGTACAGCTGCAAGTGAGATAATATAACAAGAAGATGCAGCTGAAACTAATAATTCATCTGGGTTTGTACCAGTTCCATTGCCGCCTAAACCTGATGGTATAGATATTTGTTCATCTAATACGTCTCCGTTAAGTTGACCTACAGCTTCACGACCACCAGACCATTGTGTGTTTACTTTGAATTCATGTTGAACCATAACGATTGACCTCCAGTTGATTTATGATAATTTAAGTTTAGATGAAAATAAGATATAAAGAAAGAGGAGAGCAACTTTAATGACAATATATAATAATGAGAACAAGCTCATATTAGTGGCACATCGTGGTATTGCTACATATTTTCCTGAAAATACGATGATTGCTTTTAAAGCTGCACTTGTAAGTGATATTGATATATTAGAAATAGATATACACAGGACATCAGATAACCATCTCGTAGTTATTCATGACGATTCGATTGATCGTACTTCGAATGGATCAGGAAAAATCAAGGATATGAATTTAGCGGAATTGCAACAATTTGATTATGGTATAACTAAAGATAAGCAATTTGCGGGAGCGACAATACCGACTTTGGATGAAGTAATTAATTTAATTCGAGATTATCATCAAAAGTTACTAATAGAATTAAAACAGCCACAGAATTATCCTGGAATTGAAAGTGAATTAATAGATGCATTAAATGCATCAGATTTACCAAAAAATAAAGTGATTGTACAATCATTCAATCAAAAAAGTATGAAAAAAATATTTGATATGAATGAAGGCTATGAACTAGGTGTATTGATTAGTAAAAAGAAATATTGGTATAAATTACCTCCATTCAAAAGCATTGCTGCCTATGCGGATTATGTAAATCCAAATTATGCTTTAGTTACAGAGAAGTTTTTAAAAAATGCACATCAGTATAAATTGTCAGTGATGCCCTATACAGTGAATGAGCATGAACAAGCAAAAGTATTGCAAAAACTAGGTGTAGACGGATTGATTTCAGATAATCCAAATGATATTTTATAAAAATGAAAATATTAAAAAAGCTTAAATGAATTTAAAGGGTTCATTTAAGCTTTTTCTAGTTTTAATAAAAATGAAATGTATATTATTTAATGTGAGATAAATCATTATCATGATGATTTACCCAATTCTTTTTTAATAATCCCATCACATGACAATCACTATATTCACCACGAGTATAAAAATGTTCTTGTAATGTACCTTCGATGGAGAAGTTTTGTGCTTTATAAATATGAACAGCTTTTTCGTTGTTAACATCAACAAATAAATATATTTTGTGGAGATTAAGTACTAGGAACGCATAATCAATAGCCATTTTAAATGCACTTTTGGCATATCCTTTGCCACCATATTCTGAATCAATAATAATTTGAATTTCGCAGTTACTATGTATAAAGTCGATTTCAACTAATTCAACTACACCGATTCGTGTTTGATCTTTTTCAATAATAAATCTACGTTCAGTCTCATCTAATAAATGTTTTTTATATAATGATTGAAGTTCACTTAATGATTGATAGGGCTCTTCAAACCAATAAGACATAATGGAATATTCGTTATTTAAGTGATGTACAAAATCTAAATCTGTTTCTTCTAATGCTCTAATAATCAAATTTAACACTCCTTTATTCATAAGCATACAGTAATTATTATAAGAAAGTAAAAAGATATTGTGCCATGAGTGAGGGGGTTAAAAGGATTTCTACTTATAATTAAATATTTGGATGAAAGGTGTTAATTATATAGTAATAAAAAAACCAAGAAATCCTCGAAAGGACTTCTTGGTTTGAAATTAAAACGCTTATCTTGAGTAGTACTCAACGATAAGTTGTTCGTTGATTTCGGCAGGTAATTCACTACGTTCAGGAACGCGTACATATTTACCTTTTAAGTTGTCTGCATCAAATTCTAAGTACTCAGGTACAAAGTTATTGATTTCAACAGATTCAGCAATGATATCTAATTTTAAAGATTTTTCACGTACTGAAATTTCTTGACCAGGTTTTAAAGTATATGATGGAATATCAACACGTTTACCATCTACTAAAATGTGACCGTGGTTAACAAGTTGGCGAGCTTGGCGACGCGTACGCGCTAAACCTAATGAATATACAACTGCATCTAAACGAGCAGCTAGTAATTGCATGAAGTTTTCACCATGGACACCATGTTGGTTACCAGCAATTTCAAATGAGTTACGGAATTGTCTTTCAGTCATTCCGTATAAATAACGTAATTTTTGTTTCTCACGTAATTGTAATGCATATTCTGATAATTTTTTACGTTGGTTAGGACCATGTTGGCCTGGAGCGTATGGACGCTTCTCTAATTCTTTGCCAGTACCACTTAATGAGATACCTAAACGACGTGATTTTTTCCAGTTCGAACCTCTAAATCGAGCCATAATAGACTCCTCCTTTTTCTCTTTTGTTGTTATGAAAAAACAAAAAAGAGTGTTGCATGCTTATTTGGATATATTGTTTTATGTATCCTCACCTCATAGCTACGGTTACACGACACGTCCGCGTTGGGAACAACATAGAGCCAACTAATAGGCAACTGCTAATTTCGTTTATTCACACAAAGAACATTGTACCATGTTCTGAATTACTGTCAATAGTAAACCCAGATTTACCTATAGAAAGACGATTGTTAAATATTAAGCTATTTGCTGTTCTAGGATCTTAACAATTTCTTCTAAAGCAATTTTATCTGTGTTTGAAAAGCGATTTGTAATAGGGGCATCAATATCTAAGACACCAATGATTTGATTGTCTTTATGAATAGGAACAACAATTTCTGATTTGCTATTCGCATCACATGCAATGTGTCCTGGGAAAGCATTAACGTCTTCAACGAGTTGTGATTCGTTTGTTTCTACAGCTGTGCCACATACGCCTTTGCCGATAGCAATATGTACACAAGCAGGATGACCTTGGAACGGTCCTAAGATTAATTCATTATTTTCTATTAAATAGAAGCCAACCCAATTAATTTGATCTAACGAATCATTTAGTAAAGCAGAGACATTGCTAAGTATAGCAATTAAATTTGATTCATCTTCGATTAGACTAGCAACTTGCTTTTGTAATAAATCGTAATTTGTTTCTTTTACCTCTGTCATATTAATAAAACCTCACTTTTTACTTTTCATTTAGTATAAAGACTGTTTTAATAGTAATCAATCAAATGATTTGTAAGGGCTTTTTTTAGTTGCAATATGATACATAATATTAACAGAGATAGATTTACTATGAAATTTAAAATATTATCAATGATTAATTCATTTTCTCTTTTAATGCATGGGTAAATTACGTTATAATGAATAGTGATAAAATAGGAGGAGAAAACATATGGTATTGTATATCATTCTAGCAATTATTGTTATTATACTGATTATTGTCGGTGTATTATTCTATATGCGTTCAAATAAAAGCCAAATGATTGAGAAGGCTGAAGAACGAAAATTACAAGTAGAGCAATTACCCTATGATGAAAGTTTATCTCAATTATCTGATTTAACTTTAACAGGTGAAACAAAATCTACTTATGATAGATTAAAACAAACGTCTTTAGATAGTAAAAATCAATATTTGTTACCATTAGAAGAAAAGATTCACAATGCGGAAGGTTTACTTGATAAATTTAAATTTTCGCAAGCGCAAACTGAAATTGATGAAGCACACGAATTGATGGATAAATACGAAGAAAATTACAATGTATTAACTACAGATGTCGAAGATATTATGGGTGTACATAAAGAGAGTGATCACTTATATGAAGAATGTAAAGTGGATTACCGAGAAATGAAGCGCGACGTGTTAGCGAACAGACATCAGTTCGGTGAAGCAGCAGTGCCGTTAGAACATGAAATTGAAGCATTCGTACCAGAAATGGAAAGCTATGAATCATATAAAGCAGAAGGTAATTATGTATACGCACATGAACATATCAAAACTTTAAATGAAGATATGAACTTTTTAAAAAAGGATATGTCAGAAATTCCTGAGTTAATCAGAGAAGCACAAAAAGAATTACCTGGACAGTTCCAAGATATGAAATACGGATGTAGAGATCTCAAAGTAGAAGGCTATGATTTAGATCATGTCAAAATTGATAGCACTTTACAAACGCTTAAAACAGAACTTAGCTTTGTAGAACCGATGATTAGTAGATTGGAACTTGATGAAGCGAATGAAAAATTAAATAATATTAACGATCGTCTTGATGAAATGTATGAATTAATTGAGCACGAAGTTAAAGCGAAAAATGAAGTAGAAGAATCAAAAGAAGTCATTACAGATAATTTGTTTAGAGCAAAAGAAATGAATTATACTTTACAAACTGAAATTGAATATGTACGTGAAAATTACTATATAAATGAAAGTGATGTACAGAATGTAAGACAGTTTGAAAATGAAATTCAAAACTTAATAGCTGTTTATGATGAAATTCTAAAAGAAATGGCCAAATCTGTAGTACGCTACAGTGAAGTTCAAGATAACTTGAAATATATCGAAGAGCATGTAGCTGTGATTAATGAAAAACAAGAAAAATTACAAAATCACTTAATTCAACTACGCGAAGATGAAGCAGAAGCAGAAGAAAATATCTTACGTGTACAAAGTAAAAAAGAAGAAGTTTATAGAAAACTATTAGCTTCTAACTTACCAAGCGTACCAGAACGTTTCATTATAATGAAAAATGAAATTGATTATGAAGTGCGTGAAGTAAACAAGAAATTCAGTGTACGTCCAATACATGTTAAACAATTGAAAGATAAAGTATCTAAAGTAGTGCTACAAATGAATAAATTTGAAGATGAAGCTACGGATGTGCTTGTTAATGCAGTTTATGCTGAGAAACTTATTGAATATGGTAACCGTTACCGTAAAGATAGTTCGAACATAGATAAAAGCCTTAATGAGGCTGAAAGACTATTTAAAAATAATAGATACAAACGTTCAATTGAAATATCTGAACAAGCTTTAGAAAGTGTTGAACCAGGAATTACCAAACAAATAGAGGATCAAGTTATTGGTTAAACTATTTAATTATTATAAATAACACCAGTAAGACACGAAATGAATTATGATTTCGTGTCTTTTCTTTTTATCAAAAGCGAGTATAATGCTTAAAGGGAAAGTATAAAATTAATTTTAAAATGACAGAAAAGTATTGTTATTAATGCAATAACTTAAATATAAATATAAAATTAGTATCACTTCTTAAATAAGTGTGTATGATAAAATGAAATGGAGTGAAAGAATTGATATATCTTGATAACGCCGCAACGACAAAGCCAAACCAAGACGTGTTGGATACTTATGTAAAAGTAAATCAATCATTGTATTCTAATGCTAATAGTCCGCATCAAGCCGGCTTACAAGCAGACCAATTGTTACAACAAACTAAAAAACAAATAAAAGATTTGTTTAATTTAGATGGAAAATTTGATATTGTTTTTACAAGTGGTGCGACTGAATCTAATAATATGGCGCTTAAAGGCGTAGCATATAAGAAAAAAGCTTTTGCTAATGAAATCATCACTTCAGTACTTGAGCATCCATCTGTATTAGAAGTTGTACGTTCATTAGAAACGGAAGGGTTTATTATTAAATATGTTGATGTTACTGACGAGGGTCAAATCGACTTGGACCATTTAAAAACATTGATGTCGGATGATGTTGCTATAGTAACCTGTATGCATGTTAATAATATTATGGGTCAAACCCAACCAATAGAAGAGGCTGCAAATATTGTGCACCAATATCCCAAGGCACATTTTCACGTAGATGCAGTACAAGCGATTGGTAAAGTGCCATTATGCTTTGAAGGTGTAGATACATTGAGTTTAAGTGGGCATAAATTTCACGGTTTGAAAGGGCAAGGTATATTATTTGTTCGAAATATTCATCAACTTGAACCTATTATTCACGGTGGTGGACAAGAGTATGGTGTGAGAAGTGGTACAGTTAATTTACCGATGAATATTGCAATTGTTAAAGCCATGAAAGCAGCTGTGAATCATACCACAGAACTTAACCATACTTTAAATGAATTTAATGCTGACTTACGTCAATTTCTTACAGGGTTTCACGGCGTCAAGCTGAATTCACCTCAAAATTCAGCGCCACACATTCTTAATGTTGGTTTATCAGGCGTAAAAGGTGAAGTATTGGTCAATGCATTTTCAAAACACAATATCATGTTATCTACCACAAGTGCATGTTCGTCTAAAAAAGCGAGTCTAAACGAAGTACTTTTAGCGATGAATGTGCCTAGAAAACAAATTGAAGGTAGTATCAGAATTTCAATGGGAGCCAATACGACTCAAGAAGATATTCAAACATTTAAAGATAATTTTTATAAAGTATATGAAGAAGTAAGGGAGCTGTTAGTATGATTTATGATCATATATTAGTAAGGTATGGCGAATTAACATTAAAAGGTGCAAATCGTAAAATATTCGTGAATAAATTACGCGCAAATGTTAAGCGTTCATTAATGCCATTGCAAGGCTATAAAGTAAAAGCGAATAGAGATAGAATGTATATTGAATTAGATGAAGGTGCAGACATAGATGAAATGTGTAATAGACTAAAAAAAGTATTCGGCATTTATTCTATTAGTCCTGTATTAAAAATTGATAAAACTGTAGAAGCGGCAAATGAACAAGCCGTTCAATTTGCAAAAGACTACGCAAACGGAGATACGTTTAAGATAGACGTGAAACGTTCAGATAAAAACTTTCCTTATGACACATATCAATTACAACGTGGCATTGGTGCTGCGGTATTAAATGCAACAAAGGATTTAACTGTCGATGTCCACAATCCAGATCACAATATAAAAGTAGAAGTGCGTTTAGATGCCATATATGTCTATGACAAAACTATAGCTGGACTTGGTGGCTTGCCAGTTGGAACAGGTGGAAAAACATTACTTATGCTCTCAGGTGGTATTGATTCTCCTGTAGCTGGTATGGAAGTCATGCGAAGAGGTGCGATGATTGAAGCAATTCATTTTCATAGCCCGCCCTTTACAAGTGAAAAAGCTAAAGAAAAAGTAATTGAATTAACACGTATTTTAGCTTCTCATGTAGGTCCAATTAAATTACACATTGTACCTTTTACAGATTTACAAAAACAAGTTAATAAAGTTGTACATGAACGTTATACAATGACATCTACACGTCGAATGATGATGAGAGTAGCAGATAAACTTGTACATGAAATTGACGGACATGCCATTGTAAATGGTGAGAATCTTGGTCAAGTAGCGAGTCAAACTTTAAAGAGTATGTACGCAATTAATAGCGTAACTTCGACGCCAGTGTTACGTCCATTACTCACATTAGATAAAGAAGATATCGTTAAAAGAGCTAAAGAAATTGGAACTTTTGATGTCTCTATACAACCTTATGAGGATTGTTGTACTATTTTCACACCAAAAAATCCTGTAACTGAACCTGATATTGAAAAAGTGGAAAAATATGAAAATATTTTTGATTTTGAACCATTAGTACAACAAGCTGTGGATCAAATCGAAACAATAGAAATTTCAAATGACTACCAAAGTGATAAAGACTCAGAGACACAAACTTTGGCAGAGGATTTATTTTAAATACGAGTTTAAATTATAGTAAGCATCATTTAAAAAATATAAAACTTAGTTTTAGATGTTCAATTTATAATGAATAATCAGTTAACATGATTTAAACAGACAGGGGTTGGCGCATGTTAGAGTGGGACATTTCAATTGTAATTATCATCATACTTCTTGGATTTTTAGCAGCGTTTATTGATGCAGTTGTCGGTGGTGGGGGATTAATTTCTATCCCTGCACTTTTGGCAGTGGGTATGCCACCAGCTATGGCGTTAGGTACTAATAAATTAGCTAGTGCATTTGGGTCGATGACCAGTGCATTTCGTTTTTTAAGGTCAGGCAATGTCGATTTGAAAGTTGTTGGGAAGTTATTCCCATTTGTATTCTTAATGGCTATGGGTGGTGCGAGCGTGGCGACATTTTTACCGTCTGAACTATTGAAGCCAGTGGTAATCATTATCTTAACGCTTGTCATGATTTATACATTAATGAAAAAAGATTGGGGTAGTATACGTACTTTTACAAAACTCACTACCGGTAAAGCTATAATATTTGCAGCTTTAATGTGCTTAATAGGTCTATATGATGGATTTTTAGGTGGCGGCACAGGTTCATTTATGCTTTTTGTTTTATTAATGTTTGGATTTGATTTTCTAGGTGCAGCAGGGAATGCCAAAGTATTAAATTTTGCATCCAATTTAGGGGCATTAATATTATTTATATTCTTAGATCAAGTCGATTATTTTTATGGTTTTATCATGGCTGGTAGTATGATTTGCGGATCATATTTGGGTGCTTTATTTGCAATTAAAAAAGGCGTTGGTTATGTCAAAGGTCTGTTTATTGTAGTTACTGCTATTTTAATTTTGAAAAATGCGTACGATTATTTAATGCAAATCATGTAGCAATTACAAAAATATATTAAAATAAACTAGTTCTTATACAAGAGCCTCAACGCTTGTCTTCCTTTATTTGTCAGCCTTATAGAAGCGGGAATACGAAATCAAATTTTGATTTCGTATTCCCGCTCTTTTTTGTATACAGTTTTATAAAATACGGCATAGTGTCACTTCGCATTATTAGTACTTTTTTACTGTAATTCTGATAAAACACTATTATATTTTAAAACTCTTTTAATATATATTTGGGATAAGGTATACATAGCTTAATTGATTATGGTTAAATTGGGGATGGAGTTAAAAGGAAAATAAATTATGGGAGTGAGCGTAAATGTCGAAGAAAAGGATTATCGCAATCATACTTGCGGTTGTCATCGTGTTAGGCGGCATCGTGATGAGTTCAATTTCAGCGGTCTTTTCATCTTTATTTGATGAACAAGCTACATCTAAAATGGACCCATTTACAGAAAAAGTAGAAAAAGAGGGCAATTCAAGTAAACGAATTGCACATTTAACATTAGATGGCCAAATAGCTGAAGGTACAGGTGGAGGCATGTTTGGTGGTGGTGGTTACAACCATGAGGCGTTCTTAAAACAATTAGAAAACGTAAAAAATGATGACACAGTCAAAGGTATGTTGTTATCTGTGAATACTCCTGGTGGTGGCACATATCCAAGTGATGAAATTTATCAAAAGATAAAAGAAATTAAGCAAAAAGATAAAAAGATTTATGTACATATGGGTAGTATGGCAGCATCTGGTGGATACTACATTTCAGCACCAGCAGACAAAATATACGCAGGTCCTCAAACAATGACAGGATCAATCGGTGTTATTATGTCTAGTGTTGATTATTCAGAATTACAAGAAAAAATAGGCGTTAAAGAAAATGTTATAAAATCAGGAGATCATAAAGACATATTAAGTAGCTCAAGAGCTATGACAAGTGAAGAAAAAGATATTTTACAATCTGTATTAGATGATAGTTTTGATCGATTTGTGAATATAGTTAAAGACGGTAGGGATATGTCTGAAAGTAAAGTTAGAGAGTTAGCTGATGGACGAATATACAGTGCACAACAAGCGGAAGATAACGGGTTAATTGACGAAATTGGTTATGAAGATGAAACATTAAAAGCAATGAAAAAAGATATGAAAGCAAAAGATGCAGAAGTATTTGAGTATAGTGAAGAAGGTAGTTTCTTCTCATCGTTTAGTAATGCAAAAGCGAGTATTGCTCAATTTAAAAATGAATTCAATGAAGTTAAATCAATAATTAAAAATGATACTGAAGCTGAACCTATGTATCTATACGAAGGTTAGGTGTAATAATGGATAATATGAAACAAGATGATACTGCACATAAGGTTGCAGGTTCAAACGAAGCCCAAACAGAGTCAGATGCACTTGCACATAATCAATTAGCAAAAGCACTATATGCAGGATTTGGTATAAGATTTTGTAGCTTTCTCATTGATTTACTCATCATTTTGGGTATTCAAAGTATTATATTGAAACCAATCTATCATTTCACACATATAGATAATGCAAAGTTATGGATTGATTATTTTAGTGTAGGTCACGTATTAGATGCACTCGTATTTTATTTGTATTTTGTGTTATTAACGAAATATTTTAAACAAACAATTGGTAAAATGATTTTGAATATTAGAGTGGAACGTGCAGATAGACAATCTTTAACTTGGGTAGACGTATTATTTAGAGAATGGATTGGTCGCATTGTCAGTGGCGTATTTGCTAATTTACCTTATTTAGTAACAATATTTACAGATAAACACAAAGGTATACATGATTATTTTGCTGATACTGTCGTAATAAAAAATAAATTTGAAAAATTGTTTTATTTGAAGTAGATTGTTATGTTTCAAAGGGTTTAAGGTTTATTTCATCTGATTAAACAGTTATAATTATTGAGTAAGCACTTTTTATAGGAGGCATTCAAATGGCGCAAATTACATTTAAACAAGAACCAATTACATTATTAGGATCACAAGTAAAAAAAGGTGAAACAGCACCAGATTTTACAGTGTTAGACAATGATTTAAATGAAGTAACTTTATCAAATTATGATGGTCAAAAGAAATTGATCAGTGTAGTACCATCTATTGATACAGGTGTCTGTGATAAACAAACACGTAAATTCAACGAAGAAGCAGCGCAGGAAGATGGCGTCGTGTTAACTATTTCTGTTGACTTACCATTCGCACAAAAAAGATGGTGCGCATCAAATGGCTTAGATAACGTGGTTACTTTAAGTGATCATAAAGAGCTTTCATTTGGTAACAATTATGGCGTAGTTATGGAAGAATTACGTTTACTTGCACGTTCAGTTTTTGTTTTAGATGAAAATAATAAAGTAGTATATACTGAAGTTGTTTCTGAGGGCACTGATTTCCCAGACTTCGATGCTGCTTTAGAAGCATACCGTGCTATTTAAATTAAATATAGGTAATATAAAATTTGTCATTTGATTTGAAGTTAAACAATCAAACAGTATCATTGACATTATAAAGTATACTGTCCATAATTATTTGGTAATATAAGTTAGCATGAACTGACTTAATTTCAAACAAATTATGGACAGTTTTTTTAGAAAGGACTATTAAATGACACAAGAAGAAACAGTAATGGAAAAGTTATTCCAAACACTCGACGAAAAAGCTAAAGCTTTAAATGAAAATAATGGTCAAAGTTTTATTGAAAACTTAGGACTAGCAATGGAACACATTTATACAAGTAAAAGAGACTTGTTAGAACAAGCTACATTGCAAGATAGAAGAAAAGCATTTCAGTTTGCTTACTTAAGCTTAATGCAAAATGAAGATATTCAAGCAAACCATCAAATTACACCAGACTCTATTGGCTTAATTTTAGGCTTTTTATCTCAACGCTTCTTAAAAAACAAAGAAGAATTACACGTTGTAGACATCGCAAGTGGGGCAGGCCATCTAAGTGCGTCTGTGCATGAAGTGTTAACTGAACATACGGTGATGCATCATCTTTTAGAAGTTGATCCAGTATTATCAAGAGTCAGCGTTCATCTAGCCAACTTTTTAGAAATACCATTTGATGTTTATCCACAAGACGCAATTATGCCATTACCTTTTGAAGAGACAGATGTTGTTATTGGTGATTTACCTGTTGGCTATTATCCAGCAGATGAGAGAAGTAAGGAAATGGCTTTAGGATTTGAAGAAGGTCACAGTTTCTCTCACTTTTTATTAATTGAACAAGCTGTTGTAGCTTTAAAACAATCAGGTTATGCATTTTTAGTTGTTCCAAGTAATATTTTCGAAGGTTCAAATGTGAAACAGTTACAAAACTTCATTGCTACAGAGACAGAAATGCAAGCATTTTTAAATTTACCTTCGACATTATTTAAAAATGAAAAAGCACGCAAATCTATTCTTGTACTACAGAAAAAAGAAACAAACGTTACTAAACCAGTAGAGGTTTTATTAGCGAACATTCCTGACTTCAAAAGTCCTCAACAATTCCAAGCATTTTTACAAGATTTAAATGTGTGGATGGAAGAAAATCATCCTGAAAATTAAACTGTATTATTCTTGAAAATAAACTGTATTAATGATTAAATAGATAGGTATATTAAAACTTAATTGAAAATGGAGGCAACAAGCTTATGTCAAAATTAATTTTGGCCATTAACGCTGGTAGTTCGTCACTGAAATTCCAACTTATTGAAATGCCGGAAGAAAAAGTTGTTACTAAAGGACTAATTGAACGTATTGGTTTAAAAAACTCTGTCTTTACTATTGAAGTAAATGGAGAAAAAATTACTGATACCAATGATATTGCTAATCACGAAGTAGCAGTAAACATTATGTTAGAAAGCTTTAAAAAACATGGTATCATTGAAAGTATTAATGATATTGATGGTACGGGCCACCGTGTTGTTCATGGTGGAGAATTATTCCCAGAATCAGTTTATATAACTGATGAAGTAGAAAAACAAATTGAATCGTTAAGTGAATTAGCTCCGTTACACAACCCAGCAAACTTAATGGGAATTCGTGCATTCCGAAAACTTTTACCAGAGACACCACATGTCGCTGTGTTTGATACTTCATTCCATCAAACAATGCCAGAGAAATCTTATTTATATAGTTTGCCATATCAATATTATGAAGACTTCGGAATTCGTAAATATGGTTTTCATGGCACGAGTCATAAATATGTTTCACAACGTGCAGCTGAAATTTTAGATAAACCAATTGAAGAATTACGTATTATCTCTTGTCATATCGGTAATGGTGCTTCAATCGCTGCTATTGATGGTGGCGAATCTGTAGATACATCTATGGGCTTCACTCCATTAGCAGGTGTTACAATGGGCACACGCTCAGGTAATATTGACCCAGCTTTAATTCCATTTATTATGGAAAAAACGGGTAAAAATGCAGAAGAAGTATTAAATACACTTAATAAAGAATCTGGATTATTAGGTATTTCAGGTACTTCAAGTGACTTAAGAGATATCATTGAAGATTCTAAAGAGGGTAAAGAAAGAGCCCAATTAGCGCTTGACGTCTTTGCATCTCGTATTCACAAATATATCGGTTCATATGCGACGCGTATGCATGGTGTAGACGTTATTGTATTTACAGCTGGCGTAGGTGAAAATTCTGATCCTGTAAGAGCAAAAGTCTTAGAAGGTTTAGAGTTTATGGGTGTTTATTGGGACGCTAAGAAAAATGAAATGATCCATGGTTCTGAAGGTTTCATTAATTATCCACATTCACCTGTAAAAGTCATCGTTATTCCTACAAACGAAGAAGTAATGATTGCTCGCGATGTTGTAGATTTTGGAAACGTAAAATAATCTGGAAGTAAACCCAGATTCATTAAATGAGTATGAGTTGTAAATATTTATACTTAAATTAAAAGCACCCATTCATTAGAAAAAATAATGAAAGGGTGCTTTTATTATTTTATTAATCAGTTTTTAAAATGGATTATTTTTTCTCTGGTTTAACCTCAAAAGCAATAATTTGAGATTGTTGTGTTTCATTAAAGTTATTATCGGCTGTCAATACTAGACTGTCATTACCATTGGGCAGTTTTTTACCAAAAGTCATGCCTTCAATGTTATCAACTTTACCAATATCTTGTTCATTTAAATCAGCAACCAGCGTTTTGTTTAAAGGTTTTGCGTTTGTCTCTTTGAGTGAATTTATATCTTTGATATCAGTTCCTTTACTAACATCTAATTTATATATACGCACATAATTACTAAATGAACCATCTTCTGCTTGTACAGATGCACGTTCTAGAGTGAGAAATTCATGATCATTAATGGCTAATATTTCTGTGATTCCATTATCAGCTTGTTTGTTTTTGCCAGGTTTTTTAGGAATGGCATCAAGTGGATATGCAAATTCAGATAATATGTTGCCTTCGCGATCATATTGTGTGATGCGTGATAAAGCGCCTGATTCAGGTGTAGGTTTTTGGCCATCTTGTATTAGAGGGCCCTCCATAGAAGTCCATAACGTATTACCATCTTGAGAAAAAGTGCTACCTTCAATAGCTTGATTATTACGGAAACCTTTCTTATTTTGTTTATCCATTTTTATTGTATCTTTAACAGGAATTTCAGTTGAATATTTACCATCTTCAGTTGCTTTACGAATAAATGGATTCAATCCTAAGGAACGATCTCCTTCACTAGTATATAGAATCTCATTAGTATGTGGGTCGAACCGTATCGATTCTGGGTCAGCAACAATATTATCATCGTCGTTCTTATATTGCTCTTTATTGATGTAATCTTTGCCATTCGGTTGTTTTAACTTGTGGACGCCATTAAATTTGACGTCTTTGAATTCATTGCTATTATAGTCAATATCAGCTTCATAGAATCTTGCTGGATTGTGTTCTGATCGGTCATCGCTAATAAGTAACCATTTATCATTTTTAGGGTCATACGTTATACCAGACAATCCGCCAACTTTCGTATCTTTGTAAGTTTTATCAAACGGTAAGATTTTAGTGTCTATTAATTTGAGACGATCTTCTGTACGTGTTGTATTGTCTTTTTCTGCAGCAATTATTTCACTATGTAATGATGTGCTCGAAATAAATAATGTGAACATGCTTGTTATAAGTGCTTTATGCATCGGTTTCATAAGTTGTTCATACTCCTTTCATTATGCGTTTCACTTCAATCATATATCTTTTGTTTAAAGTGTATATGAAGTTTTGATAAGGAGTTTGTAAAAATCACTTTGAATGCGCAATATAACTTTACATGCTCATTCCTTTGGATATTAAAAAGGATAGATTGCTCTAAATAAATGAACAAACTATCCTAGCGAAACAAATTAATAACTTTTGTTTAGACTTTAAATGTAACTAAATCATTTTTATAAAATTAAACTAGTATATTTTAGTGAGCTTGGTGTTGCGATCTAAGTTCGTCTGTTGCTACTTGTGGTTGGAAATCTTCTGGCAGTTCTTCAGTGCGTACAACGAGTACATCACAAGGTGAGTGGCGCACGATTGCTTCAGATACAGAACCAACAATAAATCTTTCTACAGCATTTAAACCAGAAGTACCACACATAATTAAATCAGCTTCTACCTCAGACGCTAATTTTTTTGGAATAATTGCTTTTGGAGAACCAAATTCTAAGCGAGTTTCAACATCTTTAATACCAGCGTTTGTTGCAACTTCTTTATAACCTTTTAACAAGTCGTCAGAGAAATTTTTAGATTTCTCAGTGAACTGTGCATCATAAACCTCGTATGATGAATATGTTCGTGAATCAATGACGTTCACAACTGTTAATTTTGCTTCGTTACGATTTGCAACATCTACAGCTTTATTAAACGCCCATTCAGCCTCGTGTGAACCATCTACCGCAATTAAAATGTTTTTATAAGTTAGCATATCAATGACCTCCTTATTCTTCTTATATATATTATACCACCATTTACAGAATATTAACATAATTCACTGTTGTAAAAGTACTCTATTCTTTGATTGCGCTTTCATAGAATACACGTTACTATAAATTTGGAGGTGGATGAAATGATTATAGGTATTCCTAAAGAGATTAAAAACAATGAAAACAGGGTGAGTTTGTCCCCAAGTGGTGTGCATGCATTAGTTGAGCAAGGTCATAATGTTGTTGTTGAAAAATCTGCTGGTTTAGGCTCTTATTTTGATGATGTGGACTATACTGAAGCTGGTGCAAAAATTGTAAATGAACAAGCTGAAGTATGGAACGTAGATATGGTTATGAAAGTTAAAGAACCATTGGAAGAAGAATTCCAATTCTTTGAGGAAGGATTAATTTTATTTACTTATTTACATTTAGCAAATGAAGAGAAATTGACTAAAGCTTTATTAGAAAACAAAGTTATTAGTATCGCTTATGAAACAGTGCAATTGCCAGATCGTTCTTTACCATTATTAACACCAATGAGTGAGGTGGCAGGTCGTATGTCTGCTCAAATTGGTGCTGAGTTCTTACAGAAATATAAAGGTGGCATGGGTATTCTACTTGGTGGTGTACCTGGCGTAGAAAAAGGACGCGTAAGTATTATTGGTGGTGGCCAAGCCGGTACTAATGCTGCGAAAATTGCTTTAGGTTTAGGTGCTGACGTTACAATTTTAGATGTTAACCCTAAACGTTTACAACAATTAGAAGACTTGTTTGGTGGTCGAGTACATACAATCATGTCAAACCCATTAAACATAGAGCAATGCGTTAAAAATAGTGACTTAGTCATTGGTGCAGTGCTTATTCCAGGCGCAAAAGCACCAAAACTTGTTACTGAAGAAATGGTTAAACAAATGAAAGATGGGGCAGTGATTGTTGATATTGCGATCGACCAAGGTGGCATTTTCGAAACAACAGATCGTATTACTACACACGATGACCCAACTTATAAAAAACATGGCGTAGTACATTATGCAGTAGCTAATATGCCTGGTGCAGTACCGCGTACGTCAACAATCGCATTAAACAACGCGACGTTACCATATGCGCAACAAGTAGCTGGAAAAGGCTATTTAAAAGCACTACAAGATAATCCAGCTTTATCTTTAGGCTTAAGTACGATTAATGGTGAATTAACTAATAAAGGTGTTGCAGATGCATTAAACTTATCATATACCGATATTGAAAGTGCATTAAAATAAAAACACCTATAATACAACTCAACCATAACGAATTGATTGTATTAAATTGATGTAAATAAAATAAGAGTAGGACATATATTTATGTATCTCACTCTAAAGTGCCGACAAAGTAACTGACTTTGTCGGCACTTTTTATACATAATTGTCTAGTAGTGTTATATGGCCAGTAGTAGTTCTTTAAAAGTTTGTTATAAGCGTATTTTCAATTCAGTCAGCTGCTGCCAATATAATAAAACAGGCTGAGACATGTAATTATGTCCCAGCCTGTTTTATTGACTCTATAAGATCTTATGTTTTAAGAAGTTAAACTATCAATGACAAGTTTTAAACGATTCTTGTACCATGTACTTCTTGGAAAGGGAAAGAAGATATTAAATCTTGCAAATTATCTTTATTTAACCCGCCACCAGGCATGATTTCGATACGTCCGCCTGTATTAACCACAAGCTTGCCGAGTTGATTTAAATTATCGAAAATATCAGTCCCTGATGGACCACCATGTGTAAGTAATCTAACAAAGCCAATATCAATCAGCTGATGTAGCGCTTTGATTTGACCATGTAAATGAATTTCATCGAACGCCATATGACACACGGATGGTACAGGTGATGCTAGGTTGTTCAAAGTCTTCATTTGCCATTCATTTAAGACATTATCCTCTGTCAAACATCCGAATACAAAGTAATCTACGTTAAGTTGTTTGATTGCTTTCATGTCTCGTTGCATGATTTCAAAATCATATAAATTATATACGAAATTACCACCACGCGGGCGAATCATTACTGCGATTTCAACCTCATTGGTATGACAAATTTCTGTCGCGATTTCAATCATTCCGATGCTAGGTGTTGTTCCTCCGACACTCAAATTATCACATAATTCTATACGATCAGCACCATTGCTTATTGCTTGTTCAACTTGTTGAATTGTTTCAACAACCGCTTCTTTTATCATTTTTCGTAACCCGTTAAACTTTCATTACCATCTTCAGTTACTAAAATATCGTCTTCAATACGTACACCTGCAACGCCGGGAACGTATATGCCTGGTTCAACAGTGATAACCATTCCAGCAACAAATTGGTTGGTATTTGAACTAGAAACATCTTGATACTCATGTTCTTCTAAGCCTAATCCATGTCCTAAACGATGAGGGAAATAATCACCATAACCTGCATCACTGATAATATTACGTGCAATATCATCTACATCTTTAATTGTAACGCCTGGTTTGATTGCTGCAATTGCTTCTTGTTCAGCTTTCAAAACAACATTATATATTTCTTGAGCTTTATCATTTGGTTCGCCAAATTTAACGGTTCTAGTCATATCACTACAATAATTGTTATAAATAACACCAAGATCAAATAGTACATATTCATCTTTTTGTAATTGACGATCACCAGGCGTACCATGTGGTGAAGCAGCGTGATCGCCGAAGAGTACCATCGTATCGAAACTCATTTCATTCACACCGTAATCTTTGATTGCATTCTCAATATGATTGACAACTTGGCGTTCCGTGACACCTTCTTTTAAAAAGTCTACACCGATTTCAATACATTTGTCAGCAAGTTCACATGCTTTTTTAATAGTAGCAATTTCATTTTCGCTTTTAACATTACGTAAGTCTTTAATTGTTTGGTCAATATCACCAAAAGTTTGTACATTAAATGCTTCAACGAGTTCGCGTTGACGTTTTACTGTTAAATGTTCAGCTTCAACTAATAATTTATTTACAGTGAACGTATATTTGTCTAATGCATTTTCTGTGTCTAAATATCCAATTACTTCGCCCTCAAAAGGAGAGGATTTTACTTCATCAACTTCTAATTGTGGACAAAATAATACTTGTTCACCATTTTCTTTGATTAATAATGCGAGTAAACGTTCATGAGGATCACTTAAATAGCCTGTAAAGTAAAAAATGTTTAATGGTGTTGTAATCCATGCTGCTCCAGCTTGTTGTGATTTTAATTCTGCGGTAATCTGTTCTAATTTCATTTATCATCATCCTCCTAAAAATACTATCATTCTAAGTTTATGTTAGTTCATTACGGAATTCAAAAATAAAATGTTATAATGATGCTATTTTAGCTAAATGTTTTAAAAATATGCATAAAAGCGCTATATAAAATGAACGGATATGTTATAAAATGGCATGAATGTGGTATGTAGTAAATAAACAGATTTATGGGAGGAATTCATATAATGAACTTATCATTTCATGGACAATCAACGATTTATTTTGAAGCGAACGGTAAAAAAGTAATTGTAGATCCATTTATTACTGGCAATGGTCAGTCAGATTTAGATGCAAATGCTATAGAAGTAGACTATATCATTTTAACGCATGGTCATGGTGATCATTTCGGAGATACAGTCGAATTAGCTAATAGAAATAATGCAACTGTAATTGGTTCGGCAGAACTGGGTGATTATTTAACTACAAATAAAAATGTTGAAAATGTAAGACCAATGAACATTGGTGGTAAAGTTGAATTTGAATTTGGTACAGTGAAATTTGTACAAGCTTTTCACAGTTCAAGTTTAACTGACGATAATGGTATTCCAGTTTATCTTGGCATGCCGATGGGGGTTATTATAGAAGTTGAAGGCAAAACAATTTATCACACTGGAGATACAGGATTATTCAGCGATATGAAATTAATTGCAGAACGTCATCCTGTGGATGTTTGTTTTGTACCTATTGGTGATAACTTTACTATGGGTATCGATGATGCAAGTTATGCAATCAACACATTTATAAAACCTAAAATTACTGTACCTGTGCACTATGATACATTTGAATTGATTGAACAAGATCCAAATGAATTTAAATCTTCTGTTACGGTAGGAGAGGTACAAATTTTAAAACCTGGAGAATCAGTTAAATTTTAAAACCTTTAATGGATTAGAATTCATAATAAAATAAAATGTCGACAAAATTTCATTATTTTGTCGACATTTTTATGTTTATTTATAAGAATTATTCTAAGCATTCATTTATATTTCAAATTTTTAAGAATATAAACTAAAAAAACAAACCCAATGCATTTGTGCGCTAGGTTTGTTTAGATGATAAACTCAAATTAATACAAAGGTGTTTGAGTTTTATATTATTTTACAATAAGAACAGGGATGTTTGCTCTTTTCGCCACCTTATGGCTGACGCTACCAAGGACAAATTTTTTCTTTTCCTCAGCTTTGCGGTTACTGAGTACGACGATTTCATATTTGCCACTATTTGCTTGTTTAACTAGTTGTTCTTTGGCACTGCCACGAACAATAATTTCATCATATTTGATGCCATATTCATCTAAAGCCTTACGTGTTGGCTCAAGTCCTTTGCTGCGCTTTTCAACTAATTTATCTAAATGAATACCAGATTTAATTGATGATTGTGCATCTTGTTCACTAATTGAATTTAAAATAGTGACCGTCGTTCCTTCACCTGCTAATTTTGATACTTCTTTAAGTGCTTTTTCGTTAGTAAGTGTTGTATCTACACCAAGTAAAATATTTTTGAACATTGTTCATCCCTCCTTGATATCATTCTAATCAAAATTCCTTGATAAATCCAATTATAATATAAAATCTTACATATTAATTTCTTAAAAAGAATTATTTATATTATTTAAAAGGTGCAGTTCAACATTATAAAGTTATAATCTACCATAATTTGAATTGTGACATCGCAATTTTAGATATAAGAAGTTATAATGGCATAGAAACTGTTCAATAAAAATGAGGTTATTTAAATGACAAAGCATGAGCAAATTTTATCATATATAGAATCTCTAGCAGTAGGACAAAAAATTTCTGTTAGAAAAGTAGCGAAGGATTTAAGTGTATCTGAAGGTACAGCTTACCGAGCGATTAAAGATGCTGGTCAAATTGGCTTGGTAGCAACAATTGACCGCGTAGGTACTGTTCGCATAGAAAAGAAAACGCGCGAACAAATTGAACAACTTACATTTGGTGAAATTGTAAAAATTATAGACGGTCAAGTGTTAGGTGGCAGAAACGGTTTAATTAAAACACTAACCAAGTTTGCCATAGGTGCGATGGAGATAGACGATGTAGTAAAATATTTAAGTACGCATACATTATTAATTGTTGGTAATCGTAAAGATGTACAATTAGCAGCTTTAAAAAGAGGAAGTGCGGTGCTGATTACAGGTGGTTTTAGAACTTCTGATGAAATTATAAAGTATGCGGATGAACATGATCTACCAATACTTTCTTCTAATTATGACACATATCTAGTAGCAAACATCATTAATAGAGCAATGTATAACCAAATGATTCGTAAAGAAATATTGGTCGTTGAAGATATTGTAAAATCAGTGAAAGAGAGCACAGTAATCTTTGAAAATATGAAGTTGATTGATTATAAAGAAAAAGCAAGAGCTACTGGACATTCAAGATTTCCAGTTATTGATGAACAATGGAAATTAGTAGGTATTATTACGAGCAAAGAAATTATTAAAATGGATGATTATGACACGATAGCTCAGTTTATGACGAAGGCACCTATAAATGTCCAATTAACTACCACAGTAGCAAACTGTGCCCATATGATGATTTGGGAAGGTATAGAACTGTTACCAGTGACTACAAGTAGCAAAAAACTTATAGGTGTTATAACGAGAAAAGATGTATTAACAGCGATGCAATTATTAAGTCGACAACCTCAAGTGGGAGAAACTATTAATGATCAAATTGCAAAACATATCAACATTACAAATAATGGTATTCAAGTACAAACAACCCCGTTATTAACGAATCAATATGGTACTTTAAGTAAAGCTGTATTTGTCGCTATAATTGAAGAAACAGTACGCTATGAAATGAGAAAGTTAAAAAAACTTGAAGTCATGATAGAAAGTTTGAACATCATATATATTAAGACAGTACAAATCGAATCAGAAATCGATGTGCATTATGATATGTTAGATGTAGGAAGAAACTTTGCTAAATTAGAAGTGACAATGTCTACTGATGAGCATCATGTAGCGAAAGCAATGATTATCTGCCAGATGATAGACTAAACGAATTTTATATAACTAATGAAAAGGAAGATATAAATGACTAAAGAATTCAATCAAATTATGAGTGAAATTAACGAAGCTGAAACAGTTATTATACATAGACATGTCAGACCTGATCCAGATGCTTATGGTTCACAGCTTGGTTTGAAACACTATTTAACATTAAAGTTTCCAGAAAAAAACATATTTGCAGTTGGGGAAGCAGAGCCTTCGTTAGATTTTATTGGAACTTTTGACGAAATTACAGATGAACAATACAAAGATGCATTAGTGATTGTTTGTGATACGGCTAATTCACCAAGGATTAGTGATGAGCGCTTTAATAAAGGTCGTTCCCTAATTAAAATCGACCATCACCCAGCAGTGGATCAATATGGTGATATTAATTATGTGAATGCACAGGCTTCTTCTACAAGTGAAATTATCTTTGACTTTATTGCGCATTT
Source organism: Staphylococcus sp. FSL W8-1207 (assembly GCF_038003745.1). Classification (NCBI taxonomy): domain Bacteria; kingdom Bacillati; phylum Bacillota; class Bacilli; order Caryophanales; family Staphylococcaceae; genus Staphylococcus; species Staphylococcus sp. FSL W8-1207. The sequence continues at coordinate 802,334 of NZ_JBBOPU010000001.1, forward strand.
TAATGACACAACAGTGATAGATGCCTCTGTTGCACGCGTACTATATTTAGGAATTGTTGGTGATACAGGTCGTTTCTTATTTAATAATACGACGTCCCATACGATGGAAGTTGCAAGCCAGTTACTCAAATATCCATTTAATCATAATGAAGAGCTTAATCAAATGGGCGAAAAAGACCCGAAACTCTTACCCTTCCAAGGATATGTATTACAGAACTTTGAGTTAGATGAAAATGGATTTTGTAAAATAATTATTACACAAGATGTGCTTAAGCAGTTTCATATTGCGGCTAACGAAGCTTCATTATTTGTAAATGCGATTGCAGATATTCAAGGCTTGAAGATATGGGTCTTTGCTGTTGATGAAGGCACTGAAATAAGATGTCGCATCCGCTCAAAAGGCATTGTGATTAATGATATTGCAAGTGAATTTGGTGGTGGAGGCCATCCAAATGCATCAGGTGTTTCTGTTGCAAACTGGAATGAATTTAAGTCATTGGCTGAAGCTTTAAATAATAAGTTGTAAGTATATAGGAGGTGTTTGCTGATGGTTACGCATTTAAATATTCATACAACATACGACTTATTACATTCTAGTTTGAGAATAAAAGATGTTGTTGCTAAGGCCGCTAAAGAAGGGTACACCGCGTTAGCGATTACAGACACAAATGTCTTATACGGTTACCCACAATTTTATGACGCGTGTATTGCAGCAAATATTCATCCTATTTTCGGTATGACGATTTTTGTGACAGATGGTTTAGAGTCAGTGGAAACGATAGTGCTAGCGCAAAATGAGCAAGGACTAAAAGATATGTTTAAGCTGTCGTCTGCTATAAAAATGAAAGAAAAAACTGAAACACCTATAGAGTGGCTGAAAAAATATCTACAGCATATTGTTGTTATTTTTAAAGATGTATCATCATCAAATGAAGCTATTGTAGCTAATTTTACTGATGATACACATGTTTATGTAAATCATACGAGTGAAGTAACATTGGAATTACCAATGGTTTGGGCTCAAAGTACACGTTATCTTAACCAACAAGATGCTGATACGCTTACTGCGCTCGCTGCCATCAGGGATAACGCTAAATTAGATTTAGTGAGTGAACAACCTGATTATAATGCACATTTATACGATTATAGCGATTTGACTACACTTCATTTAAGTAAGGAAGTGCTAGATAACACAAATCAACTTGCAAAAGTATGCCAGGCTGAAATGATATATCATCAGTCTTTATTACCTAAATTTAAAACGCCGGATAATCAGCAATCAAAAGATTATTTATGGCAAGTATTACAAGAAAACTTAAATCAACTTAATTTAAATCATAACCAATTCGACACTTATAGAGAAAGACTTGTTCATGAGTATCAAGTCATTACTCGCATGGGGTTTGAAGATTACTTTCTTATAGTAAGTGATTTAATACACTATGCGAAAACGCATGATGTATTAGTAGGACCTGGTCGTGGTTCTTCGGCAGGGTCATTGGTAAGTTATCTTTTAAATATTACTACGGTTGATCCTATACAATATAATTTATTGTTTGAACGTTTTCTTAATCCGGAACGTGTAACAATGCCGGATATTGATATTGATTTTGAAGATACGCATAGAGATAAAGTTATTCAATATGTCCAGGAAAAATATGGTGATAATCATGTTGCTGGTATTGTAACGTTCGGTCATTTGTTAGCTAGAGCAGTAGCTAGAGATGTTGGTAGAATTATGGGATTTGATGAGGTTACTTTGAATGAAATTTCAAAATTAATACCACACAAGCAAGGTATAACTTTAGATCAAGCTTACGAACAAAATGATTTTAAACAGTTTGTACACCGAAACCATAGGCATGAACGATGGTTTGAAATTAGTAAAAAATTAGAGGGGTTACCTCGCCATACATCAACACATGCTGCAGGTATCATTATTAATGATCACCCATTATATGAATATGCACCATTGACGTTAGGTGATACTGGATTATTAACACAATGGACGATGACGGAAGCAGAGAGAATAGGATTGTTGAAGATCGACTTCTTAGGGTTACGGAATTTATCCATTATTCATCAAATTGTGAAACAAGTTAAAAAAGACACGAATACACATATTGATATAGAGCAAATACCTTTTGATGATAGCAAAGTCTTTCAATTATTATCTCAAGGTGATACTACAGGTATTTTCCAACTTGAATCAGATGGTATTAGAAATGTATTGAAAAAATTACAACCTGAACATTTTGAAGATATTGTAGCCGTAACGTCTTTATACAGACCAGGTCCTATGGAGGAAATACCTACCTATATTACGAGAAGGCATAATCCATCTAAAGTGCAATATTTGCATAGTGATTTACAACCGATATTAAGTAACACTTATGGCGTTATCATTTATCAAGAACAAATCATGCAAATTGCCAGTAAGTTCGCAAACTTTAGTTATGGAGAAGCGGATATTTTAAGACGAGCGATGAGTAAAAAGAACCGTGCTGTATTAGAAAATGAACGTCAACACTTTGTGGATGGTGCTTTGAAAAATGGCTACGATGAAAGTTTAAGTAAACAAATATTTGATTTGATTCTAAAATTTGCAGACTATGGCTTTGCACGTGCCCATGCTGTAAGCTATTCTAAAATCGCTTATATTATGAGCTATTTAAAAGTACATTATCCTAACTATTTTTACGCTAATATTTTGAGCAATACTATCGGAAGCGAGAAGAAGACAGCGCAAATTATTGATGAAGCAAAGCATCAATCAATCAATATTTTAACACCGAATATTAATCAAAGTCACTGGTTCTATAAAGCAACTAAACAGGGTATCTACTTGTCAATCGGTGCGATTAAAGGAGTAGGTTATCAAAGCGTTAAGTTAATTGTTGATGAACGCATAACAAATGGGCATTTTAAAGACTTTTTTGATTTTACAAGACGTATTCCTAAAAGGATTAAATCTAGAAAATTACTTGAAGCGCTCATATTAGTAGGCGCTTTCGACACCTTTGGCAAAAATCGTGCTACACTACTACAGTCAATTGATCAAGTACTTGATAGTTCATCTGATATTGAACAAGACGGCTTTATATTTGATGTATTAACGCCTAAAGCGACATATGAAGACAAAGAGGAATTGCCGGATAAAGTATTGAGTGATTATGAAAAAGAATATTTAGGCTTTTATGTTTCAACACACCCTGTCGAAAAAGCTTTTGAACAAAAGCAATATCTCGGTATATATAAACTTACCAATGCACGAGATAATCAACCGATTTTTGTTCAAATTGATAATATTAAACGTATACGTACCAAAAACGGTCAAAATATGGCTTTTGTAACACTAAATGATGGAGTTAATAGTTTGGATGGGGTCGTTTTTCCAGATACATTCAAAAAATATGAAACAGATTTGAAAACGGATGAGACATTTATCCTAAAAGGTAAGTTTGAAAATAGGAATAATAAGAAGCAGCTTATTATTAATCAGATAGAGACGGTTGAAGCTTTTGAAGTGAGTACATTTGAACAAGCGAAACAAATTGTAATTAGAAACCTAAGCGATGAAACAGAATTAAAGCAATTTTTAACTCAAACAGAAAATAGTAACTATATTCCTGTTAAGTATTTCCAAGAGGAGCAAAATAAGTTCAAAATCATAGGTTATATCACACGTGATAACGACGTATTAAATACATTTATACAACGGTTTTCCCCTTGGGATATAAGAATTATTTAACTTTAATAGCGCTATGAACTATGGTATAGTAAACTGATGGTTAAGCATAAACTTGCCGTCAGTTTTAATTCTAACTAAATTAAAAATAATAATTATTTAATGTCAAATCAATCTATATATTTTTATTACAAATATTAACTGTATGAGTTAAATCGACATCTTGTTAGCAATATCATTTGTAATTTAAGTTAGATTGTAATAAAAATATATATGAACTGATTTTTATACTAGTTGAGTGTAAAGGGGTAGATTTACATGACATTGAGAGACGAAGCATTAGAAATGCATAGACGAAATCAAGGAAAGTTGGAAGTAACACCTAAGGTACAAGTTACTAATAAAGAAGAATTAAGTTTAGCTTATTCACCAGGTGTCGCAGAGCCTTGTAAAGAAATACATGAAGATTCTCGAAAAGTTTTTGAGTATACCATGAAAGGCAATACTGTAGCTGTTGTAACAGATGGTACAGCTGTTTTAGGATTAGGAAATATTGGTGCAGAAGCGAGTATCCCAGTAATGGAAGGGAAAGCAGTGTTATTTAAAAGTTTTTCTGGTATCGATGGTGTGCCTATTGCATTAAATACTACAGATACAAATGATATAGTGAATACTGTGAAATTATTAGAACCGAATTATGGTGGCATTAACTTAGAAGATATTTCAGCGCCGCGCTGTTTTGAAATAGAAGAGCGTTTGAAAAAAGAAACTAAAATACCAGTATTTCACGATGATCAACATGGTACAGCAATCGTTACAGTAGCAGGTATGATCAATGCCTTAAGAATAGTGGATAAAGATTTGTCAGACATTAAGGTCGTTCTTAATGGTGCCGGTGCAGCTGGTATGGCTATTGTTAAATTATTATATTCTTATGGTGTTAGAGATATGATTATGTGTGATTCTAAAGGTGCTATTTTTGAAGATCGTGCTTTCGGTATGAATGATACGAAAGCATACGTAGCTAAGTGGACTAATAGAGAGAAAATTGAGGGTAGCTTAAATGATGTCATCAGAGATGCTGACGTGTTTATAGGCGTTTCTGTTGCAGATTTATTAACAAAAGAGATGGTCGAATCTATGGCTGATGATCCAATTATCTTTGCTATGGCAAACCCTAACCCAGAAATTCAGCCAGATGTTGCAAAAGCAGCAGGTGCAAAAGTAATAGGAACAGGCCGTTCAGATTTTCCAAATCAAATTAATAATGTCTTAGCATTTCCGGGTATATTCAGAGGTGCTTTAGATGTAGAAGCAACACAAATTAATGAAGCAATGAAACAGGCTGCGGTTGAAGCAATTGCTAATTTAATTAATCAAGAAGAATTGAATCCTGATTATTGTATTCCTGGTCCGTTTGATAAGCGTGTAGCACCATCAGTCGCTAGAGAAGTTGCAAAAGCAGCAATGGAGTCTGGCGTTGCTAGAAATGATATGGATCCAGAGGAAATTTATGAAAAGACAATGAAATTAACAGACTTAGATAAATAATATTCGTTAATCCTGAACTCAATACGTGACTTACAGTTAAGTGTAGAGAAAGATTGCGATATTTATGTGGAGGTTTACCAATGTTTAAAGATTTTTTCAATAGAAGTAGTAAAAAGAAAAAGTACGTGACCGTATCGGATTCAAAGCAAAGTGATGTTCCTGCAGGTATTATGACGAAATGTCCTAAATGTAAAAAAATTATGTATACGAAAGAATTAGCTGAAAACTTAAACGTTTGCTTTAACTGTGATCATCACATTGCACTTACAGCTTATAAACGTATTGAAGCTATTTCCGACGAAGGTACATTTAAAGAATTTGATAGAGGCATGACTTCGGCAAACCCATTGGACTTCCCAAGTTATGAAGAAAAAATCCAAAAAGATCGACAAAAAACTGAGCTGAACGAAGCAGTAGTGACTGGAACTGCAAATTTAGAAGGTATAAGTTATGGTGTTGCTGTTATGGATGCTAGATTCAGAATGGGCAGCATGGGTTCTGTAGTAGGCGAGAAAATTTGTAGAATTATTGAGCATTGTATTGAAAATCGTTTGCCATTTATTTTATTTTCAGCAAGCGGTGGAGCTAGAATGCAAGAAGGTATTATATCGTTAATGCAAATGGGTAAAACGAGTGTGACACTGAAGAAACACGCGGATGCGGGGTTATTGTATATTTCTTACATCACTAATCCAACTACAGGTGGTGTTTCTGCAAGCTTTGCTTCTGTAGGTGATATTAATCTTAGTGAACCAAAAGCGTTAATTGGATTTGCTGGAAGACGTGTCATTGAACAAACTATTAATGAAAAATTACCAGATGATTTCCAAACTGCAGAATTTCTATTAGAACATGGTCAATTAGATAAAGTAGTACATAGAAAAGAAATGAAAACAACGTTATCTAATATCTTAAAAATGCACCAAGAGGTGAAAACAAATGCTTGATTTTGAAAAGCCGCTTTTTGAAATAAAAAATAAAATTGAATCATTAAAAGAATCTCAAGAAAAGAATGATGTAGATCTTCAAGAAGAAATTGATATGCTCGAAGCTTCTTTAGAGAGAGAGACTGAAAAGGTATATACAAACCTTAAACCATGGGATCGTGTGCAATTAGCACGTTTACAAGAAAGACCTACATCTTTAGATTACATACCTTATATATTTGATTCATTCATGGAATTTCATGGTGATAGAAATTATAGAGATGATCCTGCAATGATTGGTGGCATTGGTTATTTGAATGGCCAAGCTGTTACTGTAGTTGGACAACAACGTGGTAAAGATACCAAAGATAATATTTATCGTAATTTTGGGATGGCACATCCAGAAGGTTATAGAAAAGCAATTAGATTGATGAAACAGGCGGAAAAATTCAATCGACCTATTATTACTTTTATCGATACTAAAGGTGCGTATCCAGGTAAAGCAGCAGAAGAACGTGGACAAAGTGAATCTATCGCTAGAAACTTAGTTGAAATGGCTTCGTTAACAGTGCCAGTCATTTCTATTGTGATTGGTGAAGGTGGTAGTGGAGGAGCTTTAGGTTTAGGTATTACAAATCGTATATTGATGCTTGAAAATAGTACGTATTCTGTTATTTCACCTGAAGGTGCTTCTGCACTGTTATGGAAAGACAGTAATCTTGCAAAAATTGCTGCAGAAACAATGAAGATTACTGCTGAAGATTTACGTGAACTCAATATAGCTGATGATGTAATTAAAGAACCATTAGGTGGTGCACACCATGATGTTGAAATTCAAGCACAAAACATCAAGAAAGGTTTTGAATATCATTTAGCAGAATTAAGTCAGCTAAGTAAACAACAACTTGTTGATGACCGTTATGCAAAATTTAGAAATATTGGAGCATTTCACGAATAATATCAAACATATTGAGATGAGCTGTGAAAAAATCTATGACGATAGATTTTTTCACAGCCATTTTTATAGTTGTAGAGAAGTAGATTGAGTAAACACAAATATTTATTTTATTTAAAAAATAAATATATTGTTTAAGAAATATAATTTAAAGGTAAATACATAAGAGCGCTCATTTCATTTTTGCCGAAAATTATAGTAAACGCTTACTATTTATAAATTAATAGTTTAGATTACTTTAAAACGTTTACATTTGGCACAAAGCCTTATTTTAATGGCACCATTGTATTATTTATGGTATTTTTAGAATAAGAAATACATGTTAGAAAGGTTTGTCGTCATGAAAAAAATTGCAGTGTTGACAAGTGGTGGAGATTCTCCAGGCATGAACGCAGCTATAAGAGCTGTAGTTAGAAAAGCGATTTTTAATAACATTGAAGTCTATGGTGTTTACCAAGGCTATCAAGGTTTATTAAACGATGATATCGAAAAGCTTGAACTCGGTTCTGTTGGGGATACAATTCAACGCGGAGGCACTTTTTTATATTCAGCAAGGTGTCCTGAATTTAAAGAAGTAGAAATGCGTAAGAAAGGTATAGAAAACTTACGTAAAAGAGGAATCGAAGGCCTTGTAGTTATCGGTGGAGACGGTAGTTACAGAGGCGCGCAACGTATAAGTGAAGAATGTGAAGAAATCCAGACAATTGGAATACCTGGTACGATTGATAATGATATTAATGGTTCAGATTTTACAATTGGATTTGATACAGCATTAAACACTATTATTGATTGTGTTGATAAAATCCGTGATACAGCATCGAGTCATGCTAGAACCTTTATTATAGAAGTTATGGGACGTGATTGTGGAGACTTAGCATTGTGGGCAGGCATGTCTGTAGGTGCAGAAACAATTATCGTTCCAGAGGTAGAAACAGACATCAAAGATGTAGCTGAAAAAATCGATAATGGTATTAAAAGAGGCAAAAAACATTCAATCGTCATGGTAGCAGAAGGTTGTATGTCTGGAGAGGCTTGCGCTCAAGAGTTAACTAAGTATATTAATGTTGATGCACGTGTTTCTGTATTGGGTCACATCCAACGTGGTGGTAGCCCAAGTGGAGCAGATCGTGTGTTAGCGTCACGTTTAGGTGGTCATGCAGTAGATTTATTATTACAAGGGAAAACTGCTATTGGTGTGGGAATCCGTAATAATGAATTAACTGATACACCATTTGAAGAAATATTTAGATCAGATCAACATGAGTTCGATTTTGAAACTTATGAATTAACAAATGAATTATCTATATAAAATACTTGGAGGCATTATTAATGAGAAAAACTAAAATTGTTTGTACTATTGGACCAGCGTCAGAATCGGAAGAAATGCTTGAGAAATTAATGAAAGCCGGAATGAATGTTGCACGTTTAAACTTTTCACATGGTGATCATGCAGAACATAAAGCAAGAATTGACTCGATTCGTAAAGTATCTAAAAAATTAGGTAAAACTGTTGCAATCTTACTTGATACTAAAGGACCTGAAATTCGTACACACAGTATGAAAGATGGCGGTATTGAACTTGAAAGAGATACTGAAGTCATCGTAAGCATGACAGAAGTAGAAGGTACACCTGAAAAATTCTCAGTAACTTATGATAATTTAATCAATGATGTAGAAGAAGGTTCATATATTTTATTAGATGATGGTTTAATTGAATTACAAGTTAAACGTATCGACAAAGATAATGGCGAAGTTGTTTGTGATGTATTAAACACTGGCGAATTAAAAAATAAAAAAGGCGTAAACTTACCAGGCGTTAAAGTAAGTTTACCTGGTATTACTGATAAAGATGCTGAAGATATTAATTTTGGTATTAGCGAAGGCGTTGATTTCATCGCAGCTAGTTTCGTACGTCGTCCAAGTGATGTACTTGATATCCGTAAATTACTTGAAGCACAAAAAAATACAACAATCAGCATTATACCTAAAATTGAAAACCAAGAAGGTATTGACAACATCAAAGATATTCTTGAAGTTTCAGACGGTTTAATGGTTGCACGTGGTGATATGGGTGTTGAAATTCCACCAGAATCAGTACCTATGGTGCAAAAAGATTTAATCAGACAATGTAATAAATTAGGCAAACCTGTTATCACTGCGACACAAATGCTTGATTCTATGCAAAGAAACCCACGTGCTACACGTGCCGAAGCAAGTGATGTTGCCAACGCAATCTATGATGGTACAGACGCAGTAATGCTTTCTGGTGAAACAGCTGCTGGACTTTATCCTGAAGAAGCAGTTAAAACAATGCGTAATATTGCAGTTTCTGCTGAAGGTGCACAAGATTATAAAAAATTATTGTCAGATCGCACTAAATTAGTAGAAACGTCACTTGTTAACGCAATTGGTGTTTCAGTTGCACATACAGCATTAAACTTAAATGTAAAAGCAATTGTTGCTGCTACAGAAAGTGGTTCAACTGCTCGTACGATTTCTAAATATCGTCCACAATCAGACATTATCGCAGTAACACCTAATCCAGAAACTGCACGCCAATGTGCTCTAGTATGGGGAATTCATCCAGTAATCAAAGAAGGACGTAAAACTACAGATGCATTATTAAATAATGCTGTAGCAACTGCAGTTGAAACTGAAAAAGTTCAAAATGGTGATTTAATTATTATCACTGCTGGTGTTCCAACAGGTGAAAAAGGTACTACTAACATGATGAAATTACATTTAGTAGGAGATGAACTTGCTAAAGGACAAGGTATTGGTAGAAATTCAGTTGTTGGCCAAACACTTGTTGTTAATAATGCAAATGAGTTAGAAGGTAAAGATCTATCTGAAACAATTATTGTAACGTCTTCAGTAGACGAAACACTTGTACCTTATATTGAAAATGCAATTGGTTTAATCACAGAGGAAAATGGCATCACTTCACCAAGTGCAATCATTGGTTTAGAAAAAGGTATTCCTACAGTTGTTGGTGTTGAAAACGCAACTAAAGAAATACAAAATGATGTTTTAGTTACTATTGATGCAAATCAAGGTAAAATCTTTGAAGGTTATGCTAACGTTCTATAATAGATTTACGAATATAAACTAATAGGTAGTTGTAAATTCCTGTTTGAAATAATATAAGAAGTTGAGAGTTAATTGAATTTTAAATTCAATTAACTCTCTTTTTAATTTTCACTCAACTTTATATGAAATAACAAAGTATTCTTGATTTTAATTATAATAAAAACTATCTATACACATTGGTTCGCAAGCAATGTGTATAGATAGTTCATTTTGAAAATATCTGTTTTTTATTTACCTTGAGTACGTGCTACTTTTTTATATCTTAAGTACATTAAACTTAGCATAACGAACCATATTGGTGTTAAAAATACCGCTGTTCTTGTAACTTCATTTACGAACAATAAACAAAATACTAACAAGAAGAATATTAAGATGATATATCCCATATATTTACCGCCTACTAATTTAAAATTAGCCTGTTTGTGAGCTTCTGGGTTACGTTTAGTATAATTAATATAAGCAACAATGATTAATGCCCAAACAGCTAAAAACAACACTGTAGATACAGTGGTGATATAAGTGAAGACGAGTGTCGCATTCGGGACAATATAATTTAATAAAGCAGCAATCATCAGTAATGCACATGAGACAAATATTGCAATGTGCGGAACGCCATTTTTATTCGTTGACGCAAAATAAGGCGGTGCTTGTTTTTGATTAGAAAGACCAAAGAGCATACGACTGTTAGAAAAAATGCCGCTGTTACAAGAAGACGCCGCTGCAGTTAGAACAACGAAATTAATAATGCCTGCTGCAAATGGAATACCAATTAGTGCGAACAATCTAACAAATGGACTATCGTCAGGATTTATAGCATTCCATGGGATGATTGACATGATTACAGCTAATGCACCAACATAAAAGACTAATATACGTAAAGGAACGCTATTAATTGCTTTCGGTAGAGTCTTAGTCGGATCTTTAGTTTCGCCTGCAGTAACACCTATTAATTCGATACCCACAAATGAGAATACAGCCATTTGGAATGACATTAAAAATCCATTAACACCTTTAGGAAATATGCCATTATTGTATAAATTAGATAATGAAGCATGTCCAAATTGTGTGTCATAGGCCATAATAATCATAATTGCACCAACAACAATCAAAGCAAGAATCGTTACTATTTTAATGATTGCAAACCAAAATTCTAATTCACCAAATAGTTTAGCACTTAATAAATTAAGTGACATAAGTACAAGTACACAGAATAATGCACTGATCCAATTTGGAATGTGAGGAAACCAAAAACTTACATATTTAGCAACTGCAGTTACCTCAGCCATACCAGTAATAATCCAACATAACCAATAAGTCCAACCAGTCACAAAACCTGCAAAAGAACCAATGTACTTATTCGTGACATCTGCGAAAGACTTAAAATTAGTATTTGTTACAAGCATTTCTCCTAAGCCACGCATAAACATAAATAGCATAAAACCAATGATGATATATGTAAGTAAAATAGAAGGGCCAGTTAACGCGATTGTTTGACCAGCTCCTAAAAACAGACCTGTACCAATTGCGCCACCAATTGCAATCAGCTGGATGTGCCGGTTGCTTAGTTCTCTCTGTAATTCATTGTTTGACATAATCTACTACTCCTTCATTTTGTCGTTTTATTATTATGCAACTGTCTTTAAAATATTACAACTGTTTTTTAACTGAACCATAAAAAAATTAAGGGTAAAACTACATTAATAATTAGTTATTAATAATGATAACCAAATGAAAAGTAATTAAAATTGAACTGTAAGGCTTTACATACTAGAATGAGTTTATAACACCATTTAATATCATGATGTGTTTTAAGGGTATATAAACAAATACTTATTTCTTAGTGTTCTGGCAAGAGGATTAAACTTTAAATATTCACAAAAGGGACGAAATTGGATATAATGGTTAATGAAAGCCATTTCATAACGAAATAGAAAAGGGGAATTTATATATGGCAGAGTTACAAAAAGGTTTAGAAGGGGTAATTGCATCTCAAACTAAAGTAAGTTCTATCATTGATAGTCAATTAACATATGCAGGTTATGATATTGATGATTTAGCTCAAAATGCTGAGTTTGAAGAAGTTGTCTTCTTGTTATGGCACTACCGATTACCTAATGAAGAAGAATTAAAAGAATTAAAAGAAAAACTTTTTGGATACATGACATTAAATCCTAGAGTGTATAGCCACTTTAAAGAATACGCTACTAGTAACGTGCATCCAATGACAGCGTTAAGAACATCTGTGTCTTATATTGCCCATTTTGATGAACATGCTGAAACTGAAAGCGATGAACAAACAATGGAGCGTGCGATACGTATTCAAGCTAAAATAGCTTCTCTTGTTACAGCATATGCAAGAGTTAGAGAAGGTAAAGATGTTGTAAAACCAAATAGCGATTTAAATTATGCTGGTAACTTCTTATATATGTTAAGAGGAGAATTGCCTACAGATATCGAAGTCGAAGCGTTTAACAAAGCGCTTGTATTACACGCAGACCATGAGTTAAATGCCTCAACATTTACAGCAAGATGTGCTGTTTCATCATTATCCGATATGTATTCAGGTATTGTTGCTGCAGTTGGTTCATTGAAAGGTCCACTTCACGGTGGGGCAAATGAACGTGTCATGAGCATGTTATCTGAAGTGAAATCAATTGATGAAGTTGATAATTACATCGATAAAAAAATTGAAAATAAAGAAAAGATTATGGGCTTCGGACACCGCGTATATAAAGATGGTGATCCAAGAGCGAAATACTTAAAAGAAATGAGTAGAAAAATTACAGCAGAAACAGGTCAAAGTCAATTGTTTGATATTTCCGTTAAAATTGCTGATAAGATGAAAGAAGAAAAAGGCTTAATAGCCAATGTGGATTTCTTTAGTGCGACCGTTTATCATAGTATGAACATCGAACATGATTTATTCACTCCAATTTTTGCAGTAAGTAGAACTTCTGGTTGGATTGCACATATCTTAGAACAATATAGAGATAATAGAATTATGCGTCCAAGAGCTGAGTATATTGGTGAAACAGATAGAAAATATGAACCAATAGAAAAAAGATAATAAGTTTAATCATTCATTATTAAAATATTTATTGTAATAATGAATGTACAAACAATATTTTTAGAAAATATTTAATCAAAAACAAAACACGGAGGTTTTTTTACATGTCAGGAGAAAAAATAGTAAAATCACAAGAAGGTTTAACAGTTCCAAATAATCCAATCATCCCATTTATTATTGGTGATGGTATTGGACCAGATATTTGGAATGCGGCTAGCAGAGTAATCGATGCAGCGGTTGAAGAAGCTTATAGCGGTGAAAAGAAAATCGAATGGAAAGAAGTATTAGCTGGACAAAAAGCTTACGATGAAACTGGCGAGTGGTTACCTAAAGAAACACTTGATACGATTAATGAATATTTAATTGCTATTAAAGGTCCTTTAACAACACCAATTGGTGGCGGCATCCGTTCACTTAACGTTGCTTTACGTCAAGAATTAGATTTATTTACATGTCTACGTCCAGTACGTTGGTTCCAAGGCGTTCCATCACCAGTTAAACGTCCTGAAGACACTGATATGGTTATTTTCCGTGAAAATACTGAAGACATTTATGCTGGTATCGAATTCCAAGAAGGCACACCTGAAGTTAAGAAATTAATTGAATTCTTACAAAATGAAATGGGCGCTAAAAATATTAGATTCCCAGAAACATCAGGTATTGGCGTGAAACCAGTTTCTAAAGAAGGTACAGAGCGTTTAGTACGTGCTTCTATACAATATGCTTTAGAAAATAATCGTAAATCATTAACATTAGTGCACAAAGGTAATATCATGAAATTTACTGAAGGCGCATTTAAACAATGGGGTTATGACTTAGCACATAACGAATTTGGTGATAAAGTATTTACTTGGCAGCAATATGATGAAATTGTTGAAAAAGAAGGTAAAGACAAAGCAAACGAAGCGCAAGAAAAAGCAGAAAAAGAAGGCAAAATTATCGTTAAAGATTCAATTGCTGACATTTTCTTACAACAAATTTTAACACGTCCATCAGATCATGATGTAGTAGCTACAATGAACTTAAATGGTGACTATGTATCTGATGCGTTAGCAGCACAAGTTGGCGGCATTGGTATTGCACCTGGTGCAAACATTAACTATGAAACAGGTCATGCTATTTTTGAAGCTACACATGGTACAGCTCCAAAATATGCAGGATTAAATAAAGTTAACCCATCATCTGAAATTTTAAGTGCAACATTAATGTTAGAACACTTAGGATGGCAAGAAGCTGCAGATAAGATCACTGAATCAATTGAGAAAACAATTGCTTCTAAAGTGGTAACTTACGACTTTGCTCGTTTAATGGACGGTGCTAAAGAAGTTTCTACTTCTGAGTTTGCAGATGAACTTATTAAAAACATCAAATAATCCAAATTCGTATTGAGTCTTTAAAGATTCAATACGAATTGATTTTAAAAATACCAACAATATCTTAGGATTTTGTTGGTATTTTTTTGTGATTTTCATAAGTTAGTAAAAAGTGCCTCACAAATAGCATTTAATCCACATTTTTTAATGTAAATTGTAAATTTAAGAACGTTGTTTGATGTATATTAACTCGAACAATTTCTCTGGATTGCATATTTTCAATGATATAAGTGTTCATGTTGTTAATTAAATGTTAAGATTTTGTTAACGTATGATTTTTAAAAAAATCAGTGAAATGAAATCAACAGCGCAACAGATTGTTAACATCACAATTACATTAAATTCATGAATACTTAATTTGATCCTTTATTCTAGGTATTGTAAAGTTTATGTGAAAAGAATTTAAAGTATGTTATTTTTATTTAAATATAAGTTATAATTAATTTGTAAACACAAATATGGAGGTATACTATGTCACAAAAAGTACTTGTAGTAGATGATGAGCAATCAATCGTAACCTTATTAAAATATAATTTAGAACAAGCTGGGTATATAGTGGATGTAGCTTATGATGGAGAAGAAGCACTGGAGAAGGTCAATGCTACAAATCCCGAATTAGTTGTGTTAGATGTCATGCTTCCAAAAAAAGATGGAATAGAAGTTTGTAAAACGATTCGTTCTGATAAAAATCTTGTACCTATCTTAATGCTGACAGCTAAAGATGATGAATTTGATCGTGTACTAGGACTAGAACTTGGTGCAGATGATTACATGACTAAACCATTTTCACCAAGAGAAGTAGTAGCAAGAGTCAAAGCTATTTTAAGAAGATCTGCGATGGTTACAGAAGCAGCTCAAATTGAAAATGATGAAGATGACATACTTATTGGTTCAATCAGAATTAGACCAGAATATTTTGAAGTGTATAGAGAAGATGAATTATTAGAATTAACACCAAAAGAATTTGAACTGTTATTATATCTTATCGAAAGACAGGGTAGAGTGATCACACGTGAACATATGTTAAATTCAGTATGGAATTATGAATTCGCGGGTGACTCTAGAATTGTGGATGTACATATTAGTCATTTAAGAGATAAATTAGAAGAAAACCCAAAACAACCTAAACTTATCAAAACAGTACGAGGTTTAGGATATAAGTTGGAGAGACCTAAGGTTTAATGCTGAAGTTTCATCACCGCCTCTTATTTTTATTATGTACCATCGTTATCATTAGCTTTATTATGTTAGGCGCAATCATAACACATGTTATTTATAACACGGTTACTACGGGTCAAGAAGGGGACCTAGAGCATCGTTCAGAGCATTTCGTTAGTTTGTACAACCATGATAAAATAGCTGAAATCAAAGATATTGCTGAAAGTGAAAAATATACTGTAGTTATTGAAAAAGGTAACGATGTCTTGTTGTCCACAAAACAAGGAACTGAGATAAATGAAGATATAAGAAATGATGCTATTCCTTCGAACTTAATTTATGATAAAGTAGCTGATGATCGAAGATATACATTCAAGACTTCAATCAAAGATAAAGATGTTTTGATTAGTGGTGTAAATAATGAAATCTTAGAATTACAAATTGAACTGTGGAAATACACGGCTTTAATTGGTTTAATTGTTTTAGTGATTATTTTCTTTGTCGTTCGAAGTATCAATAGAACGTATATAAGACCTATTAATGAAGTAACGTATGCCACGAACCTTTTGGCTGAGGGGTATTATCATGTGAGGGTGCCAGAGAGCAACGTAAAAGAGACGAGAGAGTTGTTCGTTACTACAAATGAATTAGCTAGACGTTTACAACGTTTAAATCATAAGCAAAAGCTACAATCCAATAGGCTAAAAACAACTGTAGAAAGTATTCCGAGTTCCATATTAATGATTGATAAATATGGTGAAATTGTTGTAGCAAATAAAGCATATTATGAGTTATTTACGCCTGAAGAAGCAGTAGAGCATAAAAGTTATGTTGAGTTTATCGATGTTAAAATCCAAAAACTTATTGTTGATGCGTTTAAAGTAGAAAAACCTATTTATGATCAAGTAGAATTAACCATAGATCAAGTGCATCAGAAATATTTTGATACTGCTTGCGTACCAATTTTGTCAAAAACTAAGAAAAATTTATATGGCATGGTTATTGTTATGCATGACATCACAAACCTTAAAAAGCTTGAAAATTTACGTCGTGAATTTGTAGCAAATGTATCACACGAATTAAAAACACCTATTACTTCAATAAAAGGATTTGCTGAAACATTACTAGATGGGGCAAAAAATGATGAACAGGCATTAGATGATTTTTTACAAATCATTTCTAAAGAATCTAATCGCATAGAAACCTTAGTTTTTGATTTACTAGATTTATCTCATGTCGAACAACAATCTGAAATAGAAACTGAATATATTAGTTTGTCTGACATTGCGGAACTAACGATTAAAAATATGCAGACGATTGCTGAAAGTAAAGATATAACAATTGTTAATGAAGTGACACCTGATATTGTCATTGATGCAAATAATGATAAAGTTTCACAAGTTGTTATCAATTTACTATCCAATGCAATTAGTTACTCTAAGGAATCGGATGAAGTTATTGTGCGTGTATATAAAGAGGGCAATAAGCGTATACTAGAAGTAGAAGATTTCGGTATGGGTATAAGTGAAGAAGACCAAAAACATATTTTTGAACGCTTTTATAGAGTAGATAAAGCACGTAGTAGAGATTCAGGTGGCACAGGCTTAGGATTGTCTATTACAAAACATATTATGGAAGCCCATAATGGTAGAATTAATGTAATTAGTAGTCCGAATGAAGGATCAACATTTAGAATTACATTTTTTGAAACAGAATAAGTATACTTTAAATTTATAATTGTTGTGTGATTTTATACAAAATTAAAATGATAGTCGATCTAATTAACTTTATGTTGTTAGGTCGATTTTTTTATATTGCAATGAAAACCAGAAGATATGTCGTATCAATACGGGTAGAGTTATAATTTGTGATAAAATGGATAGTAAATATGTGTTGGAGGTTAAAACATTGAATAAATTAATCTTAGTTGATGGTAACAGTCTTAGCTTTAGAGCTTTTTACGCTTTGCCATTGTTACAAAATAAGGCAGGTATTCATACCAATGCCGTGTATGGTTTTGCGATGTTGCTTGAAAAAATTATAAAAGAAGAACAGCCCACACATTTCTTAGTTGCATTCGATGCTGGAAAGACCACGTTCAGACACTCACAATATAGTGAGTATAAAGGTGGACGTCAAAAAACACCGCCTGAATTAAGTGAACAATTTCCTTATATCAGACAATTATTAGATGCTTATCAAATTAAACGTTATGAGTTAGAGAATTATGAAGCGGATGATATTATCGGTACGCTAAGTAAACAAGCAAATGAAGAAAAATTCCAAACAATTATTGTAACTGGTGACCGAGATTTAACACAACTTGCTACAGATGACGTTACAATCTATTACACTAAAAAAGGTGTGACAGATGTTGATCATTACACACCGGAATTTATTTCAGAAAAATATGATGGTTTGGTACCTGAACAAATTATTGATATGAAAGGCTTAATGGGTGACACTTCAGACAATATTCCAGGTGTTGCAGGTGTTGGTGAAAAAACAGCGATTAAATTATTGAAACAATTTTCAAATGTGGAAAATGTCTACGAACATCTAGATGAAGTCTCTGGGAAGAAATTAAAAGAGAAACTTGAAAATAGCAAAGATGATGCCTTAATGAGTAAGGAACTTGCGACAATTAATTGTGAAAGTCCAATTGAAGTATCTTTAAACGAGACTAAATTGCAAGAAAATCCAGATACAAATGATAAAATTGAATTATTTAAAAAATTAGAGTTTAAACAGTTGTTAGACCAAATAGACGTTGATGGCAGTAGCTCAAGTGTGGAAGAAATGGAAATCAATATAGCAAGTGATTTTGCACAGGTTGATTTTAACAACTTAGACGCTGCATCTATACATTTTGAGTTAGATGGTTCTAATTACTTAAAAGATGACATATTAAAGTTTGCTTTATATGATGGCACGCACCATGTTGTTATTGATGCACATAAGATGCATGATTATCCAGCACTTATTGCATGGTTAGAAGATAGTACTACAGAAAAGAATGTATATGATGCTAAAAAATCATATGTTGTTGCACATAGATTAGATATTGCGATTAAACACATTGTGTTTGATGTGATGTTAGCAAGTTATATTATTGACCCATCACGTACAATAGATGATGTCAATTCAGTTGTTACGAATTATGGTCAATATTATGTACAACAAACCATCGCTGTTTATGGTAAAGGCAAAAAAAGACAATTGCCTGAAGATGATGTTCTGAATCACCATGTAGCAACCATTATAGAAGCAATTAGTGCAATTAAGCCCAAAATGGCAAAGCAACTAGATGAATATAATCAAACAGATTTACTAAATGATTTAGAATTACCATTGGCACGTATTTTAAGTGAAATGGAAGAAACAGGTATTTATACAGTCGCTAATGATTTAAAAGAAATGGAAAAAGAGATTCAAAGTAAATTAGATGTGTTAATAAAAAATATACATGAAGCTGCAGGAGAGCCATTTAATATCAATTCACCAAAACAGTTAGGTGTTGTATTATTTGAAACATTAGAGTTACCTGTAATTAAAAAAACGAAGACAGGTTATTCCACAGCAGTAGATGTGTTAGAACAATTACAAGGTGAACATTCTATTATTGAGCATATCCTTGAGTATAGACAACTTGCTAAATTACAGTCTACGTATGTAGAAGGATTGCAAAAAGTGATCGCTGAGGATAATCGTATCCATACACGCTTTAACCAAACACTTGCACAAACTGGTAGATTGTCATCTATTGATCCTAACCTACAAAATATACCTATTCGTTTAGAAGAAGGTAGAAAAATCAGAAAAGCTTTTAAATCTACAAACGAAAACAATGTCATATTTGCAGCCGATTACTCGCAGATTGAATTAAGAGTATTGGCGCACATCACGCAAGATGAAAGTATGAAACAAGCATTTATTAATGATGAAGACATTCACACAGCTACAGCTATGAAAGTATTCAATGTACAACCAGATGACGTTGATAGCACGATGCGTAGGCAAGCGAAGGCAGTAAATTTCGGAATTGTTTATGGCATAAGCGATTATGGTCTAAGCCAGAGTTTAGGCATAACAAGAAAACAAGCGAAACAATTTATTGATGATTATCTAGATAGTTTCCCTGGGGTTAAACAATATATGGAAGATATTGTTAAAGACTGCAAAGCTCAGGGCTATGTTGAAACGTTATTACATCGTCGTAGATATATACCAGATATCACAAGTAGAAACTTTAATTTGAGAGGTTTTGCAGAAAGAACTGCAATGAATACACCAATTCAAGGTACAGCTGCAGATATTATTAAATTAGCCATGGTTAATTTTGCAAATGAAGTTAAAGAAACAGATTTCCATGCACAACTATTATTACAAGTGCACGATGAATTGATTTTTGAAGTACCTAAAGAAGAAGTAGAAGCGTTTGAAAAATTCATTGAAAAGATTATGGATAATGCGATAGAGTTAGATGTGCCATTAAAAGTTGAATCTAGCTATGGTCAAACATGGTACGATGCAAAATAGAAAGAAGGTATTATATTGCCTGAATTACCAGAAGTAGAACATGTAAAAAGAGGTATTAAGCCTTTTGTTAAAGGACAAACAATTGAATCAGTTACTTTTTCTGACAAAGTGCATGAAGGTAAAGCAAACCAACGTGAGACGATAATTAAAGGTTTAGAATTAGATACGTTCAGACGCTTTACTGAGCATTTTACAATTAGTGATATAGATAGACGAAGTAAGTATATCGTTTTCTACTTAGAGAAAAACGGTGAAGAAAGAATACTTATTAGCCATCTAGGTATGGCTGGTGGTTTCTTTGTGGTCGATAAGATAGAGGATATTAGTGTTCCAAATTATCGTAAACATTGGCATGTTATATTTAAATTAAATAATGATAAGTTGCTTGTCTATTCTGATATTCGCCGCTTCGGTGAAATTAGAAATGTGCCATCATTTGAGGCGTATCCCTCATTTTTAGAAATTGCTCCAGAACCATTTGATGAAGAAGCAATGCCACATTATTTATCATGGTTTAATAAAAAACTTTACCAAAACAAGCCTATTAAGCAAATGATTTTAGATCATCGGGTCATTTCCGGCTGTGGTAACATTTATGCGTGTGAAGCGCTTTTTAGAGCAGGTATCCATCCAGCGCGTCTATCAAAAGAGTTGAATAATCAAGAACGAGAAATATTATTTTATTATGTTCGAGATGTATTAGAAGCGGGTATAAAATATGGTGGAACGAGCATATCTGATTATCGTCATGCAGACGGTAGTACAGGTACGATGCAATTACATCTTAATGTTTATAAACAAAAGATATGTAAAGTGTGTGGAAGTGATATTGAAACTCAAGTTATTGCAACGAGAAATAGTCATTTCTGCGCTACATGTCAAAAATAAAGGAAGAGTGATATTATGCCAAAGGTTATAGGACTAACAGGTGGTATCGCATCAGGTAAATCCAGTGTTTCGGAATTATTAACCGTACATGGTTTTAAAGTCGTAGATGCAGATGTTGCATCACGCCAAGCAGTAGAAAAAGGTACCAAAGGACTAGAACAAGTTAAAGAAGCATTTGGAGAAGAAGCGATAGATGAAGATGGCAATATGAATCGATCATATGTAGGAGATGTCATATTTAATCATCCAGAGAAAAGATTGGAATTAAATGAAATTATTCATCCTATTGTTAGAGACATCATGGAAGAAGAAAAAGAAGCTTATCTTGAGCAAGGCTATAATGTCATTATGGATATTCCGTTATTATTTGAAAATGACTTACAAGATACAGTGGATGAGGTTTGGTTAGTATACACTTCTGAAAGTATTCAAATTGATAGATTGATGGAACGTAATAATTTATCAATGGAAGATGCGAAAGCACGTGTTTATAGTCAAATTTCAATCGATAAAAAACGTAGAATGGCGGATCGTGAAATTGATAACCGTGATACGAAATTAGAATTGAAGCAGAACTTAGAAAGAATGCTTGTAGAAGAAGGCTATATTCACAACAATACTGAAGAAGAAGCGCAGTAAATCATCTTTTTAAGTGAGTTTTTAAATGATAATTATCGTATGCTTGATTTAATATACATTAGTATGGTTTAATAAGTGTATTCTGAAGTGCTACTCAACTTATAATCTAAGTTTGAGTAGTACTTTTTTACTATGATTTCAAATTATACAGATGAAATTATCTCGAAAAGGTCTCTTTAAGCTCTTAGGTAAGCGGAATGCAAATTTTTTGATTTTATTTTAGAAAACGCTTTCTTGTACTTTTATTTATGTTATACTATTTCCATAAAGTATAACACAAAAATAAGGGGTGCTTTGAATGACGACAAATATTGCAATTAATGGAATGGGTAGAATAGGAAGAATGGTATTAAGAATCGCTTTGAAAAATAAGGATTTAAATGTAGTAGCAATTAATGCGAGCTACCCACCTGAAACGATTGCCCACCTAATTAATTATGATACAACTCATGGTGCTTACGATTTAAAAGTAGAGCCTATAGAAAATGGGGTCAAAGTCGATAACCATGAGATTAATCTTGTAGCAGAAAGAAATCCTGAGCACTTACCTTGGGAAACGCTAAACATCGATATCGTTATTGAGGCTACCGGAAAATTCAATCATGGAGATAAAGCTGTTGCACATATTAATGCAGGTGCTAAAAAAGTATTGCTCACGGGTCCATCTAAAGGTGGAGAAGTCCAAATGATTGTCAAAGGTGTTAATAATAAACAATTAGACATTGAACAGTATGACATATTTAGCAATGCTTCATGTACGACTAACTGTATTGGTCCGGTTGCTAAAGTATTAAATGATCAATTTGGTATACAAAATGGTTTGATGACAACGGTTCATGCCATTACGAATGATCAAAATAATATAGATAATCCGCATAAAGATTTAAGACGTGCGCGTTCTTGTAATGAAAGTATTATTCCAACTTCAACAGGTGCTGCAAAGGCATTAACAGAAGTACTACCTGAATTAGATGGTAAATTACATGGTATGGCATTAAGAGTGCCAACGAAGAATGTTTCATTAGTAGATTTAGTCGTTGATTTAGACACGAATGTAACGGCTGAACAAGTCAATCAAGCATTTAAAGATAATGACTTAGGTGGTGTGATTGCAACAGAAGATGCACCTTTAGTATCTATGGACTTTAATACAAATCCACATTCAGCAATTATTGATACACAAAGCACAATGATTATGGGTGACAATAAAGTCAAAGTAATCGCTTGGTATGATAACGAATGGGGCTATTCAAATAGAGTTGTAGATGTGGCTGAACAAATAGGTCAATTACTCAAAAATGATGTTGGCGCTGTCACAAATTAAAGTACACATTTATAACATTTAATAATTAACTAATTGATTAAATGCTAAGAATCCATAATGTTTAGACTGTACGACATGATGATAGAAAGTGTTATATATACTCCTTTTGAAGTAATGCACATTGTTAGTGCTTACTTTGAAAGGAGTTTTCAATTTGTCGTTTAAACCTATATACTAGATGATTGTAGAAAAAAGTAATGATGAAATTACTTAGCATGTTAAACTTACTATCATAGAGACGCAATTAGCATGTTAAATTCTATCAATATTTGGAATATTAGTGATAAAAATTACATAATGCAATAAGTATTTTACATGTGTCATAGTGATTCTTTTGTGACATACATATTTATAGTATAATGATAAGTAATCAAAACGAGAGGGTGATAATTCGATGAAATGCCCGAAATGTAATTCGACTCATTCTCGTGTTGTAGACTCTAGACATGCAGATGAAGTTAATGCGATTCGACGAAGAAGAGAATGTGAAAAGTGTAGTACGAGATTCACAACTTTTGAACATATAGAAAAAATACCACTCATTGTAGTAAAAAAAGATGGTACGCGAGAACAATTTTCACGTGAAAAGATTTTAAATGGATTGGTGCGTTCATGTGAAAAAAGACCAGTCCGTTATCAACAATTAGAAGATATTACGAATAATGTTGAATGGAAGTTACGTGATGAAGGACATGCAGAAATTTCTTCAAGTGAAATTGGAGAGCATGTGATGAATTTACTTATGCACGTAGACCAAGTGTCGTATGTAAGATTTGCATCTGTATATAAAGAGTTTAAGGATGTAGATCAACTATTACAATCTATGCAAGGTATTTTAGCTGGAAATAAACGGAGTGATTCTTAAATGGGGTTACAATCATATGATTATGGTTTGAGACCACATGATAATTTTACTGTTGTGCGCAATTTCTATTTGAACAGTAAGCATTTAGAAATTTTAAATAGATTGTTTACACCAATGATTGGTGCAAATGCAATTGGTTTATATCATTATTTGAATCAGTTTGTTGAATATGAAACGGATTCTGTATTGACGCACTATATAATTATGAGTGAGTTAAAGATTAATTTATTAGAATTTAGAAAAGATATGGACTTATTAGAGGGAATTGGTTTAGTTAAAACATTAGTGAATCATGATGCGCAGCATTCGTCTTTTGTTTATCAGCTTGTCCAACCACCATCAGCAAAACAATTTTTCAGTGATCCAATGTTATCAGTGTATTTGTTTAGTGAAGTAAGCAAACAACGCTATCAACAATTGAAACGCCATTTTGAACATAAAAAGCAAATTGACTTTAGCAAGTATCAAGATGTGACACGAAATTTCACTGATGTGTTTAAAGTACCTAACAAGTCATTAGATGACAATACAAATGAAATCCAAAGTGAAACGGCATATGAAGGTTTAAACTTGTCACAAGTGCACTTTGATTTTGAAACATTATATGATTTATTGCAAAACCACTTTATCAGCACAAAAATTATTGATAAAGAAGCCAAAGCTTTAATTACACAAATCGCGACTTTATATGGTTTGACGCCGGAGCCGATGAAACGTATCATTTTAAAATCGATAACAAGCGCGCAAGAACTTTCGTTTGAAGAATTAAGAAAACATGCAAGAACTTATTATTTGATGGAGCATGAACAACAAATGCCATCTTTAAATATCAAAACTAACAATTATGCAGATAGTACAACTCAAGCTACTCAAGTGCAGAATAACAACCAAACGCAAGATGAGGAAAAATCTGTTACTTGGCTAAAACAATTAGAAGAAACAAGTCCCATAGATATGTTAGCGTCTTGGTCAGAATCTGAACCAACAACACAACAAAAGTATATGATTGAAGAATTAGTAGAACGTGAACAATTGTCATTCGGTGTCATTAATATACTGTTACAATTTGTGATGTTGAAAGAAGATATGAAGCTACCGAAGACTTACATTTTTGAAATAGCATCAAATTGGAAGAAAAAAGGCATCAAAACAGCTGAACAAGCATATAATTATGCGATAAAAGTGAATCAACCTAAGACGGAAAACAAATCATCTAAGTCTTATTATAAACAAAAACAATTAGCATCGAGAGAAATGACACCTAAATGGTTAGAAGAACGAGATAATAAAACAGAAACTGACACTTCAAATAATAATGAAGATGATGAAAAATTGAAGAATGATAGAGAACAGTTTTTAAATCAACTTAAAGATAGATGGAAGGAGGACAAGTAGATGAAACCATTTAATCAAATTATGGGTGATTCAAATGATTTATCAAAAAAAATTGCCAAGATAAAAAAAGATGTCGTCAATGATCCAGACGTTAAACAGTTTTTAGAGTCGCATAAAGCTGAACTGACAAATGCGATGATAGATGAAGATTTGAATATTTTACAAGAATATAAAGATCAAGAAAAGCGTTATGATGGTCATAAACTAAAAGACTGTCCCAATTTTGTGACAGGTCATATTCCTGAATTATATATCGAACATAATCATATAAAAATTCGCTATTTACCTTGTCCTTGTAAAATTAAACACGACGAAGAACGGTTTAATAAACATTTAATTACATCGCACCATATGCAACGTGACACACTAGACGCAAAACTTGAAGATATATATATGGATAGAAGAGATCGATTAGATGTCGCAATGGCTGCTAACCAAATTTGTGAAAAAATAACAAATAAAGAGCCCCAAATTAAAGGTTTGTATTTACATGGCCCATTTGGTACTGGTAAATCATTTATCCTTGGCGCAATTGCAAATCAATTAAAAACTGAAAAAATTCCATCTACAATTGTTTATCTACCAGAATTCATCCGTTCACTTAAAGGCGGATTTAAAGATGGTACTTTTGAAACGAAACTCTCTAGAGTAAGAGAAGCAAATATATTAATGTTAGATGATATAGGTGCTGAAGACATTACACCATGGGCAAGAGATGAAGTGATTGGCCCACTGTTACATTATCGTATGGTTCAAGAGTTACCTACATTTTTCAGTTCTAATTTAAGTTTTGAAGAATTAGAATATCATCTCTCTGTCACGCGAGACGGCACAGAAAAAACTAAGTCTGCAAGAATCATGGAAAGAATCAAAACATTATCAACACCATATTTCTTAGAAGGAAAAAATTACAGGAACGATTGAAATCTAAAATAAATGTTGTATAATATAATTAAATCTAAATCATAACAAATGAAATGAAGACGAGATGAATAAGCCACTACTTTACAGAGAACCAGTAAAAGATGAGATGCTGGTAAGTAAGTTTATTCATTACTACTTCATAATTGATGTTGTAATGAACATCCGGCTCAAGACCGTTATCTTACGTAGAGTAAAGTTATTACATCATAACTTTAATTTAGGGTGGTACCGCGAAGACCTCGTCCCTTTTTAGGGATGGGGTCTTTTTGTTTTTGAGTCTAATTCAGTATAAACATCATTTCATTTTGATTTAAGTGCTTGAATAAATAGGAGGGTTTTTATGGAGCAAATAAATATTAAATTTCCAGATGGCAATTCAAAAGTGTTTGATAAAGGTACAACTACAGAAGATATTGCACATTCTATAAGTCCAGGATTAAGAAAAAAAGCTGTAGCTGGTAAATTAAATGGACAACTCATTGATTTAACTAGACCAATTGACGAAGATGGCTCAATTGAAATCGTTACACCTGGTTCTGATGAAGCGCTAGAAGTATTACGTCATTCTACTGCACATCTTATGGCACAAGCCTTAAAACGCCTCTATGGTAATGTTCATTTTGGTGTTGGTCCGGTAATTGATGGTGGATTTTATTATGATTTTGATATGGAAGAAAGTATTTCATCAGATGATTTTGAAAAAATAGAAAAAACAATGAAACAAATTGTTAATGAAAACTATCCAATTGAACGTAAAGTGGTTTCTAGAAATGAAGCTAAATCATTTTTCTCAGACGACCCATATAAGCAAGAATTAATCGATGCTATTCCAGAAGATGAAAATGTGACTTTATATTCCCAAGGAGAGTTCACTGATTTATGTCGTGGTGTTCATGTACCATCTACTTCTAAAATAAAAGAATTTAAATTATTATCTACAGCTGGTGCTTATTGGCGTGGAAATAGTGACAATAAAATGTTACAACGTATATACGGCACAGCATTTTTCGATAAAAAAGAATTGAAAGCACATTTGAAAATGTTGGAGGAACGCAAAGAGCGTGATCACCGTAAAATTGGCAAAGATTTAGAACTATTTGCTAACAACCCTTTAGTAGGTGCAGGTTTGCCACTTTGGTTGCCTAACGGTGCTACAATTCGTCGTGAAATTGAACGTTATATTGTAGATAAAGAAGTAAGTATGGGTTATGACCATGTTTATACTCCTGTAATGGCCAACGTTGATTTATACAAAACATCAGGTCATTGGGACCATTATCAAGAAGACATGTTCCCAACAATGAAATTAGATGAACATGAAGAAATGGTCTTAAGACCAATGAACTGTCCGCACCATATGATGATTTATGCAAATAAACCACATTCATATCGTGAATTGCCTATTAGAATTGCTGAATTAGGTACTATGCATCGTTATGAAGCGAGTGGTGCGGTTTCTGGTTTACAACGTGTCCGCGGAATGACATTAAATGATGCGCATATTTTTGTACGTCCGGACCAAATTAAAGAAGAGTTCAAACGTGTTGTAAATTTAATTGTTGATGTATACAAAGATTTCAACTTTGAAAATTATAAGTTCCGTGTAAGTTATAGAGATCCTGAAGATAAAGAAAAATATTTCGATGACGATGACATGTGGAATAAAGCAGAAAGTATGTTGAAAGAAGCGGTAGACGAACTTGGTTTAGATTATGAAGAAGCAGTAGGCGAAGCAGCCTTCTATGGTCCGAAACTTGACGTACAAGTTCAAACTGCTATGGGCAAAGAAGAAACATTATCTACAGCCCAATTAGACTTCTTGTTACCAGAGAAATTTGATTTAACTTATATTGGTAATGATGGAGAACAACATAGACCAGTAGTCATTCACCGTGGTGTAGTATCTACTATGGAACGTTTCGTCGCATTCTTAACTGAAGAAACAAAAGGTGCATTCCCTGCATGGTTAGCACCAAAACAAGTAGAAATTATACCTGTTAACGTTGATTTACATTATGATTATGCTAGACACATTCAAGACGAGCTTAAATCTCAAGGTGTAAGAGTTGAAATTGATGATCGTAATGAAAAAATGGGTTATAAAATTAGAGAAGCACAAATGCAAAAAATACCTTACCAACTCGTTGTAGGGGACAAAGAAGTAGAAAACAATGAAGTAAATGTACGAAAATATGGTTCCCAAGATCAAGAAACGTTAGAAAAAGAAGAATTCATTTGGAATTTACTCGATGAGATTAGATTGAAAAAACAAAGATAGTCTTGAAACTCTTGAAGAAATCATGTATATTACAGAATAGTGAAGTTAGTTCACATTCATATTAAAATTAAATTTGAGTTAGAGGTTGCATTTTCAATGAGTAATTATTCAGAAGCCGAATGGGGCATATGTTGAATAATAGAAAGGTGAAGATGCCGAAACTTGTATTGTCCATTAACTATACAGGTTGGGCCAGTTATCGAAAGAAACTGGACTGTCACATATGTGATGTGCTACCTATATAAATGCTATTATTAAAATGGTTGCATATCTAATAGGTATGCAACCATTTTATTTTTAGTCAAATGATTATCATAAATACGTTAACGGGAAAGAGCGAAAATTATAATTGTTGTGTAATTCATATAGTTAATTACAATGAACTACTGCTCAAACTATAAATAGTATGAATCTTAATCATATAGTAAGTTAACCTCTATATTTAAGGAAGGGAAGCGTCTATGGCAAAACAAGTGAATCAAAATGATGGTGTTCAAAGGGGGCTGAAAGATCGCCATATATCCATGATTGCAATTGGAGGTTGTATTGGGACTGGTTTATTTATGACTTCTGGTGGTGCAATACATGATGCAGGTGGTTTAGGTGCGCTCTTAGCCTTCGCAATCATTGGAGCGATGGTATTCTTCCTCATGACTTCTCTAGGAGAAATGGCAACATATTTACCAGTGTCAGGATCATTTAGTACATATGCTACACGTTTTGTTGATCCATCTCTAGGATTCGCATTAGGTTGGAACTATTGGTTTAACTGGGTAATTACTGTTGCAGCCGATGTAACGATTGCTGCACAAGTAATACAGTATTGGACACCAATGTCAGGTATTCCAGCTTGGAGTTGGAGCTGTCTATTCTTAATTATTATATTTGGACTGAATGCATTGTCCGTTAGAGTATTTGGCGAAAGTGAATATTGGTTTGCTTTGATTAAAGTAGTTACTGTGATTATCTTTATTGCAATCGGTTTATTGACAATAGTTGGTATCATGGGTGGAGAGTTTGTTGGTTTTGACACGTTCACTCAAGGTAGTGGTCCTATTTTAGGTGATGGCTTTGGAGGAAGTATCTTAGCGATTTTAGGTGTGTTCTTGGTAGCAGGCTTTTCATTCCAAGGTACTGAACTTATTGGTATTACAGCAGGAGAGTCTGAAAATCCAGAGCGCGCGGTTCCTAAGGCAATTAAACAAGTGTTCTGGAGAATATTGATATTCTATATTCTTGCAATCTTTGTAATTGGTATGTTGATACCATACGATAGTCCATCACTTATGGGTGGCGGAGATGATATTTCAACTTCACCATTTACACTTGTATTCCAAAATGCAGGGCTAGCATTTGCAGCCTCATTCATGAATGCTGTTATACTGACTTCGGTATTATCAGCAGGTAACTCAGGTATGTATGCTTCAACACGTATGCTATATTCAATGAGTAAAGATAAGCTTGCATATCCTATATTTGGTAAAACAAATAGAAGTGGTGTACCGTATGTATCATTACTCGCTACAGCAGTAATCGTAGTAATTATCTTTGTATTACAACATTTAAGCGGTGACGCTTATGAATATATCGTTGCTGCAAGTGGTCTGACTGGTTTTATTGCATGGGTTGGTATTGCAGTCAGTCATTACAGATTTAGAAAAGCTTTTGATAAACAAAACTATGATAAATCAAAATTAAAATATAAAGCTAAATTATTCCCATTCGGGCCTATTTTTGCAGGTGTCTTGTGTGTACTTGTAATTATTGGACAAGATGTTGATTTCATCCAATCAGGAGATTTTGATCTCAATAGATTTGTTATCACATATATGGGTATTCCAGTATTCTTAGCATTCTTCATTTATCATAAACTACGTTATAAAACAAAAATAATACCATTAGAACAAGTGGATTTAAGACAAAATGTTAAAATGGACGATAAATAAATAGAAAAGTTGTTGACTTGCTAATGAATTGTTGCTAAGATAGGTAATGTTGAATACGAAACGAACCAAGTAGAAGCTCCCGCTTCTCACCTGTTGCGACACTAATAGTAGTTGGCAGGTCTATATACATACGACATTGTTGTGTGTAAAGAAGAGCGGGTATATTATATACTCGCTCTTTTTCTTGGGATAATTTCGTAAAAATCTTGGAGGTGTCAACCATAGCAAAAGATCAGACTCAAGTTAACGAAAAGATTCGTGCAAAAGAATTACGTTTAATCGGACATGACGGAGAACAGATCGGTATTAAATCTAAAGCAGAAGCTTTAGAAATGGCAGAGCGCGTAGAACTCGATGTAGTTATTATGTCGCCTAACGCTAAACCACCTGTTGCGAAAATCATGGATTATGGTAAGTACAAATTCGAACAACAGAAAAAAGAAAAAGAAATGAAGAAGAAACAAAAAGTTATTAACCTTAAAGAAATTCGTTTAAGTCCAACAATTGAGGAACATGATTTCCAAACTAAATTGAAGAACGGACGTAAATTCTTAGAAAAAGGCGACAAATGTAAAGTTTCAATTCGTTTCAGAGGGCGTGCTATTACGCATAAAGAAATTGGTCAACGCGTATTAGAAAAATTTGCAGAAGAATGTAAAGATATCGCTACAATTGGGCAAAGACCTAAAATGGATGGACGCCAAATGTTCATCATGCTTAACCCACTTAACGAAAAATAAAAAGATACTACAGGAGGAATTGAATCATGCCTAAAATGAAAACACACCGTGGAGCAGCAAAACGTGTTAAAAGAACTGGTTCAGGTAAATTAAAACGTTCTAGAGCTTTCACTTCACATATGTTTGCAAACAAAACAACTAAACAAAAACGTAAATTACGTAAAGCTTCATTAGTGAGCAAATCAGATATGAAACGCGTTAAACAATTATTAGCTTATAAAAAATAAGTAACGACAGATAAAAAAGATTGAAGATATTTTGAGGAGGAATTTATTATGCCACGTGTTAAAGGTGGAACGGTAACAAGAGCTCGTCGTAAAAAGACGATTAAATTAGCTAAAGGTTACTTTGGTTCAAAAAGAACTTTATATAAAGTAGCAAAACAACAAGTAATGAAATCAGGACAGTACGCATTCCGCGACCGTCGTCAAAGAAAACGTGATTTCCGTAGATTATGGATTACACGTATTAATGGAGCTGCACGTCAACATGACATGAGCTATTCAAGATTAATGAACGGTTTGAAAAAAGCTGGAATCGATGTTAACCGTAAAATGCTTTCTGAAATTGCTATTTCAGATGAAAAAGCTTTCGGTGAATTAGTTGCTAAAGCTAAAGACGCTTTAAAATAATTCTCAAATAAAGAGATGTACAATTCGTACATCTCTTTATTTTTGTATCTATTAACGTTTTGATAAATAACTATCATTTGATAAAATGGCTTAGAAGCCATATATGAAGGAGAAATTTATGTCTAAATTTGATGAAATGATTACGGTAGTACCAAGAACAATTTTATTTAATAGTGAAAAGAATCAATTTAACGGTTTTCTTGATAAAAATTCTGAAAAGGGTCAAGATATCTTTGACGCACTTTCAAAGTATGAAATTAAGCGTCGTGGAGATATGGAGGAAGATCCGACATATAAACAATTGGTATCTTATTGTATTTTAGAAAATGAGAATGATGAAATTTTAGTGTATGAGAGATTAGCAGGTGGTGGAGAATCACGTTTGCATGGTCAATCTTCAATCGGTGTCGGTGGACATATGAACGATGTAAAAGGTGCTGAATCTATCAATGAAGTATTGCGCATTAATGCACAAAGAGAACTTGAAGAAGAAGTAGGTCTGTCAGATAGTAAAACACAAAATTTAGCATACATAGGTTTTATTAATGATGATACAAATGAAGTTGGCGAAGTTCATTTAGGTGTAGTGTTCAAAATTAAAGTGAATAGTAATGATGTTGAAGCTAAAGAAACAGATACTTTAAAAATAAAATGGGTGAATCAAAGTAAAATAGATAATTATGATGATTTTGAAACATGGAGTACGTTAATATTACAGTCAATACAATAGAGGTGCATAAAAATGTCTGATATCATTCCCTTTCCACGTTCAAAAGATAAACTAATAAGAGAAATCAAACAATCTTTTAACAATAATGAATTAGATCAAATGTATGACCTGTTTGAAGATTTTGAAAAACAATTTGAATTAGATGAGCAAATGTCTCTATTGAAATGTGCCATGTTATACAAAATGGGACATTATCTTGAATTGCGTGAAGAAGCTATTATTTTACTGAAACAAGGTATTACTAAGTATGATGACCTTATGGTTTATTATGTAAAAAGTTTAAACGGGTTAGGACAATATTTTGAAGTCGTTGACGTCATTAATCAAATTATTGATGAAGTCAATGATCATAAAACGAGAATGGAACTATTTCCATTAAAAGAATATGCCCTAAGTCAAATTGATAAACATAATGCGCATGCAGCAGAAATGCTCCGTGATTTTGAGTCGTTGTCATTACGTGAACAAATTAGTACAATCTTAACTTTAATAGATCATAATCAGTATCGTTATCAAGAAACAGTGGTAAATATTATTAATGAAATTGAACTTGCACCGAATGTTGTGAGTATAATGCTTGAATATTTACGTTTTGCCGGATACAATCAAAACATTCGTGTTCAGAAATTTGGTTATACAGTTGAAGTGAATCCAAATCATCTTTCCGGTCTTGAACAAACGCTGTTTAAGATTAAAATTATTCCAGAAGTCATTAAGCAAATGGAAGATGATGCAGCACAAATTGTAGAAGAAGCACTTCATCTTATGAACAACCATGCTATTTTACTTTACCCGTTAGACATAGAGAGCATAGCATCTGAAAATGAATGGATTGAAGCTTACACAAACTATTTCAAATCAATGTTAGGTTTAGAAAGCTTAGACACAACTAATACTATTGTTAATTTAATTACTTCAATTGATATGCATGAATAATTAATGTTTAAATTTTTGGGTAATTAATAATAGTAGTAAAATAATAATTAAATTAATTTCAATTATTCATTCAATATTATTTGTAAACTCAGTGTTTGTGTAGAGCATTGACGTATGATATAATAATGAAGTTGAAAAAATAAAATAGGATATTCATGGAGGTTTTTATACATGACAGCAACTTGGGAAAAAAAGGAAGGTAACGAAGGAGTATTAACCGTTACAGTTCCAGCAGAAAAAGTAGACAAAGCAATTGATCAAGCTTTCAAAAAAGTAGTTAAACAAATAAACGTGCCAGGTTTCCGTAAAGGGAAAGTACCTCGCCAAATTTTTGAACAACGCTTTGGCGTAGAAGCACTATATCAAGATGCCGTTGATATCTTATTACCAGAAGCTTATGGTGAAGCTATTGACGAAACTGGAATTAAACCAGTTGATCAACCAGAAATCAATGTAACTACAATGGAAAAAGGTAGCGATATGACATTCGAAGCGAGTGTAGTAGTTGAACCTGAAATTGAGTTAGGAGACTATAAAGGTCTTGAAATTGAAAAACAAAATGTTGAATTAACTGAAGAAGAATTACAAGAATCAATTGATCACCAATTAGGTCACTTAGCTGAAATGGTAGTTAAAGAAGATGGTGCTGTTGAAGATGGTGACACAGTTAACATCGACTTTGATGGTTACGTTGATGGCGAACAATTTGAAGGTGGACAAGCTGAAGGCTATGACCTTGAAATTGGTTCAGGTTCATTTATTCCAGGATTCGAAGAACAATTAGTTGGTGTTAAAATTGGAGAAGAAAAAGATGTTACTGTAACTTTCCCAGAAGAATACCATGCTGAAGAATTAGCTGGAAAAGAAGCTACTTTCAAAGCTAAAGTAAATGAAATTAAATATAAAGACGTTCCAGAACTAACAGATGAGATTGCGAATGAATTAGACGCAGAAGCAAACACTGTTGATGAATACAAAGAAAACTTACGTAAAAAACTAACTGAGCAAAAAGAAACTGACGCTGAGAATAATCAAAAAGAAGAAGCAATTAGCAAAGCATCAAATAATGCTTCTGTTGAAATTCCAGACGCTATGATTAACACTGAGTTAGATCGTATGGTTCAAGAATTTGGACAACGTATGCAACAACAAGGTCTTAATTTAGAAACTTATTACCAAATTTCTGGTCAAGATGAGTCGCAATTAAGAGAACAAATGAAAGATGATGCAGAAGAACGTGTTAAAACAAACTTAACATTAACTGCTATTGCTGATGCAGAAGAAATTGAAGTAACTGAAGCTGATATCGATAAAGAACTAGAAAAAATGAGTGGACAATTTAATATGTCAGTAGAAGATATTAAACAAACACTTGGTAATACTGATATCGTTAAAAATGATGTTCGTATCCAAAATGTTATCGATTTATTAGTTAAAGAAGCAAAATTAGTAGAACCATCTAAAGATGACACTGAAGCGTAACTAAATATAAAAAGAGCAAATTATTTTGTGAATTATATGTTGGTCGTTTAATATAGTAAACCAGTAGCAGATGCATTCAAATAATGTATCTGCTACACTATTTTTAAAGCAAATAACTTGTGAAAGTTGTAAGTTGCATATTAAAATGCTATTTAGTATAGTCTTTAGGGAATAGGGGTGTAAATAGAATGTTCAAATTCAACGAAGATGAAGAAAATTTAAAATGTTCTTTCTGTGGCAAAGACCAAGATCAAGTTAAAAAGCTAGTTGCAGGAAGTGGCGTTTATATTTGTAATGAGTGTATTGAGTTATGTTCAGAAATTGTAGAAGAAGAATTAGCTCAATCGGAACCTGAAGGGTTAACTGAATTACCAACTCCAAAAGAAATTATGAACCAATTGAATGATTATGTAATCGGTCAAGAAAAGGCTAAGAAATCATTAGCTGTAGCTGTTTACAATCATTATAAACGTGTACAGAATTTAGGACCAAATGAAGATGAAGTTGAATTACAAAAAAGTAATATCGCTTTAATTGGACCTACTGGTAGTGGTAAAACACTTTTAGCACAAACATTAGCTAGAACATTAGACGTACCTTTTGCAATTGCTGATGCTACAAGTTTAACTGAAGCTGGTTACGTAGGTGACGATGTTGAAAACATCTTACTACGCTTAATGCAAGCAGCTGATTTTGATATTGATAAAGCTGAAAAAGGTATTATTTATGTCGATGAAATTGACAAAATAGCTAGAAAATCAGAAAATACATCTATTACTCGTGATGTATCTGGTGAAGGTGTACAACAAGCACTGCTTAAAATATTAGAAGGTACAACTGCAAGCGTACCACCGCAAGGCGGTCGTAAGCATCCTAACCAAGAGTTAATTCAAATTGACACAACTAACATTTTATTTGTTCTTGGTGGTGCCTTTGATGGTATAGATGAAGTAATTAAACGTAGATTAGGTGAGAAAGTAATCGGATTTGCAAGTAGTGAAGCTTCAAAATATGATGAAGATGCAATACTTGAACAAATCAGACCTGAAGATTTACAATCTTACGGTTTGATTCCAGAATTTATCGGTCGTGTTCCTATTGTTGCTAACTTAGAAACATTAGATGTAGACGCCCTGAAAAATATTCTAACTCAGCCTAAAAATGCTTTAGTGAAACAATATACTAAAATGTTAGAGCTTGATGATGTAGAGTTGGTATTTACTGACGAAGCATTATCTGCAATCAGTGATAAAGCAATTGAACGTAAAACAGGCGCACGTGGTCTTCGTTCAATTATAGAAGAAGCGTTAATTGATATTATGTATGACGTGCCTTCATCTGAAGGTGTTGTAAAAGTCGTGATTACAGAAGAAACAATTAATGAAGAAAAAAATCCTGAACTATACGATAAAGAAGGCAACCTTGTAAACAAGGAACAAACTTCTGCTTAAATTAGGTGAATCGAATGCCCTAAGTTGTATATATGCAACTTAGGGCATTTATTTTTAAAAAGAAAGTATAGGTAAAATAAAAATACATATTCATATAAGTCATAGTGTAATATAATAAACAATGAGTTAAGAAGAAAAGAGGGACGATAATGAAAGTTAATCCTAATGAAATAGAATTATTAATTAGTGCAGTAAAACCGGAACAGTATCCAGAAACCGGTTTAAGTGAAGTTGGCCTAAGTGGTAGATCTAACGTAGGTAAGTCAACGTTTATCAATAGTATGATTGGTCGAAAGAATATGGCAAGAACATCTCAACGACCTGGTAAGACACAAACACTTAATTTCTATAATATAGATAATCAACTTGTATTTGTTGATGTGCCTGGTTATGGCTATGCGAAAGTAAGCAAATCGCAACGTGAAGCATTTGGTAAAATGATTGAAAGATATATTTCACAAAGAGAATCATTGAAGCTTGTAATTCAACTTGTTGATTTACGACATAACCCAACAGAAGACGATATTATTATGTACAATTATCTTAAATACTATGAAATTCCAACACTAGTTGTAGCTACGAAAGAAGATAAAATTGCTAAGGGTAAAGTACAGAAGCATTTAGCGAAGATTCAGCAAAAATTAGAAATGGAAGCTGAGGACGAGATTATAAGCTATTCTTCAATTAAAAAAGACAAACAACAAAAAATATGGGATATGATTGAAAGTTATTTGTAATCATTACATTGAAGAAATATGTTTTGCTATAAATAGGTTGAATTTAGTACAATTATGTCAACATTTTGAATGTAAATTAGAAGAATTATAATTTACTCGAGCAAGATGGTTAACTCATGTCGTAATTGTGTTATAATTTACTTATTGTAATATGTATGGAGGGCGTTATAAATGCATTTAATTGCGGTTAGCATAAATCATCGTACAGCAGATGTAGCATTGAGAGAAAAAGTTGCTTTTAAAGATGATGCCATACGTTCAGCCAATGTTGATTTATTTGAAACAAAATCTATTTTAGAAAATGTTATATTATCAACTTGTAATCGCACAGAAGTATACGCAGTTGCGGATCAAATTCATACAGGTCGTTATTATATACAACGATTTTTAGCGAGATCTTTTGGATTTGATGTTGAAGATATTAAAGAAATGACTGAAGTAAAAGTGGGGGACGACGCAGTAAATCATTTATTGCATGTTACTTCAGGCTTAGATTCTGTTGTTCTTGGTGAAACTCAAATTCTTGGACAAATTAGAGATGCATTCTTATTAGCTCAAGAAGAAGATACAACAGGTACTATATTTAATCATCTTTTTAAACAAGCAATTACTTTTGCGAAAAAAGCTCATAATGAAACAGATATTGCAGACAATGCAGTAAGTGTTTCTTATGCGGCTGTTGAACTAAGCAAAAAAGTATTTGGCAAAATTGACAACAAGCAAGCTTTGATTATTGGTGCAGGGGATATGAGTGAATTGTCACTCTTGAATTTAATTGGTTCAGGTGTCACAGATATTACAGTTGTTAATAGAACATTGAGTAAAGCTCAAAAATTAGCAATGAAACATCATGTGAAATTTGAATCAATGGAATCATTACCAAAACTTTTAGCTAATGTGGACATTGTTATCAGTTCAACAAGTTCAGACGAATATATTGTGACAAATGATATGATGCGTTCTATTTCAACAGAACGCAAAAGTGATTCACTTGTTTTAATAGATATTGCTGTTCCAAGAGACATAGAACCTAATATTAATACAGTTCAAGATGTATTTAATTATGATGTAGATGACTTGAAAGGATTAGTGGATGCTAATCTTAGAGAACGTCAAATAGCAGCAAATGACATTATGCAACGTATCCCTGGTGAGATTGTAGCACATAACGAATGGGTAAGTATGTTAGGTGTTGTACCTGTTATTCGTGCCTTAAGAGAAAAAGCTATGAATATACAGGAAGATACTATGAATAGTATTGATAGAAAATTGCCTGCACTCAGTGAGAGAGAACGTAAAATCATTTCAAAACATACTAAAAGTATCATAAATCAAAT
The DNA here is from genome assembly GCF_038003745.1 of Staphylococcus sp. FSL W8-1207. Taxonomy (NCBI): domain Bacteria; kingdom Bacillati; phylum Bacillota; class Bacilli; order Caryophanales; family Staphylococcaceae; genus Staphylococcus; species Staphylococcus sp. FSL W8-1207. The sequence continues at coordinate 840,985 of NZ_JBBOPU010000001.1, forward strand.
GTTGAAAGATCCAATCAAACAAGCAAAAGAATTGAGTAATGATAGAAATAGTAACGAAAAATTAGAGCTGTTTCAAAACATTTTTGACATTGAAGCTGAACAAGCTTATGAACCTAAAAAAAGAAGAAGTGAAGTGCCAACTAGTCAAATATTAAGTTTTGAATAAGCATAAGCAAATGGTGATAATATGCAAGAATTTTCATTTATAAGATTAAATGAACTTATATTATTAATTTATTTAATTAGTATTGCTTGTTACTTTTTTGATTTTGTGAAAAAGCATTATAAAGTTAGAAAAATTGGTTTTGTTACATTAGGGATTGTTTGGGTGTTACAAACAATCTCTTTATCTATTTATGCTAATGTAACGAAACAGATTCCATTAGGTAATGTTTTTGATGTATTTTTTGCATTAGCTTGGTTGATTATTTCTATTTCTATAGTGATTAGTGTGATCAAGCAAATAAATTTTTCGATATTTTTATTTAATTTAATTGGTTTTGTATTAATTGCTATAAATACGTTTCAACCTATGCATTATCAGAGTGCAGGAGATAAATTAAGTATTATAAACGAATTGTTAATAGTACATATTGCCTTTGCAATTATAAGTTATGCCCTGTTTGCTTTTGCATTTGTTAATTGTATATTATATTTAATACAGTATAAAAATTTAAAGCAAAAAAGATTTAATCAAAAATATTTTAGAATCGGTAGTGTAGCTACACTAGAACAAGTTGTGTTTTATAGTAGTCTAATTGGTTTTATATTTATCATATTAAGTATCATTTTAGGTACACAATGGGGTATAAATACTTTAGGATTACACATATTGAATGATCCCAAAGTAGTGATGTCTATAATTATTGCATTGCTGTATGGTATATATATCATCTTTAGAGTAAGACATACGTTAAGCAAACATAATTTGATTTATTTTAATCTCAGCTTATTTTGCTTAAGTATGATTAATTTGATTTTTGCTTCTCATATATCCGATTTTCATCAATGGACAGGAATATGATTACAGATAGAAAAGGTTAATTGTTAAATATAGTCATTTCTAGGAGGTTGCGCCTGATGCGTAAGTTAATCGTTGGTTCACGTAGAAGTAAGTTAGCTATAACACAAAGCCAACAATTTATTGAAAAATTAAAAGCTGTTGATCCAGAATTAGATATTGAAATTAAAGAAATAGTAACAAAAGGTGACCGTATTATAGATAAACAATTATCTAAAGTAGGCGGTAAAGGGCTGTTTGTAAAAGAAATTCAAAATGAATTATTTAATCATGGTATAGATATGGCGATACATTCCTTAAAAGATGTGCCTAGCGTCATACCAGAAGGATTAACTCTAGGTTGCATACCAGATCGTGAAAATCCATATGATGCGTACATTGCTAAGAATCATGTCCCTTTACATGAACTTCCTGATAATAGTATCGTAGGTACAAGCTCTTTACGCCGTGGTGCTCAAATACTTGCGAAATATCCTAAATTACAAATAAAATGGATACGAGGCAACATTGATACACGTTTAAGTAAGTTAGAAACTGAAGATTTTGATGCAATTTTACTTGCAGCTGCCGGTTTGAAACGTATGGGCTGGTCAGATGATATCGTGACAACTTATTTAGATAAAGAGACTTTAATACCAGCCATTGGACAAGGCGCATTAGGTATTGAATGTCGTGCGGATGATGAAGAGCTGTTAGCATTACTTAAGCAAGTTCACAATGAAGATGTAGCGGATTGTGTTACTGCTGAAAGAACATTCTTAGAGCGTATGAACGGCAGTTGCCAAGTTCCAATCGGCGGCTATGCTACGAAAAGTAATGATGGTACAATCGAATTCACAGGCTTAATTATGTCTCCAGACGGTAAAGAACGTTATGAGCATACTGAGCGTGGAGAGAATCCAGTTGAAATCGGTGAAAAAGTAACTGAAGTTTTAAATGCACAAGGTGCATATGAAATAATAAAGGCACTAAACGAAGAACAATAATCGTTTGAGGTGAAAATAATGAGACCAGTGATAGTAATGACACAAACTAGTGAATTTAACAAAGAAGATACATGTATTCTACACAAGCCCTTCATAGATGTAGAGCCTTTATCCTTTGATTTGAATTTGCTAGATGTTAACTATGACTGGCTTATTTTTTCGTCTAAAAAAGCTGTGAAACATTTTCAATCATATTTACATAAGTTAAATATACAAAAAATTGCAGTAATTGGTGAAAAAACTGCTGATTATTGCAAAACTTTAGGTCTAGATGTTTCGTTTTGTCCCACAGATTATTCACAAGAAGGTTTTCTTGAGGAGTTTGAAGCGGTAAAAGGCAGTCGCATTTTACTACCATCAAGCGCAGCAGCAAGAACCTTATTACAAAATGGTTTAAAACAGCAAGGTTATTTAGTTAGAAAAATTGACTTATATAAACCTGTTCCACATACTGAGAATATAAATGAAGTCTTAAATCTCATAGCTGAAAATAAAGTAGATGCTATTACTTTTGCGAGTTCCTCAGCTGTGCGATATTTTTTTGAAAGTCATCACTATATACCTTTTAATAATTATTTTGTCATTGGTCAACAAACATTGGACACATTAAATACATTTAATGTTCAGGGCACGATGGCAGAAATTCAAACTTTAGAATCATTAATTCAAAAAACTTTAGAAAGTTGGGAAGATAATGCAATTTGATAGACACAGAAGATTACGTAGTAGTAAATCACTAAGAAACATGGTGAGTGAAACGCACGTTCGCAAAGAAGATTTAATTTATCCAATCTTTGTAGTTGAACGTGATAATGTGAAAACAGAAATTAAATCTATGCCTGGCATTTACCAAATTAGTTTAAATTTATTAGGTGAAGAAATTAAAGAAGCGTATGAATTAGGTATAAGAGGCATCATGTTTTTTGGTGTGCCAAATGAAAAAGATGAAGTTGGTACAGGTGCTTATGATCATAACGGCATCATTCAAGAAGCAACAAGAAAAGCGAAGTCTATGTACAATGACTTATTAATCATTGCGGATACGTGTTTATGTGAATATACAGACCATGGTCACTGTGGTGTGATTAATCATGAGACGAAAGATGTTGATAATGATAAGTCACTACCATTACTTGTTAAGACTGCAATTTCTCAAGTTGAAGCTGGTGCTGACATTATTGCGCCAAGTAACATGATGGACGGATTCGTTGCTGAAATTAGAGCGGGTCTAGATGAAGCTGGTTATTATAATGTGCCAATTATGAGTTATGGCATTAAATATTCTTCTAGTTTCTTCGGTCCATTCCGTGATGCAGCAGAATCTGCACCACAGTTTGGTGATCGCAAAACATATCAAATGGATCCTGCAAATAGAAGAGAAGCACTTAGAGAGCTTGATAGTGATTTAAACGAAGGAGCAGACATGATGATTGTTAAACCTGCTCTAAGTTTCTTAGATATCATTAGAGATGTTCGAAATACTACAAACGTACCTGTAGTCGCTTATAATGTAAGTGGAGAGTATAGCATGACAAAAGCAGCAGCGCTAAATGGCTGGATTGATGAAAAAGCGGTAGTTATGGAACAAATGATTTCAATGAAGCGTGCAGGCGCAGATTTAATTATTACGTATTTTTCAAAAGATATTTGTAAATATATTGATGAACAATAAGGAGGTTATTTAGAATGCGTTACACAAATTCTGAAAAAGCGATGGTAAAAGCTGAACAATTGATGCCTGGCGGTGTCAATAGTCCAGTAAGAGCTTTCAAATCAGTAGATACACCAGCAATATTTATGGACCATGGTGAAGGTTCAAGAATATATGATATTGATGGTAATGAATACATCGATTACGTTCTAAGTTGGGGACCATTAATTTTAGGACATAAAAACAAGCAGGTGATTGATAAAATTCATGAAGCAGTGGATAAAGGGACAAGTTTCGGTGCTTCCACACTCCAAGAAAATAAATTAGCCGAACTCGTTATTGATCGTGTGCCATCTATTGAAAAAATACGTATGGTGTCATCTGGTACTGAAGCAACACTTGATACATTACGCTTAGCACGTGGTTATACTGGTCGTAATAAAATCATTAAATTTATCGGTTGTTATCATGGTCATAGTGACTCACTATTAATCAAAGCAGGGTCTGGCGTCGCAACACTTGGTTTACCTGATTCTCCAGGTGTTCCTGAAGGTATTGCAAAAAATACAATCACAGTCCCATATAATGACTTAGATGCGCTAAAAGTCGCATTTGAAGAATTTGGAGACGATATTGCTGGTGTTATAGTAGAACCTGTAGCTGGTAATATGGGCGTTGTACCTCCAGTTGAAGGATTTTTACAAGGCTTAAGAGACATCACTACAGAATATGGTTCATTGCTTATTTTTGATGAAGTGATGACAGGGTTTAGAGTTGGATACAATTGTGCGCAAGGTTACTTCAATGTAACACCAGATTTAACTTGTTTGGGTAAAGTAATCGGTGGTGGCTTGCCTGTTGGTGCTATTGGTGGTAAGAAAGAAATTATGGATCAAATTGCGCCAGCTGGTGATATTTATCAAGCTGGTACGTTATCAGGGAATCCATTAGCTATGACAAGTGGTTATGAAACACTAAGTCAATTAACTCCTGAGTCATATGATTATTTTAATAAATTAGGTGACAAATTAGAAGAAGGTTTGAAAGAGGTCTTTGCAAAACATCATGTGCCAATCACTGTAAATCGTGCTGGTTCTATGATAGGATATTTCTTAAATGCAGGGCCGGTTACAAACTTTGAACAAGCAAATAAGAGCGATTTAGAATTGTTTAGTCAAATGTATAGAGAAATGGCAAAAGAAGGCGTATTCTTACCGCCTTCCCAATTTGAAGGAACATTTCTTTCAACAGCGCATACAGAAGCTGATATTGAACAAACAATACAAGCATTTGATACTGCTCTAAGTCGAATTGTATAAAGTTTATTTTTAGCCCGAACAACCATGTGTTGATCGGGCTCTTTTATATGTAAAGTACAATGAAGTATAATGATACCTATGAAAGTTGTGAGTACATGAATAAGCAATTAAGAAACAATATCATCGTTTTAGCATTAGCCTTATTTTTAAGTTTCATACTTAACGCGGCCCATATATTATTACCATTTATGTTTGGTCCTATTATTGCAAGTATTATCTGCGTGAGATATTTGCATTTAGAAGTAAATTGGCCATTTTGGCTAAGTCAGATTGGTTTAGTGTTATTAGGTGTTCAAATTGGCTCTACTTTTACTAAAGAAGTTATTTTAGATATTAAAGATGATTGGTTTACCATTGTTATAATTACAGTGTTATTACTTGGTCTCGCATTAATCATTGCTTATTTTTTCAAAAAAATAGCAAAAGTGAATACTGAAACAGCAATACTTAGTGTCATTCCAGGCGCATTGAGTCAAATGTTGATTATGGCTGAAGAAAATAAAAAAGCAGATATTATGGTAGTAAGTTTGACCCAAACTTCGAGAATTATATTTGTGGTTATTCTCGTGCCTTTCATTTCATATTTTTTTAAAGACGCACAAGAATTAGCGACTGGTGGATCTGAAGTAACAGCAATATTGACTGAAGCTTTATCAATTCCTAGTATCATATTTTTGACACTAGCTGTAATCATTGTTTATGTCATAATGGGTAAAATTAATTTTCCAACTAAACAGATACTTGCACCAGTTCTTGTTTTAATATGTTGGAATTTGTTGACAGGTGCTAACTTTACATTAGATAATTATATTATTGCAGCTGCACAAGTCATATATATGATTAGAATTGGCGTTCAAATTGCACTCTTATTAGATCAGATGAAAGGACGGATTGCCGTCGCAATCGCTTTTCAAAATACATTCCTCATATTATTAGCTTTCGTAATGGTGCTTATTATCTCTACATTTTCGACTCATTCAGTAAATGAATTATTCTTGGGCGCTGCTCCAGGTGGCATGAGTCAAATTGTTATTGTAGCGTTAGAAACAGGTGCGGATGTCGCATTGATTTCTAGTTATCATATCTTTAGAATATTCTTTATTTTATTCTTAATTGCTCCAGCGATAAACGTGTTCTTGAAACATCGTGAAAAAAAACTTAACTAAACAGATGATATTTTTAATTAGACATTTGAACAATATCAGCACAATTATATATTACTACTTTTATACACAATACTATGATATAGAGAGGGTGAGACCGTGTTAGAAAATGTGATATAGGCATATCAAATAACTTTTAAAGTTAAAGTGACTCTGCTTTTTGAGCGAATATGGTGAAACAAAAGTCGCAAGTAATAAAGTATTTCTAACATATATTATGAAATTTAATTATATCATGGCCATTATTCTTCTATGGGTCAATGTCATACTGACTTACGATAGTGTTAAAGGTATCGTCGCAGTGTTATTGACTTTACTTATAATTAGATTGTATAAAAATAAAAAGATTGTTAAAAATAGTCACAAAAAACGAGATTTATAAAGGTTTTGAAATTTTAAAGACCTTACTATTTATTTGAAAATAAAGAATATAGAAATGTAGAATCGTTACTCTGTGAACTTACAATTAAAAAATGCCAACAAAACCTTATGGATTTGTTGGCATTTTTTAATTTTCTAGAGAAATATTCTTAGTTTGGTCGTAGAACTTTGTTGGATTATAGTAAAAAAATTGAAAAACAAACCTTCCTTGAAAGGAATTAATATATGGCTAACTAAAGCCCTTATCCTGATAATGCTTTGGATTATTAGGACATGCTTGCATGTGTGCATTATATAAACCGGCAGCTTCTAAAAATGAATAAACTGTCACTGGCCCTAAAAATTTAAAACCATACTGCTTTAATGTTTTCGATAATTCCGTAGCGCGTGTGTCTACAGTTATACGATCACTTGGATTTGTATATCCACAATCGATGGGCTGGTGATCTACATATGACCAAAGAAAATCGCTGAAACTTCCGAAATCTTTTTCTATTTCAAAATATCCTTTTGCTTGTCCTACAATGGCTTCTATCTTTTTTCTATTATGCACGATATTAGGAAATGTCATCAAGCGATCTATATCATCTGTTGTCATTCTAGAGATAAGCTCTGGATCAAAGTCATAAAAAGCTGCTTCATAAGATGCTTTTTTCTTTAAAATTGTTAACCAGGAAAGACCAGCATGTTGTGATTCTAAAGCCATCAGTTTAAATAATTTCAAACTATCATAAAGTGGTTGGCCCCACACTTCATCATGATATTCGAGATAGGTCGGATCTTTTGTACCAAATGCGCATTCATTCATATATTTTCACTCCATTCCATTGACTTATCTTAACATCCATTATACTATAATTAAGTAAAGAAATATTGTCTACTGGGAAGAGTAAATAGGCTTAGATTTAACAGAGAGTACATGTTTGCTGAAAATGTACAGTTTAACTTATTGAAGGTAGCCCACATTGAACTTTAGCTGAAATACTACAAGGTGATTGTATGTAAATTAGGTTGAAGCGTGTTTGAGCGTTAATCATAATTTTAAGTGCTTGAAATTAGTGAACTAATTTCTTGAATTTAGGTGGTACCACGGGAAATCCGTCCTATAATATTTATAGGGCGGATTTTTTTATTTTAAGGAGGATTTTAACGAATGGAAATGAAACCAAAATATAATCCGAACGAAGTTGAGTCAGGGCGCTATGAAGAATGGCTTAATAAAGGCTATTTTAAAGCATCTGAAGATAATATCAAAGAAACTTACACAATTGTTATTCCGCCACCCAATGTAACTGGTAAATTACATCTAGGGCACGCTTGGGATACAACCTTACAAGATATACTTACACGCATGAAACGTATGCAAGGTTATGATACTTTGTATTTACCAGGTATGGACCATGCTGGTATAGCAACACAAGCAAAAGTAGAAGCTAAATTAAATGAACAAGGATTATCTCGTCATGATTTAGGACGTGAAAAATTCCTTGAACAAGCGTGGGACTGGAAAGAAGAATACGCTACATTTATTAGAAAACAGTGGGCTAAACTAGGATTAGGTTTAGACTACAGCAGAGAAAGATTTACATTAGATGATGGTTTGAGTAAAGCAGTTAATAAAGTATTCGTTGATATGTATAATAAAGATTTAATCTATCGCGGAGAATATATTATAAACTGGGATCCTATCGCTCGTACTGCATTATCAGATATTGAAGTTATTCATGAAGATGTACAAGGTAAATTTTATCATTTTAAATACCCTTATGCAGATGGCGAAGGATATATAGAAATCGCTACGACACGCCCTGAAACAATGCTTGGTGATACTGCGATTGTTGTGAATCCTAATGATGATCGTTATAAAGATGTCATTGGTAAAAAAGTTATATTACCAATACTTGGTAGAGAATTGCCTATCTTAGCAGACGATTATGTGGATATTGAATTCGGTAGTGGTGCAATGAAAGTGACACCTGCGCATGATCCAAATGACTTTGAAATCGGTAATCGTCATGACTTAGAGCGTATTATTGTCATGGATGAATCTGGTAAGATGAATGACAAAGCTGGTAAATACGAAGGCTTGGATAGATTTGACTGCCGTGAACAGCTTGTAAAAGATTTAGAATCTGAAGGTTTAGTTATTAAAATAGAAGAGCATGAACATTCTGTTGGACATTCTGAACGTTCTGGGGCAGTTGTAGAACCTTATTTATCTACACAGTGGTTTGTAAAAATGAAACCTTTAGCAGAACAAGCATTAGATAATCAAAAAACTGATGATAGAATCGACTTTGTACCTGCAAGATTCGAAAAAACATTTAACCGTTGGATGGAAGAAATTAGAGATTGGACAATTTCACGCCAATTATGGTGGGGACATCAAATTCCAGCATGGTATCACAATGAAACTGGAGAAATTTATGTCGGTGAAGCAGCACCAGATGATATTGAAAATTGGACGCAAGACGAAGATGTATTAGACACTTGGTTCTCTAGTGCATTATGGCCATTTTCAACATTAGGTTGGCCAGATGTTGAAGCTGAAGACTTCCAACGCTACTTCCCAACGAATGCATTAGTAACTGGTTATGATATTATTTTCTTCTGGGTTGCAAGAATGATCTTCCAAGGATTAGAATTTACTGGAAAACGTCCTTTTAATGATGTATTATTACATGGATTGGTCCGTGCAGAAGATGGACGTAAAATGAGTAAGTCTCTAGGTAACGGTGTTGATCCAATGGATGTTATCGATGAGTATGGCGCAGATAGTCTGAGATATTTCTTAGCAACTGGATCTTCACCAGGTCATGATTTACGTTACTCTACTGAAAAAGTTGAATCTGTATGGAATTTTATCAATAAAATTTGGAATGCAGCTCGATTTAGTTTAATGAATATTGGCGATGACTTTAAAGTTGAAGATGTAGACTTATCAGGTAATTTATCATTAGCAGATAAGTGGATTTTAACGCGTTTAAATGAAACGATTGCTAACGTTACGGATTTAAGTGACAAGTATGAGTTTGGTGAAGTTGGTCGTACGCTTTATAATTTCATTTGGGATGATTTTTGTGATTGGTATATTGAAATGAGTAAAATACCAATGAATAGCGATGATGAAGCTCAGAAACAAGTAACACGTTCTGTACTAACTTATGTGTTAGATAATACTATGAGAATGTTACACCCATTCATGCCATTTGTTACTGAACAAATTTGGCAAAATCTGCCACATGAAGGTGAAACAATTGTTAATGCACCTTGGCCTAAAGTGAACGATGCATTGATTTTTGATGAAAGTAAAGAAACGATGCAACAACTTGTTGAAATAATTAAATCTGTTAGACAATCACGTTTGGAAGTAAACACACCATTATCTAAAGCAATACCTATTTTCATTAAAGCAAAAGATGAAAATATTAAAAATACACTATTAAATAATTCAAATTATATAGATAGATTCTGTCATCCTAGTGAACTTACAATCGATACAGCAGTTGAAATACCTGAAAAAGCAATGACATCTATTACTACAGCTGGTGAAGTTGTCTTACCACTTGAAGGTTTAATCGATATGGATAAAGAAATTGAGAGATTAGAAAACGAACTTGGGAAATGGGAAAAAGAATTGGATCGTGTTAATAAAAAATTAGCAAACGATAACTTCGTTAATAAAGCACCTGAAAAAGTAATCAATGAAGAACGTGAGAAAAAACAAACGTATCAAGAAAAATACGAGGGTGTTAAATTACGAATTAATCAATTAAAAGCATAGGAGTCCTAAACATGAATTACCTAGATAGCTTATATTGGATACATGAAAGAACTAAATTTGGCATTAAACCAGGCGTTAAGCGTATGGAATGGATGTTAGAACGATTAAACAATCCTCAATTTAATATAAATGGTATTCATGTAGGTGGCACAAATGGAAAAGGATCCACAGTTGCATATTTAAGATCAGCGCTTGTTGATAATGGATATGAAGTGGGTACTTTCACTTCGCCATTTATTGAAACCTTTAATGAGCGTATAAGTTTAAATGGGATACCGATTAGTGATGACAATATTGTTGAATTAGTTCAAAAAGTAAAACCAGTAAGCGAAGCATTAGAAGTTGAAACAGAGCTTGGAACAGCCACTGAATTTGAAATCATTACTACGATGATGTTTTTATACTTTGGTGAATTACACCCCGTTGATTTTGTAATAGTTGAAGCGGGATTAGGGATTAAAAATGATTCAACGAACGTTTTTAAACCGATATTAACAATTCTCACAAGTATAGGACTAGACCACATTGAAATTCTAGGAGATACTTATACGGATATAGCAAAAGATAAAGGCGCAATCGTTAAACCTAATACGCCAATTATCTATGCAGTGAAAAATGAAGATGCGCTTAAAGTAATTCGTGGCTGCGTTGAGCAACAGAATACTGAAGGCATAGAGTTTGATCGTGATATTAGTATCGTTTCACAAGAAGAAGAATTTACTTATCGTTATAAAGACTATGAATTAGAAACCTTACTATTAAATATGTTGGGTGAGCATCAAAAAGAAAACGCAGCTTTAGCAATAACTGCACTTATTGAACTAAACGAATCAGGTATTGTTGATTTAGATTTCAATAAGATGATAGATGGTATTGAATCAGTAAGCTGGACTGGGAGAATTGAGCAAGTTAAAGAAAAGCCTTTAATGATTGTTGATGGTGCGCATAATGTTGAAAGCGTTGAAGCTTTGATTAGTACAATGAAAGATTATTATCACGTTGATAGTCTAGATATATTATTTTCTGCAGTGAAAGGAAAACCAATTAATACGATGGTAGACCAACTTAAAACAATTGCTTCAACGTTTTATGTTACTGATTTTGATTTTCCTCGAGCATTAACTAAAGATGCTATTTTTGAAGAAATACGATTTGATCAAAAAGAACTTGTTGATGATTATGTGAAGTTTATTGAAACATATGAAGGTGATGGATTAATCATAACTGGAAGTTTATATTTCATTAGTGAAGTTAAAGCGAAAGTTAATTTTTAGATATTATTTAACAACAGTGAAACTGTGCTGATATTGATTAAATAAATATTTATTCAATGAGAAAGCTAGTTATTATTTTGCGTTATTGAGTCAGGATTAATGATTTATTCTAACTTTAATGCAAAAGTAACTAGCTTTTTTATATAGTAGATTTATGGAAAATTTTAAAAAGTTGAATATTTTTATATTTTGTATAAATTGTAATTTATACGTTGTTTAAATCAGATGATTATTAGTGCTTTTTTTATCCATTTAGCAATTCCTATTTTAATTTGTAATAATATGATAGTATTTACAAAAGGGAGGGAAAGATTAACATGACAGAAAAGAAATTTCCAAAGGATGCAATGCGTGTACTGAAAGAAACAAGTCGTACGTTTTATATTCCGATTACCTTTTTAGAAAAAGAATTAAAACATTCAGTAGCATCTGCATATTTAATACTACGAGCAATTGATGAGATTGAGGATCATGAAGAAGTAGATAATGATTTAAAATATACAATTTTAATGCAAGTGAGTGAATTATTTAAAGAACCTTTCGATGAAGAAAAATATCTAGAGATACTAGGTCCTGTGAAAGATTTCATGCCTGAAGTTACACTCCGTTTAAGTGAGTGGATAGACGCATGTCCTGACAGAACTTTGCCAATTGTTTTAGATTGTTCAAGCGAGATGGCATTCGGTATGGCAAAATGGGCGAAAGCAAACTGGGATGTTCATACACGAGAAGATTTAGATGAATATACATATTACGTTGCAGGACGTGTTGGTGTCATGCTGTCAGAACTATGGGAATTGTGTGCTGGTGAAAAAACAGACCGCGATTTAGCCATTGGTTATGGACGTGGACTTCAAGCTGTTAACATTTTACGAAATGAGAAAGAAGATTTAGATGAACGTGGTGTGAGTTTTGTACCGGATGGTTGGAGTCGTGCAGACCTGTTTGATTATGCAGATGAAAACTTAGCAAAAGCAGATGCATATATCGATTCACTCAATAAGAGAACGATTATATTATTCGCACGTTTACCTTTAGCACTTGCACATAAATCTTTAAAAGCTATGAAAAATGGCCGTGAAAAAATAACACGTAAAGAAGTGGAAGAAACTGTAGAAGAAGTTAAGAAAAAATAGTATCGAAAATAATGAATTATGTTATTTTTAAAAATAACAACAATAAATAGCATATTAATTTATGAATACAGAATGGCTGATTGTGTTTTTCTGTATCCATAGTTAAATGTACATATGTTTATTATACAGAAGCGCGTAATCTTTATTTTATTTAATTGATTAATCATTTAAATTGTAGAGGTTATGCGCTTTTTATGTACTAAAAATTTATTTTATCAAACTTACAATTAAAATTTTTAACTAAGTGATATTTTTGTTATTAAATTAAAACGGACATGATATAATTTTTATAAGGAGGTATATTATTGATCAAACAACTTTTATTATGTCCAGTTCTATTTAGTTATTTGTATCAGTTGAGCTATGTGAATCAATTAAAATTAAATTACTTTGGTTTACGTTCTCGTTGTGATTATTGTCATAGAGAACTTAAATTTACCGAAATAATACCAATTATAAGCTTTTTATGTTTGAAAGGGAGAAGTAATTGCTGTCAAAGTAAGTTGAGCTCTTTATATTTAATTGGAGAATTTTTATCGATTGTTCCTGCATTTGTTCTTTCTTATTTATCATTCCCTCTAGATCACACCACTTTTTTACTTATTTATATATTCCTACTTGTATTTACGATGTATGACATCAAAACTTTTGCATTACCAATCCATCTGTACATTATATTTTCATTGTGTGCCTACTTTATTGGACAAGGAAATGTATACCATTTTTTAATCATGACTACGGTATTACATCTTTTATATTTTTTAATACGTCACGGCATTGGTTACGGAGACATTCTTCTTTTTTCATTGCTTTCTTATTTACTGCCATATTCAGATTTTGTGTTAATAATGTTTTTTACGTTTATTTGTGGAGGTATTTTTGCTTTATTTAGTATGATACTTTTTCGTAATTTGAAACAAAGAATACCACTGATACCTTTTATTTTTGTTGCTTTTAATTTAACGATGATATTTCATCAATATTTAACTTTAGGAGAGGGTCTTATTTGAGAATAAATGAACTTGCAGATAACCAGAAGCCGAGAGAACGTTTGTTAAGTCATGGTGCCTCACATTTATCACACGCTGAGTTATTAGCCATACTAATTAATACTGGTCGAAAAGGGAGTTCGAGTATAGATATTGCAAACGAATTGTTGAAGTCAGTTGATAACTTAAAAGAATTAAAAATGTTATCTATCAGCGACTTAAATAAAATCAAAGGTGTAGGTTTATATAAAGCGCTTATTTTGAAAGCAGCATTTGAGTTAGGAGAACGCATGCATTCAGGTAGCGTAGATGATAAGATTCAAATTTCAAGTCCTAAAGATGTTGCGGATTTTATGATGGGTAAAATGGAGCATTTGACACAAGAGAAATTTATAGCGTTGTTTTTGAATTCTAAAAACGTAATTATTAAGCAAAAAACCATATTTGTTGGCACTTTAAATAGTTCAATTGTGCATCCACGCGAAATATTTAGTGAAGCTATTAAATGTGCGAGTAATGCTATTATAGTACTACATAATCATCCTTCAGGTGACGTTACGCCCTCAAACGAAGATATTAAAACCACTGAAAGATTAAAAAAATGTGGTCAAGTGCTAGGAATTGATTTATTAGATCATATTATTATAGGTGACCATATCTATTTAAGCATGGTTGAAGAAGGTTATTTTAACTGAGGACTTTTAGAGTAACTGAAATATTTTAGTTCTGTTTCCAAGTTTAATTCATTTACATGAGTAGAACATAAATTACTTATCCTATATTTTAAAAACATATTAATTTGATAATTAAAAGACCTTTTGGATTGTTGATTTTTTAAATATACTTTATATTAAAGAAAGTTATGGAGGAGAACATTTATATGAGAGTCAAAAAAGTATATTTATTACTGATTCAATTTTTAATTATTATTTTATTAATATCTTTATTATTTACTAAGTCAACTGCAATATTTGCAGTCATATTTGCTTTATCAGCTTCAATTCTTATTATACATATATTGGTATCGAAGAACTCGTGGAAAGTGAAAATCATGTTCATTTCAATATATACTTTAATCTTAATTCTACAAGAAGTTTTTATATCTTCTACATTTTTTAATAATAGTAGTATTTGGCTCGCCTTTTTAGTAAAAAATATCATTGGTATTATTATCATATTTGTACCGTTCTTTGTAAGGTACTTACATTATATATACACACTTGAACATCAATTTTCAATGATCAGTAAAACATCAATTAGTTTTGATATGATTAGAGAAATAAATAATAAAAGGAACAGTTTAAAAAAGAATGTTAGTAAAAGTAAAACTGCTTTATCTAAAGAAAATATTTATGAAATTGCGAATGATATTCCTAGGCATAGTTATATTAAATATTTAAATAGAAATGCGCTGAGTGAAAGTTATTTCGCAGAATGTGAAAAAAGTTTAAATGATGAAAACTTGTATATTGTTTTATCTAGCACAGGCAGTTCTGCAAGTGAATTAATTTCACTTTTCACTCAAAAAAATTATAATCATGTTTCTCTTAGTTTGGATAAAGAACTGAAAACAACAATTAGTTACAATGGTGGAGAAAATCTAACTCTACCTGGTTTAAACCAAGAACAATTAGAGTCTTTTAATAAAAAAAGTGACGCTAGTATAATGGTATATAAAATAAAAGCTACGAAAGAACAAAAGAAACGTATAATTGAAAAAATTAATGAAATAAATAACGCCGGTAGTGCTTATAATTTAGTAGGACTTGTAACTAAGGCATCTATTAGACCTAATATTATGTTCTGTTCTCAATTTGTGTACAGCATTTTGAAAATAGCTAATCTAGAGTATTTTGAAGCAAATAATACTAAGGTTAAACCTACTGATTTTGTTGAAAATGATTATTATAGAAAATTAGAATTTTGTTATGAAATTGCTTTTTAATATAGCATTCATGTCATATATACAGAATATTTATAGGTAATCTAAACTATTAAGAGGAGTGTAATATATGCAAAATCGAAAAAAGTATAAAGTAAAACTTGATAACACAGCAATTATTCATATGGCTTCTCATAATAAAAGCTGGTTAAATATATTTAGGTTATCTATTACTTTAAAAGAAGAAATACACCCAGCCATATTACAAGAGGCTTTAAATGTAGTTACAGAAAGATTCCCTACAATTGCAGCTAGAATATCCAAAGGTATTTTTTGGTATTATCTAGAACCAGTTTATAAAGCACCCATTATAGAAAAAGATACAAAACTATTAAAGTATATGTCGAAAAAGGATTTATATAAAAGTAGTTTTCGCGTATTATATTCAGAAAAAAGTATACATGTTGAATTATTTCATTCATTGACTGATGGTAAAGGTGGCATGGTATTTTTGAAATCATTAGTTTATGAATATCTTAAACGAAAAGAAGGCCTACATTTAAAAGATAGAGAAGATATATTAGATACTAATGAGCATCCTAGTAAAGATGAAATAGCAGACAACTACAAAGATATTAAAATAAAACAAAAAAATAAAGTTACTTTTAAGAATAACCAAGTGTACCAATTAAAAGGGAAAACAATAAACAAATTAAAAACAGAAAAATATATTATTGATATAGTAGATATAAAGAAAATAGCTAAAGACATGAATATAAGTTTAACTGTTTTAGTAGCTTCAATGATAATTATGGGGCTAATAAATTTGCAAAAAGAGGAAATGAAAACACAAAGTCAGAAAGATATTAAAATCTTCTTGCCTATTGATTTAAGAAATGTGTTCCATAAAAATACGTTACGTAATTTTGTCCTCTATATGAAACCTCAAATTAATCCTAAAGTTCAAGATTATACTTTGAATGAAATTATTAAAATTATTGATAATCAACTTAAGTCAGGATTATCGGAAGATAATTTACGAACAAGGATTCAGAAAAATGTGAGCATACAGAATAGTATATTCATTAAAATGATGCCATTATTTATCAAGCAATATTTTCTTAAGCGTTCATTTTTATTTAGCGAAAAAACAACATGCTTAACTCTGTCGAATTTAGGATTAATTCGAATGCCAACGGAAATGGATAAATATATAGATAGAGTAGACTGTATACTTAACACTCGATCACGAACGCCATACAACTGCAGTATGTTAAGTTATGATAATAAGTTTTATATAAATTTAGTTAGAGACATTGAACAACCGTTATTGGAATTGGAAATAAATAAGTTATTAAAACAATTAAATATTAAGTATGAAGTAGAGAGTAATGAGTACTAAAAACTAACTTTATATCAAAAGGAGACAAACTAATACAGTTATTACTTAGTTTGTCTTTTGTCGTTGAAAAAATAATATAACGATTATATAAATTAAAACATCCATCGGTTTTGATAGTCTGAATATTTTCCCAGATTATTAAATTATTAAAACGGGTAGAAATAGAAAGTAACGAATATAAAATCAACTTGTTTATGCTGATTTTTAAATACATGGAAGAAGGGAAGGATTATGAATGACAATGTATGATGAGTTTCGTTTAAATGATGGATCAACTTTACCTCATATAGGATTAGGAACGGTGAATATTCAAGGCGGAAAAGGCGTTAATCAAGTAATAAATGCAATTGATATAGGCTATAGCTTAATAGATACTTCAACTAATTATAACAATGAAGGTATGGTAGGCGAAGCAATTCGTCGTTCGTCAATTCCTCGAGAACAGATTTATGTAAGTGCTAAATTACCAGGCGCTGCTCATGAATATGATAAAGCGATTAATCTAATTCAAGAGTCACTTTATCGTACTGGGTTAGATTATTTTGACAAATACTTAATACATTGGCCGAATCCGAAACAAGGTAAATTCGTTGAGGCCTGGAAAGCATTAGTCGATGCACAGAAATATGGTTTAATTAAAACAATTGGTGTTTCTAATTTTATGCCTGAACATTTAGATGAAATTATTGAAGCAACAGGAGTGACACCAGCTACCAATCAAATAGAGATACAACCGTATTTCAATAATAAAGATTTAATAGCAGAAAATGATAAAAGAGGTATTTTATCAGAAGCATGGAGTCCTTTAGGACGTGAAATTAATGATGTTCTTACGAATGATACGATTAAAGCTATTGCTGATAAATATGATCGTACGCCCGCTCAAGTGATTATTAACTGGGTTAATCAAAACCACGTATTTCCAATTGTTAAATCGAGTGATGACGTACATCAACAAGAAAATTATAATTATCTTGACTTTGAATTAGAACAAGAAGACTTAGATAAGATTGATGCTTTAGATCAAGGTGAAAGCGGTCGTGTTGAAGGTCAAAATCCGCGTGAATATGAAGAGTTTGTTTAAGCATTTAAATCAACATTATATATTAATGACATCCTGTTCTTATGAAGGGATGTCTTTTTTTACATATGACATATTTGTTTTATGGAGTACATTAATCTTCCGGTATGCGTCAAGGTAATGTATAATCAAGATGTTATATAAGGAGGATTATATATTGGGAAGTATCTTATTAATCGGGTTATTGTTACCTGTAGTGTATCTTATGCAACTTACCAAAAAGCGCCAAGCAATTAATTTGAAAAGAACAGGTATTGCCATAGTTGTTTCAGTTATAGGGGTTGTAATTACAACTATTTTATTCGTTGTATTTAATCACACCTCAACTTCGATATGGATTTATTTATTGAGTGCTATAGCGGTAGCGATCATATGGGCACTATTATTAAGTGGCTGTTATTATGTTTATCAAGTGTTAAGTAATGGTGTAGGAAAGTAAGTAAATGACAAGTTTCTATAGTATATGTTAAGTTTTGTAAGTGGTAATTTGTAATTTTTACATATTTGAAGTAAAAGTATTAAAATTTTTAAATCTAATAGTACAAAAAATGCGCTTAATGGATAATTTAATCCTTAAGCGCTAAAATTTTAATTTATGAAATTGAAATAAGTGTTAAAATTCTCCATTAACCAAAGAATACCTTGGTAACCCAAATATATACATAACACAATAATCCCAATATATATTATAAATCTTAAAATTGATAAACCTACTCTAAATAGTAGTATGACTAAGAGTGCAAGCAGGATTATAGATAAAATACTCATTCTGTATTCACTCCCTTTAAAAACATTGTACTATGAAAATATGGCATATGCATCAGTCTATAGTTAAGTTTTAAATACTTCTAGAGACTGATGATAATTCGACCGTGAAAAATTATAATTTAGAGTGACTTAATAGGAGGATGGTTCATGCGGTTTATTTTCAGTATTGTTAAAAACATTATAGCTGTCATAGCGATAGTAGCAATTGTACTTTTCGCATTAAAATATGCACCTTTTTTAAAAGACCAAGAATGGAACCCAGTACATGACGATAAGCCATCTATGAATAATGAAGCACCTCAACAAAATTTGACAGGTGGCAAACGGTATTCAGTAGAAGATAATGACATCCTTAATAATGTACCATTTAGTCAAACGAAAAATGTGTTTGATTGGATTAATAAAAAAGAGTTTATGTCAGTTTCAGGTTTAGAAAGAATGGGTTATACTGATGAATACTTGGCTGGTCAACGTGGCGATGAGTTTATTATCTATAAATTTGGCTCAGATTCACTTCGTGTTTATAAGACAGAAATTGAAATGGAACAAGATTTAAATCAATTAGGAGCGCATATTGAACTACAACCACAATCTAACTACGAGTAATGCGTTTGAATTATAGGGTAAAATGCGTTAGCCTTAAATAAGTAAAAACGTTAAAGGTTGGTGTCCAATTATGAGTGAACAGTCTAAAGATAAGAAAATGGCTGAGCAAGCTAAAGCACAAAATTTATTTGCACGTTGGCGTAAAAAAGAAACATTATATGAAGAAGATGAGAAAAAAGCTAAAAAATCAACTGACGACAACAATTCAGATGAAAAAGAAAATAACTAAAGTAAGTTTACGTCTCTTATGGTAGAGGCGTTTTTTTATGCTTTAAAACTTAAAGGCAATTGTAATTCTTATATGAGCATATATAAAAAGATTAAGTGTATAAGCCATAAATGCATGTGTTTGCCTCAAAAAGTATTTAAACTTAATTTTTAAACAAAAATAATATATTAATTACTATTCAGAAAATCAAAATTTTTTAATACACTATTGACTGTAAGTATTGTTATAATACAATGTATCGTTTAATTTATTTCATTTTAATCAAAACATGAAGTGTATTCGCTTAATCTAGTTAAACTAGTGATTCAACGTAGGATAAATTTTGTTGTGGAATATTAGGGTTCGTGCTTTATTTCGTAACACTAGTGATATAAAATGATAATAAGAATATAAAATAGTTGGTTAATAGAGGTGTTCAGGTTGTCAAAGTTTTTTAAAAACAACAAATTGATTGTTATACTGTGTGCAATCATTGTGTTTATAGCCTTAATTGGTGTATCTTTGCGTTCACAAACGCAATCACCAGTAGAACAGTATGTAGGAGATACTGTTGCTTTTGGTCAAAAAGCAGTCAGCTATCCTGTACATTTTGTAACAGGATCTATCGGTAATCTCTTTGCAAAAGAAAGTTCAGAAGAACAAAGTAGTAAGGTGAAGCAATTAGAAGCTGAAAATGAAAGATTAAAAGCAGAAAATAAAACTTACAAAAAAGAATTAGATATTGAAGATATTTCAAAATATGAACCGATTTCTAGCACAGTACTATCTAGAAATCCTGACCAATGGATGAATACATTGGTTATAAACCAAGGTTCTAAAGATGGAATAGAAAACAATATGGCTGTGATGACTTCAGAAGGATTAGTTGGCCGCATCTCTAAAGTAAATCAATTCTCGTCTCAAGTAGATTTAATCTCAACGAACACTCGTGCTAATCGATTGTCTGTAAACATCCAACATGATGGAGAAAACGTTTTTGGTTTAATAGATCATTATGATGCTAAGAATGAAGAACTTGTAATTACAGATATAAATAATAAAGATAGTATTAAAAAAGGAGATAAAGTTGTTACGAGCGGCTTAGCAGATCAACTTCCTAGCAGTATTTACATAGGTGAAGTATCTAAAGTTGAAAATGATGAGTACGGTTTATCTAAAGAAGTAAGAGTGAAGACAGCTGCAAGTTTAGCAGACTTAAATCACGTCTATGTTGCTAAAAGAGACCCTAAAACAATACCAGATAATGAAAGCGGGGATAATTAATGCGCGCATTATACTACTTTCTTATTGGTATTGTATTGTTTTATATTGATACTGCAATTGGACTTGTTATACCAATGCAAATAGGAGATAAAGATATTATTTTCGTGCCACATTTAACGATCATGTACATTTTGATGCTAAGTGTGTATAGAAGTTTTGGTGTAGCGATGGTTTTATCAGTAGTATTAGGCCTAATTACAGATTTATATTTCGGCAGTTTTTATGGTCTATATCTATTTGGCTATATTTTATTTGTAGTCATCATGGACTTTTTCTTCAAAACATTTTATAGAGATCATACAATGCTGTTTATCATTATTGTACTTAGTACAGTCTTCTTAGAAATTTATGTAGCAATTATGTATAGTATTTTAGGGCTTATTAATTTTGTGTTTATAGATTTTATTATATTTAGATTAATACCTACATTTATATTAAATTTAATTTTACTTACAATTTTATTCCCAATTATTATGAAATTCCTAAGAAAAGTGCAATTGAAGATTGACAGTAAGAAATCCTAATGCTAAAATGCAGTAGTTGAGTAGTTCATAGCTACATACAACCGCTCAGATTCAGGTTCAAGTACATTTATGTCACCTGCATTTGGCGTGACTTAAAATTATAGGAGGTGCAAAGTATGTTTGCTATTATCGAAACAGGTGGAAAACAATTAAAAGTTGAAGAAGGACAAGAAATCTTCGTTGAAAAATTAAATTTAAACGAAGGTGATACATTCACTTTTGACAAAGTATTATTTGTAGGTGGAGACTCAGTTAAAGTTGGTGCGCCAACAGTTGAGGGTGCTACTGTTACTGCTACTGCTAATAAAGAAGGACGCGGTAAAAAAATCACTGTATTCACTTACAGACGTCGTAAAGACTCAAAACGTAAAAAAGGTCATCGTCAACCTTACACTAAATTAACTATCGACAAAATCAACGCTTAATCATGATTACTGTTGATGTTACATTGAACGAAGCTGGTCAAGTAACTGATGTTATTATGGATGGTCATGCAGAACATGGCGAATACGGGCATGATATAGTTTGTGCTGGTGCATCCGCAGTTATTTTCGGAAGCGTTAATGCTATCATGGGATTAACAAGCGAAAAGCCAGACATTGATTACAATGATGACGGTGGACATTTCCACGTAAGAAGTGTCGATGCTACAAATGAAAAAGCGCAATTAATTCTTCAGGCAATGTTAGTATCATTGCAAACAATTGAAGAAGAATATAAAGAAAATATCAGACTAAATTATAAGTGAGGTGCAACCCAATGTTAAAATTAAACTTACAATTCTTCGCATCTAAAAAAGGGGTAAGTTCTACAAGAAACGGACGTGACTCTGAGTCAAAACGTTTAGGTGCTAAACGTGCTGATGGTCAATACGTTACAGGTGGATCAATTTTATTCCGCCAACGTGGTACTAAAATCTATCCTGGTGAAAATGTTGGTCGTGGTGGCGACGATACATTATTCGCTAAAATCGACGGCGTTGTTAAATTTGAACGTAAAGGTCGCGACAAAAAACAAGTTTCTGTTTACGCAGCAGCTGAGTAGTTTTTGTCACCATTAACACCAGAAGTTATGACTTCTGGTGTTAATTTTTTTGTCTTTATTTTCTAGTAGGCAAGATAATGATATAATATAAAAGATATGGAAATTAAGTTTTTAGAAAAAGAGGTGAAATCATGTTTGTCGATCAAGTTAAAATATCACTCAAAGCAGGTGATGGCGGTAATGGTATAACAGCCTATCGTAGAGAGAAATATATTCCATTTGGTGGCCCAGCTGGTGGCGACGGTGGTAATGGTGCGTCAATTATATTTGAAGTTGATGAAGGGTTAAGAACTTTATTAGACTTTAGATATCAAACACATTTCAAGGCTAATAGAGGTGGCGCTGGTCAAACAAGTAATATGCATGGTAAAAATGCAGATCACTTAGTTCTAAAAGTACCGCCAGGCACAATTGTGAAAAATGTTGAAACAGAGGAAGTTGTTGCAGATTTAGTTGAAGATGGTCAACGTGCAACTGTAGCTAAGGGTGGTCGTGGAGGCCGAGGTAACTCTCGTTTCGCTTCTCCAAGAAACCCTGCACCTGATTTTAGTGAAAATGGAGAACCAGGTGAAGAAATAGAGGTTACGCTAGAATTAAAATTGCTAGCCGATGTAGGATTAGTAGGTTTTCCGAGCGTGGGTAAATCTACCTTACTCTCAATAGTATCTAAAGCCAAACCGAAAATTGGTGCATATCATTTCACTACAATTAAACCTAACTTAGGTGTTGTTTCCACAAAAGATCAAAGAAGTTTTGTAATGGCAGATTTACCTGGTCTTATTGAAGGTGCGTCTGAAGGTGTAGGATTAGGTCATCAATTTTTAAAACACGTTGAGAGAACAAAAGTTATTGTTCATATGATTGATATGAGTGGCTCTGAAGGTCGCGATCCATTTGAAGATTATAAAGTAATTAATGAAGAATTAAGTGCTTATGAACATCGTCTAGAAGAGAGACCTCAAATCGTTGTAGCAAATAAGATGGATATGCCAAATGCTGAAGATAACTTAGAAATTTTTAAAGAAGAATTGAATGATGATAGTATTCATATTATTCCTTTATCTACAGTAATGCATGATCATATAGACGAACTCTTATATGCAATTGCAGATAAATTAGAAGAAGTGAAAGACATTGACTTTAGTAAAGAAGAAGAGGAAGATTTGGGTGTTAACAGAGTGTTGTATAAACATACGCCAAGTCAAGATAACTTCACAATTACTAGAGATGATGATGCTGCATACGTTGTAAGTGGTAAAGCAATTGAAAGAATGTTCAAGATGACTGACTTCAATAGTGACCCGGCAGTACGTAGATTCGCACGTCAAATGCGCTCTATGGGCATTGATGAGGCGTTGAGAGCACGCGGTTGTGAAAATGGTGATATTGTAAGGATACTTGGCGGAGAATTTGAATTTGTTGAATAGGAGTGCTTAATTTGGACAAAAAAGACTATAAAAAGTTTTATTTAATTAGAGAAGATGTTTTACCAGAATCAGTTGTAAAAACTTTAAAAATTAAAGATGTATTAAAAAATAATCCGTCATTGTCCATATTTGAAGCAGTCAAACAGTTTGATTTATCTAGAAGTGCATTTTATAAATATCGAGATACTATATTTCCGATTGATGAAAAAATGGAATCAACGAGAGAGTTTACATTAATATTGTATGTCAATGATATCGTAGGCATGTTGGCACAAGTATTAAATACATTATCTAGTTTACAGTTATCTGTATTAACCATTCACCAAAGTATTCCAATGGATGGAAGAGCAACAATCACACTTTCATTAGATGCGAAGGGTACGGATTTGGAAATTGATGATGTAATGGAAGCTTTAAAAATTATTGATCATATTTCTAAAGTTGAATTAATTAGTATGACTATATAAGGAAGTGTAAACTTGTACGCATATATTAAAGGCACATTAACAGTATTGAATCCTACACACGTGGTGGTTGAAGCATCAGGTGTAGGATATGAGATTCAAACACCTAATTCTTATCGTTTTCAAAAACAAATGGATCAAGAAGTTGTGATTCACACTTCACTTATCGTAAGAGAAGATGCACAGTTGCTCTATGGCTTTATAAATCAAGAAGAAAAAGATATGTTTTTAAGCTTGATAAAAGTAACTGGCATAGGTCCGAAATCTGCACTAGCTATTTTAGCAAGTAGTTCTCCGAATGACGTCAAAATTGCCATCGAGAATGAAAATGATGCTTATTTAACACAATTCCCTGGAATAGGTAAAAAAACTGCACGCCAAATTGTCTTGGATCTTAAAGGTAAGGTTCAGATTAATGAAGTAGATAGCAGTCAGCTATTAAACATGGGGATTGATAGTAATGGCGCAACTGCAATTGTTAAAGAAGCAATGCTAGCATTAGAAGCATTAGGTTATTCTAAACGTGAATTGACTAAAGTCGAAAAAACATTAACTAAAGAATCATTTGAATCTGTCGATGATGCAGTTAAAAGAGGATTACAATTACTTATATCATAAATATTACTATATTTAAAAAGGGGGGAATGTAATGGATGATAGAATGGTAGACCAATCAGTACATGAAGAGGAATCTTCATTTGAACTTTCTTTACGACCAACAAGGTTACGTCAATATATTGGACAATCAGCGATTAAATCGAATTTAGAAGTGTTTATTAAAGCAGCTAAAATGAGACAAGAGCCGTTAGATCATGTCCTATTATTTGGCCCCCCTGGATTAGGTAAAACGACTTTGTCTAACATCATTGCGAATGAAATGGAAGTAAATATTAGAACGATTTCTGGGCCATCTGTAGAACGGCCAGGTGATTTAGCGGCGATTCTTTCTAGTTTACAACCAGGAGACGTTTTATTTATTGATGAAATTCACAGGTTAAGTAGTGTTGTTGAAGAAGTATTATATCCCGCAATGGAAGATTTCTTTTTGGACATCGTTATTGGTAAAGGAGAAGAAGCGAGAAGTATTCGTATAGACTTGCCTCCATTTACTTTAATAGGTGCTACTACAAGAGCGGGTAGTTTAACAGCTCCTTTACGTGATAGATTCGGTGTTCATCTCAGATTAGAGTATTACGAAGAACCTGAATTAGAAGAAATCATTGTGCGTACTGCTGAAGTATTGGGAACGTCTATCGATAAAGAAAGTGCAACGGAATTAGCTAAACGTAGTCGAGGTACGCCAAGGGTTGCCAATCGTTTGTTAAAACGTGTACGTGATTTTCAACAAGTGAAGGAAGATGAATCAATTAGCATAGATACTACAAAGCAATCTCTGCAGTTATTACAAGTAGATGATGAAGGGCTAGATTACATTGATCATAAAATGATGAATTGTATATTGCAGCAGTATAAAGGCGGACCTGTTGGTTTGGATACGATAGCTGTTTCTATTGGTGAGGAACGCATTACAATTGAAGATGTATATGAACCCTTTTTAATTCAAAAAGGATTCATTGAGCGTACGCCAAGAGGACGGAAAGCGACACCTTATGCATTTGAACATTTTAGCAAGAATGGAAAGAGGGAATAAGTTTGGATATTGAAGCATTTGATTATCATTTGCCTGAAGCATTGATAGCACAAACACCTCTGAAAAACAGAGATGAGAGTAAATTATTAGTTCTTGGCAGACAAACTGGTGATATTGAACATAAACATTTTAAAGATGTCATTGATTTCTTAGATAAAGGTGACACACTTGTATTAAACGATACAAGAGTAATGCCAGCTCGTTTGTTTGGTTTGAAAGAAGAAACCGGTGCAAAAGTAGAGATGCTAATGCTGACACAAATCTCTGGTAATGATTGGGAAGTATTATTAAAACCTGCAAAAAGAATCAAAGTTGGTAACAAATTATCGTTCGGTGATGGCAAAATAGTTGCTGAGTGTATTGAGGAGTTAAATCAAGGTGGTCGTATAATGAGACTACATTACGAAGGCATATTACAAGAGCGCTTAGATGAGCTTGGTGAAATGCCGTTACCTCCTTATATTAAAGAACGCTTAGATGATCAAGATCGTTATCAAACTGTTTATGCCAAAGCATCTGGTTCTGCAGCAGCACCAACAGCAGGGTTACATTTTACTGACGAATTATTAAATCGTATAAAAGCAAAAGGTATTAACATCGCATTCATTACACTACATGTTGGTTTAGGTACATTTAGACCTGTAAGTGTAGATAATATTGACGATCATGAAATGCACAGTGAATATTATCAAATGGACCAAGAAACAGCAAAGTTGTTAAATGAAACCAAGTCTAAAGGACATCGTGTAATTTCTGTAGGTACAACTTCAACTAGGACATTAGAAACGATTATGCAAACAAATGAGGCATTTAAAGCTCAAAGCGGCTGGACAGATATCTTTATCTTCCCAGGCTATACATTTAAGGCAATTGATGGTTTAATTACAAACTTTCATTTACCAAAATCAACGCTTGTAATGCTAGTATCTGCTTTCAGTAGTAGAGATTATATTTTAAATGCATATCAACAAGCGGTAAAATCAGAATACAGATTCTTTAGTTTCGGAGATGCAATGTTAATTATTTAGGGAATGAAAGGAGATTTTATATGCCAGCAGTAACGTATGAGCATATTAAAACTTGTAAGCAATCAGGTGCGCGTTTAGGTATTGTACACACACCTCATGGATCATTTGAAACACCGATGTTTATGCCAGTAGGAACAAAAGCAACTGTTAAAACAATGAGTCCAGAAGAATTACATCAGATGGAAGCGAAAATCATTTTAGGGAATACTTATCATTTGTGGTTACAGCCAGGAAATGATATTATCAAAAAGAGTGGGGGATTACATCAGTTCATGAACTGGAATGGTCCTATACTGACTGATTCTGGCGGTTTCCAAGTATTTAGCTTAAGTAATTTGAGAAACATTACTGAAAAAGGCGTAGAGTTCCGTCATCACAAAAATGGATCGAAACTATTTTTGAGTCCTGAGAAAGCTACAGAGATTCAAAATGATTTAGGTTCAGATATTATGATGGCATTTGACGAATGTCCTCCAATGCCTGCCGAATATAAATATGTGAAAGATTCTATTGAAAGAACCACTAGATGGGCTGAGAGATGTTTGAAAGCACATAAGAGACCTGAAGATCAAGCTTTGTTTGGTATTATACAAGGCGGAGAATATAAAGATCTTAGAAAACAAAGCGCTGAAGAATTAGTTGCTTTAGATTTTCCAGGATATGCAATTGGTGGCCTGTCTGTAGGAGAGCCTAAACCAGTAATGTACGATATGGTGACGCATACTGAACAATTTATGCCGAAGGATAAACCACGTTATTTAATGGGTGTGGGTTCACCAGATGCATTGATTGAATGTAGTATTCGAGGTATAGACATGTTTGACTGTGTACTACCAACACGTATCGCACGTAACGGTACTTGTATGACTTCACATGGACGAGTGACTATTAAAAATGCTAAATATGCAGAAGATTTAGGACCACTTGATGAAAATTGTGACTGCTATACTTGTAAAAATTATAGTAGAGCTTACATAAGACATTTAATTAAAGCAGAAGAAACTTTTGGTATCCGTCTTACTACTTATCATAATTTACATTTCTTGCTAAAATTAATGGAAAATGTACGACAAGCTATTCGTGAAGATCGTCTTCTTGATTTTAAAGAAGAATTCTTTGAACAGTATGGACTTAATGTAGACAACCCAAAAAACTTTTAACAAGGGAGAAATAAAATAATGCAATTTACTTCATTAATATTACCAATTTTATTATTAGCATTAATGTGGTTTTTCTTAATCAGACCACAACAAAAAAGAGCGAAAGAGCATCGTGAAATGATTAGCCAAGTAAGTTCTGGCCAACATGTAACTACAATCGGTGGTATCAAAGGTACTGTTCGTGCAGTAGATGAAACTACAGTAGTATTAACTTTAAATGGCAACGGTACTGAAATCACTTTAGAAAAACCTGCTATAAAACAAGTTGATCCTTCATAATAAAGTAAAGAACTGATATGAAAATATCAGTTCTTTTTTTATTGACATATTCTACTGAAACATTAATGGAAATCATATATACTTTCTTAAACAATATGCTGATATAGTGTTATAATTTAAAATGACCTAGTATATAATCATCATAGCTTAACGTATAAACGAGTAATATTCTTGTAACAATTTAAAAAGTTAATAACGCTTACAATTAAGTTATGAATACAAAATAGTTGAGTTAGTTTTTACACACGTTGTAATATGTTAAGATAATAAGGTCGTTTAGAAAAACGTATAGATTGTATAAAATTGTATTAAAATGATTTAATCAAGTATTCTTATAACATAAGCTTACAATGAGGTGTTTAAGTGAAGAAGAGTAGTAGAATAGTTGCATTCATAGTGTTGGTAGCTCTGTTGTTGGGAGCTATGGCATTTACTTATAAGAGTGTAGTTAAAGACGTTAGTCTTGGTTTAGACTTACAAGGTGGATTTGAGGTCTTATATCAAGTAGATCCTTTACAAAAAGATGATAAAATTGACGATAAAGCGGTTAAATCAACAGCGAAAACGCTTGAAAATCGTGTCAACGTCTTAGGTGTTTCCGAGCCGAAAATTCAAGTCGAAGATAAAAATAGGATTCGTGTTCAACTTGCTGGTGTTAAAAACCAGTCTGAAGCGCGGGATGTTTTATCATCACAAGCAAATTTAACGATTCGTGATGCAGATGATAATATCAAATTGACTGGTAAAGATATTCAACAAGGTTCAGCAAAACAAGAATTCAAAGAGAATACGAATCAACCAGCAGTTACTTTCCAATTAAAAGATAGTGATAAATTTAAAAAAGTAACTGAAGAAATTTCGAAAAAAGATGAAAACGTCATGGTTGTTTGGTTAGATTACGAAAAAGGCGATTCTTACCATAAAGAAGTGACTAAAAAAGATCCGAAATTCGTTTCAGCTGCTTCAGTAGATAAACCAATTAACTCTGATAGTGTTGAAATTTCAGGTGGATTTAACGGTGAAGAAGGCATTAAAGAGGCTAAACAAATTGCTGATTTATTAAATGCAGGTTCCTTACCAGTAGATTTAAATGAGATTTATTCTAATTCAGTTGGCGCCCAATTTGGTCAAGATGCATTAGATAAAACAGTATTTGCTGCTATAATTGGTATCGCAGTAATTTATCTATTCATGTTAGGTTTCTACCGTTTACCAGGTTTAGTAGCAATTATTGCACTAACGGCGTATATATACCTAACAATGGTAGCATTTAACTTTATATCTGGTGTACTTACATTACCAGGTTTAGCAGCTTTAGTGTTAGGTGTCGGTATGGCTGTCGATGCGAACATTATAATGTATGAGCGGATTAAAGATGAGCTCAAAATTGGACGGACGCTCAAACAAGCTTATAAAAAGGCGAATAAGAGTTCTTTCTTAACCATTTTCGATGCACAGTTAACAACTGTTATCGCAGCCGCAGTGTTGTTCTTCTTTGGTGAAAGTTCAGTTAAAGGTTTCGCAACTATGTTACTTATTGGTATCTTAATGATCTTCGTAACAGCAGTGTTCCTATCAAGATGGCTATTATCACTACTTGTGTCATCTAATTACTTCAAAAAATCATATTGGTTATTTGGTGTAAACAAGAAAGATATTCATAATATCAATGAAGAAAAAGATATTCATGATTTGAGAACACCATATGAGCGCTGGGACTTTATGAAATTAGCGAAACCATTGTTATCATTAAGCGCCATTATTATCATTGTTGGTGCCATCATTCTCTTCATTTTCAAATTAAATTTAGGTATTGACTTCACAAGTGGTACGAGAGTTGATTTTGAATCTGAAAATAAAGTGTCAGAGGAAAAAGTAACTCAAACACTTGAAGATAAAGATTTCAAACCATCTCAGGTTTCATTAGGTGAAAATGGACAAAATGCAACCGTGCAATTTAAAAATGATTTGTCTAAAGATGAAGTTGCTAAAATTAAGAGTACTATAGATAATGAATTTGGTAATGATCCAACGGTCAATACGGTTTCACCTGTAATTGGTCGGGAACTTGCTAAAAATGCTATGTTTGCACTTGTATATGCTGCTATTGGTATTATTATCTATACTACATTTAGATTTGAGTGGCGTATGGGGCTATCATCCGTAATTGCATTACTACATGATGCATTTATGATTGTTGCTGTATTTAGTTTATTCAGATTAGAGGTGGATATTACCTTTATCGCTGCAGTATTAACGATTATTGGTTACTCTATCAATGATACGATTGTTACATTTGATAGGGTCCGGGAAAACTTACACAAAGTAAAAGTAATTACGAAGAAATCTCAAATAGACGATATTGTTAATAGATCGATTCGTCAGACAATGACACGTTCTATCAATACTGTTTTAACAGTAGTTATCGTAGTTATTTCGTTACTGGCATTTGGTGCACCAAGTATCTTTAACTTCTCATTAGCCTTACTTATCGGTCTGATTTCAGGTGTGTTCTCATCTGTGTTTATCGCAGTACCGTTATGGGGCATTATGAAGAAACGTCAACTTAAAAAATCAGATGATCATAAGATTGTCGTTTATAAAGAGAAAAAATCAAATGATGAAAAAATCTTAGTATAAGTTGCACAGGATGTAAGTACTTTGAATCTAGTGAAAACTATAGCTAAAATATGTTAAAGAAAGTGAAACAGCTCGAATTAAAAATTCGGGCTGTTTTTTTATGTGTTTAAAAAGGTATTAACGAATATAGTAATTTTAAAGACGAATGATGTTTATTAAGCTAAAGTATAGTGCTTTTCATGTTAAGATGTATTTGTGAATTTTTTAAAAAACATGGTATTCGCTGTATAAATATAATAGAAAGTCTTATTTAAATGTAAGTACTTTTTATTTTCGAATATCTTTTGTATAATTGCTTGTGGAAATGAGGGAGAATAGTATGATTAAATCCAAGTATACTTGGGATGTTAACGCACCAGAAACTGAGATTACAGAGGAAGTTTCATCAGAATTAAAGCTAACTCCTATTGTAAAGAAAATCTTAGAAAGTAAAGGATTAACTGATAAACCATCAATTGAGGCTTTGTTAAAAGGCACTCAAGTCACACATGATCCATTATTAATGAGCGATATGACTAAAGCTGTCGAACGTATTAATTTGGCGATAGATCAAAATCAAAAGATTTTAGTGTATGGTGATTATGATGCAGATGGTGTAACGTCTACAACTATACTCGTAAACACGTTAAAAGAGTTGGGCGCACATGTAGGTTGGTATATACCGAATCGTTTCTCTGAAGGTTATGGTCCAAATGAAATGGCGTTCAAAAATGCTTATGAAGAAGAGATTTCACTCATTATTACTGTAGATAATGGCATACAAGGCCATGAAGAAATACAAATGGTGCAAGATTTAGGTGTCGATGTAATTGTGACAGACCATCACGAAATTGGTAGAACAATGCCTAATGCTTATGCAATTGTACATCCGATGCATCCGGAATTTGATTATCCATTCAAGTATTTATGTGGTGCAGGCGTAGCTTATAAATTAGCACAGAATTTATTGGATGAGCCACCTGCATATTTCCTTGGCTTAGTTGCTATAGGAACAATTGCTGATTTAGTATCTTTAACGGATGAAAATCGAACTTTAGTTCAACAAGGATTAGAAGTTCTTAATGATCATTGTCCACCATCTATAAGGGCGATTTTAAAACAAGCTGGTTACAGTGATGAAATTAATGAAGAAACAATCGGTTTTATCATCGGCCCTCGCTTAAACGCAGTAGGTAGACTTGAAGATGCTGCGCTTGCTGCAGAATTATTAATGGCTGAAACAGATGAAGAAGCTGATTTTTTAGCTGAACAAGTTGAATTCTTTAATCAAGAGCGTAAAGATATCGTTGCACAAATTTCTGAAGAAGCATTACAAGTTGCTGAAGCACAAGTACAACAAGGCGCTAAATTTTTATTATTAGCTGAACCTAATTGGCATGAAGGTGTTTTAGGCATAGTGGCTTCTAAAGTTGTAGAAACGTATAGTTTACCAACGCTTATATTAAATGTCGATGAGGCGCAAGGCCATGCAAAAGGCTCAGCTCGTAGCATAGCTCAAGTCTCAATGTTCGAAGTTTTGAATGCACATGGTGATTTAATTTCGAAATTTGGTGGTCATCATATGGCTGCAGGTGTAACGATGCCTATAGAACACATTGAAACACTGAGACAAGGACTAAATGATTGGATGACTCAACTTGCTGAAACAACATCACTTGAACCACGTAAAAAAGTAGATGTTAAAATTTCAGAAGCTGATATAACAATAAAAAATATTCAAGATATTCAAAGACTACGTCCTTTTGGTACAGATTTTTCAAGTCCATGCTTTGAATTACAAGATGTTAATGTCAATCAAGCAAAAGGAATTGGCCAAGAACAGAAACATCTGAAACTCGTAATGGGTGAAAGTCAATTACAGGCTATCTTTTGGCAAAACGGGCACCTTGTTAAAGAATTAGGAGAACAACAACCGATTAATTGTATCGGTACGTTGCAGATTAATGAATGGAATGGTTTTCAATCTCCTCAATTCATGATACAAGACTTATCAAGTAATAACTTACAAATTCTTGATTATCGAAGTAAAAGTAAAGTGAGTGGCTTTGAGCAAAATTCAACGGATGTAGCTTATCTTATTCATAAAAAAAGTGAAAAACTAGGCGAGAATTATTACTTTTATGGTGATGAAATTCAACAAAATTATGATAAATATGTGTTCCGTGATTTGCCTGCTTCGATACAAGAAATCAGAGATACTTTGAAAACTGTGGAGGTTTCCCAAATTTACCTTGTTTTAAATCATGAACGCTCGATTTATTTCGAAGGCATGCCCAAAATGGAAACATTCAAACAATGCTTTAAAGCGTTAGCTACGAAAAAAGAAACTAATTTAGCTAAAGATGGTATGCAACTTTGCCAATACTTAAATATACAGTCTAGTATGCTTAAATTCATCTTGAAAGTTTTCCTTGATTTAGAGTTTATCAAAGATGAAAATGGTATAATTAAGATAAATAGCGACTCCACTAAGAAAGCAATTGAATCGAGTAAGTATTATCAAGGTCGTTTGGAAAGAATTGAAGTTGAAAAAATGTTGCTTTATGAAGATTTTACTAAATTAAAGCAATGGATTAAGTCTGAACTGGTAGATAAATAGGAGGAAGTTTGAATGGATTTAAAACAGTATGTGTCGGAAGTAGAAGATTGGCCAAAGCCTGGAGTTAACTTTAAAGATATTACAACAATTATGGATAACGGTGAAGCATTTGGTTATGCTACAGATCAAATTGTCCATTATGCTAAAGACCGTGATGTAGATGTGATAGTTGGACCAGAAGCGCGTGGCTTTATCATAGGTTGCCCAGTAGCTTATTCAATGGGTATTGGTTTTGCGCCAGTTAGAAAAGAAGGCAAATTACCAAGAGAAGTAATTCGCTACGAATACGATTTAGAATATGGGACAAATGTGTTAACAATGCATAAAGATGCGCTTAAACCAGGTCAACGTGTGTTAATTACCGATGACTTATTAGCTACGGGTGGAACGATTGAAGCGGCAATTAAACTTGTTGAACAATTAGGTGGCATCGTTGTAGGTATTGCATTTATCATTGAACTTAAATATCTTAACGGTATTGAAAAAATAGAAGATTACGACGTAATGAGTTTAATCTCATACGACGAATAAAATATAATAGTAAGATAACGAAAGAAGCTCAGACATGTATTTATGTTCTAGCTTCTTTTTTATTTA
Organism: Staphylococcus sp. FSL W8-1207; assembly: GCF_038003745.1. Lineage (NCBI taxonomy): Bacteria > Bacillati > Bacillota > Bacilli > Caryophanales > Staphylococcaceae > Staphylococcus > Staphylococcus sp. FSL W8-1207. The sequence goes on from NZ_JBBOPU010000001.1 coordinate 875,333, forward strand.
AAATATATATAATTTATTACATTAGAGCGAATCGTCGGTGAGTTACTTAAGGCCTTTTGTCTTAAGCTATTTCATTTTTTTTGAAATTTTAAAACATTTGAGTCTTTCATATTAATGACATACACTTGAACACACTATATAATATTTAAAAATAAACTTTATTTTCCCAATACGCACATGAACTCATTTATTTATTTAATAACATGTAGTATCATATAACTATTATACAAAATTTGACCTAATAAAATGAAAATACGTTACAATCGTAGTTAAATAAAATTAGATAAAGCTAACGAAATATAATACTGGGTATCTAATAACGATTAATATTTAGTATAGGGGTGTCTTAAGTGAACAATGAATATCCATATAGTGCTGATGAAGTACTATCCAAAGCCAAATCATATTTGTCAAAAGAAGATTATGAATATGTGTTAAAAAGTTATCATATTGCTTATGAGGCACATGAAGGTCAATTTCGAAAAAATGGTTTACCATACATAATGCATCCAATTCAAGTTGCTGGCATATTAACTGAAATGCATTTAGATGGGCCAACAATTGTTGCGGGATTTTTACATGACGTAATCGAGGATACACCATATACATTTGATGATGTTCAAGGTATGTTCAATGAAGAAATTGCAGTTATTGTAGAAGGTGTAACAAAATTAAAAAAAGTGAAATATCGTTCGAAAGAAGAACAGCAAGCGGAGAATCATCGAAAACTATTTATCGCAATTGCTAAAGACGTACGTGTGATTTTAGTTAAATTGGCAGATCGTTTACATAATATGAGAACAATAAAACCGATGCCAAGAGAAAAACAAATTAGAATTTCTAAAGAGACACTCGAAATTTATGCACCTTTGGCTCATAGATTAGGTATCAATACCATTAAATGGGAATTGGAAGATACAGCGCTTAGATACATAGATAGCGTTCAATATTTCAGAATTGTTAATTTAATGAAGAAAAAACGTAGTGAAAGAGAAGATTACATTCAAAATGCTATAAATCGTATACAAGCAGATATGTCTAGTATGAATATTGTTGGAGAAATCAATGGACGACCTAAACACATATATAGTATATATAGAAAAATGGTTAAACAAAAGAAACAGTTTGATCAAATTTTCGATTTATTAGCTGTTAGAATTATCGTAAATTCTATCAATGATTGTTACGCTGTACTGGGCTTAGTACACACACTTTGGAAACCGATGCCTGGTAGATTTAAGGATTACATTGCGATGCCAAAACAAAATATGTATCAGTCACTGCATACAACTGTTGTTGGTCCAAACGGCGATCCGCTTGAAATACAAATCAGAACTTCTGAAATGCATGAAATCGCTGAACATGGTGTAGCAGCACACTGGGCATATAAAGAAGGCAAAAAAGTAACTGAGAAAGCACAAAACTTTAATAAAAAATTAAATTGGATTAAAGAGTTTGCAGAAACAGACAATACTACTTCGGATGCTGAAGAATTTATGGAAACACTTAAATTTGATTTACAAAGTGACAAAGTATATGCATTTACACCAGAAAGTGACGTTGTAGAATTGCCTTACGGTGCAGTTCCTATTGATTTTGCATATGCAGTTCATAGTGAAGTAGGTAATAAAATGATAGGTTCAAAAGTAAATGGTAAGATCGAACCTATAGACTATGTATTGCAAACTGGAGATATTGTTGAAATTAGAACAAGCAAACATTCTTACGGTCCAAGTAGAGATTGGTTGAAAATTGTAAAATCATCAAGTGCGAAAAGTAAAATTCGCAGTTTCTTTAAAAAACAAGATCGCTCTTCAAACATTGAAAAGGGTAAATTTATGATTGAAGCGGAAATAAAAGATCAAGGTTTCAGAGTAGACACAGTATTAAATGAAGAAAACATTGACGTAGTAAATAATAAATATAATTTTGCTAACGATGATGACTTATTTGCTGCAGTTGGTTTTGGTGGCGTAACAGCTTTACAAATAGTGAATAAATTGACTGAAAAACAGCGTATTCAAGATAAACAAAAAGCATTGAATTCAGCACAAGAAATTTCTAAATCAGTACCTATTAAAGAAGACATTACAACGGATAGTGGCGTATATGTTGAAGGTATTGAAAATGTCTTAATCAAATTATCAAAATGTTGTAATCCAATCCCAGGTGATGATATTGTTGGTTATATCACTAAAGGGCATGGCATTAAAGTACATAGAACAGATTGCCCTAATATTAAAAGTGAAAAAGACCGCTTGATTCATGTAGAATGGGTACGTTCTAAAGACGCTACTCAACGTTATCAGGTAGATTTAGAAGTTTCTGCTTACGATAGAAATGGGCTTCTAAATGAAGTGTTACAAGCTGTAAATTCAACTAAAAGTAATTTAGTGAAAGTATCTGGTAAGTCAGATATCGATAAAAATGCTGTAATTAATATTAGTGTTATGGTAAAAAATGTTAACGAAGTTTACCAAGTTGTAGACAAGATTAAACAACTCGGCGATGTATATACTGTCACAAGAGTTTGGAATTAGAGGTGCAACATACATGAAAATAGTCGTACAAAGAGTAAAAGAAGCTTCGGTTTCTAATGAAAATATTGAAAATAAAATAAAAAAAGGATATTGCTTATTTGTTGGTGTTGGTAAAACATCTACCGAGGCTGATATTTTGGCATTAGCAAAAAAAATTGTGAATGCACGGTTATTTGAAGATAATGATGGAAAGCTTAACTTAAATATTCAACAAGTTGAAGGTGAAATTTTATCTATATCGCAATTCACATTGTATGCAGACGTTAGAAAAGGGAACAGACCAGGATTCTCTTATTCTATGCCTCCCGAACAGGCAAATGAATATTACGAATTGTTTAACGATGCATTACGTTCTTATGGAATAAACGTGTTAACAGGCGAATTTGGTACGGATATGTTAGTGAATATTGCTAATGATGGACCTGTAACAGTGATTTATGAAAGTCAGGATGGCAAAATAGTATGAAAAAACTCGATACTTGGTTAGAAAAACATAATCTTAGAAATATCCCCACATTTATTGTCGCAGTAGCATTTGTCATTTTCATTATTATGATTATTGCTTTCTTAAATCATAATGATGAAAACAGTAGTACGATTTATATTACTGAAGATGCAGAATTAAGAACTGGACCTAACGCTGTTTATCCAGAAATTAATTCAATCAAAAAGGGACAAAACTTCCATAAAATTGGCGAATCTGGTAAGTGGATTGAAGTAGAATCCGGTAACAATGAAAAAGGCTGGGTGGCTGGTTGGCATACGAATTTAAATATTCAAGCAGACACTAACAAGAATGCTAAACCTTTGAAAGATAAAATAATTGTACTTGACCCTGGTCACGGTGGACGTGATCAGGGGGCATCAAGTAATACAAACAAACATAGTAAAGAGAAAGTATACACTTTAAAAACCGCTAAAGAACTCAAAGTACTTTTAGAAAAAGAAGGTGCAACAGTGAATATGACACGTAGTTCAGATGAATATGTCAGTCTTAGCGATAGAAATATTAAAGGTGATGCTTATATTAGTATACATAACGATTCATTAAAATCAGCTAAAGCAAACGGTAGTACCGTTTATTGGTTTAAGAAAAATCAAAAAGCATTAGCAGAGACGTTGAGTGCAAGCTTACAAAAGAAAGCTTTATTAACAAATAAAGGCGCACGACAAGAAAACTTCCAAGTATTGAGACAAACAGATGTACCAGCAGTATTATTAGAGTTAGGTTATATTAGTAATCCTACAGATGAAGATATGATTAGAGATCAATTACATCGACAAATTGTAGAAAAAGCAGTAGTTGATGGACTACGTGCATACTTCTCAGAATAAAAGGGTTGCATATTAGTCATAAACTCGTTATTATTAAATATGAATTCTATATTAAAACCGCTATGATTCTTGAAAATTCTAAACGAAATGGTAACATTTAAACAATGCGAAGAGACATAATTCCTGGCTGAAAAATTATGCTTAGTAATTTAGAAATTTAACACAAGAAGAGGTGCTTTAAAAATAAAGCCGTGTAACGAACGTTATTCGTATGAAGTGGGTTATAAATTTAAATATTTATAACCAATTAGGGTGGCAACACGGAAATTCGTCCCTTGTATGACTATTAGTCATGCAAGGGTTTTTTTATTGCTTAAAAGGAGAGGTTCTATGATAAATATACCTAGAGGGACTCAAGATATTTTACCAGAGGAAACAAAGAAATGGCGTTATATTGAAGCAAAGTTAGATCAACTCATGGAATTGTATAATTACGAAGAAATTCGTACACCAATTTTTGAAAGTACTGAATTATTTGCACGTGGTGTAGGTGGTTCAACGGATGTTGTTCAAAAAGAAATGTATACCTTTAAAGATAAAGGTGACCGAAATATCACATTACGTCCAGAGGGCACAGCAGCAGTTGTACGTTCATATATAGAAAATAAAATGCAAGGTATTGCGAACCAACCTATTAAACTATACTATAACGGACCAATGTTTCGTTATGAACGAAAACAAAAAGGTAGATACCGCCAATTCACTCAGTTTGGTGTAGAAGCTATTGGCGCTGAAAATCCAGGTGTTGATGCAGAAGTATTAGCAATGGCAATGCATATCTATCAGTCATTTGGATTGAAACACTTAAAACTCGTTATTAATAGTATTGGTGATATAAATTCTCGTAAAGAATATAATGATGCACTTGTGAATCATTTTGAACCTGTAATCGATCAATTTTGTAGTGATTGTCAATCACGTTTACACACAAATCCGATGAGGATTTTAGATTGTAAAATCGATAAAGATAAAGAAGAAATAAAAACAGCTCCAAGTATTACAGAATTTTTAAATGAATCATCAAAAGCTTATTATTCAGAAGTAAAACAACATTTAGATGATTTAGGTATTCCGTATGTAGAAGATCCGAACTTAGTTAGAGGATTAGATTACTATACACATACTGCTTTCGAGTTAATGATGGATAACCCTAATTATGATGGTGCGATTACTACATTATGTGGTGGCGGACGATATAATGGCTTATTGGAATTATTAGATGGACCAAGTCAAACTGGTATAGGATTTGCGTTAAGTATTGAAAGATTGTTGCTTGCACTAGAGGAAGAACAAATTGAACTTAATGCCAATCATGAATTTGATTTATTTATTGTAACAATGGGCGATAAAGCGGACCGTTATGCTGTTAAACTATTAAATGATTTACGTAAAAATGGTGTGAAGGCAGATAAAGATTATTTACAACGTAAAGTTAAAGGCCAAATGAAGCAAGCAGATAGATTAAATGCGAGATATACAATAGTTGTTGGCGAGCAAGAGCTAGAAGAAAATAAAATTAATGTAAAAAATATGGAATCAGGCGAAACTGAAACTATTAAATTAGATGAAATGGTTAATTATTTCAAAAATTAAGGAGAGATATCATGAGTAAACGCACAACATACTGTGGTTTAGTAACTGAGTCGTTATTAGACCAAGAAGTAACATTAAAAGGTTGGGTACACAACCGTAGAGATTTAGGTGGCTTAATTTTTGTTGATTTACGTGACCGTGAAGGTTATGTCCAAATCGTATTTAACCCAGATTTTTCAGCAGAAGCATTACAAATTGCAGAAACTGTTAGATCAGAGTATGTGGTAGAAGTTAAAGGAATAGTTAAGCAACGTGATCCTCAAACAGTAAACCCAAAAATTGAAACTGGTCAAGTTGAAGTACAAGTTTCAGATATTCAAATTATCAATAAATCTGAGACACCTCCATTTGCTTTAAATGAAGAAAATCAAAATGTAGATGAAAATATCAGATTAAAATATAGATATCTTGATTTACGACGTCAAGAGTTAGCACAAACATTTAAAATGAGACACCAAACAACACGTTCTATTAGACAATACTTAGATCAAGAAGGTTTTTATGATATAGAAACACCTGTATTAAATAAATCTACGCCAGAGGGTGCCCGTGACTATTTAGTACCATCACGTGTACATGGCGGTGAATTTTATGCTTTACCTCAGTCACCACAAATATTCAAACAATTATTAATGATTAGTGGTTTTGATAAATACTACCAAATTGTTAAGTGTTTCCGTGATGAAGATTTACGTGCTGATCGTCAACCAGAATTCACTCAAGTAGATATTGAGATGAGCTTCGTGGATCAAGAAGATGTGATCGATATGGGCGAAGAAATGTTGCAAAATGTTGTTAAAGATGTGAAAGACGTTGAAGTACCGCGTCCATTCCCAAGAATGACATATAACGAAGCTATGAGTCGTTATGGTTCAGATAAACCAGATACACGTTTTGGCATGGAGTTAATCGATGTTTCAGAACTTGGTGAAGTCATGGACTTTAAAGTATTCAAAGATGCCATCAATAAAGATGGTCAAGTTAAGGCAATTGTAGCTGAAGGCGCTTCTGACAAATATACAAGAAAAGATATAGATGTTTTAACTGAATTTGTAAACATCTATGGTGCTAAAGGCTTAGCTTGGGTAAAAGTTGTAGATGATGGCTTAAATGGGCCAATCGCCAAATTCTTTGAAAATGATCATGTTGAAAAGTTACAATCGCTAACTGGAGCACAAGCAGGTGACTTAGTATTATTCGTAGCAGATAAACCAAGTGTTGTTGCACAAAGTTTAGGCGCTTTACGTCTTAAACTTGCGAAAGAATTAAACATGATTGATGAAACGAAATTGAATTTCTTATGGGTTACAGATTGGCCTTTACTTGAATATGATGAAGATGTTAAACGTTATACTGCAGCACATCATCCATTCACTTCACCGAAACAAGAAGATATTGAAAAATTAAGCACTGAGCCTGAGAATGTTCAAGCTAATGCATATGATATTGTTTTGAATGGTTATGAATTAGGCGGGGGCTCTATCAGAATTCATGATGCTGATTTACAAGCTAAAATGTTCGAAGTTTTAGGTTTCACAGACGAACAAGCAAAAGAACAATTTGGTTTCTTGCTAGATGCCTTTAAATATGGTGCACCACCACACGGCGGCATAGCATTAGGATTAGACCGTTTAGTTATGTTATTAACGAATCGCACAAACTTACGTGATACAATTGCCTTTCCTAAAACTGCATCTGCAACATGTCTATTAACAGATGCACCAAGTGAAGTATCAGAAAATCAATTAGAAGAACTTTCATTACGTATTCGTCATTAATTAGCGCAAAAAGTTTTAATTCTTGCTAATTTGAAATTATGTGTTATGATGTTCACATAAGATAGTCATCTGAAGTGTTCGTAAGTTTGCTTCATATTTGGGCCTAACACTCTTTGATCCGGGAGCCCAATGGGTTTTCTTGCAGCGCACACGCCTCAAAGGAGGACTTGCAAAACAAGAAACAGGGCACCCACCTGTTATAAGCAGGCCGAATGATCAAGCACTTTATAACTACGGCACTAACGGACTCTATCGTACGCAAGACTTCGGTCTTGCGTATTTTTTTTGCTGAAATTTAAAATGTGTATGCTACGATTTCAAATAATGTAAGATAAATAATGCATTTTGTAAATATAAATATATGATAATGTTATAATAGTTTTGTTATAGCATATTAATAATAATAAGGAGTATTTAGATGAGACATCAATTTTCTAGAAATGAATTAGCCTATGGTCAAGAAGGCTTGGAATTATTAAAAGAAAAGACAGTTGTTGTGCTTGGTGTAGGTGGGGTTGGTTCATTTGCCGCTGAAGCTTTGGCACGAACGAATATTGGTCATATCATTCTTATTGATAAAGATGATGTTGATATCACTAACGTCAATCGTCAATTGCATGCGCTTACGACTACAATCGGTCAGAGTAAAGTGACTTTGATGGAGGAACGTATTAAATTAATTAACCCTGATTGTAAAGTGACTTCATTACATATGTTTTATACAGAAGAAACTTATGAAGCGTTGTTCAGTGAGTATGATATCGATTATTTTGTAGATGCAAGTGACACAATCATTTATAAAGTACACTTAATGAAAGAGTGTTTAGATAGAGGTATTTCCGTGATTTCAAGCATGGGTGCTGCCAATAAAATTGATCCAACACGTTTTGAAGTTGCAGATATTTCTAAAACGCATACAGATCCGATGGCTAAAATTATAAGACGTAAATTAAAAAAATTAGGTATTCATAAAGGGATACCTGTTGTATATTCAGATGAAAGTCCAATTGTAATTAGAGAAGATGTTAAAGATACAGTGGGTGATGCTAATGCACCAACAAGAAAAGGGCAAATGCCACCATCTTCAAATGCTTTTGTGCCTAGTGTAGTTGGATTAATCAGTGCAGGTTTTGTAATTAATGATATTCTAAAAGACATTCCCGTTACGCGTATTAAAGACAAAAAATAAAAAATGTTCATTCATTAATAACTATTTAAAAAGGTAGCTTCCTGTTTTTGGGAGCTACCTTTTATGGATTATACTGATTTATATTTTATTTCTTTTTTTGTGAATGACTAATATTGTCGTAAACAGACTTAAATTGCTGTTCACTTTTAGAGGTTGTTTTGGGCTCATAATAAATTCTATTTTTAAGTTTATCGGGTAAATATTGTTGTGAAACGAATCCGCTCTCATAACTATGCGGATATTTATAACCGATTGCCCGACCTAATTCTTTAGCACCTGCATAATGACCATCTTTTAAGTGGTCAGGAATCTGACCAACATGTCCCTTACGTATATCTGATAGTGCAGCATCAATAGCTGAAATACCTGAGTTAGATTTTGGTGATAAACAAAGTTCTATTACAGCTTGGCTCAAAGGAATTCTAGCCTCGGGGAAACCTAAACGCTCAGCTGACTCTATTGCTGCTAATGTACGTTGACCAGCTGCTGGTGACGCCAAACCGACATCTTCAAAACTAATTACTAATAAACGTCGAACGATTGTTGGTAAATCTCCAGCTTCGATTAAACGTGCAAGGTAATGTAATGCAGCATTAACATCGCTACCTCTAATTGATTTTTGAAATGCACTCATTACATCGTAGTGCATGTCTCCATCTTTATCACTTACAAAAGCACCTTTTTGCAAACAATCTTTTGCATCTTCTAGTGTGATATGCCTATTGCCATCAGTCACTTTAGAACTTAATACAGCCAATTCTAAAGCATTGAGTGCACTTCTAACATCGCCTTGACTTTGTGTGGTAAAGTAAGTCATTGCTTCATCATCAACAATTGGATTGTAAGTAGCGAGCCCACGTTCAGCATCATTAATTGCTCTCTCTAATGAGACTCTGACATCATTGTCATCTAATGGATATAATTCGAAAATTTGAGCTCTTGAACGTATAGCAGGATTAATTGCATGGTAAGGATTAGATGTTGTCGCGCCAATTAATACAATTTTCCCATTTTCTAAGTGCGGTAATAAAAAATCTTGTTTGGCTTTATCTAAACGATGTATTTCATCTAATAATAGAATTACTTGTCCAGACATTTTAGCTTCTTCCACAATTAACTGCATATCTTTTTTTGTATTCGTTACAGCATTGAGCTGTCGAAACTTGAATTGTGTACTGCCAGATATCGCTTTTGCAATACTTGTTTTACCTATACCAGGAGGACCAAAAAATATCATTGAAGATAATCTTTTTGTTTCAACCATTCTTCTAATAATTCCTTTTGGACCTACTAAATGTTTTTGAGAAATAATTTCATCTATGTTATTCGGACGCATTCTAGATGCAAGTGGTTCGTTCGTCACAATCTGTCACACCTTTCTAATTCTATATTAACGTAAAAAATGATAGAATGTTAATATATAGTATTCGAATTAAGTGAGGTAATATAATGAAAATTTCAACAAAAGGAAGATATGGGTTAACATTAATGATTTCCCTAGCTAAAAAACAAGGACAAGGGTGCGTATCATTAAAATCTATAGCAGAAGAAAATAATTTAAGTGATCTATATCTAGAGCAATTAGTCGGTCCTTTACGGAATGCTGGATTAATTCGAAGTGTTCGTGGTGCAAAAGGCGGTTACCAATTAAGAGTACCAGCGGAAGAAATTACAGCTGGTGATATTATACGTTTATTAGAAGGTCCAATTACGTTTGTAGAAAGTATTGAATCAGAGCCACCTGCGCAAAAAGAACTTTGGATTAGAATGAGAGATGCTGTTAGAGAAGTACTTGATAATACAACTTTACAATATCTAGCCGATTTTAAAGAAACTGATGACTTAGATGGTTATATGTTTTATATTTAAAATGTAATATAATTTATAATTTTATAGTTCAGAATGATTTCTTTTAATGAAAATATTGGATTTATTTTCTTTTTCATGTTTAGACAGAATGATTAGTGGTATTTAATTTGTATACATTGCTAAGGAGGTAATTTACATGGCAGATGAAAATAAATTCGAACAAGCAAAAGGTAATGTGAAAGAAACAGTCGGTAATGTAACTGACAATAAAGATTTAGAAAATGAAGGCAAGGAAGATAAAACTTCTGGTAAAGCTAAAGAATTCGTAGAAAATGCAAAAGATAAAGCGAATGACGCTATTGATAAATTCAAAAAATAATTTAATTTAAAAGGAGTAATTACTATGGCTGAAAATTTCTTAGACAAAGCAAAAGAAACTGCAAAAACTGTATCTGAAAAATTAAAAGGGTCTGACAATGAAAAAGCACAACAAGCTTCAGAACAAATTGATAAATTCACTGGTGGCAGTGACGATAACAAAGAAGAAGATAACAAAGGTGAAGATAACAAAGACGAAAAATAATCTTTGCTAAAATTAATTTGTAAAATGATAAAATCCCAATCTACAAACTTGTAGATTGGGATTTTATCATTTTATTTACTTGAATTTTATAGCGTATCTACCACGTTTTTTAGTTTATGGTAAGAATCAAGTTGGGCTTCTTGATCATAAATATAGCTGATAGCCATTAATTCATCAATATCACCATGTTCATCTATAAATGTTTTAATTTTATTTTTTACAGTTTCTTCAGAGCCGATAAGTGATGAACTCATACGTTGTTGGGCAATTTCAAATTCAGTAGGTGTTAAGATACCTTTTAAATCATCAGTAGGTGGTTGAAGTGGTTGCATTCTGCCTCTTGTTATACTGACCATAACTTGTGCTTGAGTTGTTGATAAGTATTCAGCTTGTTCATCAGTATCAGCAACAATGGCATTTAAACAAACGATGACATAAGGTTTGCTAAGTTCATTGGAAGGTTCAAATAAATCTTTATAAATTTCGATTGCATCTTTCATTTGTTGTGGTGCAAAATGACCAGCAAAAACATAAGGAAGTCCTTTTCGTGCTGCTAAATGGGCAGAATCAGTAGATGAACCTAGGATATAAAGTGGTACATGTTTATCTACAGCGGGATAAGCTCGCACATATGCTTGCTGATTACCAGGACCAAAATATTTGGCAAGTTGTTCAACTTCTTCCGGAAATTCATAAACACCATTATGTTGATCTCTACGTAAGGCACTAGCAGTCATCATATCAGTGCCAGGAGCACGTCCTAAACCTAAATCTACACGCTCTGGAAATATTGTTTCCATCGTACCAAACTGTTCGGCAACTACTAATGGTGCATGATTTGGTAACATGATACCACCTGAGCCTACTCGGATTTTAGATGTGTGCTCTAATGTATGTTGGATTAACAAAGCAGTAGCAGAACTTACTAAATTTGGTGCATTGTGATGTTCTGCAATCCAATAGCGTTCATAATCTAACGTCTCCAAATTTTGAGCTAATTTAACCATATCTTTAATCGCAGCTTGATCATCTTCTCCTTCTCGAATAGGTACAAGATTAAGCGCTGATAATTTTAAATTGTACATGTTTATCGTTGTCCTCCTCATTGATTGTTATTATATTGAAGTATAACAGTCGTTATAAAACTTGCGTAAGAAACTGCTCACTGTTATAATGATGGAAATTAAAAACGTTAGGTGGCTTAATTAAGGCGATGAAGACATTGGATAAATATCAAGAAAATAAATTAACAAAACTACATTTAAATGAGAAAGTTATAGGATATGTCCATGTCGTAAATAATATGAACTATTATTAAGCAACCGCATATAATGATTGCAGTATATATTTATGGCATGTCATATCCTCGGAAGTGAGGAAATTGATATGTCTTTTTATTATGTTCAAAAACCATTTGAAAAATATGGTAAAACGTTGATAAATCACGTGAATATAAGTGTTGAAATAGGAGAACACATAGCGCTCGTGGGTGATAATGGTGTTGGTAAAACAACCTTACTGAGTGAATTATACTTAAAGTATAGAGATAATGCATATCTTATGACGCAAGATATGACAGATTATTATAATGAAACTGGAATGGAATTTGTTTTATCTTTATTTCCAGAAATATTAAAATTAAAAAAAGAGATAACTTATAATTATGAAAAAATAGCTGATTATATAGCATATAATGGTTATGAAGTAGAACAAAAAATTATTACACAAGCGAATTTATTTAATTTAACCGAAACTGATTTAGACAAACAAATGGGTCTTTTAAGTGGAGGACAACAAACACGCGTCGCATTATTACGTTCGATTATTTCAGAGAAAGATTTGATTTTATTAGATGAACCAACTAATCATCTTGATCAAACTATGCTTAATGATTTGATAACTCACATGAATAAATCAAAATGTACAATAATCTATGTATCTCATCACCGTGGCTTTATCAATGCAACTGCTAGTCATATCATAGAGATAAATCGAACACAGACAAGGAAATTTACGGGTAATTATAACCAGTATAAAGAAATTATAGATTTAGAGTTTCAAACACAAGTGAATGCTTATGAAAAACAGCAGAAAGAAGTTAAGAAGCTTGAAGACACCATTAAAAGAGTTAAAGAATGGCATGCTGCTTCTAAGCAAACAACGAGTGTTCGCGATCCCTCTATGCAAAAACGATTGAGTAAATTAGCACAAAAATCAAAAGTAAAAGAATCACAATTAAATCAAAAATTAAACGAAAAAAATATCGAAGAACCCGAAAAAGATAATAGAAAGTTTCGTTTCGAACATCATGAAAAAAAGCGTAAACGTTATTTATTGAGGTTAGAAGATTTCAGTATTTCAATAAATGATCTTTGTATTTATAATCAAGCGAATTTCGAAATTAAGAATAATGAAAACATTTTACTTACTGGACCTAATGGCAGTGGAAAATCACTATTAATCAACTTGATTAGACAAAAAATAAAACCTGATCAAGGCTTTATCCATATTACACCTTCACTTAAAATAGGTTATTTCGATCAACAAAATAATAATTTAACGTATCGTGAGACACCTTTAAATACTTTGTTAGTTTTAGAAGGTATGACACGTAGCCAGGCCCAAACGATTTTAGCTGCATTTGGTTTCGACCAAGATAAAATTATTGAACCCGTTGCTTATTTGTCAATGGGAGAGAAAAGTAGGTTGCAGTTTGTATTATTATTTTTCTCAAATCCTAATTTATTGATATTAGACGAACCAACAAACTATTTTGATATCACAACACAAGACTTGATTATGGACATGATTCATAGTTTTAGTGGTCAAGTGCTCATTGTCACACATGACCAGTACTTACAATCACGATTCACAGCGACGCATTGGGAAGTATCCAATAAGCAACTTCATAATTTGACGCTCAATCAATATCGTAAGACAAATACCGTTGATACTTTGAAATTATTAGATGATTACAAAACAATTGATGAAAGTGGACATTTTGAAACAGAGAACTAGAAAATTTGATTAGATGGTGCTATCATTGGAACATTGATAAAATTGTTAGGAGTGTCAAACATGGAAGTATATGCAGATTATGCTGCAACAACACCAGTCAAACAAGCAGTTATAGATAAGATGATGGATGTTTATAGCGTTCATTATGGTAATCCGTCTTCTATTCATAGTATGGGAAGAGACGCAAGAAAATATCTCGATGAATCGCGCAGAACGGTAGCGAAGATATTTAATGCTAAGCCAAGTGAAGTTATATTCACCAGTGGCGCTACTGAATCTAATAATACTGCAATAAAGGGTATTGCGTACGAACGTCAACATAAAGGTAAACACATCATTACATCTAAAATTGAACATCACTCTGTACTCCATGTTTTTGAACAACTCGAAAAAGAAGGCTTTGAAGTAACATATTTAGATGTGGATCACGAAGGCTTAATACAACTTGACCAATTAAAAGCAGCACTCACGGACGAAACAATTTTAGTGTCAATCATGTTTGTTAATAACGAAATAGGTACAGTCGAACCTATGTATGATATTGACGATATCATTGCTGAATCTAACGCTTTGTTTCACGTTGATGCAGTTCAAGCGATAGGGCACTTGGAAATAGATTTTCATGAATTTAACATTGATGCGATGAGTATCACCGCACATAAATTTGGAGGTCCCAAAGGTGTGGGGACTTTATTAGTCAAAGATGATACAAAATTACAATTTCCACAATTAGGTGGGGAACAAGAAGCAAAACGAAGAGCAGGCACAGAAAATCTCCCACAAATTGTAGGGTTAGCTGAAGCTTTAACTTTAGCGAATAATCATATAAACGATAATAATGTTCATTTAATGAATTTGAAAAACCAATTTCTCGTTACATTACAAGAGCGCTCAGTTCCATTTGAATTGAATGGTTCTATGACAGATTCAACAGGGCATATCGTTAATTTATATTTGCCTTTCGTTGATGTAGAAACGATGCTTACCTTATTGGATTTATCTAATATATATGTCTCGTCAGGTTCTGCATGTACAGCAGGAACAACGACACCATCGCACGTTTTAGTAGCAATGTATGGCAATGAAGAACGTGCAAAACACTCTGTAAGATTTAGTTTCAATGAACAAACGACTGAACAAGAAATTAAATATATAACTGCAGAAATACACAAAATTTATCATAAATTTAAGGAGGAAATATAGTTGTCAAATCAAGATACACGTGTGGTAGTCGGTATGTCAGGTGGCGTAGACAGTTCTGTAACGGCACACATATTAAAAGAACAAGGTTACGATGTCATAGGTATATTCATGAAAAATTGGGATGATACTGACGAGAATGGGGTATGTACGGCTACAGAAGATTATAATGATGTAATTGCCGTCTGCAATCAAATCGGTATACCTTATTACGCAGTTAATTTCGAAAAAGAATATTGGGATAAAGTATTTACTTATTTCTTAGATGAATATAAAAAAGGACGCACGCCTAATCCAGATGTAATGTGTAATAAAGAAATTAAATTTAAAGCTTTCTTAGAGCATGCATTAAAACTAGGTGCAGATTATGTTGCAACTGGTCATTACGCACGCGTAAGACGTCATGAAGATGGTCATGTCGAAATGTTACGTGGTGTCGATAATAATAAAGACCAAACTTATTTCTTAAATCAATTATCACAAGATCAATTATCTCGCGTTATGTTCCCAATAGGGGATATTGAAAAATCAGAAGTACGTCGCATTGCTGAAGAACAAGATTTAGCAACTGCTAAAAAGAAAGATTCTACAGGTATTTGTTTTATAGGAGAACGTAATTTCAAAGAATTTCTATCTCAATATCTACCAGCTCAATCTGGCGATATGGTTACATTAACAGGAGATAAAATCGGTACACATGCAGGTTTAATGTATTATACAATTGGTCAACGTCATGGCCTTGGTATTGGCGGAGATGGAGATCCATGGTTTGTAGTTGGTAAAAATCTAGATGACAACGTATTATATGTAGAACAAGGTTTTCATCATGATGCATTATACAGTGACTATTTAATCGCTTCTGATATTTCATTTGTGAATACAGTTGATTTAGAAGAAGGCTTTGAATGTTCTGCTAAATTTAGATATCGTCAAAAAGATACTAAAGTATTTGTAAAAAAAGAAAATGACAATGCAATTCGCGTTTCATTTGCTGAACCAGTTCGAGCAATCACACCGGGTCAATCTGTCGTCCTTTACGATGGTGATGTATGTTTGGGTGGCGCTACAATTGATGATGTCTTTAAAGAATCAGGTCAGTTAAGTTACGTCGTATAATACATTTTACTTAGAAATCGTTAGTAAGCTATATATTATAGTAACTAACGATTTCTTTTTCTGAAATATGATTTAAAAAAGATGAGCAAATGTTATAATGAATAGTCAGAAATGAGGGTTTAAATTGGATCAAGAACAAATATATAAATTAATTAAACAAGGTAATATTGAAGAAGCGTTAACAGCATTATTTGCAAATATTGAAGAAAATCCCAAAGAAGTTGAAAACTATATAAATGCAGGTATTTTAATAGCCGAAGCGGGTGAAGTTGAAAAGGCTGAAAAGTTTTTTCAAAAAGCAATAACGCTCGATCCAGAAAATGGTGCGATTTATTATAATTTAGGCAATGTATATTATAATGAAGGACGATTTAGTGAAGCAATCAAACTATATCAGCAAGCTCTAAAATACAATGTAGATTTAGTGGATACCAATTATATGATTGGTATGTCATTTAATCAACTAGAGGCATTTAAAGAAGCATTACCGTTCCTAATGACTGCCGCTGAAAAAGATGACCGTAAAGACGTAGAAGTTCAATTTCAATATGGTCTTGTATTATGTCATTTAGAAATGTTTGAACAAGCAATCACTCAATTGAACTATGTATTAACTTTAGATGAGAAGCATTCAGATGCTTTATATAATCTAGGCTTAGCTACTTATATGCAAACTGAAGATACAACACAAGCAATTCAAATTTTCGAACGTGCAGTTGAAGCAAATCCAGAACATGTGATGAGTCAACACGCAATCAAAACTTTTAAATCTATAGCAGAGGAGGAATAACTAATGGAAGACCCTACATTATTTAACAATTCAATGATTAAAGGAACCGTGGATGCTATTTTATTTCAAAATAAAGAAAATTTTTATACGGTTTTAAAGGTAGATACAATTGAAACAAATGAAGATTTCGATTCAATGCCTACAATTGTAGGGTTTTTCCCGGAAATTGCTGAAGGTGATGTCTACACGTTTAAAGGCCAAGTTGTAACACATTCTAAATATGGTAAGCAACTCAAAGCTGAAACGTTTGAAAAAGAGTTGCCGCAAACAAAAGAAGCAATCATTAGTTATTTATCCAGCGATCTTTTTAAAGGTATTGGTAAAAAAACTGCACAAAGTATTGTAAATAAGTTAGGCGAGAATGCCATTAGTGATATATTAAATGATCCTGCTGTTTTAGAAAAAGTACCGAGTCTACCAAAAAAGAAACAAAAGCAAATCGCAGAACAAATCGCTAGTAATCAAGAAACAGAACAAATCATTATACGACTTCACGACTTAGGTTTTGGTCCGAAGCTTGCTATGGCAATATACCAAGCCTATTTAGGTGAGACACTTAAAGTTGTTGAAAATACACCATACCAATTGGTTTATGATGTAAAAGGAATCGGTTTTAATAAAGCAGATGCTTTAGCACGTAACGTGGGAATTCAATTTAATGATGATGAACGTCTGAAAGCTGGTTTGTTATATGTTTTAGAAGAAGAATGTATTAAACAAGGCCATACATATTTACCTACAAATAATGTTATGGAAATGACACAAGATATGTTGTCTCAACCACCAGCAGAAATGATTGATGCACAACAACTTATAAATGTATTGCAAGATTTAGTAAATGATACGAAATTAATCCAACAAGAAAATGAAGTTGCTATACCAAGTTTGTATTATTCAGAGTTGAAAAGTGTTCAAAACTTATATCGCAATTTTACGCATACAAATAAATTAAAAGAAATTGAGCAATCAGAATTATTGCTTGAAATTGGTGAAATAGAAAACCGTAATGAAGTAACATATGCCGACTCACAAAGAGACGCGCTACAAACTGCAATCAATACTAAAATCATGCTACTAACTGGTGGTCCAGGTACTGGTAAAACGACAGTAATCAAAGGTATCGTAGAGCTATATGCAGAGATTCATGGTTTATCGTTAGACTATGATGATTACCAAAATGACGATTACCCTGTTGTGCTTGCGGCACCTACCGGCAGAGCATCAAAGCGGCTTGCAGAATCTACAGGATTAGAAGCAATGACGATACATCGGCTCATTGGTTGGAATCAAGATACACAACCTGAAGATATTTTAGAAAATGAAATATCTGCAAAACTTATTATTATAGATGAGATGTCGATGGTTGATACATGGCTTTTTCATCAATTTTTGAGTGCAGTACCTATAGACGCACAAGTTATATTAGTAGGTGATGAAGATCAATTACCATCTGTTGGTCCTGGACAAGTGTTTAAAGATTTAATCGATTCAAAAGTTATCCCACGTGTCAATTTAACTGAAGTATACCGCCAACAAGACGGTTCTAGTATTATTGAGTTGGCACATAGAATGAAATTGGGCGAAGCAATTGATATTACACAGCGTTTCCATGATCGTAACTTTATCAAATGTACGACTGAACAAATACCCACAGTAGTTGAAAAAGTAGTGACAAGTGCAGTAAATAAAGGATATGACATGAGTGATATTCAGGTATTAGCACCTATGTATAAAGGTTCCGCAGGTATTAAAAAACTAAATACGGTCTTGCAAGATATATTGAACCCTAAAGACAAAGATACTCGAGAAATTGAGTTTGGTGATGTTGTTTTTAGAAAAGGAGATAAGGTTTTACAACTTGTGAACCGACCAAGTGATAATATTTTTAATGGTGATATCGGTGTAATCGTAGGTATATTTTGGGCGAAAGAAAATGCATTAAATAAAGACATACTTGTCGTTGATTTTGAGGGCAATGAAATAACGTTTGTTCGAAAAGATTTATTAGAATTAACACATGCATATTGCACATCTATTCATAAGTCTCAGGGTTCTGAGTTTCCTATAGTCATCATGCCAATGGTCAAGCAATATTTTAGAATGTTACAAAAACCTATTTTATATACAGGGCTTACTCGAGCGAAACAGTCGCTTATATTTTTAGGTGACCCACAAGCATTTGATATTGGATTGAAAACACACGGTCAAGTGAGAATGACACAATTATGTACATTTCTGAAAACTTATTTCAATAACGAAGTAACTGAAGATGCTGAAGATAGTATTGCAATCAGTAAAACAATTGATGCAGATATCATTTTGACTGAAGATAATATCTTTAAAATTAACCCTATGATCAACATGGGAGACATTTCACCATATGACTTTGTAGAAGATTGACATTAGTAACGAAAGTAAATACAATATAATTAACTTAGCATAAAGGTGAGTAGACTGTGTTAGACAACAAGAGATGTACTGGTTGGTGGAAAGTACAGATAATACAGTTGAACGCTGCTTTATGTCAGTATAAATAATAACTAATTAAGTGATAAGTGTGAGTTAGTAAATTTTAAGAATAACTATCGTCTGATATGTAAATCTTTAAAATTTAGATAGAAATAGATTTACTAATGCTTATAACCAGGGTGGTACCGCGAAACGTTCGTCCCTTTTATGAGGATGGGCGTTTTTTATTTTCAATTTTTTCTTATAACTGTTATAACTTGATTTGAGATGGAGGAATTTTAAGGATGAAAAACTTAAAAGCTAGTGAAATTAGACAAAGTTTTATTGATTATTTCGTTGAACAGGGACACATGGTTGAACCTTCAGCGCCGTTAGTGCCTATTGATGATGATTCTTTACTATGGATTAACTCTGGTGTTGCGACATTGAAAAAATATTTTGATGGTAGAGAAACACCGAGAAAACCTCGTATCGTGAATTCACAAAAAGCGATTCGTACCAATGACATTGAAAACGTAGGCTTTACTGCACGACACCATACGTTCTTTGAAATGTTAGGAAACTTCTCAATTGGCGATTATTTTAAAAAAGAAGCAATCCAATTTGCATGGGAATTTTTAACAAGTGAGAAATGGATGGCAATGGATCCGAAATTACTTTATGTCACAGTTCATCCTGAAGATGTGGAAGCATATAGAATCTGGAATGAAGAAATGGGATTAGAAGAAAGTAGAATTATCCGAATTGAAGGTAATTTCTGGGATATAGGTGAAGGTCCTTCTGGTCCCAACACTGAAATATTCTATGATCGTGGCGATCAATTTGGTCATGATGATCCTGAAGAAGAAATGTATCCAGGTGGAGAAAATGAACGCTTTTTAGAAGTGTGGAATCTAGTGTTTAGCGAGTTTAATCATAATAAAGATCACACTTATACACCATTACCAAACCAAAATATTGATACTGGCATGGGTCTAGAAAGAATGGCTTCTATCGCCCAAAATGTACGTACAAATTATGAAACTGACTTATTTATGCCTATTATTCATGAAGTTGAAGCAGTTTCTGGCAAAAAATACTTAGAAAAAGATACGTATGATGTTGCCTTTAAAGTGATTTCTGATCATATACGTACAATTGCGTTTGCCATTGCTGACGGTGCTTTACCTGCTAATGAAGGCAGAGGTTATGTATTGCGTAGATTGTTACGACGTGCTGTAAGATTCAGTCAATCTCTAGAAATTAATGAACCATTTATGTATCAGTTGGTTGATATCGTTGCGGATATTATGGAACCTTATTATCCAAACGTAAAAGAAAAATCAGATTTTATTAAACGTGTTATTAAATCAGAGGAAGAACGTTTCCACGAAACTTTAGAAGAAGGGCTTGCAATATTAAATAATTTAGTTGCAAAAGCTAAAGATTCAACTCAGGAAATCAATGGTAAAGATGCGTTTAAATTATATGATACTTATGGTTTCCCAGTTGAATTAACTGAAGAAATCGCAACACAAGAAAACCTTTCTGTTGATATGCAGACTTTTGAAATTGAAATGGAACAACAAAGGAATAGAGCAAGACAAGCACGTCAAAGTTCTCAATCTATGCAGATTCAAAGTGAAGTATTGAAAAAAATAACTACTGAAAGTAAGTTTGTGGGTTACGACATCATGGATAAAGCAACAACGATTACTGATATTATCTATAACGGAGAATTAGTAGATACAGTTGAAGCTGGAGAAACAATTCATTTTGTATTAAGTGAAACACCTTTCTACGCTGTAAGTGGTGGACAAGTTGCAGACCAAGGCATAATCAGTAACGAACAATTTGAAATTGTCGTGACTGAAGTAACGAAAGCACCGAATGGACAGAACTTACATACAGGTGAAGTTCAGTTTGGAACAGTTAGAAAAGATGCTGAAGTTTCTGCAAGCGTGAATCACGAAGACCGCCGTGCAATCAAGAAAAACCATAGTGCCACACACTTATTACATGCTGCTTTAAAAGAAGTGTTAGGTGATCATGTGAATCAAGCTGGTTCATTGGTTGAAGCAGACCGTTTAAGATTTGATTTCTCACATTTCGGACCTATGAGCCAGGCAGAGATTGATCGTGTTGAACAACGTGTTAACGAAGAGATTTGGAATAGCATCGATGTTAATATCCAAGAAATGCCAATAGATGAGGCTAAGCAAATAGGTGCTATGGCACTATTTGGTGAAAAATATGGTGATGTAGTAAGAGTTGTAAATATGGCACCATATTCTATTGAGTTATGTGGTGGCATCCATGTGAATAATACTTCTGAAATTGGATTGTTTAAAATTGTTAGTGAATCAGGTACAGGTGCAGGCGTGCGTCGTATCGAAGCATTTACAAGTAAATCAGCATTTCTATATTTAGAATCTGTACAAGAGAAATTTAATGCTGTTAAGACTCAAGTTAAAGTTAAAACAGATGAGCAAGTATTAGAAAAAATAGTGCAAATGCAATCTGATGAAAAAGAACTTACAAAACAATTAGAGCAAAAAAACAAGGAAGTTACAGCCTTAAAAATGGGTGATATCACTGACCAAGTTGAAGATATAAATGGCTTGAAAGTTTTAGCGACAGAAGTTGAAGTTGCAAATGCCAAAGCAATTCGTGAAACGATGGATGACTTTAAATCGAAATTACAAGATACAGTAATCGTATTAGTAAGTAACGTAGATGGAAAAGTATCATTAGTTGCCACTGTACCAAAAGAATTAACTGCTAAAGTGAAAGCAGGAGATATTATTAAAAACATGGCACCTATTGTAGGTGGAAAAGGCGGAGGCCGTCCTGACATGGCTCAGGGTGGAGGTACTCAACCTGAAAACATCACAGAATCATTACGTTTCATTAAAGATTACATTAAATCTCTATAACTTCAATGCATAGTAATGTAGAATGTAAATAAGAACTTTTTTTACTTGATACGAAGGAGTGCTAAAAGAATGGAAAATTTTGATAAAACAATGAAGTTTAATTACGATGAAATTCCAAAAGAAGATGTCAAAACAGTATTGAAAAATGTCTATAATACGTTGGAAGAAAGAGGATATAACCCTGTAAATCAAATCGTAGGTTATTTACTATCAGGTGATCCAGCTTATATACCTCGTAATAACGAGGCTAGAAACCAAATACGCCGCATAGATCGTGACGATATTATGGAAGAACTTGTTTCGAATTATTTACAAGAGAATTCAAAATAATATATGTTAAAGCATAAGATATTAGGTTTAGACGTTGGAAGTAAGACTGTAGGCATTGCAGTAAGTGATTTAATGGGTTGGACAGCCCAAGGATTAGACACACTCCGTATAGACGAAGAAAACAATGAACTAGGTATTGAACAATTAGTAAAAATTATAAAAAAAGAGAATGTTGGCTCTGTTGTTATAGGTTTACCTAAAAATATGAACAATTCTATTGGATTTCGAGGCGAGGCTTCGTTACAATACAAGGAGCAACTTCAAGAAGCACTGCCATCTGTAGAGATAATTATGTGGGATGAACGATTAA
Organism: Staphylococcus sp. FSL W8-1207; assembly: GCF_038003745.1. NCBI lineage: Bacteria > Bacillati > Bacillota > Bacilli > Caryophanales > Staphylococcaceae > Staphylococcus > Staphylococcus sp. FSL W8-1207. The sequence continues at coordinate 898,308 of NZ_JBBOPU010000001.1, forward strand.
GTACCATGGCTGCAGAACGTTCTTTACTGGAAGCAGATGTTTCTAGACAGAAACGAAAAAAAGTAATAGACAAAATGGCAGCAGTTTTTATATTGCAAGGCTATTTAGACTCTATTCAATAAAAAGGAGCGTTTAATAATGACAGAACAGAATAAAGATGCAGAATTAGAAATTAACAACGAAGAGGAATTATTAACACTATATGATGAAGAAGGTAATGAAGTTTTATACCGTAAAGTCCTAGAATTTTTCCACCCAGAATTCAAAAAAGAATATGTCATTCTTGCTGAAGAAGGCGCTGAATCTGATGATGAAGATTTAATTGAATTAGTACCAATGATCAACGAACCAGACGAAAATGGTGAAGGTGGTAAATTCTTACCTGTTGAAACAGATGAGGAGTGGGATATGATTGAAGAAGTAGTTAATACTGAAATGGACGATCATGACCACGATCACGACCACGAATAAAATAACTATAAAAGCCACATATAGTCTCGTATAGGACTAATAAATAACTAAAGGATGATTTCATTAGAAATCATCCTTTCTTGCTGTCAACAAACGTGTGAAGTTTTGTTGACAGTTTTTTTATCGTTGGCATAAGTCCCCGTCCAGTTCATATTCTAAACAGAGACTTCCGTTTTGGTAAACACAACATAAAGCTCACCACAGCTTCAAAGCACAATTTACACTTATATTTTATGCTAGTTTATGGTAAAATATATAAAGTTAATTTCAATCGTACGTTATGTATATTTATGATATATCTCTGTATCAATACTTGAACGTGTACCCTTATAAAAAGCGAGTAACCAATTACTTTTATTAAAGACAATCAGTCAATTTATTCTGACTGATTTATTTTATTATTTAAATCGAAAGTATCATTTTACAACAAAGGAAGTTATGAAAATGGATAATAATCAATTATATTTGTTAAATTTGCATAAGCAAACTGATAAAGATATTGAATCATTAAGAACCTATGCAGAGGAAAATCAAGTGCCCATCGTTGATAAGCTCACTTTAGAAATGATAAAACAAATTATTAGATTACATAAACCTATTAATATTTTAGAAATTGGAACTGCAATTGGTTATAGCGCTATGCAATTTGCCTCTATTTCTGAAAAAATTAATGTGACTACAATTGAACGTAATGTAGAAATGCAAGATAAAGCGAAAGAAAATATTGAGTTATTTCAATATTATAACCAAATTAGATTAATTGAAGGCGATGCATTGGAGCAAGTTGAAAATGTGGATGATCGCAGCTATGATATGATATTTATTGATGCAGCGAAGGCACAATCCAAAAAGTTTTTTGAACTTTATACGCCTTTATTAAAAGTAGGGGGCATCGTAGTTACTGACAACGTACTTTATCACGGTTTTGTATCTGATATTTCTGTCGTTCGTAATAGAAATGTCCGACAAATGGTAAAGAAAGTACAAGATTACAATGAATGGCTAATGAACCACACGGATTATACTACTAATTTTTTAAACATGGATGATGGTTTGGCAATTTCAATTAAAGGGGAATCAAAATGACAGAATTATTAGTAACACCAAAATCTGTTGCACATATTGAAACATTAATTGGAAAAGGTGCTGATGCTTTTGTAATTGGCGAACAAAAATTCGGCTTAAGGCTTGCAGGTGAATTTAATAAAGATGACATGATAAAAGCTGTGAATTTAATACATAGTCAAGGTAAAAAAGCTTATGCTGCTGTTAATGGCATTTTTCATAATTATCATCTGAACGCATTAGCGTCTTATATTAATTTTTTGCATGAAATTAAAGTAGACCGAATTATATTTGGTGACCCGGCAGTGGTTATGTTTGTAAAAGAACAAGCACATCCAATCCCATTAAATTGGGATGCTGAAGCACTTGTTACCAATTATTTTCAATGTAATTATTGGGGAAAAAAAGGTGCTCAACGTGCTCAATTAGCTAGAGAGCTTAGTTTAGAAGAGATTATTAATATTAAGGAAAATGCTGATGTTGAGATTGAAGTTCAAGTGCATGGAATGACTTGCATGTTCCAATCTAAACGTATGCTATTAGGCAATTATTATACATTTCAAGAACGACAAATGAAAATTGAAAGAAATAAACAAGCAAATGAATTATTATTATACGATGAAGAACGTGATAATAAATATCCGGTGTATGAGGATTATAATGGTACACATATCATGTCACCTAATGATATATGTCTCATTGAAGAGTTAGAGCCACTTTTAGCAGCAGGTATAGATGCATTGAAAATAGATGGTGTATTACAATCAGAAACCTATATTAATGTATGTACAGAACAATATAGAGAAGCCATTGATTTATATAACGAAGATCCTGAAGTTTATGAAGATGAAAAATTTATGCTTGTCGACCCAATTGAAGCTATACAACCAGAACATCGTCCGTTTGACGAAGGCTTTTTATTTAAACAAACAGTATATTGATGGAGGTTTAACAGTGAAAGTTTTAGAAGAAGTTAAATTACATAATAAACCTAAAATGAATAAACCTGAACTTCTGGCTCCGGCTGGTAATTTAGAAAAATTAAAAATTGCAGTACACTATGGAGCAGATGCTGTGTTCCTCGGTGGACAAGAATACGGTTTAAGATCAAATGCAGATAATTTTACAATGGATGAAATTAAAGAAGGCGTTGAATTTGCACAACGCTATGGTGCTAAAATTTATGTTACTACCAATATCATTGCGCATGATGAAAATATAAATGGATTAGATGATTATTTGCGTAATTTAGCCTTAACTGGTGCAACAGGCATTATCGTTGCTGACCCTCTTATTATTGAAACATGTAAACGTGTGGCACCTAAATTAGAGATACATTTATCTACACAGCAATCTCTTTCAAATTATAAAGCCGTTGAATTTTGGAAAGAAGAAGGCTTAGATCGAGTGGTATTAGCTCGTGAAACTGGAGCAATGGAAATGAAAGAGATGAAGGAAAAAGTAAATATTGAAATCGAATCTTTTATACATGGTGCGATGTGTATTGCTTATTCAGGAAGATGTACTTTAAGCAATCATATGACAGCGCGTGATTCCAATAGGGGTGGTTGTTGTCAAAGTTGTCGTTGGGATTATGACTTGTTACAAGTAGATCAACACGGCGAGTTAGATTTGTTCTATGACGATGATGAAGTTGCGCCATTTGCAATGAGTCCTAAAGATTTAAAACTAATCGAAGCTATACCAAAAATGATGGATATTGACGTTGATTCTTTAAAAATTGAAGGACGTATGAAATCTATTCATTATATTGCAACAGTTGTTTCTGTGTATCGCAAAGTCATCGATGCTTATGCGGAGGATCCAGAACATTTTAAAATCAAGCCAGAATGGTTAATCGAATTAGATAAATGTGCCAATAGAGATACGGCCTCAGCGTTTATTGAAGGCACGCCAGGCTATGAAGAACAAATGTTTGGGCAACAAAATAAAAAGAATGCATCATTTGACTTTTGTGGTTTAGTATTAGACTATGATAGTTCTACCCATATAGCCACAGTGCAACAACGTAATAAATTTGAACCTGGACAAGAAATCGAATTTTTTGGCCCTGAAATTGAAACATTTAGACAAGTTGTGGATACAATTTATGATGAAGAAGGTAATGAACTTGATGCTGCACGCCACCCATTGCAAATCGTGCAAATCAAAGTCGATCATCCAATTTATACCAACAACATGATGAGAAAGGAAATTGGATAATGAATAGTACGACAATTATAGGAATTGCAGGCGGCTCCGGATCGGGGAAAACATCAGTAACAAATGAAATTATGAAGAATTTAGAAGGTCATAGTGTTGCACTATTGGCTCAAGACTATTATTATAAAGACCAATCGCATTTAACTTTTGATGAACGCTTGGAAACCAATTATGACCATCCGTTTGCATTTGATAATGATTTGTTAATCGAGAATTTAAATGATTTGAGAAATGGGAAACAAATTGAAGTTCCAACGTATGATTATTCAAATCATACGAGAAGTGATAAAACGATTGCATTTAAGCCAAAAGATGTTATTATCGTGGAAGGTATATTTGCGCTTGAAAACAAAACATTAAGAGATTTAATGGATGTCAAAATTTATGTTGATACTGATGCTGATTTGCGTATCTTAAGGCGGTTACTTCGAGATACTGAAGAAAGAGGCCGTACTATGGATTCTGTTATAAATCAGTATTTAAATGTGGTGCGACCAATGCATAATCAATTTATAGAGCCAACTAAAAGATATGCAGATATTATTATTCCAGAAGGTGGCAGTAATAAAGTAGCAATCGATATAATGACGACAAAGATTCAAACTTTAGTAAGTAAACAATAGTATGTATATGTAAAGGAAGATGACATAATGGAAAATCAAAAGCAATATCCAATGACTCAAGAGGGTTTTGAGAAGCTAGAACATGAGTTAGAAGAATTAAAAACAGTTAAACGACCAGAAGTCGTTGAAAAAATTAAAGTAGCACGTTCTTTTGGTGACTTATCTGAGAACTCAGAGTACGATGCTGCAAAAGACGAACAAGGATTTATCGAACAAGATATTCAACGTGTAGAACATATGTTACGTAATGCACAGATTATCGAAGATACTGGTGATAACAATGAAGTTAAAATTGGTAAAACAGTAACAATTGTTGAATTACCAGGCGAAGAAGAAGAAGAATACCAAATTGTTGGTTCGGCTGAATCTGATGCATTCAATGGTAAAATTTCTAATGAATCACCAATGGCTAAAAGTTTAATTGGTAAAAAATTAGAAGAAGAAGTACGTGTACCGTTACCTAATGGTGGCGAAATAAACGTTATTATTAAAAATATTAAATAAAAAAATCCCCTTAAACATATATATGTTTAAGGGGATTTTACACTATATAAAAGTAATTATATACTTGATGGTAACATTTTGTTAACTTAATGATAAGAATCAAGTTTTAGAATAATATTGCTATTTTATTTACTAATATACTTTGTTTAATAAACGTTTACTTATTATTAGTAATAACTTTTTGTATTAAACACAATTTTAAAATAAATGATATACTATGAATAGCATGTGCACAATATAGTTTATTTGAAGATAAACTATATTGTAAATGTAATAAAGGGGGCATAATCTTTGAATTATAAATTAATTAATGAACAAACGATTATGATATATTTTGAAGAGCGTATTGATCCTGATACGTTTCAAAAGGTACAACGCGTTGAACAATATATTAAAGCACAAAACAATCCAGCGATTATTGAAGTAGTCTCTTCGTATCGCGCAATTATGTTAACCATTGATATCACTAAAAGTGATTTAACCTATATAATTAAAGCGCTTAATTTAAATCAAATGGACATAACAAAATTTAATGATACAGCTACACCAACACAAACAATTAATATACCAGTGTTATATGGTGGAAGTTATGGACAAGATATTCAAGAGGTAGCATCGCATAATAATTTAACTACTAAAGAGGTTATACGAATACATACTGAAAATACTTATTTAATTTATATGCTAGGTTTTATGCCTGGCTTTCCTTTTTTAGGAGGATTAGATACGCAATTACATACGCCAAGACGTCAAGAACCGAGGACAAGCATTCATGCAGGTTCTGTAGGTATTGCTAATAATCAAACAGGTCTCTATCCAAAACAATCGCCTGGTGGTTGGCAAATTATAGGACGTACGCCTATTAGAGTGTTTGATATTCATAGAGAACCTATGTGTTTATATGACGCAGGAGACTATATAAAATTTTATGCTATTGAAGTAGAAACATACCATCGTATATTAGATGAACAACAATATGACGATTTTGATATAGAAAAGTGGGTGAAAATTTAATATGTCTATAAAAATTTTAAATCCTGGACTATTTAGCACAATACAAGATCAAGGTAGAATTGGTTTTCAAAATCAAGGCTTTTCAAATGCAGGCGTGTTAGATCAATATGCATATAGATTAGGTCAAACACTTATTGGAAATAATGGACCTGCAATTGAATGCACAATTATTGGGCCAACACTTCAATTTTTAGAAGATAATTCTTTTATTATCACTGGTGCGCAATTTAATGCCAAGATAAATGATGAAGTGATTGATGTTCAAACAGTAACTTCAGTGAAAAAAGGGGATGTATTGGAACTAGGTGCTGTAGTTAATGGTGCAAGAGGTTATATTTTGTTTGGTAAACCGATAGATGTTCCAATTGTAGCTGGTAGTTATGCAACGCATACACGTAGTCATATCGGAGGATATAAAGGACGTGCCTTAAAAGGATACGATGTAATTTTGTGTAAACAAGACGATACATACCTTTCCCAAATAGGGTACAGTTTAGAATTAAATACTGAATCATTTAATAAAGATACAATTCAAATAATCGAAGGACCACAAATAAATCGATTCACTCAAGATGCGCAAGATAAATTAACAACAGTTGATTTTAAAATTTCAGAAAAATCAGACCGCATGGGATATCGATTACAAGGTGAGATAATTTCACCAATTAATTCTGCGGATATCATTTCTGAACCAGTAGCTTTAGGTAGCATTCAAGTTCCGAACGATGGCAATCCAATTATTCTATTGAATGATAAACAAACAGTTGGTGGTTATACAAAAATTGCTACTGTATGTGCTTCAGATTTACATATTTTAGCACAGAAACAACCGGGGGACATGCTACATTTTGAATGGACAACGATTGAAGAAGCAACAAATAAATTAAAACAACAAGAATTAGATTTCAAGAAAGTATTAGAAAATACAATCGATACACCTATTTATAATACAGCGCAATTCAGACCAACGGCTTCACGTATCAAAAAATTATTAAAAGGGGAATTAAAATGAATCTTGAAAAAATCGAGCAATTAATAAAATTAGTAAAAGAAAACGAAGTTAAAAAATTTGAATACAAAGATAGCAAAAGTGAAATATCTATAGATTTTAATGACAATAAATTACATTCATTTTCTTCCGATCATAGTTCACAAACTTTAGCCAACCAAGCATTCACTCAAAATCAAAGTGTAGCGGACGGCCAAACAAAGGAGCATGACAACTTTAAAGAAGTTAAATCACCAATGGTAGGTACGTTCTTCCAACAAGATGAAAAGGAGCTTACTGAGCCAATCATTCGTGTTGGTGATGAAATAAATAAAGGTGATACGATTGGTTTTATTGAAGCGATGAAAGTAATGAATGAAGTGAAAAGTGACATAGATGGTGTAGTGGAGGAAATCGTAGTAGCACATGGTGAGAATGTCGAATATAATCAGACGATTATTAAAATAAAATAAGTGAAAGAAAGGGGCGTTTGCTGTGTATCGTTGTTTAATAGCAAACAGAGGAGAGATAGCTGTTAGAATTATCCGAGCATGTAGAGAGATGGATGTTGAAACAGTAGCTATATATGCATTAGGGGATGAAACGAGTTTACATGTGAGTTTAGCTGATCAAGCTATTTGCATAGGTGAGGCAAATCCACTAGAGAGTTATTTGAATCAAGATCGAATTATTAGCGCCGCCAAAATCAGTGGCGCTACTGCAATACATCCAGGGTATGGCTTTTTATCAGAGAGTACTTCTTTTGCACAAAAAGTAGAAGAAAATAATATTGATTTCATTGGCCCAACACAATTGACGATGGAAATGATGGGTGATAAAATCACCGCTCGTCAAACAGTTGATGATGCGGGCGTGCCAATTATTCCTGGTTCTACGAATGCTGTGGAGTCAATTGAAGAAGTGAAGAAAATATCAAAAGATATTGGTTTCCCTCTAGTTTTAAAAGCTGCTAGCGGTGGCGGTGGTAAAGGTATTAGAATTGTTAAAACAGTTGGTGAATTAGCTAAAGCTTTTAAAGAAGCCAAGAGTGAGGGAGAAAAGTATTTTGGTGATGATCGTATTTATGTTGAATCGTTCATTCCCGTAGCGAAACATGTAGAAGTTCAAGTCATTGGTGATGGTAAGAATAATTACATACATTTAGGGGAAAGAGATTGTTCTGTACAAAGAAAAAACCAAAAATTAATTGAAGAATCACCATGTGCAGCAATAACAGAAGAGACTAGAAATGCAATGTGTACTGATGCTGTCAAAGTCGCAAATGCTTCTAATTATAGAAGTGCAGGCACAATCGAATTTTTAGTAACAGACGAAGCATATTATTTCATTGAAATGAATGCGCGTATTCAAGTAGAACATACGGTGACTGAAATGAGAGCGAATAGGGATTTACTACAAGCTCAACTATACTTGATGATAAATGGTGAATTGCCTTTTACACAGGAAGATATAGTTTTTGATGGACATGTAATCGAAGCACGAATTAATGCAGAGAACCCAGAACGACAATTCCAACCTTCACCAGGTAAAGTAGAAGCATTACACTTACCACAAGGATTTAACGTACGTGTAGATAGTTTACTTTACCAAGGTTATACTGTTTCTCCTTACTATGATTCTTTAGTAGCAAAAGTGATTGTAAAAGCACCCGACAGACAACGTGCAATCAATAAATTAAAAGTCACTTTAGATGAAATGGTGATAGACGGTTTTACAACAACTGCTGACTTTTTATACGCAGTATTATCATATCCATTGTATGCAGATGGAGATGCAAAAGAAGTAGATATAAAATTTTTAGATAGACATCAAATTATCAAGGGGGTATCTTAATGCAAGTAGACTTAAATTGTGATCTCGGTGAAGCATTCGGTAATTACTCATTTGGAGGGGATGAACAAATCATCCCACTAATTACTTCAGCAAATATCGCTTGTGGTTTTCACGCTGGTGACCAACATGTAATGAATGAAACAATTAAATTAGCCAAAGCACATGGTGTAGGAATCGGTGCTCATCCAGGATTGCCAGATTTACAAGGATTTGGACGTAGAAATATGGATTTATCACCAAATGAAATTTATGATATTGTTGTTTATCAAATTGGTGCATTAAGTGGATTTTGTAAAATTCATAACGTGAAGATTAATCACGTAAAACCGCATGGTGCCCTTTATCAAATGGGAGCTAGAAATAAAGATATAGCTCGTGCAATCGCACAAGCAGTATTTGATATTGACAAGACCCTAATATATGTGGGATTATCTAACACGTCATTAATTTCTGAAGCTAAATTAGTTGGTTTAACAACAGCTTCAGAAGTCTTTGCAGATAGACGTTACGAAGACGATGGCCAACTTGTAAGTAGGAAAGAACACGATGCACTAATTACGGATACAAATGAAGCAATTGAGCAAGTAGTTAACATGGTGAAATCGCAAACCGTTGTCGCAAAAAGCCAAAAGACCATCAGCATAGAAGCTGATACAATTTGTGTGCATGGAGATGGTGCACATGCTCTCGAGTTTGTAACACAAATTAGAGAAAGATTAACGAAAGAAGGCGTTTCTATAAAAAGTCTAGGGGGCTAACCTATGAAAGAAAGATTAAGTTCTGAAGAAAAAGGTTTTGAGTTCACAAAAAACCATAAAAGGTTATTATTAGGTTCGGTATTTTTAATGGCAACATCTGCTATAGGACCAGCATTTTTAACTCAAACCGCAGTATTTACTGCACAATTTACTTCAAGTTTCGCATTTGCTATTCTATTATCTATTATTATAGATATTGGAGCGCAAATAAATATTTGGAGAGTATTAGTAGTTACCGGTAAACGTGGTCAAGAAGTAGCAAATGAGATATTCAATGGGCTAGGTACAATTATTTCAATACTGATAGCCATTGGAGGATTAGCTTTCAATATCGGTAATATAGCAGGCGCTGGGCTTGGTTTAAATGCCATTTTCGGTTTAGATGTGAAGATTGGTGCTGCGATTACAGCAGTTCTAGCGATCGGTATCTTTATTAGTAAAAGTGGTCAAAAGATTATGGACTTTGTCACAATGTGTTTAGGTATGCTCATGATTGTAGTCATAGCATTCGTAATGTTCAAGGCCAATCCGCCATATGCAGAAGCGGCTAAACATTTAGTTATGCCAGAACAACCATTGGCGCTTGTATTACCGATTATTACTTTGGTAGGTGGAACAGTTGGTGGTTATATTACTTTTGCAGGGGCGCATAGAATTTTAGACTCTGGAATTAAAGGCAAAGAATATTTACCATTTATTAACAAAGCCGCCATCTCTGGCATATTGACTACCGGCGTTTTAAGAGCTTTATTATTCTTAGCGGTACTGGGTGTAGTTGTTACAGGTGTTACTTTAAGTTCAGAAAACCCACCAGCTTCAGTCTTTGAACATGTACTTGGACCAGTTGGACGTAGTATCTTTGGTGTCGTATTATTCGCAGCTGCAATGTCATCTGTAATTGGTTCTGCTTATACGAGTGCGACATTTTTAAAAACACTACATAAATCGATATACAATAAAACCAATATAATCGTAATTAGTTTTATTGTTGTTTCTTCACTAGTATTTTTATTCATAGGTCAACCAGTCACTTTATTAATTGTTGCTGGCGCACTTAACGGTTTTATTCTACCAATTACGTTAGGTACGATTTTAATAGCTAGTAAACGAAAATCAATTGTCGGAGATTATCATCATCCAACGTGGATGTTACTCTTTGGTATATTGGCAGTAATAGTTACAATTGCTGCAGCATTATTCTCTCTACAAAGCTTATCAGGTTTATTTGGTAGTTAATATATCAATATTTTAATACTCTGAACGATACATACTGCTAATGTATTGTTCAGAGTTTTTATATGGAAAAAAATAAAGAATTCAAATGTATAAAAAAATTAATATTACTAACTTAAAAATAGGGAAAATAACATATAGAATTTAATATAAAAAGTTGAACAATGATCGAGCTCTGAACATAAATGTGGTAGAATAACTAAGGCTAGGATTTTAATATGAGGTGAATTATAATGATAGGTATTATAGGTGCTATGGAAGAAGAAGTAGCAATCTTAAAAGATAAACTTGAAACATTAGAAGAAATAAAAATTGCGCATGTAATATTCTATAAAGGTCGTCTACATGATAAAGAGATAGTACTTACACAAAGTGGTATTGGTAAAGTGAATGTTGCAATTTCTACGACATTATTAATTGAGAAATTTAAACCTGATGTAATTATTAATACAGGCTCTGCAGGAGCTTTAGACAAAACATTAAATGTTGGTGATGTTGTTGTCAGTGATATGGTTGCTTATCATGATGCAGATGCAAGAGCGTTTGGTTATCAGTTAGGACAAATACCGCAAATGCCAGCACAATTTATTGCTGATGAGCATTTAATTAAAAAGGCAACAGATGCAATAAATGAACAACAACTTGTAGCTAAAACTGGGTTAATTGTGAGTGGAGATAGCTTTATTGGTACAACTGAGCAACGTACGACGATTAAAACGAACTTCCCACAAGCAATGGCTGCAGAAATGGAAGCTACTGCAATTGCACAAACCTGCTATCAATTTAATTTGCCATTCATAATTACGCGTGCAATTTCAGATTTAGCTGACGGCGATGCTGGTATTACGTTCGATGTATTTTTAGAAAAAGCAGCAATATCTTCTAGTGAAATTGTTGAGCGTTTAATTAAAACTATATAAAAAGGTGAAAATAAATAATGGGTATAATAAAAAGCTATTTTATGCCAAATGAATATGTGCAGTCCGTTTTTCAAATAGATATTGATAAACTAGCAGCATCTGGCGTGAAAGGAATTATTACAGATTTAGATAATACACTTGTAGGATGGGACGAAGCAGACCCGACTGCAGCAGTAAAACAATGGTTTGAGAAAGCAAATGCATTAGGTATCACAATTACGATTGTTTCTAATAATAATGAAAAACGTGTTGGTAGTTTTTCAAAATCATTGAATGTTGATTATATTTTCAAAGCAAAAAAACCAAGAGGTCGTGCTTTTAATCAAGCCGCACAATTAATGCACTTAAAACCTTCTGAAATTGTTGTGATTGGTGACCAAATGCTTACAGATGTATTTGGAGGTAATAGACGTGGCCTCTTCACAATTATGGTGGTACCCGTGAAACAAACGGATGGTTTTATTACGAAATTCAACCGAATGATAGAGCGAAGATTATTACAACACTTTAGAAAAAAAGGCTATATCAAATGGGAGGAAAATTGATTGACTGAAATTTTAAAATGTATCGGATGCGGTGCGCCACTTCAATCTGAAGATCCAGATGCGGCAGGCTATGTGCCAGAACATAATTTACATCGTGAAGATGTCATATGTAAAAGATGCTTTAGACTAAAAAATTACAATGAAGTTCAAGATGTTGGTTTAGATAGTGAAGACTTTTTAAATTTATTGAACGGTTTAGCAGATGAAAAAGGAATTGTAGTAAATGTTGTAGATGTCTTTGATTTTGAAGGATCTTTCATTAATGCAATCAAACGTATTGTAGGTAATAAAAAAATCATTTTAGTAGCCAATAAGTTAGATTTATTGCCTAAACAGATTAATAAACGTCGAGTTAAAGAATGGTTGAAGAAAACAGCAAGAAAATATGGTTTAGAAACTGAAGATGTTGTATTGATATCTGCAGAAAAAAATGAAGGAATAGATGATTTATTAGCATCTATTAACACATTACGTAATAACGACAATGTTTATATTGTAGGAACTACAAATGTTGGTAAATCTACGCTTATAAATAAATTAATTGAACGCAGTGTTGGTGAAAAAGATGTTGTTACTACATCTAGATTCCCAGGAACAACGCTAGACATGATTGACATACCGTTAGATGATACATCATTTATGTTTGATACTCCAGGCGTGATTCAAGAACATCAAATGACACATGTGGTAACGGACGATGAACTTAAAACGATTATGCCTAAAAAAGAAGTTAAGCAACGTGTATATCAATTGAATGAAGGTCAAACTTTATTCTTTGGTGGGATAGCGCGTATTGACTATGTTAGTGGTGGCAGACGTTCATTAGTATGTCATTTTTCAAACGAACTCAATATTCATAGAACTAAAACTGAAAATGCTAATGAATTGTGGAAAAATCAGTTAGGTGCATTATTGTCACCACCTCATAATCCTGATAATTTTGATTTACAAAATGTTAAAGCAGTAAGATTAGAAACAGGTAAAGAGAAGCGAGATGTGATGATTTCTGGATTAGGTTTTATAACGATTGATGAAGGTGCCAAAGTTATAGTTCGAGTACCTAAAAATGTAGATGTTGTATTAAGAAATTCAATAATGTAAGGTGTGTTTAATATGAAATATGCAGTAATAGGCAATCCTATTGATCATTCTTTGTCACCAGTTATGCATAATGCGAACTTTGAGACTTTAAATGATGATTCAACATATGAAGCGATTAATATTCCTGAAGCACATTTTCATCTTATTAAAGAAATCATAGAAGACAAAGCGCTCTCTGGATTTAATGTTACAATACCTCATAAAGAACGTATTTTACCTTATTTAGATGAAATTGATGACCAATCTAAAACAGTTGGTGCAGTTAATACAGTTAAAATTGAAGGCGGAAAATGGATAGGCTACAATACAGATGGCATAGGCTATGTTACAGGACTTAAACAGGCTTATCCGGATTTACAAAATGCGTATATACTCATTTTAGGTGCAGGCGGTGCCAGTAAAGGTATTGTAAACGAACTGAATAAACACGTTCGACCTAAATTAACTGTTGCTAATAGAACTATGAGTCGCTTTGATAACTGGGATTTAGATATCAATAAGATTAGTTTATCAGACGCAGAAAAATCATTGGCTGAATTTGATATTATTATTAATACTACACCTGCAGGTATGAATCAAAACAAAGATGTAGCCATAAGTCTCGACCAATTAGCTTCACATACATTAGTGAGTGATATTGTTTATATTCCTTTTAAAACGCCAATTTTAGAAATAGCAGAAGAAAAAGGCAATCCTATACACAATGGATTGGACATGTTTGTTTACCAAGGCGCAGAAAGTTTTGAGATTTGGACCGAACAAACACCAGACATTCAAGTAATGAAAGAAGCAGTACTAAAACATTTATAAAAGGAGCATATTATGCTAACAGGTAAACAAAAAAGATTTTTAAGAAGTAAAGCAAATAACGTAGACCCAACTTTCCAAATTGGGAAATCAGGTATAAATGATAACATGGTTAGTCAAATTAACGATATTTTAGAAAATAGAGAGTTAATTAAAGTACATGTTTTACAAAATAATTATGAAGATAAAAATGATTTAGCACAAAGCTTAAGTGATGCGACGAGAAGTGATGTCGTACAAGTAATCGGGTCTATGATTGTATTGTACAAAGAATCTCAAGATAACAAACAAATACAATTACCATAATGACTAAGTCAATTGTATTATATGGTGGGCAGTTTAACCCGATTCATACAGCTCACATGGTTGTTGCAAGTGAAGTGAATAACGTAATAAAACCTGAGAAGTTCTATTTTATACCGAGCTATATGTCTCCATTAAAAGAGCATAATGATTTTTTAGACGTGCAGTATAGAATAGATATGATTCAGTGTGCGATTAATGAACTTGGATTTGGAACAATTTGTCTTGATGAAATTGAACGAAAAGGGCAAAGCTACACTTATGATACAGTAGAGCATATTTTAAAGCAGCATCCTCAATCTAAGCTATACTTTGTTATAGGTACTGACCAATACAATCAACTTGAAAAGTGGTATAAAATTGATGAGTTAAAATCATTAATTACTTTTGTAATTGTTAATAGAGATAAATCAGCTCAAGAAGTAGAGCCTGGTATGTTAGCGATAAATATACCGCGTATTGATATTAGTTCAACATTAATCAGAGATAGAATTAAAAACGACGAAAATATTCAAGTTTTAGTTCCTCCTAGTGTAGAACAATATATCCGAGAGGAAGGTTTATATGAAAATTGATCAAGCAATTAGTTTAGTTAAAGATAAATTACCCGAGAAAAGGTTTAACCATTCATTGAGAGTTGCTGAAACAGCTGTGAAATTAGCAGAAATCTATGATGGCGACAAAGACAAGGCTGAACTTGCAGGTATATTACATGATTACTGTAAATATGATGATTTAGGATCAATGTATCAAATCGTTACACAGAATGAATTAGATAGTAATTTACTGAGTTATGGTTCCGAAATATTACATGGCCCAGTAGCAGCTATAATAATGAATCAACAGTTTGATGTCACTGATGAAGAAGTCTTATTAGCGATTAAAAATCATACAACTGGACGCGCTCAAATGACAAAAACTGAGAAATTGATATTCATAGCTGATTATATAGAGCCAGGTCGTCAGACCCCAGGCGTTGAAGAAATTAGAGATTTAGCATACAATCAAGGTAGCTTAGATAAAACCATTTATGAAATTTCTAAGCGAACAGTTCTATATTTAATTAATAAAGATATTAATGTTTATGATGCCACGATTGCATGCTTGAATTATTACAATTACAGTGACGAAAGAGTAAAGGATGATTAAATGAATTCAGATCAATTATTAAACATTGCTGTCGAAGCAACAGAGAATAAAAAAGCAGAAGATATTATTTCTTTAAAAATGAAAGGCATTAGTGACATGACTGATTATTTTGTAGTTTGTCATGGTAATAACGAAAAACAAGTTCAAGCTATAGCTCGTTCGGTAAAAGATGCAGCAAGCGAAGCTGAAATCGAAGTAAAACGAATGGAAGGCTTTAATGATGCCAGATGGATTCTTATTGATCTATCTAATGTAGTTGTTCACGTATTCCATAAAGATGAACGTGATTACTATAATATTGAGAAATTATATCGTGATGCGCCTCTTGAGAGTTATAGACAGGTTGTTTATTAATTATGGTGCAATATGAAGAAATGAGCTTGTTCTATGATCAACTAACGTTAGATCAACCCTATGAATCATGGTTAGAAATTGTAAACCATTTTGCTGAAAATAGGACGTCTATATTAGATATTGGTTGTGGCACAGGCAGCTTAACATCATTGCTAACAGACTTTGACCAAATCACAGGTATGGATTTAAGTGTTGATATGCTTTCAATAGCAACTCAGAAATCTAACAAAGTGAATTGGATAGAAGGTGATATGACTGAATTTGAATTGAATCAGAAATTTGATGTAATTACGATTTTTTGTGATTCTTTAAATTATTTACCTGAAAAAGATAATGTCTTCACCACATTTAGTCATGTTTTTAACCATTTAGAAACAGAAGGTGTGTTTATGTTTGATGTTCATACACCTTTTAAAATGAATACATTATTTAATAACCAAAGTTATATCGATGAATCTGAAAAGGTTTTTCTTGCTTGGGAAGCTGTACAAGGCGAGGAACCACTGAGCGTTTGGCATGATATGTCATTCTTTATTAAACAAGACGACAATCAATATGCAAGGTTCGATGAATCTCATTATCAACGCACATACGCAGAAGCAGATTATATTGAAATGCTTAATAATGTAGGGTTTAGCCAAATTACTACGTTTGTCGATTTTGATATTAAGAATAATAGTCATGAAGGACATCGATTGTTTTTCATTGTCAAAAAATAAAAGTAAAATCACTCCTTTATACGTGTATAGTATAAAGGAGTGATTTTTTATTGCTAGATCAGTGGAACAATCTAAAAGAAATCATTTGTAAATACAAAGCAGTAGCTATAGCAATTTTAATTATCGTGGTCATTTTAATCGCTTGGTTGCTACAAAGTACTTTTACAAATGAAAATGATCATAAAATAGTAAATTCGAATGATGATATTACCACAAATACAGAAACACAACTAGAAACCAATGCAAAGCATACAAAAAATAGTACTGAACAAGCTAAAAAGATTAAAACAGAAGATATTTTTGTGGACATCAAAGGTGCTGTGAAGCATCCTGATATTTATATGATGAAATCTTCTGATAGAATTAAGCAACTTTTAGATAGAGCAATCGTTACTGAGGATGCTGATTTGTCAAAAATAAATTTAGCTGAAAAGTTGGTGGATCAAAAGTTGATTTATATCCCAAAGAAAGAGGAAACGATAAATTCAAATCAACAAATCAATGAAACTAATACCACAAATAAAAATGTAAGTTCAAATTCAACAAAAGTTACTGACAATAGCGCTAATCAGGAAAAAATAAATATTAACACTGCTTCAGAACCAGAGCTATTAACAGTTCCTGGCATCGGTCCTTCAAAAGCTAAATCTATTTTAGAATATAGAGAGCAAAATGGTGCTTTTGAATCTATCGAACAATTAACAGAAGTTAAAGGAATTGGAGCAAAGACGCTTGAAAAATTAGGCTCATATTTTACAACATAGATTTTTATTGCAATATAACTCAATACAAATTAACCTATAGTTACTCATAAAATAAATAATTACTATTAACGGAGGTATAACATCATGGATCGCATTAAATGGGAAGAATACTTTATGGCTCAAAGTCATTTATTGGCGTTACGTTCCACTTGTCAACGTTTATCTGTTGGCGCAACAATTGTTAAAGATAATAGAATCATTGCTGGTGGTTACAATGGCTCAGTTTCGGGCGAAGTTCATTGTATTGATGAGGATTGTTTGTTAGAGGATGGTCATTGTATACGTACAATACATGCTGAAATGAATGCATTACTACAATGTGCCAAACAAGGGGTGTCAACAGACGGAGCAACGATATATGTCACACATTTCCCTTGCCTAAATTGTACGAAATCAATCATCCAAGCTGGTATTCAAACAATTTATTACGCTGAAGACTATCACAATCATTCATATGCATTAAAGTTACTAGACCAATCAGGTATCGATTATAAAAAAATAGCATTTAATCAAGAGCATGTAGCACAATACCTTACCAATAAATAGGCACTGATTTACTATGTAATTGCTTATTTAGTTGGTCTTTTATGGCTACATGTTAAATTATTATCGATATTTTTATGTGGTATCTTAATTTTTTTAGTGATACTTAAAAGGTTAAAGTGGTTCCAAATTTTATTTGTTTTAATCATACCATTCATTAGTTATATGATGTTTCAGAGTAATTTAATAAGTGAGAATAAAGCACGTGCAGCCTACTTAAATCAAAATATCGAAGTAGGTGCACAATTTGTGACTAAACCTATTCTGGAACATCAAAAGCTACATGGTAAAGTTAAAATTAATAATAAAAAATATAACTATTACTTTTATGTTAATAACAACATTAACAGTAATAAATACATACAGCTATATCAAAAGACATGTAACGTGAAAGCAATATTAAAACCATTAAATCAGTCCTCATATAGCCCGGTTTCACTTTTTATTAATACAATTGATTTTGAAAGTTGCAAAGTAAACAATTCGAATTATCATGCTATTTTAGATAGGCATAAACAATATATTTTCGAACGTTTAAGTCACACCAAGATCAAACATCCAGAGAAAATTATTGCATTAATTAGTGGAGATACCTCAAAAATTAATAATAATGAATTAGATAAATTCAAAGAAATTGGTATATATCATTTATTAGCAGTAAGTGGCACTCATATTGCAGCGATCATAGGCATTTTAATATACGTATTAAATATTTTTAAGTGTCCGTTAGCCTATATCAAGATGATATTATTTATTATTCTCCCGATATATGCTCTTTATACTGATTTAGCTCCTAGTGCTGTGAGATCAATTTTAGCAGCCTTAATAATTATTATAATTCCTAAAGCAATTATAAAAAATCCAATGAATGTACTCGCACTTTTATTTATAATCTTAACGATTATTTCTCCTGCTTACGCCTATAATATAGGCTTCCAATTTTCTTTTTTAATTACATTCTTCATACTTTTTACATTGCCATTAATAGCTCAATCCTCACCGATAAAATCGCTACTAATTATTACTATAATAGCTCAGTTAGGCTCATTTATGATTATCGCTATTTATTTTAACCAGATTCAATGGCTTGGTTTTTTAGCAAATCTTATTTTTGTTCCTTTTTACACTATTGTACTATTTCCACTTGTAATTTTCTTTTTTATTATAAGCCACTTTCCATTTGAAATAATGACTTTAACTTATTTGCTTAATTTAATTTTAAAGTTACATGATTTTCTTTTGGAAATATTTATTAATTTAAGTTCATACAAATGGTATATACCAGAGTTAAATGACTTAAATATCACTTTAGGATTTGTGCTCATATTTGGGTGTTTAATATTATTTGCACATAGATTTTATAGTCTATTTATTTGTTCATTTGTTTTATTGTATATAGTCGTTACGATATTGCCATTATCTAATGATTATAAATTGACAATGCTTGATGTTGGGCAGGGAGATGCTATTTTATTTGAGACAAATAGACAAGAGAGTTTATTGATTGATACGGGTGGCAAGTTATTGCAAGAAGGAGAGTCAAGCCAACACAATATCTCAAAGTTTCATATACTACCGACTTTGAAAAAACATGGTATTAAAAAAATAGATTATTTAATTGTTACTCACCCACATATAGATCATATGGGAGAACTTAATTTTTTGATTGAAAAATACCCTGTAAAAAATATAATAATTAATAAAAAAAGTTACCATTTGAAAGAACTAAAATCATTAGTTAATATATGCAAAAGCTATAACATAAAATTATTGGACTTTAAATCAATGCAAAGTTTTTCACTTAACAAAGCGAAAATTAAATTATTAGATGCCACAATTACAACATCGAATGATCTAAATGAACAATCAATTATTACATTAATTGAATATGATAAATTCAAGATTTTACTTATGGGTGATGCTTCAAAAAATAATGAACAGTTATTGTTAAATAAGTATCACCTTGAAAATATTGATATTTTAAAAGTAGGACACCATGGTAGTAAAACAAGTTCTAGCGCATCTTTTATAGATACACTTCAGCCGAAAATAAGTCTGATTTCTGTTGGTCGAAATAATAGATATAAATTACCCAACAAAGAAATAGTAGAACGCTTAAAAAGCATTAATTCTCAAGTTCTACAAACAAGTGAAAATGGAGAAATTTCTATTACATTAAATTCTAATTTTGAACTTAGTGCTAATCTGAAACAATGATTTTATGTAGAGAGATAAAGCACTGCATGATATAATGATTAAATGTGTAATAGTGATGAAAGGGTGCTACATATGAGCAATAATATAATTACAATATACGGAGAAGTGCCTGAATTAATTGAAAAGAAATCTACAGAAGTAATTGAAAAATATTTAGATACTCCAAAAGATGATTTCAATTTTGTTAAATATAACCTATATGAAAGCGATTTATCGCCAATTATAGAAGAAGCTTTAACGATGCCATTTTTCTCAGATAAAAAGGCAGTATTAGTTCAAAATGCATATGTATTTACTGGTGAAAAAGCGCCTAAAGATGTAAATCATAATATAGATCAACTCATGGAATTTATAGAAAAATACGATGGTGAGAGCATGATTGTCTTCGAAGTTTATCATTCTAAACTTGATGAACGAAAAAAATTAGTGAAGTCTCTGAAGAAGCATGCTCAATTAAAAAAAATTGAACAAATGTCTGAAGATGAAATTAAAAATTGGATTAAAAATGAATTGCATGGAAATTATAAAGATATAAAACAAGATGCTTTAGATTTATTTATAGAATTAACTGGTATTAATTTCAATATAGTAAAGCAAGAAATTGAAAAATTGATTCTTTTTCTAGGAGATAGACCAACGATAAACAAACAAGATGTCCAACAAATTGTAAACAGGAGTCTTGAACAGAATGTGTTTTTACTGACAGAATACATCCAAAAAAATAATAAGGCCAAAGCAATACGATTAGTAAAAGATTTAATTGCAATGAAGGAAGAACCTATTAAATTATTAGCACTTATTACGAGTAATTATCGTTTATTTTATCAAAGTAAAATATTGAGTCAAAAGGGTTATAGTGGACAACAAATTGCAAAAACAATAAATGTACACCCTTATAGAGTGAAATTAGCATTAAATCAGGCAAGACATTATCAATTAGAAGGTTTATTGAATATTATTGATAATTGTGCGGAGACAGACTATAAATTAAAATCTTCTTATATGGATAAACATTTAATATTAGAATTATTTATTCTATCACTTTAATTTTAAATGTTTGAGCTAATATTATTTGAAAGTTAATACAAGTTTAAATTCTTTAATAATACAAAAAAGCCTGAAGCCACAGTGGCTCAGACTTCTTTGTTATTCGTATATTTATTTACGCAAATAAAAAGTTCAAGCCATGGCTTGAACTTTTTTATTATTTAGCAGCTGTCATAAGTGAAGATTTGATACGATCAGCTTTGTTTGAGTGGATTAAGTTGCGTTGAGCAGCTTTATCTACTTTTTTCAAAGCGAAGTTTACTAAGTCAGCTTTGTTGTCAGCATTTGATTCAATTGCTGTGTGTGCTCTTTTAACTGCTGTACGCATTTCATTTTTTTGTGAAATGTTACGCTCTTCAGCAGTACGGTTTGTATTAACACGTTTAATTGCAGATTTGATGTTTGGCATGTGTGTCACCTCCTAATAATGATTTCGCTATCAAAATGAATTTGATTACAACAAGAAATATTTTATCAAAATGAGCGCCTTTCTGCAATCATTTATTTATCGCAGGCGCATAGAATCGATGAAAATGGTACAATACTATTTGGAAAAGAAGAACATTCACTCTATAATGCAAAGTAGAATACAATATCAAGTATATCAATTATTTACGGAAAATAGTAAAAAATCGTAGTAAATTTGCAATTACCTACTAAAAACGTTATTATATCAAAGAATGTCATACATATTTACGGGCTAGAATTATGAAAGTGAGAAGGATAATACATGGATAAACAAGACCGTTTCAATAAACGCGAAAATATTAGAAACTTTTCTATTATCGCACATATAGACCATGGTAAATCTACGTTAGCTGATAGGATTTTAGAAAACACGAAATCAGTTGAATCGAGAGATATGCACGCGCAATTGCTAGATTCCATGGATTTAGAACAAGAACGTGGTATTACAATTAAATTAAATGCTGTTCGCTTAAAGTATGAAGCTAAAGATGGTGAAATATACACATTCCATCTTATTGACACACCTGGACACGTAGATTTTACATACGAAGTGTCTAGATCATTAGCTGCTTGTGAAGGAGCAATCTTAGTAGTTGATGCAGCGCAAGGAATTGAAGCACAAACATTAGCTAACGTTTACTTAGCTCTAGATAACGAATTGGAGTTATTGCCTGTAATTAACAAGATAGATTTACCTGCAGCAGAGCCAGAACGTGTGAAGCAGGAATTAGAAGATGTCATCGGTATCGATAAAGACGAGGTTGTGCTAGCAAGTGCAAAATCTAATATTGGTATAGAAGATATACTCGAAAAAATTGTTGAAGTTGTTCCTCCACCACAAGGCGATCCTGAAGCACCGTTAAAAGCACTTATCTTTGATTCTGAGTATGATCCTTATAGAGGCGTTATTTCATCTATAAGAGTTGTGGAAGGTACGGTTAAACCTGGAGACCGCATTAAAATGATGGCTACAGGTAAGGATTTCGAAGTTACTGAAGTTGGTATTAATACGCCAAAACAATTAGCTGTAGAAGAACTTACTGTTGGTGATGTAGGGTACATTATAGCTAGTATTAAAAATGTTGACGACTCACGTGTTGGTGATACAATCACGCATGTCAGACGTCCTGCAGAACAAGCACTACAAGGTTATAAAAAAATGAACCCGATGGTATTCTGTGGTTTATTCCCTATAGATAACAAAGATTACAATGACTTGCGTGAGGCATTAGAAAAATTACAATTAAATGATGCCTCATTAGAATTCGAACCTGAATCATCACAAGCATTAGGCTTTGGTTATCGTACTGGTTTCTTAGGTATGCTTCATATGGAAATTATTCAAGAACGTATTGAACGTGAATTTGGTATTGCACTTATTGCAACAGCACCGTCAGTAATCTATCAATGTATTATGAAAACAGGCGAAGAAGTTACTGTTGATAATCCAGCTAATATGCCTGAAAGAGACAAAATTGATACGATTTATGAACCATTTGTTAGAGCTACTATGATGGTACCTAATGATTATGTTGGTGCTGTAATGGAATTATGTCAGAGTAAACGTGGACAATTTGTAAATATGGAATACATGGATGATATTCGCGTAAATATTATTTACGAAATTCCATTATCAGAAGTGGTTTTTGATTTCTTCGACCAACTTAAATCTAATACTAAAGGTTATGCTTCTTTTGATTATGAATTTATTGATAACAAAGAAAGTGACTTAGTAAAAATGGACATATTGCTAAATGGCGAAAAAGTAGATGCTTTAAGCTTTATAGTACATAAAGAATTCGCATATGACCGTGGCAAAATGTTAGTTGAAAAATTAAAAACACTAATTCCAAGACAACAATTTGAGGTCCCTGTTCAAGCAGCAGTTGGCCAAAAGATTGTTGCACGTACAAATATTAAATCGATGGGTAAAAACGTATTGTCTAAATGTTACGGCGGAGATATCAGCCGTAAGAAAAAATTATTAGAAAAACAAAAAGCCGGAAAAGCTAAAATGAAATCTGTAGGTAACGTTGAGATTCCTCAAGATGCATTCCTAGCAGTTCTTAAGATGGATGAAGATTAATATAAATTAAACATTGGGGCCTTAAATCCATTCGATTTATGCCCCAGTTTTTTGTTGTGTTCTCACATCTTCAAAAAATGAAAGTAGGTGAACGCAATATGGAAGTGAAAAGTGCTTATATCCATATTCCTTTTTGCGTGAGGATTTGTACGTATTGTGATTTCAACAAGTACTTTATACAAAACCAACCAGTTGATACGTATTTAGATTGTTTAATCACTGAAATGCAGCAAAGTGAAGTCAGAAAATTAGAAACAGTTTTTGTTGGAGGCGGTACGCCTACAGCACTTGATTATCAACAACTCAAAAAATTATTAGTAGCTATTACAGATACTTTTGAAATAAAAGGAGAATTTAGCTTTGAAGCAAACCCCGATGAATTAACAATTGAAAAAGTTCAATTGCTTAAAGATTATGGTGTTAATAGGTTGTCTATGGGTGTTCAAACATTTAAACCAGAATTATTAGACATACTCGGTAGAACACACAAAACAGAAGATATTTATCAATCGGTTGCTAATGCTCGTCAAGTTGGCATTCCATCTATTAGTTTAGATTTAATGTATCATTTACCGAACCAAACTCTAGAAGATTTTCAAGATAGTCTAGAAAAGGCTTTGTCGATGGATATTGATCATATATCGAGTTACGGTTTGATATTAGAACCAAAAACAAAATTTTATAATATGTATAGAAAAGGCCAATTGAAAGTTCCTAATGAAGATATTGGTGAAGAAATGTACGAATATCTACTAGAAAGAATGGAACAATCAGAGATGCATCAATATGAAATATCTAATTTTGGTAAAGTTGGACATGAATCCGAACACAATAAAGTGTATTGGAAAAATGAAGGCTATTATGGCTTTGGTGCTGGCGCAAGTGGTTATGTAAATGGAGAGCGTTATAATAATGTAAATCCAGTAAACCATTACATTAAAAAAGTACAAAATAATGAACGCCCCTTATTAGATTCAACATTTCCTACCGAAACAGAGCAAATGGAAGAAGAAATGTTTTTAGGCTTACGGATGAATATAGGTGTGGATAAAGACAAGTTTTCACAGAAATTTGGAAAAACATTAGAAGAAGTCTATGGTCAAACTATAGAAGACTTAATTCAACGTGAACTTTTAATTGAGCAAAACGGACATATCACAATGACTGAACGTGGAAAAGTCATTGGAAATATTGTCTTTGAAGCATTTTTATTAAATGTATAAAAAAATTAAAATTGAATGCTTTAACATTGACTTACTTTGACCAATTTGATAAATTATAATTAGCACTTGGAACAAAAGAGTGCTAATGAGGTGAAAACATGATTAGCGATAGACAATTGAGCATACTTAATGCAATTGTTGAAGATTATGTTGATTTAGGTCATCCAATTGGTTCAAAAACGCTGATTGAACGACACAAATTGAATTTTAGTCCTGCAACTATTCGAAACGAGATGAAGCATCTCGAAGACCTTGAATTGATTGAGAAGACACATACTTCATCAGGGCGATCACCATCACAGTCAGGCATCAGATATTATGTGAATCAATTATTGCAACAAACATCTCATCAACAGCAAACAAAAATTCAACGTTTGAGTGATTTACTAGTTGATAATCATTATGACATTTCCTCAGCACTGAGCGAATTTGCAAATGAACTTTCAATTGCATCTCAATATACAACGTTGGTAATGCGTCCAAATCACAAAAAAGATATAATTAATAACATTCATTTGATTCGAGCAAATGCCTATTTGGTTATAATGGTAGTCGTGTTCACATCCGGTCATGTAGAACATCTGCATTTAGCATCCGATGTTCCGTTATCTAATGACGAACTAACAAAAATTTCGAATTTTGTTACTGCTAAATATGATGAATGGAATCATCATCGTTTTGAAAATGAGTTAGATGCTTTTGTTAATTCTGAATTAGAGAAGCATTTTATCAAAGATATGCTAAGTACAATCGAGATTCATTTTGATAATCAAAGTAATGGCATTTTTATGGGCGGAAAGGTTAAACTAATTGATGCGTTGAATGAAACGAACGTGTCATCGATTCAACCTATTTTGCAATATATAGAATCGAATAAAATTACACAATTACTTGATGATATGTCTAATTCGACAATAAACGTCAAAATTGGACATGAAATAGAATCAAGTTTGAGTGGTATTTCTATCGTCACAAGTCAGTATCACATTGACGATAGATTAAAAGGGCAAATTGCGGTTATCGGACCAACAGCAATGAATTATCAGAACGTAATACGATTACTAAATACGATTTGGTAATTAAGTATTGTATTGGAGGGCGGAAAATGACAGAAAAAAATGAATCAGTATTTGATCAAGAAGCAAATGAAGATGTAACAGATAACGAGCAAAATACATCTGCTGTAAATACTGATGAAACTACAGATGCATCACAAGATAATCTGCAGGAGGACGATTCACAAGAAACTACTGAAGATGTGGATCCTAAAGATGAAGAAATTCAACAATTAAAACAAGATGTTCAAGAAAATGAAGAAAAGTATTTAAGATTATACGCAGAGTTTGAAAATTACAAGCGTAGAATCCAAAAAGAAAATCAAACAATGAAAGCATATAAAGCGCAAGATGTGCTTAATGATATTTTACCAACAATAGATAACATTGAGCGTGCGCTACAAATTGAAGGCGAAAATGAACAATTCCAATCACTTAAAAAAGGTGTGGAAATGATTCATGAAAGCTTAATTAATGCATTAAAAGAAAATGGTTTAGAATTAATTGAAACTGAAGGTCATCAATTTGACCCGAACGTTCATCAAGCTGTAGTTCAAGATGATAACCCTGATTTTGAATCAGGCGAAATCACTCAAGAGCTACAAAAAGGTTATAAACTAAAAGAACGTGTATTAAGACCTTCAATGGTTAAAGTAAATCAATAGGTTTTAATATTGATGAAAACACCAATTTATACAAACAAACAGGAGGAAATTATTTATGAGTAAAGTAATAGGTATTGACTTAGGTACAACAAATTCATGTGTTTCAATTTTAGAAGGCGATGAGCCAAAAGTAATTCAAAACCCTGAAGGTGCAAGAACTACACCATCAGTAGTTGCATTTAAAAATGATGAAACTCAAGTAGGTGAAGTTGCTAAACGTCAAGCAATCACAAACCCTAATACAATCCAATCAATTAAACGTCACATGGGTACGAATTACAAAGTTGATGTTGAAGGTAAATCATACACACCTCAAGAAATCTCAGCAATGGTATTACAAAACCTTAAAGGTACAGCTGAAGATTATCTTGGTGAAAAAGTAGAAAAGGCAGTTATTACTGTTCCTGCATATTTCAACGACAGTGAACGTCAAGCAACTAAAGATGCTGGTAAAATCGCTGGGTTAGAAGTAGAACGTATTATTAACGAACCAACTGCAGCAGCTTTAGCATACGGTTTAGACAAAACAGAACAAGAAGAAAAAGTATTAGTTTTTGACTTAGGTGGCGGTACATTTGACGTTTCAATCCTTGAATTAGGTGACGGCGTATTCGAAGTGCTTTCTACTGCAGGTGACAACAAACTAGGCGGAGATGACTTTGATGAAGTAATCATTAACTATTTAGTTTCTGAATTCAAAAAAGAAAACGGCGTAGATTTATCAAAAGATAAAATGGCTTTACAACGTCTTAAAGACGCTGCTGAAAAAGCTAAAAAAGATTTATCTGGCGTTTCTCAAACTCAAATTTCACTACCATTTATTTCAGCTGGAGAAAATGGTCCATTACACTTAGAAATTAATTTAACTCGTGCTAAATTTGAAGAATTGGCTGATGATTTAATCAGAAGAACAATGGTACCAACTCGCCAAGCAATGAGCGATGCAGGTTTATCAAGTTCAGACATTGATGAAGTTATCTTAGTTGGTGGTTCTACAAGAATCCCAGCAGTTCAAGAAGCTGTTAAAAAAGAAGTAGGTAAAGAACCTAATAAAGGCGTTAACCCTGATGAAGTTGTTGCTATGGGTGCAGCAATCCAAGGTGGCGTAATCACTGGTGATGTTAAAGACGTAGTATTATTAGACGTTACACCATTATCATTAGGTATTGAAATCATGGGTGGACGTATGAACACACTTATCGAAAGAAATACGACAATCCCAACATCTAAATCACAAGTATACTCAACAGCAGCAGATAACCAACCAGCAGTTGATATTCACGTGTTACAAGGTGAACGTCCAATGGCATCAGACAATAAAACACTTGGTAGATTCCAATTAACTGATATTCCAGCAGCTCCACGTGGCGTACCTCAAATCGAAGTTACTTTCGATATCGATAAAAATGGTATTGTAAACGTTACTGCTAAGGACTTAGGAACAAATAAAGAGCAAAATATCACAATCCAATCTAGCTCTTCACTATCAGATGATGAAATCGATCGTATGGTTAAAGATGCTGAAGAAAACGCTGACGCTGACCAAAAACGTCGCGAAGAAAGTGATACAAGAAACGAAGCAGACAGCTTAGTATTCCAAGTTGAAAAAACGATCACTGATTTAGGTGAAAACATCAGCGAAGAAGACAAACAAAATGCTGAAGAGAAAAAAGAAGCATTAAAATCAGCACTTGAAGGCGAAGATATTGAAGATATCAAAGCTAAAAAAGAAGAATTAGAAAAAGTAGTTCAAGACTTATCAACAAAAGTATACGAACAAGCTGCTCAAGCTCAACAACAAGCACAAGGTGAAGAAGCAAATGCTTCTCAAGATAGTGATGTTGAAGATGCTGATTTCAAAGAAGTAAAAGACGACGACAACCAAGACAACCAAAAATAAGTATAGTCATTGACTAATTAATTGTTATTAATAGAAAAATATGACACAATTGCTTAGCCAAATTAAGTCAAAGTCAATTGAACATTGGCTTTGACTTTTTCCTTTTTTAAAAATGATTTAATAAAACTGTAAAAGGAGAGATATTAGTGGCCAAAAAAGATTATTATGAAGTCTTAGGTGTCAGCAAAGGCGCTTCTAAAGATGAAATTAAAAAGGCTTATCGTAAATTATCAAAGAAGTATCACCCAGATATTAATCAAGAAGAAGGTTCTGATGAGAAGTTTAAAGAAATCTCTGAAGCCTATGAAACATTAAGTGATGAAAATAAACGCGCAAATTATGACCAATTTGGACATGATGGTCCTCAAGGTGGCTTTGGCGGCCAAGGATTCGGTGGCCAAGACTTTAGTGGCTTTGGTGGCGGCGGTTTCGAAGATATATTCAGTTCATTCTTTGGTGGCGGACGTCAACAACGTGATCCTAACGCTCCAAGAAAGGGCGATGACTTACAGTATACGATGACAGTTACGTTTGATGAAGCTGTTTTCGGTAGTGAAAAAGAAATTTCGATCCGTAAAGATGTGTCTTGTCACACTTGTGATGGTGCAGGTGCTAAACCAGGAACTAAAAAGAAAACTTGTCAATACTGTAGTGGTGCTGGACATGTGTCTGTAGAACAAAATACAATACTTGGTAGAGTTAGAACTGAAAAAGTTTGTCCAGTATGTAGTGGTTCTGGCCAAGAGTTTGAAGAACCATGTCCAACATGTAAAGGTAAAGGTACTGAGAATAAAAATGTTAAAATCAGTGTCACAATCCCTGAAGGTGTAGATAATGAACAACAAATTAGATTAGCTGGTGAAGGTGCTCCTGGAGAAAATGGTGGCCCTCAAGGTGATTTGTATATTGTATTTAGAGTTAAACCTTCAGAAAAATTTGAAAGAGATGGCGATGATATTTATTATTCACTTGATATTAGTATCGCTCAAGCATCACTAGGTGACGAGGTTAAAGTGCCGACGCTTAATAGTAGCGTGATGTTAACAATTCCAGCAGGTACGCAAACTGGAAAACAATTCCGTCTAAAAGAAAAAGGAATTAAGAATGTTCATGGCTACGGCTATGGCGACTTATTTATCAATATAAATGTCGTAACACCAAGTAAAATGAGTGATCGACAAAAAGAATTATTAAGAGAATTTGCCGAAATTGATGGTGAAGAAATTTCTGAACAAGCATCAAATTTTAGAGACAAAGCTAAAAGATTCTTTAAAGGAGATTAGAATATGAATTGGACCGAGATATCAATCATCGCTAATCATGAAGCAACGCCTATAATTACTAATATATTGGAAGATTTTGGTTCAAATGGTGTCGTTATAGAGGACTCTCATGACTTAAATCACGACTTTGAGGATAAATATGGCGAGCTATATGCGCTTAATGCTAATGATTATCCTAAGCAAGGGGTCAGGCTTAAAGCGTATTTCAATGAACTGAAATATACTGAAACGTTTAGAAAAGCGCTTTTCAATGAAATTTCGCAAGTTGAATCTCTAGATAACTCTAGTTTTAACTACGAAGAGCAAATGCTTCAAGAACAAGATTGGGAAAATGAATGGAAAAATTATTTTCATCCATTTCGTGCATCAAAACAATTTACGATAGTCCCTAGTTGGGAAACATATCAAAAAGAAGATGATAGTGAATTGTGCATAGAATTGGACCCAGGTATGGCATTCGGTACAGGCGATCATCCTACAACGAGCATGTGTTTAAAAGCAATTGAAACTTATGTGGAGCCGAGTGATTCAGTTATAGATGTTGGTACAGGTTCAGGGATATTAAGTATTGCTGCACATCTTTTAGGTGTTAAACGTATTAAAGCATTAGACGTTGATGAAATGGCAGTGAAAGTTGCTAAAGAAAATTTTATGAAAAATCATTGTGATAAGGCAATTGAAGCAGTTCCTGGAAATTTACTAACAGAGGAAACTGAAAAATTTGATGTTGTTGTCGCCAATATTTTAGCTCATATTATTGAAGAAATGATCGAAGATGCTTATAACGTTTTAAATAAAGATGGTTATTTTATAACTTCTGGTATTATAGAAGAAAAACATGAATCTATTGTAAATCATATGAAGCGTAGTGGTTTTGAAATTGTTTCTATTAATCACGATAACAGTTGGGTTTGTATCGTTGGACAGAAAGTGAGCGAATAACAATGCAAAGATACTTTATTGACCAAAACGCTGATGTAAATCAGCGTTTTTTCATTACTGATAAAGGTGACATACATCATATATCCAATGTGATGCGTCATCAAACTGGTGAAAAAATAATTATTACATTTGTGGATCAGAATGTTTATAAGTGTGAAATTATCGATATAGCTACTGAAGGTATTGAACTTTCATTAGTAGAAAAAATTGATATTGATACTGAATTACCTCAACATATTACGATTTGTAGTGGTTTAATTAAAGCTGATAAATATGAGTGGATGCTCCAAAAATCGACAGAGTTAGGCGCAAATCATTTCATAGCTGCTGGTATGAAACGTTCAGTGGTTAAATTAAATGATAGTAAGATTGATAAAAAATTAGAGCGCTGGCAAAAGATTATTAAAGAAGCAGCTGAACAAAGCTATCGTTTAGCAATACCATCCATAACTTATGAAGCGAGTTTAAAAGTAGTTTATGATTATATCGATGAATACGATTATGTACTCATCGCTTATGAAAATGCTGCGAAAACTGGTGAAACACACAATTTTAAGTCTGTAGTTCGTGAAATGAAATCTGGTGACCATGTATTAGTTATATTTGGGCCAGAAGGTGGTTTATCAGAAGATGAAGTGGCATTGTTCGATGGTAAGGCGTATCAAATTGGTCTAGGGCCAAGGATTTTAAGAGCAGAAACTGCACCACTTTATGTATTAAGTGCTGTAAGTTTTGAAAAAGATTTATTAGATTAACATTAAAAATTATCATGTATTAAATTATTCGATGTCTACATTTCAGTACAAATTTATGCTTTAAATTAAAAAAATGTAAATTTTACTAATTGACCACTTTAATCAGATATATTATACTGATTAATACATGGTCATAACCATGAAATGATAATAAAGTTTCGTTGATATTTGGAGGGAGGGAAATACACATGTCTAAAACAACAGTTAAGAGTAATGAATCACTTGAAGATGCGTTACGTCGTTTCAAACGTACAGTTTCTAAAAGCGGTACAATTCAAGAAGTTCGTAAGCGTGAATATTACGAAAAACCTAGTGTTAAACGTAAGAAAAAATCAGAAGCTGCGCGTAAACGTAAATAGTATTTACTAACAGTAGCTTGCACGTAAACGAATATTCTAATAATTAATTGTGTCGTTGACTCCCTCAACACCAACATTAATTATAAATAGTAATAGTCTTAGTTGTTCAACAGCTAAGACTATTATTTTTTTATAAATTCAGGTTCATGATTTGAAAAAATTAATATAATTAACATTTATGCTATAAACGCTATAATCATACATTCATTTCATGTATAATCAAGTTGAGAGCGAGGTGATAGAGTGATTCCTTCGAGTAGTATACATACAATATTTTCAGTCAACTTTGTTGAACAAGGAAATTGGATTGATAATGTTGCAAGCGTTATCGTCAGTCCGTTTGGAGCTTTAATTTTAACTTGTATTATCTTCCTAGGATTTTTATATCAATTATACTCTAATAAGATAAATATTGTGGGTATCGTTGCCACATTAGCCTTATTAATACTCTTTTTAGGGTTTTTTGTAAAAGGCGATGTCAACTTGTATTCAATCATCTTATTTGGAATCGGTGTCATATTGGTAATAATAGAACTTTTTGTTGTTGGTGCGATTATCGGTATTATCGGTATGGGGCTAATAATTTTTAGTATTATTACTTTAGGTGACAATTTAATTTATATGATTGCTAGTGTAGTTGTAGCATTGATATTATCAATCATAGAGTGGGTGATACTAGTGAAAATTTTCAAACGTAAGATACCGTTTTTAGATAAAGTAGTTTTGAAGGATTCTACAAATGCAGAGGCAGGCTACACTTCACATGAAGATCGCTCTCATTTAGTTGGTCTTACTGCTACTACGTTAACAGATTTAAGACCAGCAGGAATCATTACACTCAACAATGAACGTATCGACGCAGTTTCTGATGGATCATTTATTTTGCGAAATAAAGCAGTAACCATTTTAGAAGTTGAAGGTACTAGAGTTGTTGTTAGAGAAAACGAATCATAAAGGAGAGAAAGTATGATCGGATTAGTTGTTATCGTCGTCATAGTAGTAATAGCTTTATTATTACTATTTTCATTTGTTCCAGTCGGATTATGGATTTCAGCAATAGCTGCTGGTGTTAAAGTAGGTATTGGTACATTAGTTGGTATGAGACTTCGTAGAGTTTCACCACGAAAAGTTATCTCACCATTAATTAAGGCACATAAAGCTGGTTTGAATTTAACAACAAACCAACTTGAATCACATTACTTAGCAGGAGGAAACGTTGACCGTGTAGTTGATGCTAACATTGCAGCACAAAGAGCGGACATCAACTTACCATTTGAACGTGGCGCAGCTATTGATTTAGCTGGCCGTGATGTATTAGAAGCTGTTCAAATGTCTGTTAATCCTAAAGTAATAGAAACTCCATTTATCGCAGGTGTTGCGATGAACGGTATCGAAGTAAAAGCTAAAGCGCGTATTACTGTTCGTGCTAACATCGCTCGTTTAGTAGGTGGTGCTGGTGAAGAAACAATTATTGCACGTGTTGGTGAAGGTATCGTTTCAACAATTGGTTCTAGTGAACACCATACACAAGTTCTAGAAAATCCAGATAATATTTCTAAAACAGTACTTAGCAAAGGTTTAGATTCTGGTACAGCGTTTGAAATCTTATCAATCGATATTGCTGACGTTGATATTAGCAAAAACATTGGTGCAGACTTACAAACTGAACAAGCGCTTGCTGACAAAAACATTGCACAAGCTAAAGCAGAAGAACGTAGAGCAATGGCTGTAGCTCAAGAACAAGAAATGAAAGCTAAAGTTCAAGAAATGCGTTCTAAAGTTGTTGAAGCAGAAGCAGAAGTTCCACTTGCTATGGCAGAAGCTTTACGTTCTGGTAACTTAGGCGTTAAGGATTATTATAATCTTAAGAATGTTGAAGCAGATACAGGTATGAGAAATTCAATCAATGAACGTACGAACCAAAAAGATGATGAATCACCGGAAAATTAATTAGGGGTGATTAAATGAATATAGCTATTATTATCTTTGTAATATCTGTGATTGTTACAATAGTCAGCGCTATTAGCGATAATAGCCATAAAGATAGAAAAAACCAAAAACCACCAATAAACAATCAACCTAACCGAAATGGTGAGCAACCTAAAAGAGGCGGTTTCCTAGATGAAATTGGTAAAGCATTCAAAGAAATAGAACAACAAATGAATGAAGGACCAACGAGGAAAGATATTGAACAGCAACCGCAAAAAACTACAGAACCTGCAAGACCAGTTGAAACTAGAGCTGAAAAAATGGAATCGCCTAATCCTCAACAATCGACTCGAACAATGCGTACAGACAACGAGACTGAAGCAGAAAAATTAAAACGTTCGCAAGAGCAAGAAGAGGATAAACTGCAGAAAGAACTTGAAGCAGATTTAATGGGCGAGTTACAAGATGTGCGTACAGAAATAGATCGTGAAAACGAGAAAAAACTGAAGAGAACTGAAAGAAGAGCACGTGCTATTATTTCAGATAAATATTTATCTGAGAGAACAAAACGTTTCCGTTTAAAACAGTTAATGGACGCACAGGCAATTCAGAGTCCAGTTGGTAATGAAAAATACAGGTTTGCAGAAGATGAAGTTGTAAATGGTATTATTTGGTCAGAAGTATTAGAAAGACCCAAAAGATTATAGCGCAGTATAGTCTATGAATTAAACGCCTTATGGAGTCGATATATAATGACTCTGTAAGGCGTTTTTGTGTTTCTTTTGCAATAATTTCAATGAGTAAATAACCATAATAAATTAAACTAATAGTTTACGACTAATAAGAATGTAAACATCATGTAAAATTTGATAAATGAGCTTCTATTTAATACACTTTGAAATAATATATAGTTAATTCGTGATATAATGATGGTGTAATCATCATTATATGATTGATTTGTTAAATGCTTAAAATAATTTAATGAACGATAATAATTTTTGTAAGTTAAAATCTAATAGGATAAAATAAGATGAAACGAATATATTTGTAAAGGAGCACCTATATGCCTGGAATTATTCAAATAGATGACATCAATGAAGCTCAAGCGCTCATTGGAAATAACGATGAACACCTTAAATTAGTTGAGGAAGGGTTTGATGTCATTGTACATGCTCGAGGTCAAGAAATCTCCGTAAAAGGAGAGCAAGTAGAGCATGTTAAAAAAGCAGAATCAGTACTCATTAACCTTTTGAAAGTCATTCAACAAGGTATTTCAATCTCTTCAAAAGATGTTGAAGCAGCAGTGAAAATGGCAAATAATGGTACGATTCAATACTTATTAGATTTATATGATGAAGAAATAACTAAAGATGCATACGGAAAGACCATCCGTGCAAAAACAATGGGTCAACGTATGTATGTAAATGCTATGTATCATAATGATTTAGTATTTGGCGTAGGGCCAGCTGGTACTGGTAAAACCTTCTTAGCTGTTGTGTATGCTGCGAAACAGTTAAGAAAAGGCAATGTAAAGCGTATTGTGCTAACAAGACCTGCAGTGGAAGCAGGAGAGTCACTAGGCTTCTTGCCAGGAGATTTAAAGGAAAAGGTAGATCCATACTTAAGACCTCTGTATGACGGTTTAAATACTGTTCTAGGAAGAGAACAAACAGCTCGCTTTATAGAAAGAGGTATCATAGAAATTGCGCCTCTAGCTTATATGCGCGGTAGAACATTAGATGATGCTTTTGTTATTTTAGATGAAGCACAAAATACTACACAAGCACAAATGAAAATGTTCTTAACTCGACTAGGTTTTGATTCGAAAATGGTAGTTACTGGAGACCAAACTCAAGTAGACTTACCAAAAGGAGTTAAAAGTGGTCTTAAAGAAGCTGTTAAAAAGTTAAAAGAAGTTAAAGGCTTAAGTGTGCATTATCTGGATCAAAGTGATGTTGTCCGTCACCCATTAGTAAGTAAAATTATTGACCGTTATGAAGGAGAAGAGTAAATGTTTACAATAGACTTTAGTGATCATACTGAGATAGTTAAAAGTGAATGGTTAACTCAGATTGACAAACTCCTCACTTTTGCAAAAGAACAAGAACAAATTGATAGCGATGCGGAGTTATCTGTAACTTTTGTAGATAAAACTGAAATACAAGAAATTAATAAAATGTATCGCGATAAAGATAAAGTAACAGATGTTATATCATTTGCTTTAGAAGAAGATGAACCAGAAATTATTGGACTTGATATGCCAAGAGTATTAGGCGACATTATTATTTGTACTGACGTAGCTCAGGAACAAGCTGATTCTTATGGTCATTCTTTTGAAAGAGAATTAGGCTTCCTTGCGCTCCATGGTTTCTTACATTTATTAGGTTATGATCATATAGATGAACAAGACGAAAAAGAAATGTTTGGACGACAAGATCAAATTCTAAATGCTTATGGTTTAACAAGAGATTAGAGGTAGTCATGAAACGTTTTAAATACGCTTTTCAAGGTATGTTAGTATTACTAAATAAAGACAGCAAATTTTTAATGCATCTTTTATTAGGACTTGCCACTGTTATTTGTGGTGTTGTTTTTGGTATTAGTCAATTAGAATGGCTTTTTATTATTATAGCGATAGGTATTGTACTTGCTTTTGAAGCTATCAATACAGCAGTAGAATATGTGGTTGATTTAGTTACAGGTGAATATCATATATTAGCCAAAAAGGCTAAAGATATCGCTGCTTTTAGTGTTGTGCTAGCTTCTATTACAGCATTTGCAATTGGACTCGTGGTTTTTTTACCATATGTGTTCTAAATTGTAGTGCAATTTTATAGAATTTGTTTATACTTAAAGAACAAAGTAATTAAACAGATAATAAAGTGGATTTTTTTAATAACACTTAATATTGAATAGGAGCGTGTTAACTATGGCTTATCAACCACACTATTTTAAAGAAGTAAGAAATGCTCAAGCCAATTCATATTCACCATATAGTAATTTTAAAGTTGGTGCATATTTAAGAACGAAAGACGGTAAAGTTTATCATGGAGCAAATGTTGAAAACGCAGCATACTCAATGGCTATTTGTGCAGAGAGATCAAGTTTGGTTGCTGCAATATCAGATGGTTATAAACCAGGTGATTTTGAATCAATTACAGTTACTGTTGATGCAGATGCGCCATCTTCACCCTGTGGCGAATGTCGTCAGGTGTTAAAAGAACTATGCGATGATGATATGCCAGTATATATGACTAATCATAAGGGCGATATGATAGAATCAACCGTAAATGACTTATTACCATTAGGATTTTCTGGAAAGGATTTAAATTAATGACAGGACATAAATCAGGATTTATATCAATTATAGGTAGACCCAATGTTGGGAAATCTACATTTGTTAACCGTGTAATCGGACATAAGATAGCTATTATGTCTGATAAAGCACAAACGACAAGAAACAAAATTCAAGGCGTTATGACACAAGAAGATGCTCAAATCATTTTCTTAGATACACCTGGTATTCATAAACCGAAACATAAATTAGGCGACTATATGATGCGTGTCGCTACGAACACGTTATCTGAAATAGATGCTATTATGTTCATGGTAAATGTAAATGAAGATATAGGTCGTGGTGATGAGTATATTATGGATATGCTTAAAACAATTAAAACACCTGTCTTTTTAGTATTAAATAAAATTGATTTAGTACACCCAGATGAACTTATGCCAAGAATTGAAAAATACAAAAAATATATGGATTTCACTGAAATTGTACCGATTTCAGCATTGGAAGGCTTAAATGTAGATCATTTTATAAATGTAATAAAATCTTATCTACCAGAAGGACCGAAATACTATCCAGACGACCAAATCTCTGATCACCCAGAACAATTTGTTGTAGGCGAGTTAATTCGTGAAAAGATTTTACATTTAACGAGTGAAGAAATCCCTCATGCTATTGGTGTAAATGTAGATCGCATGGTTAAAGAAGATGAAGACAGAGTTCGAATTGAAGCAACAATATTTGTTGAACGAGATTCACAAAAAGGTATTGTTATTGGCAAAGGCGGTAAAAAGCTTAAAGAAGTTGGTAAACGTGCGCGTCAAGATATCGAAATGTTACTAGGATCTAAAGTTTACCTAGAACTTTGGGTAAAAGTCCAAAAAGATTGGCGAAATAAAGTTAACTTTATTCGTCAAATGGGTTATTTAGAAGATAGAGATTAATTTGGGAGTCGGTGAGCTAATGTGTTAATCAAGCAAAAAGGTATTATTATTAAAACGGTTGATTATGGCGAATCCGATAAAATTATCACAATTTTAAATGAACATGGTGCAAAAGTGCCGCTTATGGTACGAAGAGCTAAAAAAAGCAAAAGTGGTTTACAAGCTAATACACAATTATTTGTGTATGGCTTATTTATTTATTCTAAATGGAAGGGTATGGGAACACTGAGTTCTGTGGATGTAATAGACCAAAATTACAACCTTCGTTTAGACATTTATGAAAGTAGTTTTGCGAGTTTAAGTGCTGAAACAATTGACCGCTCGATTGAAAGTGATGAAATTTCTCAATATAGTTATGATTTATTACATTTTGTATTGTCGAAAATTAAAGACGGTGTATCTGCCCAACTCATGTCAGTCGTTGTTTTATTGAAATGTATGACAAAGTTTGGCTTTAATGCAATTTTTGATAAATGTGTAATCACAGATAATGACGATCAATCTCGTTTAATTGGCTATAGTTTTAAATTTGATGGTGCTATTTCTGCGAATGTGAGACATCAAGATCCACATGCACTCATTTTAATGAATAAAACGCTTTATCTATTGGATATATTGCAAAAATTGCCAATTAGTCAAATGAGTTCTTTGAGTATTCATGATGATGTGGTAGATGAAATGTCAGAGTTAATGATTATGTTATATAGTGAATATGCAGGTATGTTTTTTAAAAGTCAAAAGTTAATTAACCAACTACATAGGTTAGATAGTAATCTTTAATGATTTGAGGTAATAGGGTAATAGAATAATGTATATTTCAAAAAAGAGTGCATCTTGGATTTTAAATTCAAGGTGCACTCTTTTTATATTAATAACATGGATTATTTCAGTTTTAATAATTAAGGCTGAGACATGTATTTTGTCTCAGCCTTATCATTTATTAGTTATTTGTTAAATCGTAGATGTATATTTTATTAATAGATTAGAATTTTACTTTTTCAGTTAAAAATGCTTCTAGTTCTGAAATTGGCATACGTACTTGTTCCATTGAATCACGGTCACGTACTGTAACTTGTTGATCTTCTAATGAATCAAAGTCAAATGTAATACAATAAGGTGTGCCGATTTCATCTTGACGACGGTAACGTTTACCAATAGATTGTGATTCGTCGAAATCTATTGCAAAGTTAGCACTTAGTTCTTCAAATATTTTGATAGCTTCGCCAGATAATTTTTTGCTTAAAGGTAAGATAGCCGCTTTATATGGCGCTAGAGCAGGGTGGAAGTGTAGTACAGTTCTAGAATCTTTACTTCCTTCAACGCCTTCCTCGTTGTATGCATCACATAAGAAAGCTAATGTAACACGGTCAGCACCTAATGAAGGTTCGATACAATATGGAATATATTTTTCGCCTGATTCTTGATCGTGGTATTGGAAATCTTCACCTGAATGTTCACTGTGTTGTTTCAAGTCGAAGTCTGTACGACTTGCAATTCCCCATAATTCACCCCAACCAAATGGGAAACGATATTCAATATCTGTTGTAGCATTAGAATAGTGAGATAATTCATCTGCGTCATGATCACGTAAACGTGTAGCTTCTTCGCTTAAGTTTAAATCTTTTAACCATTGACTTGCAAATGTTTTCCAGTAGTTATACCATTCAATTTCTTCACCAGGCTTACAGAAGAATTCTAATTCCATTTGTTCAAATTCACGTGTTCTGAAAATGAAGTTACCAGGTGTGATTTCGTTACGGAATGATTTACCAACTTGGCCAATACCAAATGGTAATTTCTTACGCATTGTACGTTGTACATTTTTATAGTTAACGAAAATACCTTGTGCAGTTTCTGGACGTAGGAAAATTTCATTTGTAGAACTTTCTGTTACACCTTGGAACGTTTTGAACATCAAGTTAAATTGACGAATATCAGTCCAATTGGCTGTACCACTTACAGAACAAACAATACCTTCTTCATCGATAATGCGTTTCATTTCGTCAAAACTTAAGCCATCAGCTACAAAGTTTTCATCGCCTTTAACATTTGCCATGTGATCTTCAATAATTTTGTCAGCACGATAACGAATCTTGCTGTCTTTGTTATCAATCATAGGATCATTAAAGTTACCTAAGTGACCTGAAGCTTCCCAAGTTTTTGGATTCATTAAAATAGCTGCATCAATACCAACGTTATAGGGTGATTGAGTAATGAATTTTTGCCACCAAGCTTTTTTAATATTATTTTTTAATTCTACACCAAGTGGACCGTAATCCCATGTATTTGATAAACCACCATAAATATCGCTACCAGGGAATACGAAACCTCTATGTTTCGCTAATGAGACAATTGTTTCCATATCTTTTGTCATAAAAAACTCTCCTTTTTAACATAAAAACGCCCCAAGACAAAGAAAAAGCCAAAAAAACTTAATCATTGTCTTGGGACGAGTTAATCATTTTAATCACATATAAAAAATACGTGCTTATTTAAATTATTCTTGATAACCCGCGGTTCCACCCAACTTAGTGTGTACACTCGCTTTTGTCTATCATTTAGTTGTGGCCAATAGTTCTTGTTAGGCTTTCACTATCCCCAACTCGCTTTAATTTCAATATTAATGTATTGTGCGTTTATTAGCAAGTAATTATATGTATTTGTAGCAATTAAAAATTCCATGTATAATTAAGAAGAATGAGTGAAGGGGTGAAGTCCAATAGAACTAAGTAAAAGACAACAGCAAATAGTTGAAATTGTCAAAAACAACGGTCCTATAACTGGCGAGCATATAGCAGAAAGACTTAGTTTGACACGTGCCACATTAAGACCTGACTTAGCCATTTTAACAATGTCCGGTATTTTAGAAGCTAGGCCACGTGTAGGCTATTATTATTCTGGTAAACCAAAGAATAAATTATTAGCTGATCAATTAAAACAATATATAGTAAAAGATTATGCATCACATCCTGTTGTGGTCAAAAATGAAATGTCAGTTTATGATGCAATATGTACAATATTTTTAGAAGATGTCAGTACATTATTCGTAATCAATAGTAATGGAGATTTTATTGGGGTTTGTTCACGTAAGGATTTATTACGAGCATCTATGATTGGTGAGGATATACACACTATGCCTGTGAATATTATTATGACACGCATGCCGAATTTAAGCTTTATTCTTGAAGATGAAAGAGTCGTTTTTGCAGCGAATTTAATGATTGAAAAAGAGATTGATTCGTTACCCATCGTAACAAAAAAAGAAAATGGCAAGTATGAAGTCAAAGGACGTATATCAAAAACTACAATTACAA
This sequence comes from Staphylococcus sp. FSL W8-1207, assembly GCF_038003745.1. Classification (NCBI taxonomy): domain Bacteria; kingdom Bacillati; phylum Bacillota; class Bacilli; order Caryophanales; family Staphylococcaceae; genus Staphylococcus; species Staphylococcus sp. FSL W8-1207. The sequence goes on from NZ_JBBOPU010000001.1 coordinate 939,722, forward strand.
AAATCTTTGTCTCATTATTAAACGAATAGGTGGTATTTAACTTATGGAAAATATAAAAATTATAGTCGCATCAGACTCGGTAGGAGAAACAGCCGAACTTGTTGCAAGAGCATGTATTTCACAATTTAATCCAAATCAATGCGATAGTGAAATTAATAGATATCCATATATTGAGGCTTTAGAAAACGTAGATGAAGTTATCCAAGTAGCTAAAGATACAGAAGCTATTGTTGTTTACACACTAGTTAAACCGGAAATAAGAAAATATATGGAAGCAAAAATTAAAGAGTATGAAATCAAATCTGTAGATATCATGGGACCATTGATGAATATTCTTTTAGATAAAATTGATGAACAGCCTTATTTCGAACCAGGTTTAGTACATCAATTAGATGAGGCTTACTTCAAAAAAATTGATGCAATTGAATTTGCCGTAAAATACGATGATGGTAAAGATCCTAAAGGCTTATCAAAAGCAGATATCGTATTACTAGGGATTTCTAGAACGTCCAAAACCCCACTTTCACAATATCTTGCACATAAAAGTTATAAAGTGATGAATATACCTATTGTTCCAGAAGTAACGCCACCAGACGACTTATTTAGTGTTGACCCATCAAAATGCATTGCCTTAAAAATAAGTGAGGAAAAGCTAAACCGTATTCGTAAAGAACGTTTGAAACAACTCGGTTTAGGTGACAGTGCAAGATATGCGACTGAACAACGTATTGAAGAAGAATTAAATTACTTCCATGAACTTGTGGATAAGATAGGTTGTCCGGTTATTGATGTTTCTGATAAAGCGATAGAAGAAACTGCAAATGATATTATTAGCATTATTGAGCAAAATAGTTTCAAAAATCAATGAAAAAAGCTATAATATTGTAATTAATGTCTAATAGGTGATTAAGTTGCGAATAGAACAATCCACAATAAATGAAATAAAAGATAAGACTGACATACTCGACTTAGTTAGCGAGTATGTCAAATTAGAAAAAAGGGGACGCAATTACATTGGTTTGTGTCCTTTTCATGATGAAAAAACACCGTCATTTACAGTGTCAGAAGATAAACAAATTTGTCATTGCTTTGGTTGTAAAAAAGGTGGTAATGTTTTTCAGTTTACTCAAGAAATAAAAGATATATCTTTTACAGAAGCAGTAAAAGAATTAGGTGAACGTGTAAATATTGAAGTTGAAACTGACCAAAGTGCTTCAGGGCAAGATGATACACACCAAGTCGCATCTGAAGATTTGCAAATGATTGAAATGCATGAACTTATGCAAGAATATTATCACTATGCACTGAAGAAAACAGTTGAAGGTGAAGCAGCTTTAACTTATTTAAAAGAACGTGGCTTTACAGATGCATTAATTGATGCCAGAAAAATTGGTTATGCACCAAAGAATTCTCATTTTTGCCATGATTTTTTACAAAAGAAAGGGTACGACATTCAATTAGCCTATGAAGCGGGTTTATTGTCAAGAAATGAAGAGAACTTTAGTTACTATGATCGCTTTCGAGATCGAGTTATGTTTCCACTGATGAACGCTCAAGGTAGAACTGTAGGGTATTCCGGTAGAACATATACAAATCAAGAGCCCAAATATCTTAATAGTCCTGAAACGCCCATCTTCCAGAAACGAAGATTGTTATACAATGTTGATAAGGCGCGAAAATCGATAAGAAAAAATGATGAAATTATATTATTAGAAGGATTTATGGATGTCATTAAAGTTGATCAAGCTGGAATCAAACAAGTCGTTGCCAGCATGGGTACACAAATTTCACAAGAACATATTGCCTTCATCAAGAAACTCACATCTAATGTAACTTTAATGTTTGATGGTGACTTTGCAGGTAGTGAAGCAACATTAAAATCAGGTCAAGCATTATTGGAACAAGGATTTAATGTATTTGTGGTCCAACTCCCAAAAGATATGGATCCAGATGAATATATTGGTAAACACGGCGCCGATGCATTTAACTATTATGTAGAACATGAAAAGAAATCATATATTTTATATAAAGTGCATATACATCAAGATGAAATAGACAATAATGATTTATCTTATGAAAGATATTTAAAAGAGATAACGAATGATATATCACTCATGAAGTCATCAATACTTCGTAAAAAGATATTGCAAGAAGTATCGGAATTGTTTAAAGTTAGCTTGGATAGTCTAAATAATGAAGTAGGACACCAACAAGATTATTATCAACCTCAATCCTATCAATTACCAACAGTCCCACAATTTAATAACTTAAACAAAAACGAAAAAGCAGAACGTGCTTTATTAAAACATTTTATGAATGATAAAGACACTTTCTTGAATTATCACAAATTACTTCAAGTAGAAGACTTTACAAATGAGTATTTTAAGCGTATATTTAATGTTTTACACCAGTTTTACTCTGAGCATGATACATTTAATATTAGTGACGTTTTACAGTACATTGATTCCAATGAAATTAAGGAAGCATTTATATCATTAGATAACTATATGATAAATGAAGAACCATTTGAATATGAAATTGATGACTATGTAAATACACTAACATCTAATAGAAATGAAGAAACGATAGAATCGCTTAATCATAAGCTACGGGAGGCTTCGAGGTTAGGTGATTTAGAATTGCAAAAATATTATTTAGAAAAAATTGTAAATCATAATAAAAATAGGATGAATTAATTCAATAATGAATGTATGTGTATATTAATAGGATTAACAGCCTGTATACTAGAATGTTATTTTAATTCAGTTTTATAAATTTTGACTATAAAATATTTTGGTATCAAGTTGATATTATATATTCGGGAGGCCTTTTCATGTCTGGAAATAAAGTTAAAGTTAAAAAGCAAACCATCGACCCATCTCTAACTTTAGAAGATGTAAAAAAACAATTGATTGAAAAAGGTAAAAAGCAAGGACACTTGAGTCATGAAGAAATTGCTGAAAAAATGCAAAACTTCGAAATGGATTCTGATCAAATGGACGAACTTTTTGACCAATTAACAGATAATGATATAAGTTTAGTTAATGAAAAAGATAGTTCAGACAAAGATTCAAAATTAAATCCAAATGATTTAAGTGCACCTCCAGGTGTCAAAATAAATGATCCAGTCCGTATGTATTTAAAAGAAATCGGACGAGTAAATTTATTAAACGCACAAGAAGAAGTTGAATTGGCTAAAAGAATTGAAAAAGGCGATGAAGTTGCTAAATCACGTTTAGCTGAAGCAAATCTACGTCTTGTAGTAAGTATAGCCAAAAGATACGTAGGACGCGGTATGCTGTTTCTTGACCTGATACAAGAAGGTAATATGGGACTTATTAAAGCCGTGGAAAAATTCGATTTCAATAAAGGCTTCAAATTCTCAACATATGCAACATGGTGGATACGTCAAGCTATCACGCGTGCGATTGCTGACCAAGCACGTACGATACGTATTCCGGTTCACATGGTTGAAACAATTAATAAATTAATTCGTGTGCAAAGACAATTATTACAAGATTTAGGCCGTGATCCAGCACCAGAAGAAATTGGTGAAGAAATGGATTTACCACCTGAAAAAGTAAGAGAAATACTGAAAATAGCTCAAGAGCCAGTTTCCTTAGAAACACCTATTGGTGAAGAAGATGACAGTCATTTAGGTGACTTCATAGAAGACCAAGAAGCCCAAAGCCCATCAGATCATGCAGCTTATGAGTTGTTAAAAGAACAGTTAGAAGATGTATTAGATACACTAACTGACCGTGAAGAAAATGTATTACGTTTACGTTTTGGATTAGATGACGGTAGAACTCGTACATTAGAAGAAGTTGGTAAAGTGTTTGGTGTAACTAGAGAACGTATTCGTCAAATCGAAGCTAAGGCACTTAGAAAATTAAGACACCCAAGCAGAAGTAAACGTCTAAAAGACTTTATGGACTAACTTTTTAGCTCTTTTGTACAACGATGTACAAAAGAGCTTTTTACATATACATAGAGGAGAACTTTTTATGATTACATTAAATCAAAGATTAAAAAAAGTAAGTACTTATATACAAGGCGATTGTCTAGCGGACATCGGTTCGGACCATGCATATTTACCAATTTTTGCAATTGAAAACAACTTAACGCAAAAGGCAATTGCTGGTGAAGTGATCAAAGGACCGTTTGAAGCATCAAAGCGCAATGTCATTGATCAACAACTAAATTCAGTTATTGATGTTAGATTCGGTGATGGTTTATCTGTCATACAAAATAGTGATGATATTTCATCGATTACTATTTGTGGTATGGGCGGGCCTTTAATTGCTAAAATACTGGATGAGGGTTCTGAAAAATTAACAAATCAACCAAGACTAATTTTGCAAAGTAACATCCAATCTGGTGCCATACGAAAACAACTTGTGAAAATGAATTACAATATTATAGCTGAGGATATATTAGAAGAAAAAGGTCATATATATGAAATTATTGTTGCAGATTATTTAGAAGATGTTGAACCGTTATCATCACAAGCATTAAAATTTGGTCCTGAATTATTGAAAAATAAAAATAATTTATTTTTCAAAAAATGGGAACGCGAACGCGATGCATTATATAAAATACAACAGAATTTAAATCCACAACATCACGCCGAACGCTTAAATGAAATCAATAATGAAATTAATTTAATTAATGAGGTGATATAAATGAATATCGAACAATTACTTCGCATTATTAATAAGCATGTACCATTGAATACGGCTGAATCATGGGATAATGTAGGCTTACTTATTGGTGATACATCTTCTACAGTTACAGGCGTTTTGACTGCGCTTGACTGTACTGATGATGTAGTTGAGGAAGCAATGACGAATCAATGTAATACAATAGTTTGTCATCACCCGCTTATATTTAAAGGGGTTAAAAACATTACACAACAAGATGGCTATGGTGCTATCATACGTAAGTTAATTCAAAACAACATTAATCTAATTGCCTTGCATACAAATTTAGATGTTTATCCAAAAGGTGTTAATGCGATGCTCGCTAATAAAATCGAATTACACAATCAACATATTTTAAACCCAGAAACAATTCCATATTTTAAAGTCCAAGTATTTATTCCAAAAGTAAATTTAGAGACTTTCAAAAAACGTCTGAGTGAAGCAGAATTAGCACAAGAAGGCGAATATGAATATTGCTTCTTTGAAAGCCCAGGTAACGGACAATTTAAACCTGTAGGTCATGCAAATCCACATATTGGAGAATTAGGTTCTGTAGAACATGTTGAAGAGTATAAATTAGAATTTATGATAGAAGCCAATCAACGCGATCTAACGCAACAATTAATCACGCAACATCATCCATATGAAACACCTGTCTATGATTTTATAAAAATGGAAAAAGAATCAAATTATGGTTTAGGTATGATTGGTGAACTTAAAGCATCTATGTCAGCAAATTCATTTGTGAAGCACGTTAAAAAACAATTGCATATGCCTAGTGTTCGATTTACTGGTGACTTAAACTCACAGGTTAAAACGGTTGCTGTAATTGGTGGCTCCGGTATTGGTTTTGAGTATGCTGCAGCTAAAAAAGGCGCAGATATATTTGTAACTGGAGATATTAAGTATCATGATGCTTTAGACGCTAAAATTGCAGGTATTAATTTATTAGATATTAACCATTATAGCGAATATGTGATGAAAGATGGGTTGCGTCAACTTTTAATTACATGGTTAGACGATGAAGAAATTGATTTCAACATAAATGCATCTCAATTAAATACAGACCCATTTGAATATATATAATACGTGAATAACTCGAATTTACTTATGACAGGTAGGTTCGAGTTATTATTATTTACAACGAATGAATGCGATATGCAATATGATTAAATAATTTAGTTCAAAATTTTAAGCTAATGCTTTATAATAGATAAGATGAAGATTTAAGGAGGCCAAGACATGGCGAATCACCCATTTGAGAAATTTAATTTAGAACCAAGTCTATTAGACGCTGTGAAGGATTTGAATTTTACTCAACCAACTGAAATACAAAGTCGAGTAATTCCAAAAATAATGAAGCAGGTAAATTTAATAGGTCAATCACAGACTGGTACAGGAAAATCACATGCATTTTTATTACCACTAATGAATGCAATCAATACAGAATATAAAGAACCACAAGCAATTATCGTAGCCCCTACAAGAGAGCTAGCACAACAATTATTTGATGTAGCTAGTCACTTAGCCAAATTTAAAAACGAAGTCTCTGTAAAGCTATTTATTGGTGGTACAGATATAGAAAAAGACCGTAATAGAGCGAAAAACCAACCACAACTTGTTATTGGTACGCCAACACGCATAAATGATTTAGCTAAAAATGGGGATTTACATGTTCATTTAGCTTCTTATTTGGTTATTGATGAAGCAGATTTAATGATTGATTTAGGTTTAATCGAAGAAGTAGATTATGTGGCTACAAGATTAGATGAAAATGCGCATATTGCAGTTTTCAGTGCCACTATACCAAAATCATTGCACCCATTTTTAAACAAATACTTAGAAAATCCCGAGTATGTTGAAATCGAAAATACTCAAAAAAATAAAAAGAATATAGAGTTCTATTTAATTCCAACAAAAGGTGAAGCGAAAGTTGAAAAAACCTTGAAACTTATTGATATTTTAAATCCCTATCTATGTATTATTTTCTGTAATAGTCGCGATAGTGCAGACGAATTAGCAAAACAATTAGCTGCGTCTGGTTTGAAATTAGGGATGATTCACGGTGGTTTAACACCAAGAGAACGTAAACAACAAATGAAACGTGTTAGAAACTTAGAATTCCAATTTGTTATAGCGAGTGACTTAGCTTCACGTGGTATAGACATAGATGGTGTGAGTCATGTAATTAACTTTGATGTGCCGAGAGATATTGATTTCTTTACCCATCGTGTTGGACGTACTGGACGCGGCCAATATAAAGGTGTCGCAATTACATTATATAGCCCGGATGAAGAAGAAAATGTTACTTTGATTGAACAACGTGGTTATGAATTTGAAAATGTCGACATCAAAGATGGTGAATTAAAAGCTGTAAAAGCACACAATACCCGTCGAAAACGTAGAAATAAAGATGATCATTTAACAAATGAATTAAAACATAAAGTGAAAAGTAATAAGAAAAAAGTTAAACCTGGTTATAAAAAGAAATTCAAACGTGATTTAGATGATTTAAAATTAAAAGAGCGTAAACAATATAGCAAACAACAAAGTCGACAACAAAGGAAAAATAAAAAAGGATAGGTGACTACTATGTTATTGGGATCTCATGTATCTATGAATGGTAAAAAAATGTTAGAAGGTTCAGCAGAAGAAGCATATAAATTAGGCGAATCTACTTTTATGATTTACACAGGTGCGCCTCAAAACACTAGAAGAAAGCCCATCGAAGAATTAAATATTGAAAAAGGTCATGAAATTATGGAACAACATGGCCTTTCAAATATTGTTGTTCATGCGCCATATATTATTAATATTGCTAATACTATAAAACCACATGTTTTTGATTTAGGTGTGGAATTCTTACAAAGTGAAATTGAACGTACACAAGCGTTGGGTGCAAAAGATATTGTGCTTCATCCTGGGTCACACGTGGGTGAAGGCGCTGACGTAGGTATTAAAAAAATTATTGAAGGCCTTAACGAAGTGCTAACTAATGATAATAATGTAAGAATTGCATTAGAAACAATGGCCGGTAAGGGTTCAGAAATCGGAAGAAATTTTGAAGAAATAGCTCGAATTATTGATGGCGTCAATCATAATGAAAGATTATCAGTGTGTTTTGACACTTGCCATACGCACGATGCAGGTTACAATGTTAAAGAAGATTTTGATGGTGTACTAAATGAATTTGATAAAATAGTTGGTGTGGATAGAATTAAAGTTGTACACGTGAATGATAGTAAAAACGATATTGGTGCTCATAAAGATAGACACGAAAACATTGGTTTTGGTTATATCGGATTTGACGCTTTAAATTACATCGTTCATCATGATAGTTTTAAAGACGTTCCTAAGATTTTAGAAACGCCTTTCGTAGGGGAAGATAAGAAAAGTAAAAAGCCACCTTACAAACTTGAGATTGAAATGTTAAAGCAACAACAATTTGATCCTGAATTGCAAAACAAACTTTTAAATCAATAAAATTAATATAAAGCACGAACACTTTTTATCAATAAAAAGTGTTCGTTTTTTTGATAAGTCGTAAAGATTACTATTTACATAATGACATCTACGTTGTATAGTATAAAATGAGGTGAAAACATGTCTACGCCAGTATTCGAATTAAAAAATATTGATTATTATTTTGACAATAAACAAGTACTTGAAAATATAAATATCAAAATTAATCGTGGGGAGTTTCTAGCAATCGTAGGCCCAAATGGGGCAGGTAAATCAACTTTGCTAAAAATTATACTTGGATTATTGCCCATACAAAAAGGACAAATTTATGTTGATGGTAAAGATTACAATGGAAAACAATCTATGCTAAAAATCAGTTATGTTTCCCAGAAAGCGCAAGCTTTTAAAGCTGGGTTTCCAGCAAGCGTTAAAGAGGTCGTAATTAGTGGACTAACTAAACGTAAAAAAATGATTCAATGGTTTAATAAAACCGATGAAGGAAAAGTGAAAAAAGTATTACAAAGATTGAATATTGAACACTTGATAGATAAAAACATAGCTGAGCTCTCAGGAGGACAACAGCAACGTGTATTAATAGCTAGAGCATTAATTAGCGAGCCATCAGTGTTGATATTAGATGAACCTACAAGTGGTATCGATGCCAAGCATGTAAGTGAATTTTATGAAACTCTAGAAACACTTAAACATGAAGGTGTAACAATAATTTTAGTGACACATGATATAGGTGTTGTTGCTGATACAGCTACTGAAGTTGCGTGTTTGAATAAGCATTTACATTTTCACGGTTCTACTGAAGATTTTAAATCACTGGATGAAGTTGAAATATCGAAAATATATGGACACCCTATCCAATTTGTAGATCACCAGCATAGTAGGGAGTGTTGTTCATCATGATAGAAGCATTACTTAATTTTGATTTCATGCGATACTCCTTAATTAGTGGTGTACTTATTGGTCTTATTGCACCATTAATCGGTGCTTTTATTGTTGTACGAAGGTTATCACTTATTGCTGATGCATTAAGTCATGTCACTTTAGGTGGTATTTCATTTGGTATGTTTGTCATTACAATTATACCAGCCTTCACATTTATAAATCCTATGTGGTTTGGTATTCTTTTTGCTATTATAGGAGCACTATTAATTGAAAACCTTAGAACTTCATACAGTAATTATCAAGAAATTGCGATTCCTATCATTATGAGTGCAGGTATAGCACTGAGTGCGATTTTTATATCTCTTGCCGATGGTTTTAATCAAGAGATTGTTGGTTTACTCTTTGGTTCGATTAGTGCAGTAACTGAAAGTGATCTAGTTACTATTATCGTTATTGTGATCATTGTGATTACCTTTATATTATCTTTTTATAAAGAATTATTTATATTGTCATTTGATGAGGAGTACAGTAAAGTCATTGGCATTCCTAAATGGATACAGTTTCTATTTATAATTATTGTGGCTATGGTCATATCAGCTTCAATGCGTGTTGTAGGCATCTTATTGGTAAGTGCATTAATCACATTACCTGTAGCTATCGCAATGCGCATGACGAAAGGTTTTAAACAGTTAATCATCTTAAGTGTTGTTATTGGAGAACTGTCAGTTATCAGTGGATTGGTCTTAGCGTTTTATATGAACATTTCTCCTGGTGGTGTGATTGTAGTATTACTAGTGCTTATTCTCGCAATAACGATGATGTATCAGAAATTTAAAATAAGAGCGGTAAAAGGGGCTGTTAAAAATGAAAACTGAAGAAGCTATTGACATAATCAAAGCAAACGGTCATAAATATACAAACAAAAGACGAGAAATGGTAGATATTTTTGTTGCTGAAGATAAATATATTAATGCAAAACATATTCAACAAAAAATGGATGGAAATTATCCTGGTATTTCTTTTGATACAATATATCGAAACCTACACCTTTTTAAAGATTTAGGAATTGTGGAAGGTACAGAACTTGATGGAGAAATGAAATTTAGAATCGCTTGTACAGATCATCACCATCATCATTTTATTTGCGAATCATGCGGTGATACTAAAGTGATTGATTTTTGCCCAATTGAACAAATTAAAGCTTTTCTACCACAAGTAGATATTCATACACATAAATTAGAGGTTTATGGTGTTTGTGAATTATGCCAAAAAGCTTAAGTTCTTTTAAACTAAGCGCAGAACATATAAAATAAGCCGACGTTCATAAACACGTTTGGCTTATTTTTACGTTTAAAATTAACAGGTTAAGCTGTTTTATATAAATGTAATGGACTACTTATTTAAGTACTAGGTAAACATGCATGAATAAGTTGCATAATAGATAAGTACACAAAAACCTTTCTTTACAACTTGTAAATCACCACAAAATAATTCTTTCTACAAAAAATGAGATAATTAAACATAGGTCATTAGTATGAATTAAATTGAATTTTTAAAATAGTTCGTCAAATATGTTTAAATAGGTCTGATTTGAGATATACTAATAAAGGAACTAAAGATGACAAATATTATTTTATGACTATTAATTGCTTCCACAAGCATATTAATTGTTGTCACTAATATAACTTGTTATGCTTTATTTAAGATTAATTAGGAGGATGATTATTTATGGCTTTTGAATTACCAAACTTACCTTATGGTTTTGATGCATTGGAACCACACATTGATCAACAAACAATGGAGATTCACCATGACAAACACCATAACACTTATGTAACTAAATTAAACGCAGCAGTTGAAGGAACTGATTTAGAATCTAAATCAATCGAAGAAATTGTTGCAAACTTAGACAGTGTACCAGAAAACATTCAAACAGCTGTTCGCAATAATGGTGGAGGACACTTAAACCATTCATTATTCTGGGAATTATTAACTCCAAACTCTGAAGAAAAAGGTACTGTTGTTGATAAAATTAAAGAACAATGGGGTTCTTTAGATGCATTCAAAGAAGAGTTTGCTAACCAAGCTGCAGCACGTTTCGGTTCAGGTTGGGCATGGCTAGTTGTAAACGATGGTAAATTGGAAATCGTTACTACACCTAATCAAGATAACCCATTAACTGAAGGTAAAACACCTATCCTAGGCTTAGATGTTTGGGAACATGCTTATTACCTTAAATACCAAAATAAACGTCCAGACTATATTAGTGCTTTCTGGAACGTTGTAAATTGGGAAAAAGTTGACGAATTATATAGCGCTGCTAAATAATTAAACAGTAGATTATGACGGCCTTTTCGAAGGTCGTCATTTTTTTAACTAAAATAATAGAAATATTGTCTGATTTCATATATCATTTGTAGTGAGAACTTTTGAATAGAGGTATGTTGTTTTGCTAAAAAGACTAAAAGAAAAATCAAATGATGAAAAGATTAGAAATACAATGAATAAAAGAATTAGTTTTGTTTTTGGTGTTATTGTATTCATTTTCGCAGTAATTGTTTTAAGATTGGGTTATTTACAAATTGCTGAAGGATCTCATTATGAGCAACTTATTAAAAATAGTGAAAATTTAACTGTTAATGAAGCTGTGCCAAGAGGCCGAATTTTAGATAGAAATGGTAAAGTTCTCGTTGATAATGCATCTAAAAAGGCGATTACATATGCAAGAGGCAGAAAAACATCCCAATCAGAAGTTTTAAAAATTGCTAAAGATTTGTCTCGCTTAATTGAAATGGATACAGATAAAATTACAGACAGAGATAAGCAAGATTATTGGATTCAAATTCACCCTAATAAAGCTGAAGATTTGATGAAAGAAGAGCAAGCGTTATTAGAAGATGGCAGTATTTCTCAAGATGACTATGATGAAGCATTATATAAAAAGATTGGTGCTAAACAAACCGATACATTAACTGATGAAGATTTGCAGATACTATCTATTTATAGAGAAATGATGTCTGGATCAGCTTTAGATCCACAAATGATTAAAAACGAAGACGTTAGTGACGAAGAATATGCAGCAGTATCTCAAAAATTATCAGAATTGCCAGGAGTCAATACTACAATGGATTGGGATAGAAAATACCCATATGATGATACCTTGAGAGGTATATTTGGTGACGTTTCTACAAGTGAAGAAGGCATACCAAAAGAATTAACAGAAAAGTATTTATCTAAAGGGTATTCACGTAATGATCGAGTAGGTAAATCTTATTTAGAATATCAATATGATGACATTCTAAAAGGTAAGAAGAAAGAAATGAAATATACTACAGATAAATCTGGAGATGTTATTGACTCGAAAGTTATAAATCCAGGCTCACGTGGTGATGATTTAGTTCTTAGTATTGATATAGAACTCCAGAAAAAAACTGAAGAGTATCTAGAAAAACAAATTGACAAATTGCGCAGTGAAGGTGCTAAAGATATGGATAATGCAATGATTGTAGTCCAAAATCCAAACAATGGCGATATCTTAGCAATGGCAGGTAAACAAATTGATAAGAATGGCGATTTAACAGATTATGATATCGGTACATTTACTTCACAATATGCAGTAGGTTCTTCTATAAAAGGTGGTACACTGTTAGCCGGATACCAAAACGATGCAATTGATGTAGGCGATGAGATGGTCGACCAACCATTAGAATTTGCTGGCGGACTTAAGAAAAGTTCTTATTTTAATCAAGATGGTAAAGTGACTATTGATGATAAAGAAGCATTGATGCATTCTTCTAACGTTTATATGTTTAAAACAGCATTGAAAATCGCTGGATCTGCTTATACACCAAATATGACATTGCCATCAGATATTTCAGAAGCAGGTCAAAAATTACGTAAAGGTTTAAACCAAGTTGGATTAGGCGTTAAAACAGGTATTGATTTACCTAATGAGACAAGTGGACAAATTGAACCATTAACTGATAATCCAGGTAACTTTTTAGATTTAGCAATTGGTCAGTACGACACATATACACCGTTACAATTATCACAATACGTTTCTACCATTGCTAATGATGGCTATAGAGTACAACCGCATATCGGTTTGGAAGTAAGAGATGCTACTAATAAAGACACTCTTGGTCCAGTAAAAGAGAAATTCAAAGGTGATGTACTTAATAAGGTTAATAACACTGAAGAGGAAGTTAACCAAGTGCAAGAAGGATTTGAAATGGCCTTTAATGAAGAAGAAGGAACAGGATATGAAAGCTTTAATGATACTGAAGTGCCTTCTGCAGGTAAAACAGGAACAGCAGAAGTATTCCAAGATGGCGATCCTAAAGTAAATGCAACATATGTTGGCTATGCACCAATTGAAAATCCACAATTAGCATTTTCAATCGTATATACCAACCAACCTGTACCTGAACCTTGGTTAAACGGCGGAGATTTAGGTAAAGATGTTATAAATTATTATTTTAAAGAAAAAGACAAAGATTAAATCATTTTAAGGTACTATTTATTAAAAATACCGACATAGTGGTGTTTATTGAAAAATTAATACTTTTCAATTTTATAACTAAATGGTATGATTAGTAGGTCGTATTTTGAAAAGGTAAGGAGGAATTAGCATGCGCGTAAACGTAACTCTAGCTTGTACTGAATGTGGAGAAAGAAACTACATTACTACAAAAAATAAACGTACTAATCCTGAACGTATAGAAATGAAAAAACATTGTGCTCGTGACAACAAACACACTATGCACCGTGAAACAAAATAATTTATATTTTGAACCAGATTCTTTTATTAGAATCTGGTTATTTTTTATGAAAATTAAATTGACCAATCTTTTAAAATTGCAGTTTAATGACATTGTAATTCATTAACGTTATAATAATAAGAGTATAATTAACGGGAAGGTGCATGTTATGAGTAAAAAAGCGTTACGCCATGATAAAATTGAATTAATGAAATCTTTTATGTCAAATGATAAAAAACAATCTTCAGATCAATATCTTGCAAATCATTTATTTGATACAAGTGAATATAAATCAGCAAAGCGTGTAGGCATTGTATTATCTATGCCACATGAAGTAAATACATATTCTATCATTGAGCAAATGATTAATGAAGGTAAGACTGTTTTTGTACCTGAAACAAACTATCAAAGTAAAGAAATGGCATTTAAACATGTAGATAGTCTTGATCATATCGGACCAGATGATAAAGGTATTAATCATGTCGAAGCTGATACAGAAATTTCAAATCAATTAGATTTATTAATTGTTCCTGGAGTGGTCTTTAATCATAGTGGATATCGCATTGGATACGGTGGGGGATATTTTGATAAGTTTTTAAGTCAAAATACACAACCGACGATAAGTTTGCTTTATGATTTCCAACTTGGTGACTTTGAGGTTGAATCACATGATCAGCCCGTTGAAAAATTAATAATAGCAACAACTTAATTATGGAGGCAGAAATGATTACAGAAAAACATTATTGGAAGTGTATCTACACTTGGATTAAATATTTTAATTATCATGTTGTTCATCGTAATCAAGATGATAGTGAAATTTGGTTAGCAAACAAGAAAAAACAGTCTGTTGCTATCTTTGAATTTGGTGCTAATTCCACTCAAGAAGTTAGATTTGCTAAAAGTAGAATTCAAGAAAACGAAGAAAATATCGTTTCATTTTTAGATTTTTCACCTAAAAATTATGAATTATATATATTCACTGATAAAACTTTTACTGATGAAAATTTAAATGAAATACAACCACTGAAATTTAAAGTGAAAATTATTAGAGAAGCAAGTCACGCTGAAAGAATAATGCCAAATTTCATAATGAAGAAAATTTATAATCGAGATACTAAACTTACAAAATATCAATATAAACAACGTGCGTTAAATAATAATCCCATTGAGAAACATATGTTAAAGTTTTCTCCTGTAACCTACACATTAATTGCAGTCAACATTATCATCTGGCTTGCAATGGTGCTGTTTTTAAATCGATTTTCAGATTTGAAAATGTTAGATGTAGGAGGGCTTGTGCACTTTAATGTTGTGCATGGTGAATGGTATAGATTGATTTCATCTATATTTTTACATTACGATTTTGAACATATTTTAATGAATATGCTGAGTTTGTTCATTTTTGGTAAAATTGTGGAATCAATCGTAGGTCATTGGCGAATGCTTGTCATCTACATTGTTGCTGGATTATTTGGTAATTTTGCATCATTGTCATTCAATATTGACACTGTTTCTGCAGGTGCAAGTGGTGCAATATTCGGTTTGATTGGTGCAATATTTGGATTTATGTATGTAGGTAAACAGTTTAATCGTAAACTTATTGGTCAGTTACTAATTGTTCTTGTAATAATGATAGGATTATCCTTATTTATGCAAAATATTAACATTGTCGCACATATTGGTGGCTTTGTAGGTGGTCTATTAATTACATTAATCGGCTATTATTTTAAAGCGAATAAAAACAGATTTTGGTTCTTATTAATTCTAATGCTTGTATTATTTATTGCAGCACAAATTCGTATTTTCACGATTAATGAAGATAATATATATAATACAATTATTTCAAATGAAATGAAGCAAGGTCAATATAATGAGGCTAAAGACATGGTTGAAGATACGATAGATAAGAACTATGCAGATGATGAAACATATTATCTGCATGGACTAATTAATGCAACCTTAAACTCAAAATCTGAAGGTGTAGCAAGTTGGGAAAGGGGCTTAAGGTATTTTCCTGACTCTGGTCTATTAAATTATCAACTAGCGATTGCAAGTAGGTCTCTTGAAGATGATGATAAAGCAAAAAAATATATAAAAGCTGCGTTAAAGGCAGACCCTAGCAATAATGATTATATTAATTTAAATAAAGAATTGAGCGATAATAGTGAACCAAAAGATTAATAATTTTTATGATGTACTTCAGCTTTTAAAAAAGTTTGGTTTTATTATATATTTTAAAGACAAAAATGATATGTATGAAATGATGGAACAAGAAATAAAATCATTATACGATTATAAATTATTAACAAATGATGAATATTTGAAATGTATATTAATTATTAATCAAAGAAGAATGAATAAATAAAATTTCCACCTTATAACATTTGTGTTTACAGGGGGAAATTTATTTTGAGGATTAAAAAGACCAAAATTTCATGCTAGATCATACGCCTAGAAAGGGCTAGCATGATTGATTATGAAATGCTGATGGTTGTGTTATAAACCATTAGTTTAGTAAAATAACCATCGCTAACTTAAGTAGGTTCGATGGTTATTACGTATATAATTTAAGAATAATGCCACGGTTTTTTTAACGGGCTTAATTGGATGATGCACGTATGTGTGTTGCCTTTTTCTATTTATAAGTCACCACAATATAAAATTATAATCAGATTTTATGAAATTAGATAAATATTAGTAAAGTCCTAACTAGATAAACAGGGGTTTATTGTTCATTATAATTGCAATTGATAATTGATTAAGATTAAAATGTACATAAGGAAATATCTAGTAATATTTTAAGGGTAAAAAGGACGTATTATTTTAAAAACACTAAAAAAATATGAAGTACTTATTGATGTAAAATCTCCAAACCCCTTGATATATAAGCGTTTTTGAACTACAGTGAAAGATAGCATACCCTTTCAAAAAAACAGAGAAGGATGAATAAATTAATGAATAAAATCATATTAGCAGCAGATATTGGTGGAACAACATGTAAATTAGGTGCTTTTGACGAAAAACTTGATCGTTTAGCAAAATGGTCAATTGATACAGATACGTCTGATGCTACTGGCTATTTACTATTAAAAAAGGTTTATGATTCTTTCGTAAATTACATAGATGAATCTGAATATACTTTTTCAAACGTCCTTGGTGTCGGCATAGGTGTCCCAGGTCCCGTGAATTTCGAAACGGGTGAAGTAAATGGAGCAGTTAATTTATATTGGACTGAAAGTGTTAATGTGCGACATATATTCCAACAGTTTGTAGATTGTCCAGTATACGTTGATAATGATGCGAACGTTGCAGCCTTAGGTGAAAAACATAAAGGCGCTGGAAATGGTTCAGATGATGTTGTGGCTATAACACTAGGAACCGGATTAGGTGGCGGTATTATTTCTAATGGAGAAATTGTTCACGGTCATAACGGTTCTGGTGCAGAGATTGGACACTTTAGAGTAGATCAGGATCAGCGTTTCCGTTGTAATTGTGGCAAGTCAGGTTGTATTGAAACCGTAGCGTCTGCAACTGGTGTAGTTAATTTGGTCAATTTTTATTATCCTAAATTAACTTTTAAATCATCAATTTTGCAGTTAATTAAAGATAATGAAGTAAGTGCAAAAGCAGTATTCGATGCGGCTAAGGCTGGAGATCAATTTTGTATTTTCATTACGGAACGTGTAGCAAATTATATTGCCTACTTATGTAGTATTATTAGCGTTACAAGTAACCCTAAATATATTGTTTTAGGTGGAGGCATGTCTACAGCTGGTTTGATATTAATTGAAAATATTAAAACAGAGTATCATAATTTAACATTTACACCAGCACAACAAGGTACAGAAATAGTTCAAGCACAACTTGGAAATGATGCTGGCATTACCGGAGCAGCCGGGTTAATTTATACTTATATAATTGAAAAGGATGGTGTTAAATAATGGCTATTGTTGATGTAGTTGTTATACCAGTTGGTACAGATGGTCCGAGTGTTAGTAAATATATTGCAGAAATACAAACAAAATTAAAAGAATATAAAGCACAAGGCAAAATAGATTATCAATTGACACCTATGAACACATTAATCGAAGGTGACTTAAAAGATCTATTAGAGGTTGTTCAAGTAATTCATGAATTACCTTTTGATAAAGGTTTAGACCGTGTCTGTACGAATATAAGGATTGATGATCGTCGTGATAAATCTCGCAAAATGAATGATAAGGTAAAAGCTGTCCAAAATCATTTGGAAAATGGAGGCAACTAGGGTGAGGATTTCGAGTTTAAGCTTAGGTTTAGTTGATACTAACACATATTTTATTGAAAATGATAAGCAAGTCATTTTAGTAGATCCTGCTAGTGATAGCGAGTTAATTATTAAAAAACTAAATCAAATTAATAAATCACTAAAAGCGGTATTGTTAACACATGCACATTTTGATCATATTGGTGTTTTAGATGATATTATAAAAAAATATGATGTGCCAGTTTATATGCATAAATCAGAATTTGATTTTTTAACAAATACAGAAAAAAATGGTTCTGAAAAATTCAAACAATACGGCATGCCAATTATAAAAAGTAAAGCGACACCAACAGAACTTAAAGAGGGTAAAGCACAAATTGCTGACTTTAATTTCGAAGTGCTTCACACGCCAGGACATTCTCCAGGTAGTTTATCATTCGTCTTTAATGAATTTGCAGTTGTTGGTGATACATTATTTAATCAAGGTATAGGCAGAACTGATTTATATAAAGGTGATTATGAAACTTTGGTTAATTCAATATTAGATAAATTGTTCAAATTAGACGCTGATTTACCACTATTCCCGGGTCATGGGCCGCACACTACAGTAGAGGATGAGCAATTAAATCCTTATTTACACGGTTAATATATCGTCACGTCAATTCAAATTATAAAAACGATTGAAAATAAAATAGGTAAAGTAATTCTATCACCTCCTACGTGTTTATAAGTAGGAGGTGTTTTTTTGAAGCTATTATTTAACAACATAATTGAGAAAGCAATTCAGAGAAATGCTACTGATATACACTTTATACCTTCTGAAAAGGAAGTGTATATCAAATTTAGAATTCAGGATGATTTAACTTTTATTGAATCAATTCGGACACATGTTTATAGAAAGCTGCTTACTTATATGAAATATCAAGCTGGATTAGATGTATCAAAACATAATTCGGCACAAAGTGGAAGATACATATATAAACTAAAACAAATATTTTATTTAAGAATCTCTACGTTACCATTGTCTCTCGGTAATGAAAGTTGTGTTGTAAGAATCATTCCTCAATATTTTCAAAAGCAAAATATCACTCATGATATTGAAAAACTGTATACATTAATGAATAAAAAGCAAGGTTTAATACTATTTAGCGGTCCAACTGGATCTGGTAAAAGTACTTTAATGTATCAAATGGTTATGTATGCAAAGGAAAAGTTAGGTTTAAATATCATAACTGTAGAAGATCCGGTGGAACAATTAGTTGAGGGCGTTACTCAAGTTTCTATCAATGAAAAGGCAGGTATTAATTATGAGAGTTCTTTTAAGGCAATACTAAGGTGTGATCCAGACATTATACTTATTGGAGAAGTTAGAGATCCTACGATAGCAAAATACGTTATACAAGCAAGTTTAAGTGGTCACTTAGTATTAACTACAATACATGCTAACAATTGTAAGGGCGCGTTATTAAGATTATTAGAAATGGGCATAACAAAACAAGAAATTAACCAATCTATTTTGAGTGTGTTAAACCAAAGACTAATCACAATATATAACAGTGAAAGAAAATTAATTTATGAACAGTTACTACAACACGATATAAGTTATTTTTTAAATAATGATTACACATTACCAAACCATTTTCATAATTTATCCTTTCATTTAAAGCAAATGTCTAAAGCAGGTGTTATTTGTGAAGAAACTGTTGATCGCTATATTTAAAATACCCAAACAAAAGATAATAGCAGAAAAAAATCAAATAGAACTTTTAATAAGATTGAAAGATTTACTAGAACATGGATTTACACTTTCTGAAGCCTTTAGGTTTTTATTAAAACATATTAAAGTTAAATCATCTAAAGTAACTGCATTAATTGAAGAAGAATTAAAAAATGGTGCAAACTGTCATCAAATCCTTCGAATATTAAAATATCCACAACCTGTTGTGATGCTTATTTATTTCTCAGAGCTATTTAGTGATTTACCTGTGAGTTTAGCCCATGCACATGATTATTTATTGAGAAATTATAATGCTAAAAAAGCCTTATTAAAAACACTTCAATATCCATTATTATTATTAACGTTATTCATAACTATGTTGATCGTTTTAAATCATACGATTATTCCAGAATTTCAAAATTTATATAACAATATGGATGTCCAAATATCGACTTTACAACAATTTTTGTCAACATGTATTCTCTGTTTTCCTACTTTCATATCTTACCTTATTATATTACTGTTCATTACTACAATAGCCTTTATCCTTTATTACAATACTTTATCAATACAGCATAAACATAAGCTTGTTTTAGCATTGCCTATCATACGTAAATTTTTCAAACTTTATAAAACGTATCGAATTGCTTCTGAATTCTCTTTATTTTATAAAAATGGCGTAAATTTGCAAAAAATAGTGCAAATTTATGCTGAACAACGCAATGATAAATATCTAAATTTTTTAGCTGATCGCATAACACTTGGAACACAAAATGGATTAACACTCAGTGAAATTTTAACTAACATCGCATGTTTTGAAAAAGAATTAACAGAATTTATAGAAGAAGGCGAGAAAAAAGGTAGAGTTGAAATAGAATTGAAATTATATAGTGAGATAGTCATTGCACAAATAGAACGTTATTTACAACTCCTCATAAAATTCATTCAACCTTGTATTTTCACATTATTAGCTTTTCTCATCGTATCTTTATATCTCGTTATTATGTTACCAATGTTTGATTTAATGCAAACAATTAAATGAAAAGGAAAGGAGCCTATGCATTTTTTGAAAAACTTAAAAAAACTATTTAATAAAGAAGCATTTACACTTATAGAAATGTTGCTTGTTTTATTAATCATAAGTTTATTGCTTATTTTAATCATACCTAACATTGCAAAACAATCATCACATATACAAACTGCTGGTTGTGAAGCTCAAATAAAAATGATAAACAGTCAAATTGAAGCTTATTCATTAAAATATAATAAAAAGCCAACATCAATCGATGAACTCGTCTCAGAAGGATATATTAACGAAAGTCAAAAGCGATGTAAAACTGGTTCGACAATTTCAATAAATAATGGTGAAGCAGTTGCTAACTAATAAAGCTTTTACTTATATAGAAATGTTAATGGTTTTAGGTATAATAAGTTTATTATTATTTTTACAAGTAAGATATATCTCTATAAATAATTCCGCACCCCAATCAAATAATCACTCTATGACTAATCTAATTATGCAATTTAATTTTTTAAAATCGAAAGCAATTAAAGATAATAAACCAATTACTTTAATATTCAATACTTTTTCCTCGAAAATTATTGTTAGAGAACCCCAACATGAAAATCCTCATATAAAATTAACTAAAAATACTTATATTCATCCGAGAACAAATATAAATTATTTAACTTTTGATAAAAATGGTGATACTAATAAATTCGGAACACTTTACCTATCTACAAACGGTCGACTATATAAAATCATTTTCCATATTGAAAAAGGAAGGATGAGATTTGAAAAAATATAATGTCACGGCTTCTTTATTTTTAGATGCTATTATTTCTTTCTCAATCATCACTACTATCTGTTTAGTGTTTTTACCAATGCTATTACAATTAAATCAAGCTACAAAAGAAAAGTTATCAGAAATTGAAATGAAAAGAATCCTATTACTTTCATTGCATAATTACAGTGAACCTGAATTGAAAAGAGGTTTGATTTTGGATGAATATAGTTTAACTCTTAAAGAAAATAAAATTTGTATAATAAAAAGGGAAACAAAAAATGGAATTTGCTATTATAAAAAGATTAAAGCTTTCACTTATATCGAAGTGCTTTTTGCATTAATGATAACTGTATTGTTACTAACTATAATTCCTTCATTATTCAAATCAACTACAGCCTTAAGTGTTCTAGCAAATGATCATCTAAATATAGAAAGTGAATTTTTTGCGAGAGATTTAACGCAAGATTTAATGAATAACAAGGGGGATATAATGATAGATAAATCTAAAGTAACTCAACTTTCTATTAAAGACAAAAATAAACTTATATCTTATAGCTTTAAAAATAATAAAATTGTTAAGTCTATTAATGGGAAGGGAAATATCACATTACTTAATAACGTAAAGGCTATAAAATTTCGAATTCTAAAAAAATAAATCTTTACTTGTTAACTTAAAAATTTTTGATAAGGATAAGACATTTGAAAAACAAATTCAATTTTAATATATCTGGCTATATATATCCTTTTGTGATGGTCATATTTGTGCTAT
This sequence comes from Staphylococcus sp. FSL W8-1207, assembly GCF_038003745.1. Lineage (NCBI taxonomy): Bacteria > Bacillati > Bacillota > Bacilli > Caryophanales > Staphylococcaceae > Staphylococcus > Staphylococcus sp. FSL W8-1207. Next base: position 962,060 of record NZ_JBBOPU010000001.1, read on the forward strand.
ATTTATCTTTAATAACAAACTACACGTTCCAATTTAGCGCTCAGCTAAAAACGTTAGATAATATTGAATCTTATTATGAAAAACAAATCAACTTATTTATAAAAAAGGAAGATATTTTTGAAAAATAACATTTTAGAGCCAATTATTCTTATAGGATTTATGGGGACTGGCAAAACAACTTTAGGTAAATATCTTGCTAAAGCTAATCACCTCTCTTATGTCGATTTAGATGCCTATATCGTTCAACAAGAGAACAATACAATCCCTGATATTTTTGAGCAACTAGGTGAAAGTGGTTTTCGATCACTAGAATATAAATATTTAACAGAGTGTATTGATCGTTTTGATATCATTTCTACTGGTGGTGGCATTATAGAAGGCGAGAAGTCATATGCCTTGTTAAAGCAACAAACTAAAATTATCTGGTTAGATTGTGATTTGACAATTGTTTACAATAGAATTAAGAATGATAATAATAGACCGAATGCTAATAATAAATCACTTTTTGATTTAAAAAGCTTGTATTCATCTAGGGTTTCAAGATATAATGAAATCGCATTCAAAAAAGTAAATAGTAGTAATCCTCTTTCAGATTTACACAAAGAAATCATGAAAGAGCTAACATGCGAATGACCAGTATTAGAGAGAATGGTAGGTTATATTATATATAACATTAGACCATCGCCGAAGGTGCAAGTTCAACGAAACTCTCAGGCAAAAGGATAATACTGTGACGCATTCCTGGAGTATCATAAACAGGGTAGCTTAGTCTACTCTGTTTTTTTTTATAAAATTTTTAGGAGGTTTCTTCATGTCTAACGAACTTAAACATACACCGCTTTATCAAAATTTTGTTGATAGCGGGGCTAAAATTGTGGAATTTGGTGGCTGGGCAATGCCAGTTCAGTTTTCAAGTATAAAAGAAGAACATAATGCCGTAAGAACTGACATTGGCTTGTTTGATGTAAGCCATATGGGAGAAATTATTATTAAAGGTTCTGAAGCAGATGAATTAGTACAATATCTTCTTTCAAATGATATTGAAAACTTAACTACTACTAAAGCTCAATATACTGCGCTATGTAATGAAAATGGTGGAATTATTGATGATTTAATTACTTACAAATTAGATGAAAAAGTTTATTTATTAGTAGTAAATGCTGGAAATACAGATAAAGATTTTGAATGGATGAAAGAACATGCCAAAAATTTTGATGCAGAAGTAATTAATGCTTCAAATGATTATGGTCAATTAGCAGTTCAAGGTCCGAAAGCACGTGATTTAGTTAAACAACATGTTAACGTTGACGTAGCAGAAATGAAGCCTTTTGATTTTAAACAAAACGTTGAATTCTTTGGAAAGAATGTAATCCTTTCACAGTCAGGTTATACAGGTGAAGATGGATTTGAAATTTATTGTAATGCAGAAGATACACCTTACTTATGGGAAAAAATTCTTGAATTTAATGTACAACCTTGTGGACTAGGTGCAAGAGATACATTAAGACTTGAAGCTGGACTGCCACTGCATGGTCAAGATTTGACTGAGTCTATAACACCATATGAAGCTGGTATTGCATTTGCTGCAAAACCATTGATTGAAGCTGACTTTATTGGTAAAAGCGTACTCAAAGACCAAAAAGAAAATGGTTCTAAACGCAGAACTGTTGGTTTAGAAATGATAGACAAAGGTATTCCAAGAACTGGTTACACAGTCTATGATTTAGATGGCCATGAAATTGGTGAAATCACTTCTGGTACACAGTCTCCATTGAGTGGTAAATCAATTGGGTTAGCTTTAATCAATCGCGATGCTTTTGAAATGGGTAAAGAAGTAATTGTACAAGTTAGAAAAAGACAACTTAAAGCTAAAATTGTTAAGAAAAACCAAATTACTAAATAATTCAAAGGGGTGTTACTATGAGTCATCGTTATATTCCATTAACAGAGCAAGATAAAAAGGAAATGTTAGATACTATTGGAGCCAATTCTATTGAAGAACTTTTTGGAGACGTTCCAAAAGATATCTTACTGGGAAGAGAATTAGCTATACCTGATGCTGAATCAGAAACAACATTAAGTAAGCGATTAAGCAGAATTGCAAACAAAAACATCACTAAAGAAACGCATTCATCATTTTTAGGTGCAGGGGTATATGATCACTATGCTCCAGCTGTTGTTGATTCAATGATTTCACGTTCAGAATTTTATACTGCCTATACACCTTATCAACCAGAAATTTCTCAAGGTGAATTACAAGCGATTTTCGAATTTCAAACGTTAATTTGTGAATTAACGGATATGGATATAGCAAACTCGTCAATGTATGATGGTATTACAAGTTTTGCAGAAGCATGTATTTTAGCTTTCAATCAAACACGTAAAAACAAAGTTGTTGTATCAAAAGGGCTACATTATCAAGCTTTACAGGTATTAAGAACTTATGTTAAAACACGTGAAGAATTTGAAATCGTTGAAGTTGATTTAGATGGTACGATTACAGATTTAGACAAGCTTGAAGCAGCAGTTGACGATGATACAGCAGCAGTTGCTGTACAATATCCAAACTTCTATGGTTCTGTTGAAGATTTAGAAAAAATCAATTCATTTATTGAAGACAAAAAGGCTTTAATGATTGTATACGCAAACCCGCTTGCATTAGGTTTATTAACTCCTCCAGGTAGTTTCGGAGCGGACATTGTTGTCGGAGATACACAACCATTTGGTATACCTGCTCAATTTGGTGGGCCTCATTGTGGGTTCTTCGCAACAACTAAAAAATTAATGAGAAAAATACCTGGTCGTTTGGTAGGACAAACCGAAGATGGAGATGGCAATCGTGGTTTTGTATTAACTTTACAAGCACGTGAACAACATATTCGTCGTGATAAAGCGACATCAAATATATGTTCAAACCAAGCATTAAATGCTTTGGCGTCCTCAATTTGTATGTCAGCTTTAGGTAAACAAGGTATTTATGATATCGCGGTACGAAACTTTGAAAATGCTAACTATGCTAAAGATCAATTCAAACAAGCTGGTTTTGAAGTTGCTAACGGTACATCTTTTAATGAATTTGTAGTTAAATTCGACAAATCAGTAAAAGAAGTTAATGATGCTCTAATTGAAGAAGGAATTATCGGAGGATTTGACTTAAGTGAAGCTTCTGAAGACTTTAATAATCATATGTTAATTGCAGTAACAGAATTAAGAATGAAAGATGAAATAGACACATTTGTTAAGAAAGCAGGTGAATTAAATGGTAGTAAGTAAATCTAGTCCACTAATTTTTGAACGTTCTAAAAAGGATCGTTATGCGTACTCGTTACCACAGAAAGAAATTGATAATGGTGCTGTAGATAAATTACTAGATGATAAATTCATCAGAAAAAACAAAGCAGAATTACCAGAAGTTGCAGAATTAGATTTGGTTCGCCATTATACCGAACTCTCAAACAAAAACTTTGGCGTTGATTCAGGATTTTATCCATTAGGTTCATGTACGATGAAATATAATCCTAAAATAAATGAAAAAATTGCAAGAATACCAGGATTTGCAGAATCACATCCATTACAAGATGAATCACAAGTTCAAGGCTCATTAGAAATTATTCATAGTCTGCAAGAAGAGTTAAAAGAGATTACAGGTATGGATGAAGTTACATTACAACCAGCTGCTGGTGCACATGGTGAATGGACTGCATTAATGATTTTCAAAGCCTATCATCAAAAAAATGGTGAAGGACACCGTGACGAAGTTATTGTTCCTGACTCAGCTCACGGTACCAATCCAGCTTCAGCTGCATTTGCAGGATTCAAAGCAGTTACTGTGAAATCAAATGAGCGCGGCGAAGTTGACATTGATGATTTGAAACGCTTAGTTAATGAAAAAACAGCAGCAATTATGCTAACTAACCCTAATACTTTGGGGATTTTTGAAAAGAATATTATGGATATCAGAAATATCGTTCATGAAGCAGGCGGCTTATTATACTACGATGGTGCAAATTTAAATGCAATTATGGATAAAGTAAGACCGGGGGATATGGGATTTGACGCTGTACACTTAAACTTACACAAAACATTCACAGGCCCTCACGGTGGGGGTGGACCAGGTTCAGGTCCAGTAGGTGTTAAGAAAGAACTTGCTAGTTTCTTACCAAAACCTATGGTTATCAAAGAAGATAACGAATATAAATATGATAATGATATTGAAAACTCAATTGGTCGCGTTAAACCGTTCTACGGTAACTTTGGAATCTATTTAAGAGCATATACTTACATTCGTACGATGGGTAATAAAGGTCTTGAAGAAGTTTCAGAAGCTGCTGTGTTAAATGCTAACTATATTAAAGCTCGATTAAAAGACCACTTTGAAATACCATATGAACAATATTGTAAACACGAATTTGTGTTAAGTGGTTCAAAACAAAAAGAACACGGTGTGCGTACATTAGATATGGCTAAACGTTTGCTAGACTTCGGTGTTCATCCACCTACAATTTATTTCCCACTTAACGTGGATGAAGGTATGATGATTGAACCGACAGAAACTGAATCAAAAGAAACTCTAGATTATTTCTGTGATAAAATGATAGAAATAGCTAATGAAGCTAAAGAAGATCCGGACAAAGTCTTGGAAGCACCACACACTACAATTATAGATAGATTGGATGAAACGAAAGCTGCACGCCATCCAGTATTGAAATTTGAAAATTTACGTTCAGAAAAAGAATAGAACGTCTGAGTAATGCATTCTTATTTCTATAATATAAATACTACTCCTTTAAAATTATAATAGGAGTAGTATTTTTTATATTAAATTCTTATGATTAATCAAAAGCTTTTCATTACAAAGTATCTTATATCAAATAATAATAGTCATTTTAAAAAGTAATAAATCCAGTAAAGAAACGACGACTAAATTTTTTGATACATTTATATATATATTAAAAATAGCGGATTATTCACCCAATAAGGTCAATAATCCGCTATAAAAATGATTATGTAGAGTTAAGCTAATGCACATCAAGTTTTATAAACGCAATACTTATTTATACATTTATTTTTTCGACTTAATTTTTCCAGTCCATTTTTTATATCCACCTTTTAACATGTAGATATCTGTATAACCATTCTTCTTTAATGTTCTAGCAGCACGATAACTTGCAATGCCATTTGCATCACATAGATAAATAGGTTGATCTGTTCTCAATCCCTGATATCTTTGCTTAAACATTGTGATTGGAATGTTACGTGCACCGTTAATGTGCCCGTAATCATAATCCACTTTTTCTCTTACATCAATAACTTGAGCTTTACGCAAACCATTATGAAATTCATTTTGGTTTAATTCTGTGACTGCTCTCTTGTTAAGAAGATAATTGATTAGCATGTAAGCGATGATTATTATTAATGCTGCTAACGCTATAAACCAAAAATTACTCATCTTGCATCCTCCCTAATTAACCGATATTATATATTATAAGACTGTTAGCACAATTTATCAAAATTTTTCATTTAATTTATTGGATAATGCTGACAAACTTAGACAATTATTGCAAACGATAACATAAAATGAGGATTAAAACAATTTAATTTATTGATTGGGGTTTTTAGTGTGACTGAATCTTGGAATTTTATAAATACAGGAAGTAATGATCCATATTTCAATATGGCAATGGATGAAGCGCTGCTTAATTTTGTTTCTAGAGGAGAAATTGATCCAGTTATAAGATTTTACACGTGGAATCCAGCAACATTATCTGTCGGTTATTTCCAAAGACTGACTAAAGAAATAGATATAGAAAAAGTACAAGAAAAAGGATATGGTTTAGTCAGACGTCAAACAGGTGGCAGAGGCGTGCTACATGATAAAGAACTTACATATAGTGTTATTGTACCAGAATCACATCCGGAGATGCCCTCGACCGTAACAGAAGCATACAGAGTGATATCTGAAGGTTTGTTAGAAGGATTTCAAGCTTTAGGCTTCGAAGCATCTTTTTCAATTCCTCGTTCAAAGGAAGAACGTGAGAAATTAAAACAACCAAGAAGTGCTGTGTGTTTTGATGCTCCTAGTTGGTATGAGTTAGTTGTAGAAGGTCGTAAAATAGCGGGTAGTGCGCAGATACGTCAAAAAGGAGTCATTTTACAACATGGTTCCTTGTTACAAGACGTCGACATTGATGATTTATTCGATATGTTCATTTTTAAAAACGAGCGTTTAAAAGATAAAATGAAACAATCTTTTCTAGAAAAAGCAGTGGCGATTAATGATATCTCAGACCGACATATTACAATACCCGAAATGGAAGAGGCTTTTGAGATAGGTTTTAAGAAAGGATTGAATATTGATTTTAAACCACTAAATCTAACGCATAAACAACAAGAAGAAGTAAATGTACTCATTGAAAAATATAAAGCTGACGAATGGAACTATCGTAAATAATATGTTTAGACTCAAAAAATGTGAGGGTACAGTCTTTAACGACTGCATCCTCACATTTTTTATACATATAAAGTTAGATAGATTTAAATAAAAGTTTTAAGAGTAAGATAGCGCAATAAAATTATTTTTTTCTATTGCGTCTTTTATACTTTCTTTGTGCGCGTTTATACTTTCGTTGATCTTCTGTTAAAAAGAAGAAGTAATATATCGCATATATAATCCCTGCAAATACAGCAAAACTAATTGCCATACTAACAAAACTGAATATAAACGCATCTAAATTGAGAATTAACCCAATTGCTGCGATTGCGATTATTATATAAAAAATTGCTCGTTTCAATTTATAACACTCCTATTTAGTTGTTAACTCTGTTTATTATCAATACTAATAGTTGATAGGGTTTTTTGTCCTTTTTTAAGTTTTTTCTTATCTTTCTCACTATAACCATCTCTAATATCATTCATTGCTGAGCTAAGGTCTTTATTTAATTTAGTGATGTTTTTCTTTTTACTCTTATCTTCATCACTCATTTTATCTTTATCAATATCATTTTCATATGTAGTGTGTGCAGAATCGATTTTATTCGTTATGTCAGTCAACTTGCTAAGAACCTTTTTATCATTTTTATTTTTTGATACATCACTTTCAATATCATTATATTGATCAATTGCTTTTGCTATATTTTGATAATATTTAGATGATGCTTTTAAATTTGTTACTTTCGTTTTATTACTTTTAGCCTGTTTAATGTTTTCTTTGTCTTTCTTTAGTGAGGCGACGTTTGTTTTTTCTTTGTCGATAGTTTGTTTTAATTCTTGAATATTACTTTTTAATTTATGATTTTCATCACGGAGTTGTGTGGTCTTTTCTTCTAAAGGACCTAAATTTTGACTACCACAACCTACTAGTAAACATGAAGCACTTAATATAGCTACAATTTTTTTCTTCATAACTCTCTCCTAATTCAAAAACTATATATTCACATAATAATTATGCTATCATTTTAATGTATAAAAAGAAAATGTACAAATTTATTGAATAGGAGGAAGACAGATGACTAGAATAGATAAACTGAATTCTGCCTTAGAAACAAAACATTTGGAAGCAATTGTTGTATTAACCGATTTTAATAGAAGGTATTTATCAGGATTTACAGGTACGAGCGGCGCGCTCGTTATTACAAAAGATAAAAACTTATTAATTACAGATTTTAGGTACATAGAGCAAGCAACATCCCAAGCCACTCAATTTGAGATCATTAAACAAAAAGGTGGTCTCATAGAAGAAGTAAAAGCACAATTAGAAAAGTTAAACGTCCAGAATGTAGGCTTTGAAGGTGATTTAGTCAGCTATGATACATACTTACAATTAAGTAAATCCTACATCAGCTTAATCAGCGTTTCTGGTCTAATTGAAAAAATCAGAGAAGTAAAAGATGATAGTGAAATTAAACTTATTCAAAAAGCTGCTGAAATTGTTGATGAGACATATGAGTACATCTTAACTGTTGCAAAAGCAGGTATGACTGAACAGCAATTAAAAGCTAAATTAGAAAGTAAAATGTTAGAACTTGGCTCAGAAGGTACTTCGTTTGATACAATTGTTGCCTCAGGAGCCAGAGGTGCATTACCACATGGTGTCGCAAGTGAAAAAGTTATTAATCAAGGCGAACTGATTACTTTAGATTTCGGTGCATATTATAAAGGCTACTCATCTGATATCACACGTACATTTGCTATAGGTGAACCAGATCCTAAACTCAAAGAAATATACAATATTGTCTTAGAAGCTAATATTAAAGGTATTGAAGCCGCTAAACAAGGTATTACAGGCAAAGCTTTAGATGCTATTGCTAGGGATTATATTACTGAACAAGGATATGGAGAAGCGTTTGGCCATTCACTGGGACATGGTATAGGGTTAGATGTACACGAGGGACCCAATTTATCTAGAAAATCAGAAGCTAAATTAGAGGTAAATAACTGTGTTACAATTGAACCTGGTATTTATTTAGACGGATTAGGTGGCGTTCGCATTGAAGATGACGTTTTAATTACAGAAAATGGTTGTGAATGCTTTACTAAATGCGCTAAAAACCTTATTATTTTATAGAAGACCTTATAATTGAGGAGGAAACTGAATGATTTCGGTTAATGATTTTAAGACAGGCTTAACAATTGCAGTAGATAATGGTATATGGAAAGTATTAGATTTCCAACACGTAAAACCAGGTAAAGGATCTGCATTTGTGCGTTCAAAATTACGTAATTTAAGAACTGGTGCTATTCAAGAGAAAACATTCAGAGGCGGCGAAAAAGTCGAAACTGCTATGATTGAAAATCACCGCATGCAATATTTATATGCAGATGGTGATACACATGTTTTCATGGATAATCAAACTTTTGAACAAACAGAATTAGCAGCCGATTATTTAGAAAATGAATTGAATTTCTTAAAAGCTAATATGGAAGTTCAAATTCAAACTTACGAAAGTGAAACACTTGGCGTTGAATTACCAAAAACTGTTGAACTTACAGTAACAGAAACAGAACCTGGTATCAAAGGTGATACTGCTAACGGAGCAACTAAGTCAGCTACAGTAGAAACTGGTTACACATTAAATGTGCCGTTATTTGTAAATGAAGGCGACACACTTATAATTAACACAGGCGACGGTAGCTATATTTCAAGAGGTTAATACTTATAAAAATAATCATAGTTATTATTTTTTAGTTTATCTCATACCTATTAATAACCTTTCCAATTCACGAAGCGTTGGAAAGGTTATTTTATTTTTTTCATTTTATATTAAACAAACGACTGTTATAGTAGTGTTATTCAAAAAAATTAAACTTTATATCAATTAATTACAATAACATAGCCCCATTCCGTTAAAAAAACGTTATAATAAATAGAATTCTCATTAAATTATATCTATATACAACTACATAAAGGATAAACACTTTATTATTGAAAGCATGTATATGCTTGAATTGAACATTTCACTAAAGTAAAATAAACTAGGTAAATGAAAACAATCTGAAGGAGTCAGTACTTATGAATTTTAAAGAAATTAAAGAATTAATAGAAATTCTTGATCAATCTAGCTTGACTGAAATCAATATAGAAGATAAAGGCAACGTTGTTAATTTAAAAAAAGAAAAAGAAACTGAAATCATTACACCTCAAATTTCACAACAACCAATGCAACAAGGTTCACCGCAACAAGGTGTAATGTCAGCTCCTGTAAGCACGCAAAGTTCAGAGGAAGTAAATACAAACGCAGTGGAAGACAACTTACAAACAATTAACGCACCAATGGTAGGGACATTTTATAAATCACCATCACCTGAAGAAAGTGCATATGTACAAGTTGGAGATTCAGTTACAAACGAATCAACAGTGTGTATATTAGAAGCAATGAAATTGTTTAATGAAATACAAGCTGAAGTAACTGGAGAAATTGCTGAAATTCTAGTAGAAGACGGTCAAATGGTAGAGTATGGCCAACCGTTATTCAAGGTGAAATAATGAATAAAATATTAATTGCAAATAGAGGAGAGATTGCGGTAAGAATCATTCGTGCATGTCACGATTTAGGATTACAAACTGTGGCTATTTACTCTGAAGGAGATAAAGACGCTTTACATACTCAAATTGCTGATGAAGCATATTGCGTTGGCCCAACACAATCTAAAGATTCTTATTTAAATATCCCAAACATTTTATCTATCGCAACATCGACAGGTTGTGACGGTATACATCCTGGCTACGGATTTTTAGCGGAAAATGGTGATTTCGCTGAACTATGCGAAGCCTGTCAACTGAAATTTATTGGTCCAAGTTACGAATCTATCCAAAAGATGGGTATTAAAGACGTTGCTAAGGAAGAAATGAAACGCGCGGAAGTACCTGTTGTCCCAGGTAGCGAAGGTCTTGTAAAGGATATCAACGATGCAAAAGGCATTGTTGATAATATCGGTTACCCAGTTATTATTAAAGCAACTGCTGGCGGTGGTGGTAAAGGTATCCGTGTGGCTCGTGATGAAAAAGAATTGGAAACTGGCTTTAAAATGACACAACAAGAAGCGGAAACTGCATTCGGTAATGGTGGACTTTATCTCGAGAAATTTATTGAGAATTTCAGACATATAGAGATTCAAATCATGGGTGATAGTTTTGGTAATGTTGTCCATTTAGGTGAACGCGATTGTACAATACAACGTAGAATGCAAAAACTTGTGGAAGAAGCACCATCTCCAATTTTATCTGAAGAAAAACGTCAAGAAATGGGTAATGCTGCAGTCAGAGCAGCAAAAGCTGTTAATTATGAAAATGCAGGTACAATTGAATTTATATATGATTTGGATTCTAATGATTTTTACTTCATGGAAATGAATACACGAATCCAAGTTGAGCACCCAGTAACAGAAATGGTTACAGGTGTAGATTTAGTTAAATTACAATTGAAAGTTGCGAGAGGCGAAAAATTGCCATTCAAACAAAAAGATATCAAAATAGAAGGTCATGCAATGGAATTCCGTATCAATGCTGAAAACCCATATAAAAACTTCATGCCTTCACCAGGTCAAATCACTCAATATTTAGCACCAGGTGGCTTTGGCGTTAGAATTGAATCAGCATGTTATACTAATTATACGATTCCACCATATTATGATTCTATGGTTGCTAAGCTCATTGTACATGAGCCAACTAGAGAAGAAACGATTATGACAGGTATACGCGCTTTAAGTGAGTATCTCGTTTTAGGTATAGATACTACGATTCCATTCCATATTCGTTTGTTAAATAATGACATTTTCAAAAGCGGAGAGTTTAATACTAAGTTTCTTGAAAAATATAATATCATGGATGATCAAACTAAATAGGAGGTATGTGAAATGGTCAAAGTATCAGAAACCTCACATTCCAATTTAGGAAAAATAGAAATTGCACCTGAGGTATTAACAGTTATAGCAAGTATTGCAACAGCTGAAATAAAAGGTATACAAGGTCATTTTAAAGAATTAAAGAATAGTAGTATTGAAAAATTCACTAGAAAGCAACTGAGCAAAGGTGTTAAAGTTGATACAAGAGAAGATGGTATCTATATTGATATATATTGTTCATTGTCTTACGGTATCAATATTTCAGAAACAGCGAAAACAATCCAAAGTACTATTTTTAATTCTGTAACAACGATGACTACAATTGAACCTAGCCAAATCAATGTTCATATTACACATATTGAACCAACCAATTAAAATTATATAAGCAAATTTACTTTAAATACATTTTGTAGATATGTAATAACGAATATTTTAATGTATTTGTTATTACGTTTCTCAAATGATTTATAAAAATACAATGCTTGAAGGAGTTTATAATGAGTCGAAAAGAATCCAGAACACAAGCCTTTCAAACTCTTTTTCAACTTGAAATGAAAAATAGCGAATTAACAATTGAAGAAGCAATTAGTTTTATTAAAGATGAAAACCCAGACTTAGAATTCGATTTTATCAACTGGTTAGTAACTGGAGTAAAAGATCATGAAACGATTTTAGATGAAAAAATCCAACCACATTTAAAAGATTGGACACTAGACCGTTTATTGAAAACAGATCGCATTATCTTAAGAATGTCTACTTTTGAATTGTTACATAGTTCAACACCACAAAAAGTAATTATAAATGAAGCTGTTGAGTTAGCGAAACAATTCAGCGATGATGATCATTATAAATTTATCAATGGTGTATTGAGCAATATTGAATAAAAGAGTGATATAAAATGGCAGACTATTTAAGTGTTTCCGCATTAACTAAATATATTAAATACAAATTTGACCAAGACCCACATTTACAATCTGTATTGATTAAAGGGGAACTGTCTAACTTTAAAAAGCATAGCAGTGGTCATCTTTATTTCAATGTCAAAGATAAAAACAGTGTCATTAGTGCAATGATGTTTAAAGGCAATGCTTCTAAAATTGATTTCGATCCTAAAGAAGGTGATGAAGTACTATTAGAAGCACGCGTTTCTGTTTATGAGCGTAGAGGGAATTATCAAATCTATGTTAATAAAATGCATATTGACGGGGTAGGTAATTTATATCAAAAATTAGAACAATTAAAAAAGAAATTAACTAAAGATGGTTTTTTTGATCAAAATCATAAAAAGTTAATCCCTAAATTCCCCCAAAAAATAGCAGTGTTAACTGCAGGTACTGGAGCGGCAATTAGAGATATTCATACAACGATAAATAGTCGATATCCACTAGCTGAACAAGTTCAAATTAATACTTTAGTACAAGGTGAACAAGCTAAAAATGATATAGTCGAAAAGATACAACAGGCTGATCAATTAAATGTTGATACAATTATCATAGGTCGTGGTGGTGGTTCTATAGAAGATTTATGGAACTTTAACGAAGAAGATGTTGTGAAAGCAATATATTTTTGTGAAACACCAATCATATCCGCTGTTGGACATGAAACTGATTTTACATTAAGTGACTTCGTAGCTGATGTGCGTGCTGCTACACCAACACAAGCAGCAGTAATGGCTACACCAGATCAATATGAATTACGTCAATATTTAAAGCAAACGAACCTTTCACTCACCCGTTTTATCAAACAACATATGCAACAACAAAGAAAACACTTAGAACATGTATCTTCATATTACAAATTTCAAACACCAACTTTGTTATATGACCAACAAATTCAAAAACGTGATGACCTAGAAAAGCAGTTAAGCCTATCAATGAATTTGAGAATTAAAAATGAACAGCAACAATTACAACTATTAACTAATAAATTTAACTTGAAGAATTTCAAACAAAATATTAATAGAGAACAATTAACAAATAATCAAAAGCGCATAGATTTAAATAAAGTCATAAATAATTTTATTACCAATCAACAAAATAAACTTACTAGTAAACTAGAAAGCTTAAATAATCTCAGTCCAACAAACACAATGTTACGTGGCTATACAATTGTGAATAAAGATGATGATGTAATAACGAGTACGAATGACTTAGCTGAAAATGATAACATTGTATTAACGATGAAAGATGGCGTTGTTGATGCACAAGTTAAGAAAGTAAGGTGTAAAGATGAGTAATAGTAATTCACAAAGTTTTGAAGAAATGATGAAAGAACTCGAAGGCATCGTTCAAAAACTTGATAATGAAAATGTTTCATTAGAAGAATCATTAAATTTATATCAACGTGGTATGAAATTATCTGCCACTTGTGATGAAACATTAAAAGATGCTGAAAAGAAAGTTAATGAGCTCATGACTGATGAAAATGTTGAAAATGAGGAGACGATTGATAACGATGGCGAATAACAAAATGAATAATTTAATAGAAGAAATTAATCAAAAGTTATCTACAACTGTTCCAGAGTCTTCACTCAACACTAATATTGAAGAAAGTATGCGTTATTCTTTAGAAGCAGGCGGTAAACGAATAAGACCTGTCTTATTATTACTAACTTTAGATATGTTATCAAATGAATATAAATCCGGATTATCATCTGCCTTAGGTTTAGAAATAGTTCACACATATTCATTAATTCACGATGATTTGCCACCGTTAGACAATGATGATTATCGTAGAGGAAAACCTACAAATCATAAAGTTTTTGGCGAATGGAAAGCGATACTTGCTGGAGATGCGCTACTTACCAAAGCCTTTGAAATCATTACCAATGACACTAGTCTAACTGATACAGTTAAAATCAAACTGGTTAAACGTTTATCTTATGCGAGTGGGCACTTAGGTATGGTGGGTGGACAAGCATTAGACATGCAAAGTGAAGGCTCATCTATAGATTTAAATACACTCGAAAAAATTCATAAAGCTAAGACTGGTGAGTTACTTAAGTTTGCGGTTATGGCTGCAGTAGATATTGCAGAACCAGAGCAAGCTGTGGCAGATTTGTTAGAAACATACAGTGAACATTTAGGTTTAATGTTTCAAATTAAAGATGATTTACTGGATATCTATGGCGACGAAACAAAATTAGGCAAAGCAGTAGGTAGTGATATTGAAAATGATAAAAGTACTTACGTATCTTTATTAGGTCAAACTGGCGCAGAAGAGAAGCTGAAATTTCACTCTGATGCTGCATATCAGTGCTTAAATGAATTGCCAGAATCATATAATACTCAAGATCTTGAAAGTATTATTGAATTATTTAATAATCGTGAATCATAATACGACACTTTAGATAATTATTTATAACGTTTTCTACCTTTAAATATTGCTCAGTAGAAGAAAACAATTAACTGCTCAAGAAATCATGCTACGTATATGTAGTGTGATTTTTTATTGATTAAATATATATTATTCAATAATTATTCATCAATTCAATAATTTCTTTACATAATATACTAAATTTTCACAACAATTATATGTATGCTTTATAGTGACATTTTACTGATATATAGCATAATTAACGTAATATATTTAACGATATTTCGAATTAACTTTAGTAGTAGAATTCACATGCTTGTGGTAAAATAAATGTATAAATATTCGTTTATAGAGGTGCTATACATGGCTAAAAAATCAGTGAGACATATAAAGATACGAGAAATTATTTCAAATGAAAAGATAGAAACACAAGATGAATTGGTAAAGCGTTTAAATGAGTACGAGTTGAATGTAACTCAAGCAACAGTTTCAAGAGACATTAAAGAATTACAACTTATAAAGGTACCGACGCCTGCAGGACAATATGTCTATAGTTTGCCAAATGATCGAAAATATCATCCTTTAGAAAAATTAGGTCGATATTTAATGGATTCTTTTGTAAACATTGATGGAACAGGCAATTTACTAGTTCTAAAAACATTACCTGGTAATGCTCAATCAATCGGTGCAATTTTAGACCAAATTGACTGGGAAGAAGTTTTAGGGACTATTTGTGGTGATGATACTTGTTTAATTATCTGTAGAGATGATTCTGCGAGCGAAAAAATTAAGACACGCATCTTTAATTTATTATAAGTATAAGGAAGTGATATAAGGATGCTACAAACTTTATCTATTAAGCAATTTGCAATCATTGATGAATTAGAAGTGCATTTTGGTGAGGGCTTAACAGTATTAAGTGGTGAAACAGGCGCAGGAAAATCTATCATCATTGATGCAATTGGTCAACTCATTGGCATGCGTGCTTCTTCAAATTATGTAAGGCATGGTGAAAAGAAATCAATTATTGAAGGTATCTTTGACATCGATGAAAGTAAAGAAGCTATTTCCATTTTACGTGATTTATCAATTGATATAGACGAAGATTTTTTATTAGTTAAAAGAGAAATCTTTAGTTCTGGAAAAAGTATGTGTAGAATTAATAATCAAATTGTTACACTACAAGACTTGCGAAAAATAATGCAAGAATTGTTAGATATACATGGTCAACATGAAACGCAATCATTATTAAAGCAAAAATATCATTTACAATTATTAGATAATTATGCAGAGGATACATATAAACCTTTGCTTGATGATTATGTATCTACTTTTGATCAATATAGAGCTAAAAAGAAAGAGCTTGAAGATTTGCAAACTGCAGATCAAGCACTACTTCAGCGACTAGATTTACTTAAATTTCAATATGAGGAATTACAGGAAGCACAATTAACTGATGGAGAAGTTTCACAACTTGAAACAGACATTAAACGCATTCAAAACTCTGAAAATTTAAGCTTAGCTCTAAACAATGCACATCTAACATTAACTGATGAACATGCAATTACCGATCGTTTGTATGAGTTAAGTAATCAACTTCAGTCAATTAGTGATATCTTACCTGATAAATATGATCGACTTAAAGAAGATGTAGATCAATTTTATTACACCTTAGATGATGCGAAACATCAGCTATATGATGAACTCACAAATACTGAATTTGACGAACAATATCTTAATGAACTAGAAGCTAGAATGAACGTATTAAATAGCTTGAAACGTAAATATGGTAAAGATATTAGTGAACTCATTGTCTATCAAGATAAATTGGACGATGAAATCAACAAAATTGAGAATTATGAAGAGAGTACGTCACAATTACGTGAAGAAATAGAATCACTTTATGATAAAGTTTTCAGATTAGGTAAAAAATTATCTCAAGAACGTCGTGTTGTAGCTCAGTCGCTGCGAGACAATATTGTGGATGAAATTCAAAACTTACAAATGAAGGACGCGAACTTAGAAATTTCCTTTAAACCTTTAGATGCACCTAACCGTGAAGGCATTGAATTTGTAGAATTTTTAATTAGTCCTAATAAAGGTGAACCGCTTAAAAGCTTAAATAAAATCGCTTCTGGAGGAGAATTATCTAGAATTATGCTGGCGCTCAAAACAATCTTTGTAAAAACAAGAGGTCAAACAGCTATTTTATTTGATGAAGTAGATTCTGGTGTTTCAGGTCAAGCAGCACAAAAAATGGCTCAGAAAATGAAAGACCTAGCACAACACATACAAGTAATCTGCATTTCTCATTTACCACAAGTAGCTACAATGAGTGATCAACATTTATTTATTAGTAAAACTTCTAAAGATGATAGAACTACTACTCATGTTAAAGAATTATCCGGTGAAGAACGTATTGATGAAGTAGCAAGAATGATTTCCGGAGCTAGTGTTACTGAGCTTACGCGTCAAAATGCTAAGGAAATGATAGAACAAAATCATCTTAATGATTAATAATGCGAACGTATAAATACTACTTTACTTATATGGAAAGGTGTTGGTTTTCATGCAATATCAACATTTAATTAATCCGACTACAACTTTAAAGGGTAATATAGCCATTTTATATGCAAATGATGAAAAGATGCTCTCAGTCGTGACAGAAGCACTAACTTTAACAGATATAGAAGTGTTCTTATATGATACACATGATTTAACTGAAATCATAAGATCTTTTAATATAGATGCACGATTATTAAACAGAATTCACATTTATACATTTGAAGATGAAAATGAATTATTTAAACAATGTGCACAAGATTTATCACGCGGAAAAGTTTCGATATTAATGAAAGGTAATTTAACGTCTTCCTCATTATTATCTTTTGTTTTAAGTAATAAAAATTTCTTAGAAAATCATGGTTTTCTAAGTCATGTCGCATGTTTCGATATACCGAATTATCATAAAACATTAATGATGAGTGATGTTGCTTTAAACATTTCACCTTCAGTAGAAGAAAAGAGACAAATCATTAAAAATTTATCGCTATTTAGTAAGGCATTGGGTTATGAACAGTTTAAAGTAGGTTTATTATCATCTGTCGAAAAAGTTACAAGAAAAATATCATCTTCTACAGATTCTGAAAAAATCAAAAATATTTTTAATAGAGATTGGGATGATTATTTAATTGTTGACGGTCCTCTAGCTTTAGATAACGCGATAAGCATGGAAAGTGTTATTAAGAAAAATATTAAGTCTACAGTAGCTGGTGACGTAGATGCATTGCTTGTATCGCATATTGATGTTGGTAACGCGTTATACAAATCATTCACATACTTTGCTGATGCACGTGTAGCAAGTCTAGTTTTAGGCGCAAAATTCCCAATTGTACTTACTTCTAGAGCTGATAATAAACAAAATAAACTCGATTCATTGTTGTTAGCCCTAAAAGTTTTAAATTAACCTTGCTATGAAAGCCTCATTTTACTTGTTGCGATTAAAAATAGGTTATTAATTTTATATTTTGTCTATTTGATGTAAAATATAAGTGGATATTATAAATAGTTTAATATAATCCTTTTATGTGCGATGACTTTTCAATATTGACTACTTATTTCAAATTTGAATCTTGTAAACTAGCCGTTGCATAATAATAAATAAACTATGTTCTCTTAGCAGATAGAGTTAATACTTTCTATTTTATTTTCAATAAAGAAGGTGAGGCAATGTCTCAAATTTTAGTGCTTAATTTAGGAAGCACATCTTCTAAGGTTGCTATTTACACAGATGCGTATTGCAATTATAACGAAACAATACGGCATGATTTTGAAATTACTTCCTTAAATCTGATAGAGCAAATCAAACATCGACGATTTGAAATTGAACATTTTGTGAAAAAAGTAGCTGACGTAAATTTTAGCGACTTTGATGGAATTGCGTGTAGAGGAGGATTATTAAAACCTATACGTGGCGGTGTCTATACAATTAACGAAACAATGTATAATGATCTTCGAACATTTAAATACGGCAACCATGCATCTAATTTAAGTGGTGTTATCGGTTATGAATTAAGTCAAGATCTTCAAATACCTGTTTTTACAATTGACCCTGTAGTTGTAGATGAATTAATGGATATTGCTAGAGTTACAGGTATTAAAGGTATAAAACGAAGGTGTATTTTTCATGCATTAAACCAAAAAGCTGTTGCAAGCTTATATGCAAATACATCCAATAAAACATATAAACAAGTTAACGTTATTGTTGCGCATATGGGTGGTGGTATAACTGTTGGAGCACATAAACAGGGTCTTGTCGTTGATGTGAATGTAGGCTTGCTAGGCGAAGGTCCTTTTAGTCCTGAACGTGCAGGTTCGATACCAAATGATTTGTTATATGAATATGGCTATAAACGCAATTTTACACCACAAGAAATGAATCACTTTTTGAGCAAAAAAGGTGGTTTTGTTAATATGTTTAATACAAATGATTTAAAAGGGTTGTCACATAAATATGAATCAGATAATGATGTAAAACTAGCGTTTGATGCTTTAGCATATCAAGTCGCGAAGGCGATTGGCGAACGCGCAATCGTTTTTAAAGGAAACGTTGATCAAGTCATCCTTACTGGAGGACTGAGTTATAATAAAACACTAACATCCTTAATCCAATCTTATGTCGATTGGATAGCACCAGTAACAATTTATCCCGGTGAAAAAGAAATGGATGCTTTAGCGACTCGCACATCGCTTGTTTTAGAAGGTATAGAAAGTGCTAAAGTTTATAGTTAGGAGTGCAAGCATGTCAGAAGAAAAATATGATTTAGTAATATTAGGCGGAGGTACAGCCGGTTATGTCTCGGCAATCCGAGCATCTCAACTTGGCAAAAAAGTTGCACTTGTAGAAAAGTCATTACTTGGAGGCACTTGTTTACATAAAGGATGTATCCCGACAAAAGCACTTTTAAAATCAGCAGAAGTTATGCATACAGTTAAAAATTCAAGTGAATTTGGCGTTGATATAAACGATTTTAAATTGAACTTTTCACGCGTTCAGGAACGTAAACATGAAGTCGTAAATCAAATGTTTAACGGTGTGAAACATTTAATGGACCATAATAAAATAGATGTATTTAATGGTACGGGTCGTTTATTAGGACCTTCAATATTTTCACCACAAAGTGGTACTGTTTCAGTAGAATTTGAAGATGGTGAGTCAGAGTTAATCCCTAATAATAACGTGTTGATTTGTACTGGTTCTCAACCAATGGAACTACCATTTTTGCCATTTGATCATAATATCGTCCTATCTAGTGACGATATTTTAAATCTTGAGCATCTACCAAGTTCTATCGCAATTGTTGGAGGTGGTGTAATTGGTTTAGAATTTGCATCATTACTTGTAGATTTTGGTGTCGATGTATCAGTGATTGAAGCTGGAGAACGTATTCTACCAACTGAAAGTAAATCAGTAGCAAAAGTATTAAAGCAAGAATTAACTGAGCGCGGCGTAATGTTTTATGAAAATACGCAACTAGGTGAAGAAAATATTATAATTGATGAAAATAAAATTACAATAACCCTGAATGATGCATCAATTACATTCGATAAGGCTCTTGTTTCGATAGGTCGTAAACCGAATACTGATGATATCGGACTAAACAATACTAAAATCAAGCTGACTGATAAAAACCATATCACCGTCAATGAATATCAACAAACTGAAGATAAGCATATTTACGCTGCTGGTGATTGTATTGGTAAATTGCAACTTGCACACGTGGGTTCAAAAGAAGGGATCACCGCTATCGAACATATGTTTGAATCATCGCCACTACCGGTAGATTATCTAAAAATGCCAAGATGTGTTTATAGTAAACCTGAAGTAGCGAGTATTGGCAAAAATATAGAACAAGCCAAAGCAGAAAATATTAAAGCACGTGCAGTAAAAGTGCCGTTTAAAGCAATTGGTAAAGCGGTAATTGAGGAAACAGGAAATCAAAGTGGTTTTTGTGAAGTCGTAATCGATCAAGAAAATGATACTGTATTAGGACTGAATATGATTGGACCTCATGTTACAGAACTGATAAATGAAGTATCATTATTCCAATTTATGAATGGTTCAACATTAGAACTTGGTTTAACAACCCATGCACATCCTTCTCTTTCTGAAGTACTAATGGAATTAGGATTAAAAGTTGAGAATAGATCGATTCACGTTTAATAAGGAGGCAATAAAATGTTTGATTATAAATCAGTAGGCTTAGAAAAAGAAGACCTACAAGCAATGTACAAATGGATGGACTTAGGTCGTAAAATAGATGAACGTATGTGGCTACTAAATCGTGCAGGCAAAATCCCCTTTGTCATTAGCTGCCAAGGACAAGAAGCAACACAAATAGGTATGGCTTACGCTATGCAAAAAGGTGATATTTCGTCACCTTATTATAGAGATTTAGCACTTGTAACTTATTTAGGTATGACACCACTAAATTCTATGTTAGCTGCTTTTGGTAAACGTGATGATATCAACTCGGGTGGAAAACAAATGCCTTCTCATTTTGGTCAAAGTGACATAGGCATGCTTTCTCAAGGTTCTCCAGTAGGAACTCAAATTTTACACGCTGTTGGTGCTGCTTTATCCTTGAAAATGGATAAGAAACCGAACATAGCAATGACAACTGTCGGTGAAGGCAGTTCAAACCAAGGTGATTTTCACGAAGGTTTGAACTTTGCAGGAGTACATAAATTACCGTTTATTTGTGTAATCGAAAATAATAAATACGCGATTTCAGTACCTGATTCACTTCAATATGGTGCTGAAAAACTTTCTGACCGCGCCATTGGCTATGGAATACATGGTGAGCATGTGGATGGAAATGATCCAATAGCTATGTATAAAGTAATGAAAGAAGCTAGAGAACGCGCTTTAAATGGTGGTGGGTCAACACTTATTGAAGCTATGTGTACAAGAATGACTGCTCATTCATCTGATGATGATGATAAGTATCGTCCAAAAGAAGAGCGTGATGAACTTAAATCTTTAGATTGTAACCTTAAATTTAAAGCATTTTTACTTGAAGAAGGTTTTATTGATGAAGACTGGTTAGATGATTTAGAGAAAGAACATAAAGAAATAGTCAATCAAGCAACTAAAGAAGCTGAGCAAGCACCTTATCCATCAGCAGAAGAAACTTATACGCATGTTTATGAAGAAGGAGGCTCAAACAATGGCTAAATTATCCTATTTAGAAGCCATCCAACAAGGGCTAGACCAATCAATGGAAAAAGATAATGACGTTTTCGTATTAGGAGAGGATGTTGGCAAAAAAGGTGGTGTATTTGGCGTCACTTTAGGATTACAAGAAAAATATGGTGAAGCGCGTGTATTAGACACACCATTAGCAGAATCTAATATAGTTGGTACAAGTATAGGTGCTGCAATGTTAGGTAAACGTCCTGTTGCTGAAATTCAGTTTGCTGATTATATTTTACCAGCTACAAACCAAATCATTAGTGAAGCTGCTAAGATGAGATACCGTTCCAATAACGATTGGCAATGTCCGATTACAATTCGTGCGCCGTTTGGTGGCGGAATTCATGGTGCGCTTTATCATTCGCAAAGTGTTGAAGCGATATTTGCATCGACACCTGGTTTGACTATTGTTATTCCTTCTACACCTTATGATGCAAAAGGTTTACTATTGTCATCAATTGAGACGAATGATCCAGTGCTCTTCTTTGAACATAAAAAGGCATATCGCTTACTAAAAGAAGAAGTACCAGAAGACTATTATACTGTACCTATAGGTAAAGCGGATGTTAAACGTGAGGGCGATGATATTACTGTGTTCACTTATGGCTTATGTGTAAATTACTGTATTCAAGCAGCAGATATGTTATCTGAAGATGGAATTAATGTAGAAGTTGTTGACTTGCGAACAGTTTATCCTTTAGATAAAGAAACAATTATTGAACGTGCTAAATTGACTGGTAAAGTATTATTAGTCACAGAAGATAACTTAGAAGGTAGTATTATTTCTGAAGTATCTGCGATTATATCTGAAAACTGTTTATTTGATTTAGATGCACCTATAATGAGACTTGCTGGACCAGACGTTCCATCAATGCCATTTGCACCAACTCTTGAAGACGAGTTTATGATCAATCCAGATAAGATAAAAATTAAAATGCGAGAACTTGCAGAATTTTAAGGAGGCACAATCATGGAAATTAAAATGCCTAAACTCGGTGAAAGTGTGCATGAAGGAACAATAGAACAATGGCTTGTATCTGTAGGCGACACAGTTGAAGAATATGATCCATTATGCGAAGTCATCACTGATAAAGTGACAGCAGAAGTGCCGTCTTCATTTTCTGGAACAATTAAAGAAATTATAGTAGAAGAAGGCGCAACAGTAGCAGTAAATGAAGTCATATGTCTTGTTGATATAGGTGATGAATCTCAGGAAACGAACAACCCAATTACACATCAAGCAACAGAATCTAATGAAGCTCAAGATGTTGCTTCAAATGACATAGATGATAATGTGAATAATGCTTCAAATGAAAATAAACCTAAAAACAATGGTCGCTTTTCACCAGTGGTATTTAAACTTGCTTCAGAAAATCAAATCGAGTTATCTGAAGTGATTGGTACTGGGTTTGAAGGTCGAGTTACGAAAAAAGATATTGAAAAAGTAATTAAAAAAGGCACAAACAAAACGCCTTCAACAGTTGTAGCACCTAAAGATTCACCTAAAGTTACAAAACAAGCGTATTACAATGAACCTTCTCCAGGATCATCAATTCCAGTTAATGGCGTTCGTAAGCAAATCGCTCAAAACATGGTAAATAGTGTTAATGAAATACCACATGCATGGATGATGGTAGAATCGGACGCTTCAAATTTAGTGAAAACACGTAATTATCATAAGCAAAGCTTCAAAGATAGCGAAGGATATAATTTAACTTTCTTTGCATTTTTCGTAAAAGCTGTTGCAGAAGGCTTAAAAGCGTATCCACTGTTAAATAGTAGCTGGTTAGATTCAGAAATTGTTATGCATAAAGATATAAATATTTCTATAGCTGTCGCAGATGAAGACAAATTATATGTTCCTGTAATTAAAAATGCAGACGAGAAATCAATTAAAGGTATTGCCCGTGAAATTAATGAGCTTGCTAATAAAGCGCGTAACAAAAAATTACGCTCTGACGATATGCAAGGTGGTACGTTTACTGTGAATAATACAGGCACATTTGGTTCTGTTTCATCTATGGGTATCATCAACCATCCTCAAGCAGCAATATTGCAGATTGAATCTATTATTAAAAAACCTGTCGTAATTGATGATATGATTGCAATTCGCAATATGGTTAATTTATGTCTATCGATTGATCATCGTATTTTAGATGGCCTTCAAGCAGGTAGATTCATGAATTTTGTAAAAACACGTATTGAACAATATTCAATTGAACATACAAGCATATATTAATATATTTAACTCTGTAGAATGAGTGTGAGACTAAAGTTTCACACTCATTTTTCATTTAATTTGCTGAATTAACATATGTTTTATCAACCGTTCACGATATAATTTTTATGAATTTAAGCAATATTATTATATATAATAATCACACATGTTGAAGTATTGCGCATATATTAGTAGAATAAAAGTAATAATTCAGAAATGAAAGGTGACGTTAATATGGATTTAAATTTTGATTTATATATGACTGATGTTGTTAATCAAGCAAGAAATGAAATAGAACAAGCTGGATATGAGCAATTAACATCTCCAGAAGAAGTAGATAAAGTATTACAGCAAGAAGGAACGACACTTGTGATGGTTAACTCAGTATGTGGTTGTGCTGGAGGTATCGCTAGACCAGCAGCAACACATGCTCTACATTACGATAAAACACCTGACCGCCTTGTAACTGTATTCGCTGGTCAAGACAAAGAAGCAACACAACAAGCAAGAGATTATTTTGAAGGTTATGCACCATCAAGTCCATCATTTGCATTAATCAAAGATGGTAAAATTGCTCAAATGGTAGAACGTCACCAAATTGAAGGTCATGACGTAATGGATGTCATCACTCAATTACAAAACACATTCGACACTTATTGTGACGAAAAATAGAGGGACTAACACATGACACGTTTGAATCCATACCGCATCGGATTTAGAACGATAAAGACTGCAATTGGAATGGCACTAGGTATTATTATTGCAAAATTAATCGGTTTAGATAATTTTGCATCTAGTGCCATTTTAGTGGTTCTTTGTATTAAACATACAAAGGTTCATTCGCTACAAGCAATTGTATCTCGTTTTGTATCTTGTCTTATGATACTAGCACTTGGCTCTATTGTTTTTAATTTATTAGGACAAAACGCAATTGTTTTAGGTATTATTGTACTACTTTTTATTCCTTTAACTGTTGTATTTAAAGTTCAAGAAGGTGTTGTTACAAGTTGTGTTATCTTACTTCATGTTTTCAATGCTAAAACGATTGACATGGATTTATTTTTCAATGAAATTATCTTATTAATTGTTGGGCTCGGCATCGCATTCTTAATGAACGTTATTATGCCAAGCTTAGATAGTAATTTAAAACAATATAAACAACAGATTGAAAATCAATTTACTGAAATTTTTCAAATGTTCAGTAAAGCTTGTAAAAATCCAAATCCCAGCTTAGATATATCTTTTGAAAAGTTAAAAGTTACGATTCGCAAAGCTAAATCAATCGCATTTAGAGATGTTAAGAATCACTATGTTAGAAATGAAAATTCTTATTATCATTATTTTGATATGCGGGAAGAACAGTTAGAACTATTACGAAGAATGGCTCTAATCCTTCAAAATATTGAAACCAAAGATTGCTTATTATCCAAAATATCTAATTTATTTGCTGAAGTAGGAACAAATGTAAATAGTAATGATTATACTGCGTTAAGATTGCATTCGTTATATGAAATTCGAATAGAATTAAATGAATTAGACTTACCTACATCACATGAAGCTTTTCGAACGCGTGCAAACCTATTACAACTTTTAAATGAACTTGAATCATATTTATTATTAAAATCACAATTTGGATCATTAAGATTACATAATGATTCTAAAATCACAACAACCTAAATATAAAAGCCATACAAAATTCTTATAATTTAAGGATTTTGTATGGCTTTTATTCATTTTTGTAACTGTATTCTTCGACTATGCATATATTAGTGATTTATCGCTTTAAATAATAAAATAACGTTTAGTTAAAAATTGATGCTTTCAAAATCCATTATGATTAATTCACTAATGGAACAACGCTTGTCAATACCAGTGCAAGAATAATAGCTACTAACATAACTATAATAATAACTCTTAAAACTTTGTTGTTACTCACAGATGATTCCTCCAAATCTAGAATATGGAATTAAAAAATAGATAAAGCACACTGTAAATATCAATATAATTCAATTACAACATATTCAATTTTAAACTATTTTATAATAATATTATATCATATGAATCCTCTAGAATTGAAACATATTAGTTTTGCTTACGGACACATTTCGTTACACTTAAACATAAAGCATATAAAAAATGGAATGGGGATTTTCAAATGATAAATAAACAACGACTCCTAGCTACTTTTTTGGAATTAGTGCAAATTAATTCTGAGAGTGGGAATGAGATTGAAATTCAACAGTTACTCAAATCTAAATTTGCAAACTTAGGGTTAAAGGTAGTTGAAGACAATGCTGGGCAACATGAAAATTTGGGAGCAAATAATTTAATTTGCACATTAGAAGCAACGACAAATGATGACAATATAGATAATATCTATTTCACAAGTCATATGGATACAGTTGTGCCGGGGATTAATGTAAAGCCAATAGTTAAAGATGATGGTTATATCTATTCAGATGGAACTACGATTTTAGGTGCTGATGATAAAGCTGGATTAGCTACTATTTTAGAATTAATTTACATATTAACTGAACAAGACATAGCACATGGTAAGATTCAATTTGTACTTACTGTTTCGGAAGAATCTGGTTTGGAAGGGGCAAAAGCATTAGATACATCTTTACTCGATGCTAAATACGGCTATGCTATCGATGCAAGTGTAGACGTAGGAACAACTGTTATCAATGCTCCCACACAAATGAAAATCAATACTACAATTCATGGCAAAAAGGCTCACGCGAGTGTACCTAACAAGGGTGTAAGCGCGATTAATATTGCCGCTAAAGCTATAAGTGCGATGAAATTAGGTCAAATAGATGAATATACGACAGCTAATATAGGACGTTTTGAAGGCGGGTCTGCAACAAACATTATAGCTGACAAAGTAACACTTATGGCTGAAGCTCGATCACATTCAGACGAAAGTATAAATGCTCAAGTAGCTCATATGAAATCTATTTTTGAAGAAACAGCAGAAAAATATGGTTGCTCAGCTACAGTTGAAATTATTAATAGTTATCCTGGCTTTAAAATTTCACAAGATGCCATAGTTACTAACGTAGCTAAAGCCAGCGCAATTGCATTAGGATTAACACCGAACACAGTTATGGCTGGCGGGGGATCTGATGGTAATATAATTAATCAATTGGGTATACCTACTGTCATCTTAGGTGTAGGTTACGAACACATACATACAACTGAAGAACGTATGTCAATTAATGCTTTAAATCTTCTAGCAGAACAGCTTATAAAAATAGTTGAAATAACTACTCAAAAATCTGAAAACTGATTAAGTGAATATGAGTGATGCTTTGTGATACAATATATGAGAAAACTTTAATAAGAGAGGTTAGTTAAATGACACAACAAATTGGTGTAGTAGGTTTAGCCGTAATGGGTAAAAACCTTGCTTGGAATATTGAATCACGAGGATATAGCGTTTCAGTTTTTAACCGTTCATCTTCTAAAACAGATGAAATGGTAACAGAATCTGAAGGTAAAAATATACATCCGACGTACTCTATAGAGGAGTTTGTGAATTCTCTAGAAAAACCCCGTAAGATTTTATTAATGGTGAAGGCAGGACCAGCAACAGATGCAACAATCGATAGCTTATTACCATTACTAGATAATGATGATATTTTAATCGATGGTGGTAACACTAATTATCAAGATACAATCAGACGTAATAAAGCACTAGCTGAAAGTGGTGTTAACTTCATCGGAATGGGCGTTTCTGGTGGTGAAGTTGGTGCGCTTACTGGTCCTTCATTAATGCCTGGTGGACAACAAGAAGCATTTGATAAAGTTAAAGACATTGTAGAAGCAATCTCTGCTAAAGCTGAAGATGGCGCTGCATGTGTAGCTTATATTGGACCTAATGGTGCCGGTCACTACGTTAAAATGGTACACAATGGTATTGAATATGCAGATATGCAATTAATTGCTGAAAGTTACGCAATGATGAAAGACTTACTTGGTATGTCACATGAAGAAATTTCACAAACATTCAAAGACTGGAATGCTGGTGAACTTTCAAGTTACTTGATTGAAATCACTGGTGACATCTTCACTAAATTAGATGATGATGGTAATGGTCCATTAGTTGAAAAAATCATGGATACTGCTGGCCAAAAAGGTACAGGTAAATGGACTTCTATTAACGCTTTAGAATTAGGTATTCCATTAACAATTATTACTGAATCAGTATTTGCACGCTTTATTTCTTCAATTAAAGAAGAACGTGTGAATGCTTCGAAACAATTAAATGGACCAAGTACTAAATTTGAAGGAAACAAAGAAGAATTCCTTGAAAAAATCCGTAAAGCACTATATATGAGTAAAATTTGTTCATACGCACAAGGCTTTGCTCAAATGAGAAAAGCTAGTGATGACAATGAATGGAATTTAAAACTTGGAGAGCTTGCTATGATTTGGCGTGAAGGTTGTATTATTCGTGCACAATTCTTACAAAAAATTAAAGAAGCATATGATAATGATACAGAATTACAAAATCTATTATTAGATCCATACTTCAAAGATATCGTAACAAACTATCAAGATGCATTACGTGATGTTGTAGCTACTGGTGTACAAAATGGTGTTCCAACACCAGGTTTCTCTGCAAGTATTAACTATTATGATAGTTATCGTTCAGAAAACTTACCAGCTAACTTAATTCAAGCTCAGCGTGATTATTTTGGTGCGCATACTTACGAACGTAAAGACCGTGAAGGCGTATTCCATACACAATGGATTGAAGACTAATTCACATCTTCATATAACATTATAAAAGACGTGAAGCTACTTCGCGTTTGAAACTACTAGCAAAGTCTACGGACTTTACTAGTAGTTTTTTTATGCAGATTTTCAAAATCAGGCTTACTATTACATTGAGTTAGCAATTAATGTAATTTCTAAAAAAATTTAATCCATAATTACAAAAAACACCAACTATGTGCAATCGTTTGCACAAATCCTTTGACTTTCCTTTTATACTTACTTATCATTATAATTATAGACTTGAAAACGCTCCACTTATACACATTAGCAAAGGATGACTTAATCTTGATAACTATAAAGGATGTTGCGAAAGCAGCAAATGTAGCTCCATCGACAGTTTCACGTGTCATCAGTGGTAACAATCGTATAAGTGATACCACTAGATGAAAAGTATTGTCGGTGATGAAAGAACTAGGCTACCAACCAAATCATGCAGCTAGGACCTTAGTTACAAAAAAATCTAAAACAATAGGTATCATTCAAAAAAGCGGACGTAATGAAACAAGACAAAATCCATTTATCATAGATGTCCTTTCAGGTATATATAAATCATGCAAAGCACATGGTTATGCAACAATATCAACCACAAATGAACAATACGAAAATATAGAATTAGAAGTAAGTCACATGATTTCTTATCATGCAGTAGATGGGTTTATTTTATTATACTCAAAAGAAAACGATGTGATAGAACAGATACTCACTCAACAAAGTATGCCATACGTCGTGGTGGGGAAACCTTTATTAGATAAACAAATCATTCATATAGATAACAATAATGTTGAAGCATCTGAGCAATTAACACGCTATCTCGTAAGTCTAGGGCATACTAAGTTCTTATTTTTAGCTGAACGTGGAAATTATGAAGTTGTTAAAGATCGAATCGAAGGATTTACCAATGTTCTTAAACAACATACACAAAAAGGCCTTATTGAATATTTTGATATGAATTACCAAAGCATAAAATCATACTTTCATCATTTACTCACACATAACGAACTACCTTCAGTCATTATTACATCAGATACGATGTTCAACCATATTGTTCTTAGCGTATTGTATGAATTACAAATTCGTGTACCAACAGATTTACAAACAGCAACCTTCAATGATTCATACTTAACTGAATTTGCAGCGCCACCACAAACTGCAGTCAATATTCATCCTGACTTATTAGGTGAATCAGCAGGCGACGCAATCATTCAATTAATTAGCGGAGAACATATTGTCGATTTTAACAAAGTTATTCCAACAGATATTATCAAAAGGGTATCAACTCAATATTTAAAAAAGGAGCAATAATATGAATAAACAGTGGTGGAAAGAGGCAGTAGCTTATCAAGTTTATCCTAGAAGCTTTAACGATTCAAATAACGATGGGATTGGTGATTTACAAGGGGTTATTGAAAAACTAGATTATATACAAGATTTAGGTATCGATATCATCTGGTTAAGTCCGATGTATAAATCACCAAATGATGATAATGGTTATGATATTAGTGATTATCAAGATATCATGGATGAATTCGGAACGATGGAAGATTTCGATCAATTGTTAGATGGTGTACACCAACGCGGTATGAAACTCATTCTAGATTTAGTAGTCAACCATACATCGGATGAACATCCATGGTTTATAGAATCTAAATCTAGTAAAGATAATCCAAAACGAGACTGGTATATCTGGAAGGATCCAAAAGCTGATGGATCTGAACCTAATAATTGGGAAAGTATATTTAATGGTTCTACATGGGAATATGATAAAACAACTGGTCAATACTATTTCCATTTATTTAGTAAAAAACAACCTGATTTAAATTGGGAGAATAAAGACGTTAAAGCAGCTGTTTTTAACATGATGAACTGGTGGTTTGAAAAAGGGATTGATGGCTTCAGAGTGGATGCAATTACCCATATTAAGAAAACATTCGAAGCTGGGGATTTACCAGTTCCTGAAGGCAAAACATATACACCCGCGTTTGACGTAGATATGAACCAACCTGGCATACATGATTGGTTACAAGAAATGAAGGATGAATCCTTAAGTCATTATGATATTATGACAGTAGGTGAAGCAAATGGTGTGAATCCTGATAATGCTGATGAATGGGTCGGTGAAGACAAAGGTAAGTTTAATATGATTTTCCAATTTGAACACTTAGGTTTATGGAATACGGGGGATATTAAATTTGATGTTAAAGCATATAAAGATGTGTTAAATAGATGGCAAAAAAAACTTGAAGATATAGGCTGGAATGCATTGTTTATAGAAAATCATGATCAACCTAGACGTGTATCTACATGGGGTGATGATGAAAGATTTTGGTATGAGTCAGCTACAAGTCATGCGGTTGTATATTTCTTACAGCAAGGCACACCATTCATATATCAAGGACAAGAAATCGGTATGACAAATTATCCATTTGAAAGTGTGGAAACATTTAACGATGTTGCAGTAGTGAATGAATATAATATTGTTAAGGCTCAAGGTGGCGATTTAACCGAACTATTAAACAAGCATAAAATGGAAAATAGAGATAATTCTCGTACACCAATGCAATGGTCTAACGGTATAAACGGTGGTTTTTCTGAACATGAACCTTGGTTCCCAGTTAACCCTAATTACACTGAAATTAATGTATCATCACAGCAACAGGATTCAAATTCAATATTGAATTTTTACAAATCTCTTATACAACTGAAAAAATCACATGATATTTTTACGTATGGTACGTTCAATCTGATAGATGCTGAAAATGAACATGTATTTGCTTATATTAGAGAATTAGATGGGAAACGTGTACTTGTAGTAGGAAACTTAACTGATAAGTCTGCCACATTGGAATTCAATGAAACGATAAATGAAAATAATATTGAATTGCATAATTACAAAGACAACAAATTAAATTTAAATGCATTACGTCCATTTGAAGCTTTTGTAATAGCTTTATAAAAAATTATTATATTTAAGTCTACAAAAAACCTCTAACGATATTTGAATTATTTTGAATTCAAATTATGTCAGAGGTTTTTATAGTTCGTTGTCATGATATTGTTCTTGATCTACAGGCATCCATAGCTGAACTTTAGTCACAGCATCATCAAAAGATAATTCCAAGGGATAAACTTCCACATACAAGCTGTTATGCTCATATGGCAAGGTCATTTGAAGACTTGTTTCGATGTAATACCAAGCTTCGTTAATGACATAGTCTAAATCACCTTGTAAGTTAAATTTAGCATATTGTCTTTCAGGTAGGAAACGGCTTTCTAAGTGAGCAGGGTATCTTTCACTTGGTACACCCACAAATATTTCCATGCCTTGATCTAGTGGACAGTTAACTACGAATAACTCATGTGGACTTACATCATTATAACGTTCAAGCTCTTTTATTTTTCCATCGACTAATAAATCTTCTAAAAAATCAGGCACTTTATATGGATTTTCTAATTCATCTGCATCTAAAAATTGATTGTAACCTACTAATGACAAGCCTTGCGTATCTTCTAATCTGTAATTATAAGGTGCAGTTTCTGTTGTTGTCAGTTTTATATAAAGTCTTGGTTGCATTTTAAGTTCTTCGCGTTTGGTATTAACTTGGATGGGTGACACCCCATGAAAATCACTGAAATCATTGGCGAAGGCGTTTGTATCACTATAATTGTATTTTTTAGCTACATCCACTAAACGACTTGAACCACTAATAATCTCTTTTGCTGCTAAAGTCATTCTACGTGACCTCGCATATTCACTTGGAGACTGACCAACAATCATTTTAAATGATTGATCAAGATGATAAGGTGAAAGACCAACGTAATCACTGAGTTCTTGCAAATGAAAAGGCTCTAGCAAATGATCTTCTATAAAAACAATTGCCTGTTGTATTTGCTTGATAACGTCCAAAACTTTCACTCCTAATTTTCAAATGACTCATTCGTCATCATTGCTTTTAAATTTATTGTTGGAAAACGTTAGCATTGTTTACCTAATTAATTATATTCTACATCATTTCACTTATACTTACATCTCAAAAATATTGAATAGAGTAAAATGTAAATAAGTAAAGTTGTAAAATTTATGTAATTTACTCAATAGATTAAATCATAACACAAAAAAAGGTTAAGAAAAAAGCAACAACACAAGTGATGTTTTACACTTGTGCTGTTGCCTTATGTTATAGAAAGATAAACATCTTAATGAATATCGTCCCACCAATGGAAACCATCTCTACTTAAGAGTAATTCACTTTCTAATGGACCGTTTGATCCCGCTTCATAGTTCGGGAATTCAGGTTCATTTTGGTTCCATTCTTCTTGTATTGCATCTACAAATTTCCAAGTAGATTTTAACTCTTCCCAATGGGTAAAGTTAGTAGCATCACCATTTAGACAATCAAATAATAAATTCTCATACGCATCGACAGTATTCATTTTATCTTGTGCACTCATTGCATAAGATAATTGAACAGGTTCTGTTTCAATCCCCTGAACATTTTTCTTCGCATTTAAATGTAATGATACACCTTCATTAGGTTGGATGTTGATGACAAGTAAATTTGAATCTAATTTTTTATCTGTTTCATAATATAAATTCATAGGAACTTCTTTAAACTCTACAACGACTTGAATCGTTTTACTCTTCATTCGTTTACCTGTTCTAATATAAAATGGCACGCCAGCCCATCTAAAGTTATCGACAGTCAATTTACCTGAAACGAAAGTAGGGGTTGTGGAATCTTCAGCAACACGTTCTTCATCTCTGTAACGTTTTACTTTTTGACCATCAATTGTACCTTCGTCATATTGACCGCGAACAAAGTTTTGACGAACTTCTTCTGATTCTAATTTACGCAATGATTTGAGCGCTTTAACTTTCTCAGCTCGTATATCTTCACTGTGTAAACTAATTGGTGCTTCCATTGCTAATAATGCAACCATTTGTAACATATGGTTTTGAACCATATCTTTTAAAGCACCACTTGATTCATAGTAACCACCCCTATCTTCAACACCTAATACTTCTGAAGATGTTACTTGAATGTTAGAAATGTACTTATTATTCCATAAAGGTTCGAACATCGCATTTGCGAAACGAAGTACTTCTATATTTTGTACCATGTCTTTACCTAAGTAATGGTCAATACGATAAATTTCTTCTTCTTTAAAAGAACGACGTAATTGTTCATTAAGTTGCTCTGCTGACTCTAAATCTGTGCCGAATGGTTTTTCGATAACTAAACGTTTGAAACCAGTAGTATCGGTTAATCCAGATGATTTCAAATAATCAGAAATCACACCAAAGAAATTAGGAGCCATAGCAAGGTAGAATAATCTATTACCTTGAAGTTGGAACTCAGTATCTAATTTATTACTCACTTCTAGTAATGATTGATAACTTGCTTCATCACTGACATCATGTTTATGATAAAACACATGTTCCATAAATTTATCAAGATGTTTTGTATCTTTAACATGTTCTTGAATTGATGATTTCACTTGACTACGGAAATCATCGTTTGTTAAGTCTCTTCTACCTATCCCAATGATTGCAACTTGTTCATTTAAGTTTTCTTGTTGATACAAATGGAATAATGATGGAAATAATTTTCTGTGACTAAGATCACCAGTTGCTCCAAAAATTGTTATTAAGCATGGAATATCTTTGTTTCTAGTATTCAAGATCAAAACCTCAATTCTTTTTATAAATCTCTATTTATTATAGACCAATATTCAGTATTGTTCCTACAATTTTGCTCGGAAGTATTTAATTTTAATATATTTTTTATTCTTTTGTGTGATAAAATGTGAACAAGAAGAGGAGGCATATGCATGGAAATCACATTTTTTGGCACGAGTGCAGGTCTACCAACCAAAGAAAGAAACACCCAAGCAATTGCATTAAATTTAGAACCATACTCAAATAATGTTTGGTTATTTGATGTGGGTGAAGGGACTCAACATCAAATACTGCATCATTCAATCAAATTGGGTAAAGTTGATCATATTTTTATTACACATATGCACGGGGATCATATATTTGGTTTGCCCGGACTACTAACGAGTCGTTCATTTCAGGGTGGAGAAGGTAAGCCACTCACTGTAGTTGGACCAAAGGGTATTCAACAATTTATAGAGACGGCCTTACAACTATCTGAATCCAGATTAAATTATCCAATCACATACATAGAAATTGAAGAACAATTAAACTACCATCACAACGGTTTTAATGTGAACGCGCATCTATTAAATCATGGGATTACATCTTATGGCTACAGAATTGAAGCGCCTTATACCCCGGGGAAAATTGATGTTCAAGCCTTAAAGGATATTGGTTTGGAACCGGGACCTAAGTATCAAGATATTAAAATTAATGAAACTTTTGAACATAATGGATTAATTTATGATTCTAATCAATTTAAAGGCGATGCTGTTAAAGGTCCTGTTATCGCTATATTTGGCGACACGATGCCTTGTAAAAATGAGTTGTTAATTGCTCAAGATGCAACAGTAATGGTACATGAAAGTACTTATATAGAAGGAGATAAAATGTTAGCAAACAATTATCACCACAGTCATATTGACGATGTATTTGATTTAATTGATGAAGCTCAAGTTGAATATAGTTTAATTACACACATAAGTAATCGCTATACAAAAGAAGAAGTAGAAACGATCAGTCAGTCATTAAAATCACGAGACACAACACCACCATTCATGTTTGTTAACGATTTTGATTCATGGTCATTTTAATTACAGCTAATTTAAAATAGTAATATAGATATATAACGAAAGCGCAAGTTCTTAATTTAGGAACTTGCGCTTTCAAGATATCAACAGTGCCTTTAATATATATTGACATTATGTTACTCCATGCTTTGTGCACACTTTCCACGAGTTTAGTTGTAAAATAAAGTGATGAAATATTACGAAATTAAAATAACACTAATTCATATGCAACATACAATGAATTAGTGTTATTATTTTATATTTATAAATGAGTTAAAATAGCACTTGTATTTATACTTTAATTTAACTAATCGTCATCTTGACTTGATAATTCAATACTTCTATTAACAGCAGCGCGTAAACAATCTTCGAACACACCTTCAATATCATGTTCTGATAACGCATTTAAGCCTGCTTGGGTAGTACCACCTTTAGAAGTTATATTTTTTCTCAATTGTTCCATACTCAATTCAGATCGTTCAATCATTTTACTTGTCCCTATAATTAAATTACGGATAGATTCTTCGACTTGAGATTTCTCTAAACCTAGTTGCGTGCCCGCAGTAACATATTGTTCGAATACGTGATATAAAAAGGCTGGACCGCTTCCTGTAATCGCAGTAACTTGATGCAAGTTATCTTCAGAAACTTCTATTGCTGAACCAAATGCATTGATTAAATCATCAACTTCTTCTTTAGATTTTGGTCCAAAATTATTAGAAAAACTAATACCTGTTACAGAATGACCTACATGCGCATTTGTATTTGGCATAATACGAGCAATTGGATTATCAGCACCAATTTTTTCGCGAATATAGCTTATTGGTAAACCAGCCATAATAGAAATGAATTTATTATTTTCTGTTACATTAGGTCTAATACGCTCAGATAATACATCAAAATCATAAGGTTTTGTACCTAAAAATACATAATCAGCATCTTTTAATAATGCTTCATCATCATAACTATAATTCACACCTAATTTTTCTGCATAATCTTTAAGTGCAACTTCGTTAGAACGATTTGTTAAATAAATATTGTTAGAATCAATCACTTTTGAATTAACGATACCTGTAAAAATGGCATGAGCCATGTTACCAGCACCATAAAATACTAGTTTCATGTGAATATTTCACTTCCTCTTAGTTTTTATGTTTCTATACTAACATAGATTTATAATATAACTAATATTTATATTATATACATGACATACCATAGCCATTTCAATTATACTAACTGTACATTGACAAAGGGTAGGGATAATTATGATTGGCAAACATTATATTTTAACTGGAGGAACGAGTGGTTTAGGTAAAGCAATATTAAAAATACTATTAAAAAAAAGAGTGTTTGTGACAGTAATCGTACGTAATCCACAAAAATTAGATGATATTATTGCGCAATATGGTACAGAACATTTATCAATCATACAATGCGACTTACAATCACAAGCTCAAATTCTAAAGCTTAAGCATCATCTTCAAGACCAATCAATCGATGGTTTAATTTATTCATCTGGGTTAGGTTATTTTAAATCAATAGAACAACATAGTATTGATGAAATGTTAGAAACGTATACTTTAAATATAATGAACTTCAATATACTTATGACTGCAATACAACCATTTCTAAGCACTCATCCATCTATCGTTGGTATTGGCAGCCAGTCTGCTTTTTTAACACAAGCTTATGCTGCACATTACGGGGCAAGTAAAGCAGCTTTTAACCAAGTCTTGAATGCACTTCGCATTGAAAAGCCCAACTATCATGTCTTAACTGTAAATACTGGTCCCATTGCTACACCATTTCATGAAAAGGCAGATCCATCTTTAGCATTTGCACAAAAATATAAAAGTATCATGCTAGATTCAGATAAATTGGCTCAGCAAGTCGTAAAAGGGATGCTCACGAACAAAACAGAAATTAACGAACCTAAATGGATGCATTTTATGTTAAAACTGTATCAACTTGCACCACGCTTTATCGAAAAACATTTCACTATGTTGTTTAAAAATAAAGCTTAATTACTACTATTCTATTTATCTATTATGAACTTAAATGGCAATATAAAAAGAGTTAGCTGTACTTTAACGATAATAGATGAAGAACATGACATCTACTTTCACAAGCATCAAACTAACTCTTTTTAGTGTTGTGATTTATTATTTTAAATGTTGTGTATATTCCAAATTCTTAACACGATTACGTGCAGCTTTTAATTTTTCTAAACTTATTTCTTTTGATAATTCGTAATTCTTCACATTTTCATCTAATTGATCAACACTGCTAGCTCCCATAATAATAGATCCTAGAGCATCATGTGACGTAAGATAGTTAAATGTTAAACCAGTTAAATTATTTTCGATTTCTTTAATAGAAGCTATCGTTTCACCTAACTCTTGGTAAGTGTAATCAAATATACCTTCTGCAAATTTTGAATCTAACGCTTGATTACTATTAGTAGTTAACAATCCTTTGAAAATAGGACCACGCGCAAGTACTTTAACCTTTTTAGCATGCACATCATCTAATAATACTTCTGGTCTATTATCAATTAAGTTAAATTGAGACATTAAAGTTTCGATATCGCTGTGTTTTAAATAATAATCGATCACATTAGGTCGAATTGACGATATGCCATACGCACGCACAATACCTTCTTTTTTCAATTCATCAAATGCACTAATTGTTTCATCTAGTGGATCGTCGATTGTGCCACCATGTAATTGATATAAATCTAAGTGATCTAATCCTAATCTTTGTAATGAGTCCTTCACAGCATCTTTGATATAGTTTTTAGAAGGATCCCAAAATGTAGTACCATCATCAGCTAAATGATTACCCACTTTTGTGCCAATCACAATATCATCTCTATTTTGATATTTTTTCAAGGCTTTTCCAACAATATCTTCGTTTACACCTTTATCATAAATATCAGCCGTATCAAAATATGTGATGCCTTGTTCAATCGCACGTTCTATAATTGGTTCTGCTTTTTTATAATCAGTGCCTAAACTCATACAACCTAAACCTAATTCTGAGATTTCGATACCACTTTTTAAAATGTTTTTTTGCATGTCGTTTCTCCTTTCGATACACTTAATGATAGGGCATAGATGTAATAAAGTAAGTCGTTATGAATTACTTTATTACATTGCGCAAAAACTTTAGATAGAAATGAAATATTAGCACTTAGATTTCTATAAATATCGCTTTTATCGCTTTCGCTATCGCCTGAAACACTATCGTGTTAATCTTAACAATAACCTAATTCAAATAAAAGGAACGTGATTATAATGAATCTATTCGAGAAAACATTACATAAAGAGTCCATTTACAAAGGCGCAATTATTGATTTAGAAGTCCATGATATAGAATTACCCGATGGACAAACGTCAAAACGTGAATTGGTCTACCATAATGGGGCAGTTGCAGTATGTGCAATAAATCCAGATAATCAAGTTATTCTCGTCAGACAGTATCGCAAACCTGCTGAAAAAACATTATTAGAAATACCAGCTGGTAAATTAGAAATTAATGAAGAAAGAGAATCGGCTGCCAAAAGAGAATTAGAAGAAGAAACGGGCTATATTGCCGAAAATTTGGAATTGATTACTGAAATGTATGGTTCTCCTGGTTTCTCTAATGAAAAGATTTCTATTTATCTTGCCAAAGACCTTAAAATAGGTGAAATGAATTTAGATGATGATGAATTTATTGAAATCGAAACATATAATATTGAAGAAATAACAATCATGCTCCAAAACAAAGAAATCGAAGATGCTAAAACGATTATTGCTTTACAATATCTATTACTTAATTATAATCATTATAAATAACTCGCCTACAAACTTGCGTATTTTATCAATTATTGGTATTTTATATATATAAATCATTATGTAAATTGAAATGATTATAATTATTAGTAGGGGAGTGAGGCTTCCGTGGAAGAACGATTAAATCGCGTGAAGCAACAATTACAACAATCATCTTATAAATTAACTCCGCAGCGCGAAGCAACTTTAAGAGTTTTAATTGAAAATGAGAAAGATCATTTAAGCGCTGAAGACGTTTATTTAAAAGTTAAAGATAAAGCACCTGAAATAGGACTTGCGACTGTCTATCGGACGCTAGAATTATTAGCAGAATTAAAAGTTGTGGATAAAATTAATTTTGGTGATGGTGTTGCCCGTTTTGATTTACGTAAAGAAGGCGCTAAACATTTCCACCATCATCTTGTTTGTATGGAATGCGGTAAAGTAGAGGAAATCGAAGAAGATTTATTGCCTCAAGTGGAAGAAAAAGTAGAGCAAGATTTTAACTTTAGAATTTCAGACCATCGCTTAACATTCCATGGTGTATGCTCAGATTGTCAAGCTCTAGGCAAATAAGCTCAACATCATACACTATTTAATAAATAGAGGTGGTACCATTGGATACTATAATTGAGGAATATTTGAGATTTATCCAACTAGAAAAAGGGTTGAGTTCGAATACAATTGGCGCATATAGAAGAGATTTAAAAAAATATGCCACATTTTTAGAAGAACAAAAAATAGGACATATAGATTTTGTAGATAGACAATTAATTAACCAATGTCTTGGTTATTTACACGACGAGGGTGCTTCAGCAAAATCATTGGCACGTTTCATATCTACAGTACGAAGTTTTCATCAATTCGCATTACGAGAGAAATATGCTGCAAAAGATCCAACTGTATTAATTGAAACACCAAAATATGATAGGAAATTACCGGATGTCTTAGAAATAGATGAAGTACTTGCTTTGCTAGAGACTCCGAACTTATCAAAAATTAACGGTTATAGAGATCGTACAATGTTAGAATTATTATATGCTACAGGCATGCGCGTTTCTGAACTTATACACATAGAACTTGAAGATATCAATTTAATCATGGGCTTCGTCAAAGTATTTGGTAAAGGGAACAAAGAACGCATTATCCCATTAGGTGATGCAGTTATAGAATATTTAAATACATATTTAGATACAACGCGCCCTCAATTATTGAAGCGTACTGTGACAAATGTATTGTTTTTAAATATGCATGGTAAACCTTTATCAAGACAAGCTATTTGGAAAATGATTAAACAAAATGGTGTGAAAGCGAATATCAATAAAACGTTGACACCACATACATTAAGACATTCGTTTGCTACACATTTACTTGAAAATGGTGCTGATTTACGTGCTGTACAAGAAATGTTAGGTCATTCTGATATTTCGACAACACAACTTTACACACATGTTTCAAAATCACAAATCCGCAAAATGTATAATGAATTTCATCCACGTGCATAAACACAAACCAGTTTATTCGTTGAATAGCTAGCTTGTGTTTTTTTGTTTGCGCCATCATTTTAATAGGACTTGTTTTATTCATTTGACTTAAATTTATTCTTTGTTTGCATGGCGTATATCAAGTGCCTGTTGTCGCGCTTTGTCAACTTCTGAACGATCTCTTTCTAAATGATGATTTACAATATAACTATCTTCTATCACATGTGGCATTTTGACAAAATTAGGGTATTTTTTTAAAATATCCTGTTCCATTTCTTTGGTTATTGGTAATTGAATAGGCACAAATTGCTTAGCATTAGCCACAGACTGAATTAATTCTAAAATAATTTTTATATATTCATCTGTATAGATACCTAAATCAATGGATTGTTCACTTTGTTCTATAACACTTAATGCTTTTTTAAAAGAACGTAACGCGCCAACATTGTTATGTCTACGATAATGATAGCAACCGGTTGCTAACAAAATCAAACTTACAATCGCATCATCTTTACTGAATTGCGGATTCTCTTTCCAAGCTTCTTCTAAAATGTCGTGACACAAAAAATAATGTTGTTCCGTATGAAATTGATAATAAAAATCTTGCAATGCATTTTCCATAATTAAAACCGCTCCAAATTTAAATGTTTTCATTAAACATGCTATAATATTTTAGTGAAATACGCACATAACTTGCTATATGAGGTAGATACTATGTATGAAGTAAAACTAGATGCTTTTAATGGTCCCTTAGATTTATTATTGCATCTCATTCAAAAAATTGAAATTGATATTTATGATATTCCCATGAAAGAATTAACAGAACAATATATGCAATATATACATGCGATGAATCAATTAGAGATTAATGTCGCTAGTGAATATTTGGTTATGGCCTCTGAACTACTTATGATTAAAAGTAAAATGCTGTTGCCTCAAACAGAAGAATCCGACGAATTAGAAGAGGATCCACGTGAAGACCTAGTGGGACGATTAATTGAATATCAAAATTATAAAGAATATACTGAGATTCTAAACGAAAAAAAATCTGAGCGTGCTTTTTACTTTTCAAAGCATCCAACTGATTTAACACACCTAGAATCTAATGAAACTTGGGATTCAAATAACACAATTGATTTAACAGATTTAATCATCGCTTATCAAAAAGTTAAAAATCGCGTTGAATTCAATACACCAAAAACTGTAGATATCCGTAAAGAAACATTTACGATTCAACAAGCAACTTCTCAAGTTAATGCGCGTTTACAACAACATGATTCGTTTAATTTTTTTAGTTTGTTTAATTTTACAGAACCTGTTGAAATGGTAGTCACACATTTTCTAGCAATACTTGAAATGTCTAAATCAGGCATTGTAAATATAGAACAACTCAAAAATTTCGACGATATCAATATTATAAGAGGTGTAAACTATGGCATTGAACGATAAAGGTATACTAGAAGCATTACTTTATACAGCAGGTGACGAAGGTTTAGATGAAAAACAATTACTCGAAATTTTAGACATAGACCAAACACAATTGTCACAACTCGTTTCTGAATACATATCAGATGGCTTAGAAATTCAACATTTTGGTCAAACTTATGTACTTACAACAAAAAAGGATGCAGCAAATTATATTGAAAAATTAATAGAACAAAAATCAAAAATGAAATTATCTCAAGCAGCAATGGAATCATTGTCTATTATTGCCTACAATCAACCTTTATCACGAAGCGATATCGAGATGATTAGAGGTATAAATTCTGACGGTGCTGTTAAAACTTTAATCGCTCGAGGATTAATAGAAGCTAAAGACGAAGCGGATTCCAGAAGTCAACAACTCTATACTACAGAACTATTTTTAAACGTATTTGGCATTGAACATTTAGATGATTTACCAACAACTGATGAGGAAGATGAAGAAATAGAAGCTTTCTTCAGTAATTTAGTAAATCAAAAAGGAGAAAATAATGAATAAAGAGACAGAAAGATTACAAAAGCGTATTGCAAACAGTGGTCACACCTCACGTAGAAAAGCTGAAACATTAATCACAGAGGGCAAAGTGTTAGTTAATGGCTCAGTTGTAACAGAATTAGGTACGAAAGTTAAACCTTCTGATACGATTGAAGTTGAGGGTATTAAATTGGAACAACAAGATAAACTATATATTTTATTTTATAAACCAGCACAAGTTATCACTAGTGTATCTGATGATAGAGGTAGAAAAGTGGTTACAGATTACTTTAAACAAATTAAAACAAGAATTTATCCAGTGGGTCGTTTAGACTATGATACATCAGGTTTACTTTTATTAACTAACGACGGCGAATTCACTAATTTAATGACACATCCGAGTTATAAAATTAAGAAAAAATATGTCGTTAAATTGAAAGGCTATTTAATGCGTGAAGAAGTTAAAGCTTTAGAACATGGTGTTGAACTGGAAGATGGTCATACACAACCAGCTACTGTAAAAGTAAAAAACCAAGACAAAGATAAAAATTCAACACTTGTTGAAATTACAATTACAGAAGGACGCAATAGACAAGTCCGTCGCATGTTTGAACACTTTGGTCACGAAGTTACAAAATTACAACGTATTGAAGTTGGACCACTTAATCTTAAAGGGCTTAATGCAGGTGAGGGCAGAGTCTTAACACCTCATGAAGTAAAAGTGATGCGTCAACTTGCAGAACACGGTAAATAATAGTTATTACGTTTAGCTTGATTCAAACTATGAGAAAGGTTTCACAATCTTTTCCTTCGTAATCACTTTTCCTGCTAAACGTATGATATAATGTGATTAAATTGAAAGTTAGCAGTGTGGGAGGTACATACGTATGTCAAATGAAATACTTATCGTAGATGATGAAGATCGAATCAGAAGATTATTAAAATTATACCTTGAAAGAGAATCTTTTGAGATATATGAAGCAAGTGATGGTAATGAAGCATATAAAATGGCGATGGAACATGATTATTCATGTATTTTATTAGACCTCATGCTTCCAGAGATGGATGGTATCACTGTAGCCTCACGTCTCAGAGAACACAAAGAAACACCAATTATTATGTTGACTGCTAAAGGTGAGGAAACAAATAGGGTAGAAGGATTCGAATCTGGTGCAGACGATTATATCGTGAAACCATTTTCTCCTCGTGAAGTGGTATTACGTGTCAAAGCGTTGTTAAGACGTACACAAGTAGCGCATACAGAACAAAGTGAACCACATGCACGTGATTTAATTGAATTTGACCACCTTGTCATTGATAACGATGCACACAGAGTATTAGCAGATAATAACCAAGTTAATTTAACACCAAAAGAATACGAACTGTTAATATTTCTAGCTAAAACACCTAACAAAGTCTTTGATCGTGAACAACTTCTAAAAGAAGTATGGCATTATGAATTCTACGGTGACTTGCGTACTGTAGATACTCACGTTAAACGTTTAAGAGAAAAGTTAAATCGAGTATCTGATGCGGCAGCTCAAATGATTCAAACTGTTTGGGGCGTCGGTTATAAATTCGAGGTTAAGTCCAATGATGAATCGGCTAAATAATGTAGTGATAAAACTGTGGTTAACTATTATTTTAATAGTAACGACAGTTTTAATTTTACTAAGTGCTGCACTCATAACATTTATTCAGTCCTATTTTACGCAAGAAACTGAAGAT
This sequence comes from Staphylococcus sp. FSL W8-1207, assembly GCF_038003745.1. Lineage (NCBI taxonomy): Bacteria > Bacillati > Bacillota > Bacilli > Caryophanales > Staphylococcaceae > Staphylococcus > Staphylococcus sp. FSL W8-1207. The sequence continues at coordinate 1,006,684 of NZ_JBBOPU010000001.1, forward strand.
TCATTACTCAAAGATGCACAGCGTATCAGTCAATTGGTGGAAAGCGCTGATGACAAAGCTACAGCTATTGAATACAGTCGTAAATTGATAGAAAATCCAGATGGACTTATTATTATGAATGATAAGCATATGGTGAGCCAACATAAAGATAAAATTAAAGACAAGATGTTTAAAGAAATTAAAAACAATAAAGATTATAACCAAGTGTTTGATAAAGGAAAACAAATTTCGGAACATGTTACTGTTAAAATCAATGGGCAACAGCGAACTTATGTGTTAATTGGTTATCCTGCTAAAAACTTGACTGAACAAGATAATAATCAAAATAATAACTACAGTGGCGTATTTATATATCAAGATTTAAAAACTGTTGAAGAAACCAATAACGTAATTACAGTTATTATTTTAATTATAGCTATTATCTTCTTAGCTATTACAACCGTTTTTGCCTTTTTCTTATCATCTCGTATAACAAAACCGTTACGAAATTTACGGACACAGGCCTTGAAAGTTTCTAAAGGAGATTATGCGCAAGTCGTACCTGTCAATACACGTGATGAAATTGGTGAATTATCTCGTACGTTTAATACGATGAGTTCAGAAATTCAACAACATATAGATGCCTTATCATCTTCTAAAAATATTCGTGATAGCCTAATCAATTCTATGATTGAAGGTGTATTAGGATACAATGATAAAAAAGAAATTATAATTTCTAATAAGATGGCTCAAAATACACTTCAAATACTGGATGAACATGAACTGAAAAAGCTTGATAAACAAAATGAACGTACTTTCAAAAACAAGCAAACACAATTTGAAGAATATGAAATAAACACACGTTATTTAGTAATAATAACGAGTTATATTGATCAAATTCAGCCAGATGGTCGTAGTGGTATTGTCGCTATTATTCGTGATATGACAAACGAACATAACATAGATCAAATGAAAAAAGATTTTATTGCTAATGTTTCACATGAATTACGTACGCCTATTTCATTATTACAAGGGTATACTGAGTCTATTGTGGATGGAATCGTCACAGAGCCTGATGAGATACATGAATCACTTTCTATTGTACTAGATGAAACTAAACGCTTAAATCGACTCGTAAATGAGCTACTCAGTGTTGCACGTATGGATGCTGAGGGTCTATCAGTAGAAAAATCTGTTCAGCCTATTGATACATTACTAAATAAAATGCAACAAAAATACCATAGTCATGCAGAAAGTTTAGGTTTAAGCATCAATTTAAATCCAAATACGCACGAACAGTTGTGGTATTATGATTTAGATCGAATTGAACAAGTATTAACTAATTTGATAGACAATGCAACAAGGTATACCGAAACAGGAGATGCCATCGCTATCAGTTATGGAGAGTCAGAAACAGAAAATATATTATATATTACTGACACGGGCTCTGGTATTGCGCCAGAACATCTACAACAAGTGTTCGAACGTTTTTATAAAGTTGATTCTTCACGTAAACGTGGTAAACAAGGTACAGGTCTAGGTTTATTTATATGTCGAATGATTGTAGATGAACATGGAGGCAGTATTGACGTTAAAAGTAAACTAGGTCAAGGAACAACCTTTATTATCAAATTACCAAAGTTAACTGATAATGAGATGTTATAGCACTTACTTGAGTGTTACTGTTTAAATTAAACAATAATATAAAGACCGACGAAATCATTATTGTTATTTCGTCGGTCTTTATTATCAATTATGCTTACAAACTTACTAAAGAGTGTATATTTCCTATAATTCAGTCGCTTTCACTCCTTTTTAACATATTTAGAGCAATAGTATTGTTTTTATCTGAGTAATAAGCTATGATATATTTATAAAAATTTAAGATATTCATCTTCGGGGTAGGGTGCAATTCCCAACCGGCAGTAATTAAAGCCTGCGACCCATTTATTTTCATTTAAATAAATGGCTGATCTAGTGAAAATCTAGAGCCGACAGTAAAGTCTGGATGGGAGAAGATGGAGGGTTGTTTGTTGTGCTATTAAATCCTCCTATTCGATAAAAGATGAATGGAAGGAGATAATTTAATATGCAACAACAAACAAAACGACTTATTACGATAAGTATGTTAAGTGCGGTTTCTTTTATATTGATGTTTATAAAATTTCCAATACCATTTTTACCGCCTTATTTAACTTTAGACTTTAGTGATGTACCCGCATTATTAGCTACATTCACACTCGGACCGCTCGCTGGTATTATTGTGGAATTTATAAAAAATTTATTGAACTTTTTATTCAATCTTGGAGATCCAGTTGGTCCAGTTGCTAACTTTTTAGCAGCATCCAGTTTTTTACTGACAGCTTATTATGTCACTAAAAACAAATATAACCTTAAATCACAAATTATAGGTTTTACTGTAGCAACTATTGTGATGACAATTATTTTAAGTATCTTAAATTACTTTGTGTTGTTACCTTTATATGGCATGATTATGAATTTATCTGATGTTGTTGAAAACGTTAAGATTGTTATTGTATCTGGCGTTATTCCATTCAACATTATTAAAGGCGCTATTATTTCTATAGTGTTCATTGTTTTATTTAAACGTTTAAAAAATGTATTACCAAAATAAATTTAAAAATATCTGGAGATTAATACTCAGATAAATAAAAACAGGGTGATTTCTATTGAAGTAATACAGAAATCACCCTGTTTTTATATTTTAAATTAACTATTAATAATTCAGAACCATCTTAGACATAAAAATTAGCATGTTCCACATAATGAGAACACGCTAACCTTAAACATAGCCATTAGTAATTATAGATAGTAATCACTGTTTTCAGGCAAATGCTTATTATATATAATTAAGTATAAACGGCAATACTTACTTTTATGGAACTAACCTTGCTTTTATTCAAACTTTAATGCATCTCCATCAAATGATTCTTCTTCAATTTTAATTGAATCAGTAGGACAACCATCTAACGCATCTTCCATATCCTCATATAATTCTTCCGGCACCTCTGCTGTACCTTTGTTGTCATCTAGTATCACATAGGCAATACCTTCATCATCATAGTCATATATATCAGGGGCAGCGGCACCACAAGCACCACATGCAATGCATGTATCCATATCAACAATTGTATATTTAGCCAATTTCTTCGCCTCCTTTGACAAAAATGCTACACTAATAGCACAATTATTATTGTAGTCACTGTACTAAGTTTTTTCAAATGTTTTCGTTTTATAAAATGAGGGAGTAAACATGTATAATATAATCCAATTTGCACAAACACATGCACACAATTACAAAACTGAAAAAAGTATATTTAATATTATCACAGGGAAAAAGTCACATCAAACTTTTTTTGATGCCTGTAGTCAACAACTCTTATCATTATATCACAGCATGCCTAACTTGAAATATCAGTCGTTCGAGCGATACCTCAATCAATTTAATGATCAACATAATAGCTATCAAAATATCGTTAATCATCCGAGACATACGTTTGATAGTTTAACCAATACATTTAAAGCCATACAATTGTTAACTCAGACCCTATCTAACACACAACATAAGGTCTATCAATTCGTACCTATTACTCAACATAGTACTGTACACCAACAAGTTAAATTTGTATATAAAGAAATTATAAGCAATCAATTACAAGAACAATTCGTTGCAGAACTTACAACATTATTCCAATCTATACTGAATAAAAATAATACAATATATATTCACTATTACCTACAAGGTTTTGAAGAAAGTATGTATACACGACAACAAATCAGTTTAATAGAAGACATACCACAAGAACACTTATTTGAATTAGAATTTACAGATTTGGTCACTTTAATGTACGAGATTGAGCACGAGTCTAACTATCCACTGTTAAACAAACTCATTGTGCTACCATCATTATTAAATAAAACAGAGCAAACTTACTTAGGTTTACAAAATGGATTAAACTTCGAACAACTGGCTGCACAACAAAATGTTAAACCTAATACGATAGATGATCATATTTTAGAACTATTTATAAAAGGCTACATATCGAATTATGAAGATTATTTAACACATTCAACTTATACTGATTTCATGACTTACTACATTTCACATCGTAGTGAGAGGCTACGCAATTATAAAGAAATATTTCCGGACCTCAGCTATTTTGAATTGAAATTGATTATCGTTGGAATTGAGAGAGGTGAAATCAATGTTGCAACATGAGCTGAAAAAGTGGTTCGGATTTGAGGATTTTAAACCTGGTCAACAAGAGATTATAGAAAGTGTATTGAACAATGAAGATACATTAGGTATTTTACCTACAGGAAGTGGTAAAAGTCTTTGTTATCAATTACCAACCTACATACGTCAACAACCGACACTCATCATTTCACCCCTCATTTCTTTGATGGATGATCAAGTCATGCAACTCAAATTACACGGTGAACATCATGTTTGTTGTATTCATTCAGGTATGGATGAAAACGAGAGAAAAAGAAACATTGAAGCACTAACAAAAAGTCGTTTTATCTATTTAAGTCCAGAATTTATACTCCAACCACAAAATTTTAAACTCATTAAAAATTTGGATATCGGCATGGTCGTATTAGATGAAGCACATTGCTTATCTGAATGGGGATATGATTTCAGACCTCACTATGCACTTATAGGTAAAATTATCTCCCGTTTTCCGACAGCAACCGTGCTTGCGCTTACAGCAACTGCACCGAATTATTTAACTTATGATTTAAACAATATGTTAAAAAAGTCTTTTCATGTTATTAAAACGAGTATGAACAGAGACAATATTTCTTTAGCACATAAAAATTTCAAAGATGATGAAGCTAAATTAAAATGGTTACTACCAGCATTAGAAAATTCAGGACCTACAATTATTTACGTTTCTTCTAAAAAAGTGTGTCTAACTTTAGCAAAAGAAATATATAATTATGGTTTTTTAACAGGAATATATCATGGAGATTTATCTTATCAAGAACGGCACACAGTTCAGCATCAATTTTTAAATAATGAAATACCTATCATCGTGGCAACCAGTGCATTTGGTATGGGCATTAATAAAAAAGATATACGTTCTATTTTTCATTACCACCTATCGACAAGTCCATCAAACTATATGCAAGAAATTGGTCGCGCTGGTCGTGATGGGGCAGACAGTCAAGCAATTAGTTTATTTCAACCTGATGATAGTTTTTTACTAGAAACACTATTATTTACGGATATGATGACCACTAATGACATAGATGCTTTTGAAACAGGTGCCTTTGTAACTCCGGACAAATTTGAAATATTAGAAATTTTAAATAGCTATTACTCATTTGCTGAGTTACGTACGATATTCGACAGGACCTATCAGCGAAAACGCCAAGGTTATATACGTATGCTAGGATACAAAAACCTAGACCAATGCCGACGCACTTATATGATGGAATTCTTTGGTGAAACGTTAAGTAAAAGACCTGATCAATGCTGTGATAATGATTCTGATTTAAATGTAATTAATTTAATTAATAGAAAAAAAGTAAAAAGAAAAATGGATTTTAATGAAAAAATACAAAATTTGTTTAAATAATAGACAAATACTTTACTTCACTTTTTCAAACAAGCTATAATACTACATATATACTAGCTTAATAGTAATTTTTTGCATAAAAAGTTATACATATTTACTTATTTTTAGGGTATAACAGTATATACTTAAATTAAAACAAGGAAGGATGATGAATTTGTCTAACAACAATTTTAAAGATGATTTTGAAAAAAATCGTCAATCCATTGATCCAAAAGAACATCAAGACAATGCAAAGGATTCCGTTAACGGTTCAGTTGACAACGTAAAAGAGGAAGTTTCTGATAAGACAGACGAACAATTCCCTCCTAGAAACGCTCAAAGAAGACAGCGCAGACGTGACACAGCAACAAATCAGAATCCAAATAATCAGCCTGAACAAGATAAAGGTGAAGTTCAAGGCGATGATCAATCACTACAAGATAATAACGCATCAGAAGCAGATTATGATAATAATAACTCAACAAAAGATCCTTCGAAGAATAATGATTTAAACCCCGAATCTACGAACAATCAAAATAACAAAGGAAACCAAAATGATTCCAACGAAAACGTTGAATCACAAAAAGATAATGAATCTAATAAAAAAGGTGCTGCTGTAGCTGGTGGCGCTGCTGCAACTGGTGCAGGTGCTTATGCTGCTGGAAAGCACAATGATAATAAAGATTCAGCAGAAAATGACTTAAATGATAATGAACAAAATATCAACAACTCTGATAACGAACGAGCAGACAAATCAGATGATGCTTCGCATTCAGAAAATGATAACAATAGTTCTAAGAAAAAGGGTGCTGCTGTAGCTGGAGGTGCCGCTGCCGCAACCGGTGCAGGTGCTTATGCTGCTGGAAAGCATAGCGATAATAAAGATGAACATAACCAAGATAACAACCAAGATAATAACAATAAAGCAACCGAGCAGAATAAAAATGAACAAGATATAGAAGATCAAGATAAAAAAGATCAAGATAAAGAAGGCTCTAAGAAAAAAGGTGCTGCTGTAGCTGGAGGTGCCGCTGCAACTGGTGCAGGTGCTTATGCTGCTGGCAAGCACAAAGGCAACAAAGACAATAAAGATAATCACAGCGAAAACGAAGCACAAGATAAAGATGAAAAGAACAAAGAAAAAAATGGTTCTAAGAAAAAAGGCGCTGCTGTAGCTGGTGGAGCAGCTGCTGCCGGAACAGGTGCTGCCGCAGCGGCACATTCTAAAGCTGGCGGTGGCAATGGCAACGGCGGTAATGGTAATGGCAACGGCGGTAATGGTAATGGCGGCAATGGTAATAATGGTGATAACAATGACGACGATAATAAGAAAAAGAAAAAAGGCGGTTTATTAGGTAAATTATTACCAATATTGGCTGCGATATTAATATTAGCTGCAATTGCTATTTTCGGTGGCATGGCTTTAACTGGCGATGACGAAGGTGACAAAAATAGCGATGACAAAAAAGTAGCTGATAATAAAGATAGTAAGTCTGATTCTGAAAAAGATAAAGATGAAGATAAAAAATCAGAAGATGATAAAGCCAATAAAGATGAAGACAAAGATGACTCATCTTCAAACTCAGAAGACAGCAATAGTGGTTCAGATTCTGCCAATTCTGATAGCGAAAACGCTGACCAAGCAAACAGTGATGCTAATTCTGATTCAGCTAGCAACGGTTCACAAGATGCAACAAATAGTACGCAAGACAGTCAAGGTCAAAGCGACCAAAACAGTCAGAGCGGTCAAGATCAACAAAGTGATCAATCTAACGCTCAAAGCAATTCATCTTCAGATCAATCACAAGCAACTAACAACCAAGATAGCGAACAAGCAAATAGTAACTCTGGCCAACAATCACATGTAGTCAATGGTCAAAATCTATATAGAATTGCTATTCAATATTATGGTAGTGGTTCTCCAGAAAACGTTGAAAAAATCAGACAAGCCAATAATCTACAAGGAAATGAAATCCATAATGGACAACGCCTTGTTATTCCACAATAGTTCATCATGTTATAAGTAAAAACCTATTAAACGACCAAACTCTTTAAATTAGTGAGTTTGGTCGTTTTTGTATTTAGTTTTTAAGATTAATAAAGCGTCAATATAATTTGTGCAAGAATATTCGATTTCTATCATTTGGTTTTTTCTAAACTACTGGTATAATATATTGGTGGTATAAGGAGGACAAATAAACTATGCAAACAGTTGAAAGTATAATTATTGGTGGCGGTCCTTGCGGATTAAGTGCTGCTATTGAACAAAAGAAAAAAGGTATTGATACTTTAGTTATTGAAAAAGGAAATGTTGTAGATGCAATCTATAATTATCCAACGCATCAAACTTTCTTTTCATCAAGTGATAAATTAAGTATTGGGGATATTCCATTTATTGTTGAAGAAAGCAAACCACACAGAAATCAAGCTTTAGTATATTACAGAGCAGTGGTTAAGCATCATCAATTGCGAGTTAACGCTTTCGAAGAGGTCCTCACAGTGAAAAAAATTAATAACCGTTTTACGATTACAACAACTAAAGATGTCTATCAATGTAGATTCCTTACTGTAGCAACTGGCTATTATGGTCATCATAATCATCTTGAAGTAGATGGAGCTGAGCTTCCAAAAGTAATGCATTATTTTAAAGAAGCACATCCTTACTTTGACCAAAATGTTGTAATTGTCGGAGGTAAAAACTCAGCTGTAGATGCTGCTCTAGAGTTAGAAAAGGCTGGAGCAAACGTAACAGTTATTTATCGCGGAGAAGATTATCCAAAAGCAATTAAACCTTGGATTCTACCGAATTTTGAATCTTTAGTACGTCATGAAAAAATTAACATGGCATTTAATTCAAATGTTACTAAAATAACAGAAGATAGTGTGTTTTATGAGCAAGGAAATCAAACAATTGAAATTCCTAATGATTATGTCTTTGCTATGATTGGTTATCATCCAGACTATGATTTCCTACAATCAATTGGTATAGATATCAATAGTAATGAGTTTGGTACTGCACCAGTTTATAATAGAGAAACTTATGAAACAAATGTCGAAAATTGCTATATCGCTGGTGTCATTGCGGCAGGCAATGATGCAAATACAATATTTATAGAAAACGGCAAATACCACGGCGGTATTATCACTCAAAGTATTTTATCTAAAAAACAAACACCACTTGAATCATAATAATATAACAAACTAGAGCGTAAGACAGAAATTAAATTTTTCTAATGACATTTTTGTCTCATGCCCAGCTCTGCAAAATCAATTAAAAAATGATGGTTCCTACGTTTAATAAAGTAGAAACCATCATTTCTTTTTTTAAATCATTATAACTGTGATTCGAAATATTTTTTTAACTGCTTAGCGTTTAATTGGTTACTTAAACCTACTAAAAGTTTAAGTCTTGCTTTCGGTCCATTTAATCCATTTGAAAAAACAACGCCTTTTTCAGCTAAGGTAGCACCGCCACCTTCATAGGCATAAATTGGGCCAACAATACCATTAAATGAGCGTGAGACAAGCACAACTGGTATCTCTTTATCTAAACACTTTTCTAGGCCTTCCAAACAAGTAGGTGGAAGGTTGCCTTGTCCTAGACCTTCGATAATAATACCATCAACTTGATGCTCACTATAAAAGTTTAATACATCATTATTCATACCCATATAAGCCTTTACTAAAGGAATGTTTAAATCATGGTTAATATCATTTAAAACTAAATGTTCGTATGGTTTATGGTGGAATTGAACACTATTTTTTGTCACTACGCCCAATGGTCCATGATTAGGACTCTGGAATGTATTCGTATTGGAGGTATGCGTTTTAGTCACATTTCGTGCAGTATGAATTTCATCGTTAAATACAACCATAACACCCATATCTGCTGCATTATCACTTGAAGCCACTCTAATAGCTGAGATAAAATTATATAAACCATCTGAGCCAATTTCATTTGAAGAACGCATAGCACCCGTAATTGTTATCGGTTTTGAAACATTTATAGTAAGATCTAATAAGTATGCCGTTTCTTCTAACGTATCTGTACCATGTGTAATAACAAACCCATCATAATTTTCATCCCTATTAGCATCTTCAATAATAAGCTTTAATGTTTCTACATACTTTATATTCATATGTGGGGATGGAACGTTAAATGGCGTAATTTCTGTTACATCAGCATATTGTTTAATAATGTCTTGATGGTTGGATATTGGATTGTCTGAATTTGTTACTACTTTATTAGTTTCATCTTGTGACATGCTAATCGTCCCACCAGTATGTATGAGAAGAAGTTTTTTCATATGGGCATTCCTCCTATTTATAACTTACATATTTATGATAAAATATTATACATAAAACAACAAGGAAGGTTTACTAAAATGAAATTAATTAATATCGCACTTGATGGACCTGCTGCAGCAGGGAAAAGTACAATAGCTAAACGCGTTGCTGCACAATTATCTATGATTTATGTAGATACTGGCGCAATGTATCGAGCTATAACTTATAAATATTTACAACAAAACAAGACTGAAGACTTCTCGCAATTGATAGATTCATCTGAATTATCATTAACATATGATGAAGAAAAAGGTCAGAGAGTCATTTTAGATAACTATGATGTTACTGATTTTTTAAGAGAAAATAATGTAACAAACAATGTTTCCTTTGTAGCATCTAAAGAAGCTGTGCGTACTTTTGCAGTTAAGAAGCAACAAGAATTAGCAGCTCAAAAGGGCATTGTTATGGATGGTAGAGATATCGGAACAGTTGTATTGCCAGATGCAGATTTAAAAATTTATATGATTGCCTCTGTTGAAGAACGTGCAATGCGTAGACAAAAAGATAATGAACAAAGAGGCATCGACTCTAATGTAGAACAATTAAAGCAAGAAATTGCGGATCGAGATAATTATGACATGACACGTGAAATTTCACCTTTGAAAAAAGCGGATGATGCAATTACGGTAGATACAACTGGTAAAAGTATTGAAAAAGTAACTGAAGAAATTTTATCATTAGTTACTGAAATTAAATAAAATAATAGTTTTTTTATAAATACAGCGTATTATAGTGCCGTTTCTTTTTAAATTGTGTAAAAAGGTTATATAATAACTAATGTAGGGTATATAAATAAGGTACATTTTTATATCAATTAGATCTGCATATATATAAATAAATGTAAATTTTAGGTAAAAATTTCAAAGCTTTAGTTAGCTATAAACCCTGATTTTACAACTTTTTAACAAATAGAATTTGAATTCCTATAATAAAGGGGAATTTCTTGACAATTCTGTCAGTTTATAAGATGTTATAATTATGTAGTGTAATAAGGAGGCAGACAAGATGACTGAAGAATTCAACGAATCAATGATCAAAGAGATTAAAGAAGGGGATACGGTTACTGGTGAGATTCAAGAAATTGATGAAAAACAAGTAATTGTAAACATTAACGGTGCTAAATTTAATGGTATTATCCCTATTAGTCAACTTTCTACGCATCATATAGACAACCCAGGTGATGCTGTCAAAGTTGGTGATGAAATTGGTGCATATGTTACAAAAGTAGAGTATGACGAAGAAAATGAGACAGGTGCTTATATTCTTTCTAAACGTCAACTTGAAACAGAAAAATCATATGAATTTTTACAAGAACAATTAGACAACAATAAAACGATTGAAGCTAAAGTCACTGAAGTAGTAAAAGGTGGTTTAGTAGTCGATGTTGGTCAAAGAGGGTTTGTTCCAGCTTCATTAATTTCAACAGACTTCATTGAAGATTTCTCTGATTTCGAAGGACAAGTTCTTAAACTAAAAGTGGAAGAACTAGATCCTGCTAATAATCGTGTCATTCTTAGTCGTAAAGCTGTAGAGGCATTAGAAAATGCAGAGAAAAAAGACGATTTATTAAATTCACTTAATGAAGGCGATGTTATCGAAGGTAAAGTTGCACGCTTAACTAACTTTGGCGCTTTTGTAGATATCGGCGGCGTAGACGGACTTGTTCACGTTTCTGAATTATCTCATGAACACGTTAAATCTCCAGAAGACGTAGTATCTATTGGAGATACAGTTAACGTAAAAGTAAAATCAGTTGATAGAGATTCAGAGCGCATTTCATTATCAATTAAAGATACTTTACCAAGTCCATTTGAATCAATAAAAGGTGAGTTTAACGAAGGTGATGTCATCGAAGGAACTGTTGTTAGACTAACTAACTTCGGTGCCTTTGTTGAAATTAAACCAGGCGTTCAAGGTTTAGTACACATTTCTGAAATAAGACATACTCACATCGGTTCACCAAGCGAAGTATTAGAGCCTGGAGAAGTCGTAGGTGTCAAAGTACTAGGTGTCGACGTAGAAAAAGAACGTATTTCGTTATCTATTAAAGCAACATTAGAAGCGGAAAATGTAGTTGAAAGTGATAGTGCCACTACGAAATCATACTTGGAAAGTGGTTCTGACGATGATGACAACCCTACTTTAGGTGATGTTTTCGGAGATAAATTAAAAGACTTCAAGTTTTAACGTATAAATTTAACACCAATTTTAAATCTTGTCCTAACATCTATTTAGGACAAGATTTATTTTTATGTAATCTCTAAAAACAGTTTTTTTAAAGCTAACCTAATAATATTAGTACAGATTAAATATTTCTTTTGATTTGCTTTCCCCTTATGATAGAATTATAGAGATTAAAAAAGAGAGGAAGTTAGTTATGACTAAACCTATAGTAGCAATTGTAGGCAGGCCCAATGTAGGCAAATCTACAATTTTCAATAGAGTCGTAGGTGAGCGTGTATCTATCGTAGAAGATACACCCGGTGTGACTCGAGACAGAATTTATTCATCAGGCGAATGGTTAACACATGATTTTAACGTCATCGACACAGGTGGTATTGAAATTGGTGACGCACCATTCCAAACACAAATAAGAGCACAAGCAGAAGTTGCAATTGATGAATCTGATGTCATTATTTTTATGGTTAACGTACGTGAAGGTTTAACACAAAGTGATCAAGTTGTTGCTCAAATGTTGTATAAATCAAAAAAACCTGTTGTTTTAGCAGTTAATAAAGTAGATAATCCAGAAATGAGAAATGAAATCTATGATTTCTATGCGCTTGGCTTTGGCGACCCTTATCCAATTTCTGGTTCGCATGGTTTAGGTCTAGGTGATCTTTTAGATGAAGTTGTCAAACACTTTAAAGAAGAAGAACCTGATCCATATGATGACGATACGATTCGCTTATCTATTATCGGACGTCCAAATGTTGGTAAATCTAGCTTAGTCAATGCAATACTAGGTGAAGAACGTGTTATCGTTTCGAACGTAGCAGGAACAACACGTGATGCAGTCGATACTCAATATACTTATGACGACCAAGACTATGTCTTAATTGATACAGCGGGTATGCGTAAAAAAGGTAAAGTATATGAAAATACGGAAAAATATTCTGTATTACGTGCCCTAAAAGCCATCGAACGCTCAAACGTTATTTTAGTTGTTATTGATGCTGATCAAGGCATTATAGAACAAGATAAACGCGTGGCCGGATATGCTCATGAAGAAGGTAAAGCTATTGTAATCGTAGTAAATAAATGGGATACAGTTGATAAAGAAACGAATACTATGAAAAAATTCAAAGATGAGGTTCGTAAAGAATTCCAATTCTTAGATTACGCTGAAGTTGCATTTGTTTCTGCAAAAGAAAGTCAAAGACTTAAAACGTTATTCCCTTATATTACACAAGCCAGCGAAAACCATAAAAAACGCGTGAAGAGTTCAACTTTAAATGAAGTAATCACTGACGCTATTTCTATGAACCCAACTCCGACTGATAAAGGTCGTAGATTGAACGTTTTCTATACTACGCAGGTAGCAATTGAACCACCAACCTTTATCGTTTTTGTAAATGATGTAGAATTAATGCACTTTTCTTATAAACGTTATTTGGAAAATCAAATCAGAGCAGCATTCGGTTTTGAAGGTACACCTGTGCATATTATACCTAGAAAGAGAAATTAATTATCGGAGGAGATATTCATGTCTAAAGTAACAGTCTTTGGTACAGGAAGTTTCGGTACAGCTTTAGCAAATGTTTTAGCTGAAAATGGACACCAAGTATTGATGTGGGGTAAAAATGAACAAACAATCAATGAAATTAATAAACAACACATCAATAGTAAATATTTAAAAACAGCTAAGATTAATGATTCAATCAAAGCAACATTAGATATTAAAGCTGCTATAAATTTTTCTGAAGTTTTTTTAATGGCATTGCCTACAAAAGCTATTAGAACAGTAGCAAGCGAAATTGATTCACTTTTATCAACTCCAAAAACATTTATACATGTAGCAAAAGGAATAGAAAATGATACTTATAAACGTGTCTCTGAAATGCTAGAAGATTCTATTTCAGCAGAACATAATGCAGGTATCGGTGTATTATCAGGCCCAAGTCATGCAGAAGAAGTTGTCATTAAACAACCAACGACAGTTGCTGCATCTTCTAAGTCACCTGAAGTAAGTAAATTAACACAAGACTTATTCATGAATGATTATTTACGTGTTTACACAAATGATGATCTTGTAGGCGTTGAATTAGGTGGCGCCTTAAAAAATATCATCGCTGTAGCAAGCGGTGTGATTTCAGGTATGGGCTTTGGTGATAATGCTAAAGCAGCACTCATGACAAGAGGTTTAGCTGAAATTAGCCGTTTAGGTGAAAAACTAGGTGCTGATCCTATTACTTTCTTAGGTTTAGGGGGCATTGGTGACTTAATCGTTACATGTACATCTACGCATTCTAGAAACTACACTTTAGGATTTAAATTGGGTGAAGGAAAATCATTAGACACAGCGTTAGATGAGATGGATATGGTTGTCGAAGGTGTGTACACCACAAAATCAGTTTATCATTTAGCAAAAGCGCAAGATGTTGACATGCCAATAACGAATGCACTTTACAGTGTATTATTTGAAAACAGACCTGTAGATGAGAGTGTTAAAGATCTTATGGGCCGTGGAAAAAAATCAGAATAATGAAGCATTATTACACTTTTTAACAAATATATAGCAATTTGTTGTTAAAATCCTATTATTTCAACGTTTTCTGCGCATAAATCATTGCAGTTGCAGTATTCGTTGTGTTAAAGTCATACCATAATGATATTAAGTATCATTATAAACCCTAGGGGAGGTGAATTCATAATGAACAAGACAGATTTAATTAATGCTGTTGCAGAGCAAGCTGATTTAACTAAAAAAGAGGCTGGTTTAGCTGTAGATGCAGTATTCGAATCAATTCAATCATCACTTTCTAAAGGTGAAAAAGTACAATTAATTGGATTCGGTAACTTCGAAGTACGCGAACGTGCTGCTCGTAAAGGCCGTAACCCACAAACAGGTAAAGAAATTGATATCCCTGCAAGCAAAGTTCCAGCATTCAAAGCTGGTAAAGCATTAAAAGACGCAGTTAAATAATTCTTTACTAAAACTAAAGCCCTTTTATAAGGGGCTTTTTCTTTTTTTATACACTTTTAATTTAAGAACGTTAAACAATTTGCATTTATTTA
Organism: Staphylococcus sp. FSL W8-1207; assembly: GCF_038003745.1. Classification (NCBI taxonomy): domain Bacteria; kingdom Bacillati; phylum Bacillota; class Bacilli; order Caryophanales; family Staphylococcaceae; genus Staphylococcus; species Staphylococcus sp. FSL W8-1207. The sequence continues at coordinate 1,021,833 of NZ_JBBOPU010000001.1, forward strand.
TACTTAATATGATATCATTCGATATAACGTTGAAATAAATTAAATATTATAATTGTCACAGCGCTTAATATAAATTAAATTATACATACATAAGTCAAAATATTAATCGCTTCATCACTCTAAAAATGTATTTATACAAATACTTCATACATAAATATTTACCACTATAACTATCGTTGATTTTATTTTTCTCTATATAATGTTAATATGTATATGGATAATAACGTGAGGTGTGAACATGGAAACGACATTAAGCATATTAGAAAAACAAATTGTATATAGACTTAAAGGTATACATTATTATGAATCTATAGCTATTGATGAAAACTTAGCGCAAATTCTCGATTCATATGATATTCCTGAAGAAGCTAGATTGGCTTGCCTCACAATAGATACTGCGATGCGTCATTTAGACGAAGTTTCTACAACGTTATCGTCTAAAAAGTCTATTTTAATTGGTGACTTATTGAGCGCACATTTTTATACATTATTAGCAAAGTTAAACGCTCCAACTTATCAAAAAGAAATAAGTGCAGCAATCGTTGAAGTGAACGAAATGAAGTCGTCAATACATCACGGTGCACTTACTAAAGAGAACATCAGTCAATATATATTAAAAGTTGAAAACCTATTTCCACGTATTACAATTCAACATTTTGCTCCTGATGCCAATCTTGAATCACTCAATGATAAATTATTAGCGAACTTAGCTAAAAAACATCCTTCTTATTTAAGTAAATTTTCTAAAGATGAATTAATTACATTTTTAGGTGAAATAAAGACTGAAATACATTCAAAAAAGAGGTAATTAACTATGGCAGATAATAAAGCAAAAAAAGAACAAGTACATGACGTTTTTCAAAATATTTCTGGCAAATACGATCGCCTAAATAATATTATTAGCTTTGAGCAACATAAGACTTGGAGAAAACGGGTTATGAAAGAAATGAACGTTAAACCTGGTAGTAAAGCTTTAGACGTATGTTGTGGTACTGCTGATTGGTCTATCTCACTCAGTAAGGCTGTAGGCCCCACAGGCGAAGTCATTGGTGTAGATTTCAGTGAAAACATGCTCGAAGTCGGCAAAGGTAAAACACAAGATATGCATAATATACAACTTGTACATGGCGATGCAATGAATCTACCATTTGAAGACAATGAATTTGATTATGTAACCATTGGATTTGGTTTACGTAATGTACCTGACTATTTAGCTACACTTAAAGAATTATACAGAGTGCTTAAACCAGGCGGTATGGTTGTCTGTTTAGAAACTAGCCAACCTACAACACCAGTATTCAAACAAGGTTATAAACTCTATTTTAAATTTATAATGCCTATTTTCGGTAAAATTTTTGCAAAATCCAAAGATGAGTATGAATGGTTACAACAATCTACTTTTGATTTTCCAGATAAAGAAAAGTTAAAACGTCTGTTTACTCAAGCAGGTTTCAGTAATATAAAAATACGTAGCTTTACAGGTGGCGTTGCAGCGATGCACCTTGGCTATAAATAAAAATGAATCAACCAAAGGTGATTAACGTGTCAAAGTTAAACATGAATAGTGAAATAAAGAAAATCGAAAAGCGATTAGAACAATCTCTTATAAGCAATGATAAAGTACTAGAAGATGCTTCTTATCATTTGTTTTCTTCAGGTGGTAAACGCGTTAGACCTGCCTTTGTAATTTTAAGTAGCCAGTTTGGTAAAGAAATGAATGAGGATGTTTATCGTGTAGCTGTTGCGCTTGAATTAATTCATATGGCAACTTTAGTTCACGATGATGTCGTAGATAAGAGTGATAAACGTCGAGGAAGCTTGACTATAGCTAAAAAGTGGGATCAAAATACTGCTATTCTTGCCGGTAACTTTTTACTTGCATCAGCGCTTGAACATATTTCTAGCATTGAAGATAACCGTATTCATTCGGTGATTTCAAATGCCATCGTTGAAGTATGTATGGGGGAGCTATTTCAATTTCAAGATCAATTTAATGGTTATCAAACAATCACGAGTTATTTGCGCAGAATTAATCGCAAAACAGCATTACTGATACAATTATCTACAGAAGTAGGTGCGATTGCTTCTGGTGCTGATTTGAAAACAGTTCATAATTTAAAAATGATTGGTCATTATATTGGCATGAGTTTTCAAATTGTTGATGATATCCTCGATTTTACAAGTACAGAAAAAAAATTAGGGAAACCAGTTGGTAGTGATTTAATGAATGGTCATATCACTTTACCTGTATTATTAGAAATGAGAAAGCACCCAGAGTTTAAAGCACAAATACAACAACTTACTCCAGATACAGATCAAGAGACGTTTGACTATTGTATCCAGCGCATTCAATCATCTGATGTTATACAAGAATCACAAGTAATCAGTGATAAATATTTAGAAAAAGCATTAAACCTACTTGATCAATTGGAAAGCGAAGCTGCTAAACCTTTATTTAAGAAATTAATTAAAAAAGTGGGGAAAAGAAATTTATAATTACATGAAAAGCATTGAAAGCGCTTTAATTACCTGTTAATATATTAATGTATCTCAAAACATAATATTTTATTGATACATAGTCATGTACATTATTACTGTACAATTGATACATAACAAACAGGGGGATTCACACATTATGGAAAGAACATTTCTAATGATCAAACCAGACGCGGTACAACGCAATTTGGTAGGAGAAATCATTTCTCGTATTGAACGTAAAGGACTAAAGCTTGTAGGCGGTAAATTTATGACTGTACCACAGTCACTTGCAGAAGAACATTATGCAGAACACACAGATAAACCGTTCTATAACAAATTGATTGACTTCATCACTTCTGCACCAGTTTTCGCTATGGTAGTTGAAGGTGAAGATGCAGTAAATATTTCGCGTCATATTATTGGTAAAACTAATCCATCTGAAGCTACACCAGGCACTATTAGAGGAGACTTAGGTTTAACTGTAGGTAGAAACATTATTCATGGTTCAGACTCGGTAGAATCAGCTAAAAAAGAAATTAACCTTTGGTTTAAAGCTGAAGAATTAAGTGATTATACTGGATCACGTGAAGCATGGTTATACGAATAACGTTAACTTCAATAAATCATAGGCTTTATGAAATGAATTATTATAATAAAAAAGCTAACTGAAAAATTCAGTTAGCTTTTTTATTTTATGTTTAACATTTATTTATACACTATACTTAGTATAGTGTATAAAATGTTGTAGATGGAGAGTAAGAAATCAAATTGAACCTTTGCTTTCTTTTCCTCCTATTAAATAGATAATATTGGAAAATGTTAATATTTCTATATAAAATCTAAAGTTATTACTATAAAAAATATTCAAATGTTACACTTAAAACATGGAAGTTTTCATAAGATTCAATATTTGTAAATTTTTCTGTTAATTTGAACAATTGAATGTGATAAGATATAGAGAATATTATAATTTAAAGTACTAAAGGAACGGAGTGGGAAAAGTATGAGATATTTAACTTCTGGTGAATCACATGGACCACAGTTAACTGTAATTATTGAAGGTGTACCAGCAAATCTAGAAATCAACGTAGCAGATATTAATGAAGAAATGTTTAAACGACAAGGTGGATACGGCAGAGGTCGTCGTATGCAAATTGAAAAGGATGCAGTTGAAATTGTTTCAGGAGTGCGTAATGGCTATACTTTAGGTAGTCCAATCACATTGATTGTTACAAATGATGACTTTACACATTGGAAGAAAATCATGGGTGCTGATCCAATAAGTGAAGAAGATCAAGACAATATGAAACGTGTAATTACTAAACCACGCCCTGGCCACGCTGATTTAATTGGTGGTATGAAATACAATCATAGAGATTTAAGAAACGTGTTAGAGCGTTCTTCAGCAAGAGAAACTGCTGCACGTGTTGCAGTAGGTGCAGTTTCTAAAATTTTATTAAAACAATTAGATATTAACTTTTATAGTAGAGTGGTTGAAATTGGTGGCATCAAAGATGATATCGAATATGACCTTGAAACGATTAAAGCTAATATTGATAAAAATGATGTTCGTGTTGTAAATGATGAGATAGCTCAAGAAATTCGTGATAAAATTGACTCAGCTAAAAAAGCAGGCGATACAATAGGCGGTGTAGTTCAAACAATTGTCGAAGGCTTACCAGTAGGTATTGGCAGTTATGTACATTACGATCGTAAACTTGATGGTAGAATTGCCCAAGGCGTTGTAAGTATTAATGCATTTAAAGGGGTAAGCTTTGGTGAAGGATTCAAAGCAGCTGAAAAACCAGGCAGTGAAATTCAAGATGAAATCTTGTATGATACTACAAATGGTTACTACAGAGGTTCAAATCATTTAGGTGGATTCGAAGGTGGTATGTCTAATGGTATGCCTATCGTGGTTAATGGTGTAATGAAACCAATCCCAACACTTTACAAACCACTAAACTCCGTTGATATTAATACAAAAGAATCATTTAAAGCTTCTATTGAGCGTTCTGACAGCTGTGCTGTACCCGCAGCAAGTGTTGTAGTTGAGAATGTTGTAGCATTTGAAATTGCAAAAGCATTACTTGAAGAATTTCAAAGTAATCATATAGAACAGTTAAAATCACAAATAGATGAGCGTCGTTTATTAAATATAGAATACTAAGTAGCAATTTAAAATTTATGAAGTAACTAGGTGAGCATATGAAATTAGAAACTACTTATACATCCAATAACTATCCAATTATTGTAGAACACCATGCATTAGATCAATTACATCAATATATAAATGATTATAAAGATGTTGTGTTGGTAGTTGATGAAACGGTAAATAATAATTGGAATGAAAAGATAGATTTTATCAGTTCTGAATATGGCGCACATAAACTTATCATTCCTTCTGGTGAAACGACAAAATCGTTAGCCTTTTATGAAGAAACGATTGAAGTATTACTCAGTAAACAATTAACACGTGATACTTGTTTAATCGCAGTTGGCGGTGGTGCTACTGGCGATTTTACAGGATTCCTTGCTGCAACCTTATTAAGAGGTGTAGATTTTATTCAAGTACCAACGACTATTCTTGCACATGATTCAAGTGTAGGAGGCAAGGTAGGTATTAATTCTAAACATGGTAAGAATTTAATAGGCGCCTTTTATAGACCTAATGCCGTTATTTATGATTTGAACTTTCTAACAACTTTACCCTATGGAGAAATTTTAAGTGGGTATGCAGAAGTTTATAAACATGCCTTATTGAGTGACATGGAAGCTGTACAAAATATTGAAACACAATACTCTGATCAGCCAGCACTCGCTTCGTTAAATGAAATTGAATATTATTTATTTAAAGGAATCCAAACGAAATTAAATATTATCGTCAAAGATGAAAAGGAATCCAATGTCCGTAAATTTTTAAATTTAGGTCACACATTTGGACATGCAGTTGAATACAACTTTAAAATTCCTCATGGCCATGCAGTGATGATAGGCATTATTTATCAATTTATTGTTGCTAATAAAGTCTTAAATAGAGATTTTGATATATCTCATTATTTTAATTATTTAGTCTCATTAAATTACCCATTAGATATCATTAATGAATTTGAGTTTGAAACCTTATATCAACTCATGTTAAAAGATAAGAAAAATGATCAACAAGGGATTCAAATGGTATTATTGGATGGCATTGGCAATCCTGTGGTAAAACACATAGATAAGCCAACACTTCTACATGCATTCACAGATTTCCTAACATATTTTAAAAAGTAGGTGGATTTTTTGACAAACAGTAAAACAATTGATATTAACGGACCATTGATTGGTGAAATAGAAGTACCAGGAGATAAATCTATGACACATAGAGCCATTATGTTAGGTTCTCTTGCATCTGGCACCTCTACAATATATAAACCACTTCTTGGTGAAGATTGCCTGAATACAGTGGAAATTTTCCAACAATTAGGTGTTGAAATTACTGTTGGCGAAGATAAAATAGAAATTAATTCTCCTGGTTATAAACACTTCAAAACGCCTCATCAAGTACTTTATACAGGTAATTCTGGTACAACGACACGTTTGGTGGCTGGTCTGTTAAGTGGTTTAGGCATTGAAACTGTTATTTCAGGTGATGAATCTATTGGTAAAAGACCGATGGACAGAATTATGAAACCTTTAAGCTTAATGAACGCTAATATAACAGGCGTCGATAATAATTACACACCGCTAATCATTAAACCTGCACAAATTAACGGCATGTCTTATCAAATGGAAGTTGCGAGTGCACAAGTGAAAAGTGCAATTTTATTCGCCAGTTTGTTTGCAGAAGAGCCGACAACTGTTAAAGAATTAGGTACAACACGCAATCATACAGAAACGATGTTCCAACATTTCCATATTCCTATTACTACTGATGGGAAAACGATAGAAATGCCAAAACGAGGAATCGAACATATTCAATCCGTAGATTTTCATGTGCCAGGTGATATTTCTTCAGCAGCATATTTTATAGTGGCGGGCTTGATAACAAAAGACAGTGATATTACAATTCACAATGTTGGCATAAACCCAACACGTTCAGGTATTATAGATATCGTGAAACAAATGGAAGGGAACATTACGCTATTCAATCAAACAGATGGTCCAGAACCAACTGCTTCAATCCGCATACAATATTCACCTGATATGAAACCACTCCAAATTGATGGAGATTTAGTGCCAAGAGCAATTGACGAAATTCCAATTGTAGCATTACTATGTTCACAAGCTGAAGGTACAAGTATTGTAAAAGATGCAGAAGAATTGAAAGTTAAAGAAACAAATCGTATTGATACGACTGCGAATATGCTAAATTTATTAGGATTTATGTTACAACCAACAAGCGATGGTATGATTATACATCCTTCAACTATGGAGCAAACAGCAACAGTCGATAGTTTTACTGATCATCGTATAGGTATGATGCTTGCTATTTCATCATTATTAACAGATGAATCGTTAACTATTAATCAATTTGATGCTGTAAATGTTTCTTTCCCAGGTTTCTTAACGAAGTTAAAACAATTAGAAAAAGAGGGATAAAAGTATGGAAGATATCTATAAACTCATAGACGATATCAACTTACAAAAATTAGATAACTTAGACACTCGTGTGAATGAAGCATTAAGTTCTCCAAAGGACGATGCACTTTTTATACTTGGTGAAACGTTATATAATTACGGTTTAATGCCTCAAGGGCTCGAAGTATTCCGTACGTTATACCATAAATATCCTGATGAAAGTGAACTACTTATCTACTTCATCGAAGGTTTAATGGCTGAGAATCAAACTGATGAAGCTTTAGAATATTTAAACCAAGTTGAATTATCAACTGAACGTTTAATGTTAGAAGCTGATTTATATCAACAATTAAATATGTTAGAAGTTGCGATAGATAAATTAGTCGACGCCATAGATATAGAACCAAATGATCCAATTATACACTATGCACTTGCTGAATTATTGTATTTTGACGGACAATACTTACGTGCAGTTTCTGAATACGAAACTGTGCTTGAAACAGGCGAATATCAAGTGAATGGCACAAATTTATTTTCTCGCTTAGCAGATTGTAGTTTGCAAAGTGGAAACTACAGTGATGCGATTAAAATGTTCGATGAAATCAATGAAGAAGAAATGGTTTCTGAAGATTACTTTAAAAAAGCGATTGCTTATGAAAAAAATGAGCTCTCTCAAGAAGCAATTAATTTAGTTCAAACACTATTATCTAAAGATCCTGACTTCTTACAAGGCTATTTTTATCTGCAACAACTTTATGAAAATGAACATAACCATGCAGAAGCCATTGAAATTGGTAAAGAAGGCTTGAGATTAAGTCAATTTTATAAAGAGTTGATGGTATCAACAGGCAGTATAGCAATTGAACATGGCGATGCTAATGAAGGTGTACAATTATTATTGCAAGCCTTAGAAGTTGATAATGCTTACCAAGAACCACTTTTAATCCTAAGTGATTTATATAGACAAGAAGAAGACTACGAGGCACTTATAGCATTATTGAAATATGTTGATGAAGAAGATTTAGATCCCGTGTTTATGTGGCATTTAGCATTTGCGTTAGGACAAGAGGAACGTGACAAAGAAGCACAACATTTCTTTGAATTAGCATATCCAACATTGCACACGCAATCTGCGTTTCTAAGTGATTATTATTTCTATCTAGTTGAAATCGGACAAATTGAACAAGCAAAAACAATGCTAAATCAATTACTGGAATTAGATCCAAGCAATGAAACATGGCATGATGAAGCAGAAAGATTATTATCTTTCTAGTCAAGGAAGGTGAGTAAGATGAGTAATACCCTACAACAAGTGAAAGCTAATTTCATTGAATATCTGCTTTTTCAATATCAGTTTAAATCTAGGATTAGTGTGTGGGTATTAAACTTAATTAAGTCTTCACCTGAGTTACTACAACAAATTCATTTTGTGGATGAACTCATTTCCGATCATCATATTTTGGAAATTGCTATGGAAGATACTGAGCAACAAGGAATCAGGTTTACACTTAAAAACCAGCAGTTGATTAATAGTGACGAAATCTTCAATTATATAGCAAATGATGCTGTGTCTTTTGATATCAAACTGCATTTTAGCAAAGCACAATCTCGAGAGACTCGTTTAGATGAATTATTATTAATGCAATTGTTACATTCACCATACTATGCTATGTATATGCAAGACATCTATAGTATCCCGCTATCAAAGCAAAGCGAGTCCTCTATTATCACGCATTTACAAGATAATATTGATTTAAGTTTACAATTGCATGATAAAGCACTGTTTTATCAATTAACTCAAATCCTTAATACTTTTGAGTTAAGAAATGTAAATAAAACAATGAAGGATTGACCTTATGAATATAAAATCTTTATGGCATTTACTCATTTATAATAAAGGTGTACTTTACTTTCTGCTTATTTGTAATTTATTAGGCACGATATATGGTTATATATGGTATGGTAATCAACTGAGTGTATCGAGTTGGCAGTTCATACCGTTTGTGCCAGACAGTCCAACCGCTTCATTATTTTTATGTATTGCATTAATCGGACTTATCGCAGGTAAGAACTTACCAATTATTGAAGCTTTAGCTTTTGTATCGCTGATAAAATATGGTGTATGGGCAGTTATTATGAACATCATTATGTTTATACAATACGACTCAGTTACAATTATTGGCTGTATGCTTATATTTTCTCACGGTATTATGGCTATAGAGGCATTTTTCTTTTACCCAAGATTTAAAATTACTATTCTTGCTTTTACTATTGCTGTGATATGGGTATTCCATAATGACATTATTGATTATGTATTTATGCAATATCCTTACTATGATTTCATTGCTAACCATGTTGAAGGTATTGCTTACCTCGCGTTTTGGTTAAGTGTCATACCTTTAGTGCTATATTTAAATTTAACTCGATTTAAAAAGGATAAAATATTTGACCATCATTAACGTTCACAGTAAAATGTTTATAAAGGAGTGAGGATTTTTGTCTTTTATCTATATGATTATATATTTTGTTATTCTAATGGTATTGCCTTTATGGGCGCAGCACAAAGTTAAGTCTAATTATGAAAAATATTCACAAGTAAGATCGACAAGTGGTAAGACAGGTCAAGAAGTTGCTATAGAAATACTTCATGCAAACGGCATTTATGATGTTGATGTCGTTGAAGGAAAAGGGTTCTTAACAGATCATTACGACCCTAGAAAAAAAGTTCTCGTGTTATCACCAGCTAACTTCAGTAGACCTTCAGTTGCTGGTACAGCAATTGCAGCCCACGAAGTTGGTCATGCGATACAACACGCAGAAGGTTATTTCTTCTTAAGATTCAGAACATCTTTAGTACCACTAGCTAACGTAGGTAGCTCAGTTGGTTACTTAGCAGTATTTGCAGGTATTATTTTAACTACTATGCAAAGTACTTTAGGTTCTACAGCATTATGGATTGGAATTGCATTCATGTCTCTTGCAGTATTATTCTCAATTGTTACACTACCAGTTGAATTTAACGCAAGTAGTAGAGCTATGAAACAAATAAAAAGCTTAGACATTGTTAATGAAAAAGAACACCGCCATGCTAAAAAAGTACTTACAGCAGCGGCAATGACTTATGTTGCTTCAACTGCAGTTGCATTAGCAGAGCTTGCAAGATTTATTCTTATTGCTAGATCAAGTGAATAATAATATAAATAAGGTTGAGACATATAATTATGTCTCAACCTTATTTTTTTAGTCATCTTTGCAGGAGTGAAACGACGAAATCTTATTAGAAAAATTAGATTTCTGTCTTGCTTCCATTTTTGTTTAAACTGACATTCTTATTATTTCGGATTTAAATCTCACCAAAAAACACATCTAAGCAAAAATATTAATTTACTCACTTTTAAAAAGAAGTGGTTACTACTTAATTACGTGTAATAATGAAATAAACAAATTAAAACGATTATAGTCAAATAGTAAATAATATAACGGTTAACTATTGCAGGAATAATGCATGAAGCCTAAAATTAGTCTATACTATATAAGAAACCGTTAGAATGTGAGGCGTATATGATGAAGACTATGAAAAATATGCAAACTGAAGTGGATGACTATATTGGTCAATTTAAAACAGGGTATTTCTCTCCCTTAGCTAATCTTGCGCGATTAACTGAAGAAGTTGGTGAACTGGCAAGAGAGATTAATCACTACCATGGTGAGAAAAAGAAAAAAGAGACAGAAGACGAAAATACAATTAAAGCAGAACTAGGTGATAATTTATTCGTTTTATTATGTATTGCCAATTCTTTAGATATTGATATGACAGAAAGCTTTGATGAAACAATGAAAAAATTTAATACACGTGATAAAGATCGTTTTGAACGAAAATAATTTAATTTGAAATAGAAAGGGTGTCCCACCTTATGAAAATAGGCATTACTTGTTACCCATCTATGGGTGGTTCTGGAATCATCGCCACTGAATTAGGCATAAAACTTGCTGAACGTGGGCATGACATCCATTTTATTACATCTAATATACCTTTTAGAATACGCAAGCCATTACCAAATATCACGTTTCACCAAGTTGAAGTCAATCAGTATGCTGTTTTTCAGTATGCTCCTTATGACATAACTTTAAGTACTAAAATTGCTGAGGTTATCAATGAGTATGATTTAGATTTGTTACATATGCACTATGCAGTCCCTCATGCAGTTTGTGGTATTTTAGCAAAACAAATGTCCAAAAAAGACATTAAAATTATGACTACATTGCATGGGACTGATATAACTGTACTAGGTTATGATCATTCTTTAAAAAACGCAATTAAATTTGGTATAGAAGAAAGCGATATTGTGACGAGTGTAAGCCAGTCACTCGCAAAACAAACTAATGATATCATTGAAACAAACAAAGAAATTATTCCAATATATAATTTTGTTCGGGAAAATGAATTTCCAACAAAACCCGATGTACAAACTGAAGAAGATGAACGATTAAAAGCTTGTTATGGAATAAAACCAGAAGAGAAAGTTTTAATTCATGTTTCAAACTTCAGAAGTGTAAAACGTATTGATACAATTATCGATACATTTGCAAAAGTACATAAATCTATGCCGTCAAAATTATTATTATTAGGCGATGGTCCAGAATTAATGGATATGAAACAAAAAGCACGTGATCTAAATATTGAAGATGAAGTTCTTTTTTTAGGAAAACAAAATTGGGTTAGTGAATTTTATCAAATTTCAGACTTAGTCTTACTACTAAGTGAAAAAGAAAGTTTTGGTCTAACACTACTTGAAGCAATGAAATCTGGAGTAGTGCCAATTGGATCTACGGCTGGTGGAATTAAAGAAGTCATTAAACATGAAGATACTGGTTTTTTAGTTGATGTAGGTGATAGTACAAGCGCAAGTGAGTATGCCTTAAAATTACTCACAGATGCAAAGCTTTATAAAACAATGCAAACACAAATGCTAGCAGATGTCTCAGAACGCTTTTCGTCTGACTTAATTGCAGATCAATATGAGTATTACTACAAAAAAATGTTAGAGGGTAACAATGACTAAAACATTATTCGAAGCGGCAAAGCCAATTTTAGAAACTTTACAAAAACATCAGTACCAAGCATTTTATGTTGGTGGGGCAGTTAGAGATTACTTAATGCAAAAATCAATTCATGATATCGATATTACGACTAGTGCCACACCAGATGAAATTGAAGCAGTATTTGATAAGACCATTCCTATTGGTAGGGAACATGGCACGATTAATGTCGTCTATAATGGCGATCAATATGAAGTGACAACTTTTCGTGCTGAAGGTGAGTATGATGATCATCGTAGACCTAATGAAGTCTTTTTTGTAAGAGACTTATACGAAGACGTAAAACGAAGAGATTTTACAATGAATGCCATTGCTATGGATGTGAATTATCAAATCCATGATTACTTTGATGGACTAAAAGATATAGAACAGCGATTAATCAAGACAGTTGGAGATCCAGCAGAACGATTTAACGAAGATGCATTACGTATTATTAGAGGTTTGCGCTTTCAATCACAACTTGGGTTTACGTTGGAGAAAGCTACATTTAATGGTATGCATGCCCATATAGCAGATATTGCGCATTTATCTATTGAACGTATCGTAATTGAACTTAAAAAATTAACATTAGGTCAATATGTGGCCCAAAGTTTCAATAATTTAAAGTACTTTAATGCATTTAATTATATACCATTTTTTAAACGTTTTGACTTATCAAAATTCATATTAGAAGAATCAATATCATTATCAATGTTAATTGCATTCTTAAAAGCACAACAACCCGATGTTGACACACAGCTGTCAGATTTGAAAATTAGCAACAATGAAAAGAAATATATCACTAGACTCGAACGCATGTTACAACAAATGCCAGAAATCCACAGCAAACAAAGTTTGAAGTTATTTGTTTATGATTTCGGAAAAGAAGATATACTACAAGTACTAAGTTATGAACGTATGCTCAATAGTAATAATATTATAAAAGTATCTCCATTGATTTTTAATGCTGCTTCCATCAATGAAATTAGCCAAAAGTTACCGATTTCATCAAGAAAAGAAATGGATATAAATGGTAAAGATATATTACAAGTATTAGATAAACCAAGTGGTGCATGGCTTAAACCCATATTACGTCAAGTTGAATGTGCCATACTATCAGGTGAGGTCAAAAACTTTAAACCAGAACTGCTAAAGTGGGTGAAAACACATGTCCAAGTATAGTAAAGGTGTTGTTCAAATGTTATATCAGCACCAACCTGATTACATATCGGGTCAATTTATAGCAGAACAACTAAGCATTTCACGTACAGCTGTAAAAAAAGTAATAGATCAACTTAAATTAGAAGGGTGTCAGATTGAATCAGTGAATCATAAAGGGCATCGCTTAATCCAATTACCTGATAAATGGTATAGTGGCATTGTATTACCAATGCTAAAAGCACAAAATGTATTTGATCATGTTGAAATATTGGAAAGTGTTAATTCAACTCAATTACTGGCTAAGCAAAAATTAGTAGGTAATACAAATACCTTTCTTATTTTAAGTGATGAACAAACACAAGGTAAAGGCCGATTCAATAGGCCTTGGTCCTCTTCCAAAGGAAAGGGCTTGTGGATGTCGATTGTTTTAAGACCTGATGTACCTTTTGAAATGATAACAAAATTTAATTTATTTATGGCTCTAGGCATAAGAGATGCGATACAACAGTTCAGTATCGATCCGGTTACCATTAAATGGCCAAATGATATTTATATAAATAAACAAAAAGTTTGTGGCTTTTTGACAGAAATGGTTGCGAATAGTGATAGTATTGAAGCGGTTATTTGCGGCATTGGTATTAATATGAACCATTTACAAGAAGATTTTAGTAATGAACTACAACAAAAAGCTACAAGTGTCCGCATTCATGCTGACGAAAAAATTAACCGCTACTATTTTTTACAATCGCTTGTAAGTCATATTGAATATCGATATAAACAATTTCTTGCAGAACCATTTTTAACTATTCGAGACGAATACATAGCAGCCTCGAATATTTGGAATAAAACATTAAGATTTACCGAGAATGGTAGACAATTCCACGGAGAAGCGCTTGATATTGATGAAGATGGTTTTTTACTTGTATTGGATGAAGAAAACAATCAACATCGTTTAATCAGTGCAGATATAGAATTTTAACCTCGTTGAAAGGAGGAATGAGAATGACAAAACCGTGTTATGCCGTTATGGATTTAGAAACAACAGGAAACCAATTAGACTATGATGAAATCATTCAAATAGGTATTACTTTTGTTCGTGAAAATAAAATAATCGGCACGTACCATTCAATGATTAAAACAGATTTAGAAATTCCTCCTTTTATACAAGCATTAACATCAATAGAAGAAGCAATGTTAAATCAAGCACCATATTTCCATGAAATAGCTGAAGATATTTATAAACAAATTGATGGTTGTATCTTCGTGGCACACAATGTTGCTTTTGATTTGAACTTTATAAAAAAATCTTTTAAAAATTGTGATATCAACTATCGTCCCAAAAAAGTAATGGATACGTTAGAATTATTTAAAGTCGCTTTTCCAACAGATAAAAGTTACCAGTTAAGTGAGTTAGCAGAAGCACATGGCATTGTTCTAAACAACGCACACCGTGCTGACGAAGATGCTGCTACAACAGCGCAACTTATGATACTCGCATTTGAGAAATTCGAAATGTTGCCTTTAGATACTTTGAAACAACTATATTATTTAAGTAAGAATTTAAAATATGATTTACATGATATTTTATTTGAGATGGTACGTAATCATAAAGATAAGTCACTAGAGGATGTTTATGACCAATTCGAACAAATTATTTATAAAAAACAAAAAGATTTCAAAGCACCAACAGTAGATTTTGATGGCACTTTGAAAGATTTATATACCTTGATTACTAAGGAACTTAATTTGACCTATCGACCACAACAATTATATCTTTCAGAGATTATTTTAGAACAGTTAATGAATAGTGAAAAAGCAATGATTGAAGCACCACTTGGAAGTGGCAAGTCATTTGCGTATTTACTCGCTTCTTTAATGTATAACATTGAAACTGGTAAACACGTAATGATTTCAACTAATACTAAATTATTACAAAACCAATTATTGGAAAAAGATATACCTGCGCTTAAGCAAGCTTTAAATTTCAAAATAAATGCTACTTTAATAAAAAGTAAACGTGATTATATTTCATTAGGTTTAATCAGCCAAATCTTGAAAGAAGAAGCCAATAATTATGAAGTCGGTATATTAAAAATGCAATTATTAATTTGGATTACCGAAACAGACACAGGTGATATTCAAGAGCTAGACTTAAAGGGCGGACAAAAAATGTATTTCGAACAAAAGCTAGAGACTTATGTACCTGTTCGAAATGATATACATTACTTCAACTTCATTAAACGAAATGCTCAAAATATTCAAATTGGTATTACAAATCATGCCCATTTAATACATGCTGCACATGATAATTCTATTTATCAATTATTTGATGATTGCATTATCGACGAAGCACATCGCTTGCCTGACTATGCTTTAAGCCAAGTAACCAATGAATTGAGTTATTCTGATATCAAATATCAACTCGGCTTAATTGGTAAGACAGAAAATGATAAGCTGCTTAAATCTATCGATCATTTAGAACAACAAAGAATACTTGAAAAATTAGATATACCGCCTATAGATGTTTTCGGGTTAAAAACAACAGTCAATGAGATACATGATTTAAATGAACAATTATTCACTACTATTTTTGAAATCATTCAAAGTTCTGAAGTGCATGACGATGAAGTTCACAAGCTCCATTTTGTCTATCATTTTGACGTTGCACCAATTTTGAACGATTTACATTCAATTATTCATAAACTTAATATGACTTTAGAATTCTTCAATGGTATGAGTCACAAAACAATCAAGTCTGTGCGCAAACAAATACTTTATATTAATGATCGTTTTAAAGAAATTGAGCACAGTTTAAAAAATAACCACACAAGTTATTTATCAATTAAAAATATAAATCAAAAATCAACAATTAGACTTAATGTCAAAGACTATGATGTTAAAGAAATATTAACGACACAAGTATTAGATAAATTTAAATCACTTACATTTATTTCAGGCACATTAACGTTTAACCATTCATTTGAAAATTTCAAACATTGGTTTAATAAAGATATCGTCTTTAACACGTATGAGATTGATTCGAAGGTAATGTCACCAAACCAAACTACCGTATTCATACCTAATGATGTGGCTTCATATAATTATAAAAGTATTGATGATTATGTGAGTTCTATCGTTAATTACGTGATTGAGTATATTAACATTGTAGAGTCTAAATGTTTAATACTATTTACAAGTTATAAAATGATGCATATGGTTCAAGAGTTATTAAATGAATTGCCGGAATTTGAAGACTATGTCGTTTTGACACAACAGCAAAATCAAAACTATAAGATTGTTCAACAATTTAATAGTTTTAATAAAGCAATCTTACTTGGCACAGGTACATTTTTTGAAGGCTTTGACTTTCAATCTAATGGCATAAAATGCGTCATGATTGCTAAGTTACCTTTTATGAATCAAAACAATACAAAATATTGGTTAATGGAATCTGAGTTTACTTCTACATTCAAAGATTATGTATTACCTGATGCTGTAACGCGTTTCAGACAAGGCCTCGGTAGATTGATACGTAGTGAAAATGATAAAGGCATTATCGTATCCTTTGATGATCGCTTAATTCGTAGTAATTACAAACAATTTTTTGAACAATCGTTAGAGAGTTACCGTCAAAATAAAGGTGATATCAAACAATTTTCAAGCATACTCAAGAAATTAAAAAAAGAGGACAAACGTAATTAATAAACTCAGCACCCACAACTAGAACTTATACATCTATTTTGTTAAAATATATAAGGATAAAGAAAAGAAGACTACAATATTATTAGGAGACTGGCTATGAAGACAACGATTAAAGAAGCTAAACAATATCTTAACCAAGAAGTTACTATTGGCGCTTGGTTAACTAATAAACGTTCAAGTGGGAAAATAGCATTCCTACAATTAAGAGATGGTACAGGCTTTATGCAAGGCGTCGTAGCAAAAGCAGAAGTAACTGAGGAAACATTTAAATTAGCTAAAGAATTAACACAAGAATCATCTATTTATATTACTGGCGTTATTTCTGAAGATAATCGCTCAGATATTGGTTACGAAATGCAAGTGAAATCAATAGAAGTAATCTCAGAAGCTCATGATTACCCAATTACACCTAAAAGTCATGGTACAGAATTTTTAATGGACCATCGTCATTTGTGGTTACGTTCTAAAAAACAACATGCTGTAATGAAAATTAGAAACGAGATTATTCGTGCAACTTATGCATTCTTTAATGACAATGGTTTCACAAAAATTGATCCACCTATTTTAACAGCAAGTGCACCTGAAGGCACAAGTGAGCTATTCCATACAAAATACTTTGATGAAGACGCGTTCTTATCACAAAGTGGACAGCTTTATATGGAAGCTGCTGCAATGGCTCACGGTAGAGTGTTCTCATTTGGTCCAACATTCCGTGCTGAAAAATCTAAAACACGTCGTCATTTAATTGAATTCTGGATGATTGAACCTGAAATGGCTTTTTGTGAACATGCACAAAGTTTAGAAGTTCAAGAACAATATGTGACATATGTGATTCAATCTGTATTGACAAATTGTAAACTTGAACTTAATGTATTAGAACGTGATACATCTAAACTTGAAAAAGTAACTACACCATTCCCACGTATTACATACGATGATGCTGTAGTATTCTTAAAAGAACAAGGTTTTGACGATATAGAATGGGGCGAAGATTTCGGTTCTCCTCATGAAACGGCTATCGCTAATCATTATGATTTACCAGTGTTTATCACTAACTATCCAACAAAAATCAAACCTTTTTATATGCAACCGAATCCAGAAAATGAAGATACTGTACTATGTGCAGATTTAATTGCACCTGAAGGTTATGGTGAAATTATAGGTGGGTCTGAACGTATAAATGACCTTGACTTACTAGAGCAACGTATTAATGAATATGGCTTAGACGCTGAAAGTTATAGCTATTATTTAGATTTACGTCGTTATGGCAGCGTACCTCATAGTGGTTTTGGTTTAGGCTTAGAAAGAACTGTGGCTTGGTTATCCGGTGTGGATCACGTTCGTGAAACAGCACCATTCCCACGCTTACTTAATCGATTATATCCATAATATTTTAAATAAGATAATAAGATTCACAAACAGCGTCCAGTCCACAAATAATGGCTGGACGTTTTTATAACAATATCAAAGATGGGAGGGGTTAATTTGGATAGAGAACAATTAAAAACAAGACCTATTGTAATTCGAAAAGAACTACTTGATCATTACAATGAATTAGGCTTAAATGAAACAGAGTTAGTGATTTTAATCAAATTATTACATGCCTCTGAAACATCTAATAAACAACCTTCAATTGAAACTTTACAGCAAGGATCTGCATTAGATTCAAGAGAAATCACTTCAATCATTCAAACTTTAATTCAGCATGATTTACTAGAACTTAATGTTAATAAGGACGAAGAAGGTAAGTTCACTGAATATATGAACCTTGACCAATTCTATGATAGGTTAAGTGAAATTATGCAACAAATGAATGTAAAACAAGTCGAACATGAATCTGAGCTAGAGTTCAATACATTATTTCAAAAAATAGAACAAGCGTTTGGCAGACCTTTATCTCCATATGAGATAGAAACATTAAATCAATGGTTAGATATAGATAAACATGATTTAAGTGTCATTCAAGCTGCTTTAAACGAAGCAGAGAGCCAAAATAAAATGAGTTTTAAATATATCGATCGTATTTTACTAAATTGGAAAAAGAATAATGTAAAAACGATTGAAGATTCGAAAAAAATTAGCCGCCAATTTAACCAACCTAAAATGAAACATACAGTTAGTAAGGTCCCTAAATTTGATTGGCTGAATGGGGAGAATCCAAATGGTAAGTAATAAAAAAGCACTTGAAATGGTTGATGTCATAGCTGAAATGTTTCCAAATGCTGAATGTGAACTTGTCCATGACAATGCATTTGAACTTACAATTGCTGTACTCTTATCTGCACAAACAACTGATATTTCTGTAAATAAACTTACGAAACCTTTATTTGAAAAATATAAAACACCAGAAGATTATTTAAGTGTGGATATTTCAGAACTAGAAAATGATATACGTACTATTGGTTTATATAGAAATAAAGCCAAAAATATTCAAAAATTAAGTCAATCGCTTTTAGATAAATTTGATGGTAAGATTCCTCAAACACACGCTGAGTTAGAAAGCTTAGCAGGTGTGGGTAGAAAAACGGCCAACGTTGTTATGAGCGTAGCTTTTGGAGAACCTTCATTAGCTGTAGATACACATGTAGAACGTATTTCAAAACGTTTAGGTATATGTCGATGGAAAGATAATGTACGTCAAGTAGAGGATAAATTGTGTACAGTAGTTCCTAGAGAAAGATGGAACAAAACACATCATCAACTCATATTTTTCGGTCGCTATCATTGCTTAGCACGTAAACCGAAATGCGATGTTTGCCCATTATTCGAAGATTGTAGAGAAGGTCAAAAGCGCTATAAGGCAAGTTTGAAAGAGGCATGAACAAAATGATTACAAAAGAAGATTTTACAAAGTTAGAACTGGAATTGGATTCATACGCGAAAGTAAAAAAACTAAAATCACCAGAAGCAAAACGATTGTTAGATCAATACTTTAATCTGATTCAACTTTACTTTCAACAAATTAATGGTATTGAAATTATTGATTTTAAATACTTAGATGAATATGCTGTCGTTCCAATGAATTTCGAAGAAAGATATCATTATATGATAGCACGTAAATATCATTTTATGGGTTACAGCCAAATGAAAACATTAAAATCAGAACTTATTAAAATGAACGCATCTTATCAAATTCGTCTAAAAAACAAACATTAAAACAATAAAAACAGTGTAAGCTCTCAAAATTAGAACAATTACGCTGTTTTTTATTCATTATTATATTTATTTGATGAATTAATATGTATAAATGTACTTTAACTAAAAACAAAGACCCGATTTCCAATTAATATGGAAACCGGGTCTTTTAAAATTGAAGTCTTGTTATTGTGTACTATTTGAAGTAGCAGTGCCACTTCTATTTGCATTTGTAGTATTTGTACCGTTTGCATTACTAGTGTTTGTACCACTTGTATTATTGGTATTTGTGCTACCAGTATTGTTATTACTTGAACTATTACTGTCTGAATCATTATCTGAGTCACTATCTGAGTCACTGTCTGAATCGCTGTTATTGCCTTGACCTTTAGGATCATTATCAGTTGTATTGTCATCAGACTCACCTTTAACTGATAAATTATCTTTACTGTCTCCGCTAACAGAGTCTGGTTTCGTAAAGTCTTCACCATCACGTGGTGAAATAGTAGACATTACATCTTCTAATAGGAATTGAGGATATTCTTGTTCATCACTTCCTACAAAGGAGTTAGTTCCACCTTGTTTAACTTCATTGAATCCCATCCATACAGACATACTGTATTTAGGTGTGAAACCATTAACCCAAACATCTTTAGCAGCATCATCAGGTAAATTATATTGTTGGTAAGTTTGTTGTCCATACGTACCTGTACCTGTTTTAGCGCCTATGTTTACTCCAGAGATGTCGTGTCCATATGCAGAACCATAAGCTTCAAATGTACCTTTTAGCACTTCAGCTAGCATATAAGCAGTAGAATCTTTCATAGCTTTTTTGCTTGTATGGTCATATTCAATGACTTCACCATCTTGTTTTTCAACTTTTTCAATTGAATGCGCATTGTTGTACTCGCCACCATTTGCAATTGATGCAAATGCTGATGCTAATTGTGTAGGTGAGAACTCAGATGCAGAACCACCTAGTACTTCAGAAGGTCCAATATCTCCTTCATATTCTAATCCTACTTTTTCAGCGAATTCCTTCGGTGCATCATTTCCAGCATTTTCTTTCGTTGATTGCCAAGCTTTTAAGGCAGGGATGTTGAAACTTTGACGTAATGCATCATAAAGTTTAACCGTTCCGTGACTTTCCATGTCATAGTTTCTGAATGTAACACCATCAACTTGGTATTCCTCTTCATCTTTCATAGCATGGTCAGTTGCCCAAGACATGTTTTCAATTGCTGGGCCATAAGATAAGAATGGTTTTAATGACGATCCGGTAGGGTGTGCGTCTGTTGCTAAGTTTCTATCAACGACGTCTTTATAATCTCTACCACCAGATATTGCAACAAGTTCGCCAGTTTCACTATCTACAATAGATGAACCAACTTGTTGATCCTCATTTTTATAGTAGCTACCATTATTAATACGGTCTTGCAATGTTTCTTGAACGTCTTTGTCCATATTTGTATGGATCTTAATACCACTATTTAATACAGATCCTAAATCTTCATCTTTAAACTCTTTATTATTCATAAGTTCTGATTTTACAAAGTTAATATATGAATCATATTCTTTTTTAGAATCATCTTTACTTACTTGTCGCTCTTCATTAGTTCGTTGAACAAGTGTATCTTGTATTTTAGTATCTTGTGCTTTTTCTTTCTCTTCTTTGGAAATCCTATCATGATATTCCATGAGATAAAGCACAGTGTTTTTACGTGATTCCGCTTCTTCAGGATTATCATAAACATTATACGTATTTGGTACTTGTGGTAAACCGGCAAGATATGCTTCTTCAGTTAAAGTCAAATCTTTCAATTCTTTATCAAAGTAATACTTAGCTGCCGCTTTCACACCATAAACACCATCAGAATAATAAATCTTGTTCAAGTACATTTCGAATATTTCATCTTTACTGTACTCTTGTTCTAATCTGTATGATAAGTACGCTTCTTGTGCCTTACGTGCAATAGATTTTTTATCTGTCAAGAATGATCGTTTAACAACTTGTTGTGTTAAAGTCGATGCACCTTGCGAACCAAATCCACCAGTAATATTTTTGGCAACAGCGCCGAACAGACGTTTATAGTCTAGTGCACCATGACTGTAGAAGCGATTATCTTCTGTAGCTAATACAGCATCCTTCATTCCTTTAGGCACTTCATCTAATTCAACATGTTCACGTCGTTGTCCGTTATCAATTGTTTTCACCAATTCTCCATCTTTATCATAAATCTTAGCTGGGATTGGATCTTGTAATTTTGACTCAGTAAACGCTGGAGCTTTCCAAGCATAATAAGCAAATAACAAGATACCTATTAACGCTAAGACAATGAACGCAATGATAAGAAAGCCAATTATCTTGATTATCGTTCGTTTAATATTCCTATTCTTTTTTTGATCGGACTTGCCTTTCTTGTTAGATTGGGAAGTCCTTTTTTTCTCCGTCATACGCGGTCCTCACTTTCATCTAATATCAACTTATCAACAGCTTTGAGGTAATTCAATCGTGGTTGATACTGATAAGGAATATAGTAACCATTTTTTCTTACTTCTTCAACCGTTACCGACTTTTTAATGTTATTCGTATGTCTTTCCCAAAAATATTTAAACTTAGAATAGGGAAGGAGATATACTTCATCAAGCGTTTTAAATCGAATTAATAAAAATACTATCCCATTTTGTTTGAAACAAGACGCCATATGTGAAACTTGGTGTTCATGCATATTACTCAATGGGAAAGAAGTCTTATTTTTCGTTTCTTTCGCTTCAAAGTCAAGGTAATGTCCATTATAAATACCATTATAATCAGTTGTAGACGGCGTTCGGAAATAAGCCTCATTAATTACAGCCTTACTTCTCATAGGATAATGAACATTTACGATTTGAACAGGCGTTGGTTTTTTATGTATAACCGCCATTCCATGGTTCAAATAGTATGTGTTCGACAGTTCGATATCATTTTCAAGCGTCATACCTCTGCCACCATAGTCTATTTTACCCGTTTGACCCTTATGAGTTCGTCCGACTTGAGACTTATTTCTATTAAATGGTTTCCCATTAGGGTAATTCATTGTTTTTCACCACTTTAGTTTGGAAATCAAAAACTTTTTCCATTATACCCGACTTTGGCAAATTTTTCCAAACCTTGAAATATGAATCAATGTATTTACAAATACATCAAGTACATTTTAACGTGCTTTGCATAATTAAACAATATTTGGAACTAATTAAGGCGCTATTATAACATAAATGTAAGACGACGCTTTAGAAATGACTCACATTATCTTTTATGGTAAATTTATTGTGTAGGAGGAAACTTCATGCAACAGTTAATTACGCAATTATTAGATGATGTACAGCTTATGCAAGATAAATATGAATCCGTAAAAGCATCTGGCGAAGATTATGATTTTTATTCTGTTGTCGTCCCATTCACGAACAATATTGATGAATTACTCACATCCCTTATTCAATATGAAACTCAAATACTTCGCTTGCAATATATGAACAAACAAAAATTTGATTTATTAGTTTCTAATATCGAAGAATTATCTGTGGAGTGCCATTTTAAACGCTCAAGCCGAAAGTTGTTCACAGAAAAAATTAAGGCTGTTCAATATGATTTAAGCTATATTCAAAGAAGTCAGTTGTATCTATGATAAAAACAGTTTATGTCACAGGTTATAAATCTTATGAACTTAATATTTTCAAAGATGATGCTCCAGAAGTTTCCTATTTAAAAAAATTTATAGCACATAAATTAAATCAATTGATTGAAGAAGGCTTAGAATGGGTATTAATACAAGGACAGATGGGTATAGAGTTATGGACAGCAGAAGTAGTACTTGATTTGAAGGCAACTTATCCAGAACTTAAATTAGGTATTATTACGCCATTTCATGGTCACAGCGATAGATGGAACGAACAAAATCAAGCTAAATACCAAAATATCACGCAAAAGGCTGATTTTGTAGATAGTGTGTTTCATTCACCATACGAAGGACCTCATCAATTTAAACAGACAGATCAGTTCATGTTAGATCATACAGATCAAACATTATTAATATATGATGAGGAGCAAGAAGCAAGTCCAAAATTCTTCAAGCAAATGTTAGTTGATTTTATGGAAAAAACAAATTATACTTGTGACATTGTGACGTTCGATGAATTAACTGAGTTCATCAATGATTTACAGTGGTCTCAAGAACAAAGTTTCGAATGAGGTGGGAAAAAATGGCAGATATTTCATTGAAATTATCAGCAAAGGATATTTATGAAAAAGATTTTGAAAAAACTATGACACGTGGTTATAGAAGGGAAGAAGTCGATGCCTTCTTAGACGACATCATAGCGGATTATCAAAAAATGTCAGACTTAGATAGTGAAGTTGTTAAGCTTTCCGAAGAAAACAACAAACTAAAAAAAGAACTTGAAGAACTTAGATTACGTGTAGCGACGTCAAGACCACAAGAAAATAAGAATTTCTCTTCCAATAGTAATGCTGCAACTAAGAGTAATAACAACAATAACAATAATAATGTTGATATTCTAAAAAGAATTTCTAACTTAGAAAAAGCGGTATTTGGAAAATAACACGCTAATGAATAATTATAGTGTGTGCAAATCGTAGATATAGCTTCATCTACATAAAACCAAGTTTTGATTTCATTCAAAACTTGGTTTATTTTATTTGTTTAGCCGTCTAAAGCATGGTATACTTTCAAAGATGGTGTTTTGGGTGATCGCTATAGCAATATAGAGGAAAGTCCATGCTCACACAATCTGAGATGATTGTAGTGTTCGTGCTTGATGAAAAAATAAGTCAAGGCATTAAATTGACGGCAATGAAATAACCTAAGTCTTATAGATACGGTTAAAATAGTTTGAAAGTGCCACAGTGACGTAGCTTTTATAGAAATATAAAAGGTGGAACGCGGTAAACCCCTCGAGTGAGCAATCCAAATTAGGTAGGAGCACTTATTTAACGGAATTCAACGTATAAATAGGACATGCTTTTAAAAGCATGTAGACAGATGGTTACCACCAGCGTACGAGTGTATCTAGTACACGATTGCAGTACAACGGTACAAAACATGGCTTACAGAAATATCATCACTAGACCCAAGCTCTCCCACATAGGAGAGCTTTTTTAATTTCTAAAGTTATAGAAGGTATTCATTAAACTGAGTTGCATTAGAACTTAGTACAATGTCATATCTATTTAAAAAATTTTTTGATAAAATATAAGTAAATCTTTATTTAAGAAGGAGCAAACTAATGTATCAATTATTAGCCGTATGTCCTATGGGCTTAGAAGCAGTTGTGGCGAAAGAAGTTCAAGAATTAGGTTATGAAACAACTGTCGAAAATGGCAGAATATTTTTTGAAGGTGACGAATCTGCAATTGTTAAGTGTAATTTATGGTTACGTACAGCTGACAGAATTAAAATTGTAGTAGGTCAATTTAAAGCCACTACATTTGATGAGTTATTTGAAAAAACAAAGGCCTTACCATGGGAGACAATCGTTGAACAAGATGGTAATTTCCCAGTACAAGGCCGTAGTGTGAAATCAACGTTGTTTAGTGTGCCTGATTGCCAAGCAATTGTAAAAAAAGCAATTGTTGAACGTTTAAGACGTGCGTACCAAGAACGTGGTTGGTTAAATGAAACAGGTGCAAAATACCCAGTAGAAGTTTCAATATTAAAAGATAATGCACTCCTTACAATAGACACTTCTGGTTCAGGGTTGAATAAACGTGGTTACCGTTTAGCTCAAGGTGAAGCACCAATTAAAGAAACACTAGCAGCAAGCTTAATTCGTTTAGCGAATTGGACAGGTGACACACCGTTAATAGATCCATTCTGTGGTTCTGGCACAATAGCGATAGAAGCTTGCTTAATCGCGCAAAACATTGCTCCTGGATTTAATCGTGATTTTGTTTCTGAGAAATGGGACATGATGCCTGACAATTTATATGATGAAATGAGAGACGAAGCAGACCAACAAGCTAATTACGATAGAAAACTTGAAATTTATGCTTCGGATATCGATCCAGAAATGATAGATATTGCACGCAGAAACGCTGAAGAAGTGGGATTAGCTGATATTATTCAATTTAGCGTGAAAGATGTTAATACACTTACAATAGATACAGATGAGCCAATCGCACTTATAGGCAACCCGCCATATGGTGAACGTATTGGGGACCGTGATGAAGTAGAAGTTATGTATCGCTATATAGGTGAACTAATGCAACAACATCCTCATCTATCAACTTATATTTTGACAAGTAGTACAGAATTTGAACATTTAGTTAACCAGAAGGCAACTAAGCGTAGAAAGTTATTTAATGGATATATTGAATGTACGTATTATCAGTATTGGGGTAAGAGAAAACCTCAAAATTAAAAATTTAATAGAGTGAAAAGTAGAAAGAGGTGCATCTTTTGAACACTGAATTTAAAAAGGGAATCGTATTTGCTTTTGGTGCATATATTTTATGGGGTGTTCTACCCATATATTGGGATTTAATTAGAGAATTAGGCGCATTTGAAATTTTAGCATATAGAATTGTGCTTTCGATGATATTTATGCTATTTGTTGTAGTGTTCACTAAAAATACTGAACCCTTTAAACGAGATGTTCATCAACTCTTTACAAACCCAATTCAACTCATTGCTATTATTGCAGCAGGTTATGTAATTACAATTAACTGGGGCACATTCATATGGGCTGTAGCAAATGGTCACGTACTGCAAACTAGCTTAGGATATTATATTAATCCACTCGTAAGTATTATACTTGCACTCATATTCTTGAAAGAACGTTTTAATAAATTAGAGTGGATCGCAATTGCATTAGCAGTTATAGGTGTGCTCTATATGACATTAAAAATGGGTGTATTCCCAGGTATTTCGCTATTATTAGCAAGTTCGTTTGGTTTATACGGGTTAATTAAAAAACTAGTACCGATAGATGCCATTAGCAGTATCACTATAGAATGTATTGCTACTGCTCCAGCAGGCTTTATATATCTATGGTATATATGGCAACAAGGAAGTTCTTCTCTAGGAGTCAATAGTTCATCATTTTGGCTATTATTTTCAGGGGCGATTACAGCGATTCCGCTAATATTGTTTTCAGCAGGTGCCCGTAGAATCCCATTGTCATTAACCGGCTTCATTCAATACATCGCTCCAACATTGATGTTTGTATTAGGGATATTCTTATTTAAAGAACCATTTAATATTGACCAGTTAGTAACGTTCATATTTATATGGATTGGTATTATTGTCTATAGCATTTCTCAATACTTTAAAATTAAGAAAGATAAAAACCCTGTAATTCGTTAACAATTTAAGCTTATCATTACATTTAGATCTCTAGATGTTAAGAGACTGGGACATATCACGTGTCTCAGTCTCGTTTTTTATTTTGTCAGTGGCTGACTGAATTGAAAATGCGCTTATATCAAACTATTAAAGAAATACTACTTTATTTATTGTAATCAAGTAGTTCTTATTCAAGCTTTCCAACGATTGTATTACATTTTACAGTCACCTGTGTCGGGATCACACATACGACGAAATTTTATTAGAAATATTAAATCTCTGTCCCACTCCCTTAACATATCTAGAGATTTTACAATTCCACACATTATATGTACAAAAATGCATATCGCTAATATAGCTATGGTGATTAATCATCAATACATTATAATAATCCAATTAAGGACTCAGATTGTAATCAAGTATGTTTTAAGTTTAATATGAGGGTAAAGAGGTTAACTATAGTACTGTGAGTTTAAACAAATTATATGTAATAAGCCTACTTCAGTCTTAGTAATGAAAAGAAACGAAGTAATATTTTTGATTAAATAGCAAAGTTATTAAAAACAATAATATAATATTGGAGTGATTGGATGACAAGAGTATTAATTCTAGGGGCAAATGGTGCAGTTTCTAAAGCAGCTATTAATTCTTTTTTAGAAAACACATCCTATACCTTAAGATTATTTTTAAGAGATGCGAATAGATTACCTGACTTTGCATCAGATAGAATTCGTGTGCGAGAAGGTGACGCTACTAACTTTGACGATGTTAATAGTGCAATGGACGATGTAGATATCGTCTTAGCTAGTTTATCAGGAGACCTTGATAAAGAAGCAGCAACTATTGTAAAAGCAATGCAAACAAATGATGTGAAACGTTTAGTCTTCGTAACATCTTTAGGTATATATAATGAGGTCCCAGGAGAGTTTGGGGAATGGATTCAACAACAAATAGGTGATAGATTACCTGTTTATAAAGCAGCAGCTGATATTATTGAAAGTTCAGGGCTAGATTATACTATTTTTAGACCAGCATGGTTAACACATACAAATGAAATTGATTATGAAATTACTCAAAAGAACGAATCATTCAAAGGTACAGAAGTATCTAGAAAAAGTGTAGCAGCTGTCGTTGTTAAAATCGCTAAAGATCCAAGTCTTTATTTAAAAGAAAACATAGGTATCAATAAGCCGAATACTGATTACAATAAACCTAAAGGGAGTTAATAATAAGTAGGTATATAAAGACTGAGTAAAACAATAGACAGACTATCAATACTGAAGCGTATATATAGATTAGTTCAGCATAAACTACCTTATGCTGGTGTCATTCCAAATTTGTTTGGAGTGACTTTTTTATTACGATTGTTTTATATCATAACAACCCATTTCTATAATCATGCTAAGTGATTAGAATACACTACGTACATAACGTAACATTAAGATAAATTATCATTAATACGGATTAAAAGAAATTTAATTTCACTTACTACCTTTAGACAAACAATAATTTGTTATACAATAAGATTAATTACATACAAGTAATCAAAGGGGATACATATAATGTCTAATACTGAGCAACTCGATATTTTATATAAACTAAAAAAAGAAGTTGAAAAATCAAATAATGGACGTCTTGTCCACATCATCAATCAAGTTATTAAAAAGGTATACTTAGAACAATATACTGCAACTTTTGTAGGCCACTTCTCAGCAGGTAAATCTACTTTAATTAACTTACTCTTGGAAGAAAGTATTTTGCCAAGTTCGCCTGTACCAACAACAAGTAATACGGCTATTGTGTCTGTGTCAGACGAACCAGGAATTATCGCAAACTTAAGCAATCAACAATATACATTATTAAATAATTACGATGAAGTTAAACAAATGAATCGTGAAAACATAGATGTAGAATCTGTAGAAATAAAATTCCCATCAGATAAATTCAAAAAAGGTTTCACGTTACAAGATACACCTGGTGTAGACTCTAATGTTGCAACACACCAATCAAGTACAGAGGAATTTATGTATACGAGTAATGTACTTTTTTATACAGTAGATTACAACCATGTGCAGTCAGCTTTAAATTTCCAATTTATGAAACAGTTAAATGCAGCAAATGTGCCAGTGGTATTTGTAATTAATCAAATAGACAAACATAGCGAAGAAGAAATTACTTTCGAGACCTTTAAAGATCGTGTAGAGAAATCAATCGCTGAGTGGGAAATCGAATTAGATCAAATATTTTATGTCTCAAAATATGATCATGAATATAATGAAATTGACACGCTTTCTAATTATTTAATTGAAAAAGACACCCATAGAGAATCTATCGAGGACTATGTGGAACGAATTGTTGAATTTATTACTGATGAACAATTATCTTATATTCAATATGAAATTCAAGATATTTTAGATCAACTTGATATTTTCGAAGCGGATTTTGACCAAGCTTATCTCAATTTCCAACAAAACCAAGAGGTCAGTGAAGAAGCCAAGTTATTAAATAACCCTGATGAATTATATGACTTTTTAAAGCAAAAACGTAAAGATATTTTAGATAATGCATATATCATGACGCATGATACTAGAGAAAAAATCAAAATTTATTTAGAAAGTCGTACGAAAGACTTTAAAGTCGGCGGTTTATTTAATAAAAAACAAAAAACATTAGAAGAACAACAAAAGAGATTAACAGCAGTTGTAGAACAACTCCAAGACAAAGTAAATCAAGAAGTCAGACAACCACTAAGAGAAGACATGTCATTTTTAACACGTTTTATAAATTCTTCAGAGGTAAATGACGACATTCTTAATCAACATTATACAATACACCCAGAACTCATAACTGATTTATATCAAATCCAAATAACAATTAGTAATCAATATGTTTTAACATTTGCAGATGATTTGATGGCTTCACTTAAAAAATTTATTGCAAAAGAATCTGACCCATTATTTAAAAAGGCTATTAAACATTCACAAGCAAATGATATCGGTACAGAACAAGAAGACGATTATAATGATTATGTGAAATTTATGGAAATGCGTAATTTGAGAGAGTCTCTGGAAACACAAAACTATATGCATTATTACATTCATATGGATGACTCTTTAGATAAATTAATAGACCGAACAGAAATCAAATACACAGCACAAGACAATACTGATACTGTCAAGATGAGTAAAAGAAACACAATTGAGAAACATTACGATAACCAAGACAATACGCAAAACATCAAAAATGCACTTGAATTAATTCAAGATATACCTTTATTCGAACAAACAAAAAAAGACATCGATGATACATTAACGAGATTAGAAAATAAAGTTGTGAAAATAGGGGTCTTTGGTACATTTAGTGCAGGCAAAAGTAGTTTGATTAATGCCTTACTGGGTGGTTCGCACTTAGTCAGTTCACCTAATCCAACCACTGCAGCAATGACTGAATTAACTTATGGACAGGAAAGTCAGATTACACTTAAATCATCTGAACAACTTTTAGACGAGCTAAATCAAGTTTTCGAAATTGAAAATAAAGCATTTGATAGTATTGAAACGTTTTTAAGTAAAAATACAGATAAAATCAAAGCAACTTTGGAAAAAAATCAATTGGCTTTTGTGAACGCAGTTGAAAAACATTACAGTATGTATAAACACATGTTAGAAGAAGGTCAAACACATACTATTCCACAAGATGATATTAAAAAATGGAGTGCAGAAGATGAGTATGCAACGTTTGTAAACACAGTACACCTTAAACTACCAATCGATTGGTTAAAAGATAAAATCATCGTTGATTCCCTAGGATTACATTCCAATAATCAACGTCATACAAATGAAACTGAGAAAATACTAACATCTTCAGATTTAATCTTATATGTCAGTTATTTTAATCATTCGTTTACAAACAATGACAAACGCTTTATTGAACATATGAAAGAAATGAATCAATTAAATGAAAATCAAGCTTTCAAAATGATTATAAATGCTACTGACTTAGCAGAAACTGATGAAGATTTAAATGCTGTGATAGAATATGTTGGTGATGCTTTAACTCAAGTTAACATGGATTCAGACATTTTTGCTGTTTCCAGTAGAGAAGCACTTAAGTCTGGCGATAAAGGAATAGATAAATTACAAGAGAGTATTCAACACTTTACTCAAGTTGAATCTAAATATATACTTCAACAACAAATGTTAAAACAACTCACACACATTTCCGAAGCGTTTGAGCAAATGATTGAAGAAACAAAGAACAACAAAGCTCAAATTGAACAACGTAAACAAAAATTAAAAAATTATGAACAATCAACAGTGTTGAGTTATAACATATTACAAACTGCAGAACAACGTGCTTCAAATGAGGTAGAAGACCAAATCTATCACTTAAACGAACGCTTGAAATTACAATTACAAGATGAAGTCAAATCTATTTATAATGGACAAATGACAAAAAATAGTAATTTCAACGAAGAAAAACGTCTATCTACAAAAATTTATTTAGATCAAATTCATCAACGCTTGTACTTGGAGCAATCCTTACTTGTTGAACGCGTCAAAAAATATTTCCACGAACAATTGTATAATGAAATTGCACCGTTAAAGCAAAAACTTGAACAATTGCATGTGTTTATTGAACCAAAATTTGATAAAAACAATATTGAATTAGATGAACCTTATTTAAAAGTTGAGTTAAGTCATATGGTTGATGCATTACCTAAATCACTTTCTAAAAAGAATATCCTGCAACCTAAGACACAAAGTGAGTTACAAGAACAAATTACACAAGAAACAATCAAGTTACTTGCCCCTTGTATCGCTGATCTTAGAAAAGCACTCAATGAAATCGTCTTAGTTATGAACGAGAATGCTGAAACAAAATTCAAGCAATTTGAAAGTGATATTCATCGTCAAATCAAAGAATTATTATCATTTGAAATCGATGATGCATTGATTCAACAATTGCAAGAAACGAACGCACAATTAAAAGTGCTATTGTAAACAAGAAAGAGGTACACAAAATGTCTAATAAAATATTACTAATAGATGGCATGGCTTTATTATTCCGCCATTTTTATGCTACAAGTCTTCACAAACAATTTATGCGCAATTCTTCAGGTACACCTACAAATGGCATACAAGGATTTGTGCGTCACGTGTTTAGCGCAATCAATGACATACAGCCAACACATGTAGCTGTATGCTGGGATATGGGGAAATCCACTTTTAGAAATGATATGTTTGATGGTTATAAACAAAATAGACCAGCACCACCTGAAGAACTTATCCCTCAATTTGATTATGTGAAAGAGGTTTCCAATCAATTTGGTTTTGTTAATATTGGCGTTCAGAACTATGAAGCTGATGATGTTATTGGAACGTTAGCACATCAATATTCTGATGAAAATCAAGTTTATGTAGTAACTGGTGATAAAGACATACTACAATGTATCAATCCCAATGTAGAAATTTGGTTAACTAAAAAGGGGTTCAGCATTTATAACCGCTACACGCTTGATAGATTCCAAAGTGAATATGGATTGAATCCGTTACAACTTATTGATGTAAAAGCCTTTATGGGAGATAGCGCAGATGGTTATCCCGGCGTAAAAGGCATAGGAGAAAAAACGGCAATTAAACTTATTCAAAATTATGGTTCTGTAGAATCTGTCGTTGACGCAATAAATGAATTGACACCTGGTCAACAGAATAAAATAAATAATGATATGCAAAACTTAAAGGTTTCCAAGTCTTTAGCTAAAATTCACACTGAAGTGCCTTTAGATACAACAACATTATTACAAGATATGAAATTTGGTACAGATATCACTAAGATATTAAATATCTGTAACGAACATGAGTTATACGTATCCGGAAAATACTTATCTACTCATTTCAGTTAAGCATACAAATAAAAAAGTGGTTGTCAGCAATCCATTCGGAAAGCTAGCAGCCACATTTTATATTATTTGCCTTTTTTATTTTTAGTGATTTTATACAGTGCATTTTTAGCATGATGATTTGCTTCCTTATTTTGATTTCTAGGAATCCATCTTACAAAAAGTAAATCAAACTGTTGTTCTAATTTTAACATTTCACGATAATAAGGTTTGAATTTATCATTTTTTACGCGTCCCTTATTCAAACTATCTTCAATTAATTTTGAATCTGTATAAACTATCGCCGTCGTCACTTTGTGTTTCACAGCACTTTCTAAGGCAAACACCAACGAGGCCCATTCAGCACTATGATTATCCATTACACCCAAACTAGTATCATACTGAATTCTTTCGTTGTCTGTTACTATGACAACTGCACAAGCACTTTCACCTGGATTACCGGCAGTAGCTGCATCAAAATATATTTTCGCCATAAATTCACCCACATTATTTAAGTTAATCTTATCTTATCAAAACTATTTCATTTATACTATATAAGCACTAACCATATCAGTTGGAAATTTAATATATTTTTCGTATCCTAGATATATATTGAATTTATACTTGAATAGTCGGAGTTAAGCAAGAGAGGTCTGATACTTTGAAAAATATGTTTATTATACATGGTTACCAAGCACATACTGATAGTCATTGGTTTCAATGGTTAGCTACTAAAATGAAAGCTTCTGATTATAAAGTTGAAGTCATACATTTACCAAATTCAAATCATCCAGATATAGATCAGTGGTACAAAGCATTACACAATAGTATGGCACATAAATTGAATTCTGAAACGCTTATTGTCGCTCATAGCCTTGGAGTAATAACCGTACTTAATTATTTATCTCAACTTTCTCAATACCCGCATATTAAAGGGTTATTTTTAGTTTCAGGCTTTAATGAAACATTAGAGAATTTACCAGAATTAGATTATTATATCAATCAAACTAACGTTCAACTTGATCGCATTAATGCTCAACATATTATTACTATCGGTAGTGATTATGACCCTGTTGTTAATATTAGCGCAACAGATAGATTATCTAAAGCTTTAGGAACTCAAACAATTCATATTCCACACAAAGGGCACTTTCTAGCTAGCGATGGTTATGAAACATTTGAAATTTTAAAAGAACAAATCATCACTATTTTAAATCAAAAAAACTCTGAAATTGGTATATAACCAATTTCAGAGTTTTTTAGTAACCTTCATCTAATTTTTGTATTTTACCTTTTCGATACATAGATTTTGCCCAGTAACCGAATGGCACGTTAAATATTGTAGAAATTATTTTCAACAAGTAAGTTGTTATAAAAATTTCAAAAACTGCTTCATTTGGCATTGTCCCTAAAAACGCAATAGCTACGAATAATGCTGTATCTATAATATTACTAATTATCGTACTTCCATATGCTCTAATAATAAATGTACTATCTGAACTGAATACCTTTTTAAGCAATGAAAACAGCAGTACATCTAAGTGCTGTCCAATGATATATGCAATAACAGAACCTAACGCTATTCTAGGTACAAGATTAAATATTGTATCTAATGCACCTTGAGTCGTGTCCACGGGAGATGGGATGAAGTGTAACGATAGTTGCATGACAATAATCATGACTAAAGTTGAACTAAAACCTAACCAAACCGCACGCTTTGCAATTTTTCTACCATATATTTCATTCAAAATGTCAGTAGCTAAATATATCGATGCAAACATTACATTACCTAACGTTGCAGAAATAGTAAAAATATCTACTGTTTTTATTACTTGTATATTAGCAATAATTGTACCAATTGCAATCCAAGCAATTAATCCTTGTTTTCCAAAAAAACGATACATTGCGACTAATAATAAAAATGTGATTAAAAACGTTAACACACCAAAAACTTCGTTAAACAATTTAAATTCCTCCTAAATTTTGATGATGCGGGTGTTTAGAAACCGCATATTTAACAACTGCATAATCTTATCAGAAAAATTAAAAATTGCAAGTATACTTTTAAAATTAATACACCTTATTTTTAGATTAATCTTAATTGCAAATTTAATATTAAACAATCGTAGTTACAAATGATATAATACCTTCAAGCGTCAAATCTTAATATAATTAAATACTTTTATTTACAGAAACACAGGAGAGTGAAGTTTATTCTAACTTATTCTGAAAAAGAAGCAATTGATGCGATAGATCATTTAATGAACACCTACTGCAAAGAATGCTTACTTAAAAACCATATCAGAAAGACTGAAGGAAAAACCCAAGCACATCACTTTTGTATAAATGAGTGTTCAATTGGAAAACAAATCAAACAAATAGGAAATGAATTACAATAAGGAGGATTTATAATGGAAATTTTAAATGTAGAAGCAACACCAAATCCAAATACAATGAAATTTGTATATAGCGTTGAAGGTGGAGACACAAAACCCAATACGTATACTAAAGTAAAAGAAGGACAGCCTGAATTTATTAATGCAGTATTAGAAGTAGAAGGCGTAAAATCTATATTCCAAGCTATGGATTTTATTTCAGTTGATAAACTAGCTAATGTTGAGTGGGATGATGTATTACCGAATATATTAGCAACGTTAGAAAGAATATAAATATAACAAGGAGGTTCCTTGATGGAAATTGTTCGTGTTGAACCTACACCAAGTCCAAATACAATGAAAATTGTCTTGAGTGAGAAAAGAGAAGATAATAAATCAAATACGTATACTGCAGTTGCCGAGGGACAACCTTATTTTATTAATGATGTATTAGCAATCGAAGGCGTTAAGTCTATATTCTATGTCATGGACTTTTTAGCAGTGGACAAAAAGCCAAAATTTGATTGGGAAGATGTTTTACCTAATGTAACTGCAACGTTAAATGAAGACCAAGAAGAAATAAATGAACCTTTACCAGATGAACATTATGGAGAGGTTAAGGCTGAAGTATTAAAATTTAAAGGCATTCCTTACCAAATTAAACTTACTACAAGCTCTGAAGAAAAACGCAAACAATTACCAGAAGTTTATATCGACAGCATGCTAGCTGCACAAAAAGATAATGATAATATCGTCTTTCTTCGTAAATGGGATGATTTAGGTGTGCGCTATGGTGATTTAGATGAGATTATGTCTGAAGTATTTGAAGAAATCACTGCTATTTATCCTGAGGAACGATTAAAAACACTTGTGCAAGAAGCATTAGCTACAAATATTGTTGTTCCAGAAAAACAATATCAACATGTTTCCCTTGAAGCTTACCAAGCTGCTGATGATTGGAAAGAACGATTAAGAATGTTAAAATCCTTTCCAACACCAACTGTACGAGATTTTCCATTATTAGGTGAAGCAGTGAGTGATGAGCAAAAAATACCCTTGAGACGTGAAGCTATCGTACTACTTGGAATGGTGGAAGATAAAGCTGTATTACCTTATCTGTTTAAAGGTTTAAATGACAAAAGTCCTGCAGTAAGACGTACAGCAGGAGATTGTTTAAGCGATTTAGGTTTTAAACAAGCGCTGCCAGAAATGGAAAAAGCGTTAAATGATTCGCAAAAGATTGTCAGATGGAGAGCAGCAATGTTTATCTTTGACGAAGGTGGTCCTGAACAACTCGAATCATTAAGAGCACATGCAGATGACCCTGCATACGAAGTCAAATTACAAATAGAGATGGCAATTTCTAGAATAGAAAATGGTGACGAAGCTTTAGGATCCGTTTGGAAACAAATTGCTAACAGAAACAAGTAATTACTGATAAAAATGAATTAAAAGATAAATTTTAGGAGTGTTATCAATGAATGCATATGATGCTTATATGAATGAGTTATCTACTCAAATGCGTAGTGAATTAACAGAACATGATTTTGAAAGTTTAGAATCTGCTGAAGCAGTTTCTAATTATATGAACAATGTCGCAGCAAATGACACAACTTTTGTAGTTATTAACTCTACATGTGGTTGCGCAGCTGGGTTAGCAAGACCTGCAGCAGTGACTGTAGTTGAACAAAATGATAAAAAACCTAGTAATAAAGTCACAGTTTTTGCAGGACAAGACAAAGAAGCTACTGAAGAAATGAGATCATTTATTCAGCAAGTACCATCAAGTCCATCATACGCTTTATTTAAAGGTCAAGAATTAAAACATTTTATTCCTCGTGAACATATTGAAGGTAGAGATATTCAAGATATTTGTATGGATATCAAAGATGCTTTCGATGAATATTGCTAGTTACTTAATTTAATATAATCTGTTATTTTATATTAAATGGTAATGGTGATTGAATCTGGATAAACGTTACTTTAAACCAACCTATTATATCTTACTTATTATTTAAGATATGGTAAGTTGGTTTTTTAAATTTAAAAATAATGCTACATTTTAAACGTTTTCAAAGAAATAATGTATACTTTGTATAAAATGACTTATTTTTTACACTATTAATAGTAAACTCTTTTAATTGTTAGTGATTTCCAATAAGATAAATATAAATAATAGAAAGGAGTGTGGTTGTTATGCTTAATAGTTTTGATCAATCATATCACAATCTATGCGAAGAAATTTTAGACATCGGTAAACAAAAAAATGATCGCACAAATACAGGTACAATTTCAAAATTCGGACATCAATTAAGATTTGATCTATCGAAAGGGTTTCCTTTATTAACAACTAAAAAAGTATCCTTCAAATTAATTGCCACGGAGTTATTGTGGTTTATTAAAGGTGATACGAACATTAAATATTTACTCCAATATAATAACAACATTTGGAATGAATGGGCGTTTGAAAATTATGTAAAATCATCAGATTATAAAGGACCAGATATGACCGATTTTGGACATAGAGCACAAGCAGATGAATCATTTAATAAAATATATAAGGAACAAATGCAACAGTTCAAACAACAGATTTTAAACGATGATGCATTTGCCCAAAAATTTGGTGACTTAGGAAATGTATATGGTAAACAATGGCGCGACTGGGAAGATAAAGATGGTAACCATTTCGATCAACTTAAGACTGTTATAGAACAAATCAAAAACAATCCGAATTCTCGACGTCATATTGTGTCAGCTTGGAATCCAACTGAAATAGATACCATGGCATTGCCACCATGTCATACGATGTTTCAATTCTATGTACATGAGGGTAAATTAAGTTGTCAGCTTTATCAAAGAAGCGCAGATATATTTCTAGGCGTCCCTTTTAATATTGCTAGTTATAGCTTATTAACGCATTTAATTGCTAAGGAATGCGGACTAGAGGTGGGAGAATTTGTGCATACATTTGGTGATGCACATATTTACGCTAATCATATTGACGCTATAGAAACACAATTATCACGTGATGGTTTTGAACCACCTCAATTAAAAATCAATAGTGATGCTTCTATTTTCGATATCAATTACGAAGATCTGGAAATTATAGATTATGACTCTCATCCAGCAATAAAAGCACCAATAGCAGTGTAATCTACAAAACGATTAAAATTGATTAATAGCTTAATATATAATGAATATTAAAAAGTAAAGTTAAAATCTTGCTATATTAGCATTAAGGAGGAAATTTATGACACTTTCAATACTTGTGGCGCATGACCAACAACGTGTTATCGGCGTAGATAACACATTACCTTGGCATTTACCGAATGATCTTAAGCATGTAAAAAAATTAAGCACTAACCATACACTTGTGATGGGGCGCGCAACGTTTGACTCTATAGGAAAACCACTTCCTAACAGGCGAAACGTTGTATTAACTAGAAATAAATCATTTCAACATGAGGGCGTTGATGTCATTCATTCTATGGAGGATATATTTGATTTACCTGGCCATGTTTTCGTATTTGGTGGCCAATCATTATTTGAAGAAATGATTGATAAAGTTGACGATATGTATATCACAGTGATTGAAGATAAATTTAATGGGGATACATTTTTCCCACCTTATACATTCGAAGACTGGGAAGTCGAATCATCAGTTAAAGGGGAATTAGACGAAAAAAATACAATTCCTCATACTTTTTTACATTTAATTCGTAAGAAAAATTCATAGGAGGACATTATGATTAAAAAGAAAATTGTAACCGATTCAACTTCAGACTTATCAAATGACTATTTGGTTGAAAATGATATCCATGTTGTACCACTTAACTTAACAATTGATGGAAAATCATATGTAGATCAAGTAGATATCACTTCTGAAGCATATATACAAAAAATACAGGATGATGCAGATGTTAAAACAAGTCAACCAGCTATTGGCAAATTCATTGAGATGTATGATGAATTAGGTGCTGATGGTTCTGAAATCATTAGTATTCATATCACTTCAGGATTAAGTGGTACTTATCAAACTGCGCTACAAGCCAGTCAAATTACTGATAGCAATGTAACTGTTATAGACTCTAAATCAATTTCTTTTGGTTTAGGTTATCAAATTCAGCACGTTGTAGATTGGAATAATGAAGGTATTCCAACTGAAAAAATTATTGAAAAATTGAATGAATTGCAAAAAAACATTAAACTTTATGTCGTTATAGGCCAACTTAATCAACTTATCAAGGGTGGACGTATTAGTAAAACAAAAGGTTTAATTGGGAATATGATGAAAATTAAGCCAATCGGTACAATTGTTGATGGAAAACTTGAAATGTTACACAATTCACGTACGCAAAATGCAAGTGTTCAATTTTTAAAGAAAGAAATAAGTCACTTTATAGGTGATAAGAATATAAAATCTATTGGTATTGCTCATGCCAATGTCATCGAATTTGTAGATAAGGTTAAAAAGCAATTTTCTGAAGAATTTAATTTCAATCATTTTGATACTAATGTAACAACACCTGTTATTTCAACACATGCAGGTCAAGGTGCAATTGGTTTAATTGTTTTAAGATCTTAATATAATCTTGATTCATATACGTAGTTGCTATTATTAAGAAAATTTACAGTATTTATATTATTTATAAACAATTTGATAGCATATCTCTTAAAATAATGGTAACTTTATGACAAAATAGATATAGGAGGTATATTATGGCTTATGCGACATTAGCTGGCGGTTGTTTCTGGTGTTTAGTTAAACCTTTTACTTCTTATCCAGGTATCGAAAATGTTGTTTCTGGTTATAGTGGTGGCCATTTGGATAATCCTACTTACGAAAGTGTAAGCACGAACCAAACTGGTCATGTAGAAGCAGTACAAATCACATATAACTCTGAAATCACTTCCTTCGAAAATATTTTAGATGTTTATTTCAAAACATTTGACCCAACTGATAATGGTGGCCAATTTTTTGATCGTGGTGAACACTACGAACCAGCCATTTTTTATCACAATGAAGAACAAAAGAAAGCTGCAGAGGCAAAAATACAGCAATTAAATGAACAGGCTATTTTTAATAATCCGGTAATTACACCCATTAAACCTTATAAAAACTTTTATCCTGCTGAATCACAACACCAAGATTATTATAAGAAAAATCCACTGCATTATGAGCAATATCAACGCGGATCAGGACGTAAAGCATTTATAGAAAAACATTGGGGGGAACAAAATGATTAAAAAAAGTAAAGATAGTTTAAATGAAATGGAATACCTAGTCACTCAAGAAAATGGAACAGAACCTCCATTCCAAAATGAGTACTGGAACCATTATGAAAAAGGCATTTATGTCGATAAAATTTCAGGAAAACCTTTATTCACCTCAGAAGAAAAATTTGAATCAGATTGTGGTTGGCCTAGTTTTTCTAAAGCTCTAGATGATGAAGAAGTAGTTGAACTTGTAGACAAAACTTTCGGCATGGTACGTACAGAAGTACGCTCAGAAGATGCAAATAGTCATCTAGGTCATGTATTTAATGATGGACCGAAAGAAAGTGGCGGTTTAAGATATTGTATTAATTCCGCGGCAGTTCAATTTATTCCTTTCG
Organism: Staphylococcus sp. FSL W8-1207; assembly: GCF_038003745.1. NCBI lineage: Bacteria > Bacillati > Bacillota > Bacilli > Caryophanales > Staphylococcaceae > Staphylococcus > Staphylococcus sp. FSL W8-1207. The sequence continues at coordinate 1,063,162 of NZ_JBBOPU010000001.1, forward strand.
AAAAGCTTGAAGAATTAGGCTATGAAGATTTAATATCACATTTTGAAAAATAAGGAGCGAACAAGATATGTTTAAAAAATTATTCGGCAAAGGTAAAGAAGTCAATAAGGATAGCGTTATTTATGCGCCAATTACAGGGGAATATGTAAAAATCGAAGATATTCCAGATCCAGTTTTCGCACAAAAAATGATGGGCGAAGGTTTTGGAGTAAACCCAACAGAAGGCGAAGTCGTATCACCAATCGACGGAAAAGTAGATAATGTATTTCCTACTAAACATGCTATTGGTTTAAAAGCTGATAATGGTTTAGAATTACTCGTTCATATCGGTTTAGACACAGTTCAATTGGATGGTAAGGGATTTGAAGTTTTAGTCGAAAGTGGAGATGTAGTAAGCGTTGGAGATCCATTATTACGTTTTGACTTAGATTATATTAAAGAAAATGCGAAATCTGTAATATCACCAATCATTATCACAAATTCTGATAATACATCATCTCTTAATATTGAGGATGTAAATTCTATTATTAAAGGCGAAACAAAAATCGTTGATGTGACAATGAACTAATGAAAGATCATTCATTTTATCAATTTGTGCTAACGGCAAGAGGTCGTAAAAATGAAAAAGGTGAATTAGCAGAAGAAATTTTTGATGATTTATCTTTTCCAAGACAAGAGAAAGATTTTCATAATATATCTGATTATATAGAGACACAAGGTAATTATCCCATTTCAATGGCTGTGTTCGATGATTTATATGAAGAATATACAGAATGGCTAAAATTTTAAATCACTTAATATTTGTGTAAATAGATTCAAATATATTAAAATATTATAGTGTCATATAAGTAGCTGGGATTAATCGAATATGGTTCAATCCCAGCTTTTTTATTTTAGCTGAACTTTAACAGTAATTTTTACATATGTAGTAGGAAGTGATTAAATGTCAGATCATAATGACATATATGAGGAAAATAACAACGACAGTAATAACGATAATAATCACCAAAATAAATCTAAATTTTTAAATTTCAAACGCAGTCATTTTATTTTATTAATAATAGTTACTGTGATTATCACAGCACTCATTACAGTATTTGCAACAATTGGCGTTAGTAATTGGAAAAGCGGATTAAATAGTGATCAACGAACAGAAATGCAAAAGGTCCAAGAAGTTTATAAAACTTTAAATGATGAATACTATAAAGAAACAGATTCCGAAAAATTATCTGAAGCTGCTATTAATGGAATGGTAAAAGAATTAGATGACCCGTATTCTGATTATATGACTAAAAAAGAAACAAAATCTTTTAATGAAGATGTTTCTGGAGACTTTGTAGGCATCGGCGCAGAAATGCAAAAGAAAGGTAATAAAATTGAAATTACAAGTCCAATGAAAGATTCACCAGCTGAAAAAGCAGGTATACAACCTAAAGATGTTGTGACTAAAGTTGATGGTAAATCTATTAAAGGGCAACCATTGGAAGCCATCGTAAAAAAAGTACGTGGCAAAAAAGGAACGAATGTTACTCTAACAATTGAAAGAGCTAATCAAGCCCATGATATTACAATTAAGCGTGATAAAATACACGTAAAAAGCGTTGAATATGAAAAACAAAATGACATTGGCGTTTTTACTATCAACAAATTCCAAGATAGTACTGCAGGTGAATTAAAATCTGCGATTATCAAAGCACATAAAGACGGCGTCCGCAAAATTGTTTTAGACTTAAGAAATAACCCAGGTGGTTTATTAGATGAAGCAATTAAAATGGCTAATATTTTTATTGATAAAGGTGAAACTGTCGTACAACTTCAAAAAGGCGATCACAAAGAAGAAATAACAGCTTCTAATGACGCGTTAAAAGAAGCAAAAGACATGGAAGTATCAATTCTTGTTAATAAAGGCTCTGCAAGTGCTTCCGAGGTGTTTACAGGCGCTATGAAAGACTATGACAAAGCCAAGGTTTATGGTTCTAAAACATTTGGTAAAGGTGTTGTTCAAACAACAAATGAATTCGATGACGGATCATTATTAAAATTTACCAATATGAAATGGCTAACACCAAATTCACACTACATTCATGGCAAGGGAATTAAGCCAGATGTGAAAATTAGTGAACCAGAATATCAAACTTTAAATGTTATACCTAATGATAAAACATATGAGTTAGGGGATAGCGATAAAAATGTTAAAACAATGAAGGTAGGATTATCTGCATTGGGCCATAAAGTAAATAATAACTCTAATGAATTTGATAATGCTTTGCAAACTGCTATTGAATCATTCCAAAAAGAAAATAATTTGGAAGTAAATGGCACATTCGACAAAAAAACAAATGAAAAGTTCACTCAAGCGCTTGTCAACAAAGCCAATAAAGAAGACACTGTTTTACAAAAACTTCTTAAAAAATTAAATTAACTATAGTGAGGTACTATTTCTATGATTAGAATTGCCAACAAAAATGATTTATCAAGTGTGCTAAAAATTGTAAAAGAAGCTAAAGCAATCATGAAACAAGATAATAATAATCAGTGGGATGAACAATATCCTTTGGAACAGCATTTTAAAGATGATATACAAAAAGGAACACTTTATGTACTAGAAGAAAATTCTATAATTTATGCTTTTATAGTTGTCGACCAACAACAATCAGAGTGGTATGATGAATTAGAATGGCCAATTGACAGAAGTGGTGCATATGTAATCCACAGACTTGCTGGATCAGCAACTTATAAAGGGGCTGCTACTCAGTTGTTTAACTTTGCCGTTAAACTTGCACTCGACCATGATATTCTCGTTTTGGTGACAGATACATTTGCATTAAACAAGCGTGCACAAGTTCTGTTTAATAAATTTGGTTTTAAAAAAGTAGGCGAGGCAGAAATTGATTATCCTCCTTTTAATAAAGGAGAACCCTTTTATGCCTATTATAAAAAATTAGAAGAATAGAGGTTATAATATGACTAAAATCGCATTTACTGGGGGAGGCACTGTTGGACATGTCTCAGTCAATTTAAGTTTAATACCCACTGCCTTAGAAGAAGGTTATGAAGCCTTTTACATTGGTTCAAAAAAAGGGATTGAACGCGAGATGATTGAATCTCAATTACCTGAAATCAAATATCATTCAATTTCTAGTGGTAAATTAAGACGTTATATTTCTTGGGACAATATAAAAGACGTATTCAAAGTACTAAAAGGTATATTAGATGCGAGAAAAGTATTAAAGAAAGAAAAACCTGATTTATTATTTTCAAAAGGTGGTTTTGTATCGGTCCCAGTAGTTATGGCTGCAAAATCTTTAAAAATTCCTACAATAATTCATGAATCAGATTTAACTCCTGGCTTAGCTAACAAGATTTCACTCAAATTTGCTAAGAAAATCTACACTACTTTTGAAGATACATTACAGTATCTTCCTAAAAATAAAGCAGATTTCGTTGGTGCAACAGTACGTGAAGATTTGAAAACTGGTGATAAAAACCGAGGTTATCAACTTACTAAATTTACTAAGAATAAAAAAGTATTGCTCGTTATGGGAGGCAGTCTAGGCAGTAAAAAATTAAATGAAATCATACGACAAAATTTAGATGCACTTAATGAAAACTATCAAGTTGTACATTTAACTGGTAAAGGATTGTTAGAAAAACAATATTCAAATAAAGAGGGGTATACTCAATTTGAATTTGTGAAAGATGATTTAACAGACTTATTAGCAATTACTGATACAGTTATTAGTCGTGCTGGCTCAAATGCGATTTATGAATTTTTAGCACTTAGAATTCCTATGCTATTAATTCCACTTGGTTTAGATCAGTCCCGTGGTGATCAAATTGATAACGCTAAGAATTTTGAATCTAAAGGTTTTGGTAAAACATTACCAGAAGATACGTTAACTGAAACACAATTAATAACACAGCTCAGTGAAATTGAAGCTAACCGTGAATCAATAGTTAAACAAATGCAAACATATAAAGAAAGCTATACGCGTCAAGATTTATTCAACAAAATTATTAATGACGCACTAAACTAATGGGAGGTCATATGCAATGAGTCGATGGAAACGAATATCATTACTAATCATTTTCACTTTAATATTTGGCATCATTGCATTTTTTCATGAATCTAGATTAGGAAAATGGATTGATAATGAAGTATATGAATTTATCTATTCTTCCGAAAGTTTTATTACGACTACTTTCTTCTTAGGCGTTACTAAGATTGGTGAAGTATGGGCGATGGTCTGTTTATCACTATTATTAATTGCTTATTTAATGCTAAAACGATTAAATATTGAAGCTTTATTTTTTGCTATTGCAATGAGTTTATCTGGCACTTTAAACCCTTTGCTAAAAAACCTCTTTGATAGAGAACGTCCAACATTGCTAAGGCTCATCGATATTTCTGGGTTTAGTTTCCCAAGTGGTCATGCTATGGGCTCCGCCACATTCTTTGGCAGTACAATGTATATCGCTAATAGAGTACTACAAGGTAAATCTAGAGCATTTATGATAGGATTATCTGCATTATTTATCATCCTAATATCATCATCTCGTGTATACCTTGGTGTACACTATCCAACTGATATCATTGCTGGTGTAATTGGTGGCGCGTTCTGTGTCGTACTACCAACGCTTATTTTAAGACATAAACTACAAGTCTAGTGTTTATTAATAGTTATTAACAATAAGACAGGGAATGAGACAGAAATCTATCGTTTCTAACAAGTTTCTTGTCGTCGCACCCCACAGCACAGCTGACTAAAAAATGAAATACAAGAGCTGAAGCGCTTGTATAATAACTACTTGTCTTCATAAACGAAGTAGTAGTACTTTAAAAGCTTGCTATAAGTACACTTTCAAATTAGTCAGCCACTGTCAATATAATGATTGAGGCTGAGACATGTATTTATGCCCGATCCTCTAAATAGCTGCCGAAAAGTTAGTGACTTTTCGGCAGCTATTTATTTATGATTCTGTAAAGATCTTGTCTTAATTTAATCGAAAAAAACAAGCCAAACGTCAATATTAACGTTTGGCTTGCCTAAATTCTTAGCAACTCGATATATAACTTAACTTGTTGCTTTTGTGTCAAAATTTATTATAAAAACCGATTTTACAAAGTAAAACCGGTCTTTATATTCACGTTGTCTCGCAACGTTAGTCTTTTACGGGCATATAAAAGGGGATATTTCTGAAAATGATCAATCCAATAAGATCGAAATTCGTGTGGGGGGGAATGTCTTATGTTTGGAATTGATAATCATTTTCAATTACATTATACAACACTGAGAATTATTGTCAATTAGAATTGGGTATTTTTTATAATTTCTTATATATCAAAATTCAATATCCTTTAAAAGGTTAACATAGCGCTATATTATATGATTTATTAGTTTGAATATTTCTCGTATAAAAGCAACAAATATTATACAATTATTAGTAATAACTTCCTACATGATGTATTTTCATTTAAAATATAATTTGAGGTGCAACTTATGACAAAAATATTAATAGTAGAAGATGAACAAAATCTTGCTCGCTTTATAGAACTTGAACTTGAACACGAAGATTACACTGTAGATATAGAATACGATGGACGTCCTGGTCTAGAAAAAGCATTATCCAATAATTACGACCTTATACTCTTGGATTTGATGCTACCAAATATCAATGGCTTAGAAATTTGTCGTCAAATTCGTCAAAAACAAACAACACCAATTATTATTATTACTGCAAAAAGTGATACATATGATAAAGTCGCAGGTTTAGATTATGGCGCTGACGATTATATTGTTAAACCATTTGATATAGAAGAATTACTAGCTAGAATACGTGCTATGCTTCGTAGACAGCCACAAAAGAATGTCATCGATATCAAAGGTATCATTATAGATAAGGATGCTTTTAAGGTCACTGTAGAGGGGGAATCATTAGATTTGACGAAAACAGAATATGATTTATTATATTTACTTGCTGTTAATAAAAATCATGTTTTACAAAGAGAACAAATTATTACTGATGTCTGGGGATATGATACTGAAGTTGAAACGAACGTTGTAGATGTTTATATTCGTTATTTAAGAAACAAACTCAAACCCTATGGTAAAGATAAATACATCGAAACAGTTCGTGGTGTTGGCTATGTGGTTAGACAATGAAGCAAAGAAAATTAAAAACAAAATGGATGATGATAACAACAACAATAACGTTTTCAACGATATTTATTTTTAGTTTAATTATTATATTCTTCTTGAGTAATAGTTTACGCCACAATGAATTTACTGAGGCAGAACGTAGTTCGTCAGATATTGTAAATCTTTTTGAAACTAAACAAATTGAAGATATAACACCCTTAGATTTAAATGCTTCTTTAGGCAACTTTCAGAAAGTGATACTATACAATGACGACGGCAACAAATTAATGGAAACTTCAAATGATAATACGATAGGCTACACGCCCAATTTTGCGACTAAAGATGCAAATCAAGCGTCCATTAAAAATCACCATAATACAGAATACTTGACTATAACACAACGTATCGATTCTCAAAGTTTCAAAGGATATAGTGTCATTGTCCATTCATTAGAAGACTATAATACACTCGTAAACTCTTTATATTTTATTGCGCTTATTTTCGGCATCATTGCAACGTTTATCACTGCCATTGTTAGTTACTTTTTCTCATCACAAATTACAAAGCCATTAATATTGATGTCTAACAAAATGCAACAAATACGTAGAGATGGTTTCCAAGAAAAAGTAGAATTAAATACAAACTATGAAGAAACAGATAATTTAATCGTTACGTTTAACGAAATGATGTTCCAATTGGAAGAATCTTTTAATCAACAAAGACAATTCGTGGAAGACGCTTCTCACGAATTACGTACGCCATTGCAAATTATCCAAGGTCATTTAAATTTAATTCAACGTTGGGGAAAAAAAGATGCAGCAATACTCGAAGAATCTTTAGACATTTCCTTAGAAGAAATGATGAGGATTACAAAATTAGTAGAAGAACTTCTCTTACTCACAAAAGATAATAATAATAGTCGTGATGGAGAAATCGAAAATGTAGATATCAATCAGGAAATTACTTCTCGCATAAAATCATTAAAACAATTACATCAGGACTATAAATTTGAATTTGAAGCTTTTCCTAAACCACTTAATATTAAAATTAACCGTTATCAATTAGAGCAAATACTAATTATTTTCATTGATAACGCTATGAAATATGATCAACATAACAAACATATTCATATTCAAACCAATCTGAGAAATAAACAAATTTCTATTGAGATAACAGACCATGGTGTTGGTATTCCTAAAGAAGACATCGAATTTATCTTTGACCGTTTTTATAGAGTCGATAAATCACGATCTCGTAAATTAGGTGGAAATGGACTTGGTCTATCTATTGCTAAAAAAATAATTGAATTGAATCATGGCACCATTCAAGTTGAAAGTGAAATAGGTAAATATACAACTTTTAAAATCACTTTTTAACACGTATAATCTAGCATTTAAAAAGTTAAAATTTAGCAAAACCTACGTCACATTATTATATATATTACAAAAGTAACAGAATCTATTTCATTTAGGTTCTGTTTTTTCATATAAGTAGGCTATTGGTACTTTAATTTGCGCTTGTTTAATGCTATTATTGATTTGTAAGCGTTTCAACTATTTTGTGGAGGGTGTAATATGAGCAACGAAAGACAGGTTTCCGAGGCACCTGTAAATTTCGGGGCAAATCTTGGATATGTTTTAGATTTATATGACGTATATCTAAATGATCCGACTTCAGTCCCAGAAGATTTGCAAGTCCTATTTAGTACAATTAAAAACGGTGAAGCTAACATCGTAACAAATAAGGAAGGTCAAAGTAATGTGACTAAAGGTGATAGCACAATCAAACGTGTTATGCGCTTAATAGATAATATCCGCCAATATGGGCATTTATCAGCAGATATTTATCCCGTCAATAGACCTGTAAGAGAAAATGTTCCAAAGTTAAACTTTGAAGATTTTAATTTAGACAAAGAAACACTTGAATCTATTTCTGCAGGTATTGTATCAGAGCATTTCAAAGATATTTATGACAATGCTTATGAAGCTATTGTACGTATGGAAAAACGTTACAAAGGACCAATCGCCTTTGAGTACACGCATATCAACAATAATAGAGAACGTGTATGGTTAAAACGCAGAATTGAAACACCGTACAAAGCAACTTTAAATGACAATCAAAAAATCGAACTTTTTAAAAATTTAGCACATGTTGAAGGTTTTGAAAAATATCTACACAAAAACTTTGTAGGTGCAAAGCGCTTTTCAATTGAAGGTGTAGACACATTAGTCCCAATGTTACAGCAAACTTTAAAACTTGCGAGTGACGAGGGTATTCAAAACATTCAAATTGGTATGGCTCACCGTGGGAGATTAAACGTACTCACACATGTTTTAGAAAAGCCATATGAAATGATGATTTCTGAATTTATGCACACAGATCCAATGAAGTTTTTACCAGAAGACGGAAGCTTAAAATTAACTTCTGGATGGTCTGGCGATGTTAAATATCACCTTGGTGGCGTGAAAACAACGCGTTCATATGGTAGTGAACAACGTATTTCATTAGCTAATAACCCAAGTCATTTAGAAATCGTAGCGCCTGTTGTTTTAGGTAAAACACGTGCAACACAAGACAATACAGATAAACCTGGTGCAGTAACAACTGAATTCGAAAAATCAATGCCAATATTAATTCATGGTGATGCAGCTTATCCTGGTCAAGGTATCAATTTTGAAGCAATGAACTTAGGTAGTCTTGATGGTTATTCTACTGGCGGTACACTCCACGTTATTACAAATAACCGTATCGGCTTTACAACAGAACCTGAAGAAGGTCGTTCTACAACATATTCTTCAGATGTTGCAAAAGGATATGATGTGCCAATTATGCATGTTAATGCAGACAACGTTGAAGCAACAATTGAAGCAATTGAAATTGCTATGGCTTTCAGAAAAGAATTCCATAAAGATGTTGTTATTGATTTAGTTGGTTACCGTCGATATGGTCATAATGAAATGGATGAACCATCAATCACAAACCCACTACAATATCATGAAATACGTAAACATGACTCCGTTGAACTTTTATACGGAAGACAACTCGTTGATGAGAATATTATTACAGAAGATCAAATGAATAATATTATGGATGAAGTACAAAAATCATTACGAGCAGCTCATGACAAAATCGATAAAAATGATAAAATGGATAATCCAAATATGCAAAAACCAGACGATTTGGCAGAACCAATTCAAAGTCAAGATACAGAATTAAGTTTTGAACATCTAAAAGAAATTAATGATGCGATGCTTACGTATCCTTCAAATTTCAATGTATTGAAGAAACTTAATAAAGTATTGGAGAAACGTAGAGAGCCGTTTGAAAAAGAAGATGGATTAGTTGACTGGGCTCAAGCAGAACAATTAGCTTTTGCGACGATCACTCAAAACGGCAATCCAATACGCTTAACAGGTCAAGATAGTGAACGTGGTACTTTCAGTCATCGTCACGCAGTATTACATGACCCAGAGACTGGTGAGAAGTATACACCGTTACATCATGTACCTGATCAAAAAGCGACGTTTGAAGTACGAAATTCACCATTATCAGAAGCTGCAGTAGTTGGCTTTGAATATGGTTATAACGTTCAAAATAAATCATGTATGACAATTTGGGAAGCTCAATATGGTGATTTTTCAAATATGTCTCAAATGATTTTTGATAACTTCTTATTTAGTTCAAGAGCTAAATGGGGCGAACGTTCTGCTTTAACATTATTGTTACCTCATTCATTTGAAGGACAAGGACCAGAACATTCATCTGCACGTTTAGAAAGATTCTTGCAACTTGCAGGAGAAAATAATGCGACAATCGTTAATTTATCTAGTTCAAGTAATTATTTCCATTTATTACGTGCCCAAGCTGCTACATTAGGTACAGAATCTATGAGACCTTTAGTAGTAATGTCACCGAAAAGTTTATTACGTAATAAAACTGTAGCAGATCCTATTAGTAAATTTACTACGGGCAAATTTGAAGCGATTTTACCAGAAGAACATCAAAAAGACGCTGTAAGAAAAGTTATTTTAGCTTCAGGAAAAATGTTTATTGATTTAAAAGAGTATTTGGCTAAAAATCCAAATGATTCTATATTAGTTGTTGCAGTTGAAAGACTTTACCCATTCCCTGTAACAGAAATCGAAGCATTATTAAATGAATTGCCGAATTTAGAAAACGTAGCTTGGGTACAAGAAGAACCTAAGAACCAAGGTGCATGGTCATTTGTTTATCCATATCTAAAAGAATTAACTACAGATAAATACGATTTAAGTTATCATGGTCGTATACAACGTTCGGCACCAGCTGAAGGTGATGGTGAAATTCACAAACTCGTTCAAAATATGATACTCGAACAAAGTACAAAAATTAACTAGGGGGAAGTCAAGCATGCCAGAGGTAAAAGTTCCAGAATTAGCAGAATCCATAACAGAAGGTACCATTGCAGAATGGTTAAAACAAGTAGGCGATAACGTAGATAAAGGTGAAGCTATCGTTGAACTAGAAACAGATAAAGTAAACGTTGAAGTTGTTTCAGAAGAAGCAGGTGTTCTTCAAGAATTACTTGCAAACGAAGGCGATACAGTTGAAGTAGGCCAGTCTATCGCTGTCGTTGGAGAAGGTAGCGGAAACAACGCTTCAGAAGCACCAGCTAAACAAGATGATGCTAAAGACGATTCATCATCAGAAAAAGCTCAACCACAACAATCTGAAACACAAAATGATAAATCAGAAGAAAAAGATCAAGACAATGGGCAACGTGTTAATGCAACACCGTCAGCACGTAAATATGCTCGTGAAAAAGGTATCGACTTATCTGAAGTAGCAGCGCAATCAAATGATGTTGTAAGAAAAGAACATGTTGATCAAAGTCAAAATCAAGCAAGCTCAAAACAAGAAGCACCAGCCGCTAAAGAAGAAGCGAAAAAACCAGCACAACAAAATCCATCAAAACCAGTAGTGAGAGAAAAAATGTCTCGTCGTAAGAAAACAGCTGCTAAGAAATTATTAGAAGTTTCTAATAATACAGCTATGTTAACTACGTTTAACGAAATTGATATGACTAACGTAATGAATTTACGTAAACGTAAAAAAGAACAATTCATCAAAGACCATGATGGTACTAAACTCGGATTCATGTCATTCTTTACAAAAGCAGCTGTTGCAGCGCTGAAAAAATTCCCAGGTGTGAATGCTGAGATAGACGGCGACGATATGATTACTAAACAATTCTATGATATCGGTGTGGCAGTATCTACTGACGATGGTTTACTTGTTCCTTTCGTTAGAGATTGTGACAAGAAAAACTTTGCTGAAATCGAAGAAGAAATTGGTAATTTAGCTAAAAAAGCACGCGATAAAAAACTCGGCCTAGACGATATGGTAAATGGTTCATTCACAATTACTAATGGCGGTATCTTTGGTTCAATGATGTCTACACCAATCATCAATGGTAGCCAAGCTGCTATTCTAGGTATGCACTCAATTATTACACGTCCAATTGCTGTCGATGCAGATACAATTGAAAACCGTCCAATGATGTACATTGCATTAAGCTATGATCACAGAATCATTGATGGTAAAGAAGCAGTAGGATTCTTAAAAATGATTAAAGATTTAATTGAAAACCCAGAAGATTTACTATTAGAATCTTAATCCAAAACACAAAATAGTTTATTAATCCCAATACAACGGCGCTAAGCGTCGTTGTATTTTTTTAAATTTTAATTACTTTAAAATCCAAATAAGGGGCGTGAACATGAAATCAAAATTCGACTTCGTATTCACGCCCCAAGCTAATCAAAAAATAAAGGCGATGATTAATATTATCAAGCCACACGTTAAACAAATATAACCGGAAGCCTTTGAGCGTTGTCTTAGAAGAAAAATACTAAAACTAATTATGGCAACACTTAAAATCAACGATGTTATTAAGTTTAACCATGAATTTAATAAAAATAGATAGTATTAGAAAACCGAGTTATGTCTTTGACTATACTTAACAGATATATGGAATTATAAAAATATGCTCATTTAAAAGGACATATACAACAACAATAACTCAAAAGGTATATTTAATCACAAAATAAGACATCAACTCAAAATCGCACTTAAATTACAATGTGAGCGATTAGTATGCAGTTACTTATATTTTTATTACAACCTGAAAACAGTTAAATATTTCTGCAAAGAAATTAATAATGCACAATCATATTAAATCGAACTGATGAATTATTTTCATTTGAGTAAAAATGGAAGATATTAGCGTTAAATTTAATAGATTCATCTTTGTGAACCGTATAGTTGTCTCCATCCAATTTAAGCGTTAGTGTACCTTCATAAACCGTTATGTACTCTATAGATCCAGAACCATGTGGCGAATCTTTCATAAGGCCGTCAGTCTCTATAATAACCATATGACTCTCAAACTTTTTCTCAATATCAAACTTAAAAAATGGATATACTTTATATTTATTATCTTCTGAAGTTAATGGCTTCAACTCATTCGCAGATATCTTTCTAATATTTTCAATATTTTCTTGTGTAAGTTCAGAGAATGAAACTTTTAAACCGTTGGCAATTTTCCATAATGTTGTAATCGATGGAATAGATTCTTTACGTTCAATTTGTCCAAGCATCGTTTTACTTACTTCAGTCAAAGTGGATAAATATTCTAATGAATAACCATTTTGTTTTCTATACAACTTAAGGTTTTCAGCAATAATATCATTAATTTCTTTCATAGATTTTCCCGCCTTTATTTTTATAATCTAACGTAAGAAACTTTATTTTAAATCATAAAACGTTATAACGTCATTATACACGTTATAACGTTTTATTAAAGAGGGGAGGTAGTAAAGACATTGTATAAAAACTATAAACCTTATGATAGCAGTGTTAGTGTAACTATTTATTAATTTAAATATTCTGGGTTTTAAACACGTAAAACAGCAGATTTCATGTTTGAAATCTATAGTAGCTACGATATTTCTATTTAATCTTATGATCACAGTTCATTATTCTATTTCAATAACTAGCTTATTATATTTTACTTTTGACCATTCAAATAATGATTACTAACCGTTACACATTGCTAGAGTATAAACTTAATTTTTGTATCTTTAAAAGCATAGATGTATTTTTATCATGTTAAGTACTTTTTCATAATCGGTCTTTCCATTAAAAAAAGCCATCACTATAGACTCACTAGCTGAGACAATTTTAAAGTAATGGCATTTCTCTACTATATAAGCATTTAATTTTTGGCGTGTTTTTGATAATAATCACGTGGGCTGCATCCATAAGACGTTTTGAATTTTCGATAAAAGTTAGAATAATCGCTAAAACCACATAGGTTGGCAACTTGTTGTGGACTTTCTCCATTTTTCAACATACGTTGCGCATTTTGTAATCGTTTCTGTAATAAATAGCGATAAGGTGGGTAACCTACAAGGCGAGTAAAATGTTGAGTAATTTTATAGCGACTAACATAGAATTTCTTTTCCAAATCTTCTAATGAAATAGGATCTGCATAATGTAACTCCATGTAATCTAATACTTGTCTTACTAACTCCGATTCCGGATCATCTAGCACTGATACCTGTTCATTAGCAATAGACACTCTATTTAAAAGTATAAAAAATTGAGTGAGCAATGCTTCTTCTGCTAATTTCTTCCCGAATTTCTGACTATTTTGTTCATTAATTAAACCCTGAAGCAAATAATATAGTTCTCTTTTTTGCGATTCTGACAATTGTAGTAAATTTTTAAAATTTGGTGATTTTGTGTCAAAGCATCCACTTAAATCACATTTATCTGTAGACAAATATTCTAATAAATGTGCATCAAACCTTAATCCAATACGTTCGGCATGCCCATCCATTTGTTCATTTAATTGATGAAACTCATATGGCGTAATGAGCAATAAAGAACCTACGTCTAACTGATATTTTCTACCTTCAATGGTATATAGCATATTACCTGATAGTGAGAAAAATATTTCATAATGGTCGTGATAATGTAATTCATTGCCAAAGTGACCATCACTTATCCTGTGCCATGCTGCATACTCTCCATCAAAAGGTAACGAGATAGAATCAAATTTAAACTTAATATCCCCATTATCTTTCATTAAATTACCTCCCACTCAAAAAACAATCTTTTTCCCTTTATTTACAATGTTGTTAATTTTCACTCAATATATAATTAAATTATAACACTAAAGCAATATTAAATTGAAAGGATGATTTATATGACTGAACCACAAATTGGAGTTCAAATGATGATGCTTAAAGATAAGGTAGCTGAAGATGGAATATACAACGTTTTAAATAAAGTAAATGAGCTTGGCTACCATGCTGTTGAAGTATCTCAAATAGAAATGACAGAACAGAACATTACTGAAATGCAACGTGCAATTAAAGATTTTGGCATGAATATCGCAGCAATGTCTTGCGGGGTTGAAGATATTTCTGAAGAACAAAAATACCCAGGTGATACATTACAAAATGATTTTGATAAAATTGTAGCAGATTGTAAAGCTGTAGATTGTACAATTTTACGTATTGGCATGCTTCCTATGAATTATATGGGTTCTAAAGAAAGTACTCTTAAATTTGCCGAAATCTGTGAGGAATATGCTAAACGCTTAAAAGAACATGGCATCGATCTATACTATCATGCGCATAACATAGAATTCGTTCGTTATAATGGAGAGCTCATGTTAGATTTAATGCGTGATAATACTGAACATTTAGGCTTTGAGTTAGATATACATTGGATTTGGCGCGCTGGTATAGACCCAGCTAAATTCATACCAACATACGCAAACCGTATTCGTGCCATTCACTTAAAAGATTACCGCATTGGAGAAATTGACTGGAACCAATACCCTGGAGAAGGCGTTGAGAAGGTATATTATATGCTACATATGATTACACAATTTGCTGAACTTGGTGAAGGTACTTTACCTTTACGAGATATCATAGAAGCTGGCCTTGAAAGTGGCAGTGAATATTTCTTTGTTGAGCAAGATGAATTGTACGGTGCCGATCCCTATGATTGCTTAATCACAAGTCGTGACCACTTAATTGATTTAGGTTATAAAACATGGTTCTAATTTAAATTAATCGTCTATTTACACCTTGATAGGTGCTTTTTAAAGCAAAATTATGTAAGCGATTGCAATTAACTATTTTATAAAAGTTAATTTAAATTTATTAAAAATGGAGGTATTTTTATAATGAAAAATATCGCAATATCAGGATTTTCTGATGAAATATCATCAGAATTAGATACCCAGTTAAAAACTGTCAGTGAATTAGGTATGCGCTATATCTCACTGCGCGGTGTTGATGGTGAAAATATTAGCAAATACTCAGTTGAAAGCATACAAAAAGATGTCTTACCAAGGCTGGAAAAATGGAACATTGGTGTTTCATCCATTGGATCTCCAATTGGTAAAATTTATATTAATGATGATGCCGCTTTTGAAGCACAATTAGAAATATTAAAAACATTATGCCAAATATCAAATGCTTTAGATTGTAAATACATTAGAATATTTAGTTTTTATATACCAAAAGAAGATAATTTTGATGATTATGAAAAAGAAGTCATTGCTAAATTAAAGCAATTTGCCAAAATTGCTGAACAATATAATGTGATATTACTTCATGAAAATGAAAAAGATATCTTTGGGGATATTGCTCGACGTTGCAATGTTATTTTAAATGAAGTCGGTTCAGAACATTTTAAGGCAATCTTTGATTTCGCAAATTTTGTTCAATGTGACGAGGATCCACAAGCATGTTATGAATTATTGACTCCACATATTGAATATATTCATATTAAAGATGCTGTTTATGAAGATAGCGTCAATGTCTTATGTGGCACGGGTGATGGTCAAATTGAATCGATACTTAAACAAGCAATCGACCGCGGCTACGAAGGTTTTTTAACACTAGAACCTCATCTCGTTGTGTTTGATTCACTTAAAGATTTAGAACTTGAACATTCCACAGAGACAATCCAAAACACAGTAGCTAAAGATGGTGCTGAAGGATATAAAATGCAATATGAAGCTTTACTTAAAATACTATCTAATATTGAACAAGAGGAGAATGCATAATGGAAAAAGTTCGTTTAGGAATTATTGGTTTAGGTGCACAAGGTGGTACTTATGCAGGTTTTATTCATAGCGGAGAAGTAGATAAACTAGAAATCGGTGCAATATGTGATATTGATCCAGAGAAAAAAGCGTTAAGTGCTGAAAAGTATCCTGATGTACCATTCTACGACAACTATATTGATATGTTAGAAAGTGGTGATGTAGATGCAGTCGTTACGACAGTGCCTCATTACCTCCATACAGAAATAGGCAAAGAAGCATTGTCTAGAGATATTCATGCACTTTTAGAAAAACCTGCAGATATCTATGCTGAAAAAGTTAAAGAAATTAGTGATTTAGCAGCTTCTAAACCGGAATTAACATTTGGTATTTTCTTTAATCAAAGAACTAACCCTTTATATCAAAAAGTTAAAGCATTAATTGATGATGGTGAAATTGGTCAAATTCGTCGTACAAATTGGATTATCACTACATGGTGGCGTCCACAAGCATATTATGATCAAAGTTCTTGGAGAGCAACTTTGGATGGAGAAGGTGGTGGTGTTTTAGTAAACCAAGCGCCACACCAAATCGATCTACTCCAGTGGTTATGTGGCTTACCTGAAAAAGTATTTTCAAATGTCAAATATGGTTACCAAAGAGAATTAAACGTCGATGATGATGTAACAACTATATTAGATTATGGCAACGGAGCAACAGGTGTATTCATTACATGTACACATGACATTATCGGAACAGACCGTTTAGAAATCACTGGCGATAAAGGTAAAATATTAGTAGAAGATAGTAAAAAAATTACACTGACTCGCCTAAAAGATTCTGAAACAGATATGAATCGTAATATGTCGTGGGAAGATGCTGCCAAAATTTTCACTGGCAATGGTTTTGACGATATCTATGATCAAGAAACATTTGAATTTGAAAGTGTGTGGGGTCAACAACACATCAGCGTATTAGAAAACTTTGCAGCTAATATTATCGATGATACACCATTGATTGCCCCAGGCAGTGACGGTATTAATGGTGTTAACTTCGTAAATGCCATTTACCTTTCAAGTTGGTTAGGCAAAGAGGTATCACTACCAGTAGATCCAACAGAATTTAAAAATGCATTACAAGAAAAAATTCAATCAGAACAATAAATTAACTCATAAAAGCATAAATAAACGGAGATGGTCATATGCTTAAAATTGGAATTGTTGGACTAGGTGATATCGCTCAAGTACATATTCAAGCGATTGATGATAATCCAGAAGCTCAATTAGTAGCAGTTTGTGATGAAAATGAATTATTTAAAAATAAAGTGCCTCATGCTCATTTTTATAAAGATTTAAATGAAATGTTAGATTCAGAAGCGTTAGATTGTGTTCATATTTGTTTACCTCACTATTTACACTTATCAGCGACAACGACTTGTGTCGAAAAAGGCGTTCATGTGCTTCAAGAAAAACCACTCGCAATTAATGCCAAAGAAGGACTTGAATTAGTGAAATTAGAACGTAAATACCCAGAAATAAAAATTGGTATTTGCTTTCAGAATCGCTATAACGACACCTTTCAAACACTACAACAAATCGTCGAAAGTGGTAAACATGGCAACATCATCGGCGTAAAAGGTCTCGTAACTTGGTTTAGACCTGAAGCTTATTATACAGAGAAACCTTGGCGCGGTAAGATGGACACTGCTGGTGGTGGCGTGTTAATCAATCAAGCCATTCACACACTTGATTTAATGCAATTACTTTGCGGCAAAATCTCGTCTATTAAAGGCAATGTCTCACAACTATTAGATTACGATATTGAAGTAGAGGATACCGCAGCAGCACATATAGAATTTGAAAATAAAGCAAATGGCATGTTTTTCGCTACAAATGCCAGTATTGGAAATTCTAGTGTTGAGCTTCAAGTCATCTTTGAAAATGAAAAATTCACAATTAAGGATAATATTCTGACACGCGTAAATGAAGACGGTTATAAAATACAAGTTATAGAAGATGCTAAAGCACCTAAAACAAAATCTTATTATGGACCAAGTCATGGTAAACTGATTAATCAATTTTATGACTGCATACATTACGATACGCAAAATTATGTACATGCTGATGATGCACTCGCATCCATAGCTATGATAGATGCAATTCAAATGTCTTCTGAATCAAATCATACCGTAACATTTGCCAGTGATTAAATTTTCACTACCTTAAAGATCTATTCAGCGCAAGGGACATAAATACAACATGTTATTTTATAAATGTAAATAATATATTTCACTGTAGTGGTCTGTATTAATTCAGCAATGTGGGAGCAGGGTAAGAAACCAAAATTTGATTTCTTACCTTGCTCCTTTTTATTCGAACATTTTTGATTTTAAAAGTACATGTTTGCTTGGAATATAGAATGATTGTTTTTTTATTTAAGCTTCATTACAATTAATATATAATAATATATCTTAATGAATGAAGGTGCCTTTTATGATCAATAATAGCAAAATCATATTAGATCTTGCTGTAACTTTAGATGGATTTATAGAAGGGGCCAATGGTGAAATTGATTGGTGCATCATGGATCCAGAAATGAATTTCAATGCATTTTTAAACCAAATAGACGCTATTATTTATGGTAGAAAAAGCTATGACTTATGGGGAACGTTCCAACCGCACGCAGATGATAATATCAATGGAGACCAGTTGATATGGGACAATATTCATAGCAAAAGGAAATATGTATTTACACGTCAACATATTCCCGATCAAACAACAACTGAATTTATTAATAATCCTGACATTATCAAGTCAGTAGAACAAATCAAATTAGCCCATACAAAGGACATCTGGTTATATGGTGGGTCTAGTATTATCACCTCATTTATAGATAATAATTTAATTGATGAGTATCGTTTATCTATTCACCCTGTAGTGTTAGGTTCTGGAAAACCATTATTTGAAAATATGAGTCAGAGATTGAATTTATCATTGCTAAAAACACATACTTATCAAAGTGGTGTCGTACAGCTCATTTATGGCAAAGGTAAATAATAAACTTTTATAGAAAAAGGAATGATTTTCAGTGCACATAGCGATTGAAGCTAAAAACGTATCAAAAATGCTTAACCAAAATCTAATCATTAATGATTTGTCCTTTAAAATCCCCAAAAATTCCATAACTTTAGTAAAAGGAATAAATGGAGTGGGTAAAAGCTTAACATTAAAACTTATTTCCAAATTACAGTTACCAAGTAACGGCAATATTTATACTAATTCTAAAATTAGCTATGCCCCGGATACATTTCCTAAAAACATTAAAGTAACAGTAAAACAATTTTTATTATTCATAATTAACTCAAATGATCAAATTAATAAAAAACAAGTACATACTATACTGCAAAATTATTTGGATTTATTTTATTTAACTGAATTTCAAGATTTGAAGTTGCATCGTTTATCTAAAGGAACATTACAAAAAGTTAATATTATACAGTGTCTATTAGCGGATGCTGACATTTTAATTTTCGACGAACCATTTTCAGGTCTAGATAATAAATCAGAAAAACGATTTATAAATCATTTAAAACAATTAGTTAAAACGAAAACAATTATTTTAACAGCGCATGATTACAATTTTGAAAATACTGTAGTCACTCATATACTCAATTTAGATAATTACACATTTAAATCCATCTCTAAGCAAGATACGCAGAAATTAATTATTGTGCAAAGCCATAAACAAAATCACAACAACTTAATTATGGCAAATAATGAAGATTCTATAGTTTCTACAATAAAAATTAGCGACAATAAGTTAGCGATACAAGTATATAAATCAAAATCTAACTTAGTTATACAAAATTTAATAGATTATAATTATGAAATTATAGAAGTAAAGGACTTATAATATGCTACTTACTTTTTTAAAATATGAAAATTTAAAGTTTTTAAAATCTTATATTTTTATACCACCTATTTTTATTTACTTATTATGTCTAATAAGCATCTATATCTATAAAGATGTCCCTGTATTATCTAGTTATGGTTCCACATCAATTGTACTATTTCTTATAATGACTTGGCTTACAATTATTAATTTCAAGCACGATACTATTAACGAACGCTATATTTTATATATCCAATTAAGATCTAAAAACAATTATTTAAAACTTAAAGTTTTATATCTTTTTCTAGTTAGCTGTTTATTAATACTACTTTCACTATCCTATCCATTATTAATCCATGTTTTTAATAAAGATGTTACATTAAATTTAATTTCCATAGGTTTAATCACACATATATTAATGGGTTTATTTGGGATATTATTAGGTTCTTTTGTAACAAATACAAAAATTGCTAGTAAAAACTTTAATTGGCTTCTTACAATACTTATCATAATTGTTACACTTACCAAGGATTTATTAATAGAACAATTTTCATTTTTGCAATGGATATTATGGACTCTTCCACCTATAAGCAGTATTTTATATCTATTAAATAAGGATTCCATTCATATATTTAACCTAGACTTTATAATGTTATGCATCCATTCTTTTATATATATAGTTATATTTTTTCAAATGATCAATTATTTTTTCAATAGGCAATAAGATAAGTAAATGTTGTTAATACAAAAAGGGTTTAGTTATACGAAAACAAGTAGACGCTTTACTATCATTAAAAATTAAATAGGAAGCCCAAATCTATCAGTTTTTCTAATAGATTTGGGCTTCCTAATAGAGCATGAGATAATTTTATCCCAAACCTTTTAAATTTTACTATGGCTTTATTATTCAAGTATAACAACTACATGTTATTTTAAATTTTAACTCCAATAATCTCGATTAAATTTACATGTCTTAAAAAATGTAAATTTATTAAGCTATATACACAAAAAGCTCAATAATAGCTAGAATTAAAAATACTAAGAAAACTACGCCATAGATATTATTTTTCTTAACACTTTTAGCATTAGCATTTTTTTGCTTTGCTTTATTATTTATATTTGAAAAGAAAGTAATTCCAGAATACACTGCTATAAGCACAGTGATACCAAATACAACCCATACTGTTAACATTTTAAAACCTCCTTCTAATTCAATAAATCTATTTTCAAATTTGTCATGAACAATAATAAATCACGATATAGATACATTTTAATACATTTTCTTAATTCGTCCAATGTATAATCGTTATAATTTTGTAAAACCATTATTCATCATACAAATAATACTTAAAGTAAGTTATAATTAGTTGAAAAGATATGAATAGAGGGGTTAATATAATGAATGGTCTTAGAAGTGTTACTACAGGGACAAATGATTTAGAAAAAACTAAAACTTTATTTAAAGATATACTCGGACTCAATGTGACAAACAAAGGGCAAGCGCTACGTTTTGGAGATGCTGAACTTAATTCTGGTACACGTATACATTTCGTAGAAATACCTAACTATATTAACAATAATAATCATATAGATAATATTGGTTTGCGCGTACCAAGTGATGAAGGTCTGGATGAGTATAAATCAGTATTAGATAATCAACACATTAACCATGGTGGAATTACAGATTTAAATGGTCATAAATATTTTGATTTTAAAGACCAAAATGATCAAACTTTTAATATTTACTCAAACGAACATAATACTGGAGCACCATTAGGTATGCCATCATTTGAAAGTACTGTAAATCCGTTACACCAAATCCAAGGTTTAGGACCTGTCATATTGAAAGTTAATGAACTCATATTAACGCAATCTATTTTAACTAAAGTTTTTGGACTCATACATTTTGCTGAATACGTACCAACAGACGATGCCGATTACAAAGTACAAGTATTTCGTATTGGAGACGGTGGGCTAGGTGGCGAGCTACATATCTATGCTGCAAAAGATGAAGTTAAAATGCCTGAACATGGTATAGTTGAACAAATTGAATTTGCTACTGAATCAAAAGCACATTTTCAAAATGCATTACAACAACTTGAAGTCATTGGGATTCCTTATCAAACATTAGATCAAGATGGTGAACGTTCTTTAAGAATTAGTGAAAAAAGCGGCATCACATTTATTTTAACTTTAGAAATAAAACAATAAAGAGAGGTTTTTATAATTATGTTACATGAAACTTGGAAAACAAATACACCTATTAAAAAAGTCGAAGTTGAACATGCGGAAGCGAAAAAATTCACGGTATCTGATATGCTAACAGTAGGAAAGCAATATAACGTTATTAATGAAACCGAAGAATATTATCAAATCATCGATAACTCTGGTCTAGTTGGCGGATATTATAAAGAGTATTTTAAAGAAGTATAATATTTTAAATATATCGTATTGAACCATGAAAGCAACGAACAATTACTCACAATAGATTGTGAGTTTATATATTTTCTTATTAAAAATAGACTAGGGCAAAATATGATAATGTATTCTTGTCCCAGTCTATTTTTAATGGTTTTTAACAATTATCAGACAAACATGTAAATGCCAAAGGAGACATTTAAAAATGACAAACGCACAATATATTAATAGAGATGAAACTGTTTTTAATGATGCCAAATCATTAATGCAATTAAATAAAAATATACTGTTAAAAGGACCAACAGGTTCTGGTAAAACGAAACTCGCTGAAACATTAAGTGAAACTTTAAATAGACCAATGCACCAAATTAACTGTTCCGTCGATTTAGATGCAGAAAGTTTATTAGGATTTAAAACAATACAAACAAATGAAAATGGATCACAGGAAATTGTCTTTATAGACGGACCTGTCATACAAGCTATGAAAGAAGGAAATATTCTTTATATCGATGAGATTAATATGGCGAAACCAGAAACGCTTCCAATACTAAATGGTGTATTAGACTATCGAAGAAAATTAACAAATCCATTTACCGGGGAAGTTGTAAGTGCGGCACCAGGTTTTAATGTTATTGCAGCAATAAACGTAGGATACATTGGTACATTACCTATGAATGAAGCATTAAAAAACCGTTTCGTTGTTATTGAAGTAGATTATATTGATGGTGATATTTTAAGTGACGTTATTAAAAATCAAAGTCAGTTAAAAGACGATGCTGTTATCCAAAGCATTATAAAATTCAATGAAGATTTGAGAACAATGACAAAACAAGGTCAAATTTCTGAAGAAGCAGCAAGTATTCGAGCACTAATCGATTTGAGTGATTTAGCAACCATCATGCCAATAGAACGTGCGATACAACGTACGATTATAGATAAATTAGAAGATGAACGTGAACAACAAGCAATTAAAAACGCAGTAGAATTAAACTTTTAGTGAGGGATAACCATGAGTGATCGTTTTATAAAATTTAATGACGAACAGCTTGATGCAAAGCAAGTCATGATGCTACAAGATTTAGCTCGTCTTTTACTGAAAAATGAACAAGCACATGTTAAGATTCAAAAATTTCCATATTATGATCCTATCAACCATACGCTAATTACAAGTTCATTTTGGTCACATAGAAGCAAAGAAATAGAATCAACTGGATTAAAATCAGATGTATTACTTGCTACTTATGGCTATCAAATGATGGATGAAAAGATTGTTAATGAAGTCATTCATAATCGTGAGTTTCAACATCCTAAATTCTTCCAACAACTTTTCAAATTATTAGAAGACAAACGTGTATTAAATACCATAGTACAATTACGTCCATCTACAAAACCTATAATTCAAATGCGTAATGAAGTCAGATTGAACTATACTCAGACACAAATCAAAGTTTATAAAACTAAAACAACCTTTACAGACTTACTTTTTTTATATCTAGAAGCATCTTTTTTAACAGAAAACTTTTATGATGTACCACAAATACACCCTCAAATTGATGATGTTTTAAATCATATGTATCAATATTTACCTAATTTCTTCTATAATGAAACGTCTGAAGATAACATGTATTTAGCAGAACGTATCATGTATCAAATTGATGGTATTTTAAAAGAAGATATGTTGAATGAATATTATCATTTACCGAAAAAAGTTTATGAAGCAATACAAGAACTTAATTTTGAGGATTTAACGAGAACTGATGCAAGTAACTCAGATGGACAGTCTGATGAACAAAACGATGAAGAAGTTGTAAGTGAAGAAATGGAATCTAATAATCAAGATAGTGCGTCTGAAGGTGGCGCTTATTTAGAAATGGAATTGCATGAAGGTGAAAATAGTGATGTCATGGGAGATAATGACACCGCACGTGAAGGCGATGCGAGCGATGATATGACTGATATGCAAACAAAAAAGGGCAAAGGATCTACTGATAATGTTGAAGATGACGAAGGTGGTTCTGTCGGTCATAATCAAGCGTTCGCACTCAAAGGTATCAATCAAAATGTAGAGATTAAATGGAATATCCCAGACATTGAACCACAATATATCAATGATTATCATAACGTTGAATCTGAGGTTCAGTTTGAAACAAAAGATTTAATTCAAATTATTAAGAAAACAATTGATAGAGAATATCAAGATGAACGTCGTAATTTAACTAAAGGAAGATTACAGAAAAATCTACTTAATTGGTTTATTGATGATCAATATAAGTTATTTTATAAGAAACAAGATTTAAGTCAATCCTTTGATGCTACTTTTACATTGTTAGTTGATGCATCTGCAAGTATGCAAGATAAGATGGAAGAAACCATCAAGGGTGTTGTTCTATTCCATGAAACTTTAAAATCATTAAATGTTAAACATGAGATACTTGCATTTAACGAAGACGCGTTCGATGCTGATGATGCAAATCAACCTAATATTATTGACGAAATCATTTCATACGACCGCTCAACCTTAGAAAAAGATGGACCTAGAATTATGGCATTAGAGCCTCAAGATGATAATAGAGATGGCGTAGCAATTAGAATAGGGAGTGAACGATTAATGCGTCGTTCGCATAACCAACGCTTTCTAATTGTATTTTCAGATGGTGAACCTTCAGCATATAATTATAGTCAAGATGGTATTTTAGACACTTATGAAGCTGTTGAAACCGCTAGAAAAATGGGAATTGAAGTATTCAATGTATTTTTAAGTCAGGAACCTATTACAGAAGACATTGAACAAACGATTCATAATATTTATGGTCAGTATGCAATCTTTGTAGAAGGCGTAGAAAATTTGCCAAGTCATTTGTCACCATTATTGAAAAAACTTTTATTAAAATCATTTTAGCTAGACTAATTTTTTTAAATAAATCGCTATATATTTAAATATTCTGAAATTTATATAGACGGCATCTAATTAAACGTGATAGAATAGGTAATATTATTTTATTGGATTAAAAGGAGAACGTCATATGAATAAAAATACATGGATTATAGGTTTCACATTGTTTGCAATGTTCTTTGGCGCTGGCAACCTTATATTCCCACCTAATTTAGGTTTAGATAGTGGGGAATATTTCTGGCCATCCATTTTAGCATTTGCATTAACTGGAATCGGATTACCGTTGTTAGGCGTTGTCGTGGGAGCGTTAGATAAACAAGGCTACATCGGTTCATTAAATAAAATTTCACCGAAGTTTTCAGTAGTATTCTTAGTAATTATATACTTAACAATAGGTCCGTTATTTGCAATTCCACGTACAGCATCAACATCATTTGAGATGACTGTTACACCGATTGCACAAACAAATAGTAGTTTAGCATTATTTATATTTACAGTTATTTATTTCTTAATTGTATTATATTTATGTATCAACCCTAGTAAAATGATTAATCGTATCGGCTCATTGTTAACACCATTACTACTTGTTACTATTTTAGCAATGATCATTAAAGGATTTGTAGATTTTGGTGGTAATGCTCCAAGTCAATCTGCCGAAGCGTTTACTTCTGGCTTTGCTGGATTTTCACAAGGTTTTACGAATGGTTACTTGACGATGGACGCTATTGCAGCAATTGCCTTTTCAATGATTGTAGTTAATGCTGTGAAAGCGACAGGCGTTACAAACGCGAATAAGATATTCAAGCAAACATTGCTAGCTGGTCTAATCGCTGCAATTGCCTTAATGTTCATCTATATTTCTCTAGGTTTTATAGGGAATCACATGGATGTATCACAAGAAAAAATTGCTAGTTTAACAGCAAAAGATCAAAACATAGGCACATACTTATTAACTACAATGGCAGATGTAGGTTTTGGAACTTTTGGTAAATATTTATTAGGCATTATTGTTGCACTTGCGTGTTTAACTACTGCATGTGGTTTAATCGTTTCAGTGTCAGAATATTTCCATAGAATTTTACCGAAAATTTCTTATAAAATGTATGTAATTGGTTTTACTCTAATTAGTTTTATATTAGCAAACCAAGGTCTAAATTCAGTAATTTCAATGTCTGTACCAGTACTTAGCATTGTATATCCAGTAGCAATCACTTCAGTATTGCTGATATTGATTGCACGTTTTGTACCAACTAAGCCAATTGCACAACAAATTCCAGTTGCGATTGTTTCTATTGTTTCAATATTAAGTGTAGTACACACACAAGGCTGGATAAAAATGAGCTTTATTGATAGCTTACCTTTAAAAGACTATTCATTAGAATGGTTCCCAATTGCTATAGTAACTACAATTATAGGTTATATTGTAGCTACCATGGTTAAAAATCAAAAGCCTATCGTTTACGAAAAAGATTAAAAAGTTCATTTAAGTAGATACTGCTCAATATTTAAATGCAACATTTTTGTAATGATCAACCCCTTCAAAGTAATCACTTTTTTAAGTGACTACTTTGAAGGGATTTTTTATGTGTAAAACTTTTATTTTGGTGTTGGAACCTTAATTTAATTCAAAAAATCATTTTTTAAGATGGTGAATTTTCCAAGTGCATGATTAATATATAATTATTTAATCTTAAAAATTATAACAATTTTGCAAAGTCCAATTGATTACTAAGAAGAAGTGGGCTATAATCTTAACTTCAAGTGTTTCGTCAGTGACTATAGTAAGTCTCTTGTCACTATCATAAATAGACTTACATATTTTTTATTAAAGATGGTAAATACACGTATTCATATTCACAAAAACACCATTTGCTATAGCGTGAGATTTCATTTTCATACTTATAATCTTGAATTCTAAAACAATATTCAATGATATTCGTAAGCATTTCAATAAGTATTGAAAAAGCTAACTATTTATTATAAAAGACTTAATATAAAGAAAAATAGAGAGAAACTAAAAAGAGGAGTAGAATAACATTAAATTTTCTTATTGGAAAGATAAACTAGATTGGCCAGTGTTTCTTATTAGCGGTGGCGTACTTGTATTATTTGTAATTATGTCATCACTATTTACTACAGCAACTTCGGATTTCGTGCAAAAAGGATTTGAACTTTCAATTTCATATTTTGGTGCATTTTGGCAAGTTTTATTGCTAGCAACATTTGCAGTAGGTGCTGTTTTAGCTTTTTCAAAGTATGGCCGTGTGAGACTCGGAAATGCTTCTAAACCTGAAATGAGTTACTTCAGATGGGCAGCAATTGTGATTACATCAGGATTAGGCGCAGGCGCTATATTTTGGGCTGCTGCTGAACCTATGTATTATTTTATTGATGTGCCACCAACTATGGATTCAAGTATCAAAGATAGTAGTACAGCAGCTATACCCGCAGCAATGGCCCAAAGTTTCACATCATGGGGCTTTACAGCATGGGCGGTTTACGGTGCTGTAAGTGGCATTATAATCATGTATGCACATTATAATAAAGGGATGAAAATGCGTCCAAGAACAATTTTATACCCAGTATTTGGTGAAAAGATTGAACATACAAAGACAGGCTCAATGATAGATGTCTTTTGTATTTTAGGAGCAGTAGCTGGAACAATTGGAACAATTGGATTTTTCGGTTTTCAATTTAGTTACTGGTTACATAGTATTTTTGGTATTCCAGATAACATTATTACTCAAGTCTTATCTGTTGCAGGACTTATGGTCATAGTATCTATATCTGCAACTACAGGAATAGATAAAGGTATACAGTTTCTTAGCAAACTAAATATATGGTTAGCAATAGCGCTTGCCGTCTTTATATTATTAATAGGCCCTGGTGGCTTTATTATTGATACATTTATTTCTTCTTACGGAACATACATCACTAATTTCTTAGAAATCAGTACCTTTAGAGGTGATAATCAATGGGCTGGCGCATGGATGCTTTTCTTCTTTGGTTGGTTCATAGGCTATGGTCCTTTGATGGCTATGTTAGTTGCCCGTGTATCAAAAGGGCGTACAATTAGAGAAATCTTCATACTTGTTTCAGTCGTAGCAGCTGTGGTTTCTCACTTTTGGTTTTCTATTCTAGGTGGAAGTGGCTTGTTTTATGAATCTAAAAATAACGGTTCAATTAGCGATCCTTTATCTGAAAATGGTTTACCTGCAGCAGTTATCTCAATTGCTACACAATTACCTTTAGGCAACGTACTAGTTATAGCTTTACTCATTTTGACGCTTATATTTGTGATAACAACTGCCGATACAATGTCATATTCAATTTCTATGTCAGTTACCGGCGAGGGAGACCCACCTAAAATCATCAGATTATTCTGGGTTGCCATTATGGGTGTAATCTCAATTATTCTTATTAATATTGGCGAGGGCAGTATTAGCGCAATACAGTCCTTTATAATCGTAACGGCAGTACCTATATCGATTATAATGCTCCCTGTCGTTTGGACAGCACCGAAAATTGCTCACAAACTTGCTGTTGAACAAAATATAGTAACGACTCAATCTACAGACACAGTTGACGATACAGATAATTTAATTAAAAAATCAACAACTCAACATACAGAAGATAGTAAGCATTAAATAGGGAGATTAGAATAAAATCTCTAATCTCAAAATTAAAATACCATTCTATTGGTTTAATCTAATAGAATGGTATTTTTTAATGCATATAGAAAAAGTAGATGGGCATGGGGAAGAAATCTAATTTTGATTTTCTGGCCCAATTCCATCTACTTTTTTTGTTAATAAAAATCTTATTTATTATCTTTCATATCTAACAATTGATTTTGTAATTCTGATTCAAGTTGATTTAATTCTGTTTCTGCTTGCTTACGTTTAGTACGGCCTTGTTCTTGTATTTGAAGTGTCTGTTCAATTGTTTCGATAATATCATTTTGTGTTGTTTTTAGTGTCTCGATATCAACGACACCACGTTCATTTTCAGTAGCTGTTTCTAATGCATTTTGTTTTAATAATTCAGAGTTTTTTAATAGTAAGTCATTCGTAGTATCTGTAACGGCCTTTTGAGCAGATACAGCATTACGTTGTCTCATCAATGTTAACGCAATAGACATTTGGTTTTTCCATAACGGTATACTCGTTAAAATTGAACTTTGAATTTTTTCAGCAAGAGCTTGGTTTACATTTTGAATCATACGTATTTGAGGCGCTGTTTGAATTGCAATTTGTCTTGATAACTGCAAATCGTAAATACGTTTATCTAAACGATCTATAAATTGTTCCATATCAGATGCGGCTTGCACATCCATTTGATTACCTGTCGCTTTTGCTTGTGTTCTAAGTTTAGGCACTTCAGTCTGTTGTAGGGCATGCTGTTTCTTTTTAGCTGCTTCAATATATAAAGACAATTCTTCAAAATAATCTTTATTCATATTGTATAATTCATCTAACATGTCTATATCTTTTTTTAAGTTATTTTTATGCTTATCTAACTCAATAGAAATGCGATCAATCTGAGAACCTACAGACTGCATTTTCGAAAATATTTCATTAACAGATGCTTTCGTGCGTTTAAATATGCGTTTCAACTTAGATTGATTTTCTGGATTAAGTTCTTCTGGATTAACTGATTTTAATTTACTCATTAAACCATTCAGAGATTCACCGACAGGCCCAACATCTGTAGTGTTAACTTCATTTAAAATACGGTGTGAGAACTGCGACATATTTGATTGTGCTTGTGTACCATAATTCAGTAAACCATCATTATCCATTGGCTTTATTTGTTCACTCAACTTATCGATTTTTTGTTGTTCCTCTTGAGTATATTGTGTTTTATTATTGATTATTTCATTTTGATTAGCTGACTGTTCATCAATATATTTGTCCAATGGATGTGAACTTAAAAAATCTTGTTCTTTAGCCATTCAATTTCTCTCCATTCTTAATTCTATGTTATTTATTTCTTTTCTGTTCCATTTTGTTTAATTCCATCTCTATATCTAACTGGCTATAGTCTTCGTTATTAATTCTCTTCAAGTCAGCAACTAAAGTTCTTTTCACTTCGTCTAAAGTAATTCTTGTTTGTTCTAATTTTTGTTTTTCTTCTTTAGATTTTTTAGGTGACTTAGACAATCTTGTATATGCTTCAATTAAATTCAATGCATTATCAATATGTGAATAGAAGAAACCTTCTACTTTAAAAAATGAACCCGGTTGTTGTTTCACTGCAAAATAAATTGCACGAGAAATTCGGTATATTTCATTCACTTGTTTAAAATCTTTAATAGATCTCACATTTACAAATGTTTTCAAAATTCTTCTAATCTTATCTTGTGCATTATTTAACTGGCTATTTACAAAATGATAATCACGACGTGACAGACCAATTTCATTTAAATATTTTCTAGAAGTTAAACGTTGAGTAGGGAAGTAAATTGCCAAAAACGTTACCGCAGAAATAAGAAAATCAAATATAACATAAATATCTAGAGCAAAAACACTAGTAAACCATGCGATAACTGCTACTGGAAAAGCTATAATTGTCCCAAAAATACGTGAAATAGTATATCTCAAACTTCATCTTCCTTTATATAGTTTTAAAATCCTTTAATGTTTCATCAATATTTAATTCTTCTATAGTATAATCTTCAACATGCGAGGCAGGTGACGCACCGTCTATAACTGCATTTAAAAATGAAGTTAATGCTTTTTCATTTCCTTGCGCATAAATATCAACATAATTATCAATATTCTCAACTGTGCCCACAATATTATACTTTCTAGCTATCTTCTGTGTATAGTATCGGAAACCTACACCTTGCACCATTCCAAATACTTTAACATGTTTGCACTGCATATTATCACCTCTTATTAGTATTATACGAAATTTTAGGCCACAAAACTAATATTTACGTTTGAGCAACTGATGTATATAGGTCAAAAGTATGAGTCAGATAACTTGATTTTGTATATTATCTAGTTAAAATATTACTCATAGACAAATTGTGCGACTCTAATTAAATTATATAAAGTATATAACTAGTTTTATTCATATCTATTTATAAACGTGGGGGATTTTATTTAGAGTGAATGTATGAAGACATACATAAGTATAATCAACTTGTTCTATTAAGCTTAAAATTTTGAACATAATATTTAAATGTTTTGAAAATATTTTTGAGCTGACTATGAAAGGGTGAAAGAAAATGTGGACAGTTGCAAAAATTCGGGCTGATTATGAAGGCTGGTGGTTATTTAGTGACTGGACTGATCATATCGTAGAACAACATAATTTTGAGACATATAACGAGATGTTAAGCCAATACCAATCAATCATTTTAAAATGTAAAAAAGATTATGATAATTATTTAGTTGGTAAATATAATATTCATGCTTTTTATAATAATTGCGATTTAGGATTTTGTGAAGATTGCGATGAAGATTTACAAATATTCTATAGTTTTATTGTTTTATATAATAATGAAGTATATTATAAATTACCTATTGTTGAATAAACAGTTTATTCAGATTTGTATTGCAATTTTATTTAAATTGCTTTATACTGTTAGTCAAGCAATAGTTTTATTCCATATTGCAAAGAATATTGTACTAACAGACTTAAACTGTGAAATTGTATTTTTTGTAATATGCGAATAACGCATATTGAATGAATATTAGTCTTGGAGGTTTCACAGTTATGAAACAAGGTACAGTAAAATGGTTTAACGCCGAAAAAGGTTTTGGTTTTATCGAAGTTGAAGGAGAAAACGACGTGTTCGTACACTTCTCAGCAATTAACCAAGAAGGATACAAATCATTAGAAGAAGGTCAATCAGTTGAATTTGAAGTAGTTGAAGGCGACCGCGGTCCTCAAGCTGCAAACGTTGCTAAACTATAATATAGATTGCTATATTGACTTTATGTAAAAAAGAACCTTGTCAAAGGTTCTTTTTTTTATATATAGAAAGCCTTACTCGATGAAATCGAGTTAGGCTTTCTTAATACATGCGCTTAACATGTAAATTTCTAATATTTTCCAAGATTACTTTTAAGGTTAGAGGTTCTTAATGTCTTCAATATACATACATTCATTCAATACAGGCATTTAAAGAGCTTTCAAATATAATCATGACCAAATTAATCCAGAACTTTATATTGTTTGTTTAAAACGCTTAAAACACCATTTTAAAAACATAAAAAAGGTTGTTAACATGCCCAGTAGGGAATAGCTAACAACCTTTTTTCTTATATAATCATTTATCTTGTATCATTAATGATTAATTGACGCAATGATTGACGTTTAATAACTTCTCTTGCCTTACCATCTTTTAAGAAAAATACGGACGGTTTCTGCATTTGGTTATAATTTGATGCCATTGAATAATGATAAGCACCAGTTGATAAAATAGCTAAATAATCGCCACGTTTAACTGTACTTGGCAATTGTGCATCTTTGATAATAATATCTCCAGATTCACATAATTTACCTGCCAGTGTTACAGTTTCATCCTTTGGATCATTTCGATTGACCAGTAGAGCTTCATACTTCGCATCATAGAGAGAGGTACGAATATGATCACTCATGCCACCATCGATAGACACATATTTATTTACATTAGGGATGTCTTTAATTGTACCTACTTCATATAAAGTAATACCTGCTTCACCAACAATTGAACGTCCAGGTTCAATACCAATTTCTGGAATAGGGTAATCAGCTTCTTGTGCTATCTTTTTAATTGCTTCAGTTATTTCTGCAATACCATCTTCGATAGGGAAGCTCACATCGCCTTCAACATACTTAATACTAAAGCCGCCACCTAAATTGATTAATTCTATTTGAATATCATTTTCTTTCAGCCATTGAACAACTAATTTAGTAGTTTCAATCATAGCTTCAGTACCTTCAATTTGAGAACCTACATGGAAGTGAACACCTTTAAGATTTAAGCGCTTAGCATCTTTAACTTTTTTGACACCTTCAATCGCCAAACCATGTTTGATAGACAAGCCAAATTTACTATCTTCTTGTCCAGTTTGAATAAACTCATGTGTATGTGCTTCAACTCCAGGATTTAACCTTAACACTACATTCACTTCTTCACTTGCATAACGGTTAATAAGATCAATTTCTTCTAAAGAGTCAATAACGATATAACCCACTTTACTTTCTAAGGCATATTGGATTTCACGTTTTGTCTTATTATTACCATGAAAATGTATGTGTTGCGCATCAAAACCAGCAGCTAGTGCTGTGTATAATTCACCTTCAGATACTACATCTAATTCGAGTCCTTCTTCTTCTACTAATTTAACCATTTGTAAACAAGTAAATGCTTTAGAAGCATATGAAATATTATAGTTTAATTCGCTCTTTTGAAAAGCTTCGTGAAAACGTCTCATTTGCGTTCTAATTTGCGTTTCATCATAAACAATTGTAGGCGTCCCAAAACTTTGTGCTATCGTTTTGAGGCTTGTACCTCCAATTGTAAGCTCTCCTTTATCATTGTATTCTACTACCATAATTTATCTATACTCCTTTATTAGTGAGTCATGATTCATCGCGCTTAATTGTTCAGAATTTGCGCCCACACCCTTAAATGTGAACTCATCTACGCGTATATCGTTATTATATAGTATCACTTCATCTTGTGCACGAACATTGCTATCTACTTCCACAAACATATGACTCATCATTAACGCACGTATAGGGTAGCGTTTACCGTTAATCAATGCTTCATGTTGTGCTCTTGATTTAAGTATACCATCGCCATAACCAACATCTACGACTGCTAATCTTGTTTCATCTTGCGTAGCTTCATAAGCAAAACTATACCCACAGTAATCTCCCTGATTAACTTCACGTACTTGAATGACATTACCTTTCACAGTTAATGATTGTTTAATTTCTGTTTCTTCTACATCACTATAGGGTCTTGAACCGTACAATGCAATGCCAACACGCGCATGTGTATGATGGGGGAAAACACCATCTTCTCGATAGTAACTCGCACTATTTTGCGCATGAACTAGATCAAACTGATAACCGTCAGTTAATAACGTATCTACAAGATCTAGCCATGCTTTTCGCTCAATTTCATAATCCGGAACATCAAATTCGTCTGCATATCCAAAGTGTGTCCATAGGCCAGTTATTATCATACGCTGTTCATTTCTATTTTGCGCATGATGTATAAGGACTTCTCTCATTTCTGCAATTGATTTTAATCCTGAACGATGTAATAAATTTTCATATTCTAAAT
Organism: Staphylococcus sp. FSL W8-1207; assembly: GCF_038003745.1. Classification (NCBI taxonomy): domain Bacteria; kingdom Bacillati; phylum Bacillota; class Bacilli; order Caryophanales; family Staphylococcaceae; genus Staphylococcus; species Staphylococcus sp. FSL W8-1207. Next base: position 1,097,904 of record NZ_JBBOPU010000001.1, read on the forward strand.
GAACTTGAATATCATATAAATCTTCTACATGTTCATAATAGAAATCTAGAGAAGGTAAAGTCATCTGAATATGATAAGCACGTAATTTATCGAATTCATAAACTGCATTCATTAAAAATATCGTAGCATCGGGCGCAAGTTTACGAATTCGAATTGCTTCCCTTAAAGAAGTTGTACTAAAAGTTTGAATACCAACTTTTTTGAATTGTTGAACAGCAAATTCTAAACCGTAATGATAAGCATTATTTTTAACTACTGCCATGAGCTGGTTGCCTTGCGCTACATTTACTGCATTTTCATAAAATTTCTCTGTGTCTACTGACCAAATGGCTGTCATTGTACACGCACCTCGCTGTAGGATTTTAGAAGTTGTTCATAATAATCTGCAATACGTATGAGCATATATTCATTAAAATTTAAATGAGCAGTATGTAAGCCAGTCACATAACCCTTCGCTTCATCACGTACACCGACAAATACAAAATAACTCGGTGCAAGTTGACTATAAAAACTGAAATCTTCACCAAATAAATAAGGCGTAGGTTTATCTATAATTTCAAAATCTGCATTATCTAATCCATGTTCAACATGTTTACGTAGTAATGGATCATTATAAGTAGGCGGGTAACCTTCTTCAAACTTAACTTCACATTCTACATTAAATAATAAGCTTACACTTTCAGCAATTTTGGCCATTTGTTGTTTTACGATTTCTAAATCACGCACATCATATGTTCTGATTGTACCTTCTAAATAACCATGACTAGGGACAGTATTAATCGCTTCTCCAGCTTCAAAATGACCCATATGGACAATATTTCGTTTTAAACCGTTCAAATGATATTGTTGAATTTGTCCCACTTGGCTTAATACATGCTGTAATGCTTCTCCACAAGAATGTCCTTGTTCTTTATCCGCAACATGACTTGAAAGGCCATTTAAATAAAATCTATATTCCGTAGCACTTGCCGTTATTTCTTCATCTCGAATAACAACTTTGCCTTCATTTTCAAAGGGCATAACATGAATACCAAACACGGCTTCAATATCATAATTTTTAAAGGCACCAGCACGAATTAATCGATTTGCACCGCCACCTGTTTCTTCAGCAGGTTGAAATATAAAAACAATACTTTGCGGTAACGTTCCTTGGTCAGCCATCGCTTTACATCGCTTTACAAACAGCATTAACGCAGTAGTGTGCCCATCATGTCCGCAAGCATGCATCACATTATCTGTTAAACTTTTGTAAGCTACATCGTTTTCTTCAAAAATAGGTAATGCATCAATATCTGCACGATAAGCTATCGTATGCTCACCGTTCCCAGGTAGATAAGCAACTAATCCTGTATCAAGAGGGCGTTCATAACTGATTCCTAATTCATCTAAGAAAGCAGCAATATAGGTAGTAGTCTCATATTCATGTAGACTTAACTCTGGGTTTTGATGCAAATGACGTCTATGTGTTGTTACGAATTCTAATTCATTCACTTAAAATCAAATCCTTTTAGTTTTATTAATTAACTTCAGACTTTATTCTAAAGTCCTTTATTTATATGTATAAAAAAGCGAAAAATATAATATTAAAAAAATGAGGAGGTAAGACGGATTTATCAATGTATAATGGATAGCAACTTTTTAAAAGTTATAAACGCCATCATTAATTACATCTTGTCTCGCCTTAAACCTCCTACATTAATATTTATTGATGTTCGTACTAAGAAGTATAGTCCTTATTTATTTGGAACAATAACTAACTTAGTAAAAGTGGAAATTGCATGAAATTTAAGCTTTAGTCATTCAATTTTCTTAAAGCTGAAACAATTTCACGTTTTGAATCTTCAACTTCACTTGTCTGTTTAATCACTTTAGCAGGTGTACCTGCAACAACTGATCCAGCTGGCACGTCTTGCGTTACAATTGCACCTGCAGCCACAATAGAGCCTTTACCAACACGAACACCTTCAAGAATAACTGCATTCGCACCAATAAGTACATCATCTTCGATTACTACTGGTGAAGCACTAGGTGGTTCAATGACACCAGCTAATACTGAGCCTGCACCAACATGTACATTTTTACCAGTAGTTGCACGGCCGCCAAGTGTTGCATTCATATCTACCATTGTACCTTCACCAACTACAGCACCAATATTAATTGTTGCGCCCATCATAATCACTGCGCCATCTTCAATAATAGCTTGTTCACGAATGAAAGCGCCTGGTTCAATACGTGCATTTGTGTTAGTTAAATCTTTTAATGGAATAGCCGAATTACGACGATCCATTTCAACTTCTATTGTTTCAATGCTAGATTGATTCGCTTCGTAGAATGTTTTCCATTCATCCGCTTCACAGAAAACAACTTTTGAATCAGGTGAACCAAACACTTTGAAACTATCAGGGAAGGTTACATTTTCAAAATTCCCATTAATATAAACCTTTAAGGGTGTAGATTTCTTTGCATCACTAATATATTTAATAATTTCTTCTGCCGTTAAATGTTGTACCATAATTTAATACGCTCCTTAGTTTTTATAGGTTATCAAATGTATAATAGTCATTTGCCTTATTGATTAATTTTTCTGCTGCACCAATTGCACCATTTGCAAAAATATCTTTTGACTGTGCTCGATGCGTAATCTCTATTGTCTCATCAGTACCAGCAAATAGCACGTCATGTTCTCCTACAATCGTGCCACCACGAATGGAATGGATACCGATTTCATCTTGTGTGCGTTTTTCAGTATGCTCATGTCTATCATAGACTGGTGTAGATTTTTCTCGCAAGTCATCAATCACATCATATAATTTTACTAATGTACCACTTGGCGCATCCACTTTTTTATTATGATGTGCTTCCGTAAGTTCAATGTCAAAATCTTGTAATAGGGGCACTGCCGCTTCTAAAATTTTTGTTAAAGCATGTACACCATAACTCATATTCGCACTGAAAAAGACTGGCATTTGATTACTTAACGCTTGAAGTTTATTGATTATTTCTTCTTTTTCACCAGTCGTTGCTATTACTAATGGTAAATTAAAGTCTTCATCCAATAATGGTAATAACAGTTCTGGGTTTGAGAAATCTATTGCAACATCTGCTTCTTTAGCATCTGCAATACGTTCAAATGTAGGGTACGGGTAATCCTTGGTAGCATCTCGTACAATAACACCAATTATTTCATGTCCTTTTGATTCAGCTAATCTTGCGACACGTTGATTCATCGCACCATAGCCTATTAATACTATCTTCATGCTTTGTCACCTGCTTTAAATTGTTCGTACGCATTTTCTAACGTTTTACGGTCTTCATCTTCTAAAGGTACAAGTGGTAAACGCACCTCATAATTTCCGAAACCTTCTACCGCTGTGAGTGCCTTCACTGGAATAGGGTTCACATCCACTGCTAATGCATCTAACAATGTTTGAATCGGTTGGAATTGTTTTTCAATATCTTCTCCATTTTGTTTTGCATCGTATAACGCTTGAAAAGATTTTGGGATCACGTTAGCAACTACTGAGATAACGCCATGTCCATCTTTATTAAAATAGTTAACTACATTGTCATCATTACCACTATAAAGCGCAAAGTCATTTAAGTTGATACGTTTTTTTACTTCTTCTAAATATTCAAAATCGTTGGTCGCATCTTTTAATGCAATAATATATTCATTCTTGCTTAATGTTTCAACTGTATCTGGTTCTATAGTCATATTTGTACGAGAAGGCACATTGTATAACACGACTGGTAATTTAATTGCATCTGCTATTTTCGTAAAATGAGCAATTAAACCACGTTGATTCGTCTTATTGTAGTAGGGTGTGATCAGCATAATTGCATCTGCACCCTTTTCTTTAGCACGAACTGAAGCTTGAATTGATTTTTGTGTATTATTCGTACCTGTTCCAGCAATTACAGGAATGCGTCCATCTACATAATTTACGACTGCTTCTAGTATTTGATCTTTTTCGCCATCAGTTAATGCTGGATTTTCAGCTGTAGTACCATTTACAACAATCGATTTTACATCATTTTCAATTAAATATTTCAAATGTCTTCTAAGTGCATCATAATCTACTTCATTGTGTGTAAAAGGTGTTGTTAAAGCGACACCTACGCCTTCAAAAATATGTCCCATATTATTTTACTCCTTTCAAGCTCATAACTTGTTCAAGTATTTGCACTGCATTCAATGCCGCACCTTTCAATAAGTTGTCAGAAGTACACCATACGTGGAATGTATTATCTAATGTTTCATCACGGCGAATACGTCCTACAAAAATTTCATCTCTGTCAGTAGAATTAATCGCTAATGGATATACATTATTTTGTGGATCATCTTCAAGTACCACACGGTCATCATTTTCAAATAATTCTTGGATTGCACTCACTGTAGCTTCTTTTTCTAACGTTACACTCATGTGAACACTATGACTGTCTTGGACTGGCACACGTACACAAGTAGCTGTAACTTTTAATTCATCATCTTTTAATATTTTACGTGTCTCGTCTATCATTTTTTGTTCTTCTTTTGTATACCCATCTTCAAGGAAAGTATCTATATGGGGTAACACATTATTATAAATAGGGTGTGGATATGCTTCAGGCGCTTTACCATTTGCTCCTTCTGCTAAATCTTGTTTACCTTTTACCCCAGAACCTGAAACCGCTTGGTATGTCGTATATGCAACACGTTTCAAGCCAAATTGTTCTTGTAATGGTTTAAGTGGTACGACTGATTGTATTGTTGAGCAATTTGGATTTGCAATAATTTTTCTATCTAATACAGGCTCGTTAACCTCTGGAACGATTAAGTCTACACCTTCAGTCATTCTCCATTGACTTGAATTATCAATGACAATTGCACCCGCTTGTTCAAAAATAGGGGAGAAGTGTTCACTTGTGCTACCGCCAGCACTCATTAATACATAATCAAATGATTCCTTAGCTGCGTCTTCCGTCAATTCTCTAACAGTGTAGTTTTTACCTTGAAATTCAATGTTTTCACCTGCTGAGCGAGCCGAAGAGAACAACACTAACTCATCAAATTCAACGCCTTTGCGATCTATTGTTTCTAACATTTTTCTTCCTACTAATCCTGTTGCGCCTGCCAATGCTAATTTTGTCATATACCATACACTCCATTTTTATTATTTTAATAAATATTAATTATATTCCGAAAATTCAGATATCAAAAGCTTGATAAAGGGCTCGAACAGCTCGTTCGCCATTCTCAGCATCTATTACACATGAAATGCTTATTTCTGATGTTGTAGTTTGATAAAAAGAAATATCGTTTTCAATTAAAGTAATGAATGCTTTTGATGCTACACCAGAAATATCACGCATACCAGAGCCAATTAAAGAGATTTTAACGTATTCTTCATTAATCTTGAAGTCTAATGCATTAAATTGTTCTTTTAAAGTTTCTAATATAGTTGAAATCTGAAAAGCATCTGTATCTTTAATAGTAAAGGACATTTGTAATCCTTCCAAGTTAATAATCTGAGAAATCATATCAACATTTACTGAACCTTCTTCCAATTGAGTAAAAAGCTCAGTAAGTAATCTATTATCTGGTAAGGGATAACTAATTGTAACGTGCATCATATGTGTATCTAACGCCACACCTGTAACTGCTTTTTTTTCTAATAATTCTGCTTGTGACATAATCCATGTTCCTTTCACATTTGATAAAGTTCTTCCTAAATAAAGCGGAATATTATAGTTGTTTGCTAATTCGACGCTTCTTGTTTCTAACACACCTGCACCTAATGCGCTCATCTCCATCATTTCTTCATAAGAAACGTATTCAAGTCGTTTTGCTTCTTTATATAATCTTGGGTCAGTAGCATAGACACCATCGACATCGGTATAAATCTCACATGCCGTGTCGTTACTTGCTGCTAAGGCAACAGCAGTAGTATCTGAACCACCTCGACCTAACGTCGTCACTTCAAGCGATTCATTTATGCCTTGGAAACCAGCAACTACCAAAACATCATTTTCTGTAAATGCGATTTCGAATGTATCAGGATTAATTTCTGCTATTCGACTTTTTAAATGATGTCCAATTGTCTTAATACCCGCTTGATATCCGGTCATCGCTTTGGCGTTTACACCGATATCATTTAAAACCATAGATAAGTAAGAAACTGTCTGTTGTTCACCCGTAGTTAATAATAGTGCAAGTTCTTGATCTTTAGGGTTGGTAGTTAATGCAGAGACATTAGCCATAAGCTCATCTGTTGTCTTGCCCATGGCACTAACAACAACAATAAGCTGTTCACCTTGATCAACTCTTATTTTCAACATTTCCGCTATATTTTTTATTTTGGTAAAATCACTTACTGAAGAACCTCCAAATTTCAAAACACTTCTGTTCAATTCTATATCCTCCTCAATCAATAGGGGAGAATCACAGTATTAAAAAAAGAACAAGTTCGGGATGCGAACTTGTTCTATAATTTATATACAAGTGATGCACTCCATTATCTTACAATAATGACAGACTCTTAGCTCTTAACCATAAAGTCCAACGTGTTATAAGCTGCTATTATAACTATTTCGGCATCTCACCCTTTCAAAATTAGCTGCTAGCAGGCAGGTTCTTCTAATATTTACTAATGATTGATGCGCCTCATCAAAACCATATTTAATTTTTGTTTGTTTATGATTCATATTATACATATGCTTATATGTACTGTAAACCGCTTTTGTGAAGTTTTTTAAATTTACTGAAAAATACAACATTATATTTATACATTTTACGTTATAAGTGTAAATATAATTAAAATTGTTTAGTGACAATCATTTTCCGATATTTTCAATTTTAAAATTCTTCATATGTTGCAGGGTCTTGACCTTTTAATCTACCATCTTTTTGAGATAAGTTGTTTATCTTTTCTACGTCTTCAACTTCTAAGTTAAAATCAAAAACATTTAGATTCTGAATTTGTCTCGTTATAGAAGTAGATTTTGGAATTGGTACTACACCTAATTGAACGTGCCATCTTAATATAATTTGAGGTATTGTTTTATTATATTTTTCGGCAATTACAGCGATATCTTTATCTTTTATTACTTCAGATGCACGACCTAATGGACTCCATGCTTCTGTAATAATTCCTTTTTTATTATGATACTCAATCATATCTTGTTGATTAAAATACGGATGTAATTCAATCTGATTCACTGTTGGTAAGACACCAGTTTCTTTTTCTAATTTTTCTATATGTTCTGGTAAGAAATTACAAACACCAATAGATTTAATTAGTCCCGCTTTTTGAGCATCAATCATCGCTTGCCAAGCTTCAACATATTTATTGTGTCTTGGATTTGGCCAATGAATTAAATATAAATCAATATAATCGACATTTAACCGATAAATAGATTCTTGTATAGCTGTTAATGCTGCATCATAGTCTTGATAACGACCTGGTAATTTCGAAGTGACAATGATTTGATCTCTTGAAACATGACTTCTTTCAATTGCTTTACCCACTGTACCTTCATTTTCATAGTTATAGGCTGTATCTAAGATTCTGTATCCTTGATTTAACGCATTAACGATTGCATGTACGCCTTGCGCACCATTTAATTTATATGTACCGAAACCGATTTGTGGTAAAAGTTGTCCATCAATCATATTTAAATTTTCCATTGAAATAACTCCTCCGTTCATTTGAATTAATTATGATTATATAATTCAAAAATTCATTTTGAAAGTAATTAGCCCAAACAATGGGGCGTTTCATCCTAAATAAGATGAACAAAGTGGGGGACATCCTTAACTTAAGGTCTTCGTTTAGTGCTTTATTAATTTGTAAGTAGTTAGCTCAAATCACTACAATTTTAAATAACAATAAAATGATTCAACCAACCAATTTCATAGATTTAACTCATATAAAGATAAAAGAACATGAAAAAGACACCCCTAATACCTTTATAGTATTGGGGTGCCTATATTTTAAGAGGGGAGTAAGACAGGAATCTAATTGTTCTAACAAGATTACGTCGTCTCAGCCTCCGCTTATTTATTGCGTTATATTTAAATCAATAACACATGGTTATTATTTTAATACACCAGTTTCTTCTAAATAGGCTCTATAAGTCGTTTCTTTAGAAAGACCACCAGTTGGATTTAAATCAATGACACGGTTTGCAATCGTATTGATGAATTCAAAGTCATAAGATGTAAAGATAATAGAACCTTTGAATGATTTCAAGCCATCATTGACTGCAGTAATACTTTCTAAGTCTAAATGGTTTGTAGGTTCATCCAGTAGTAACACGTTAGAACTTGATAACATCATTTTACTTAGCATACAACGTACTTTCTCTCCACCAGATAAGACACTCGCTTTTTTCTTAACTTCTTCACCGCTAAATAGCATACGTCCTAGGAATCCACGTAAAAATGTCTCTGTTTGTTCATCTTCAGGTGCGTATTGACGTAACCAGTCAACTAAGTTTGTATCTACACCATCGAAGTAGAATGAGTTATCTTTAGGTAAGAAACTTTGAGAAGTTGTTACGCCCCATCTTACTGTACCTTCATCTGGTTCCATTTCACCAGCTAAGATTTTAAGTAATGTTGATTTAGCAAATTCACTATCACCAACTAATACAGCTTTATCGTTAGGATCCATAGAGAATGAAATATTATCTAATATCTTTACGCCGTCGATTGTTTTAGAAACATTGTCGACATGTAATAAATCATTACCAATTTCACGTTCAGGTGTGAATTTCACAAAAGGATAACGACGAGAAGAAGGTTGAATATCATCAATCTCGATTTTTTCTAATTGTTTCTTACGACTTGTTGCTTGTTTTGATTTAGAGGCGTTTGCAGAGAAACGTGCCACGAAATCTTGTAATTCTTTAACTTTTTCTTCTTTTTTCTTGTTTTGATCTTGAGCCATTTTCATAGCAAGTTGACTTGATTGGTACCAGAAATCATAGTTACCAACAAACAATTTAATTTTGCCATAATCTAAGTCAGCAATATGCGTACAAACATTATTTAAAAAGTGTCTATCATGAGACACAACAATAACTGTGTTTTCAAAATTAATTAAGAAATCTTCTAACCAGCTTATTGCAGGGATATCTAAACCATTGGTAGGCTCATCTAGTAATAATACGTCAGGTTTACCAAAAAGACTTTGTGCTAATAACACTTTAACTTTTTGATTGTTTTCTAATTCAGACATTGTTTTATCTTGTAGGTCTGCTTTGATACCTAGTCCAGAAAGTAGGGTACCCGCATCTGCTTCGGCATTCCAGCCGTCCATTTCAGCAAATTCGCCTTCTAGTTCTGCAGCTCTAATACCATCTTCATCACTGAAGTCTGGTTTCATATAGATTTCATCTTTTTCTTTCATTACTTCATATAAACGTTCGTGTCCTTTAACAACAACATCAATTACACGTTCATCTTCAAATGCAAAGTGATCCTGTTTTAAAACTGCTAAACGTTCGTCTTTCCCCATAGAAACATGACCAGTTTGAGCGTCTAATTCACCCGATAAAATCTTTAAGAACGTTGATTTACCTGCGCCATTAGCTCCTATTAATCCATAACAATTGCCATCTGTAAATTTAATATTTACATCTTCAAATAGCTTACGATCACCAAATCGCAAACTTACATCAGTAACTTGTAACATGCATTTACTCCTTTTCGTTATCCTTTTCGTTAATCTACCGGACAAATTATAACACACTTATCAACTTGTTTCGACCATTCTCGATGTAGTGATGCTAGTTTCTTCATAGCATGTTATAATAAGTAAGAATAAATCTGTATGTACGAAGGAGAAAAGTATGGCCCAAGATGAAAAAGATATTGTAGGTTCTATAGAATTTCTTGAAGTTGTTGGATTAGAAGGTTCAACATATAAGTTAAAAGGACCAAACGGAGAAGAAGTTAAACTCAATCAATCCGAAGTAAAAGATGAAGATGAATTAAATATAGGGGAAGAATATAGTTTCTTTATTTACCCAAATAGATCAGGTGCATTATTTGCTACACAAAATATGCCTGACGTAACGACTGATAAATACGACTTTGTAAAAGTATTAAAAGTTGATCGCGATGGTGCACATGTCGATGTAGGTTTACCAAGAGAAGTATTAATACCTTGGGAAGATTTACCAAAAGTTAAATCAGTTTGGCCAGTACAAGGTGATGAGTTATTCGTTACGTTACGTATTGATAGAGATAACAATATGTTCGCACGTTTAGCAACAGAAACAATAGTAGAACAAACATATAAGTCTGTTTTCGATAATGAATTGAAAAATAAAATCATCGAAGCAAGACCATATCGTTTATTACGCATAGGTAGTTTCTTACTATCAAAAGAGGGTTATAAAATATTCGTTCATGAAACAGAACGTAAAGAGGAACCACGTCTCGGTGAAAATGTAAAAGTCCGTATCATTGGTCAAAACGATAAAGGTGAATTGAACGGTTCATTTTTACCACTTGCACACGAAAGACTTGATGATGATGGTCAAAATATTTTTGACTTACTCGTAGAGTACGATGGGGAATTACCTTTCTCAGACAAATCGAGTCCCGAAGCTATTAAAGAAATTTTTAATATGAGTAAAGGTTCGTTCAAAAGAGCAATCGGGCACTTATATAAAAACAAAATTATCACGATAGACTCTGGTAAAATCGCTTTAACTAAAAAAGGTTGGGAAAGAATAGAAAAGTAATTCCTTCTATTATAAAGTGATGTTTTTATCTAAGTTGTTTTATAACAATAATAATAACAATTTATAAAATGAATTGGACTTCAAAATACAATTCTCAACAAAACAATCCTGAAATCACTATTTTTATATAGTGATTTCAGGATTGTTTCTTTTTTTATATTACAATTTCATAGTTATTTGTAATATATGCTTTGAACAAAACGTTGTATTATCAACATTTACAAGTCACTCCTATATTATTTCATACCATTTATAAACTTTGTAAATAGAAGCTCTCATAACTTAACGAAAGATTTACAATATCTATATTTGTATTTAATAAATTGTGTGTAATATAGGAACTGTAAGAAATACATATAACTTTTAAGGGTTATTTATTTATTAGGAGGATGTTTCAATGAAAAAATGGCAAGTATTTGGAACTACAGTAATTGGCTCTTCACTTTTATTAGGCGCTTGTGGCGGCGGAAATGCTGGTTCTGGTGGCGGCGAAGGCGAAGTTAAAGGCGACGGTTCATCAACAGTAGGTCCAATCATTGAAAAATTAAACGAAAAATTTGCTAAAGAAAATTCCGATGTTACAGTTTCATCTGGTACATCTGGTACTGGTGGCGGATTCGAAAAATTCATTTCAGGGAATACTGATTTTTCAAACGCATCTAGACCAATAAAAGATGAAGAGAAGAAAAAATTAGAAGATAAAGGTATTAAATATAATGAATTTGAAGTTGCAAAAGATGGCGTAACAATTGCAGTTAATAAAGAAAACGATTTTGTAAACGAATTAACTAAAGATCAATTGAAAGATATTTATTCTGGCGAAGCAAAATCATGGAAAGATGTTAATCCTGAATGGCCAGATAAAGAAATTAAATCATTTTCTCCAGACCAATCACATGGTACGTATGATTTCTTCACTGAAGAAGTTATGGATGACGGAGATATCAAAGCAGAGAAAAACGCTGATACAAACGTAATCGTTCAATCAGTTCAAAAAAATGAACAAGGTATTGGTTACTTCGGTTATAATTTCTTTGAAGAAAATAAAGATAAATTAAAAGCCGTTGAAATCAAAGATGATAGTGGTGAAGTTACTAAACCAACTAAAGAATCAATTCAAGATGGCTCATATGCTTTAAGTAGACCACTGTTCATTTATACAAACGAGAAAAAACTAAAAGAAAATGAAGGATTCCAAGATTTCATGAAATTTATCTTTGAAGACAAAGGTAAATCAGCTGAAGAAGCAGGATTTGTAGCTCTACCAGAAAAAGATTACCAAAAACAACTAGATGAATTAAAAGAGATTACTGGTAAAGAAAGCAAAGACAAAGAAGAAGATAAATAACACATAGCTGTAAATCTTAAAGGTCGGGATTCTGTATTAGAAAACAAAGTGGCGATGGGAATAACGTCCACTTTGTTTCTCTATTTCTAAACATCCCAACCTTTTTTTATAAATTTCGGAGTCTATATGAAGGAAGGAAATTTACATGGCGAATAAAAACCGCTCCGTAAGCGAAATGATAGAAAAAAACAATGCCAATAAAAAAGGTGCAAGCGATAAAATTGTTCCAATTATTTTAGGTACAATAGCAATTTTTTCTATATTAGCGACAATCGGTATTGTAGTCACATTATTAACAGAAACCATTACGTTTTTCACACGTATTCCTATTACAGAATTTCTCTTTTCGATGGAATGGACACCATTCTCATCTGATCCTAAATTTGGAATTTGGCCATTAATATTAGGTACGTTGAAGATAACTGTAATAGCTACAATCGTAGCAGTGCCATTAGGTCTGGGTGCAGCACTTTACTTAAGTGAATATGCTTCGCCACGTGCTAAAAGTATTATCAAACCAATATTAGAAATATTATCTGGTATTCCAACAATCGTATTCGGTTTCTTTGCTCTAACATTTGTTACACCGTTAATACGTGGAATCTTTCCAGACATAGGCAGTTTCAACTCTATTAGTCCAGGTCTTGTAGTTGGTGTAATGATTATTCCATTAATATCAAGTATGAGTGAAGATGCAATGTCATCGGTACCAAACAAAATGCGTGAAGGTGCACTAGGTTTAGGTGCTACAAAATTTGAAGTAGCAACTAAAGTTATTTTACCAGCTGCAACTTCAGGTATTATGGCCTCAATTGTATTAGCGATTTCACGTGCAATTGGCGAAACTATGATCGTATCTCTTGCTGCAGGTAGTACACCGAGTGCATCACTAGATATAACAGGCTCTATCCAAACAATGACAGGTTATATCGTTCAAGTAGCAACAGGTGATGCAACATTTGGTACTGATACTTACTATAGTATCTATGCGGTAGGATTCACTTTATTCTTATTCACATTAGCAATGAATTTGATTTCTCAATGGATTACGAAACGTTTCAGAGAGGAGTATTAATATGACTGAAACAAACAAAAATGTGCTCGTAGACCAACAAACAGTTGAAAAGAAACTCTCTGGAAGGTTAACGACAAATAAAGTTAATAAATGGGCTTTCTTTGCCTGTACAATGGTTGGTTTGCTTGTATTAGCGGCATTACTCATTGATACACTTATAAAAGGTGCTGGACACTTAACTCCATCATTTTTCACTAATTTCTCATCATCAACGCCTTCAATGGCAGGGATTAAAGGTGCTTTTATCGGTACTATATGGTTAATGGTTACTATTATCCCGATAACAATTACTTTAGGTGTTGGTACTGCAATATATTTAGAAGAATATGCTAAAGAAAATGCACTTACAAACTTTATTAAAGTGAGTATCTCAAACTTAGCTGGTGTACCTTCAGTCGTGTTTGGTTTACTCGGTCTTACAATTTTTGTAAGAGGTATGGGTATCGATTCAATTGCACTCGGCAACTCTGTTTTAGCGGCTGCATTAACAATGTCGTTACTTATCTTACCGGTAATCATTGTAGCTAGCCAAGAAGCAATCAGATCTGTACCTAGTTCTGTAAAGGAAGCTTCATACGGACTAGGTGCCAACAAATGGCAAACAATACGCCGTGTTGTGTTACCAGCGGCGATTCCTGGTATTTTGACAGGTTTCATCTTAGCACTATCTCGTGCATTAGGTGAGACAGCACCATTAATTTTAATTGGTATACCAACGATTTTATTACAGCTACCATCTACAATATTCGATCAATTCCAAGCGTTACCAATGTCAATTTATAGCTGGACAAAATTACCACAAGAAGAATTCCAAAACGTTGCATCGGCAGGAATTATCGTATTACTCGTTATATTACTATTAATGAATGCAATAGCGATATTCTTAAGAAATAAATATAGTAAAAAATACTAAACTTAAGATACAAGAAATACTATTTAAATAAGGCTAGTAAATGGGAATATGCTAGGATTTCAGTAAAATCTTAGCATCTAGTCTATAAAAAGGAGTTTTAATTATGAATAAACAAATTATAGATAATAACGATACGAACGATACATTAAAATCACATACTGACCGTAATGACTCACCAATAGCAACTATTGAGCCAAATCATTCAGAGAATAAAATTCCAGATAGCCAAAAGAAAATTGTCTATTCAACTAAAAATCTTGATTTATGGTATGGAGAAAATCATGCTTTAAAAAATATTAATTTAGATATTTTAGAAAATAATGTAACAGCAATTATTGGACCTTCAGGTTGTGGTAAGTCAACATATATTAAAGCATTAAATCGTATGGTTGAACTTGTGCCATCTGTTAAAACTGCTGGTAAAATAATGTATCGTGATAAAAATATTTTCGATAATAAATATTCAGTTGAAAAATTGAGAACAAATGTAGGTATGGTATTCCAACAACCAAATCCATTCCCTAAATCAATTTATGACAATATCACTTATGGTCCTAAAATCCATGGTATTAAAAACAAAAAAGTCTTAGATGAAATTGTTGAAAAATCTCTACGTGGCGCTGCAATTTGGGATGAATTAAAAGATGACTTAGACAAAAATGCTTATAGTTTATCTGGTGGACAACAACAACGTGTTTGTATTGCTCGTACGTTAGCTATTGAACCAGATGTTATATTGATGGATGAGCCAACATCAGCTTTAGATCCAATATCAACATTAAAAATTGAAGAACTTGTTCAAGAGCTTAAAGAACAATATTCAATCATTATTGTTACACATAATATGCAACAAGCTGCTCGTGTTTCTGATAAAACTGCTTTCTTCCTTAACGGCTATGTTAATGAATACGACGACACTGATAAGATCTTCTCCAATCCTGCAGATAAGCAAACTGAAGATTATATCTCAGGTCGCTTCGGTTAATCTATGGCAACAATTAGACATAAATATGAAGGCCAACTAGACGGACTTATTAAAGATCTACGTCGACTTGGTCTTTATGTATATCGTAATATAGAATTTGGACTAACGTCGTTAAGTGAAGAAGATCGTAATTATGCTAGACAAACAATAGCTAAGGATAAAGAAATCAATGAGCAAGAAACTGCAATTAATGAAAAAGTAGTCCTGCTTATCACTAAGCAACAGCCGATTGCTACTGATTTACGTTTAATGATGGCTGCTTTAAAAATTGCTACTGATTTTGAACGTATAGGCGACAATGCAGCAAGTATAGCGAAAATTAGATTACGTGCAAAAATTATTGACGAATATGTACTGACGAGACTTAACACTATGGGCAAACTTGCACTCTTAATGTTAAAAGACTTAGATGATGCAGTTAATGATAATGATATTACCTTAATAAAAGAAATCATTGATCGCGATAAAGATATTGATGATATCTATAAAAATATTGTAAACACAACTTATTTAATAGATAACGATCCTTTCGTTGCAGGTCAAGCACATTTAGCTGCAAGACATCTAGAACGTATTGGAGATCACATTTGCAATATAGCAGAAAACATTTATTTCTTTATTACAGGTGAACGTTATGAATCCTATAATAAATAAAAATGTTCCACATAATAAAAGCACAATGGCTTTACAAAGATAACTCGCTTTCAAATAAATGAAAGTAGATGATCTTCAAAATTGCCATTGTGCTTTTTAATTTTATAAAATACTATTTATTTTCAATTTCCTCAGTCAGTGTTTCTAATTCATCAACAAGTTTGCCAATATAGCCAATTGTTGATTTTAATGGTTGTTCAGTTCGGATATCAATACCTGCAATTTCAGCTAAATCTACTGGTGATTTACTACCTCCAGCTTTTAAGGTATCTAACCAAGCATCAACAGCTGGTTGTCCTTCATTTTGAATGCGTTGAGACATCACTGTACCAATCGTTAAGCCAGCTGAATACGTGTAAGAGTATAATCCCATATAATAGTGTGGTTGTCTCATCCAAGTTAGCTCTGTACCTTCCGTAAGTTTCACGCTGTCTCCAAAGAATTGACTATAGACATCAAGCATAATGTCATTAAGTACTGGTGCAGTCAATGATTCTCCTTGATCGACTTTATTGTAAACTTCACGTTGGAAAGCAGCTTCAAGTAAATGTGTAACCATATTATGGTAATATGTTCTTGAAATAATAGAACCTGTTACCCAACGTTTAAATTTAGCATCATTACTATTTTTAAATAAGTAGTTCGCCATAAGCATTTCATTCATAGTAGAAGGTGCTTCTACAAAGTACATCGAAGCTTCTGATTCTAAATAATTTTGATGCGCTTGTGCTAATGTAAAGTGGCCCGCATGACCTAATTCATGCGCTAACACGAAAGTTTCAGTCATTTTACCAGTCCATGATATAAAAACATATGAGTGTGAAGCATAGGGACTCGCACAATAAGCACCTGTTTCTTTACCTTTGTTTTGCGCAAAATCTATCCATCTCTCTTTATAAGCAGCTTCAACCATTTCTAAATAATCTTCACCAAGTACATTTAAAGCACCATAAATATATTGTTTAGAATCTTCAATTGAAATTTCTGGCTCGTAGTTTGGATCAATAGAAACCTTTAAATCTTCAAAATGCATTACATCTAAGCCATGGACACGTTTAACTAATTTCGCATATTTTTGCATAATAGGTGCTAAATCACTCATAATCACATCAATTTGTCTGTTAAACATGTCTCGCGTCACTTCTTGCTCTTGTAGTAAATAATCAATAACAGAATCATATCCTCTTAAATCTGCTTCGATTTTCTCTTGTTGCACTTGCATATTATATGTCGCTGCTGTCGTATGTTGGTACTTACTTAATGCATTACTAAAATGTTTGAAACTTATTCTTCTAAATGCTTCATTTGGGTTATCTTCATATTCATTCTCAAAAGTAGCATAATCTAAAGGATATGTTTGTTGATTATATTCAAATGGTTCAAATTCAATATCCAACATTTTTGTAGTTCCATAAAGTTCAAATGCGCTCTCAAAAGTAGGGGACAAACTTGCTAATACTTTTTCAACTTCTGGAGTTAATTGATGTGCCTTATTCGCTTTTAATTTCGTTAAAAAATGGGGATACTTTGATGTTTGAATAAGTTGTTCAAGTGTTTGATCAGATAGCTCTAATATTTCTGAAACTACAAATGAAAGTTCACTAGCGATTTTTCCATAAGATGTAGACAATTTTGCGCTTAATGTCTGTGCATGTTCATTAGCTGTATCAACACTCAATCTTAACTCAGCATAATTTGCCATTCTATCTAATTGAATTAATAGTTCAGAATATGCATCCAGTGCATCTTCAACAATATTCACTTCAATTAATTGCTCTGCATATTGTTGATTAAATGCCTTAGCTTGTTCCAATGTATCATTCAGTGTGTTATAAAATGCATCATCAGAACTAAATAAGTCAGTTACGTCCCATGTTTCTTCAATTGGAACATTATTTCTAAATGGTAGTGTTTCAGCCATATAATCTACTCCTCTACATTTATATTGTATTCATAATTAATTATACATGAATGACCCGCATAAATGATAACCGAAAGTTTATCTATATTAAAAGTGGGGAACAGTAAACCAAACTGGATTGACACGTATTTTATATTAATTTAATATAAAATTATACTGCTCAAGACTGAATGTATTTATATAGAAAATATAGTATGATATATATAATGTAAGTAAAGTATAAATATTAAATAAAAAGGAGTGGAATAAATGACTATTTTTGATATGCCTAATTTTTTATGGATTACTATAGTTGCTGTCATATTAGTAACAGTATTTTGCAATCTTGTCTTAAATAAATGGTTTACTGCACCAATCTTAACGTTAGTAGTATTAGCAATAGCTGCATTTTTAATACCAAATTTCCAAGATATTACATATGAACCTTTATTAGGTTTTGCTGCGTTTATGACGATATTAAGTTTAATTCTAAGCTTTGTAATATGGTACATGACACGTAACTGGAGACGTAAACGCCGCGAAAAGAAAGCTAGAAAAGAAATACGTAAACGTGGTGGCATCCCAAAAGATGAATTAGAAGATTATAAACAAAAATAAAAAATGAACTGTAGCTATAATTTAAGTTACAGTTCATTTTTTATTTACATCTTTAAATTTAAGGTGATGATTTAATAGCATGTTTAAGTAATTCAAGCGAAGTTTTAAAATGTGATTTAGTAAAATGTTATATCATAATTTAAACCACAGCATATACTATATATGAGGTTTAAACCAATATAGTAAAGTCGATAATTTGATAGCATCAGTAAAGTATAATAGTAACAAGCTAATCAAAGCTATAAGCTATCGTAATACATGCATAATGAACAAGAAGAAATTACATCAAAGTACTTGAAAGAATGATTGCATTAACAAGCATATATAACATAATAGGTAGTGAATTAACAATTAGGGTATTTTCTATCAAATTATAATAACTTCCTATAATATATATTATGTAAACTAAAAAGTAAATTTTAAAACTTACATATCTATATAGCTATTTTTACTAATTTATTATGTATTTAGCATTTATGCTTATTAATCCTAGTTTAGCTTTTTCATAAATATACTACATTACATCATTAAATATTTACGCATCTCATTTAATGTCTTGTTATAATTGTCATATATTAACTCTTAAACTATCTACAATCAATTATATGGTAATATCATTCGTTACATAGATATATCTAAACATATTTAGCTTTAGCTGTGTGGATCTTAGAAACTTATTTTGCTTATTGCTATGCTTTATATAATGATCAAGCTCATAATGTTACGTGTATTCGGATGGATATAGACCAACAAACTCATATTTAAATGCTCAGAAATCGACTTCTCAGCGCCTTGTTTTTAATGACTTTATAATTGTAAGATTAAATAATACTTTTTGCTTTAATTTTGCTATTATTTTGGCTTATCCTTGATTTTTATAGCAATCCTTAGAAAAAAGGTTTTTTATTTAAACCAAATACTTATAGGGTTACATAACATAAATATAGGCGCCTATAAAAAACGTGTTCTTTTTTGTCATTTGGGTATATACTATTTAGATAATCATTTAGGAGTGAAATTTATGCAGGAACGTTCCCGAATCAAATGGTCGAGTTTAGTGATTGGCGTCATTTTTCTAATTATTGGCGTGTTTATTTTAAGCTTTCCTGAAGAAAACTTATTTGCTATTACATGGCTCATAGGTCTACTATTTATTATTAACGGTTTTTTAGAAATTTTCGTTCGTCGTGTAATGAAAAAAACAGATAAAAATGCCTCAACCATAGTACTTGTACTTGGTGTAATTAATATTATTTTAGGGTTATTGATTTTATTTAATATCGTTACAAGTACGACATTTATTGTTTATTTATTTGCTATTTGGTTTATTATTAATGCGTTATTTAATATGTTTACGGTAACGCCACTTGAAAAATCAAATAAAGGTTTTCATATTGTATCGATTATTTTGAACATTATTACGGTTGTTTTCGGTATTATTTTACTGTTCAATCAACTTATGGCGGCAATTTTAGTTGCTATCTTCATGAGTGCGGTATTCTTTATTATTGGTATAACTTATATCATTAAAGCATTATCTTAATGATCCGTAACTTATAAATAATTAAATAGGGCGTATTTTGAAAAATCACGCTAGAAAGCGCACTACAAGTCGTCTTGTAGTGCGCTTCTCACATTTTCATAACAATTATATATATTACTTTAAATATGTTATAAAAATAAATTTTACTATAAAATTATTATAATGTAAGGTTATTGCATTGCTGAAATCCTATGCTATACTAAAAATTGTGGAGAACAACAAGAATTAACATCTCAGACTAATCCACATTTAGTTCATTGTTATATTGGAATTGCCATCCTAGTATAACTAACTTCAGAACGAAAGAAAGCATACTGATTAGGGCTTACATACCAGAATGCTTTCTTTTTTTATGCTATTTTTTAACTTTTTTTCTAACATTATTCAACGTATTAAATAACCAATATTTTGTTTTCTTAATTGGTTTATAAAAATCGCCGATTAATTCTTCAATTTGCACATTAAAACCACGTTTAAAGCGATATACGCCGTAATCTTCACTATTTTCAGTGAAATCGCCTGATAAACCATAGAAATTGTAGCGACCATAACCATTGTCAAAACAATAGTTCAACATGTACCAATGCATCATATAAGGCCCCATATATTGATTATATTTTTCTGATGAACCACCAGAGAAGTAGTTTACTTCATATGCATTTGCAAAATAAACACCAGCAGCTAAATTTAATATAGCACCATCTGTTAAGCTTAATTCACTTGCATGCATTAACTCTTTTTTATCATGCTCTATTTGTTTATCCAGTTCTGTAATTTTCTTCAACTGTTTATCTGTTTTATTTTCATTCTGCATGATTTGATCTCTACGTGATTCTTTATCATTAATACTCTCTTGTGTATTTTCAATATATTCATTTAAGTCTATATATGCTAAAGGTATTAAAGCTTTATCACCATAGTTATCAATAAAATTATAGAAATATTCATCTGTTTTAGATACGAAGCCAGCACGTTTTTCAGTTTCTCGATAAAGATCTAAGAAAAGACCGAATTCATCTCTATTTAACAACCTAACTTTAACACCAAAATTGATTGCTTTATTGATATTACGTTTTCTTTGGCTATCAAATTGTTTTTTTAGAGAAGCTGGTGTTTGTCCATCTAAGTTCAATACACCCATCCATCTTACTTGGCTAGATGTATCATATTCAGTCGTAAAGCCGTGATGTGTATACCCATGAGATTTAAATAAGTTGACTAATGCGTCATTCTTATCTGGTTCTGGCAATGGATTGATATCTTTATCGTATATTTTATAGATCCAGTACGGGTCCATTTTGACATATAAACAATTATGGTGTTGAAGATAATGATCTAATTCACGTAAATAGAAATCTACTAAACCTAAATCATTGTAATCCATAACTGGACCACGATTAGAATAATAAACATAGCTTCCCATTGTAGGAATTTTAGAGAAAAGACTAGCAGCAATAACCTGATTGTCGTCATCTTTTAAGCCTAATAGTACAACTTGAAATCCATCTTCTTCTCTTGTTGCAATATTTTCTTTTACTTGAAAGTAATGACTCTCTAATGCCGGGTTTTGTACAAAATTGTCATACTCTTTGACGGTTAACTCTGTAAATTTCATTCTAGCTTAGTTCCCTTCTATAATTTATATCTACTTCTTAATATCTTTTAGTTTTTTTAATGTCGTATAAATTTTGTACATTGGCTTATTAATAGGTTTTACAAAATCTCCAACGTATTCTACGACTTCAGCATTAAATCCTTTTTTGAATTTCACTACGCCTGCATCTTCCGCATCTTCTGTGAAATTACCACTGATACCGTAGAAGTTATATCTATCTATATTATTGTCAATAGCGTAATTAATCATCTTCCACTGTATCGCATAACTACCAGCAAAGTGTCTAAATTCATTTGAAGTACCACCTGCATAATAAACCACTTCATAGGGATTAATAATAAAGTAAGCTGCAGAAATTGGTAATTCATTACCGTGTTCAGCCTGTAATGATTGCGCTTCTTCTATTTTTTGTTGATTTGCAATAAGCTGTTGTTCTAAATTATCTCGTTTATTATAAGCCTTTTTATTTTCAGGTCGCTTTTCTATATCTTTAATCGCTTTGTTAATATCTTTACTTAAGACATCACGCTCTGCTTTTAATTCTTCGATATACTCATCGAAATCCATATAAGCTAATGGAACCAAGATACGATTCTTATAATATCTCAATCTATTATAATAAAAGCTATCTTCCCTATCATCAAATTCTTTTGATTCAGATGTATCTTCCATAAACGAGCGGAAGATTGGTAATTCGTCTTCTTCTAAGAATCTTACTTTAACACCATTCTTCTGAACTTTTTTTGTATTACGTTTACGTAGACTATCCATACCGTTAAGTACATCTTTAGCTGTTTTACCTGCTAAATCTAATACTGAATGGTATCTAATTTGAAGAATTGGATCAAAGCCAGTTAAAAATCCTTGGTGTTTGTATCCTAATTGTTTCATTTTGTCGAAAAACCAGTCATGACCAGCATTTTCTAACACTTCTCCGTCATGGTTACGATATTGATAAGCTAAATAAGGATCAACTCTTAAATGTAAACCTTTATGTTTTTTAACATATTTAGTTAATTCATTAAAGAAGTAATGAACAAGTTCTTTATTTTCAAAATCTATAACAGGTCCTCTGTTTGTATAAAAATATTTATAAAACTTCATTACTGGTACTGCAGTAAGTAAACATGCTGCAATGACTTCGTTTTCATTGTTTTTAATACCAACTAAGTGCGTTTCTGTACTTTCTGCAATTTTCAATTCGTAGTTTCCTACCATTTGTGTGAAATGACTATTTGGCATATTATCTGTAAATGTACCGAACTCTTTAGCAGTTAAATTCGTAAATTTCATTTTGTATACTCCTATTTGTTTATAATTCTTTTTTTATTTGAGTTTAAACTTCAATCTTGATTATTATACAATAACCATTTATAAAACTAAATCAATAGCATATATAAATTCATTATACATGAACTTTATGTATGACTTATTATATCACTACTTTTATTTTAACAAAGAATGAGCAATTAAACACATTTGCCCATAGTTATAACAACAAAAACTGGAAAACTTAATAAGTTTTCCAGTTTTCTTTATAGTTAGGAGTGGAACATGTATATCTGTCCCACTCCCTATCATACTATGTTCTAATTTAAAGCGTCTCGTAATGTTTCACCTATTGCTACGCTTGATTGTGGATTTTGACCAGTAATAAATTGATTATCTGTTTCTACATGTTCAGTGAAGTTGTCTTGAGTTACAAATTGAGCGCCTTGGTTTTCTAATTCTGTCTGAGTTAAAAAAGGTACTTTGTCTTCAAAGCCCATCGCACGTTCCTCTTCATCTGTAAATGCAGTTAACGTCACACCCTTCACTAGGAAGTTACCTTTCTTATCTTTAGCACCGACAAAAGCACTCGGTCCGTGACATACAGATGCAATGATTTTATCATCTGCTTTAAAGTCAGCAAGTACTGAAGCTAACTTCTGATTATGCGCAAAATCAAATACAGTGCCGTGACCTCCTGGTAAATATACAGCGTCATATTGACTCACATCTATATCTTCTATACTTGATGCTGATTTCGTTTGCTCAACAAATGCTTTATATTTATTAAGCTCACCATTCTGTGTGGAATTAGGATCTAATGGGACTTCTCCGCCATTTATTGTAGCTATATCTACATTAATGTTTGCTGCTGTTAATATATTATAAGGTTCACTTGCTTCTTCTAACCATAATCCTGTTGGTGTACCATCTTCAAATTGGTTTACACTTGTTATGATAAACAAGACTTTTTTACTCAAATTATGTCACCTCTTTTTAAAAATAAGAGAATAGCTATATTTAATTCTATGAAATTGCATCACTTTAAATTACATGCTACATACTTCAAAAATGTATTCTCTCTCTTAGTAGCGTACCCATAATTCCAACGTATTACACACACAATGCTTTATTCACTTTTTTTATCGAGCGCACTTCTAATAGAATTAAAATAGCTGACTGTGTCTGCTTTTGGATCTCGTGCTAATCGTTTAACAATTTCACTCCCTATAACCACACCATCAGAAGCTTCTATGATATCTGATACATGTTCTGGTGTACGAATACCAAATCCTGCAACCACGGGCACATTGGACATTGATTTTATATGTTTAATTCTATCTTTAAGTTCAGGATGGAACTTACCATTTTCTCCTGTTGTCGCATTCATTGTTACTGTATAAATAAATCCTTCCGCATCTTGAGCGATTTGATTACTACGTTCTTCAGATGTCGTCATAGCAATGAGTGAAATAATATTCACTTTTCTGTCAGGATGACGTTCTTTTAATTGTTGCACAAGTTCATGTGGCAAATCAGGAATGATTAAACCGTGGACACCTGCTTTTTCACAAGCTTTTAAAAATGCATCTTCTCCATAAAAATTTATAATATTATAATAAGTCATTAATACATATTTACTTGATATTGAGTCACGATGTTCAGTAAGTTGATCTAAAATATACTGAATATTGACGCCTTCTTCTATAGCTTTGCTACCAGCGTCCATAATGACTGGTCCATCAGCCACTGGGTCTGAAAATGGCACACCTACTTCAACAATATCAGCGCCTGCATCACTGACAGTTTTAAGATTTTCAATAAAAGATTTATTACCCATAATATATGGAATGAATAGTTTACGCATTAGAATCACCGCCTTCTTTCATATAATTTCTAATCGTTTCCATATCTTTATCGCCACGTCCCGAAACTGTAACAACAAGAATTTCATCTTTGCCCATCGTTGGTGCTAACGTTTCTACATAGCTTAATGCGTGTGCACTTTCTATAGCTGGAATAATACCTTCAGCTTTTGTAAATCTAACTAAAGCATCCATCGCTTGTTTATCACTTGCAGTTGCAAACTTCACTCTACCTATATCGTGATAATACGAATGTTCTGGTCCAACACCAGGATAATCTAAACCTGCAGATATGGAATGTGCTTGTTGAATTTGACCATTTTCATCTTGAATGAGATACATTTTAGTACCGTGTAATACGCCTTCTTTACCTTTGTTAATCGCTAGTGCATGTCTATCTGTATCATAACCTTCACCTGCAGCTTCTACGCCATATAATTTCACATCATCTTGAACGAATGGATAGAATGTACCAATGGCATTAGATCCACCACCAACACAAGCTACAATTGCATCTGGTAAACGCCCTTCTTTTTCTTGAATTTGTGCTTTGATTTCTGTACCGATGATTTTTTGTAAATCTCTTACAATAGTTGGAAATGGATCTGGTCCTAAAGCTGAACCTAATAAATAATGCGTATCATCTACATGACTTACCCAGTATTGTAATGCTTTATTAACAGCGTCTGATAACGTCCCTTGACCTTCAGTTACAGATTCAACTTTCGCACCTAATAATTCCATTCTAAATACGTTTAACGATTGTCTTTTAATATCTTCTTCACCCATAAATACTACCAGTTCCATATCAAATAATGCAGCAACCGTCGCACTCGCAACACCATGTTGACCCGCGCCTGTTTCAGCAACAAGTTTATTTTTACCCATTCTTTTGGCTAATAGTGCTTGGCCTAATGCATTGTTTATTTTATGCGCACCAGTGTGATTTAAATCTTCACGTTTTAAATAAATTTTGGCGCCACCAAGGGCTTCTGTATATGAATCAGCATATGTCAATGGTGTTTCACGACCAACATAGTCTTTAAGGTAACCATCTAATTCTTCTTGAAATTTAGGGTCTGCTTTGGCTTCTTGATAAGCTTGTTTCAATTCTTGAATTGCTGGCATTAACGTTTCTGGTACGTATTGACCACCATAAGCACCGAAGAAACCAAATTCATCTGCTTCTGTTTGTATGTTTTTATTCATAATTAATTTGCTCCTTTTACGAGTTTAATAATTGCTGCCATTTTTTCCATATCTTTTTCATTATTTGTTTCTATGCCACTAGCGATATCATAGCCTTGATGTGCTAAGTCTAAAGATGTTACAGCTTGTATATTGTAGTAATTCATACCGCCTGCGATTAAATAGTTAACATCGTTGATTGTTTTTAACATTTCCCAATCATATACTTTACCTGTACCACCATAAGACTTCGATGGTGTATCAATAATAAACATATCTACATTATCTTTATAATAATCAATAGCTGTCGTTAATGTTTGTTGGTCCGTTGCGGGTAAGGCTTTGATAACTTTAATGTTCGGATTACTTTTTTTAATAAAATGTACAGTTTCTAACGGTTCATTACCATGGAGTTGAATTGTTGAAATCTGCGTCTGCGTTATCAAATTGGTAATCGTGTCATAATCTGGATTAACAACGATGACTACTTTTTCTTTATCGTCAGGTATAACTTCAGTCAATTGTTTAATGGTTGGAATATCCACATACCTTTTACTCTTTGGAAAATGAATAAACCCCATCGCATCAATATTTAAGTCTTTTGCTTTGTTTACATCGGCTAATGTGCGGAAGCCACAAAACTTTAACTTCATCGTTGTACCTTGTCTAATTTTAGACCTGGTAAGAATTGACTTAAGTCATCACATTTCATTAATGATTCACCAATTAATAAACCATCTATACCCGAATCAACGATATTTTGAACATCTTGCTCATCTTTGATACCACTTTCTGAAATATAGTAATAACCTGGTTTTTTATCTTCTAAAATCTCATTTGTATGCAAGACATCTGTAATGAAACGCTTTAAATCTCTATTATTCACGCCGATAATTTTCGGATCTAATTTATATGCACGTGCCAATTCTTCTTTATCATGAACTTCTACGAGCACTTCTAAATTTTGCGATGTTGCATATCGATATAGTTCTCTTAATTCTGGGTCAGTCAAAACGTTAACGATAAGTAATATTATCGAAGCGCCTGCTTTTTTAGCAACATCAATTTGAATGGGATCTACTACAAAATCTTTACACAATACTGGTAATGATGTTTCTGTTGTTAATGCCTGTAAGCGTTCGTAGCTACCACCAAAATAATGCTCATCCGTTAATATAGAAACTGCATTCGCACCATGCGCTTCATATTCTTTTACTTGTTGCGCTAAATCTCTTGCTGGTAATCCATCAAGTGTTGGACTTTTAGATTTAATTTCAGCAATCACCCCAAGTTGATTTGAATCGTCTAATTGTGATTGGAATGTTTTTTTATGTGAAATATCCACTGCTTCTAGTGTTGATAACTTATCTTCATAATAACCTTGCTCTAGTAAACCTCTTTTATATGTTACAATCTCATCCAATATAGTCATACGTTTTGCCTCCCATTTTATTATATTGCGCTAAAGCTTTACCACTTTCGATTAATGCTTGTGCTGCTTTCACACCAGCTTCTATTGTTTCAGCTTTTTCTGCTACATAGAGTGCGATGCCTGCGTTCAAGATAACAACATCTCTCTTAGCACTATGATCTGTTCCATTTAATATATGCTTCGTGATTTCTAAGTTGTCTTGTGGTGTACCTCCAACAAGTGCTTCGTTTGGCGCATAATCTAAACCTACATCTGTTGCATTCAGTGTATATTGTTTAATTTCTTCATTTGCTGTTACTTCATAAATAATATTGTCGCCAGATAATGTAGCTTCATCCATGCCATTTGCACCGTATACAACGATTGCTTTTTTACGTCCTAAATCTGCTAAGGTTTGTGCAATTTTTTCTAATTTTGATGTTTCGTAAACACCCATGACTTGATAATCTAATTTAAAAGGATTAATGATTGGACCAGTAATATTAAATATTGTTGGATTGCTGATACCTTTTCTGATAGGTTGAATATTTTTCATTATCGGATATGTTTCAGTAGCATTTAAAAAGACCAATCCATTGTCGTCTAATTGTTTTGGTGTATCTTCAACAGTGCTTGACTTAATAGCCATTGCATTTAACAAATCCGTGCTTCCTGATGATGAAGTGACACTCTTATTACCATGCTTAATGACGGGTACACTTGCACTAGCGATAACAAAAGATACAGTTGTAGAGATATTAAAACTATTTGATTTATCTCCACCCGTGCCACAAACGCACATAGCATTAGGATAGTACGGTTGTTCACGATACATAGAATGAATTAAACTATTTGATATATAAGTTAACTCCTCTTGTGTAGTTTCTTTTTCAGAAAACGTTTCGAGCAACTCGATTTTTACGCTGTCTTCTAGATTTTTAGAAATAAGTAATTCTATAAATTCATTCATTTGTGTTTGGTTGAGTGGTTTATATTGTTTTAACTGTGTTTGTAGCTCCATCTTCTGTTACCTCCTTCATTATGTTTAAAAAGTTATTAATGATTTGTTTACCATGTGCCGTAGCAAATGACTCGGGGTGATATTGAATCCCATAATGTAACAATTGTGTGTGTTCAAATGACTGTATGCAATCTTCTGTTTGTGCCGTTATTGTTAATGTTTCAGGTAGCGTTTGAGGATTACTCATCAATGAATGATACCGCATAATTTCTGAATATTCTGGAATATCAGTGTATAACAATGTTTCTTTTGTGATACGCATTTGGTCTTTTTTACCATGTTTTATATAATCACATTGGATAACATCGCCACCATGATAACAAGTCAAAGCTTGCGACCCTAAGCAAACGCCTAAAATCGGTTTATTTTTATAATGATCAATGATTTGCATTAAATCGTCTGTATCTAATGGATGGCCAGGACCGGGTGAAATGATTACTCCGTCGATGTCCAGATTATAGATAGATGGATCATCCGGATATTTAATCATCACTTCTTCTTTCTGTGCAATCATATCTACTAAGTTATAAGTAAATGAATCATAATTATCAACTATAAGTATCATGGTGAAACCTCCAATAAGCTTTTAGCTTTTAATTTTGTTTCTTCAAGTTCTTTTTCTGGAATTGAATCATAAACCACACCACACCCTGCTTCCACATTAATGTTCGTGTCATCAATCATCATTGTGCGAATCGCTAATGCGAAATCTAAGTCGTGGTTACAATTAATATAACCAATACCGCCACTGTAAACGCCACGTTTTTGTGGTTGTACTTCATAGATACGTTGAATCGCTCTTAGCTTAGGTGCGCCTGATACAGTACCTGTGGGTAATAAACTCGCAATCACTGTCATCGGTGAATAATTGTCTTTAAGCTGTCCAGTAACTTCACTAACGATATGCATCACATGTTCGTAACGTTCAATTGTCATTAATTTACCGATTATCGAAGTCCCTGTTTCACTTACACGATGGATATCATTTCTACCCAAATCAACAAGCATACTGTGTTCGCTTAATTCTTTTTCATCGTTTTTTAAACTTGTTTCGTTTGCTTGGTCCTCTGCTTCAGTAGCACCTCGTTTTATCGTTCCAGCAATTGGATTAGTCACTACAGTTTGTCCTTTTACTTTTACAAAGCTTTCCGGTGAACTACCAACGACAATCGGCTGATCCATATTCAAGTAATACATATATGGACTTGGATTTTGACGCTTTAAATTTTGATAAAGCTGATAAGACATGGCTTGTAATTGTTGACCAAAATGATGTTCGTAACTATAAACGATAGATGGTACAACTTGGAACATATCACCTTGTTGAATAAGTGACTTCATTTTACTAATTGTATTAATAAATTGTTCAGGTGCAATATTTGATTTGATCTCTTTTTCTGTAGCTATATGTTCAAGCTCAGAAGGATAAATAGTAATTTGTTTTAATTCTTCTACACGTTTTGCCACGCGTGCTTTTAATTGCTCGTCATTTTCTTTTGAAAATAAGTTTGTTGCAATAACGTATAAATGCTCTTTGTAATGATCAAATATATATGCATCTTCAACCATATGAAACTTAGCATCATGTTGTGGATGATCTTCAAGATTGATTTGTTTTAGTACTGGGAATTCATGTCTTACTAAATCAAAACTACATGATCCTACAAAACCAGAAATAAAAGGTAATAACGCTAATGCTTCGTCTTCAATTTCTGCTTTATATTGATCAATTAAATCTTTCATTTTTCTATAAGGTTGCTCATGTTCTACTCTGTTTTCTTCTGGTGTACATACAGTCATTGTTTCATTATCCAATGTGATTGAACCGTAAGTATCGAAAATCACTATAGAATAACGCCCTTTTAGTTTCAATTGTTCTGAACTCTCTAATACGATTTTATTTTCTCTCAATCTTGCTAACGCTTCTGGTGTTACTTCTGCATTTAATCTTTGATATTGCACTTTCATTTTATTTTCCTCCTCATAAAAAAAATCAGCATCCTTAAACATTGTTAAGGACGCTGACGCGCGGTACCACCTAAATTAGTAGATATATACTTGCTTTGATCTACTCTCTCATTGATTTATTCATTTGTTATCCAACAAAACCCAATTTCAGTATATGTAGGTGTTAGTTTCCATCAACCACTAACTTTCTGCTTTCTACCTTTACATTACTTACTTCATTTTGCTTTCTTATTTTTTTGTATATAAAAAAACACCACACTAACGCATATCTGTAAGGACGCGTTACCGTGGTGCCACCTTAGTTAACAAATTATTTGTTCACTTTAAATATTATAATTTTTAATTACATCTAAAAGCCCAATTCACATTATATGTAGTGCTAATTTCCATCAACCATTAGCTTTCTGCTTGCTACATGTCATATATGCTACGTTATCTTTCAAATGGCAACCTAAGTTGCGAAAAGTAATTACCTAGTATGCTACAAGGATATTTTTAATTTGTCAACATTTGAATTTATATTAATTATTATTTTACTTTAAGCGATGATTATTGTTGAAATCATTTTGGTTATATTTTTTGAAGTTGGTTTTGAATACATAACCCCCAATGACTAGCATTAAAATAGGCATAATAATAATGAAATATATCGCCCCACTACCAAAAAAGTTAGTAAAAAATGCTAAAGCAAAAATGATGAATAATATTAAAAACAAAAGGTTTAAGATTACTGTTTTTTCATTCTGTATCTCCTTTTCATAAAAACAAAAGTTACATTCAAGCTTATTTTTAGCATAGCTTATCATCTTTGTACATGGAATCCGCTGAATTTCCATTACTATTTTATGATATTTTATATGAAAATCAATGATTTATTATCTATGAATACGATGCTTAATCAACAAAAATATAATAGAATATATTTTTAATATTATAAATGATATAATATTAGCGTCGTCTATCTCTCAGGCGTCAATATGACGTAGAGAGGAGGTGCATATTAATGATCGAAGCTCTTGTTCATACCACTGTCACAGTAATTAGTGGTTGCATCGTTACCTTATTTGCGTATTGGTTACGTAATCGTAATGACAAGTAAAAGACGACATTAACCACACCAAAAAACCCCCTCGCTATTAGTGGTAGCGAGGGGGTTGGTGCATTCAATGCACGAAACTCTTGTTAAATATATTATAACATCATATATAGGTGCAATGCAAAATTAAATAGATAATCTAGGGTTCAATATATTTATGATTGAATCGGTGCTAAACAATAAGCATGTAACAATGCTTGTGTCGCTTTTAATGAATCAATATGCGTACGTTCTAGTGCATGTGATGATTCGATACCTGCACCGAATAAGCCATGTTTTATATCTGCACCTGCTTTTAATGCTGCTGAAGCGTCAGAACTATAATATGGATAAATATCAACTTTGTATGGGATTTTATTTGTTTTACATAGATTCACGAGTTGTTCACGTAATGCCTTATGATATGGACCTGATGCGTCTTTAGCGCAGATAGAAACCGTATATTCATCTGAAGCTTGACCGTCCCCTAAAGCACCCATATCGAATGCAATAAATTCAACAATATTTGATGTGATTGAAGCATTGGCACCATAGCCTATTTCTTCATTATTAGAAATGTAAAATTGAATCGTATGCGGTAATTTGAGATTTTCTTTTTTAACTGCTTTTAAAAACTCTATAATCATGGCAACACTTGCTTTATCATCTAAATGACGTGATTTTATAAAACCCGAAGATGTGATTTGTGTTCTAGGATCAAAACTTATAAAATCTCCTACCTCGATACCTAATTGTTCTGTATCTGCTTTTGTATTCACCTTTTCATCTAGTCTTACTTCCATATGGTCTATATTTCTAGGCACATTATCATTATTACGATATACATGTACGCTTGTTTCATGTAGACATATTGTCCCTGTGTAAGTTTGTCCTGCAGAAGTTTCAATTTCGCAATATTCCCCTTCTATTGCGTTATAACTAAAGCCACCAATTAAATCTAATGCTAAACGACCGTCTTCCTTAATTTCTTTTACCATCGCACCTAATGTATCCACATGGGCTGTAATACATTTATGGTCTTGATTATTCTCGCCTTCTACAGTAATAATCAACGCGCCTTTGTTAGTAATATGAGTCGTATAACCTAACTTTTCAACTTCATCTTTAACGTATTTAACTGCCTTTTCTGCATGCCCTGAAGGACTATTAATATTCGTTAATGCTTGAATTGTCGTAAAAATGGATTCCGTCATACTATCCCCTCCTTATATGTATATCTTTAGTTTAACTGTTATTTTCTAAAATTGGTAAGATTCTGAATAGAAATTCCTATTTGATAACAGTGATACTAAACGCAAAAACTTTATCCTTTTATACAAATAGTATAAAAAAACTTTAAAATTGATTTACAGTATATGGAATTCATTATAAAATATTGTAACAAATTACATTTCATAATAAGGTGGCTGAATTATATTGAAAAAATTAATTTTAAATATAATTATGTGGGCTTTGTTTATAAGAAGCATAGTGATTTTGATAAATTGGTTTAATGGGAACAGTGACGTAAATATTATAATTATATTTGTCTATTTAGCTATTCTAACTTGGGTAATCATTTATCTCGGTTATAGCTTGGTTAAAAATCACCTTTATAAGAATATTAAAAAATGAGCCTTGATAACAATTAACTTAGACTCATTACAATATTCAGTATAAAAAATATTTTCAATATTAAAAATTAATATTTGTTTTTAACCTATCATGATAGCCATCAATACCTGTATCTAATATTGCTACTTTCATCATATATTCTGCTCTAAGTAACTTTCTAAAAATGATTGCAGCTTGTTCAGTTCACTACGATTGCTTATATCTACTTTCAAGATTCTATCTATGATTTTCTCATCATTTTCAAAGCATTCTTTATTATCATGATATAAATTATTTAAGTCCGTATTTATTTGAGCTATTTTTTAAAATTTCTTTTTTATTTTTTTAACTAAAAAGTATTTTTGGGTTTCTTCTTTTATAACCATATAAAGTTCTATTATAATTTCCATGAATATCATACCTCCGTTATTTAAAACGATTTTGACTATCAATAAAAAGTTTATATAACTTATGGGAATTATATAATTCATGATGGCTTCCTAAACCAGTTATAGAGCCATTTTCCATGAATACGATTCTATCTACATTTTTTATTGTCGACATTCTGTGAGCTATAATTAAACAAGTTTTATTTCTCATAAATTTAGTAATATTAGCTACCAAAATATTTTCAGTTTGACTATCCAAATTGGATGAAAATTCGTCTAACAAGAAAATATTACTGTTTTTCATCATAGCTCTTGATAACGCAATTCTTTGTCTTTGTCCCCCAGATAAGAATATTCCATTTTCACCTGTTGCAGTCAAAAAGTTTTTCGGAGAGTTGCTAACTGTTTGTATTAAATTTGATTTACTACAAACAGTCTGTATTGCATCAAAACACACTATGCTTTTTTTACCATAAATAATGTTATCTAATATGGTACCGCTCATTATATTGTTTTCTTGAGGAACATAACTTATGGTGTTTCTCCAATCAATTATATTAATATCTTTTATATTTTTATCACCATAAATGATTTCACCTACGTAATCTTTATAAAGACCTAAAATTAAATCAAAAAGTGTTGATTTACCTGCACCTGATGGTCCAACGATAGCAATTGTCTCACCTGGTTTTATTGTTAAGTTAATATTTTTTAGTATTGGAGTTTTATCAAATTTAAAAGTCACATTTCTGATTTTCAATTCTTGTAAATTTAATTGAACCTCATGAAACAATATTTTTTCGGTTTCTAAATTATCATCAGATAACAACTCATTAATTTTTTCATTGGCACCTCTTACTTTTTGAACCTCATTGTATAACGTTGTAAATGAAATAATAGCTGGGATTATCTGTAATACATAATACAATATTGCGATAAATGTTCCAGTACTAAGTGTGCCATTACTGATTCTAAATGTTGCATATCCTACAATGAACAATATCGTTCCTATTGTAACCAATGACATGATTGGTGCTATGACAGCTTTGACCTTTGCATCTTTCAACTCTACTTCAAGTATTTTCTCCATTATTTTATTAATCCTTTTATACTCAAAGAATTCAAATGTATAAGCTTTCACCAACTTTATATTCGTCAAAACGTTATTTAACTTAGACGTAAAAATTGATAATTGATCTTGAAGTTTTAAAGAGAGTTTATATGTAATATTTCCGATTGGGAATATTATTAAGCAAACCATTGGGATAATTGCAATAGTTATAAACATGATTTTATAGTCCAAAATAAATAACATAATGAGTGCACCTAAAAAGGTTAAAGAATAATTTAGTGCATTTGGTATGGTATTAGTCAAAAAATAATTAAGTTCTTCAATATCATTTTTAAGCCTACTAATTATTTCTCCACTTTCATATTTATAAATAGTTGCTAAATCTAATTTTAAAACATTTTCCCAAATACGACTTCTAATTTTTAACATAGATTTACTACCAATATATTTAAATATATATAAGGAAATTGATCCTAAGATTGCGCTACTTATAAATAAAACTATTATTAAAATTATATCTAAAGACTTCAATCCCGTCCTTTGAAATTGGTCTATTATTATTTTTAAATATATAGGCATTATTAAACCTGACAGTGTTGATATTATCGATATTATTAAACTTAATGCAAATAACTTTTTTGAAATTGAGGCTAATTTTATTAAATTAGTTATTTTCATTTTTATCACATGATTAGATCAGACAACTTAATTATTACAATTTAATAACCTCTACTGCAGTCTACTTGATTGGATAATGTTTCATCTCTTTCTATATGTTCTAATGTGTTATAGAAGCATGAAATAGCATCATCTAAATCTGTTAATGCTGAAATATGTGGCGTTATCGTAACATCTTCCCTGTGCCATAACTCTGATGATTTGGGTAATGGTTCTGACTCAAAGACATCTAATACTGCATGTCTGACTTTTTCAGAATCTAGTGCCTTTATAAGATGATTTGTATCAACACCCTGTCCTCTACCAACATTTATAAAATAAGCATTGTTTAAATAACTAAAGATTTGTTCATTAAATAGTTTTTCAGTTTGTTGTGTTAACGGTAAGGTACTAATAATATAATCCGATTGTTCAATCAATGTTTTGGATGTTTCTAACGTATTTACTTGTTTAAAGTACCTTTTGTTTTCGCCACTACTTGAAACACCGTATACAGTTGTGCCAAATGACGATAAAACTTTTGCTATTACTTTTCCAGTTTCACCAGTGCCGAATATCGTTATCGTTTGATCTTTCAAGGCAGCGGGTGTTTCGCATGACCAGATCTTATCTTTTTGTTGGGATTGGAATAATTTGTGATGTTGCAAATCTTTTAATATATAACTCAAACAATATTCACTCATTTTTTCTCCAAAGTCACTCACAGTTCTAGTTAATACCGTATTTGATGTCTTCCAGCCATCTATTGCTAAAAAATTATTTACACCGGCATTAAACGCATGGACCCAACTTACCTTAGCAGGATGAAATACTTTACTAGGCGCAAAGCCTACATAAGCATCTGCCCACTCCATATCACCTTCTGAAATCATATCAATCGATTGAAAACGCAAATGATACTTTTCTAAATGCATCAAATATTGCTGAAAAGCAGATTCATATTGACCAGCAATCAAAATATTTTGTATATTCAATTTCACCACTCCTATATAATTTAAATGCTTTTTATTTTGTTTTTATTCTTTCATACATAAATCTTTATTGAATTATCTCATACCTTTTCATCATACAAAGTATATATCAATTCATTAAATTATAACTTGCTTAGTAAGTTAAATCTTCATTTTCAGAGTTTATGCATATTGCGAAATAACATTTGCTGCTTTACAATGTTACTATTCTGAAAATTTTGATAGAGGTGATTCGCACAATGAAACAAATACTTTTCGTTGGCTTAGGTCTTATTGGCGGAAGTCTAGCGAGTAATTTAAGATATTATCACGATGATATAGAAATCACAGCTTATGATGCAGATACCTCTCAATTAGATAAAGCTTTATCTATAGGTATTATTGATTTTCAATCGACAGATTATAAATCGAGCGTTGAAAGTGCAGATATCATCATTTACGCAACACCGGTACAACAAACGATAAAATACTTACAAGAATTACCAAACTATCATATGAAAAAGAATGTGATTATTACAGATACTGGCAGTACAAAGTCAACCATCCAACAATATGAACAACTTCTTTTATCTCACGATATCCATCTGATTGGTGGACACCCTATGGTGGGTAGTCATAAGTCAGGTGTGTTAAATGCAAAAAAACATTTATTTGAAAATGCATTTTATATACTCGTTCATAATGAATCAGCTAATGACATGGCTTTTGAAGAAATCCAAAGTTTATTAAAAACTACAGATGCGAAGTTTATTTCTATAACTCCAAAAGAGCATGATTTCGTGACAGGTGTCGTAAGTCATGTCCCCCACATCATTGCTTCGAGCTTGGTACATTTAAATGCCAATCATGCTGATGAATCTAGCCTTGTAAAAACACTTGCAGCTGGTGGCTTTAGGGATATCACAAGAATTGCGAGTGGTAGCCCTGTTATGTGGCGAGACATTACGATTGAAAATAAAAACACAATCTTAACTATTTTAAACGAATGGAAAACACAAATGGAAGATGTTATTGCTCTCATTGAGCGTGATAGCTCTGATGACTTATATGATTTTTATAACGATGCTAAAATATATCGTGATGAACTTCCCCTTAAATCACAAGGCGCGCTATCTATTGAGTATGATCTATATGTGGATATTCCGGATAAATCGGGTATGATAAGCAAAGTTACAAATATCTTGAGTTTACATAATATTTCTATAAGCAACCTAAGAATTTTAGAAGTGCGTGAAGATATTTATGGTGCATTACGTATTAGTTTTAAAAACCCAGAAGATCGCAAGAAAGGTGCTGAAGCACTGAGCGATTTTGATACTTATATAGCCTGATTTAATTAATAAGCCAAACGCTAATAAAGACGTTTGGCTTATTTTTATATTTAACATTATTAATTCCTAACTATTATTTAATAATGATAGTGATTTGAGCTGAATCTTGCGAAAAAAACACGAGCCGAAGACTATAGACTGATGCTGTGATCGAGAAGATCGCGTACAAATCAATGCTTTACGTCGAATAATTTTATCAACAGGTTTAAACACTTCATTATCTAATATGCTAAGCATTTTTTACATCTTATGACCTGCCATGAGTCCTAGACGGCCGTGTTTTGTACCCGCATCAGTATAAGATACAGCTTTAGATACGATGCCTCGACCAAATTTCTGATGTAAGGCATCAATGGTTTTTGCTAATTTTTCATTTCTTTTTCTTTCATATTCATCTATAAACAAGTTTAACTGTCTGTCTTTTTCATCTATAAATTTCGTTAATGAAACACTTACAGTTCTAAATAACATAGTATGATCACATAATTTATCTGCGAAATGTTCAACGACTTTATAAATTTGCTCTTCCAAATTCGTCGGATCCGGTAAGGTGTATTGTTTATTAACGCTACCTTCATCACTATAACCAAATGAAAAATGAATTGTTTTTGCTAATTGATTTCTTGCCCTAACACGACTAGCAACATCTTCGATCAACTCACGCATGACAACCTTAGCTTCTTCATAATGATAATCGCGCATCAGTATTTGACTCTTACAAATCGACGGGTTCATTACTTCATATTTATCTCTTACTCTACTTTGGTCTATGCCATTCGCATGTAAATGTAAATCAACGCCTACAATACCTAAATCTCTCTTTAAATATTGATAAGGATAATTGGCTAAATCACCTATAGTAAAAATACCTCGTTTATTCAATTTTGCTTCTGTTTTCCTACTAATTCCCCAAAATTCACTTAACGGCTGAATAGGCCAAAGTTTATTCGGGACATCTTGGTAACGCCACTCTGCAATTAAACTAGAAGAATGTTTCGCTTCTACGTCCATTGCGATTTTACTTAAAAGCATATTTGAGCCAACACCAATAGAACAGTTAATTCCTGTCTCTTCTTCGATCTCACATTGCAGTTTTTCACAAAAAGAATGAATCGTAGTACTAAAACGGTGATAGCTATCCGTAACATCCATAAAAAACTCATCAATACTATATTGATGTAGATCTTCTGGCGCTACATAACGTAATGCAATTTTTGATATTGCTACGGACACTTCCAAATATTTTCTCATACTCGGATTAATAATATATATGTCGCTTCTATGTGGTATTTCGAACAGTCTTGACCCAGTTTTAATACCTAGTGCTTTTAAAGGTCCTGTAGCAGCTAAAACAACTGATCCTTGTCTCTTCGTATCGGCAACAACGGCTAATTTCTCCTTCAATGGATCTAATCCTTTTTGAATACAAGACACACTTGCAAAAAAACTCTTTTGGTCTATACACAATACATCTCTTTCTTCCACTAGATTATAATCATACATATCAAATACCTCCCTCAATTAATTCTATTATATAAGAACAAGTGTTCTCATTCAATACTAATAAGAACAATTGTTCTATTTTAATTGTTTTTAGAATTTTGAGAATTTTCATGATATAATAAGTTCAAACTGTTATAGGAGGAAATACATATGCCAATCGTTAATGTAAAATTATTAGAAGGTCGTTCAGATGATCAACTTAAAGATTTAGTCTCTGAGGTAACACAAGCTGTAGAAAAAACTACAGGCGCTAACAAAGAAGCAATACAAGTTGTTATTGAAGAAATGAAAGCATCACACTATGGTGTTGCTGGCGTTAGAAAATCCGACCAATAAATTATCTATGCTAAATTTATACTTATAGACAACCCCAAACAAAAATTTTAATGACAAAAAAGGTAGACAATCATAAAAATGACTGTCTACCTTTTGTTTTGTCATTACCACATATGGTAACTTCCTTATATTATTCGTTTAAAAACTTCTGAACTTCTTCTTTATTTTTCGCTTTATCGATTTCTAATGCACTACCATCACCAAATGTTTGAATATCTTGGTAACTTCCTTCGACAGGTAACGTTAGAGAATCAACATTTTTATCGCCTCTAATACCAAAGTTTAAACCTGCTTGCATAATTGCAGAGTCTGGCATGTTCGTATTCAAGTAACCTCTTAAAATACCAGCAACACGTGGCAATTTAGGAAGTGTATCGATACTTGCAAGTTCTCCTTTAAGTGCTTGCATCACTTGTTGTTGTCTACGGACACGACCAAAGTCCCCTTCAGCATCATGTCTAAATCTAGCATAACCTAAAAGTTCTTTACCATTTAATCGATGGTGACCTTCTTTCAGTGATACGCCTATATTTTTTGACATATCTTTTTCAACATCTATAGGTACACCGTTAGGTTCTAGTTCATCAATCATTTTTTCAAAACCAGTAAAGTCTAAAATAGCGTAATACTCAGGATCTACACCTAAGTTTTTCTTTAGCGTTTTTCTCATTAATTCTGGACCGCCTATAGAATATGCAGAGTTAATCTTATGTTGCCCATTTCCAGGAATATCCGCATAGATATCACGCATGACAGACATCATTTTCAGCTTTTTATGCACAAAATCATATTGAGCAATCATGATAGAGTCTGTTCTGGAGATACCGCCTTGCTCCTTATCTGCACCTAATACCATGACTGTAATCTTACCGTCATTTTTTTGAGCACCATTAAATTTATGCTGTTTCAGTGTTTTACCATGGTCTTTAGCATAATCAATACCTGAATTATAACCATGAATTGCATAACCAATCACTATCGCCAATAGGATAATGATAATTAGAATAATGAAGGGAAGCTTTCTAATCCGCTTCTTTTTCACCCTTCGTAAAGGGGCTTGTGTTGTTTCTTCGTTCGCATCTGATGTACTTCTTTTTTTGTCCTTATTCATTAGTATCAACCTTATATCTTCAAAATTGCACTTCTATGTACTATAATTAACATATATTAAAGTTATATAAAAAGAGTATAAAAATCAAGTAATATCTTAATATATGGTACTAAGGTCTAATACAGAAAGGATGTTAAGCATGAATATAAACAAAGCATACTTCGCCGGAGGTTGCTTTTGGTGTATGGTCAAGCCTTTTGACACGTATGAAGGTATTGAACAAGTAACCTCTGGTTATATGGGAGGTACAGTTGATAACCCGTCATATGAACAAGTCAAGACTGGCAACACTGGGCATTATGAAACCGTCGAAATCGAATACGATGTCGCATTGTTTTCATATAATAAATTATTAGAAATTTTCTTTTCTGTAATAGATCCAACTGATGACGGCGGGCAATTCCAAGATAGAGGTTCACAGTATAAGACAGCTATTTTTTATTCTAATGACAATCAAAAGGAAGTAGCTGAAACGTATATCGAAAAATTAAAACACACGATTAATAGAGACAAAGCAATTGCAACTCAAATCTTGCCCGCTTCTAAGTTTTATAAAGCTGAAGCAGAACATCAAGAATTTTATAAAAAAAATCCAGAACGTTATGCCGAAGAACAAAATGAACGTCAAAATTATAAGCACTAACAAATCAATCATAAAAGCCGGAGCATATCTTCTATGCATCCGGCCTTCTTATACTATATGATCGTACTCACTTGTTAATCTGCTATAGCGTTTCAAGCTATTTTTAGCTACTACTCTTGTTTTTTCATTTCTAATGGAATCTTATTCTTCTTCTCTATTTCCTTACCATTGTGTAAATCTATTACTGTTTTCAAACTTTCTTCACCCATCAAATCAGGTTGTTGCGCGACCGTAGCATATAACTTACCTTTGTCTACTGATTTAATTGCATCTTCATTACCATCGAAACCAATAACTTTAATATCTTTGCTACCAACCGCTTCTATTGCGCCTAATGCCATTTCATCATTTTGTGCAAAGATGGCTTTAATATCTGGATGTGCTTGAATAATATTTTGAGTTACGTTCAATCCTTCTGTTCTATTAAATTTCGCA
This sequence comes from Staphylococcus sp. FSL W8-1207, assembly GCF_038003745.1. Classification (NCBI taxonomy): domain Bacteria; kingdom Bacillati; phylum Bacillota; class Bacilli; order Caryophanales; family Staphylococcaceae; genus Staphylococcus; species Staphylococcus sp. FSL W8-1207. The sequence continues at coordinate 1,139,169 of NZ_JBBOPU010000001.1, forward strand.
CTTTGTTTGGATACCACGTCAAGTGAGTCATCTGCTACGTTATGGAACCCTTTACCACGTTCTCTTGTAGCACTTGCCCCAGGTATACCTTCTAACTCTGCAACTTTAGTACCTTCTCCAAATTTATCAACGATGAGGTTTGCAGCCATTTCTCCACCTTTAACGTTATCTGACGCAATAAATGAAGCGACTTCCCCTTTAGCAACTTCTCTATCTAAAGTTACTACTGGTATATTCTGATCATTCGCTATTTGTATACTACCAGAAATTGCATCTGAGTCTGTAGGATTCACAATAAGATAATCTACATTTTGTTGTATTAAATCATCAATATCGTTTGCTTGTTTTGCTGCATCATCTTGCGCATCTGCAAACTTCACTTTAACACCTTGTTTTTTTGCCTCGTCTTCAATACCATCTTTAATTTTCACAAAGAATGGGTTGTTTAACGTGGAGATACTTACACCGATGACAATATCAGATTTTTTCTTATCTGACTTACCACCATCATTATTTTCCAAAGGAGACTCAAGTGAACATCCTGTTAAAAATAATAAAATAGCAATTGCACTGATTAATATTTTTTTCATCTTGTTAACCTCCCACACTATTTATTCTTTCTATCAATTAATACAGCTATGATAATCACTACACCTTTAACAACCTGTTGATAGAATGATGAAACTCCTAATAAGTTCAAACCATTGTTTAACACACCGATAATAAGTACACCGATTAATGTACCGAGTATGCGTCCCTTACCACCCGTAAGTGATGTACCACCCAGTACAACGGCTGCAATCGCATCTAGCTCATATGACATCCCTGCTGTTGGTTGAGCAGAGTTTAAACGTGATGTTAATATTGCACCTGCCATTGCCGACATTAAGCCAGCTAAGCTATAAATCATGATTTTTAATTTATTTACTTTAATACCAGAAATAAATGCTGCCTTCTCATTACCTCCCATAGCATAAGTTTGTCTACCAAATACTGTTTTATGTAGCAAAATATATAAAATGATAAACGTAACAAACATTGTGACTGCCGGAACAGGTATGCCTAAAAAGTAACCACGACCAAATAATTGGAATGCATAGCTCCCATTTAAGTTTGTAATCGGGTTACCATCCGTAATTACGAGTGTTAAGCCCCTAAAGACGGTCATAGTAGCCAACGTTGCGATAAATGGTGCCATCTTACCTAAAGTAATTAACAAACCATTAACTGCCCCTAAAACTGCACCAAAGATACATCCAAGTAATAGGGCAATTATTGAATCTACACCTGATACCATTAAAATTGCTACCATTGCACTTGATAACGCCAATGTAGAACCGACCGACAAATCAATACCGCCCGTTAAAATAACAAATGTCATACCAAATGCAATGAGTCCATTAATCGATACTTGTCTCAGTAAATTAAATAAGTTGGATGGTTCTAAAAATGCATTGTTTAATGCACTAATGATAATAACTAATAAGATTAACCCAATAAATGGAATTATTTTTTCTAAATATGAAATTGATAATTTAGACTGTGTCATGTACTTCCCCTCCAGTAGCTAATGTCATAATACGTTCTTCTGTTAATGATGCTTTCTCTAACACGCCTACAATATTTCCTTCATGCACAACGGCCACTCTATCACTCATACCTATGATTTCAGGTAATTCTGATGAAATCATAATGATAGACATGCCTCGTTCGGTCAATTCATTCATCAATTGATAAATCTCTCTTTTCGCACCTACATCAATACCACGCGTAGGCTCGTCTAATATGAGAACATGTGGCGCAGTCGCTATCCATTTGGCAATCACAACTTTTTGCTGGTTACCACCTGATAAATCCACACAAGCATCATTTTTCTTACCTTTAATATTCAAGCGTTGAATCATTTGTTCTGCATATTGCTCCATAGAACTTCGTGTTAAAAAGCCGGATTTCGAAAAACTTTTCAACGCTGGTAATGAGATATTTTCTAATATTGAATCTTGCAGCACCAAACCTTCTTCTTTTCTGTTCTCTGTGATAAATGCTAAGCCTTGTTTGATAGATTGATTAGGATTATTTATCTGTAATTGTTTATTATTGAGCGTTACTTGCATATGCCCTTTATCTAAACCGAACAATACACGCATAATTTCAGAACGTCCTGCACCCATCAATCCGCTAAAACCTAAAATTTCACCTTTATGTAGATTAAAGTGAATATCATTCAATTTATGTTCAGTTGAACTGAGGTTTTTAACAGAAAGAACAACTTCCTCATCTTGTGTGTAATGTCTATCTGGGTATTGATTATCTAAGTCTCTACCAATCATTGCCTTAACAATCTTCGCATTTGTTGTATCTGCAGTTGCAGAAGTTAAAATAGAACGTCCGTCTCGCATTACTGTAATACGATCTGAAATACTGAAAATTTCTTCCATTCTATGAGAGATATAGACAAATGACACGCCTTCACTTTTTAGTTTTCGAATTTGTTCAAATAAAATATCAATCTCGTTATTTGTTAATGCTGCAGTAGGCTCATCCATAATAATGACTTTTGAATCTTGCATTAAAGCTTTACTAATTTCTAACATCTGTTGCATACCTACAGATAAAGCACCCGCTTCTTTATTTAAGTCAATATTAATATTTAACTTTTTGAAAATAGCATTCGCCTGTTTTTTCATCGCTTTATTATCAACAATACCTAAGAACTTTGTTTCCTCTTTACCGAGAAATAAATTTTCTAATACCGTTAAATTAGGCCATATATTTAACTCTTGTTGTATGAACGACACACCATTAAGTTCCGCGTCTTTGGTATTTTTAAATTGAATCGCTTCACCGTTTTCTTCCACAGACCCACTATCCGACTTATATACACCAGTGAGTATTTTCATCAATGTACTTTTTCCAGCACCATTTTCTCCCATTAAGGCATGTATCTCACCATCACCGATTTCAAAATCCACGCCTCTTAATACGTCATTTTGCCCAAATGATTTATATATTTGTTCCATCTTTATCATCTTATTCACCCCTTAAAATAAAACACCGCTTGTTAGTACGACATTAGCAAATGGTTTAGCTTCGCCTGTGCGAATGATGGCTTTAACTGTTTTACTTTGGACTTTGAATTGCTCATGTGATGTCGTTTGAATTTCAATATTTTCAGCTGATAATGTCTGGTATAATGTCGTGTTTTGCGTTATCATTTCTTCAGCTAATGTCATTTGCTCGATTTCCATATGTTTTTTTATAAGATTAAACACTTCTATAAAAGAAGGCTTTCCAAATTCCAATGCTAGATCAATCTTTTTCACACCTTCTGGAACTGGAAGTCCACAATCTGCAATGATAATTTGATCTGTATGCCCTAAATCACTTAACAATTTTGAAATTTCACTATTTAATATACCTGTCTTATACATTCAATCACTCCTAAAATTTTATGTAACCTGTTACATGTTGCGCATTAAAATCTCGTACTTTCCCTTCGCCTCACTGTAATTGCTACTTGATCAACGTGATGTTCGTCTCCCTCCTCATATAAATTGAGTAGTTTCGATACAGCAAGCTCACCTATACGGTATGCCGATTGGTCTATTGTTGTAATTTGAGGAAATGTCATTTTTGCAAATGGTATGTCATCATAGCCAACAAGTTGTATCTCTTTCGGCACTTTAAATCCATGTTGTTGAATAACACCTAATATTTTAATCGCAATTAAATCATTACTACATATAATGCTATCGATATGATTTTGGCGTATTTGTTTAATAAATTGTGCTTCGTCATCTATTTGGTCTTCTTCACAACCGCAATATGACACATTATGTTGGTTGAGTACTGTTTCTACACCATTCACGCGTGATTGGAATGCAGCTACGTTTAAATCAGAATGTACGATTAATACGTGCTGTGCCTGTCCTTCAATGATTAATTGAGCTTGGAGTTGACCACCTTCAAAATGATTTGTTGAAATCCCTTTATTGCCATCATGAATACGATCAACAAATACAAATGGAATACCATATGAATGAAGTGTATTTTCAATTACATTTTCATTTAGTGCTGTTGAAATCATACCCGTACAATTGTGTGCTACAAATGTAGAAAGATAATTTTTCGCTTTATCAATATCGTTGTCGCTATTACCTATCAATACTTGGTAACCGTGTGCTAAAGCGACATCTTCTACTCCACGAGCAATAAGTGTGAAAAACGGATTACTAATATCTGGAAGCAATAATCCTATCATTTTAGATTTTCGCTTATATAGCGTACGTGCCGCTTCATTCGGTTGATAATTCAGCTCGCTAATCGCACTTTCAATTTGTGCTCTTGTTTGTGCTTTTACGTAACCATTATTATTGATTGCTCTAGAGACAGTTGCTACTGAGCATCCTGCCAATTGAGCTACTTCTTTTATAGTTGCCAATGCAATCACCTCAATTTGTGTAACCGCTTTCATATTACCACACCTTTTTATAATTTAATAGAACAATCATATGTTCTATTTATTAGATTAATTTTCTGTAGAGATATTTGCAGTTTTTTAAAATAAAAAACGGTATTCTTTTAACTTTAGAATACCGCTCTTACATATCAATGCCTTTATCAAATTATATGTAATGTCGTTCAATACTAAGACTATTGATCTAGTTATATTAAATAACAAAATTACCACATTGTACTTTTTAACGATTACCGGTTACTTGATCAATACTTTCTATCCCTTTAATTTCACCATTTTGACCTACATAAACTTTTACCGAAAATTTATTATTAGGATTATCATCATAAATCATTGTATTTTTTTCGTAGTTTATTGTTCTTGTACCATGTACTTGTCTAAATTGTTGTACATTCACGTCTTCCGGTATGATAAAGAAGCGGCTCACTTTATGATTCGTGTAGTGGACCCCGATGTTACCGTATTTAACAACTTTCACACCGGCTATATCAATTGTTTGCTCACTTTTACCAAATTCAGCTTCTATTTTACCTTTGTGCATGCCCTTTGATACTTTATAATAACCATGTCTTGTATCACTATTCATGAAATCTGTGCTAAATTGCTGCGCTAACACATCTATTTTCGGCGTATGACCGTTACTTTTTTCTTTATTGTGCTCGTTACTCTGAGAAACTTGTTTTGTCCCTTTATAATTAGAATTAAGGGATTGGTATAAAAACGTGCCAGCAACGATTAATGCAATGACTAATAAGGCTAAGATAATACTAATTATGATTTTCTTCATTTTAATACGCCCCAATATTTTTAATTTATTTTATATCTTACTACAAATGATGAACTGATTGAATCTATTTTTAATATTAAATAATTATAATGAAATCTTATTTTTAGCGAGCGTTCCACTCTTGTCTAATAGTAATAATACAATTAAATTTTAAAAAGAAATTATGTAGATAAAATGTCATTTTTCATTTGAATAATCTTACTTTCCACCATTGAAAGCGTTTTCTGATGATGATATATTATGATTATACCTTAACAAAGGGGTAACGAGAAATTCATATATAGTTAGAGTCAAATGATATTTAGAACAGTTCTACCAGTTAGTTTATTTAAAGTAGTTAATAACTTCTCCAGATATTAACTATAGAAACCATTAAACACTTTTAAACTCCTTAAAAAAGCAACCAACACATAAAACGTGTGTTGGTTGCTTTTATATTTATTCCTTCTTATTTATGCTTTCTAATTACACGCATCACTTTTAACATACTAAGCCATAATGAATGATGTTTTCTATAAACTAAAAATCTCGGTTCCCAAATAGGATTAAATTTCTCTTTGTATCTTCTGAGACCTTGAAATCTATACAAACCATTAAAATGTTCAAACACTCTACCTGCGATTCTCTCTCCATAAAATGAGAACGGCACTTGCCCTACATTAGATAATGTAGCCATACCCATGTTAAAGTGCTCATAATTATGCGCCTTTGCCCATAACAACATATTCAAATATAAGCCATCCATTAAAGGTAACTTACTATCTGGCTTCCAACGAATTAAATCTACAGAAAGTGTTGCTTTGTAATACGCAGGCATAAAGGTACAAAATGCGATGATAGCTTCATTTTTATCTTTAATGACCGCTATAGGTGCTTGCGATAAATAATGCTCATTAAAGCTACCTACAGAAAAATGCATTTCATTTCTTTCTGCTAGCCAATCGTCACTAATGTTTTTCAACTCTGTAAGTAATTCGGGTGAAAACGATGGTTCTAACACTTCAAAAGTTAGATTAAAATCATCAAACTTATTTAATGTTGCACGTAAGCCACGTTTCTTTTTACCTGATGTAGTAAATGTAGTTAAATCTATAACCGCTTCTTCACCTAACTTGAAAAATTGATTGCCTAAATCATGGTAAAGTGACATATATTTATCACTTACTTGATAAAAAATCACATCGTATCCTAAGTATTGCGCTTCACGGTAAAACGTCTCTAATAATTCATGAAATGATTCTGGATTGCCTACTGGGTCACCTAATACAATATATGCACTGTATTTATAACGATACATAATAAAGGCATCTTCTTTTTCATTGATAAAATAATACTTATCTCCACTGTATATTAAATGGCTTAAATAGTTACCGCCATATTGCGCTATGATTGCTTCGCACATTGCAATATTATTACTTCTATTCTTTACTCTATAACGATACTCAAACCACCAGACGATTACACCCACAATAATAGCAACGAGTAAAATCGTAAACCAGAAATAATACCTTAATATTGAACTATCCATTTCCAAATGATAAATATCTAATGTATAGAATGTACCATCTATAACAATATGATTAGTATACAAAATAAGTGAACCTACAGCGACACTTAACCATAACCTTGTATATCTAAATGGTCTTTTAATTGTATTCGAACGTCTATAAAATACCAATAGTAGGACAAACATAACTGCAAGCCAACTCAGTAGTATAAAAGAAGCATAAGTATAGGCTGTAACAATAAATATTAAACTAATCGAAATCATTGAAAATAAAATAGCACGTTTAGATAGATGATATACACCAATTATATTTAATAATAAAAGTAAACATGCCGATGTATGCACTGATACGATAATGTAATAAATATAATGATTAGGATCATATAAACCATCATATATAATCGTCATGTTATTTAAAAAAGATATTAAGCTTGTATACATCAGTAATACCGCAATTGCAAACGACGGTACTCTTGCAATAATATCTTTTTGATACGATGCTACAAGTGATGTCATATCTTTCACTGGTAACATAAGCTTTGAATCTTCCCAATAGCGTTTTGCAGTACTCTTGAATTCAAATGTAGAAAGAATCAGCGCGATTAACACTGGGAATAAATAATAAGCAAAACGATAGAGTAATAATGCTAAAACAATTTCTTCTTCCGGTACATTTGAGCTTTTCAAACCTAATAAGACGACTAAATCAAATGTTCCAAATCCACCAGGGATAAAACTAATCAAACCTGATAATGACGCAATAATAAAAATACCAATAAATGTCGTAAATGGTATGTGGATGCCTACAATGACTAAAGCCATATATAATACAAATTAAGCTATCATCCATTCAACACCAGAAACAACTGTGCAATAAACACCAAGTAATTTATGTGATTGTTTAACTGGTTTTATATAAGTTATTATAATAAATATTGGTAAAAATAGCGCCACAATATACAATAACCAACGAATCCACGGAAAAGGACTAAATATATGCGTCACGTCAAATACTTGAATCACTACAAGGATAGACAGTAAACTAAGTCCTGTTAACATTGATATTAAAACAATAGAGATTGTATGCACTAACGCCTTTTTATCATCGGTTGCATTCTTGTACAATAAGAAACGTACACTTGCACCAATAAAACCTCCAAATCCTACGACAGCATTAAGTGCATTTACAATATAACCAATACGAATGGTTTTCAATAAAGAGAGTTTCAACTTTAACGTTTTTACTAAGAGGACATCATAAAGTGATAATACAATAATAGATAAACCACCACTTAAGAATAAAGCCACTAACCATACTCTATTAATATCCCCAAATGATTTTACTGTTTCTTTAAGATTAATATGTGAGAGTTCTTTATATAATGTGAAAACAACAAAAATAAATAATGTAACTGCAAATACTATTTTTAATATAGAAAATAATTTAATTCTTAATTCCTTAGACATATTTTCACTTCTCTTTTCAGTGTTTCTATTGTGTCATAAAAAAATATAGCACAACACTAAAATATAATAAATAAATTTTTAATGACATCTATATAACATAGTTGTTAGGTGGCTTTCATTTAAAATCATTTATACGATACACAGTAAAGTCGTTATGAAATGGAGAGCATAAAAAAATGACGAGTTTCAGTATTTGTCGTTTTTGTACGCGCTTTCTGCGGTCACAGACTCGACCCATAGTTTTGTCTAGTGCTTTATTAACTAGTCAGGAGTCGGCACAAATTAAGTTAAATACTATCTAGAAAATAATGATTATAGTATTAAAAAATTTTAATATAAATATAATAATATATGAACAAAAATTTATAAGGAGAATTGACGATGAATATTGTAGTATATTGTGGAGCAAGTTAAGGTAACTTAGAAATTTATAAAGAATCAACTATTAACTTAGGAAAATGGATAGCTAAAAATAATCACACTCTAGTTTATGGTGGTGGAAATGTAGGTCTAATGGGTCTAATGGGTTTATTGGCTGATACAGTACTTCAAAATAATGGAGATGTTATAGGAGTAATTCCAGAATTTCTAATACAAAGAGAACTCTCCCACCAAGGATTAACAGAATTACATATCGTTAATACCATGTCTGAGAGAAAGGCCAAAATGATAAACTTAGGGCACGCTTGTATTGCTTTACCTGGCGGACCTGGCACACTTGAAGAAATTACAGAGGTAGTATCATGGTCTCGTGTTGGACAAAATGACAGTCCCTGTATTTTTTTAAATGTGAATAACTATTATAAGCCGATGGAAGATATGTATGATGATATGGTAAAAAATGGTTTTTTAACTTTAAATGATAGAGAAAAAACGTTATTTAGTGATTCGTTAGAAGTTATAGAAAACTTTATAATTAATTATGAAAAACCATCCATACGTAGCTATAAATAAAAAGCAACCTAATGAGAAAGCACATAGGCCTGACCTCGTATGTAGGCATCGTTTATTAAAAATATTTCATTATTTATAACTATCAAAAGTCACTAGACTAAAATTTGATTTTGTATAAAAAAGGAGCGGTGATAGGAAATCAGATTTTGATTTCCTATCACCGCTCTATAAGACTGACCCGAAAAAGTAATACAAGGACTGAAACAACTTCATTTAGATATCCGATAGCTACTGTGCAATCTAATTGAAGATACGTTAATATTAACGAATTTCTTCTTCTGATGAAGTTTGATACTCACCTGCATCTTGACCATAATATTTATTATATCTACGTTTATACATAGAATATAAGTGTGAAATAAGCACTTTCAAAATAGCGTAAGCTGGTATACCTAAAATAACACCAACTACACCGAGTAAGTTACCCGCACTTAACAAGATGAAAATAATTGTTAGTGGATGTATTTTCAGTGTTTTACCCATTACATTCGGTGAAATAAAGTGCCCTTCAATAAATTGTACAGCCGTCCACACGACAATTAATTTCAATAACATAATTGGCGAAGTAATTAATGCAATGATAATTGCAGGTGAAATAGCAATCGTAGGACCAATATAAGGTACTACACTCGTTACAGCTGCAATAGATGCTAAGATTAAACTATAATCTAATCCGATAATACTATAACCAATAAATAATAGAATACCAATACAGAACGAAACAACAATTTGTCCTTGGATATAAGAACCTACTTGAACACTCATTTTGTCTAATAAATCATGAAAATCTTTTCTGAATTTTGGTGGCATTAATTTTGTAGAAAAATCTTTAAAACGATAACCATCTTTTAACATAAAGAATAATACAAATGGTGTTGTTGCAATTACTACACCAACATTGACTAATGCTTCAGCAAAATTCTTAACTTTAGATCCAAAACCATTAAAATAATCAGAAACCATACTTGGTAATTTTTTGGCTAAAGTATCAAGTTGATCTTGAATCTGCGTATAGAAATTAGATATCACAGAAAATTTAGTAAGACTATCAATAAATTGATTCACTTTATCGACATAGTATGGGAAATTATTACCAAAACTTTTGAATTGAGACCCAATCACTGGGATAAGTAGATTAATTGCCAATGATATTACACCAACGATGAGTAGGAATAAAATGATAACGCCCCAAACTCTTGGAATATTATATCGTTCCATTAAATTAACTACCGGGTTAAATAAATAATAGAGAATAATTGAAACAATGATAGGTGCTGCAAGCGTATTAAATACGATAATAAATGGTTTGAAAATGTAAGAAACTTGATCAAATATAAAAATTGAGAAACCTACTAATATTAAAATCAACAAACCAAAAAGTAAATCTTTACCGCCTAAAAACTTCATGAAGCGGGTTTCTGGAAAACTCAGTTTCAATTTATCTTTTCCACTCTTTTTTTCTTGCTTTATATTTTCTTCATTCGACATATACTCACCATACCTTAATTTGATTCTAAATTATAATTTCACATTAAAATGATACAAAATGTAGTACAAAACTACGAACGTAAAATATGTTAATGTGTTGTCGATTTATTTACTAATATTAATATTAACACATTCGTCATCTTCCAAACATATATTTTACCACATTATATATTGTAAGAATCTTTTCGAGAAATTATACACATAAATAAAAGACAACATTACTTTCATTATTTTTGTACTACTACATCTTTTAATAAAAAAGAACAAACCAAACATGATGATTTGCTTGGTTTGCCTAGACGTTAATAGATTCTATAATAATGCGAAAGCACTAAATTATTAATTTAAAGTAGGTTCATTTTCACGAACTGGTTCTTCGGTAATAACTTTATTTTTATTAGTCTTCTTTTTGGGAATCGGAACGATATAATTGCCATAAGGTAATTTGCCAATTAAGTATACTAATAATACTGATAGTGCAACTGCTGCAATAAAGACGCTCACCAATTTACTTTGTGGTGCTATGTTCTCTACAATTGGTAATCTTTTCACAAACTGTATGGCAACATAATGGACTAAGTAAATCCCCATTGAATAGTTACCAATTACAGTTAACGTATTTAATACAACTTTATTTTTCTTAACATGCTCATACATGTAATTAAGAAAAACGATAAAGAAAGGAATATAAATGATGTTCGAAATTGTGATTGAACTATTGAGATTTTCTAAATCAATACTGATAAGTAAATCTATAAATAATATTGCAATAATTATAGAAAGCAGCGTCTTATACTTAAATATCAATTCTTTTATTTCATTATAATATTTAGCATATACAATACCTAGCATAAAGAATGAAATCCAATTCAAAATAAACAGTTTATCATTAACAAAGCGTTCGACGCCTCCGCCACCCAATGAAATTGGCTGAATGATGATCCAAACAACGTTGACAATGGTCGCTAAAATGAAAACCGATATGATTGGCCAACCTTTTTTAAATTTATGCACAAATGGAAAAAGAAAATAAAATTGAATGACAGTCAAAATAAAGTATAAATGAAAATTAGCTTTACCATAAACGAAATAGTTAATTAACTTACCGTCGTCCTCAAGGTTATGTAAAAAATATTCTCTATATAACAAATAAAAAATCGTCCAAATTATGTAAGGGATAAAGATTTTACTAAATCTAGATTTCATAAAGTAATTTAAACTAAATCCTCTATTAATAACTGATATAGTCAATAAAAAAGCACTAATAACAGCAAATATAGGCGTCCCTAATCTTGCCATTTGATTGATATATCCTAAAGCGTCAGAAGTAAATTCGCCTGTTGAAGCTGAATAACCAATACTATTGACTGTATGAATTGCTACAACTAACATAGCCGCTACTGCTCTTATAATAGGCACTTCATCATAATACTTCACGTAACTGTAGCCCCCTACTCATAATTAACCTGAAGACTAAGTCTATAATGTTCATCATAAGCTGTAAACCTTGTTGCGCTGAAATTTTAAATCTTAATACATTATTATATGTTATTTAATATTGTCTAAACACTCTTTACATTTCAACCTTTTTAAAAAGTAAAATTACTTTTTATCTAAATTATAAATTAAAATAACAAAATTCTTTAATTTAGTTTGTGAGTTTTAAAAATAACACCTAGTCATTTGAAATGACTAGGTGTTATTAGCAGTATTAACTGGGTCATATAATAAGTTTAATACATAAGTTTATATCATTGTTCGATTTCGTAATTAATTAAATTATGTTTGATCTGACGGCTTATCAACCATAAAATGATAAACATGTAATGTTAAATAAATGACCTCTGCCTCATATACAGTAACATTCAGTTCTTGTTGCAACATTTTCATTATTTTCAAGGCGATATTAAAACACAAAGGATACTGCGTTTTTAATAATTCTTCAAACGCACTTGTTTTTTGTAATACTTCTCCTTTATTTAATCTTCTGATTAAAAATTGAATGTGTCTAATAAACCGTTGATATTGAACTGTTTCTTTATCTATTGTATGTTTCAAATCATGCTCTAAAATAAAGATACTTTTATTAATTAATTCATTTATCTTTTCCATCTCACGTATGGACACTGTATCAGTATTAGAAGCAATATGTAATGCGATAAAACCAATCTCATCTTCTGGAAAATTCACTTCTAAAACATGGTTTAATCGTTCAATTACTTTTTCTGCTATTTCATATGCCTCACCATATAATTGCTTTGTTTCCATTACGAATGGATTATTAATTAATTGGTTTTGTTTCATACGCTTATAAGCAAAAATAATGTGATCTGTTAACGATACAACCAATTTTTGATTATCTATTTTCATTACCGAATTGGTAATAATATTTACTGCGTCGATCACGGCTTGTATCAAGTTATCATCAGCTAATTCAACCAATGTTTTATAATGATCTTGTTGTGATTTTTGATCTAATATATATAATTTTTCAATGGATTGGTTTTCATGTAATGTCATTCCAATCTTTTTATTAAAACCAATGCCTTTTGCAATTAATACATATTCTTGCATTTCATTAGTACAAATAATTACATTGTTATTTAAAACCTTTGTAATAAGGTAAGAACTCATGTCACTCATCCTTCTTATTATGTCAATAAGCATTATATAGTGAAAAATAGAAAAATGAAAGTAGTAAAGCGCTTTTCTATTAATTTTATAGTATTATTACCTTCGTTTGTCAAAATAAGCTAGACAGTTTACCTACATCCATGTAACTCATAAATACTTCCAACGGGGTTTGATAATTCAATGACTTTCTGGGGATATGGTTCCTTCTGGTAGAGACGGAGGAAACAAACCGCTGGTCCACCTGATTGAAATCCATCCCCTTAGGCAATCCATCTGTCCGCAATAACCCATTGGAATGTTCATTCAACCCGCGCTGGGAAGGGGTGCCCGGATCAGCGAAATAGATGGAAAGATCATTCTGATTACTGATTGACCGCCAATTCGAGAATTCTTTGCCACAATCGAATGTAATGGATTTGAACAGGTTTCTGGGCACCTGATGACACCATGTGTTGAGCGTGGTTTCGATATCCTTCGCTGTTCTGCCTTCGGGTTTTAGCGTGATGATGGCTTTTGACAGGCGTTCAACCAATGTAATGATGGCACTTTTATGGTGGACACCGACAATCGTGTCGCCTTCAAGATGACCAAATTCTTCGTTGAATGCCGGATAATCCGTCTCTCTTTCAGAAATGTTCCGTTTGAATGTCTGTCTGCCCCGGCGTTCCTTATGACCGTTTGGTTTTCGCTTGCCTTTCATCGGCAGTGTAGAAATATCAAACTGCTGACGTTTGAATAGCCGGTACAGTGTCCGTCCCGAACAATTAATTGGGTGTTCCTCGCGACCAGTAATCACATCGGGGGTCCAGCCCTGAGCGACTTTTTCTTCAACATAGAGATGTTGATCGGCGGGTAGTACAGTCTGTTTTCTACCACAGCGTTTCTTGTTCTGCTTATAGCGCTTGTAATAATCCAGTGCCGTGTGCCCGTCTTTCAGAAAAGTCACCACATTGTGCACTGTTTGACGGGCCCGGCCCATCTGTCTTGAAATCTTTGTGACAGAGCTATTTTGATGGAAATAGGCTTCTATTATTATCAATTCATCCGTGCTAAGATGGGTGTAGGTCATTCGTGATCACTCCTATGATTTCTTTGGTTGGAAATTCATTTTGAGTGTATCACGAGTGGCTTTTCTTATGTGTCTAGCTTAATTTTACAATCGGCGTACATAAAAAACTATGTATTTTCATTTTATAGAAAATACATAGTTACTCACTTTATATCATTATTTCTTTTTCATGCCCCAGCTTTCAATGCCAAATAAATTAATTTCTAATTCTTCTGGTTTAAAGATAGGTTTTTTGCCTGCTTTACGTTGACGTTGGTAATCATTCATAACTGCAAACGCAATATTAGATAATCCTATAATTGCCACTAAGTTGACGATCGCCATTAAGCCCATAAATACATCGGCTGTACCCCAAACGGTTTCCGTTTTAATTACTGCACCCACGAATACAAGTACAACAACTAAACATCTAAAAATAAATAATAATGTTTTGTTTTTTGATAAAAATTCAATATTCGATTGTCCATAGTAATAGTTTCCTACCACAGATGAAAAGGCAAATAATGATATTGCTACTGTTAAGAAAATACCACCAGCACTACCTAAATGTTCATTAAGTGCAGATTGTGTTACTGCAACGCCTTGAGCTGCATTTTCACCAAATTCTAATCCTGTATACAATAAAATCATAATCGCAGTTGCTGTACAAACAAGCATTGTATCAAAGAATACACCTAACGATTGAATTAAACCTTGTTTTACAGGGTGAGGAACGGCTGCTGTTGCGGCAGCATTAGGCGCAGAACCCATACCTGCTTCATTGGAGAACAAACCACGTTTAATACCTTGTAAAATTGCTGCACCAACTGCACCACCAGTCGCCTGTTCAAATCCAAAGGCGCTCGTAACAATCGTAGTAATCATCGGAATAATTTGATCATAATTGATAATCAGAATAACAAATACGAGACCAATATATATGACTGCCATAAATGGTACGATGACTGATGATATTTTAGCAATACTACGGACACCACCAAAAATAATAATACCTGTTAGTACTGCTAAAATAATACCGGTTACAACAGGGCTTATGCTATATTGTGTTTTTAATGATTCAGCGATTGTATTAGATTGCACAGTATTAAACACAAATGCAAATGTCACTGTAATTAATATGGCAAATAAAATACCTAGCCATTTTTGATTTAAACCTTTAGTTATGTAATAAGCTGGTCCCCCACGGAAACCCCCATCTTCATCAGGCACTTTATATACCTGCGCTAAAGTAGCTTCTATAAAAGCACTTGCCGCACCAATCAAAGCGATAACCCACATCCAGAACACAGCGCCTGGTCCACCTAAAACAATTGCAGTAGCCACACCTGCGATATTACCAGTACCCACACGAGATCCCGCGCTTATTGCAAAAGCTTGGAATGGTGAGATACCTTTCTTACCACTATCTAGTGTTTCGGGTTTTTCGCCAATGGCACGAAACATTTCTGGAATCCATCTTAATTGAACAAATTTAGAACTAATAGTAAAGTATAAACCTGCTGTTATTAGTAGCCCAATTAGGTATTGCGACCAGATTAAATCATTCCCGACTTGAACAAAAGTTTTGAACCAATCTGGAATTAAACTATCAAAATTACTCAATTTAATCCCTCTCATCTATATAATTTGAATTTTATAGCAAAATCAAGAGATTTATAGTTATTTCATGTACATATTAATAATCAAAATGCATATGTGCACATGAAAGTGAGCGAAAGTTTAACAGTGTTAAGCTAAAAGCCTTGCACTATCATGTCTTGCTCCACTATAAATCTCTTGGTTTTATTTTTTATTGCACCTAAAAGGTATTTTATCACTATATAGTTGTATTTACTAACAGTTTTTTCAATTTATATTATTTAACAACTAAACTTTCTACTTCGCCAAAGTCATTAATATCTACTATAAAACTACCGTTCGTATATTGTTCTGATAAATGAATATCTTTAATATCGCCAGTTTCTTGTTGTTTATTTGAATAGATTGTATATTGCTTTTGTCCTGGTTGGACAACTTCGGCAGCTACAATACGATGTGGTGCTTTCTTAAGTTCCTTCAACAATGTAAGTCCACGTTGTGCACGTTTTGCTGTTTGCAATACTTTAAATCCTATACGTTTTAATGAACCTCTTTGCGTAGCCATTAGAATTGAATCCTTTTCAGAAATCAATTGTGTAAGCACTGCATAATCCTCATCTTTTAAGTTAATAGATTTAACGCCAGCTGCTCTTAAACCAGTATCAGAAAGTTCATCACTACTATATGTTAATGACATACCTTTATGTGTAAGTACTGTAATCAGTTGTGGCTCTTCTATGCGCATGACATTAATAATTTCATCATCCGTTTTTAACTTCATTGATACTAATGGTTTATTAAAGCGTGAAGTTTTGAACATAGAAACATTACTTTTCTTAATCATGCCATCACGTGTAGCAAGAACATAAAATGCTTCAGGTTTAAAGTCACGTTCACAAAAGACATCTATAACATGTTCACCTTCATCAATAGGTACGATTTGCGATACGTGTTGACCTAAATCTTTCCATTTGATCTCTGATAATTTATGCACTGGAATATACAAGTAACGTCCTTTATTAGTAAATACAAGTGCTGTATCTAAAGTATTAACTTCTTGATATTTCAACAACTCGTCGCCTTCTTTGACACCAACTTCTTCAGCGCCACTTGCGTTAAAACTACGTAAAGAAGTACGTTTGATATAACCATGTTTTGTGACACTCATGATTACAGTTTCACTTGGTATCATAACTTCTTTGTCAATTTTGATTTCTGTAATTTCCGCTTCAATTGAAGACAAACGTTTTTGTTTATAGCGATTTCTTATTTCAGTTAACTCTTCTTTAATAACATTTAATAAGGCATCATGATTATCTAAGATATTTCTTAAAGCTTCGATAGTCTTTTTCAATTCATCATGTTCATTTTGAAGTTCAACAATATCTGTATTTGTAAGTCGATACAATTGCAACGTCACAATTGCTTCAGCCTGAGCATCACTAAAATCATATTCCGCTACTAAATTATTTTTAGCATCTTTTTTGTTTTTAGAACTTCTAATGAGTTTTATGACCTCATCCAAAATAGAGAGTGCCTTCATTAAACCTTCTACAATATGCATTCTACTTTCAGCATGGTTTAATTCATAGCGCGTACGTTTCGTCACAACATCAATTTGGTGATTGATATAGCTGTCAATAAATTGACGTATACCCATAAGTATAGGACGTCCATCACTAATCGCAACCATATTAAAGTTATATGCAACTTGTAAATCAGTATTTTTGTATAAGAAGTTCGCTACCGCTTCACTATTTACGTCTTTCTTCAATTCAATTGCTATACGTAAACCAGTTCGGTCTGTTTCATCACGTACTTCAACAATACCGTCTACTTTTTTATCTGCACGTAACTCATCCATTTTTTTAACTAGTGAACTTTTATTCACTTCATATGGTACTTCGGTAACGATAAGCTCTTTTCTGCCATTTCTTAGTTCTTCTAATTCTACTTTAGAACGGACAATAATTTTACCTTTACCTGTTTCATAAGCTTTCTTGATACCGTCAATACCTTGGATAATACCACCAGTAGGAAAATCTGGTCCTTTAATATATTTCATCAACTGGCTCACTGTAATATCAGGATTGTCAATATATTTAAGCGTTGCTTGTATTACTTCTGCCAAGTTATGCGGTGGTATATCTGTTGCATAACCTGCAGATATACCGGTACTACCATTAATCAATAAATGAGGTAACCTTGCTGGTAATACCATAGGCTCCATTGTTGTGTCATCATAGTTCGGCATAAATGGCACTGTTTCTTTATTAATATCTCTTAATAATTCTTCTGAGATACGACTTAATTTAGCTTCCGTATAACGCATAGCTGCAGCCGGATCATTATCAATACTACCATTGTTCCCTTGCATTTCGATTAATACATGGCGTAATTTCCATTCTTGACTCAGTCGAACCATTGCATCGTATACAGAGGAATCACCATGTGGATGATATTGTCCAATGACATCACCGACAGTTTTAGCACTTTTACGGAAATTTCTATCATACGTATTTCCACTTGAATACATTGCATATAAAATACGTCTTTGAACAGGTTTGAGCCCATCACGAACGTCTGGCAATGCACGTTCTTGAATGATGTATTTACTGTACCTACCGAATCGATCGCCAATAACATCTTCTAGCGATAAATCTTGAATTATTTCACTCAATTTATTTCCTCCTCATCGGGGTTTTCCTGTTCTAGAATTTGAATTTCATTATTATCCAAAATACTTTGTTCTTGTTGTAAGCCAAATTCAACATTTTTTTCAATCCATTCACGTCGTGGTGCTACTTTATCACCCATTAACGTTGTAACACGTTTAGAAGAACGCAATTCATCTTCAATTTGTACTCTAATTAATGTTCGCGTTTCAGGATTCATTGTTGTTTCCCACAATTGATCAGCGTTCATTTCACCCAGACCTTTATAACGTTGTAATGTAAAGCCTTTACCTAATTTATCTTGTAATTGCTCTAATTCTTCGTCAGTCCAAGCATACTCAATTTTTCTCGAAGCACCTTTACCTTTTTCTAATTTGTATAAAGGAGGTAGCGCAATAAATACTCTTCCAGCTTCTACTAAAGGTTTCATATACTTAAAGAAGAATGTTAATAACAATACTTGGATATGTGCGCCATCGGTATCAGCATCTGTCATGATAATGATTCGATTATAATTGCTATCTTCAATCTTAAATTCATTACCGACACCTGCACCAATTGTATGGATAATTGTGTTGATTTCTTCATTTTTGAATATATCATCAAGTTTAGCTTTCTCTGTGTTTATTACTTTACCTCTTAGCGGTAATATAGCTTGATACTTACGATCTCTTCCTAATTTAGCAGAACCACCTGCTGAGTCACCCTCTACTAGGTATATTTCTTTCTTCTCAGTATTTTTACTTTGTGCAGGTGTTAACTTCCCTGAAAGCAATGTATCTTTACGTTTGTTTTTCTTGCCTGAGCGTGCATCTTCTCTTGCTTTACGTGCTGCTTCTCTCGCTTGTTGAGCTTTCAGTGCTTTTTTCACTAGAGATTTAGATAATTGCCCTTTTTCTTCTAAATAATACGGCAATTTGTCAGACACAACAGAATCAACTGCACTTCTAGCTTCTGGAGTACCCAATTTAGACTTGGTTTGGCCCTCGAATTGAAGTAATTCTTCCGGAATACGTAATGATATAATTGCTGTAAGTCCTTCTCTTATATCATTACCATCTAGATTCTTGTCTTTCTCTTTTAATTCGTTAATACGTCGTGCATAGTCATTAAACACACGAGTCATAGCTGATTTAAATCCAACTTCATGCGTGCCGCCATCTTTAGTACGTACATTATTAACGAAACTCAAGATACCTTCTGAATATTGATCGTTGTATTGAAATGCTACTTCTACTTCAATTTTATTCGCTTCACCTGAAAAATTAGCGACTTCGTGTAATACTTCTTTGCCTTCATTAACATAACTCACAAATTCTTTAATGCCATCTTCATAGTGGTAAACATCTTCACGTTCTTTACCAGCTCTTAAATCTCTAAGCGTGATTTTTAGGCTTTTAAGTAAAAAAGCCGACTCTTGCAATCTTTCACTTAACATATCGTAATTAAATGAAGTTGCTGCTTTGAAAATTTCAGGATCCGGTTTAAACGTTACTTTCGTACCTGTTCTTTTTGTTTTACCATGTTTTTCAAGTCCTGATGATGGTTTACCGCCATTTTTAAAACTTTGGGTATATATCGTACCATCTCTATAGATTTCAACCTCTAACCATTCACTTAGCGCATTGACAACTGATGCACCTACGCCGTGTAAACCACCTGAAGTCTTATATCCCCCTTGTCCAAACTTACCGCCTGCGTGAAGTACCGTGAAAATGACTTGAACTGTAGGCTTCCCTGATGTGTGGATACCTGTGGGCATGCCTCGTCCATTATCTTCTATAGTAATACTTTCATCTTTATTGATAGTTACTATAATTTCACTACCAAAACCGTTTAATACTTCATCGACGGAATTATCGACAACTTCATACACTAGATGATGTAATCCACGTTTATCGGTAGAACCAATATACATACCAGGTCTTTTTCTTACGGCCTCTAACCCCTCAAGAACCTGAATGGAATCATCCGAATAGTTATTTTGTTTATTCATTGCCAATCGTTTCGCCCTCCTACAAACATATGTTCGTTTTTAAAACTATACATTAGTTATTCTTATATAAATCTGGATAAATTGCAAGCACCAAATCAATTTTCAAAAAATAATTCATTTCTATATGAAAATTTTTATTCGTCTTATTATGGTCTTATATGGTAAAATAATTTTAATGTCATTAAAGGATGTGGATTATATATGATGATGATTATAATCATGTTGATACTAAGTTACCTCATTGGTGCATTTCCAAGTGGCTATGTAATAGGGAAATTATTTTATAAAAAAGATATCAGACAATTTGGTAGTGGCAACACTGGCGCGACAAATAGCTTTAGAGTATTAGGTAAACCAGCAGGATTCCTAGTTACTTTCTTAGACATATTTAAAGGTTTCATTGTTGTCTTCTTCCCACTATGGTTACCTGTCAGTGCAGAAGGTCCTATTAGTTCATTTTTCACAAATGGATTAATCGTTGGTGCTTTCGCAATTTTAGGTCATGTATATCCAGTTTACCTTGGATTCAAAGGCGGTAAAGCCGTTGCTACAAGTGCTGGCGTTATACTCGGTATGAATCCTATCTTATTAATTATATTAGCAGCTATTTTCTTTATAATATTGAAGTTAACAAAATATGTTTCGCTTTCAAGTATTATTGCGTCAATCTGTTGTCTTATTGGTGCTGTACTCATTCGAGACATCATCTTGGTTATCGTTAGCATCGGTGTGGTTGTATTACTAATCATTAGACACCGTTCTAATATTGTAAGAATATTCAAAGGTGAAGAACCTAAAATAAAATGGATGTAACTATTACACAAGTCACTATGTAAACAATCAAGTAATTAAAAAAAGCTAGAGGACATCATTGTCTCCAGCTTTTTATTTTTAGCTTAAGACCCCTAACATCCACATACGAAGAAGTAATTTCTCCGATCACTTTAAAACATCATTACTTCTATTATACTACTAATGTAGCGCTTTAACATAGATTTTCGCTATTTCACATATGTCTAAATTGTTTTTAAATAATTTTCTAATAATTTATGCTATAATATCTTTAGTATTACTCAAAACGGGTAATGTATATAATACTAATTTTTAGATTAGTGACTAACTATCATAAGTTAAGCACTTGTGAACCGAAAGGAGACTTTTATTATGGAAATAGAACTTTCAAATAATGCAGTGTCTTGGTTTAAAGAGGAACTTGAATTACCCGAAGGTGACAAAGTATTACAATTTTTCGTTCGTTATGGTGGAGAATTCCAGTTAAAACAAGGATTTAGCCCTGCCTTTAGCGTAGACAAAAAAGATGAAGTTGAAATTGGTTACGAAAACAATTACGAAGGTTTAGACGTTGTAATCGCTGAAAAAGATTTATGGTATTTCAAAGATGATAATTTATTCATCGATATAAATGATAGCGTTGACGAGATTTCATATACTACAAAATAATATATAGTTAAATTATTTTGAACTTAAGTTAATGTACAATAGTGTTGATTATTATCTTTCTTCTATAAAATATTGCTTACACAATTGTATTGAAACTATTATATTCGAATGATTTACTATTAGTATAATTAAGCAAGGTTTCGAGATAAAGCATTAAAGTTAAATAAGAAAAAGGATGATTTCTATTAAATACTATAGAAATCATCCTTTTTTATTTGTCTTGTCATGTATCATTTCATTAATACTTAACCTAAAACATTATTAAGTTTAACACCTCATACAAGCTCTAACGTTTCGCCTGCTTTATTTCTTTGATCAATATCAAGATAAGCTGTGTGCCACTCTGGGAAATACTTGTCTAGTCTAATAGGCTTAAAGTCTTCTTTTTTAATACAGGTTAAAGTAGTAGACCCTGTAGTCGCTAGCTCGCCTACTTCATTAAAAATTTCATAACGATAGACATATCTCAACCTAGAATATTTATCTACCCAAGTCTTAATTGTTACCTTTTCTGGATAAGTGATAGATTTAATATATTTAATGTCTATATCTGTTACAGGTGAGATAATACCCGCATCTTCCATGTCTTTATAACTGAAGCCTAATTTAGAGATATAATCTGTACGTGCGACTTCGAACCAAGTAGGATAATTACCATGATAAATCACTCCCATTTGGTCAGTCTCTTGATAACGTGATTCTATTTTTGTCATACTGTAAATCATTTTACGTCCTCTTTTCAAATACACATAGTCAATTATTACACATTAAATATTAACATAAAAAAGGGAGCAGGACAGAAATCAACGTTTGATCTCATTTTCCCACCCCCACAAGACTGATTAGATAAAGAAATACAAGTGCTTAAGCTCTTGAATAAGAACTTAAAACAAGTGAATTTATATATCAGACAGTTACTGTGTAATCTTTAAGTTATTAATTACTAGCTAATTTTTTTCTTAGTACAAGTTGTAAGATACCACCATGACGGTAATAATCCATTTCCACATTGGAATCAAAACGTGCAACTGCTTCAAATTCAATGACTTTACCATTTTCTTTTTTAGCTTGCACTTTAACTAAATCATGAGGTTTAACATTTTCATCAATATCAACTGAAATAACTTCAGTTCCATCGATGCCTAAACTTTCTGAAGACTCTCCGTCTTTAAATTGTAAAGGTAATACACCCATCATAACTAAGTTTGAACGGTGAATACGTTCGTAACTTTGAGCAATAACTGTTTTAACACCTAATAGATTTGTACCTTTAGCTGCCCAGTCACGTGAAGAACCCATGCCGTAGTCATTACCTGCTAATACTACTAAACCAGTGCCATCTTCTTTATATTTCATTGCTGCATCGTATATTGGCATTTGTTCACCTGTTGGCCAATATGTTGTGAACCCGCCTTCTGTACCTGGAGCCAATTCGTTTTTAATACGAATATTAGCAAAAGTACCACGGACCATAACTTCATGGTTACCACGACGTGAACCATATGAGTTAAATTGACGAATTGGAACATCGTGATCCAATAAGTATTTACCTGCTGGTGTGTCTTTACCAATAGCACCTGCTGGCGAAATATGATCAGTTGTTACTGAATCTCCAAATTTACCCATAACACGTAAGTTCTTAAGTGATTCAATTGTTCCTGGCTCTTTAGATAAGCCTTGGAAGAATGAAGGGTTTTGAATGTAAGTAGATTCAGAATCGAAATCATATAATGGTTTATCTGTAACATCGATTTCGTTCCACATTTCATTATTGTTGAATACCGTTGCATATTCTTCTTTGAACAATTCAGGTGTAACGACATTATCTACAGTATCAGAAACTTCTTTAATTGTAGGCCAAATGTCTTTTAGATATACATCTTCGCCATCTTTGCCTTTCCCTAGAGGTTCATTTTGTAAATCGATATTTACTGTACCTGCTAAAGCATAAGCAACAACTAATTGTGGTGAAGCTAAGTAGTTACCTTTAACTAAAGGATGGATACGTCCTTCAAAGTTACGGTTACCTGATAATACAGATGTAACTAATAAATCTTCTTCTGCTATAGCTTTTTCAATTTCTTCTAGTAATGGGCCAGAGTTACCAATACAAGTTGTACAACCATAACCTACAAGATTGAATCCAAGTTTATCAAGATAATCATTTAATCCTGAATCATTTAAATAACCTGTTACAACTTTTGAACCAGGCGCTAATGAAGTTTTAACGTATTCTGGAACTTCTAAACCTTTTTCAACTGCTTTTTTAGCAACAAGTCCAGCACCTAACATTACATATGGGTTAGAAGTGTTTGTACATGATGTAATCGCAGCAATAGCTAAGTCACCAGTTTTCATTGTTGTACTTGAACCGTCTTTAAATTCAATATCAACAGTTTTATCAAATTCGCTTTCATCAAATCCGTGACCTTGGTTACCTGCTGGTGCAGTAACTGATTTTTGGAATTCAGATTTCATATCACTTAAGGCAATTAAATCTTGAGGACGTTTTGGTCCTGCTAATGAAGCTTCAACAGTTGATAAATCTAATTCAACAACTTTAGTATATTCTGGTTCGTCTTCTTCTACGGTGAAGAACATGCTGTTTTCTTGTAAATATTTTTTCACAAGTTGGATTTGATCCTCAGAACGACCTGTTAAGCGCATATATTTTAATGCTTCTTCATCGACTGGGAAGAAACCACAAGTCGCACCATATTCTGGAGCCATGTTTGCGATTGTTGCACGGTCTGCTAATGGTAAATGTTGTACACCTGGACCAAAGAATTCCACAAACTTGCCAACTACGCCTTGTTTACGTAACTCTTGAGTCACTCGTAAAGCTAAATCTGTAGCTGTTGCACCTTGTGGTAATGCGTTAGATAATCTAACACCAATTACTTCAGGAATTGGGAAGTATGAAGGTTGACCAAGCATTCCGGCTTCAGCTTCGATACCACCTACGCCCCAACCTAATACACCAAGACCATTAATCATTGTCGTATGTGAGTCCGTACCAACTAATGTGTCAGGAAATGCTACTGTTTCACCATCTACTTCACGAGCATGAACAACATTTGCTAAATACTCTAAGTTAACTTGGTGAACGATACCAGTTGCTGGTGGCACTGCACTGTAGTTGTTAAATGCTTTAGTAGCCCAATTTAAAAATTGATAACGTTCGTAGTTTCTTTCAAACTCTAATTTCATATTACGTTCTAATGCATCTGGGTTTGCATAACTATCAACTTGAACCGAGTGGTCAATAACTAAATCTACTGGTACTTCTGGATTGATTTTATCCAAATCTCCACCTACATCATTCATTGCTTTACGTAATGATGCTAAGTCTACAACAGCAGGAACCCCTGTGAAATCTTGTAGAATAACACGTGAAGGTTTAAATGGTACTTCGCCTTCTGTGCCTTTAGTGAAATCAGATAATGCTTTGATGTGTTCATCAGTGATTACAAAGCCATCTTCTTGTCTTAAAACAGACTCTAGTAATACTCTTATTGAGTACGGTAATTTTGATACTTTCGTTAAACCTTGTTCTTCTAACGTGTTTAAATCATAAAACGTATATGATTTTCCGTTAAGCTCAAACGATTTTTTCGCTTGTTGTTTGATATTAGAAGCCATAAAAATCCCCCTTGAAATTTATATTGATTATATGCCGTTATCTGAATTGTATAATTAAATGCAACTTAAAACAACTACATAAGACTAGAAACCTATATAATTTAGATTTGATTTTTCAATCAGTATGTATAAGTATAACTTATCACGCTATGATTGTGTAATAAGTTAATGTTATCAATTGAGAATCATTATCAGCTATATTTAATTATATATACATTTCTTTTTACTATTTTACATAGTTCTATTTACTTATATTTTTTATTTATATTAAATGCTTTAACATTAGCCGCTCATACTCAATAATTAATCTTTTTGCGCACAAAAAAACTGGGGATCCATTAGGATTCCCCAGTTAATTCACATTATTTTTCGTTTTTTTCATTGTCTCTTAATGGTTTACGTCTTTCAATAATGTCATCTTCATAATCGTCTTCTTGATGTTGTACATAATCTTGCAATCTATGTTTGTTAGGTGCCAATGTTAAGCCTAAGAACTTACGCTCTTTGTTCGCATCTTTGTAGAATGAAACCATCATCATTATAACTACAAAGGAGAACGGTAAGGCACTTATAATGGCGGCACTCTGAATCGCATTCAGGGCTTGTGCGCCATCACCACCACCAGCAAATAATAATACGAAAGCAATTAATGACTGTGCGATACCCCAAGTGACTTTAACGTAATTCGAAGGATTTAATGAACCATATGTTGTTTGCATTCCTAATACAAATGTCGCTGAGTCAGCTGATGTAATAAAGAATGAAGCAATTAATACCAATGCAATTATTGATAATATAATGCCCATAGGTATTTCGTTAAATACAGCAAAGAGTTGTGTTTCTACAGTCATGTCGAATATTTCAGGATTTTTCTTACCAGTTTCAATACCTAGTACACCAAATACACTGAACCAAACGAAACTTACTAATGCAGGTACTAAGAGCACACCTGCGATAAATTCGCGGATAGAACGTCCTTTAGATACACGTGCAATAAATATACCTACGAATGGACTCCAGCTTAACCACCAGCCCCAATAGTAAAGTGTCCAACTAGACATCCATTCATTTTTTTGAGGGTTTAAAGCTGCTGTATCAAATGAATTAAATAAGAATGTGTTCAATAGACTACCTGTTGAACTTGTCATCATATTTAAAATTAATACTGTTGGCCCAATAATTAGTACAGCTACCATCAATATTAAACCTAAACTAATATTTAGGTTACTTAAATATTGGATACCTTTACTTAATCCAGACCAAGCACTCATAAGGAATAATATTGTTACAACTAATATGATAAGTCCTTGTATCCATATATTAGTTGGGACGCCAAATAAGTAATTCAAACCACCATTGATTTGTAATGCACCCATACCAAGTGATACGGCCACACCTACAACAGTAGCAAATACTGCTAATACATCAATCATTGTCCCGATAGGACCTTCTACTTTATCGCCTAAGATAGGACGTAAAGTTCTAGAAATAAGTCCTGGTTCACCTTTTCTAAATTGAGCATACGCAAGCGCTAATGCTACTACGCCATAAATCGCCCATGCGTGGAATCCCCAGTGGAAGAATGTTGCGCGTAAACCTTCAGTATACGCTTCAGTTGTTTTTGGATCTGCAGTTGGTGGGGCAGCAAAGTTAGCCATTGGTTCAGCCGCACCATAGAATACAAGCCCAATCCCCATACCAGCACTAAATAACATTGCAAACCATGAAATCGTATTAAACTCTGGCTTGTCATTTGGTTTACCTAGTTTCAGTTTACCAATAGGACTAAATATTAGGAAAACACAGAAGAAAACAATGAGCGTTGTAAGTATTAAATAATACCATCCAAGTTTGTCCGTTATCCATAGTTTGATTGTATTCGTAACAGTGTCAAACTGTTCTGGTAGAAATGCACCAATAAGTACTACAATCGCTACGATAATCGCACTATAGATAAAAACTGGAGATATCTTCTTACCGCTAGGTTGGTTGTTAGAAGAATTCATAAATAATAACTCCCTTTCTCATCTTATTTAATTTTTAAAAAACCTAAATAGAAAAATTACAATAATTTCTATTTTTATCTTTCGCCACGTCTTAGAATAACAAACCCCCGAGTTAATATCAAATTTAGTTAAAAAAACTATTCTCTTTATTTGAAACTTATTGTATAATAAAATTTATATTTAATTAAGAGGTGTTATATAATGTTAAAGGAATTTAAAGAATTTGCATTAAAAGGTAATGTCTTAGATTTAGCAGTAGCTGTAGTTATGGGTGCAGCTTTCAACAAAATTGTTACAGCACTAGTTGCATACATTATCATGCCTCTAATTGGTTTGATTTTCGGAACTGTTGACTTTGCAAAAAGTTGGACGTTTATGGGTATCGAATATGGTATGTTCGTACAATCAATCATAGATTTCATTATCATCGCTTTTGCATTGTTCATATTTGTTAAAATTGCAAATACATTAATGAAACCTGAAGAAGACGAAGTCGAAGAAAACACTGTATTACTAACAGAAATTCGCGATTTACTACGTGAAAAAAATTAATCAAACTAGCCTTAGACATTTGCTGTTTATTGCTTTTAAATACCAACAAAATCTATCGATTCCGTTGGTATTTTTTATGCCTATTTTTGCGTATAATCTTAAAACTGTAAACTTAATTTAGCTTTTTATTATAAAATAAGTGTTTCAATAAAAAATGATATAAACAAACCAACCAATTGTTATATAATCAATCGGTTGGTTTGTTTAATTATTGTCTTTTAAATTGTGTTGTACTTTGATATTGCTCTGTACTAACTTCAAGTATTAACGGTATTCTTTGCTTAAGTTCACTTACGTGAGAAATAATACCTACCATTCTCCCTGTAGATTTCAAACTCAGTAATGTATCTAACGCTGTTTCTAATGTTTCTTGATCTAATGTTCCGAAACCTTCATCTACAAACATTGAATCTAAAGCAATTCCTCCAGATTCTTGTTGAACTACTTCACTAAGTCCTAATGCTAAGGCTAATGATGCTTGGAAAGTTTCTCCACCAGATAATGATGAAATATGTCGAGATTGATTCGAATGCGAATCAAAGACGTCTATTTCAAGTCCACTGTAACCCTGTGATATTTGTTCTCTTCTTGTTAATTGATAGCGTTGCCCTGTCATCAATGCTAAACGTTGATTGGCTTGAGCAAGAATTCGTTCCAAGTAGTAAATTAATACATAGTTTTCTAAAGTTAACTTTTGATCATTTTTACCTGACAAGATTTCCGCTAATTGAAACACTTCTTGCTGTGCTTTCAATTCCTTTTCTAATTTTTCTATAATTGTATTAATTTCATTGATTTTCTTCTGATTAAAATCAATCTTATATTCATGTTGGCTTAATTCCGTAGCTATCTCGTCTAATACTTGTTGCTTTTGTTGATGAATTTCTTTTAAATGTTGGCTATCTTGGAGTTTTTTATTTTTAGTTTCCTCACTGAGTTGCGAAATAACTAATTCCAAAGATTGTTTCTCTTTATTGTAAGTATTAATCTCCGCTTCAATTTTATCTTTATCTGCTATTTTAACTATCGTTGCTTTCACCTGCTCAAATTTTGTGAAGCCAATTCTACCCATTTCCTCATCTATCTTCAGATTCATATTTTCCAATTCATTTTTTAATTCTTTTAGGCTTGATTCTAAATATGCTTTACTATTTTCTTCAATAGACAGTTGTTGGTTACTATTTAGAATATTTTGTTCTAATTTATAACAAACATCGTCATATTCTTTTATCTTTTCTAAATTACTTTCATACACTTTCACAAACTTAGCAACATTATCAAATTCGGTGTTATATTCGAAGTCATTTATAGCAATGTCATTTTCTCTTAAAGTATGTTGCTTATTTTTCATATCTAATTCAAGCGTATGATAACTTTGTTCGTTTTTTTGTAATTGCTCTTTTAATTGATTAATCTCTTCATTTTCTTTTTCTAAGTTCTCTTTTTCAACATATTTATGATCAATACGCTTTTCAAGTTCATGATAATTCGTATTATTAAGCTCTTCTTGAGAAAATTTTTCTATTTGTTCATTCAAATAGTTCAATTCACTTTCACATTTTATCTTTTTCTCTTTTATATTTTTATGTTGTTCTTCTATTGCAGTTAACGCTTGATGTCTTTCCGTAAGTTCATCAAAGTCTAAATGTTGCTCAATTGAATGTACTTCATTTCCACAAACTGGACATATATCACCTGAATTTAATGCTGATTGAACTTTTGCAATAATATCCTTTTTATTGTTTAAATCTATATTTGTTTTGTCTATTTTAGAATATTTGTCATCTAATTGTTGAAGCTGCAAGTGAAATTTTTCTATATCTCTTAACTTCTGTTTTTTTCTGTTTTGTAAGCTTTCAAATTCAATTTTTTTGAGTTCATTCTGTTTTAACTCTTTGATTTCATTATTTAAATTGAAAATTTGTGAATTAAGCAATTCGACTTTTTTATAATCACTCTTACGATGGTTTAACTTCTTAGCGAGATCATCCAGTAGTTGCTTTTGTGTTTTAACCTTTTCTTCAAGTGTTTCGTAAGCTTTATTTATTGTTTCACGTTGATGATATGCCTCTCGATATTTACTTGCTTTATCATAAAACAACTTACATTTTTCTACATACTTTCTAAAACCTTCTAATATATTCGAAGTCTGTAAATGTTTTTCGAGTTGTTTTTTATTTTCATGTTCCTTATCTTTGAGCGTATTAATCGAGTTTTGTTTTTCTTCTATATCTTTTATTGATTTTTCTTTTTTTAAAGATAGCGTTTCTTTAGACTCTAGCAAATTGGCTAACGGTCTTACTTCATAAATTTCATTTAATAGTTTTATTTTCTTCTTGATTTCGTCATCGTTTAAAAGTAACTGTTCATATTGCTGTTGTTTCTCTTCAAGCTGAGTTAATGCTTCTTCAAGTTTTAAATTATGATTTAAATTATTTTCTGCCGAAGTCACTTCAGCTTTATATTTACTCTTTTTTTCTTTTATTTCCTGTTGTATTTTTCGTGCTTTTTCTTTAAATTCAGGTAATACTTCCATAATTCGATTTGTTTGTCTAGCATTGATTGTTTTATATTCAGTTAATATTTCATCATCAAATGTTTCAATGTCATGCCAATTATTTTCTAATATATTGAATTTCTTTTCAATTTGTTCTCTAACTTCTTTTACATCGTTACTCAAGTGTTTCTGTATTTCTTCAAAACGCTGACTATTAAAAAGTGTTCTTAAAATTTCTTGCTTCTCTGAGCTTTTAGATAGTAAAAATCGCTTAAATTCGCCTTGAGGTAATATGAAAAGTTGTCTGAATTGCTCAGCGTTTACGCCTAATAAATCTCTGATAAATTGATTACCCGTATTTATTTTACTCTCTCTGAGATTATACTCATCGTCTTCGTATTGGTATATGGCTAACTGGCCTAGTGTTTTATTTTTATTACCTTCTTTAATAAATGCGCCTTGTCTCACAATTTTAAAAATATGATCTCTTAGCTTAAATTCAAATTCTACAGTCATAGGAGTCTTGCTATCTGCAAAATGACTCCTTAAATCACTCTCTTTTCTATCTTTAGTAGACGCTTCACCAAAAAGCGCATACACAATTGCGTCAAAAACCATTGTCTTACCTGATCCAGTTTTACCACTGATTAAAAAAAGTTGATTATCTTTTACGTTATTAAAATCTATCACTTCTTTTAAGAAAGGTCCGAAATTATTTAAATTTAATGTTAAAGGTCTCATTTATTCAGACCCTCCTTCTAGTAAATCATTTAACACCTTAGCTACAGTTTTACTTTGAGTTTGTGTTAGTTCTTCATCAGTAATATTTTTATAGAATTTATCAATTATCGTTTCATCATCTAATTTTTGAATTTCATAGTTATCTTGATGAATATGTGCGCTAAAATCAAAAGTCTGGTTTGTAAGTGCTAATGTATTAGGATAAATTTGTTTTAAATGTACCATTGGATCACTGACATGAGACATATGCTTTAATTTGAAATGTAAATAATTATCTTTACCCTTTACCTTTAATTTTTCTTGTATCGCATCTTCGTAATCGCCTTCTATAACTTCTAATTGTCTTAAAGGCGCAATCGGTATGAACTTCTCTTTGATTGTATCTTCCTTAATTTCAATGATTCTATATCCTTTAGGTTGATTCACTTCAGAAAAAGAATACTGAAGTATTGACCCACTATAGCTTATAAAATCAGAATCTATGCTAAACGGATGGTGTAGATGACCCAGCATAACTCTATCAAACTGTTGAAACGAGTCAGCTTCAACAGATTCGACTGTTCCTATAGATAAAGGTCTCTCTGATTCTGAACGCACACCACCTTGTACAGTTAAGTGACCGATAAGAATATTGGTATTATTCTTATTTATATTATTACTCATATATTCAATAGATTTACTTAAAGCTTGTTGATAAGTTTCTATCGTATTATCTTTTAAAAAGTGTTGAGTTTCATTAATTGTTGCAAACGGTAGCGTATAAAAATCTACATTTCCAATTGAAATAGGTATATTTATGTCTTCAAGTTTTGTACGTATATATAAATTTGACTTTTCAAACCACTTGGAACCATAGTTCAATCGTTCTTTACTATCATGATTACCGCTTATCATAATAATCGGAATGCCCATCTCTAGATTCAAAGTATCAATTGTACTTTCTAATAATTGGATGGCATCTTTATTCGGATAACTCGTATCATATAAATCACCCGCAATTACTATGACATCCGGTTGTTCATTGTCCATCGCTTCTATAAAACGATTTAAAACATATGCTTGGTCTTCTAATAATGATTTACCATTTAAAATTCTGCCTAAATGCCAATCGGCTGTATGTATTACTTTCATTTTTACACCTCTAATAGAACGTTTGTTCGTATTTATATAATATAATATTTTTACCACTAAGACAAGTATAAACATAATGGTATTAAACTGTTTTTCCTTTTCTTCAACTACTGCTAATAAAACAATTGAGGCTGAGACATGTATGTATGCCCCAGCCTCCCCAAACTATTGAATTAATGTGCTTTTAAGCTTCTTATATTTATATAACATTGCTAAGCGCCAAGGAACAATCATTGAAAAACCAAGTAAGAAAAACATGCCACCAATTTCTCCTGGATCTATTTTATTGCTAATAAATATTTTAAGTAATGTACGTATTAACAGTAGTGAAATAAGAATGATAGGAAAAGCTTTAGAGCGCTTCATATATATTTCACTGCCCTGAGTTTCAAATTTAGATGTCCATATTAAAATTGTAGAAAACGCTATACCTAAAATAATACATTCTACAATTTCAAGACCAGTTAATCTAAAATATGGAACAACATACATTAAAGCACCTGTTGCCATAAAAAATGGCGGTAATATAATTTTCTTTTCATTAACTGGAAAATTTTGCGCTTTCATTCGCACAAAGATAGCACCTAGTCCCATTATAAAAGCGAAAATTATAGAAATTACTAAATATAACACACTTACACCTTCTTTAAATTTCTATAAGATGATATTTACTTTCGATAGTATATCACTTAACAAAATATTAATCAGTATTTTTAATTCGTTTTCACCTATTTTATCGTTTCTAACATTACATAGTATATATTAGCATTTTTAAATTAAGTAAATAACAACTATCAATATCTTTTCCTTCTATAAATAATAAATTTCTTATACTAACATATATGCGAAGAATATAAATTTATACTATTGTTCCTTTTTTATTCTTGGGAAAAGTGAAGTGCTATGACTAAAGCTTTGTGAAACTAAAAAATCTAAAACATACACCATAAAAAATGCCAACAAAGTAGTTAAGACTTTGTCGACAATGTGAATGAACCTTGGTAAAGGTTTATTCTATCATTTTTGCTCTATTACACATGCGAATTAACACATGCTGATAATGCATCATTTAGTGTATATCTAAGATAATTCATATCATGAGTTTGCATTGCATTATGATATTTCTTAAAAGCTTCATCGTTCGGAAAGTTAATGTGCATATTAGCTAGACGATCTAATACTTCTCTGTCTTCCATGTCATAAGCATCCTTCACTTATCGATACCTCCCTTATATATATACAATTATAACAAAAATCATATCACAATCAAATATTTTCTGAATATTTGAAATATAATACTTACATTTTACTCATTGAATACTCTAGAGTTTGCGACTTAAAACCTTTTATAATACTATCCTTCACTTTGAAAAGTATTTAATATGTCTAAGGATTTAATACATTAACCTTATTGCTAAAAAATAAAGGTTCAAACCAATTCACTTATTGGCTCGAACCTTTTATAGAACATTATTTTGTTTTTTTCATTTGATCTTGTTGATTTTTGTTCATCATCGTCATCATTTGATTTATTTTCTTTTGAGATGGTTTTTGACCCATTTGCATCATCATCATACGTAGCATCTCTTCGTTAATTGGTGGGTTCTTTTTAAGATAATCCATCATATATTTTCTTGCAAGGAAAAATCCACCGACTAGTCCTAGAATTAGTGCTAACACGATTAATAAAATTGCTAACCAAGTTGCCATTGTTTCACCCACTTTCCTATCCTAATGAATTTTACTAAAATTGGTGCTCCTTTTCAAGAGCAACTCAATTAATATATTTTTTCAACCTTATGTATTATATCAATTACAAAATCAATTTGTAAATATAAGCTATGCTTTATATCTAATAATAAAAATTGGTATGAGAACTTTCGCTCTCATACCAACAATTTAAATAATTAATTGTATTAATTAGAATGTTTGTATTTGATTCAATACGTTTTCTTTAGTGAAACCATATTTTTCAATTACTAAATCACCAGGCGCACTTGCACCAAATCCATCAATTGCGATGACTTTGCCTTGCGTGCCGACATATTTATGCCAACCAAGTGGTGAAGCCATTTCAATAGCTACACGTTTTGTAATTGATGATGGTAGTACTGATTCTTTATACTCAGCAGATTGTTGATCGAATGCATTCCAGTTAGGCATTGATACAACACGAACGCCTTTACCTTGTGCTTCTAAATCTTTTGCTGCATCTACAGCAAGATTAACTTCTGATCCAGTTGCTAATAATAAGAATTCTGCTTCTTTATCAGATTCAAATACTACATAAGCACCTTTACGTACGCCCTCTTCAACTGTCTCTTTTGGTAAGTCCATTGTTGTAAGGTTTTGACGTGTTAATACTAATGATGTCGGTGTACTTTCTGATTCTAGTGCTACTTCCCAAGCTACACGTGTTTCGTTACCATCTGCAGGACGAATCACATTCATATTAGGAATCGCACGTAAACCAGCTAATTGTTCGATTGGTTCATGTGTTGGACCATCTTCACCAACAGCAATTGAATCATGCGTAAAGATGAATGTTGAATTTAAGCCCATGATTGATGATAAACGAAGAGCTGGTTTTAAATAGTCACTGAATACAAAGAATGTTGCACCGTATGGATGTAATCCTCCATGTGCAGCCATACCATTTACTGCAGCTCCCATTGCGAATTCACGCACACCAAACCAAATGTTTTTGCCTTCTGGTGTATCTTTGTCAAAATCAGCTGCATCCTTCACATTTGATTTGTTAGAACCAGCTAAGTCAGCTGACCCACCAAAGAATGAAGGTACTGTTTTACTTAATACTTGGATTACTTCACCTGAATCAGCACGAGAAGCACCGCTATGACCAGCTTCAAAGTGTGGCAATTCATCTTTATAATTTACTGGTAATTTACCACTAATAGCTAGTTTGAATTCCTCAGCTAAATCTGAGTACTTACTGCTATATTCTTCAACAAGTTTATTCCATGCTTCTTCTTTTTCGTTAGCACGTTTTAGCATACTTTGTTGGAAAATTTCATATACTTCTTCAGGCACATTGAAACGTTTTTCAGGGTCTAGACCATAATTTTCGAAAGCTAATTTTCTTTCGTCTTCACCTAATGGTGCACCGTGCACGCCATGAGAAGCTTGTTTGTTTGGTGCACCATAACCAATAATTGTTTTAACTTCGATTATTGTAGGTACATCATTAGACTTCGCTTCTTCAATTGCTTTATCAATTGCTTCGATATCATTACCGTCTTCAACTAAAATATGTTTCCAACCGTATGCTTCGAAACGACCTTTTACATCTTCAGAGAATGCTTTATCTAAATCACCATCTAAAGAAATATCATTAGAATCATATAAAACAATAAGCTTATCTAATTGACTATGACCTGCTAATGAAGCAGCTTCATGTGAAATACCTTCCATTAAGTCACCATCAGAAGCAAGTACATAAGTATAATGATCTACAACTTGTGCATCATCTTTATTAAACTTGCCAGCTAAGTGTTTTTCTGCCATTGCC
The DNA here is from genome assembly GCF_038003745.1 of Staphylococcus sp. FSL W8-1207. NCBI lineage: Bacteria > Bacillati > Bacillota > Bacilli > Caryophanales > Staphylococcaceae > Staphylococcus > Staphylococcus sp. FSL W8-1207. Next base: position 1,175,360 of record NZ_JBBOPU010000001.1, read on the forward strand.
ATACCAACTGACATAGCGAAACCTTGTCCAAGTGGACCTGTTGTTACTTCAATGCCATCCGTATGTCTAAATTCAGGATGACCAGGCGTTTTAGAATCCCATTGTCTAAATTGTTTAAGTTCTTCTAATTCTAAACTACCTGAAACATGTAATAAACTGTATAATAACGCAGAACCATGTCCCGCAGATAATACAAAGCGATCTCTATCAAAGAAATCTTTTGATTGGGGGTTAAAGTTTAAATGACGCGTCCATAAAGTATAGGCCATAGGAGCAGCGCCCATTGGTAATCCAGGGTGACCTGAGTTTGCTTTTTCAATAGCGTCGATACTTAACGCTCTAATCGTATCTATCGCTAATTGATCTTTTTCTATATTCATCTAATATGACTTCCTTTCTTCTAGCAAGATTCAATATCATTATACATTACTTTTCTTCTATTTAACAAAAAATTGATTTAGTTTTTATCTTCTTTATCTTTAGAATCTAATATTTTTTTCACTTTCTTAGGTGTAACATCATTTCCTTCTGAATCAATAACTCTCGTACTTTCAATTTGTTGTTTGAACTTGCCTCTAAATTCATCTAAATAAGCTTTGCGCAACTTAGATTGTTCTTTAGCTTCAGTTTGAGTTAGTCCTTGTTCCTTTTTCTTCTTTGCTAATTCATTAATACGTTCTAAATCTACGCCACCCTTGTTAGCCATAGTAAACCTCCGTAATTTATAATCTAGAAAAAATATAACAAAAAAGTGAGCGAAACTAAATCGTTTCGCTCACTTTATCCCTATTTACTATTAACATGCTTGCTTTCCCAAATCACTTCTATTTAGATCGTTATTTAACTGCTGCTATAACCGGTTGGTGTTCGTGTTCGCTATTACCTTCAGTTTTCACGTTATATTGTTCGCTTTGTACCGGTTCACTCGTTAATTGATGATCGGTCATTTCGTACGTCTGTTCTGATTCTGCGTTGTTATGCGCACTTATAATAAATAATGCGCTTAATAACATCGTAACAAATAACACTGTTATATATGCTTTTATTTGGTGTTTATATATTTTTATCATTAATAGTCACTCCTAGAACGTTTGTTTGTATTTATACCTTACCAGAACACGTGTTCCGAGTCAACAAGAAACGAACAAACGTTTGTAATATATATATATGCATGCTATAATAAAAACAAATTAATCTAGGGAGTGCCTACTATGAGAGAGTTAACAAAGCGACAAAGTGAAATTTTCGAATATATAAAACAAACAGTTCATTCAAAAGGATATCCGCCAAGTGTAAGAGAGATTGGTGAAGCCGTTGGATTAGCATCAAGTTCTACAGTTCACGGTCATTTATCAAGGTTAGAAGAAAAGGGTTATATAAAAAGGGATCCTACTAAACCTCGGGCAATTGAAATTGTATCAGAACAATTAGGTGATACTTTAAATATGGAAGAAACTATCCACGTTCCTGTAATCGGTAAAGTAACAGCTGGCATACCTATTACTGCTGTAGAGAACGTTGAGGAGTATTTCCCATTACCCGAACACTTCACTTCAACTCATAATAGTGATATTTTCATTCTCAATGTAGTTGGTGACAGTATGGTTGAAGCAGGTATCTTAGATGGCGATAAAGTAATCGTTAGAAGCCAGACAATCGCTGAAAATGGTGATATTATCGTTGCTATGACTGAAGATAATGAAGCTACTGTTAAACGATTCTATAAAGAAAAGACACGTTATCGCTTGCAACCTGAGAATAGTACAATGGACCCTATCTATTTAGAACATGTAACTGTATTAGGTAAAGTTGTAGGACTATTTAGAGAAATGTAATTATAAATTTAACCCTTTAAAAACACTCTCACAAAAATAAGAGGTTGAGCTATGAGCTCAACCTCTTATTTTTTGTCTTTTTTATCTAAGACTTCTTTTACTTTTTCAAGTATATCTTCTGTTTTATCTTTTTTATTTGTTGTCATAACTTATTCATCCTCACAAATAGTAAGATACCCTCTTATAACAATCAATAAACACTATCCACTGTAATTTTCAGTCCAATAAGGTTGTCTTTCCTCATTAAAGTCCACACCTACACCTAATGTTTTGAATTCTTTTTTTAGTATGTTCTTTCTATGTCCTAATGAATTCATTAAACCTTGGTGTGCATAAATGCTACTTGTTTGACCATAAGCTAGATTTTCACCTGCTGCATTAAAATCATGACCGTCTGCTTCTAATCTGTCGAACGGTGATTCGCCTGATAAATTATCATGATTAAAATAGTCATGCTCTGCCATATCTATACTATGTTTTCTCGCAGTATCAGAAATACTAGCCGAATAATTTAACGATGCTAAATCACGTTGGACTCTCTCAGCGTTTACTAAATCAAAGTTTTGTAATTCAAAACTTTGTGCCAATCCTTCTGATGGTGCAGCATATTGTTGTTGTAAGCGGTTTTCCATTTTTTCGCTAACTTGTAGAAGTGCAGTTAAGTTATTGTTTTCATGTTTGTCATAAAAAGCTGTTGTATAAATTTGATCATCATGAAAATTGTCAAATTCATCATCTTGCACATCAAATTTTACATGACCTTTTTCTTTTTCAGTAATAGGTTCACCTAATCTATCTCTAACGACTTCTTTCGGTGTTCCATATTTAATTTTTGATTTTGATGAAATTACATTCTGATTACTATAAAGTGCGTTTACTTTATCATCAATGTAACTCACCATCACAAATGATCTATAATCACCAGAATAGTAAGTATGCCAATTTGTGCCATACTCATTAGAAGTCACACGTTGTGCGTCTCCTAACTTTTTGTCAACTTCATCCTTAGTCATATTCATTTGAATATTATTTACAGCAAATTCTTGTTCACTTGGCACTTTTAGCGCATCATCAGATGTAGATTGTTCTGATGTCCAACCGTCCACTTTTGATTTAAACTGTTGTTGTAATGATGTCAGAGGTGTAGTTTCTTGGATTGGAACGACTAATACTATTATTAAAAAAACAACTATATATAATAAAATTTTTCTGATTTTATACACCCACTATAAAACTAATCTCTATCACCATTAAAAATAGAGTTTCTAACGATTACATAATCCACTTTTCTTAATGATTTCAAATCTTTGCCACCTGAATACGAAATTGAACTTTGTAAATCTTGTTGCATTTCTATTAGAGTATTAAGTAAAGAACCTTTGTGTTCAACAAACATTTTTTTACCTTCAACATTTTTGTGTTCGCCTTTTTGGAATTCAGAAGCACTACCAAAATATTCTTTATACATTTTACCATCTAATTCAACACTTTCGCCAGGAGATTCTTCATGAGCTGCAAATAATGAGCCCACCATTACCATTGATGCCCCAAAGCGAATTGATTTAGCGATATCTCCATGCGTTCTGATACCACCATCAGCAATGATTGGTTTGCGTGCTGCTTTACTACAATGGTTGAGTGCCGATAACTGCCAGCCGCCAGTACCAAAACCAGTTTTAATTTTAGTAATACAAACTCGACCAGGCCCTATACCTACTTTCGTTGCATCCGCGCCTGCATTTTCAAGTTCACGAACGCCTTCAGGTGTACCCACATTACCAGCAATTACAAATGTCTCTGGAATATGTGCTTTTATATGTTTAATCATATTAATGACTGAATCTGAATGACCATGTGCAATATCAATTGTAATATAGTCAGGGATTATATTTTCTGCTGCCAATTTTTCAACAAAACCGAATTCACGTTCTTTTACTCCTACAGAAATAGAAGCGAACCAACCTTTATCTTGCATCTTTTTAGTAAAAGGAATACGAGCTTCTTCATCAAATCTATGCATAATATAAAAATAATTATTTTCCGCAAACCATTCTGCTAATTCTTCATTCATAACTGTTTGCATATTTGCTGGTACTACAGGCAACTTAAAGTTTCTTGAACCAAATTTGACAGTTGTATCACATTCAGAGCGACTATCAACAATACATTTATTTGGTATCAATTGGATATCTTCATAATCAAAAATTTTCATAATTTAACAAACCCCTAACATTTTTAATAAAACAATAATACAATCGTAAGATTTTCATGGTGATTTCAAATATTGTACAAGGAAAATACATATATTTACAGCAAATTCCGAACAATAACTTTTTGATTTATCTTAACCAATTGATAATATACATTGTTTTACTACAAATGTAAACGAACTTGGGTCGTATTTACCAACTTGATTTTTTAACCCCTGGAATTTGTCCTTTATGCGCATATTCACGAAAAGCAATTCTAGACATTCCAAATTTTCTATAAACACCTCTGGGTCTTCCAGTAACCTTACAACGACGTGTCAATCTTGTCGGTGATGCATCTCTCGGTAATTTTCTTAAAGCTTCATAATCTCCTTTAGCTTTTAATTCTTGACGTAATTCATAATACTGAGCGACTAAGCGTTCTCTTTTTTGTTCTTTTGCTATTTTTGATTTTTTTGCCATAATGTATCTCTCCTTTTAAATCGTAATCATTTCGTTTTAAATTATAACACATCCTTTTCATTAATCAAACAGAAAGTTCCATATTCAAATTTTTATTGCAATTTTTTGAATGACATCATTTGTTTCTTCATTATTAGATATTTATATTTATAGAAAAGTAATTGAAATTGCATAATTTATATGGTAGAATTTTAAAGCGTAATCATTCCTGTTAAGAAAGAGGTGTTAACTTTGCGCGTAAATATTACATTGGCTTGTACTGAGTCTGGCGAGCGTAACTATATTACTACTAAAAATAAACGTAATAATCCTGAGCGTATAGAACTTAAAAAGTTCTGCCCAAGATTAAATAAATATACGTTACATCGTGAAACAAAATAATATGATGTTAGACCTTATCTTTTGAATACGACATATTTAAAAGTAATACTGAACTTAAATTATTTGTTAAGTTCCAGAGATAAAGGTGTTTCCATAATGGAGACATCTAAGAACTTAGATAAACCAATTGCTATAAAAGCATTTGGTTTATTTTTTTAAGTATTTTTATTGAAAGTATCTTTTTGTCTATTCTATTATTTAAGGCTTTTCATAATAAAGAGGCCTTCATTTTAATTTAAAACTTTAAATTTCATTAGATTATCACAAGTAAATAAGCCCTTTTGCTACGTATTTTATAATTTTCAAATCTTATTTTTCATTAATAAGTGTTAATTAACATTTTACAACTTAATTGTCACTTTTAAATTTTTGCACAGTCTTCTAATCAACCGTGAAACATCTTATAATAGTATAACCATCTATTATTGGAGGAGAATTTTATGGAAAATCGCCACATGTCAGACGAGCAGAAAAGTCATATCATTAATTCAATAACGACAAAAACGAAAAACAAAAGTATTTGTAATTGTGAACATCCTAAAATCGAAATTTTAAATGGTCATTATTTCGCACCTCTATTAACAGCTTCATTAGGAAATGATGCAACTCCATTAATTGCACTGATGTGCAATAATTGTGGTAAACTTCATTTTTATTCACAAAACTTTTTAGGTATTAAAACGAGATAACATAAAAAGGTAGCTTCCATTATATTGGAAGCTACCTTTAATTATAAATTCTGCTTTAAAGTTTTAAAAATCTTAAAAGTTAATACCCATCATATTAACTTAGTCTGCTGCTTCTATGTCTACATCATTGATATCAATGCCTAATGCATTTGCCACACCTTTACCATATTCACTGTCAGCTTTGTAACAATGACGGATATGACGATGTTGAACTTCTAATGTAGTACCTTGCATTTCGTTTGCAGTATTTACAAATATACGCTCTTGTTGCTCTTTAGATTGTAATCTAAATAAGCGACCTGGTTGTTCGAAGTAATTGTCATCATCTTGTCTATAATCATATTCATATGCTTCGCCTTCAATTGGTAATCCAGGTTTTTTAAATTGTGGTTGATCCTCAAAAGAACCATCACTATTTGGATAATAGTGTGTGCCACCGCCTTGATTATTATCTAAAATTCTCATTTGACCATCTCTACTGAATGGACAAATATTTTCAACACCTACACCTTTAGGTTGGTTTACTGGAATTTGCCAATGGTTAGCACCTAAACGATATCTTTGTGTATCACCATATGAGAATAAACGACCTTGTAACATTTTATCCGGTGAAAAATCTAATCCTGGAACAATGTTTGTTGGCGCAAATGCAGCTTGTTCAACATCTTGGAAGTAATTATCAGGGTTACGGTTAAGTTCCCATTCACCAACTTCAATTAGTGGGTAATCACCTTTATACCAGACTTTAGTTAAATCAAACGGATTATCTTTATGATTTCTTGCTTGTTCTTCAGTCATCACTTGAATATATAATTTCCATTTTGGATAATCTTTATTTTCAATTGCTTCGAATAAATCACGTTGTGATGATTCTCTATCGTTAGCAATAACACTTGCTGCTTCCTCAGGTTGTAAGTTTTCAATGCCTTGTTGAGTTCTGTGATGGAATTTCACCCATACACGTTCACCCTTGTCATTGTACATTGAATAAGTATGAGAACCAAAACCGTGCATATTTCTAAAACCTTTTGGAATCCCTCGATCTGACATCAAAATTGTTACTTGATGCAATGCTTCAGGTAACGAAGTCCAAAAATCCCAATTGTTTTGTGAACTACGCATATTCGTTCTTGGATCACGTTTTACTGCGTGATTAAGACTCGCAAATAATTTAGGATCTCTAAAGAAGAATACTGGTGTGTTATTACCTACTAAATCCCAGTTACCTTCATCCGTATAAAATTTCAAAGCAAATCCACGGATATCACGTTCAGCGTCTGCTGCCCCACGTTCCCCAGCTACTGTAGAAAAACGTGCAAACATTTCTGTTTGTTTTCCAACTTCTGAAAAAATACTTGCAGAAGTATACTTTGTAATATCATTTGTAACTGTGAACGTACCAAATGCGCCAGAACCTTTCGCATGCATACGTCGTTCAGGAATAACTTCTCTATCAAAATGAGCCATTTGCTCTAAAAAGTACCAATCTTGCATTAATAATGGCCCTCTAGGTCCTGCCGTCATACTATTTTCTCTGTCCGAGACTGGCGCACCAAAAAGACTTGTCAATTTTTTATCATTACTCATAAAAATTCCCCCTCGATTTTCTAAATAATAATAATTATTATCTAGCACTTATTTTAATGTAATATAACTTTAAAAGCAACAAAGTCTCATTGAAATATGTGAAAGTTTTCTAAATATTTAAATATTTTATGAATTTTAAGTCACAAAAGGCATTGCTTGTATCACTTAAAAGCATTAAAATGGATTGTATATATAAAATTCAATAGATTATAGGAGATTTTTTATGGCACAAAATAATATGAATCGTGGTCTTAACTCTCGACATATTTCAATGATAGCAATTGGTGGCGCCATCGGTACCGGGTTATTTGTAGCAACTGGGAATGTTATATCTCAAGCTGGTCCAGGCGGCGCAATATTGGCTTACTTGATTATTGGCGTAATGCTATATTTCTTAATGTCGTCTATCGGTGAATTAGCCACGTTTTATCCTGTTTCGGGATCATTCAGTTCATACTCTACCCGTTTCGTGGATAGTTCATTAGGCTTTACGATGGGTTGGTTATATTGGGCAATATGGTTACTCGTAACGAGTGTTGATATTATTATATCTGCAAGCGTACTTTATTATTGGGATGTCTTTCAATTCTTTTCACCAATGACGTGGAGTATTATCTTTTTATGCTTACTCTTTTTACTGAACATTTTTTCAGTTAAAGCTTTTGGTGAAACAGAATTTTGGTTATCTCTAATCAAAGTAATAACAATTGTTGTATTCATCGTAATTGGGGTATTAACTATTGTTGGTATCTTAGGCGGTAAAACATATGGCTTAAGCAATTTCACAAGCGGAGAAGCACCGTTTGTGGGTGGATTTTCAGGCTTTTTAGGCGTATTACTGGTCGCAGGTTTCTCTGTTGGTGGTACTGAAGTTGTTGCTGTAACAGCTGGAGAATCATCGAATCCACATCGATCAATGCCTAAAGCAATTAAACAAGTATTTTGGAGAATTTTATTATTCTATGTATTATCAATAGCTGTCATATCAGCAATTATTCCTTATACTGATCCAATGTTATTGAACCAAAGTGAATCAGTAGCACAAAGTCCATTTACAATTGTATTTGACCGTGTAGGTATTGCATTTGCAGCATCTGTAATTAATGCTGTAATTTTAACTGCATTATTATCTGCAGCGAATTCTGGTATCTATACAACGAGTCGTATGCTATTCTCAATGGCTGAAGATAAGCAGGCACCAAGATTCTTAGGTAAATTAAATAAAACTACAAAATTACCGATGGCTGCACTTTTCACTACTTTTATCATTGTATTAGCAATAATTATTATCGCTCAATTTAAATCAGACATTATTTTCACATTACTTAATATCATTGGTTCTTTAGTCATTGTAATTTGGGGATCCAGTATTTTAGCACAAATAAGATTACGGTCAGCAATTAAAAAACAAAATAAAAATCCTGATGATGTACTTCCTTATAAAGCACCATTTTATCCATTAGGACCAATCATTGTAATTCTTTCCTTACTATTCTTATTTGTCGGGAATTCATTTGGCGCTGTTATGGCTGGTGATTTTGGAGCATTATTCCGAAATATTTTCCCTATGATTATTTTAGCAATTATTTACTTTGCACATAAGTATTTCAAAAAAACTAAAATTGTTAAACTAGAAGAATTGGATTTAAAGAGCCACGATTATAGTTAACATTTCAGCATTGATACACAGAAGCAATTATTTGTTTCTTGGATCAATGCTTTTTCTTTTATAATAAATAGCGTTTATTTAATTCAATACGATTTCAAATCTATAAAGCATTGATATTTTCAGTTGAAGGGAAATATAGTATAATAGGTTATAATAATAAACGTAACTTAGAGGTGGAAACTATGATTGGACAAACGAATTTATTTGACGATATTTTAGAAACTGAGGAACGCTTCGTTATTGTTGTGCAATCACTTGAAGATAGACATAACCGCTTAATAAAACGCACATTAAGGGAGTATAGTAGTTTAGACCATTCACAAATGGAAAGTCTTTTTAACCATCTTAAAGATTTATTTCTCGAGGAAGATTTCGAAGAAAATCAATCTGCATTTTCTATTACAGTCTACACAAATTTAGATTATGCAGCCGATCAAGTATACGCACATGTTAAACGACATCGTGGTAAAAATGAATGGACACATACAGCAAAATAAATACGAAAACATACTTAATGCTCTATTCATAAAACAAATCACCAATTCAACGGCTTAATATGCCGATGAATTGGTGATTTTTAAATACCACGAATATAAACTGGACTTAAATCCAAGCCTATTTCTATTTTATTATTTTTTGTAAAGTGTGTGGAATACCATTATCAATATTACTTAAAGTAATTTCATCAGCTACAGCTTTCACAGCATCATTTGCATTGTCCATGGCTACTGCATAGCCTACAACTTCAAGCATTGATATATCGTTAGAACTATCACCAAATGCGATAACTTGCGCTATATCTATATCCAATTTCTCACATAGAGCAATAATTGCATTTCCTTTAGAGACGTCTTTAGTCATGAATTCTAAAAAATAAGGTTTGCTCGTTGTAACATCAACAGCATCATTGAAACTACCATCTAATTCAGTGTTAATAGCTGAAACCTTAGAAACATAATCAACACCCATAATCTTAGGCACATCTGTTTGAATATACGCCTTCATATCATCTACATGTTTCATTGGTAAACCAGTAAGTTCTGATTCAATGTTCATATATTCGTGTTCACCTTCATAAATGATGTGACCATCTTGATAAGTTAATACAAACAACTCATGTTTTCTACAAAAATCTACAATTAAATCAAAATTTTCTTTTGTTATTGCACGGCTCACTTCAACCGCTTCATCACGAACATTGATTGTTTGACCACCATTATAACTAATCACATAACTATTATGTTGATCTAACTCTAATAATTTCGCAGTGGGTAGCATACCTTCAGTTGGACGACCTGAAGCTAAAATAACTTTATACCCTTGTTTTTGTATCTCAATTAAATAAGATTCTGTTTCAGGGCTGACTTTATTTTCAGCATTCATCAAAGTATCGTCCATATCCATTACTATAACTTTATATTTACTCATGTTGCCTATCTCCTTTCAACATCTTCAATCTATACTACACCAAATTAAAGATGTTGGTACAATACTTTAGATTCTACACCAGATTCGTTGATTGTAACAAGTTCAGATCGGCAATTTTCAAATTCATGCTTCAATTCCCTTACTAGCTCCCCACTTCGTTCAGGTGCGATTAAATTTAATACCGTAGGCCCTGCACCACTTATTACTGTCGCATAAGCTTGGTATTGTTTAGCAATCGCTTTAATCGATTGGAATTCAGGTATTAAATGCTGTCTATATGGTTCATGGAAGCCATCTTGCTCCATCATCTTGCCAGCGAGTTCATAATTGTGCTGTATGAGTGCACTAATCATCGTATTACTTATTGCACTGTTTTGAACCGCCTTTTTGTGTGAAAAAGTATCAGGTAATGCATTTCTTGAGTCAGTTGTCTTCAATTCATACGACGGAATTGTGATAATGATATCTACCTTAGGTGTATCAATATAAGACACATCTGTAACTTTTGTATCTGGATTATAATATCCGAGTACTAAACCACCATATATCGTCGGTGCTACGTTATCAGGATGTCCTTCAAATTCTGTAGCAAGTTGCAGCAATTCATACTTAGACAGCTCTATGTCACCAAAATAATTAGCAATATAAAGCGCACCAACCAAAGCAGACGCTGAAGAGCCTAATCCTCTCGCCAATGGAATTTCACTTCTCATTTCTATCTCTAGGTTGGGTAACATAACGTTATATTTACGCGCAACCTTTTGAGCAACTTGATAAATATAGTGACTGTTATCAGTTGGTAATCCTTCAACATTGGGCCCAATATGGTTAAATGTCCAAACATTACTTTCACTTACTTTCACATCTAAATATAAAAATTTATTTAAAGCCATTCCTATAGAATCAAAACCGACACCTAAATTTGCAGTAGATGCCGGAATTTTTAAATATAACCTATCGCTCATGCTATAGTGCTCCTTTGATGTAGTCTAGAATACTCTTTCTATCATTTGGTAAAGGTTTAATAGGGTTATCTAATAAAGAAATTGCAGTATCAGGATCTTTTAAGCCATTACCTGTTAATACGGCCACTACTTTTTTATCTTTTGGTAATTTTCCAGAACGGTGTAGTTTAATTAATCCCGCGATTGAAGCATTACTTGCAGGTTCACTAAAGACGCCTTCTTTTCGTGCCATAAGTTGATATGCTTCTAAGATTTCTTCATCAGTCACACTGTCGACTAATCCATTAGATTCATTCAATGCATTTGTCGCTTTATCCCAACTTGCAGGGTTTCCTATTCTAATTGCTGTTGCAACTGTATCAGGATCCTTTACTACTTTATTTTGTACAATTGGTGAAGCACCTTCAGCTTGAAATCCATACATGTTAGGTAATTGCGTATCATGTTTGTCGTGATATTCTTTAAAACCTTTCCAATAAGCTGAAATATTTCCAGCATTACCTACTGGTATAGATAGAATATCAGGTGCAACACCGTCTAATTGTTGAATTACTTCAAAGGCACCTGTTTTTTGACCTTCAATACGGTATGGATTCACTGAATTTACAAGTGCAATTTCACCGTTTTCAGCAACTTCCTGAACAATCTCTAAAGCTTCATCGAAATTGCCTTCTATTGAAACAATTTCAGCACCATACATAACTGCTTGAGATAATTTGCCTAAAGCAATTTTCCCTTCAGGTATTACTACGATTGCTTTTAAACCAGCACGTGCAGCGTATGCTGCAGCTGATGCTGATGTATTACCTGTAGAGGCACAAATCACTATCTTTTTGCCTTCTTCTTTTGCTTTAGCCATAGCCATAACCATGCCTCTATCTTTAAACGAACCTGTTGGGTTTGCACCTTCATACTTCACATGTAATTCAATACCAAGCATCTCTGACATGTTCTCACAGTATATTAATGGAGTATGACCTTCGTTTAATGTTAACTGTGGTGTCTCTTCATTTACTGGTAAATATGTTTTAAATTCTTCAACTAATCCTTGCCATCTTTTCATAAATATTAAACCCCTTCTACTGGATAAATTTTCTTAACAATATAACCTGACTCTGTAATAGAGGTCTCTGGTGCTTCATCAATACCCACAATGACTATACCTACAGTATGTGCATCGCGCTCTGATACTGATAATGATTTATGGAAAGGTAATTTACTTTTAATTTGAGTTTCAACTTTGTTTATTTCTTCACCATCTGTTTGGACTACTAAGTAATAACTTTCTTTATCTTTAAGAGAAATTGTATCATCGTCATCCATCATTTCTTTTGTTTCTGCAGTTTTCAATTCAAAGTGTGGTGGTAATGTATGCAAATTCGTTTCGAAATTTAATGTGACATTTAATAAGTCACTTACTACAGCACTACCTGTAGCTAAACTACCCGCACCTTTACCATAGAACATCGTTTCACCGACAGCATCACCAATAACATAAATTGCATTGAATTCATCTTCAACTGAAGCTAATTGATGTGCTTTATTAATTAGTGTTGGCGCAACAGAAGCTTGTACTTGGCTATTTTCATATGTACCTTTACCAATTAATTTGATTTTATAGCCTAATTCATCGGCTACTTTAATATCTGAAAGTTCCACGTCACTAATACCATGTCTATCTACATCAGCTAAATTGATAACTTGATTAAATGATAAATAAGACGTAATTACTACTTTTCTTGCTGCATCGATACCTTCCACATCATCAGTAGGGTCTGCTTCTGCAAAACCTAATCTTTGTGCTTCATCTAAAGCATCTTTAAATGATGTTTCTTCTTGAGTCATTTTACTTAAAATAAAGTTTGATGTTCCATTTAAAATACCCATGAATTTACTGATATTATTTGCATTCAAACCGTTATTTATCGCATTGACGATTGGTATACCGCCTGCAACACTAGCTTCATATTTTAAAGCTACATCATTTTTTTGCGCTAATTCTTCTAATACATTCAAGTGAACTGCCAATAAATCCTTATTTGCTGTAATAACATGTTTTTTCTCGCTTAAAGCACTTTTCAACCAATCTACTGTTGGTTCAATACCACCCATGACTTCTACGACGATATCAATTGAATCATCCTTTAATATTTCATCAATATCTTCCGTCAAATGATACTTCGAAACATTTATAGGTCTTGAACGACTCTTGTCGCGTACCAAGATATGTCTAATATTAATATCTTTGTTCATTGTTTCTTTAATTTGTTCTCTATTCTCTTCAATAATTTTTACTACACCTGAACCTACAGTACCTAAACCGAGCAGGGCTACATTTAATTCCTTCATAAATTCATTCCTCCGATTGTTCTTCTAAAAAATACAATTGTACAGTTGAAAAATACTTGAATATGGTATAGTATAAATTCATTCATTATTTTTGTAAAGCTTGAAAATCTAAATCGTATATCTATCCTATCACTCTCGTGATAAAAACTAAACAAAATTTTCTGATTTTTTAGAAAGGTTGTATGTCACTATGAAAGTTTCAAAATTTGGAGGAAGTTCTGTTTCCAACGCAGAACAAATTAAAAAAGTATTAAATATTATCAATTCGGATGAAGATAGAAAGATCACTATTGTTTCTGCACCAGGTAAACGACATAAAGAAGATGTGAAAACAACTGACTTATTAATTCGTCTATACGAAAAAGTAATCGATCATTTAGACTATATTTCTAAAAAAGAAGAAATCATTCAGCGTTATGCCGATATTATTCATGAATTACATATGAGTGATACATTACTATCTACGATTGATCAAACTCTAGAGTCTTACATTGCTACATTAAAAGACAAACCTTCTCGTTTGTTAGATGCATTATTATCTTGTGGAGAAAATTTTAATGCTCAATTGATCGCTGAGTATAATAACAGCCAAGGTATTCCTACCCGTTATATTTCGCCCGGAGATGCTGGCATAACTGTTACAGATTTACCTCAAAATGCCCAAATCTTAGATCAATCTTATGAAGCGTTATATAAATTAAGAGAATATGATGAAAAATTAATCATCCCAGGTTTCTTTGGTCTTTCAAGACAAAATTACATCGTTACATTTCCTCGTGGCGGATCTGATATTACTGGAGCAATTGTCGCTAGAGGCGTTAGAGCAGATATATATGAAAACTTCACAGATGTATCTGGTATTTTTAGAGCCAATCCTTCTATTGTAAAAGATCCTGAAGTGATTGATGAAATTACTTATAGAGAAATGCGTGAACTTTCATACGCCGGCTTTGGTGTGTTCCATGATGAAGCATTGCAGCCATTGCATAAAGATAGAATTCCTGTCGTTATTAAAAATACGAATAGACCCAATGATATAGGGACATATATTCGTCATGATAGAGAAATCAACTCTAATAATGTTATCAGTGGTATTAGTTGTGACAAAGATTTCACAGTACTGAACATCAAAAAATATTTAATGAATAGACAAGTAGGTTTTACACGTAAAATATTAGGTGTACTTGAAGATTATGAGATTTCATTCGATCATATGCCTTCAGGTATAGACAGTATCAGTATCATTATGCGTTCAAAAGAAATTCAACATCGAGAAGAACAAGTCTTGAACGATATTCGCGAACGTTGTGATGTTGATGAGTTGAGTGTAGAGCACGATTTAGCTGTACTCATGATTGTAGGAGAAGGCATGCATAGAATTATCGGCACAGCCAATACAATAACGCATGCGCTTGCTGAGGCTAATATAAATTTAAAAATGATGAACCAAGGTGCTTCGGAAATATCAATCATGTTCGGTATAGATGTATCAGATGCAGAAAAAGCGGTTAAATCAACATATGAATACTGCTATAATGGTCAATGTTTAAAGATATAACATGTTTTATTCATAAATATTAGATAATAAAAATCCTTCAAATCAAATGGTTCTTAAATTAAAAGACTGACATTCTAATTTGAAGGATTTTATATTGCTTTCTTTTCTGAAATTAATGCTTGGTTAATACGTTCATCTCCTACAACTAAGCGTAAAATAACAAATTGATAATAACTTAATGAATCAATAACGCTCCTGTAATTAGGAATTTGATGATAATCGATAGGATCTAACAATTCATACATCAAGACAATCTCTGGTTTAACATAATCTACATCCCATTTGATTGAATGGAAATAAATATGTTTCTCAGGCATCCTGATATTATGATTCCATCTAAACATCCAATCTTCATCTTTTACATCATAAACAATAATCGTCATGATGATTTCTTCATTATCAAAGATATTGGCATGTGTCACTTTAGGAAAATCAATTTTCGTGAAATCTGACGTTGAGGATGTGCCATCATAAAGCACAGATTTAAATGTTTTTGGTATATATTTTAAAACTTCCCCTAAAAATTTCCTTTCAACACTGATATCTACTTTTCCATTTAAATTAAATTCATCATGCAAAAATAATTGTTTAGCAACTTCACCATTATATTTAAATAAACTAGCTACATTTTCGTTTAACGTCTCTACAATTTGTTTAATATTTTTATTTTTAGTATCTGGCAAATGAGCACCTCCTATTCAAAGTAAGCGTTTCCAATAATGTTCATTATATAATTTGTAGAAGCGTTTTTCAATGTATAAAACATGAAAATGTGAAATAAAACACATTTAATTTTAAAAGTCTCCTATATGTATAAAATCATGTGCTAATCTGGTATTTAGAAATTCAGGTCTATTTATAACCCAAAACTGATCAGCACTTTGTTTTAGTGCAATTTGAATTTCAGCTACTTCAGGTATAGTCTGATACAATGAATTATCTGCCATATAAGGCATTGCAGCAAAATACCGACTAATACGATATTTTGAAAATGTTTGAGCAACATCTGTGCCTACTATAATATGATATTCACTACTTACCACGCCATTTGATAATATAATGTTAAAGTTTGTATATTTAGCTACATATTTAATAATATCCGTAGAATAACTAATCACTGAGATTTTAATTCCATTATAAAATAATTGATCAATTATTTTATAAGCAGCAGGATGATTATCAAATGCAATAATTTCATTTTCATTGATTTTCTCAGTAATTTGTTCGAGATAACTTTTAATTGCACTCAAATTGTCGTCCTCCATCTACACTATTTATATTGCGCATAATTTATTATATCTATTTATGGTCATAAATAAAACTATAAATCATTGTTCAAACGTTCGTTTTGTTAACTTTTATTATAGAATTAATCGTAACAATCATTATTAATAATTATTTTATTGTATTTTTTATAACAATTTAATAAATACAATTTGTACTACTTTAAAGAAAGGCGTAAAATAAACCTTGTTAAAAATTAATTTAAGATTAGGATGGTACACATGTTTTTAATTTCTATTTTACTCATAATAATTGTTCTATTAATTATTATTGTATTTATAAATCATCACCTTATGAAACATAAGCTTGATACTGAAATATATTCTAAGAATCAATTAGTTAATAAAATCAGTATGGTTACGAGTGAAAACACACATTTAAAAAATCAGATGTTAGATATTGACGCAAATAACGATACATATCATCATGGATTAAGAAAAGCCAAACAAGTTTTAAATGAAATTTTATCACAATACAAAACAGATGCTCAGATTAAGTTTTATGACATCATTGCTACGAGTAATCTTGCGGTAAAACATCCGTTATTTGAATATGCAAGAACATTCGATTATATCATCATAACTGATAAAGGGCTCTTCAACATTAATGTTAAAAATTGGAAACAAAAAACGTTCTACCATTTTAATGCTGACTCTAACTTAGAAACTTTATCTAATAATGACGACACAGTAAATCAAACTGTCGGTCGCTACATTGCGAATCAATACCATTCACAATTTCAAACAAAGCGAAAAACAAATTATACATTTATAGAACGTATCAAAAATAATTCAGTAATTTTTGAATTTTATAATTATGATCCATATGAACAATCTTCGCAAAATGCCAAAGTATTAGAAGATAAAATAAATGAACATCTCAAACGTCAAATCAAGAGTATAGGCCTTGTTTATTTTACAGATGGTAGTGTGAATATCATAGATGGACCAGCAATTAGAGGAAATTACGCAGAAACCGTCTCTTCAAAATCATCTTTAAAAGAAGTCATTGGTGAAACACTAGCATCTTCTAACGAATCATTAACTGAAGAACAATATAATAAATTAGTAAATCATATGCATTAATCGAATTACAACAAATGTCATTTCAAAATCGATATTACTAGAAAGAATAGTAGCAAAAATAAAAGGTAGCTTCCTAAAATGGGAAGCTACCTTTTATTTTGTGCACAAAGTCACATGATTTCTTTTAGCATTTATGTGCATACCTTGTACAAAAATGTTCAGTTAATTACTTTAACTCCAAATATTCTCATTGTTATTTTTTGCTTGTTGTTCAGCTTTTTCAAATATATCTCTGTATTTACCATTAGGTGCATAGTATTTTTCTTTAGCCAAACCTTTTTTTATTAACTCTTCATTAAACATTGTATCCTTATCTAACCATAAATAAGCTAATGTTCTTCCATATTGATCTTCTTGCTCTTCATCATATTCCAAAAAAACGTCTTTGTTCGTTAATTGTGCTTTAGAATAATCTGAAGCTTCTTTACCATATGGTTGAACTGGTGTATCAGGTTTAACTGTTTCTGGTGTATCCACTCCGATAAGTCTAACCTTCAGTTCTTTATTATTGTCATTTTTGGCAACCAAAGTATCACCATCAACAACACGTTCAATGTGCACTTCTTCAGTTTCTTTAGGTCCAGATTCTGATTTTGATCCATTATTTTGAAAAGGCCCTGTTTCATTTATAAATTGAAACGCAAGTACACCTAACACAATCATACTAACAACTAATATTGTCATTTTTTTAGTCGATTTCACAGTTGCACCTACTTCTTTTGAATTGTCCAAATTATCATATAGAAAATCAATTAAGTCGTCAAGTTAGCGTAGTCCACAATATTTTATACTTTAATTCAAATGACAAAATTCTGTTATAATATCCAACGTAAATATAATGACGAATAATAATATTTTATTTCATATCACTGATAAACTCGTGCTATAATACATTAGATAGGAGTGAACAAATTGAGTATATTTAAAGAGAATATGATTACAATCATCGCAGTGATTATTGCAGTGATTGTGGGGCTCATATTACAAAATCAATTTCAATTACCATTAATGGTATCAGCAGTCGTAGCGGTTTTTTTAGGTATCCTTATTGGGTTCATTGTTTTTGTTATCCAAACAATCGTAACGAAATATAAAAAGAAATAATCTTTACTGCCGCATATCAAAATGCAGGCAGTTTTTTTATGTATCATTTGAATACGTATTAACTATAGGATGAGAAAGGATGAAACGTGTTTTTTAGTTTACATAATTATATTATAGTTGAATTAATTCCTTTTAAAGCTTTTTAATTAGTTTCATTACTCTATACGTTGATTTCACTAAATAAAAAAGTCGTGTAAAAAGTTTTATAACTTCATACACGACTTTTTATTTTAATCATTTTTTACGAATGTCAGTATAGCATTAAACTCTTCTTCATTCGATGAGTATGTGCGTTCCTCAACTTCTCGCACTGTAGCATTTAGTAACTGATAACCTGCAACTTCATCATCTTCTAAAAATGCATTAATACTACTCTCTAATTCTTTTAATGATGCCGCTCTCAATGTACTTAGTTTAATCTTGTTCATCTAACCATCCCCTTATCAAGATAAATAATATTTATTAGGTACATATTACTACTTATACATCATACATACAATTAATAATACAATAGCATCAAATATTAACGTGGATTTAAATGCTCTTTGTTGACTCTTATAATCTTTTTATCTTAAAATTAAGTTTCAGTTTATAATGATTGAGGTGATTATTTTCTTCAAATCAAAAGAAGCGCGTGCATTTATTATATACTTTGGAATATGTCTTACTTTATTAACATTATATTTATTACCTTTCGTGCACGCGATATTCGGTTAATATAGTCGTATCATTACAATTATATTATCTCAACAAACAAACAGGTTCAAATCACTCAATAGATTGAGCGATTTGAACCTGTTTTTTAATAAAAATAATTTAGCATAGAATATTCTTTTAAATTCACAAAAATCATTCGTTCACTTCGGTATAAATTTGAAATCTTACCCCAAATTTATCTTTAACTACTCCAAATGCCGGACTAAAACTTGTTTCAGATAATGGCATTTCAATTTGACCTTCTTTTCCTAAAGTTTCAAAAATTTGGCTTGCTTTATTTTTATTATTTAAAGTAATACAGATTATAACTACATTACCCTCTTGAGACGGATAACCTGGGAACGTATCTACAATCATAATTTTCGAATTCTCTATTTCCAACGCTGAGTGAGAAATTAAATCTTTTGTATTTTCAGGAAGTGAAAAACCTGGGTCCTCTGGAAGATCCCCATATGTCATAATCCCTAAATTCTTAGCTCCAAAAGTATTTTCATAAAACTCAATTGCTTCTCTAGCATTTCCATTTAATTGCAAATAAGGACTTAACTCCATCTTTTAGTCTCCTCTTCATCTATTCACACAATTTTCACCTTAATATATTTTAACAATACCCTAGATAAACAAAAGTTAACGATGAAAGTACCGAAAATGAGCATTAAGTGGACCACAACTTTCATAACAATCATTAGTATATGAAACTTTTGCATAAAAGTACTTACATATTTGTCCTTTATGTTCAATTTCTTCAATCTTATTTTCAAAGATAATATTTGGGTCTTCAATTCCAAGTGTGTTTGATATAAAATGATTCATAGGCGCATAATCTCTCCTTAATTTATTTGGTAGGATATTTAAATTATAGAGATTTTTGCGCCTTTTTCATACAAAAAACAACCCGAAATCATTCATTCAGAATGACCCGAGTTGTTGATATTACTAATATTATCCCTCTTGCTTAGCACCTAGTATTCTTTAAGGTATTGTTCTCTTTCCCATTCAGAAACTTGTGTTCTATAATAATCCCACTCAATTGATTTAGAGTTAATAAATTGATTATAAATATGATTGCCTAAAGCTTCTTTAATTGGTGCGTTATTTTTCATTGCTTTTACAGCAGTGTATAAAGTTGAAGGTAAATCTTCGATACCAACAGCTTCACGTTCTTCACGATTCATTTCATAAATGTTTTGGTTAACTGGTTCTGGTACTTCTAGTTTATTTTTAATACCATCTAAACCTGCTTCTAAAAGTGCTGCTAATGCTAAATATGGATTGGCAGCTGGATCTACTGAACGTACTTCAACACGTGTAGATAATCCACGAGAAGTTGGTACACGGATTAATGGTGAACGGTTTTTACCACTCCAAGCGATATAACATGGTGCTTCGTAACCTGGAACTAAACGTTTGTATGAGTTTACTAAAGGATTACATACAGCTGTGAAACCACGTGCGTTTTTTAAAGTACCTGCTATGAAATGATAAGCATCTTTCGTCATTTGCATATC
Organism: Staphylococcus sp. FSL W8-1207; assembly: GCF_038003745.1. NCBI lineage: Bacteria > Bacillati > Bacillota > Bacilli > Caryophanales > Staphylococcaceae > Staphylococcus > Staphylococcus sp. FSL W8-1207. Next base: position 1,196,191 of record NZ_JBBOPU010000001.1, read on the forward strand.
CCCATCTGGATCATAGAATGCGTTCTCTTTGCCTTTGAATAATGACATGTTAAAGTGCATTCCACTACCATTAACACCGAATAAAGGTTTCGGCATGAACGTCGCATGTAGATTATGTTGACGTGCAATTGTTTTTACAACAAGTTTAAATGTTTGAATGTTATCACAAGCTGTAATTGCATCTGCATATTTAAAATCTATTTCGTGTTGACCTGGTGCGACTTCATGGTGACTCGCTTCAATATCAAAGCCCATGTCCTCAAGTTCTAATACAATATCACGACGACAATTTTCACCTAAATCTGTTGGTGCAAGGTCAAAGTATCCACCATTATCATTTAATTCTAATGTTGGTTCACCTTTTTCATCTAATTTAAATAAGAAGAATTCGGGCTCAGGCCCTAAATTCAAATCTGTGAATCCTAATTCTCTCATATTTTCTAAGACACGTTTTAAGTTTGAACGTGGGTCACCTTCAAATGGTGTATGATCTGTTTTATAAACATCACAGATAAGTCGTGCAACTTTTCCTTGTCCTGCCGTCCATGGGAAGATAACCCATGTATCTAAATCTGGGTATAAATACATATCTGACTCTTCAATTCGAACAAAACCTTCAATTGAAGAACCATCAAACATCATTTCATTATCTAATACTTTTTCTAGTTGGCTAACTGGTACTTCTACGTTTTTAATTACGCCTAAAATATCAGTAAATTGTAAGCGTAAATATCTTACGTTTTCTTCTTTAGCAAACTTATGAATATCTTCTTTAGTAAATGTACGTTTTGGCATTGTAAATGTCCCCCGTTAATATTATTTGATAAAACGTGATAAGTCACCACGATTTATCGGTATTGCTTCTCGCTGTGGTTTCTGGGTAGCTTCAACTATCATTTGTTTTCTTGTTTCTTGTTCATCATCAGAAAGATGACTTTGCTCTTCATTAAGAATTTGCTTAATACCCTTGATATTAAATCCTTTTTCAATCAGTTTTTTAATTTCTAAAAGTCGTTCCAAATCATTTAATGAAAAGAGCCTCTTATTGCCTTCTGAACGTTGTGGTTTAATCAGTTCATGTGTTTCATAGTAGCGAATTTGCCTTGCGGTTAATTCGCTCAATTTAGTTACAACACTGATAGAGAATACAGGCATATTGCGTCTTAATGTATCGTTTGACTTCAATTCCCTCACCTCTATTTTTGAACTTGTTCTAAATTTAGCATAATTTTTCAATAATTTCAAAAATATGTAAGGTTTCCTTACATATCCTTTGAACCCTTGGTATCACTAGCGTACGTCTTATCAACACTCGTGAATCATATTAATTTTTAGAAAATTCCTTTAATTTGTTCAAAAAAAATCCATATATTTATCAAAATTCACATCATTAACAAGTATATTACTTCAAAATGTGTGTTTGATAGAATACATGGATTTCAACTTCTTTTTATATCAGTTGCTGTGATTTAAGATTTGCTGCAGCTCTTGTTACTGCCAATTTCACATGTTCGTAGGTTAAGCCACCTTGTACATAGGCTTCATAAGGGGGGCGAATTGGACCATCAGCTGATAATTCAATAGACGAACCCTGGATAAATGTACCAGCAGCCATAATAACATCATCTTCATAGCCTGGCATAGAAGCAGGTTCTGGCTTAAAGTGCGCATTGATCGGTGAAGCTTGTTGAATACTTTGGCAAAATTGAATCATTTGCTCTTTAGTATCGAATTCAACCGTTTGTATAAGATCGGTTCTAGGAACATCGTATCTTGGTTTTGTACGCATGTTCATTTTTTCTAATAAAAGACTTGTAAATAATGCACCTTTTAAACTTTGGCTAACAACATGAGGTGCTAAGAAAAAGCCTTGGTACATTTCTTGTAATGAGTTAAGAGAAGCGCCCGCTTCTTTACCTATACCAGGTGCAGTTAAACGGTATCCACATCTCGCAACCAAGGATTCTTTGCCAGCAATATAACCACCAATTTTAGCTAAACCACCACCTGGATTTTTAATTAATGATCCAGCAATTAAATCCGCACCACATTCTATTGGTTCATGCGTTTCAACGAATTCACCATAACAATTATCTACAAAAATAATCACGTCTGGATACTGTGCTTTTATTGTTTGAATTGCACTCTCAATTACTTCTAAATTAAGAGATGGTCGTTTGTCATACCCTTTAGAACGTTGAATTGCAATAACTTTAGTTTGTGGTTTGATTTGATTCATTACTTCTTCTATATCTATATCATCTTCTTTTAAATCAACTTTATTATAACTCACGCCATATTCTTTCAAACTTTCAATACCATTTCCATTTATGCCAATAACCTCTAATAAAGTATCATAAGGATTTCCTGTTATATATAACAGCTCATCACCATACTTTAATGTGCTTTGTAAAGCAATCGTTATTGCGTGAGTACCTGAAATAATTTGTGGTCTGACAATAGCATCTTCTGCTTTAAAAACATGGGCATAAATTTCTTCTAAATGGTCTCTACCAAAATCATCATAGCCATAACCAGTAGTGCCTTGTAAATCATTTTCAGTTGCTCTTACCGCATGAAATGCATCTAATACTTTTTCCTGATTAACATATGCTGTTGCCTCAATGTTTCTAAAATATGGTGCTAATGTTTCTTCTGTATTAGCAATCAGCTGTTTCATATCTTCCATTAATCATTACTTCCTTCTATTCTTTTTTATATCCTTTAATTTCGTAAGTTGCATCATCTTCATTAAATATTAATTCTGACACAAGTGTATGCTGTTTAAGAAAGTATAATCTATCCGCATTCGCACTTGGGATGGTTTCTTCATAATATGTGAGTATTTTTTTGACTTGATCAAATAGTAATTGTTTTAATTTGTCTATATCTGTTTCATCCCGACTAGAAACAAATACCGATGGCTTATTCGTTGTCGGCGTCGCACCTTCATGCAAATCTTTTTTATTAAATATAATTGCTTGCGGAATTTGTGCCATATCTAAATCTGCAACAATTCCATTCACAGTATCATATTGTGCTCTATACTCAGGATGACTACTATCAACGACATGTAATAATAGATCCGCATTTTTTGCTTCTTCAAGCGTTGATTTAAAAGCTGCAATTAATGTCGTTGGTAGCTTTTGAATAAAACCAACTGTATCAGAAATAATTAAGTTAAACCCATCATTTATCTGGATTTGTCGTGTTTTAGGATCAAGTGTTGCGAATAATAAATTCTTTTCATATGTTGTTTCATTGGCAAGCATGTTAAACCAAGATGATTTACCTGCGTTCGTATAACCTATGAGTGCAACTTGGAAAACATGGTTCTGTTCACGTTTATTACGATAACGTTCACGATGTTCAACCACTGTTTCTAATTGGTGCTTAATTTCGTTCATTCTCGTTCTAATATGACGACGGTCCATTTCTAGTTTCGTTTCACCAGGGCCTCTTGTCCCAATACCGCCACCTAAACGTGACAAACTACGTCCATGTCCTTGCAATCTAGGCATTAAATAATCAAGTTGCGCTAATTCAACTTGTAATTTACCATCTTTACTACTTGCTCTTAATGCAAAAATCTCTAATATTAATTGCGTTCTGTCGATAATTTTCACATTTAAATTTCCATTTAGCGCTTTTGATTGTGCTGTTGTTAATTCATCATTAGCAACAACGACATCGATATCATGATATTCAATATACGCTCGAATATCTTCTAATTTCCCTTTACCAACATAATATTTTCTATCAAAATGTGTTCTGTTTTGAGTAAACTGTTCTTGAACGTTTAGTTGACACGTTTCTGACAATGATGCTAATTCTTCCATTGTCGACTCAAAATCAAATTCGTCATCATTTTGAGCATGTACTCCAACTAAAATAGCTGTTTCTAATTCTTTTTTTGTATTATAAGTTTGTTGTTGGGTCATAACATGCACCTCTTTTCTTAGCTATTCTATCATAGTGTATATATAAAGACTACAGCGCCAAATTATGTTAGATTACTTATAAGAGGTGAATTAAAATGACTATATATGACATAGAAGTTCAGAAACCAAATGGAGAATCGTACAAATTAGATACGTATCAAGGACAACCCATGTTAATTGTTAACACGGCTAGTGAATGTGGTTTTACACCACAGTTCGAAGGACTTCAAAGTTTATATGATAAATATAAAGATCAAAATTTGATAGTATTAGGTTTCCCTTGTAATCAATTTGGAGGTCAAGAGCCTGGCACTGGTGAAGAAGCTACACAAAACTGTAAAATTAACTACGGTGTTACCTTCCCAATGCATGAAAAAGTTGATGTCAAAGGTGAAAATCAACACCCACTATTTGAATTTTTAACTAAAGAACAAAATGGTGTCTTCAATGAAAAAATCAAATGGAACTTCACTAAATTCCTAGTAGATAAAGATGGTAAAGTTGTAAAACGCTTTTCTCCACAGAAAAAACCTAATCAAATCGAATCAGAAATTGAAGCATTATTATAATTTGAAAATTCTATGATTTTCTGAAACAATATTAAGCATTACAATATCTATAAACAAATATAAGCTACACTAGATATCAATTAATCTAGTGTAGCTTATTTAGTTTTTAACTTTTAATTATATATTTTCTAATTATGATGTTTGAGGTGCATCATCAATTGTGAAAGTACTAATAGCATGTTTATAAATAAAATGCTGTTTACCTTGAGATAATAAGCATACTACATACTTATCATAATCCTCAATAACACCTTTCATTTGAAAACCATTCATTAAAAACACAATCACTTTTGTTTGATCAGTCTTAAATTGTCCTAGGAATTTATCTTGGATGTTTTCTGTTGTCTTCATGTTCTATACTCCTTTTCTTTATTTGGACTGAAACTACATCTAACATCGATGAAAGTGACATTTTCTCTTTATCTAACCATACTACGTCTAGCTTATTTTTGAACCAAGTCATCTGTCGCTTTGCATAGTTTCGAGAATGTTGCTTTAATTTATCTATTGCGTCATTTTTATTTGTACCGCACTTCACTACAGGCAACATTTCTTTATAGCCTATAGCCTGCATACTTTGACATGATTCATATCCCGCATCTACGAGTTGTTTCACTTCATCAAGTAAACCACGTTCCAACATTATATCTACGCGTTTATTTATCCTTTGATATAATATGTCACGCGACATTTCTATCCCTAATAATAATGTATCATAATTTTCTGTATATTGTTGAACTTTCTTTCGAGAACTTAAAAGTTTTTTGGTTTTTAAATAATATTGAATTGCTCTGCGCACTCTTTTTCTATTATTGGGATGAATATCTTCTGCAGACTCACTATCAAATGATGATAAATACTGATGTAACGCTGCATTTGATAGCTGATCTAATTCTGCTAACTTTTTGTCTACTACTTCACTTTCTTCGTCTGTGATTGTTTCATCTTCAAACGCATAATCGTGTATCAAAGACTGGATATATAAGCCCGTGCCTCCAGCAATTATAGGCACACATCCTCTATCAGTAATCTCAGTTATTAATTGCTGCGCTCTATTTTTAAAATCAAACGCAGAAAATGTTTCATCTGGCTCTAATATATCTATCATATGATGTGGCACACCTGACATTTCATCTGACGTTATCTTTGCTGTACCTATATCCATATGTTTATATACTTGCATTGAATCGCCACTGATAATTTCACCATTAAATTTTTTCGCTAATTCAATGCTGAATTCTGTCTTTCCTACAGCAGTCGGACCTACAAGCACGATTAAAAAAGGTTTATCATTATGCACGTGTATATCAACTCTCTTTATTTACTATTGTTATTTATCTTTTTTAAAATTTGCTTTTCAATCCATTCATACATGTTATTCCATGTAATATCAGAATCCGTATCGAATAAAACTTCATGACGTTTATTTTTGTATAAATGGACGGTTACATGTTTCACGCCAAAGCGTTTATATAATTTCCCTAGTTTTCTAATACCTTTACCTTTGCCACCTAACGGATCATCTTTCCCCGATATGAGCAATACAGGAAGTTCTGTGTTCATTTTTTCGATGTTTTTTACACGGCTTGTGCCTAACGCGTGTTTTATTATTTGGTATATGAGTTGATTGGAAACTAAAAAACCAGTATTTGGATCTTTGATAAATTTAGCAACTTCTCGAGCATCGCTAGATAACCAATCGCTTGAAGTTTTTTGATTATTAATATCTTTATTAAATGATTTATACATTAATCGATTAACCCACTTCAATCGACGTCGCTTTCCTAATATTAAAGTAATGATTTTCATTAACACAGCAATAGGTAGACCTAAATACTTTGGATATTGGGCTGTGCCACTAAGAATTAAACCTTGCGCTGCATCAGGATATTTTTGAGCAAATATACGGGCTATAATAGAACCCATAGAATGACCTATCATAATGTATGGGATGTTCGTGTAGTGTGTACACATTGTCTGCGCAATTTCATATGTATCATCCGCAACTTGCGATATATCATCTATATGTCCACGTTCTTTTTCCTTTATTTCTTTCCCATGACCTCTATGGTTATGGCGTAATGCATCATATCCTTGTTGATTAAACGATTCAACAAGTTCATCATATCTTCCCATATGTTCTGCCATACCATGAAGCAAATGTACAACACCAATTGTTTCATGCTTGGCTTTATCTAATTTCACTTCTAACATTGTGCCATCTTCAACAGTAATCTTAAATTCCTTTTGACTCATGTGATAGCCCCCAAATCATGCATCATTTCAAACTTCTTATACTATACAATATACCCTCAAAATTCAATGTTATCAAATAGAATGCAAAACGTTAACCACTAGACAACGATATATTAAAAAACATTGATTTTATAAAAACTCAAGCAAATGTTTTACTTAATAAAAACGTAATTATTATTCGAAACACTAATATAATTCTATTTTAAAAATGTTATACTCAATATCAAGTATTAAGTTAGGTTGTCGACTATATCAATAACTTTGTTGATAGTTTCTTAGTTAAACTTATATGGAGACAAATGCATACAAACCTTTTTCTTCATTTCTAATAATTATTAAATAAAGCAATTAATGAACACAGTTTGTCTCAAAGAAAAATATTTTTTAATATCAAATGCTCTTATAGCAATTGGTTTAGCTACATTTTGAATCAGTAAGTAATAAGTATCGAGTTATTTGTACTCAACATAAAATGTAACACAGACAACAATTCATCAAGGAGGACATCTAATGGATATAACAATTTTTATTTTTATTTTATTAGCTATATTCTTAGGTGCTTTAGTACGTACATACTTTGGTTTTGGAGAAGCTTTAATAAGCATGCCTTTATTAGCTTTAATAGGTTTAGACATAAAAACAGCTATATCTTTAGTTGGTATCGCTGGTCTAACTGTAGCTTTATTTAATATTTTTTCTGAAATGAAGCATATTAAATATAGAACTTTGGCAGTCATGATGTCAGGCAGTTTAATCGGCATACCTGTAGGCATATGGATACTCCATCATTTTGATACTGGGAAAATCCAATTACTATTAGCTATTTTTCTAATTCTTTATGGTATTTATGCTTTTATCAAAACCGTTTTTCTCACCCACCATTCTAAAATCAAACTTAAATCTTCTCTATGGGAGGGTTTGGCAGGACTTGTTTCAGGTGTGTTAGGCAGTGTTTATAATTCTCATGGTGTACCAATTGTTATTTTCGGAACGCTAAGTCAATGGCATATTAAAGACTTTAAAAGTACAATTCAAGCTCATTTTCTATTAACAGCTATCTTTGTTGTCGTGGGTCAATTATTAGGCGGTATTTGGACGAGCCAAACTATTCGATTATTCTTAGCTACTTTACCTATATTGGTTGTTGCAGTTTTATTAGGTAAGTATTTATCGAAAAAGACACACCATAATCATTTTGAAAAATGGATTTATATTTTTATAGTTATCTTAGGTATATTAATGCTCTCAACACAGTAATTGGCTTTTTGTATAATTTGCTTCTGAAAACAAAAATACAAATATAATTTAGCAAAGGTTGGTTTATTATTATGTTTGAAGAATATGCTTCTAAAAAGTTAATAAATAAAATGGATGAAATGGTAAATGACTTTTCCCCAGTTAATTTTGAAATTGAAAAATGGAATCGTGAGTATGAAGGTTTTAATTTTAGCTTAACTCATCACACTTTTAAAAGTCGTTTAGCTAAGAAGACACCTAAAAAAACTGGTTATTTCGTTGCAATGTGGCAAAAAAATGAAATAGCTAAAAATATCCCTTTTAATTGCGAGAATTCTAAAGATTACTTGATTATTAATATTATTGATGGTGCCCGTACAGGACAATTTATTTTCCCGAAAGATATCTTGTTAGCAAACGGCATAATAACATCTACTAAACACAAAGGAAAAATGGCAATGCGTGTTTATCCGCATTGGGAATCCAATTTGAATAAGACTGCGCTAAAAACACAAAAGTGGCAAAGCCCTTACTTTTTAGATTTATCTACCACCTTCAATGAAAAAGATATCTGTACATATTATGAGATAAAGTAACACGAAGATATATTGAGATAGACAAACCATTTGCTCTAAAGGCATTTAGTTTATTTTTTTATAAATATAACTTAATTTTAAAAACAAAAAGTGGTCTTTCAGACCATTTCTGGCCCTTTTATAAGCCACATTACCATTTTCTTAAGATTCATGGCAACACTAATCAGCGTGGTATCCATGGAAACTTTTTTGATACCTCTATATCGTGTCCATCTCATACCATGCTGCTCTTTTGCATCTCCAAATCTTCTTTCAATTGTTAGGATTGGATACATACAGTCTGTGACCTATTGGCATTGTTCGTTTAAATATTAATGTTTCATCGTTAGGACAAATATAATTATCATAGTAACCAGAGTCCGGATCAGGCGTACTTACTTTTTTTACTTTTGTATTCCTCCTTCTTTTTCTTTTTTATAGGCTTTTTTCCTTGAGATAATCTTTGTTCATTAATTTCATTATCTAATTCTTCTTGGAAATGAAGAGAATCTTTCTTTTTTCACTAATTCAGTTATATATTTATTTTTATTTGCGTTTGCTTTTATGTGGGTTGAATCAATGAATAAAGATGAATGATCTATTAAATTATTTTTTATTGCGATTTTAAGAATTCTTTCAAATATTTGTTCAAATAAATCTGTATCATGAAAACGACGTGTATAGTTTTTACTAAATGTACCGAAATGAGGTACTTTATCTAAAAAGCTATAACCTAAATACCAACGGTAAGCTACGTTCGTTTCTATTTCTTTTATCTTTTGTCTCATTGATTTTATTCCAATTAATCTTTGAATAAATAATATCTTCACTAAAATTACAAGGTCAATTGATTGTCTTTCATTATCAAGACAATATTTGTCTTCGACAAGTTCATAAATGAAATTTAAATCCAATATATTATCTACTCTACGTAATAAGTGATTACTAGGAACTAATTCCGATATTGAAATCATTTCATATTGATCTCTTTTATCAGTTGATTTATTCAACATTACAAACACCACCATTGCTTAATTTAAATATATTATATTATTTTTGTTTAAAAATGGCAGTAATTTGTGCCGACTCCTGCGGGAAAAGCACTAGCCGAAGACTATAGGCTGAGGCTGTGCCCGCGGAAAGCGTGCACAAAAAAGTGCCAACAAAGTCGGAGACTTTGTCGACACTCTGAAACTGGCGACAAAGTCCTAAGACCTTGTCGCCAGTTTTAATATTTACGCTTTAACTGCTGGTTGGTTATTACCTGTTTGTGCTTCTTTAATCGCAGTTTCTAATTCTTTTGTATATAATTCTTTTTGAATGTTTGTATAGCCTAATAATTCAGCCATTACATCGATTACTTGTTCTTTATAATTTAATACATCATCAATTTTGAAATATAATTTACCTGTACGACGGATAAAGAAATCAGTTGGACGGTGAACCATTTCATTTTGAATTGAATAAATTAATTCTGTGTAGATATCTAACGGTAAACCAGTTTCTTGATATTGCGCAGTTTGTGCAATTTTGAATAACTCTTCAGCGTTTGAACCATATTTAGATACAAAGTGACGTGCAGTCGCTTCGTCGATTTGATAAGCTTTTGCATCTTCAACTTTTTGTTCAATATATTTATCAAAGTTTTTACTGCCGCCTACATCGCCACCAGAGATTGTTAAGTGTTTTGTTGCCGCTTTATCAAAAGTAAGTTTATATTCTGATTTTAAGCGTTTTGCTAATAAATCAACAATCTCTACTGCCATATGACGGTAACCAGTTAGTTTACCACCTGCAATTGTTAATAAACCAGATTTACCTTCCCAAACTTCGTCTTTACGAGAAATTTCTGAAGGATCTTTACCTTCTTCTAAAATAAGTGGTCTTACACCAGCCCATGATGATTCGATATCTTCATCAGATACATTAACATCAGGGAACATATAGTTAATTGCTTCAATTAAATAATCTCTATCTTCTTGGTTAACTAACGGTGATGTCTTAACATTGTCATAAAATGTATCTGTAGTACCAACATATGCTTTACCTTCACGTGGAATAGCAAAAATCATACGGCCATCGTTTTCTGTATCAAAGTATACAGCTTGACCTAGTGGGAATTTAGATTGATCAATTACAACATGAACACCTTTTGTTAAACGTAATTCTTTATTATTACGTGCATAATCGCCACTACGTACTTCATCTACCCATGGACCACTTGCATTGATAACTTTTTTAGCTTTAATTGGGTAAGTTTCATTGCTAATTTGGTCTTCTACTTGAATACCATTAACTGTTTCATTTGAGTCATATGTGAAATGAACAGATTTTGTATGGTTAATGATAGTAGCGCCTTTTTCTTCAGCACGTTTCATTACTTCAATAGTTAATCGTGCATCATCTGTACGGTATTCAACATAAGAGCCACCAGCTTTAAGACCAGCTTTCTTAACAAGTGGTTCTTTTGCAAGTGTTTCTTTTGCATTTAACATTGTTTTACGTTCAGCTTTTTTAACACCTGCTAATCTATCATAAACGCCTAAACCAATCGATGTAGTGAATTTACCCATAGATCCGCCTTTATGCAATGGTAACAGCATACGTTCTGGTGTCGTTACATGTGGACCATTTTCATAAACAATCGCACGTTCGCGACCAGTTTCTGCAACCACGCCTACTTGTAATTGTTTTAAATAACGTAAGCCACCATGTACTAATTTAGTAGAACGTGAGCTTGTACCTTGTGCAAAGTCTTGCATCTCTACTAAAGCAACTTTCATACCTCTGTTACTAGCATCTAAAGCAATCCCAGCTCCGGTAATTCCGCCACCGATAATCACAACGTCATAAGCGTCATTTTTCAATTCTTTCTTAATCTGTTCTCTTTTTAAAGTTGATAAACTCATAAAATCCAGCGCCTCCTAAAGTATTAAAAAAAGAGAGACTCATCCCATACATATATAATTGTACGAATTGAATCTCTCATTTCTCATCTCGATATTATTAACTTACCCGTATTGTAGCATAGATAACACTTTTAAGTCTAATTTTTTTACTCATCGTCTAATTTAAAGACTTGAGTAGCTTCTACAGCTTTCTTCCAGCCTTTGTAATGTTTTTCTCTTTCTTGTTCTACCATATCTGGATTGAATTGCTTATCTAACTTCCAACGGTTAGCAATTTCATCTTTACTATCCCAGAATCCAACTGCAAGTCCAGCTAAGTATGCTGCACCTAATGCTGTTGTTTCACTAATTTCTGGACGTTCAACACCAACATTTAAGATATCAGATTGGAATTGCATGATGAAATTATTTTTAACTGCGCCACCATCAACACGTAAATTATTTACTTTGATACCTGAATCTTTTTCCATAGCTTCTAATACGTCACGTGTTTGATAACATAATGATTCTAAAGTAGCTCGGATGAAATGTTCTTTTTCAGTACCGCGTGTAAGTCCGAAAATAGCACCTCGTGCTTCTGCATCCCAGTACGGTGTACCAAGACCAACAAATGCTGGCACAACATAAACACCTTCTGTTGATTCAACACGTTCTGCATAATTTTCTGATTGTGGTGCTGAATTAATCATTCTTAATCCATCTCTTAACCATTGAATTGCAGAGCCTGAAACAAAGATAGATCCTTCAAGTGCATAGTTGACTTTACCATCAATACCATATGCAATAGTCGTTAATAAACCACTTTTAGAAGTAACTGCCTCTTCTCCTGTATTCATTAACATAAATCCACCAGTACCATAAGTGTTTTTCGCATCACCACGTTCGAAACATGCTTGACCGAATAATGCTGCTTGTTGGTCACCAGCGATACCAGAAATCGGCACTTCTTTACCGAAGAAATGATAATCTACAGTATTAGCATAAACCTCACTTGAAGATTTTACTTCAGGGAGCATTGAATTTGGAATTTCTAAAATATCTAATAATTCTTGATCCCATTCCAAATCATGAATATTGTAAATTAATGTACGACTTGCATTTGTATAATCTGTGATATGTGCTTTTCCACCTGATAATTTCCATACTAACCATGAATCTATTGTTCCGAATAATAAATCGCCATTTTCAGCTTTTTCTCTAGTACCTTCTACATTATCAAGTATCCATTTTACTTTTGTACCTGCAAAATAAGGATCTAATAAAAGACCTGTTTTTTCACGGAATTTACTTTCTAAGCCTTGGTCTTTTAAGTTCTGACAAATACTTTGTGTTTGACGAGATTGCCATACAATTGCATGATATACTGGGCGAGACGTATGTTTATCCCATACTACTGCTGTTTCACGTTGATTTGTAATACCGATACTCGCGATTTGATCTGCGCCAATATTCTCTTCATTTAACACTTCAGCAATAACTGCTAAAACAGATGTCCAAATTTCATTTGCATCATGCTCTACCCAACCTGATTTAGGAAAATATTGTTTGAATTCACGTTGTGCTACACCTTGGATTTTTCCATCTTGATCAAAAACAATTGCTCTTGAACTTGTTGTACCTTGGTCAATTGACAAAATATATTTTTTCATAATGATAATCTCCCTTATATTATGTTTGTAGGATGGACAATAATGTATGTAAAATGAATAATTCCCAACAACATATTTATATACATTCTATTTTAATAATCCAACAAACATATTCATATTATTTATTTTTTTATAATATAAGACCTGTTTATATTTTAACGTATAAACAGGACAGTTAAAACTTATTTAATAAATTGATTCGATACCTTTTGCACTTTTTGCTTTATTTAAAGCGATTCCAAGCGCAATTGTTACGATTAGCAACACTATTGATACAACAGACATCATATCAAAAGCACCTTTATAGAATAATCTATAAATAACTGCACCCATCATACCACCTGTAATAGGCCCTAAAATTGGAACAATTGCATAACCCCAATTTGAGTTACCTTTTCCAGCAATTGGTAAAATGGCATGTGCAATACGTGGACCTAAATCACGAGCAGGATTAATGGCATATCCAGTTGGACCACCTAAACTTAAGCCGATAGCAACGATTAAACTACCAACAATTAGTGGATTTAAACCATCAGCAATTTTATTCATCCCAATGAATAATAAGCCCATTGTTAAAGCAGCAGTACCAATAATTTCACTTAAGAAGTTGGCAAAGTAATTTTTTATTGCTGGTGCTGTAGAAAACACAGCTAATTTTGTATCTTTGTCTTCAGTTGCTTTCCATTGCGCTAAGTACATTAACCAAACTAAAGTACCACCGATGATACCACCAAGTATTTGACAAATGATGTATCCTGGAACCATACCCCAGCTTAATGCACCGTCCATTGCGAACGCTAATGTAACGGCCGGATTTAAATGCGCACCAGATATTTCACCTGTAGCATAAACACCCATGGTTACAGCAAGTCCCCAACCTGTGGCAATTACAATCCAATCAGCACCGTTACCATTGCTTCGTTTTAAATTAACGTTGGCAACAACGCCACCCCCAAATAATACTAATATTGCTGTTCCCAATAATTCAGCAAAATATACACTCATAGAGACTCCTCCTAAAAAAAGACAAAGAGATTCCTACAATTATGTCCAGCGTTAATACACTGGTTTAATGACTGTAGAAATCTCCCATCTCTGTTCTAATTATTAACTTGTGTTTATCTTACACCTCTATTGAAAGCGTTGTCAATCTTTTTTGTAAAAAAATTGCCACAATTTAAAAATCAATAACAGCGCTTTCTTTAATTTCGAATTGCTGAGTATAACAATTTATTTTTGCTGATAAGCCATAAGGCATGCTGTGCTTGGGCTCATTGTGTCCAAATGACAAATTATATAAAATTGGAACGTTTGGATTTTTACTTTTTTTAATAATTTTTAATATTTCATTTTTATACGCTTCATAATATATTTGATTAAATGGTTTACCAAAAACAATGCCTTCAACTTTATCTAACACACCTATTTGTAATAATTGGTTAAACATTTTTGAAAATTCTAAAGGAGATGGTGTATCTTCTGAAGTTTCCAAAAAAAGTATCGCATGATTAAATTGCTCTAATTCCGGAAATATGGAAGTATCTATCAAACTCACAAACGTTTCTAAATTACCTCCGATTAAATGACCACTCACAATATCGGCTCCATTTATAACTTCATAACTTTGGTTATCTCGTTTAGTCCTAGCAATATTTTTATTTTCTACTTTCCATTCTAATCCTGTTGGTCTTGTATAAGGCGTAGGCAATCGTTCGCCAATCGCTGAACTATTGAACCAACATTTTTCAATATCATTAATTGTAAAGCTATCCATTTCTATATTCTCCGCAAAATCTGTTAATAAGGCTTGTCCATAAAAACTAACAATACCCATTTTATAAAACATCATGTGGACAGTCGTTGAATCAGAGTAACCCGAGAAAATTTTTGGGTTATCGTAAATTGCTTGAAAATCTACATAAGGTAATATTCGAATGGCATCTTCACCACCAATACAACTTATAATCGCTTTTACATCACTATCTTGTAATGCTTCATTTAAATCAGAAGCACGCAGTTCAGGGTGTTCACGTACATATTTAATACCTTTGAGTGCATTGGGCATGACTTTCACATGCAAACCAAATACGGTTTCCAGTCGTTCGATTCCTTGTTTAGTTCGCCATAAAATCGAATCTTCTCCGGCTAAACCAGGAGATAAAGATACAATTGCAACAGTGTCGCCTCTTAATAATTTTCTTGGTTTTATCATTAAATCTCCCCCTAGGATTTTAATTTATATAAATTAATACTATTCATTAAAAAATGGTAAAAAAAAAGAATTAGCTATAAGCTTTAGAAATGATTATACATTAATAAAATGATTTAATGCGTTTCTAAAATAGCTAATTCTAGTAAGACAATTACATTATAGTCAATGCCATTCAACCTTTATTCTTTATTAGAACGACTGTTAATTTAACTGCTTTAGTTGTATTACCATAAATCCCTATCGCTTGTAGTGATATATTTCGCACCATTTTCCACCGCAACATCAACTTCCTCAACATCATTAATCAAACCACCAGCAATCACAGACGTATTTGTCTCTTCATTAATGATTTTTATTGCCTTTGTTGCTATACCAGGCAACACTTCAACAAAGTCAGGTTCAACACGTTTTATAAGCTCAATACTTCTAGTTAGTGCATGACTATCTAGAATAAATACACGAAAAACAGTAGTCGTATTCAACGCTTTGGCTTTGTTTATAACTTTCGTTTTTGTTGATACGATGCCTTTGGGATGGTAGTTTTGAATGATAAATTCACAAGCAAATTCATCGTGACTCATACCTCTAATTAAATCGATATGCATATACACTTCTATATTATTCTTCTTCATCAATTCCATAATGCTTTTGATATGACCTATATGCGTATCTAATAACACACATTCTTTATAATCTGTCTGTATCAGTTTTTCTAAATCTTTCATTGAGCGAATAGCCGGTAAAATATATGGCTTCATCCACTAACCTCCTATATAATACGCTTAAATAAGCGTTCTAATTCATAATTTGAAAAATTAATGATTATCGGTCTGCCATGTGGACATGTAAACGGATCTTCTGTTTCTCTCAATTGATTCACTAAATCTGCCATTTCATTATTTTTTAAATAGTGATTTGCTTTAATTGATTTCTTACAACTCATCATAATAGCAGCTTCTTCACGTATTTTTTTAACATTCACTTTTTTATGCTCTAAGACATACTCAATCATATCTTTAATAATTTCTTCCGCTTCAGCAGCAGGAAACCACACTGGATAACTATCAACAATATAATCATTACCACCAAACGGTTCTAAATGCACGCCTACTTTATCTAATTCTTCTACGTGTTGATTGATAATCATCAACTCGTCTTTTGAGAAGTGAAAAGTTAAAGGAATTAATAAATTTTGTATTTCATTAGAGACATCGCCTATTTTTTCTCTAAAATATTCGTATTTAATTCGTTCCTGTGCAGCATGTTGATCAATCATAAACATACCGTTCTCATTTTGCGCAATAATATATGTGCCATGCACTTGACCTACGACTTCCATATAAGGTATACGCTGTGAAGGGTTGCTACTGATACTTCCTTTAATATCTGATGCCTCAGATACATCTTCAGAAGGTGCTAATGTATCAGTAATATCTTGTTCTTCCATATCAGTCAACACATCTCTTTGCGTCTTAGCATAATCATAAGTCGATTCTTTCACTGAATAGGAATCGTTTGAAGTGGTATTCGGATTTGAGAATGTATTATCTAAGGTTTGATTAGATTGATTTGTTTCATTGGGCTGATTATCATCAAGGTCAAAATTCAAATTCGTTGAATGTGTAGCATCTCTTTGCTGTTTGCGTTTCTCAAAATCAATTTTCTGTTGTTCAAATTTATCCAGCACTTTATTTTTCTGCGTCAATTTATTCATATCATTTTGCGGTATTAAAATACGATCTTTAAAAGCTTCTCGTATTTTTTCTACGATCAGTTCAAACAACTGATCTTCTTTAGATAAACGCACCTCTAATTTAGTTGGATGCACATTGACGTCGACCAGTATCGGATCCATTTCAATATTAATATAACAAATTGGAAATCTGCCAATCATTAGCAGTGTATGATAGCCTTCTAAAATTGCTTTGTTTATTAAAAAGTTTTTGATATATCTACCATTAATAAAAATAGATATATAATGTTTATTACTTCGTGAATGTTCTGGTTTAGCAACATAGCCTTCTAAGCGATAGTCGCTTGTTTCACCCGTAATGTGTACTAAATCCTTAGCCACTTTCATCCCATATATTTCTGCCATAACTTCATTTGTACGTCCTGAACCATTTGTTTTTAGAATCGTTCTGCCATCTGAAATAAGTGAAATACGGATATCTGGATGACTCATCGCCATACGATTTACGATATCTGTAATTTTACCTAATTCAGTATATAAACTTTTAATATATTTTAAGCGCGCTGGTGTATTATAAAATAATGATTCAACTAATATATCAGTACCTTGTTTCGCTTTTGCAGGTTTTTGATTAAGAATTTCACCATTTTCCACATAAATCTCTTGGCCTTCTTGATTATCTGTACATGTTTTCAGTGTCACTTTGGAAACAGAAGAGATACTTGCTAATGCTTCTCCACGAAATCCAAGTGTGCGAATATGAAACAAATCATCATCTGCATCTAGTTTACTTGTTGCATGTCGATGAAAGACGAGACCTAAATCTTCTATATGAATACCCGTACCATTGTCAACGACACGAATAGATGCTACGCCAGATTGTTCAACTTCGATATTGATTTCAGTCGCTTGGGCGTCAATGGCATTTTCTAATAACTCTTTGACTACTGAACCTGGACGTTCAACAACTTCTCCAGCAGCAATCTTATTCGCTAATGATGTTTGCAACTCTTTAATCTTACCCATTTGACTTCACCTCTATTTCAATTGTTTTTGTAATTCACTTAATTTAATTAATGCTTCTATCGGTGTCATATTAGATAAATTCAACGTCTTAATTTCATTTTCTATTTCAGATTGCTCGACCGGCGCATCAAATAGTTCAAATGCTGTTTGTTCAAATTGATTTTTTTTATCATCCTGTTTTGCATATTCCGATTGCTCAGGATATGTTGCAACTGGTTCTTCTACATTTGAGTATTGTGCATCTTGAATACTTGAGTCTACTTCAAGTTTGTTAACTACGACTTGGTTTTCTTGTTTGTCAGTCTGTTCAAACGCATCTAATATGACTTGCGCACGTGAAATTACTTCGTCAGGTAGATGTGCTAATTTAGCTACTTGAATACCATAACTATCATCTACTGCGCCATTTTTAACCTTATGCAAGAAGATAAGTTCACCTTTGTATTCGTTTGCTGCTACATGCACATTTTTCAAACAAGATAAAGACTGATCTAAAGTTGTTAACTCATGATAATGCGTAGAAAATAGTGTTTTAGCATGAGACGTATTCGCAACATATTCTATCATTGATTGTGCAAGTGCTAATCCATCGTAGGTCGAAGTACCTCTTCCAATTTCATCAAAAATAATCAAACTATTTTCTGTCGCATGTGCGAGTGCTTTCTGCGCTTCTAACATTTCAACCATAAATGTACTTTTACCTGATACAAGATCATCTGCGGCGCCTATTCTTGTAAATATCTGGTCAAAGACTGGGAGCGTTGCCGATTCACAAGGGACGTATGCTCCCATTTGAGCCATGATACTAATTATGGCTACTTGGCGCATATATGTGGATTTACCAGACATATTAGGCCCAGTTATTAAATAGACAAATGTATCTTGATCTAATTCACAATCATTTGGCACATAATCATTATGGTCCATCACGCGTTCGACAACCGGATGACGCGAATTGGTTAATTGTAGTGTTTTGTCTTCGCTAAAAGTTGGACGTGCATAGTTATATTTTTGTGCAATTTCTGCAAAACTTTGTAAACAATCAAGTTCTGATATAACTTTTGCTTGTTTTTGTAAACGTTCTGTATAGGTTTTAATTTTTTCTCTTAGTTGAACAAACAATTGATATTCTAAGTCGATTGCTTTATCTTCAGCACCAAGAATAATGTCTTCTTTTTCTTTCAATTCATCTGTGATAAAACGTTCTGCATTAGATAATGTTTGCTTACGATGATATCCAAATGCTGTTGGGTCGAAACCTTGTAAGTTCGCTCTAGTAATTTCAATAAAGTAACCAAACACTTTATTAAAACTAATCTTTAACGATTTAATGCCAGTACGTTGGCGTTCTTTTGCCTGTAATTCAGCTAGCCATGACTTTCCATTTTTAGATGCCTCTAAATACTCGTCTAACCCACTATTAAAACCAGTTTTAAAAAGGCCACCTTCTTTTACAGAGATTGGTGGTTCTTCTTTTAAACTTTCTTCTAGTAAGCCAAGTAATTCTTCTAAAGGCTCTAGCGCTTTAAATTGTGCAGTCATCTGTTCATCAAAATCATTAAGTAGATTTTTAATATTTGGGATTTCTGAAATAGAATGTTTCAACTGAATTAAATCACGTGCATTGACGTTACCATAACTTACACGGCCTACTAAGCGTTCAATATCATAAACTTGATTCAAATGATTTCTTAATGTATCTCTTTCGATGAAATGATTAAGAAACTGTTCTACTGTATCTAAACGAGATTCTATATGTGCTTTATGGATAAGTGGTCTATCAATCCACTGTTTTAATCGTCTGGCACCCATTGGCGTCTTAGTCTCATCCATTAACCAGAGCAATGTTCCTTTTTTAGTTTTTAAACGAATACTTTCTGTTAATTCTAAATTTCGTTTAGCGTAAAAATCCATTTTCATAAAGTCTACCGCTTCATATTTAACAACTGCTTCAATATGGGATAAATCTCTTTTCTGTGTGTGATATATATAATCTAACAACAATTGTGTCGCATTAAACAAGTTGTGTTCTTTCATAGTATTTACATTATATTGTGCATCTGAAATTTCCGATAATACCGTTATCGTTTCAGTTGTTAAACTGATTTGTCGTTTTAAATCATCACCAATATTCTCGTTTACGACGATTTCATTAGGATTAATAGTTGTAATTTCATTCATTAGCGTCGCTTCATCTTCGAAATGTGTAACTTTCAACTCTCCAGTTGAAACATCACAATAACTTAATGCATAAGCGGCACTATCTTTCACAAAACTCAATATATAGTTGTTTTGTTTTTCATCAACGCCACCTTTATCCATTACCGTTCCAGGAGTAACAATTCTAACAACTTCACGACGAACCATACCTTTAGTCTGTCTTGGATCTTCCATTTGTTCACATATAGCTACTTTATATCCATTGCTAATCAATGTTTCAATATAGCCATCTGCTGCATGATAAGGTACACCACACATCGGTATTGGGTTCGTTTTTTTGGCATCCCTTTTCGTCAAAGTGATTTCTAATACTCTTGACGCCTCTTTCGCATCATCAAAAAACATTTCATAAAAATCGCCCAATCTAAAAAATAATAGACAATCTTGATATTGTGATTTTATTTTTAAATACTGTTGCATCATAGGAGTTTGGTTAGTCATTTTGATATTTCACAATCCTTCTATTAGTTTCTTACTTTTAAATTATCAATTTGGATTATACTTAATTTTGAATATGTAAGTTGCATTGTATCAATGTTTTTACATTTATCTATTTAGTAAAAATTAGCATTTATGTTATCGCTATCCATTTAATTTTCTTTAACTTAATTAGTTAATTTAACTCTTAAATTTTAACATAACTTTAGATATTACGCCTATTTATTCAATCATAGCGTTAAAGCTTAATTTTTATCAAACGCTTTTATAAGCGTTTTTAGAAAAAACTTAATTTTAAGTATTCAAACTATATTGATGCGTATATGTTATATGTATATTGTCTATGCAAATGTAATGATAAAGCCACACGAACAAAACCCCTCACTACTGGCACAGTGAGGGGTTTTGTATTTATACTACAAATCATAATAATCATATTGTAACATCGTATAGTATAAAAATACTAAATAAATTAAATTGCGCTGCATTTTATAACAATCAATTTACATATAATTATTTATGCTTTAATTCTTCATTTGCGGCATTGATAAAGTCATGTACTGTCGCTATATCCATATCGAGCATTATAAGTGAACGTAATGGTAAATTTTCAAAAAGTGGCGCAAGTTCTGGATCTTCTGTTACCTTACCTATGAGTTCATCTAATTGATATCGTTTCAGTGATTGTTTGATTTCATTTTTTCTTAACACTAATTCATATACATAAGTATCTTCATGAATCCAATACGATTTTGTTTGATTAGTTATATCTAAAGTAATTGATTGCTCTAATCTGATATCTTCAACTGAAGAACCTACATATACTACGTACTCTCCATCATCTATTTGCCACTGTCTTGTATTATTATTAAACCAGCGCAAAGCTTTATAAGGTATATCAAATGTAATTATTTTTGATTCGTTTGCATCTAAAGCAATACGTTCAAAATCTCTAAGTTCTTTGAGTGGCATATCTATATCACTTGCACGATTTCCAATATAAACTTGTATAACTTCTTCCCCAAATATTTTCCCCGTATTTTTGATATCCAGATTAATTTTCAAGCTCTTTTCTTGAGGAGCAATTTTGATATTAGAATACTCAAAGGTTGTATAACTTAAACCATGGCCAAATGGAAATTGCGTTTTGATATGTTTTGTATCGTAATATCTATAACCTACATATATGCCTTCTCTGTAATCTTCTTCTGCTTTACTTTGATTAAATGTTAAATACGAGGGAACGTCTTCAAGTCGTTTTGGAACAGTTTCTGTTAATTTACCTGCTGGATTTTGTTTACCAGTTAAGACATCTTTGATTGCTTCTCCTACTGCTTCACCTGATAAATAGGTTTCAACAATAGATTTCACTTTATGTGCCCAAGGCATAAGTACTGTCCCACCATTTTGTAAAACAACAGTTACATTTTGATTCTCTCTCGTTACTGCATCTAATAATGTTAATTGATTGTCTGGTAATGCTAAAGCATTTTTATCGAATCCTTCAGTTTCATAACTTTCAGGATAGCCTAAAAATAATATTACTTGGTCGTTTTGTTTCGCTACTTTTACTGCTTCTTGTTGAAGCTTTTGATTTACTTCATGATTACTAATGTAATAACCCTGAGCATATTCAACTTGATGTTTATTAAAAGCTTCCAACGGCGTTACAATGTTATATGGATTAACTTTAGAAGAACCGCCACCTTGAATTCTTGGTTTAGCTGCAAGTTCACCAATCAAGCCTAATGATGATGAATTTATTGGTAGGTTATTGTTTTCATTTTTTAATAAAATAATACTTTTACTTGCTAGTACTCTTGAGAAATCATGGTAACTCGCTTTGTCATAAGACTGCGCTTCATCTTTGATTTGATGTTGTTTAATTAACGTTAAAACACGATCCACTGAGGTATCTAGTATATGCTCGTCCAATTCGCCATTTTTTACAGCATTTGTTACTTCAGTCAATGTGCTTTGTCCCTTACCAGGCATTTCTAAATTCAGCCCTGCTTTTAATGAATTGGAACGATGTTTTACCGCCGACCAGTCAGAGACAACGACACCTTGATATCCCCATTCATTTCTCAGCACATCTGTAAGTAGCCATTTATTCTCAGAAACGGGAACATGGTTAATAGCATTATAAGAACTCATAATCGTAGCTGGTTGAGCATATTTTACAACTGTTTCAAATGCACTAAGATAAATTTCTCTCAGTGTTCGTTCATCTATATTAGAAGAATTGGTAAATCGTTGATTCTCTCTATTATTAGCGGCAAAGTGTTTTACACTTGCTCCAATACCCTGAGACTGTAAACCATTAATATAAGCTGTTGCAAGCTTACCAGCTACTAAAGGATCTTCAGACATGTATTCAAAATTCCTACCAGCCAAAGGGTTTCTTTTAATATTTATACCAGGACCTAACAACACATTAACTTTTTCACTTTTTGCGATTTGTCCTAAATATTCACCCTATTGACGTAGCAAATTTTTATCAAATGAACTAGCAATTAGTGCTAAACTTGGAAAACTAATAGTTTTTATGCTTTGATTTAAGCCTAAAGCATCAGCTCCCTCTTCTTGCTTTCTTACCCCAGAAGGACCATCAGTTAGTAGTAATGCATTTAATCCTTTATCTTCTAGGTCATGCGTATACCAAAATGCATGACCAGTTACAATTTTAATTTTTTCTTCTAACGATAAATTTTTAATTATTTCATTGTTTTTCATAAGACATTTCTCCCTTAAAATAAGTATTACGAAATTTGCGTCGCTCCAAATGAATTGTTTACTTGTCAAAATTTTCTTGTTTAGTTTGTCACAAAATGAATTGTTTCTTCAAGTGCATCATCAGCTTCAGGTGAATATCCAAGATTATTTATGAATGCGTGATAAGCATTTTCATATAATAGGCATGATACTTTATGCCCAGATTTTTCTAATAACTCAGCGTATTCTATACCATCACTTTTTAGCCCATCATTTTCAGCTACCATAATTAAAGTATTAGGCATTTCAGTTGGTATATTTGCTCTTAATGGTGATACATAAGGTAAGTGTTTGTCCTTTTTGTTCTTTAAATATAAACGCTGACATACGAAAATTAGTTTTTTCATCCCTTGAAAAGCTGCACCTTGTTGTTTATAGCTGGGTTTGTCTAAAGAAACTAAATCTGTCAAAGGATAATATAAAATTTGGTTTTGGATTTTAATCTGTTCTTTTGCTAATTTTAATATTAATGCCGCTGCTAAATTACCACCTGCACTATCCCCGGCTATGCTAATTTGAGTTGTATCAATATCAAAATCACTCGCGTATTTCAATAAATAGTTTAAGCCCTTATAGCAATCGTTTAACCCTTCTGGATATTTAGCTTCAGGTGATAAGGTATAATCTACACTCGCAATAACGTAACCTGTTCTGTCAGCAAGTGCTCTCATGAAATTATCATTTACATAGGAAGAACCACCAATAAATGCACCACCATGAATAAAATAAAGTAGCGGTTTCTTGCCATCCGCGTTGCTATCACTTCGATATATATTTAATGAAATTAAATTTTTCCAACCGTAAATTTTATACGTTTCTTTATAAATTGGTTGACTGTAATTTAATAGTTTTTGATCTTGATTTTCCATAGCTTTTCTAAAAGTTCTAAGATTGAATCTAATCAAATATTCTAATACAGGGCCAGGAAGTTTAGTTAATAACTTCATACTATTTATAGCATTTTCTTTTTTATCTTCACTTAATTTTTTTCTTACTATATCCACAGTAGCGTCACTCCTTTTATTTACAAACAGCGTAATAAATAAATCTTTTCTTATATCTCTTATTCTATTCTTTTCCCAAAAGATTTAATTGCACTTTTTCCATAAAAATAGTATATTTTCTATCAATAAGGGAGGAAGCTTTATGAAATATGAAAAAAAAGATGAACTTGATTATATTTGTAAAATGCTACAAGAAAATACTGGTATGAATATTTCAATAAGCAAGGCAAATATCACTATTAAAGAATTTAAGTTTGTAAATCGGGAAAACCCTTTTCTTCCCACAGATGGACTTTATCAAGAACTATTTACTGAAAATGAATCTATTTTTGAAATACCCTTCATCAGATCACTTAATAATATAGAATGTTTTTTATGTTTACGAACAACATACTTTGACTTAACTATAGGGCCTTGTGTGTTAGAAGAAGTGACTAACAGTCTTTTTTATGATTATATAAAGCGTTATAAAGTGCCACTTTATTTAAAAAAGAATTTAAGAATTTATTTTAACTCCATCCCTATCTATAAAAAAAATGACCTCATTAATATGGGACAACTGGTTTATTTTCTGTTATTTAACAAACAACTATCTCCATTAGCTATTAAAGAACAATCACTTAATACGTTAATCTTAGAAAATGATATTGATTTCGAGCTTTCAATTAAACGTCTTAATGAACAATTACATCATGATATTTTATTAGAAAATAAATTTAATGAATATATAAAACAAGGAGATATTGATAGTATAAAAAATATTTTTAAAAATACAATTGATTTAGAAAAAGTTGGGGTAGTTATGCCTGATAATCTTACTCGTAATGATAAAAATTTAGCTATTTCTGCAGTAGCCATAGCGAGTAGATCAGCAATCGAAGGTGGATTACACTATGAAGTAGCTTACTCAATGAGTGATATACTCATCCAAAAGATAGAGGTAGAAAAGGAAATTGACTTATTAAAATCAGTAGAATATATATTTATAGAATTTGCTAATCAAGTAAAAAAATTAAACAGTGATAAATATTCACAGCCCATTAATTTAGTGAAACAATATATTTATAACCATTTATATCAACTTTTAACTTTAGATATATTAGCAAAGCATGTAAATTTAAGTTCAAAATATTTATCTCATTTATTCAAGAAAGAAGTTGGTATTACGATAAGTGCCTATATTACAGAGAAAAAACTAGAAGAAGCTAAATTATGGTTGGATAACTCAAGTTTATCCATTTCTGAAATAGCTCATCAGCTCAGCTTTTCAGATCAAAGCTACTTTATTAAAGTTTTCAAACGTTCTATTGGACTAACTCCAAAACAATACCGCTTAAAAAATTATAAAACATAAAATACCTTTAATGTTATCAAGATTGTAAAAGTAAAGTAGTCATAAGTCTTTATTCATAAAAACGAGACCAAGTCTCTATAAGTAATCAAGAATATTAGCATGTCATAACTTGTTTCGTTATCCATCCAAAAACTTCATGATTAATTATTTGAGTCTTAATCTCGTTTCGTAAATCTTATATAGCTTATAAGAAGCGTTTTAATATACCTTTTCTTTTCAATATCATTAATAATATATAACTGATGATAGCACCAATAATGCTTGAAACGATAAATGCTAACATTAACGGTTTAATAGCAAAGTTAGAAAAGCCAAGTATCCAGGCTAATGGAATACAAACTATACTACCAATAATACCTGTCCCTATCACTTCCCCTACCGCAGCCATAAAGATATGCTTACGGTAATGGTAAAAACCACTTGCGAGTAGTACACCTACCATACTTCCAGGAAAGGCGAAGAAGCTACCAGTACCAAAAATCATACGTAATACAGAAGAAATAAATGCTTGAGCTAGTCCAAACCAAGGGCCAACAAACACGGCACATAGTACATTAATTAAATGTTGAATAGGTGCTGCTTTAATCGGGCCTAACGGAATGACAATAAT
Organism: Staphylococcus sp. FSL W8-1207; assembly: GCF_038003745.1. Taxonomy (NCBI): domain Bacteria; kingdom Bacillati; phylum Bacillota; class Bacilli; order Caryophanales; family Staphylococcaceae; genus Staphylococcus; species Staphylococcus sp. FSL W8-1207. The sequence goes on from NZ_JBBOPU010000001.1 coordinate 1,222,658, forward strand.
ACTACTCAACACTACATTGATAGCGATGAATATTGCGGTTAATGTTAACCTTTTCGTCTTAATTGACTTCATTCGGTTCATTCCTTTCCTGAAAGTACATTACTTGCTAGTCCTCATTTTGCTCATGTTGATTCAAACAATCAGACATTGTACTTATCATCATTTGTAATAAATCGTTGGCTTCAGTTTGCGATTCTCTGAATTCTTCCACTATCGGTAGCACATTAATATCTTGCTCAATACCTTGTATTTTACCTTCAGATTGTTTTAAAGCTTCTGTTTTACCGTAATTTTGTAAATTTACGGATTGCTTTTGTGTTTTTTTTAAATCTTTCATGCGTTGTTCAATATTTTTATTGTAATGAATTTGTTGTTCAACAGTGTGATAATCTTTAACTGTATCCAATGATTTGATTCGTTCACTAATGCGATTTACTTCAGCTAATATGTCATCTTTTTCATACATTATTGAGTCACCACTGCTTTTTCACTCGCACGTAAAAATGTACCGTTTAATGAAAATTGCTTCGCTTCGTCAACTTGTACATCAACAATTCTGCCTATCATTTCTTTAGGCGCTTTGAAGTTAACAAGTTTATTTTTAGAAGTATAACCCGCTAACACATCATTATCCTTCTTACTGGAACCTTCACACAATACTTGGATTACTTTGCCTTCATATTGCTTCATAGCTTGTTCTGAATAATAAGCCACTTTTTTATTTAATTGTTGTAATCTATCTTTCTTCACTTCTAAAGGCACATTATCTTTCATCTTCGCTGCTGGTGTACCATCTCTTTGTGAATAAATATAAGTATATGCATGTTCAAATTCAACTTCGTCATACAATGTTAAAGTTTCTTCAAATTGTGCTTCAGTTTCATTTGGATAACCTACGATAATATCTGTAGTCAATGCCACGTTAGGTATCTTCGTTTTAATTCTATTTACTAAATCTAAATAGCTTTCACGTGTATATTTACGTCCCATAATTTTTAATACTGCGTTGTTACCTGATTGAACTGGTAAATGTACGTGAGGTACAATATTGCCCCCGTTTGCAATAACTTCAATCATACGATCCGTAAAGTCCCAAGGATGACTTGTAGTAAATCTCACTCTTGGTATATCAATTTGTGTAATATCTTCTAATAAATCACCCAAACCATATTCTAAGCCCTCTATATCTTTACCATAAGCATTAACGTTTTGACCCAGCAACGTAATTTCTTGATAACCTTGGCGTGCTAAATCTCTCACTTCAGCAATGATATCTTCTGGACGTCTACTACGCTCTTTACCTCTTGTAAAAGGCACAATACAATATGTACAGAATTTATCACAGCCATACATAATATTTACCCAAGCTTTAATATTACCTTTTCTTACTTTAGGAAGGTTTTCAATAACGTCTCCTTCTTTTGACCATACTTCTATTACCATCGCTTTTGATAAATAAGCTTCTTCTAAAATTTCTGGTAAACGATGAATATTATGTGTTCCGAAAATAATATCAACGTTCTGGTATGATTTAAGAATTTTGTTAACAACTGATTCTTCTTGTGACATACAACCACATACACCGATAACTGTTTCTGGCTTTTCTCGTTTTAAGTGTTTTAAATTACCAATTTCACTAAACACTTTACTCTCTGCATTTTCACGTATTGCACATGTGTTAATTAAAATCACATCAGCATGATTAATATCTTCTGTAGCAGTATAACCTAAAGCGCCTAAAATACCAGCCATGACTTCTGTATCATGCGCGTTCATTTGACAACCATATGTTTTAATTAAGAAGGTCTTCCCTTGACCCATATTGCGAAATTTTTCATCTATGTGGAAATCACGGTTATAGTTCACTTCTTCTTTACCACGTTTACGTGCTTCCTTTAAACTTGGTGGTTGATAGACATGCTCAAAATACTTGCTATAATCTTTAGTCTTCTTATCTCGTTCGGCTAAAATATCTATAGAAGTACTTTTTCTTTGCTCTTCATTCACTCTACAAAATCCTTTCTATATCATATAAACTATGAACACATGTTTTAAAATATGTTTTATTTTTTGGTATTTCAACCTAGTCGTTCAAAGTTCTATAACTTTATCCATAATCATTACTTCATTATATTAAATTTAGCCCCAAAGTGCAAAAGTCTTTCCCAATAAGCAAAAACGATTCAACATCTTGATATGTTGAATCGCTTTTCTTTATTATATATTTTTTTAAATTTCGTCATATTTTCCAGTAAGTATCTCGATTGTAATACCTTCAGGAACATGATAAAACTTAACCTGACTAATCGTACTCGGTATCTCCAATTCGACCATACGCTCATTTAACTTTTGAATCAAGATCAAACATTCATTCATCTCACCTTGTACTGTCGTTTCTAGTGGTCCAACTCTATAAGCCAAACCAGAATCATCAATTATTTTTATCGCTTCATCAACATAAGGTATAACATCTTCACCATTAGCAGTTTTCGGAATAATTTGGACACTCATTAACGTATCATGCATATCACTTCAGCCCCTTATCTGTTTTATTTATCTTTTAGTCTATCAAATAAGATGTTCAAGGCATAGATATAAAGCGTTAATCATTTATCTCATAAGATATATTTTAAAAATCTTCATTGATTTGTGTCATCATTATCATTTTAGCAACCATACCGCCATTGGCCGCTGCATCTATAATTTGGCCAGCGAAATTATCTTTCGTTTCTCCTGCAATATAAAAATGCTTAATTGAAGTTTCACCAAATGCATTGACTTCAAATTTTTCATTTTCATCACGCTCTAAACTCAAATTTTTCAAGAAATCAAAATGAGTATCCCATTGCATTTGGCTAAATCCACCTTCAACTTCAACTTTTTCATCATTTGCTAATGTAATATGAGTCAATTGACCATTTTCACCATTTAAATCAGCAATGAAATCGGTATATATATCAATGTTTTTAGCTTTAAGCCATGCTTTATCTTCGGTTGTAACACTTTCACCATTTGTAAAAACGATAAGATCTTTTGAAAAGTTACTTAATAATTTAACCATATGTGCCATCCTCTCAACTGTATAAATGATAGCCAATTTACGGTGACGCATTTCATAGCCATCACACCACGGACAATAAAATATTGATTGTCCATAAAATTCATTGAAACTAGGTATGTCTGGTCCTCGTTCTCTTAAACCTGTTGCGAGTAACACTTGTCTTGCTGTAAATGATTGTCCTGGGGTAAAAACTTCAAATCCGTCATCGTTTTCCTTAATATCTAAAACACGTTCTGCTAAAAATGATACATCTTTGTATTTAGCAATATCTTGTTTTGCTTTTTGTTTGAATTCAGTTGGTGAAATACCATCTTGCGTTAAATAACCATGTGATTCTGATGTCACTCGATTTCGTGGTTTATCCTCATCAATAACCAATGTATGCATCATACCTCTTCCAAAATTCAATGCTGCGCTTAAGCCAGCAGGACCGCCACCAATAACTATGATTTCATAATCCATTTACTCCACTCCTTTATACCTTTTAAAGATTCTTAATATCTATAATTAATTGAATAATATAAGGACTTAGTATTAAGCTAAGTCCTTTAATTTTTTTTGTTCTAAATTATTTATTAAACTACGTTCCGCTTCATCCATGATTTGTTTAATAGAACAACCTTCACCATGGTTAAAACTATCTTCTAGTAAGCTTTGTTTGCCATCAATAGTTACAATAATTTCATATATTGAAACCTCTTGCCATCCATTTTTTAATTGATAGCCGCCTTTAGCACCACTATTTGCTGAAATTATCCCAGCTTTTACAAGTCGTGTTAAAATTTTAGATAAATAAGTAGTAGAAACTTTCAATGCAGCTGCTAAGTCTTGTACTGGTATTCTTTTTGAATCACCGTTACTTTTTATCATAAATAATAAAGCGTGTAATGCATAATCTGTTGCCTTAGAACATTTCATTTGTTTATCAACTTCCTATTATCGATATCATATATCTATAATATCTTATTATGTTTTGTTTTGCAAATATTAATTATAATGTTGGTTAGAATGACATCATAAATGGTTAATTGGGCTCATGTTGATAATGGTTTACAGCGTCAATAATTGCTTGCGTAAAATTAGTCATTAATGGAGACCAATTATCTCGATTTTCCCTATCATAAAGATTATATCTTTTGTTAATAAAGAAATTTTTTCTTAGACGCGCAGTTATTTCTAGCTGAACGCCAGCTTTGTGTTGACAACAATTAACAAAATTATCATCGTGAAGTCCAGAAATATGAGCTGGCGCATCTTTAACGATGATATTAATTTCAGATAAATATTGTTTAATATAATTTATCAGTGCTTGATCTCTTCCACCAATATATACTTCTGGTTTATCACCCATACAACCGTGAACAGAAATCGCATGTCTATTGTCATTGATCATTTGTAAAAGTTTGGGCTCATCGAAATGTCTTGATGTCACATGTAGTTCGTGATTTTTATTGTGGCGTACCCCTTTAAAAGTATAAAAATCATAGTTACCGCGTTCGCTTATAGATTGAGCAAGTTCAGTTGTTCCACGTTCAATCGCCCCACCATGGACTGCCGTAATAATCATTGACTGAGCTGTTTGCCGCGTATGAATTTCCCAATCTTCACCTTCACTTGTATGTAACATAAGTTCAGTCATTGAATTAAATTGGTCTATCATCGTATTCCCTCCAAAGTATAAAGCCCTATTAAGTTTCTATAATACTATAAATCAGAATATGTTATTCCTTCATTTACTAAAAAAGCTGATACTATACGGTGTTGAATGTGTCTCAATCCATCTCCGTATGTAATCAGCTTATATGCTATCATTTAATTATTTTTACTATATTAGTATTATCTATACTTCCAATTTAAACAAATTGTTTTGTTAATTCATTGAATTGCGTTTCATCAATATGAATATCTCTTTTAGCTAATGGCGTATCTTCCATTTCTTCAATTTGAGATTCATATGAAGGTGTTTCAGTATCTTGATATACAATGCCTTTAATTAGCGAATCATACTCTAAAACTTTTTGTGTTGCTTTACTTTTATCTGTAACATCAAAACCTTCTATATCTTCAATGCTTGTAAGGTTTTCTTTAAACCAATCATAAGTATTCACTTTATTATATGTGACACATGGTGAAAAGACGTTCACAAATGAAAAACCGTCGTGGTTAATAGCATCTTCAAGCATTTTTGTAAGTCCTTTTATATCACTTGAGAAACCTTGTGCTACAAATGTTGCCCCAGAAGATAACGCGAGCTCTAATGGTTTAACATTTTGCTCGATATTTCCTTTTGGTGTTGATTTTGTAACAAAACCTGGCGCTGATGAAGGTGATGTTTGACCTTTAGTCAGTCCATAAATTTGGTTATCCATTACAATATATGTCATGTTCATATTTCTACGCAATGCATGAACGGTATGGCCCATACCTATTGCATAACCGTCACCATCTCCTCCGGAAGCAATAACAGTCAAGTCTTTGTTCGCCATTTTCACGCCCTGTGCTAATGGTAATGAACGACCATGTATACCATGTACACCATAAGAATTCACATAGCCAGATAAACGACCTGAACAGCCGATACCAGTAATGATTGCTACTTCTTCAGGTTCCAAGCCAATATTGGCTGCTGCTTTTTGAATCGCTGCTTGGACTGAAAAATCTCCACAACCTGGGCACCAATTGGGCTTAACATTATTTCTAAAATCTTTAAACGTTGCCATTTATACCAGCTCCTTTAAATCTTTGGCAATCTCAAGTCCTTTTGTTTCAATTTCATGTGGCAAGAATGGCGTACCATCGTATTTTGTTTGGTTCACTAATTTATCACCTAATGTAACATTCATTTTCAAGATGCTTGCAAGTTGTCCTTGGTAATTGTGTTCAACTACGACAACTTTTGATGCTTTATCAATGGCTTTTTGTAGTGTTTCTTTAGGAAAAGGATGCAATTGTCTAATTTGTAAATGATTTACTTTTAAGCCTTGCGCTTCTAGTCTATCTTTACCTTCTTGAATTGCGCCCTTAGTAGAAATGAAACCTAAATATAAGATGTCTGCTTCATCATGTTGTTCATCTGCCTCAACTGGGTCTTTAATCAGTAAATGCTCAGTTTTACGCATACGTTTATCCATTTGTTGTTGTCTATTATCAGCCGCTTCACTCGTCTTACCTTCTTCGTTATGCTCTACACCTGTTACATGGTGTATACCGCCTTTAACACCTGGAATCGGTCTAGGTGATACGCCACTTTCAGTCAATGCATAACGTTTGAAATACGCTTTGTCATCTTCTTCTCGTTCTATATCAGATTGGATTGTTTCGCCACGGTTAATTTCTATTTTGTTATAATCTAATTTTTCAACAGTTTGTTTGCCTAATGACAATTGTAAATCACTTAAAATAATCACTGGGCACTGATACATTTCTGCTAAATTAAATGCTTCAATTGTTAGATAAAATGCATCTGCTGCATCTGTAGGTGCAACTACGATTTTAGGGATATCCCCATGTGTACCGTAAATCATCTGCATTAAATCAGATTGTTCTTGCTTGGTAGGCAATCCTGTAGAAGGCCCGCCACGTTGAGTATTAACCACTACAAATGGTGTTTCTGTCATACCGGATAGACCAATCGCTTCCATCATTAATGAAAGTCCAGGTCCAGCACTAGCTGTAAAAGCACGTACGCCAGCATAATTTGATCCAATAGCCATGTTTGCCGCAGCAATTTCATCTTCAGTTTGTACAACTGTGCCGCCTACTTTTGGTAGATTATCAATCATATACTCCATAATTTCTGAAGCAGGCGTAATAGGATATGCTGCCATAAATCTTGATCCAGCTGATAAAGCGCCTAAGCCGATTGAATCATTACCAATCATATATAGATGTGGTGTTCCATCTGTTTCTTCTAAAACAAAGTCACCTTCAACATCATTAAGTTGCTCCATCATTAAACGATAACCTTCATTTAATGCCTCTATATTCATTTCGACAACTTTCTCGCCTTTTCTAGTAAACATATTAGTAATAAGCGTTTCAAAAGCTGAAATATCTAATTTCATTACTGCACATGTAGCACCAATAGCAACCATATTTTTCATTAAGGCAGTGCCTAATTCTTTTGCTGTTGCCGTAAATGGTAAAACTATGAGTTGCGCACGACAACCTTCAGGTTTTTCTGGTTTTGCCTTGCTGTCTGCAATAATAATACTATCTGTTCTCATTTCATGATGGTTAACTTCTATTGTTTCTTGATCAAAAGCGATTAATATATCTAAATCATCACTTATCGCATGTACAGGTGATGTTGAGACTCTTATTTTATTATTCGTATGTCCGCCCATTATTCTACTTGAAAAATGACGATATCCATATAAATAGTATCCTTTACGGTTCATCGCAGTAGCAAAGATTTCCCCCGTTGATTCAATACCTTCACCTTGCTGGCCGCCAACTTTCCATGATACTTGTGATTTCATACCATCTTGCCTCCTAATGGTTATAATAATTCATAATCAATCATATCAAAATAAACCACCCTATTACTATGTAAAGAGTGGTTTATTTTAAAATTCATACTAACGGACGATAATTAAAATGGATGATCATCGTTGATAAGTACGCGTTCAATATGCGTTGCTTTACCATCTTTATTAATATCTATTATAACACCAGACAAGATACTACGTCCTTCATCCGGCACTACATGTCTTTGTGGTAAGCTAGTAATAAAGCGTGTGATAACTTCTCCTCTATTGATTCCAAGTATACCATCGTAAAATCCAGTCATACCTACATCTGTAATATAACCTGTACCACCTGGCAATATTCTTTCATCAGAAGTTTGAATATGTGTATGTGTACCTACTACAGCACTCACTCTATTATCTAAATACCAACCCATTGCATTTTTTTCAGAAGTTGTTTCCGCATGAAAATCTACAAATATATAATCTGTCTCTTTTTGTGCTTCAGCAATTAATTCATCTGCTTTTTTGAATGGATCATCTATGTCTTGCATAAATGCACGACCTTGTAGGTTGATAATCGCCAATTTAAGATCGTTGATTTGAATAATGCGCATACCTACACCTGGCGCTTCATCTGGAAAATTTGCTGGTCGAACCATACGCTTAGCACTTTCTATAAAATCATAAATTTGACGTTGTCCGTATGTATGGTTCCCCATAGTCATGAAATCTACGCCTTCTCTTAATAATTCTTTATATATCTTTTCAGTTAATCCTTTACCATGTGCGGCATTTTCCGCATTTACGATTGTAACTGTAGGACGATGCGTTTGTTTAAGCTTAGGCAAGTACGTGTTAATTGCTTCTCTACCTACTTTACCTACGATATCTCCAATAAATAATATTCTCATTTACTTGTTCATCCTCTCTTAATGCTAGTTTAATGTAAATGATTTACATTGAAAAGGCTCTTTAGTAAATATTCCTTTAATTTTTAAGTTTTATATTTTGTAATGGGGGTATAACTCATTATAGTAATTATTTTAATCCACAATATAGGAGTTGGAAGTAATACATGTCAATTAATATCGATCCACAACATTTTGCTGATCTAGTTGTTACAGCAAACCCATCAAAAAGTGAAGATGCAGAAGATATAGCAAAAGATAGTCTAGAGCTATATATCAATGCTTACCGTTTAGCAGAAAGATATGCAAATATCGCTACAAATTGCTATGACACAGCTGAAATTATCAAAGAAGTTAAAGTTGCAGATTTGGAATTAAACAAATAAACATATAAATTGCTTAGTATAATGAAGTTTACTTCAATATATCGATAAGGAGTCTTTTAACTTTATAGTTAAAGGCTCTTTTTTGTTATTTGAGACTTAGAAGTTCTTTTACTATTTAAATAACATCATAAAACAGTAAATGATACGAATCATCAAAAAACTGCCAACAAGTCCTATGACTTTGTTGGCAGTCTCTAGTTAGACATTTAATGACTAACATTTATTTTGCATATTCAATTGCTCTAGTCTCACGAACAACTGTCACTTTTATATGACCAGGATATTGAAGTTCGTCTTCAATTTGGCTTTTTATATCTCTTGCTAAGCGATGTGATTTTAAGTCGTCGATAGTATCTGGTGATACAATAACTCGAATTTCTCTACCTGCTTGAATTGCAAACGCTTTTTCGACACCATCATAATTTTCAGATAGTGTTTCTAATCTTTCCAATCTTCTAATATAATTTTCTAAAGTCTCTTTACGAGCACCTGGTCTCGCAGCTGATAATGCATCTGCTGCTGCTACCAATATAGAAATAATTGAAGTTGGTTCAACATCACCATGGTGGGAATGAATTGCGTTAATTACTGTTTCATTTTCAGCATATTTTTTTGCTAATTCTACACCTATTTCAACATGGCTACCTTCAACTTCATGATCGATTGCTTTACCAACATCATGAAGTAGACCAGCACGTTTAGCTAATGTAACATCTTCACCTAATTCAGCCGCTAACATACCACTTAAGTGTGCAACTTCGATAGAATGTTTCAATACATTTTGTCCATAGCTTGTACGATATTGTAAACGACCTAAGATTTTAACTAAATCTGGATGCATATTATGCACATTTATTTCAAATGTAGCTTGTTCCCCTGCATCTCGAATAATATCGTCTACTTCTTTACGAGCTTTGTCTACCATATCTTCTATTCGTCCAGGATGGATGCGTCCATCTGAAACAAGATTTACTAATGCAGTTCTTGCAATTTCACGTCTGATTGGGTCAAAACCAGAGAGGATAACCGCTTCTGGCGTATCATCTATAATTAAGTCAATACCCGTTAATGTTTCTAACGTACGGATATTTCTTCCTTCTCTACCAATGATTCGACCTTTCATTTCGTCGTTTGGTAAATTAACAACTGATACTGTAGATTCAGAAGTATGTTCTGCTGCTAATCTTTGAACAGTAGTTGCTAACAATTCTTTTGCATTTTTATCGACTGCTTCTTTTGCTTCTTTCTCTTTTTCCTTAACAAGTATTGCAATATCTTGTGACAATTCATCTTCAACTCTTTGAAGTTGCTCTTGTGCTGCTTCTTCTTGAGAGAGACCAGAGATGCGTTCTAATTCTTGTTCATGCTTATTTATTAATGTTTGAACACTACTCTCTTTTGCATCTACTTGTTGTTGTCGTTCTTCAAGTTTAGACTCTTTTTGCTCTAAAATCTCATCTTTTTTATCTAATAAATCAGATTTTCGCTCTAAGTTTTCTTCTTTTTGCAGAAGTCGAGCTTCTTGCTTTTGAAGATCACCGCGTCTTTCACGCAGTTCGTTTTCACTTTGTTCTTTTAAGATTTGGTTTTCTTCTTTAGCTTCTAGGAGCTTTTCCTTCTTAGTATTCTCTGCTTCTTTATTACCTTGTTCAATAATATCTTCTGCAGTTTGTCTTGCTTGTAATTGCTTTTGATGCAATAGATTACGGGCTACAATGTACCCTACAACAACTCCGAGAATAATACCTAGCAAAATGAGTAGGAGGTCTAATAAACTCACACAAACACCCCCTTTTTATCTAGGATTTTGCTCTGTATATCAATTTCAATATGATTATATCAAGTTATATAAGAATCATACAATGTAATTGTACGGTTTTAAACTAAGAAGTGTCAAGGTTTCTGACACATTAATTCAATATTTGAGTCTCCTCTTTTACACTATTTCCACTATAATTATTGTTGTCACTTATATTATAAAGCTCATATAGCAAAATATTTGTTATATTATATTTTAAAATTCTTATATTGATGTAAAAAAATAAGCGCATATTTTTATATATACGCTTATTTTATAGTAAATATTTAATTAATTTTAGATAACACTATTCATCTTCAAGAAGCGTAGTTTGTTTTTCACTTTCGTCTTCTTTAACATCACCATCGATAATGCCTAGAGCTTCACGCAATCTACGATTAATATCTTCTTTGATTTCAGGGTTTTCTTTCAGATATAATTTAACATTTTCTTTACCTTGTCCCATACGATCTCCATTGTATGAGTACCAAGCACCTGATTTATCTACAATTTCATTTTCAACACCTAAGTCAATAAGTTCTCCTTCTTTAGAGATACCTTTACCATACATCATATCCACTTCTGCAACTCTGAATGGCGGTGCTACTTTATTTTTAACAACTTTAATTTTCGTTCTATTACCAACAATATCTTGGCCTTGTTTTAATTGTTCAGCACGACGTACTTCTAAACGTACAGAACTATAGAATTTCAATGCACGTCCACCCGGTGTTACTTCAGGATTACCGAACATCACGCCTACTTTTTCGCGAATTTGGTTAATAAATACTGCTGTTGTTTTTGATTTAGAAATAGCGCCTGAAAGTTTACGCAATGCTTGTGACATTAAACGCGCTTGTAAACCAACATGTGTATCTCCCATTTCACCTTCAATTTCAGCTTTTGGAGTTAACGCAGCAACGGAGTCAACAACTACGATGTCAACAGCACCACTTCTAACGAATGCTTCGGCAATTTCCAATCCTTGTTCCCCATGGTCAGGTTGAGATAAATATAGATTTTGAATATCTACACCTAAAGCTTCTGCATAAACAGGATCTAACGCATGTTCAGCATCAATAAACGCCGCAATCCCACCATTTTTTTGTACTTCTGCAATAGCATGTAATGCTACTGTAGTTTTACCAGAACTTTCTGGTCCATATATTTCTATAATTCTTCCTTTAGGGTAGCCACCTACACCTAAAGCATTATCCAAAGTAACTGAACCACTTGAAACGCTAGACACTCTTTGGGCTTTATTATCGCCTAATTTCATAACTGCGCCTTTACCAAATGATTTTTCCATATTTTTAATTACTGTATCTAAAGCTTTTTGACGATCGTTATCCAATGTTGGACCTCCTAATTGAGATTAATCTCTGTAAAATATCTTAATCCTACTATACCTTGATTTAAATAATTCTGCAAGCATTTTGCGAATATTTGTTCGCTTATATAGACGGAAGTTACAACGAAAACAGAACACATGTACTATATTTTTAAATTTTTGTAGACTTTAAATGCTTATTTAAACCAATTTAGTAATCGTATTAGTACAAAATTTTGAGTTCTGCTTTTTATTGAATTTCTTCTTTGCGTCATTTTAAAGGACTGAATTCCAAGTCTCTCATTTTCTAAAATGCCTAAATAAATTGTATCCTTATGCTTCATTATTGAAATACCAACTTCTGTTTGATACAAAGCTTTAACGATATTGGCAGAGACAGAAAGTTGAGTTTCAATTGTATCACGTTCATCTATAAATTGTGTATGATGTGGTAACATTCCTTGAAGCAATTGTGATGTATTAAAATTCTGCAGTCTGGAATATAATTCTCCATCTGTAACAGCATCATATATAGCAAATGATTGGCGTATTTGATCCATCAAAGATTGTTCCAGTAATATATCATCAGAACCATAATAATATTCACCAATACGTGATAAAATTTCTGCTTTAATAGGAGCGATGAGTTGCTCGCATTCACGTTGCGTATCTCCATTTGCCGTTAATCTAATATTAACTTCGTGCGTTCCAGCCAATGGCGCAATCGTAGGATTTGTTTGTCCATCTATTAAATCCATTAATACTGTTTCTACTTTAGATTCGCCGATGCCTGCAAAACGCAATAATTCTGAGAATATAGTACTTTCACCATTGAAAAAGAATGGCAAAAGTTCGTTTTTAGCCATAGGTTGCATTTCTCTTGGTGGCCCTGGTAACAATACAATACGTCTTTCATCTTGATCTACTAACATACCTGGCGCCATACCGACTTTATTTTCTAATACATGTGAACCTTCTATAACTAACGCTTGTTGGCGGTTATTTGGAGTCATTTCAATATTCTGTTCTTCGAAGAATTGTTCAATGTAATTCAAAGCATGTTTATCAATTACTAATTCTCGACCTAATACCTTAGCAACCGTATGTTTCGTTAAGTCATCTTTAGTTGGGCCTAAGCCACCTGTTAGTATAACAGTATCATAATGATTAAATGATGCTTTTATGACTCTTTCTAATCGTTCTGGATTATCACCGATTACAGTATGCTCTACCACACTGTGACCTACACCATTTAGCAATTTTGATAAATATTGACCATTGGTATTAGCTATTTGCCCCAACAATAATTCTGAGCCCACCGCAATGATAGATATCTTCACAACTTCTCCTCCTCAACACTAAGTTACATAATTCACTTTAGTCTATACTTTTTACTCACTTAAAAGCGAGCGGAAAAATGTTTTACGATAAACTTAATTATAAATCTTAATTCCTTAAAAAACTAAAGATTAGATTTTTATGTCTTTTTAAAAGCTCCGTAAATCTTAACAAATCAATTTTTATGTTATTTGATAAAATAACATAAAAACAGCCCAAATTTTATCGCTTTGGACTGTTTTGCTATATCATAGTACTTAATTTTATTGATAAGTATGGGAGTAGTAAATGTATTGGAACTAACCTCAATTATTTTGCTTTAAATACATCTCTACCTTTATAGAAGTATTCAATTCCAGATAACACTGTGAAGAATACACCGATGTATAACAGCACTTGTCCTAATTCAAAACCAATCCAAGTTGCTAAAGGATCACCTAGGAGAATCCAAACAATAGCAACCATCGTAACAGCAGTTTTAATCTTACCTAATTGCCCTGCAGCACTTACAAAACCTTGCTCAATTTGTAATAAACGTAATCCTGTTACAGCGAACTCACGTGCAATGATAATAATTGCAACGATTGAATTTGTTAAATCAATTTGCACAAGTGCGATTAAAGCACTTGAAACGAGTAATTTATCAGCTAATGGGTCCAAGAATTTCCCCATATTTGTTACAAGCTCCCATTTTCTTGCTAAATAGCCATCAACAAAATCACTTAACGACGCGATAATAAAAATAACACCACTAATTAATAATTCAATTCTAATTTCATTACCACCGATAAATGAAATGTTGCCAAATCCAAAATCTATCAGTGCAAATAGAAGAAATATTGGAATTAGTATAACTCTAAAAACAGTTATCCAATTCGGTATATTCATAAAAAGTCCTCTTTTCTTTTTTATAACTTAATCGTTGCTATATATTAATCGATTATAATACTAAAACAGCTAAAATCCATAATAGTGCTGAAATGATAATAACAACACTTACTATAACAGCTACTTGCAGCGGCTCTTTATTCTTACTACGATATGTCGGCTTATTTTCTTTAGAAAAAGCTTCAATCGTCTCTTGCATGCTTTCGTCATTATTTGGAATTTCGTCTCTATGTGCTTTAATTAACTGTACAGAATCAATATTAACGGCTTTTGCATATTTTTTAATAAAACCTTCTGCATAATCAACCTTATTTAATGATTCAAAATCGTTATTTTCTATCAAAGTCAAAGTTTGACGTTTTATCTGTGTGCGTGTTTCTAATTCATTTAAAGTCATACCTAAACGTTCTCGACGTCCCTTTAAAGTTTGACCAACTGTGTTCACGATGTTAGTCCTCCTTGATAACTACTCATTTTTTTATTCAAAGAAACCAAAACCGCCACCAAATTCATCGTTACCAAAATCTAAGTTGTTTTTACTTTTAACAGTTTGTTTCTTCATTTCTTCGTAATGAATTTCTTGGTTCTTATTTTCTCTTAATTCAATAATATAATCGAAATCGCTCATCTCATAGTCACTTGTTTCAACAAACAAGTCAGGATGTTCAACCACCTTGATTGAAGGCAAACTCATAACTTCTTTTACTAATTCTTGGTGTTTTACATTAGATTCTCTTGCTGTTACTGCTCCGTCAATGATATAAACATGATTAGTATCGTACTCACCTTTAATTAATGAGCTACGCACTGTTTGTTTGATTAATGTAGAACTGATGAACAACCAACGTTTATGCGCACAGACACTGCCAGCAACAATAGATTCTGTCTTTCCTACCCTAGGCATACCCCTAATTCCTATTAGCTTATGACCTTCTTCTTTAAATAATTCTGCCATAAAATCAACGAGCAAACCTAAGTCTTCTCTTTCAAAACGAAATGTCTTTTTATCATCGGCATCTTGCTCTATGTACCTGCCATGTCTCACTGCCAATCGATCACGAAGTTCAGGTTTACGTAATTTAGTAATAGAAATATCATCAATTTCAGTGACAATATTTTCAAATCTACTTACTTTTTCTAAGTTATCAGACTTAATGAGTAAACCTCTACGACCTTCATCAACACCATTGATTGTTACAATATTGATGCCCATCATACCTAACAAACTAGATACATCGCCCAATAAACCTGATCTGTTCAACGTTATCTCATATTCTAAATACCATTCTTTTTTAGTAGATACTGTCATGAAATAAACACCCCTTAGTTTAAAAACAACGGTTATTTTATAATAGATTGGTGCTCAAGAAACATCTATTAATATCACTTTTTTAAATCCTGTGATTTATTGTATTGTTATTATATCATTGAATGTTTCATAGTTGGCTTATTTTTTTACACAATATTAAAATTTATAAATACCATGCTCCGTTTACTTTTTGTATCGTTCCAGTAATACTCTTAGCTAATGGGTGGCATAAATAACTACATGTATGTGCAATCTCTTCAGGTTCAATCAATCTTTGTTGTGGCAGTTCTTTTGTTATCTCGCTAAGTTCATCTGCTGTCCAAACTTGAGTCATGTTACCACTGACAAACCCGGGTGCGATAGCATTAACCGTGACATTCGTCATAGCTAACTCTTGGCTAAGCGCTTTAACAAAACTAATTTGAGCACCTTTCATAGCTGAATAAACAGTCTCCATGCTGGATCCAGTTTCACCCCATATAGATGAGATAACGATGATTCTACCATTTGTACTTTGTCTTAATTGATCTGCAAAATATCTACTTGTTCTTATAAATTGACGCACATGTATTTGATAACTCGAATCGATCATTTCGTCTGTCATATCCTGTAGTTGTCCATATAAAGCTGAACCACTAGCATAAATTAAACAATCCAAATTTTTTATGAAAGCAAAAGCTTTGTCCAAGTCATTACACTGAGTTAAATCACATTTTACAAATTGTACTGACTTCTGTTCATAGCGTTTTGTTAGAGTTTCTATGTTTGATTTATTATAGTGTACGATGACTTCATACCCATTCGTTAATAAACGATCGACAATTGCAGAACCTATGGTACCAGATCCACCCATGACCAAAGCTTTCATTTTATTTCATCTCCAAACGACTATCTACAACTTGCGTTAGATTTAAACATGTATTTGCTGTTTTGTTCACGCTATCTAAAGTGATACTCTCAACAATGTCTAATAAGTCGAATAAACTTACGCCTTCAAAATAAAGTTTTGTGTATTGGTTAGCAATATACTCTGGTGAATTTAAACCTGAGATAAATTCTCCAATAAATTGTTTTTTTAATAAGTTAAAGGCCTCTGCATCACTTAGTTTACCTTGTGTGTTTTCTAATTCCTCTAATAATAGTGCTTTCAATTTATCAGGGTATTGTGTTGCACTCGTGATAACTGAAAAGCTATAGGTTGGTTCTAAAACAAATTGATAACCAAATGTTTCATCTATTAAATCTTGATTGAGCAACGTTTGATAAAAATCTGTCTCTTCACCAAACACCATTTCATAAAATAGTGTCATTTCTAAATCACGTTTAACATAGGCTTCGTTAGGTTCATTTTTTAAAGTTTCGTTTTTAAAACCAAGCATTAACCTTGGGGATTGAAGTTTCATAGATTCTGTTACATTGAATTCATTAACTTCACTTTTTTCATTTAAAGCATCTCTGACAATTTGTGGTTGATTCACTTTATCTCTTTTATTTTCGTGCTCAGCAATGACTTCATAAATGTGCTCTGCATCTACATCACCTACAACAAATAACACCATGTTCGATGGATGGTAGAATGTTTCGTAACATAGATATAAATCATCTTTAGTTATTTCATAAATGCTTTCAACACTGCCTGCAATATCCACACGAATCGGATGTGTTTCATACATAGCTTTTAATGTATTGAACATTAATTTATAACCAGGTTGTTCTTGATACATTTTAATTTCTTCTTCAATGATTCCTTTTTCTTTATCAACCGTCTCTTTAGTAAAATAAGGCGTTTCTACCATTGTTAATAAGCGTTTGATATTGCGGTCTACATTATCGGTAGCACTGAATAGATAGCTTGTTCGATCGAAGCTCGTAAATGCGTTAACTTGAGCATTGTCTTCTGCAAAAGCAGTAAATAAGTCTTCTTCTTCATTTTCAAATAATTTATGTTCTAAAAAGTGTGCCACGCCATCTGGAACTGTGACATATGTATCACTACCATGTGGTTTAAATTTATTATCTAATGAACCAAATTGTGTTGTATAAGTTACGAAGGTTTTTTGAAATCCTTTTTTCGGAATAATAAATAACTTGAGACCATTATTTAACTCCGCTTCATAAACTTTTTCGTCTATTTGTTTATAATATTTTTCATTCATCAGTCATTACCTCCTTTCGTCAAAATGTAAATCGTATCTAATATTGTTTCTTGTGCTAATTGCTGAATATCTGTTCTAGATACATTTTGTATACCTTCAATAAAACTAGTTTCTGACATATCTTCATCAAGTAATATATTATTATTTAATATTTCAATAATACTTTTCGGTCTATCATGAGATTCTTGACGTTGTGAAATAATCACTTTTTTCGCTAGCTCTAATTTATCGTCATCAAACTCACCATGTTGAAATTTTTCAAATTCAGCTATTATTGTATCTTTAGCTATTTCATATTTATCTGCTGAAACGCCACTAAGTACAAACATAAAACCATTTTTAGCATCCATTTGAGAGTGTATCGAATAAGCTAAACTTTGCTTCTCACGTACTTCATTAAATAATACGGAGGAAGGATCTCCACCAAACATGACATTTAACACGACCATAGCAAAGTATTGTGAATCTCCATATTGTGCTGGGAATTTATATCCCATATTTAGTTTGGCTTGATCCACTATATCTGTTTCAATAATTTCTTGTGGTAAATGATGTGATTTTGGCTTTGGCACTGCATGTGATAATTCAAATTGAAAAGGTTTAAGATCAAAATATGATTGAATTTGTGATTTCACTGCTTGCTCATCTACGTTACCTACTACATAAACCGCGCAGTAGTCATCTTTTAGCATAGATTGATATGTATGATATAAATTTTTAGGTGTTATGCCTGATATGTATTCTACTTGCCCTGACGCTATATGGCGATAAGGTTGGTCTCCAAACATATTTTTCAGTAAGTTTAAAAATGCAATTTGTGATTTATTATCAACTATAGCATCTAATTTTTTTGTTAATAACGATTTTTCTTGTGCAACAAAAGTTTCATCAAATTCACCATCTGTAATTAACGGGTTCCAAATCATTTCTTTTAGTAGATCCAAACCCTTTTCAAATAATGGTGTTTGATCTTTTAAATAACGTTCATTTACGATTTCTAAAGATATTGTAATTACATGCTTGTCTTTGAATTTCGAAATAAAACTGTTAACGTATGCACCATATAATTGTGATAAGTGTTGGTTAAATGCTTTATCCGTTGGCCATTGTTTTGTCGCACGAACGAGTACTTTGCTCAATAGTGAACGTGCTGTCATTGTTTCGCTATCTAATGGCGCCATAAATTTCAATGTGATTGTGGTTGTTTTAAATTTTGTTGTTGGCATTACTTTTATATGCAAGTCATTTTGCTGTTTATCTATCTTCAAATTGTCATGCCTCGCTTTCATAATTTTGTTTTTATATTCTATTTCTAACCGTTTTAAATTTTACTAAACTACTTTTGAAATAATTAAAAGAATAAAGTATTGGATTATCATCATTATCATAATGTATTAATTTCAAAAGCATGAGCCCTTCATGCGGTGATGCATCTAGCACATCTGAGATATGAGGTTCATAACTGATGGCCTCAATTTCTGTATTTGCGTAGGCAACTTTTTTATTAGCATAAGCTTCAATCGCATTTAATAAAGATTCATCACTGTTTTGATACTGGGCACACGTTAAATCATCAGCAGGCACTTTATCTAAGCAATATAC
This sequence comes from Staphylococcus sp. FSL W8-1207, assembly GCF_038003745.1. Lineage (NCBI taxonomy): Bacteria > Bacillati > Bacillota > Bacilli > Caryophanales > Staphylococcaceae > Staphylococcus > Staphylococcus sp. FSL W8-1207. The sequence goes on from NZ_JBBOPU010000001.1 coordinate 1,241,906, forward strand.
TACTGGTTGTCGATCTGCGAGTCTCACACGCTCTATAATGGTCACAGAAGCTTTATCAGGAATGTTTAATCTTAATGCATCCAATGAAGTAGCCGGTTTTTCATCTAAGCTTATAAATTCTGTTCTAGCGTTAAAGCCTTGTTGCTCTATCATTTGACTAATACTTACAAGTTCACCTAAAGGATAGAAGAATGGGTGCAGTGATTTAACACTCGCACCTTCCTCTAAATTATTAGATAATACTTGCTCTGTAATCAATTCATCCACAGCATCGTAAACGTCATCTGTTTTAACATTTAGTGTTCTAGCCACTGCTAAATTACTTGGCAATGGCTCTCCAGGACTCAATTTACCTTCTTTAATTTGTTGAATCATCCACTCTTTAACTTTATACACAGAAGTAAGTTCCATAATTACACCTCATCACTATCTAAATCCACAAGTATCTGTCTAGGTTTGCTACCTTTTTGTGGTCCAATAACTTGATTCCGTTCTAAATCATCCATCAATCTTGAAGCTCGATTATAACCAATTCTAAACTGTCTTTGTAACAAGGATGTACTTGCTTTTTGTTGTTCAATTATAAATATATATGCTTCATCATAAAGTGAATCTTCACTCTTCATTTCTGATTTTTCAACTGGTGCATCTGGTTCCATTTCTTTAACATAGTTCGCTTTTTGTTGTTCAACCACATAATTAACAATATCTTGTACCTCTTGATCGCTTAAAAATGCACCTTGCACACGTGTTCTCGTAGAACCACCATTTGCAACATATAACATATCACCTTTACCTAGTAACTTGTCTGCACCGCCACTATCTATAATCGTTCTAGAGTCAATTTGTGAACTCACAGCGAAAGCGATTCTTGATGGAATATTATTTTTGATTATACCAGTTATAACATCTACAGATGGGCGTTGCGTTGCAATAATTAAATGAATACCTGCTGCACGTGCCATTTGAGTAATACGTTGGATTGCATTTTCCACATCTTTACCTGCAACCATCATTAGATCTGCTAATTCATCAACAATCACCACTATATACGGTAACTCAGATTTTTTCTCTTCTAGTTCCTTATTTTGTCGTTTAATTGCTTCGTTGTAGCCTTCAATGTTTCTAGTTGAAGAATGTTGGAATAGATCGTAACGTCTTTCCATTTCAGCAACTACTTTTTCTAGTGCTTGTGATGCTTTATGTGGATTTGTCACAACAGGTATAAGCAAATGAGGTATACCATTATATACATTCAACTCTACCATTTTTGGATCAATTAACATAAGTTTTACTTCATGTGGCTTAGCATTAAGTAAAATACTTGTAATAATACCGTTAATACAAACTGACTTACCACTACCAGTTGAACCTGCTACGAGTAAGTGAGGCATTTTATTTAATTCAACTGTAATTGGATCACCCGAAATATCTCTACCTAATCCAACTTCTAATTTGTTTTTAGCAGGAAACTTCTCATCTAATACTTCTTTTAATGAAACAAGCGAGACCTTGTCATTCGGCACTTCTATACCGACAGCTGACCGTCCAGGTATTGGCGCTTCTATACGGATATCTTTCGCAGCAAGTGCTAAAGCAATATCATTATGTAAATTAACGATTTTACTTACTTTCACACCTTGCGCAGGTTGTATTTCATATTGCGTGACTGCTGGACCAATTTTTATTTGAGTCACCCTTGCATTCACACCAAAGTTTTTGAGTGTTGTTTCTAGTAACTGTCCTTTTTTTTGTACTTCTGCCTTAGATGTAGCTTTTTGCTTGGCAGGTTGATTAAGCAAAGAAAGCGGCGGTATTGTATATGCTTCGTTTTCAACTTCACCTGCTTCAGATATGGAATTTGCACCATCTTCATCTAATGGTTGTTCAGATTCATCTATCAACTGATCTAATGAAGCTTGTTCCTCTTTAGAACTTTGTTGTGATGATATTTGTCCATTGGTGTCTTCTTGATTTAGATTACGTTGGCTACGTTTATAATTTTTATTTTCGGTAGGTTGAGCGCTATCATCATCGTTATCACCATGTCCATATATAGGTATGGATTGTTGCTGTTCTGCAGTTAAATTTGAAACTTCAGGTAAATCACTTACATCTTTAACTTCATTATTGGCTTTATCCTGAGTAGCAGCTTGTTGTGCTTGTAATTCAGCTTTTTTCTCTGCTTTCACACGCGCTTTAGCATCTTTCTTAATTCTATTTTGTTTTCTTTTTTCTTTTAAGTTTACTGAAGCATCTTGACCTTTAACTTTCATCTTTTCAAATACGATTTTCGACACATCACGATGACTTTGTTTTAAAAGTAAAATTGCACTTGAAGCCATCAATAAAATTGTCACAATAATAATACCAATAATAGAAATTAAAGGCGTGAATAAAGTTAATAAGTAATATCCTATTAATCCTCCACCAAAATCAGGAAAGTTTGTCTGTTCATAAGCCTTATAGACAAATGACAATACTGGTTCCCGTTGAGCTTGTGCATTATTAGTAAAGTAAAAAAAGATTTGCGTCACTAATAGTAGTGCTAATTGTAATATAAAAGCACCAACTGTACGTCTTGTCTTTGGTAAAGCTTTATAATAAGTAATAAATATTGTACCTATAAATAGTAATATATAAGTTAAGTAACGGCTATTACCAAATAAATAATTCAAGAAACTATCTATCATTGTTCCAATAATACCAAGCTGAAACGCGCCTAGTACAATTAATACAAAGACGATAATAGCAAAAACATATCTTATAGGACTGTCGCTTTGTTTTTTCTTTTTATTTGTTGTTTTTTTTCTTGTATTTGTTGGTTTTCTCTTAGTTGTAGTTCTCTTTTTTGTTTGTGCCACGTTCCACACCTACTTTTCTAACTCTGATTTCAATTTCATTTTAATTATATACCCATTGATTCTTATGTGAATCACTTTTATTTATCGTAAATAATATGTATTTAGCTTTTATTATATAAGTATGATTGTATAATAAAAGTTTATTTGTATTCTATAATAACACAAAAGAGGTAAGACAATATTCGCTTTGAGTGGATTTAAAGGTTGCTTGCATGTCATATTTAAGATATAACAATCAACTGCAATCTACTTTTAAATATGTTTACCTAAGCGTTTGTCTTAACCTCTTTGTTTAGTATGGAAACTATTAAATTTCAGAAATAACTGGAATGATCATTGGACGACGTTTCGTGTTTTCAAATAATAATTTGCTAATTTGATCACGCATACTTTGTTTGATTTCAGACCATTCAATTCGTTTCTCTTGTAGTCCTAGTTCAACGATTTCACGTACTTTTTCTTCAGCTTCATTTAATAAAGCTTCACTTTCTCTAACATAAACGAAACCTCTAGATTGAATTTCTGGTCCGGCTGCAATTCGTCTATTTTTCGGATCAAGTGTTACGACCGCAATAAAGATACCATCTTCTGCTAATAAATGACGATCTCTCAGAACGATATTTCCTACGTCTCCAACACCTATACCATCGATAAGTACATTACCAAAATTTACTTTTTCATTTAAAATCATTTCGTCACCATCATAGTTAACGACATCACCTTTTTCCACAAGGAAGATTTTCTCAGGTTGTACACCTGATTCATTCGCTAATTTTGCATGAGCAATTTGCATTTTAAACTCACCATTTACTGGTATAAAGTATTCTGGTTTCATAATATTAATCATCATCTTCAATTCTTCCATGCAACCATGACTTGAAGTGTGTATTTTTTTACTACTAGGTAAGATTTCTGCACCAGCACGCGCTAATTCATTTAGCGTGTTACCAACGATAACTTCCATACTTGCAGAAGCAGTAATTGCTAGGAAAACAGAATCCCCTTGTTCAATATTCATTATTTTATGTTTCTTTTGAGCCATTTGACTTAATGCTTCTACTGGTTCACCTTGCATACCAGTTGCAATAATAATAACTTCATTTTTAGGATAATTTTCAACTTCATTAATTGGAATTAATAAGTCCTTAGAAATATCAAAATAGCCCATCTTTCTAGCAATATTAAATGAACTCTCTAATGAACGGCCTAGGAAAGAAACTTTTCTATTCAACCTCTGAGCCAAATTCAATACTTGCTGAATGCGGATAAAGTTCGATGCGTAACAAGAAACAATCAATCTGCCTTTTACTTTAGTAAATGCATCATACATATGTGATTCAATTACATTTTCTGGTGTATTATAACCTGGTTTTTCTGCCTCAGTCGAATCACTGATAAGCGCAAACACACCCGCTTCGCCTATTTCAGTCATTTTTTTCAAGTCTGGTGCGTAATGACCTTGTAGACTTTGATCAAATTTAAATTCGCCTGTATAAACGATAGCACCATATGATGTATGAATACATACGCCTAAACTGTCTGGAATACTATGCGTTGTATTGAAAAATGTAATGTTTACTCCTTTAAAACGCATAACTGATTCATTATTCACTGTATAATATCTTACTTTTTTATTAACATTACGTGCTTTCATATTTTCTTTAATTAACGCAATTGTCAGTTTAGAACCATACACAGGCGCATCTACTTGTTCTAATACATATGTGACAGCTCCGATAGCGTGTTCGTGCCCGTGCGTTAAAAATATACCTTTTAATTTATCTTTATTCTCAATCACATATTGAATGTCAGGAATTACAATGTCCACACCTAGCATTTCATCTTCTGGGAACATCAGTCCTGCATCTAACATAAACATTTCATCGTCTACTTCAACGACATACATATTTTTCGCAATTTCTCCAACTCCGCCAAGTGGAATTATACGAATATTTTTATTTTTTTTCTTTATTAAACTCAAAATGTTACCTCCTATTTAAATTCCCGTCCATATATAAACTCATAGTATATTATAAGTTAAAATAGGCTTTATGTACACTATTAAAGTAATTACTATAAATAGTTTGGGATTGATATCAATAAATAAACAATTACTTATAAATCTTCGATATTTTCATATTCACGCTTTTACTACAATAGACACTATGAATTTACCAAAAATTAAACTTTAGTCTTATAAACTTATGTATTCCATTATTCATGGAATGATTCTAACTACTATTTGCATTGGAATTAAATAAAAAAAGAAACCAGTATACTCTAATATGAAAACCGATTAAAATAGAACAGGAAACATTCTATCGTAACGCGATTCATATCATTTACTAGTTTCTAATAAAATTCGATTTTTTATTTTATATTAATTTGATAAAAGTACTTTATGAGACGCATTCACGCGACCTTGTTTATCAATTTCTGTTACTTTTATTTTAAATGTATCTCCAATTTTCAATACATCTTCTACTTTATCAATACGTTCATTTGCAATTTGTGAAATATGAACTAAAGCATCTTTACCAGGGAATAATTCAACAAATGCACCGTATTTTTCGATACGTTTTACTTTGCCTTCATATACTTGGCCAACTTCAGCTTCACGTGTAATGTCTTCTATGATACTACGCGCTTCGGCGATTGCATCTTTATCAACAGCACCTATAAAGATTGTACCATCTTGTTCAATATCAAGTTTCACACCTGTTTGATCAATGATTTCATTGATTTTCTTACCACCAGGACCAATAACATCTCTGATTTTTTCAGGTTTGATTGTCATCGTAACGACTTTAGGTGCAAATGCACTCAACTCACTGCGTGTTGTATCAATTGTCTGTAACATATGATCTAAAATAGCTAAACGACCTTCTCGTGCTTGATCTAAAGCTTCTCTAATAATCTCTTTTGTTAAACCATCAATTTTAATATCCATTTGTATTGCAGTGATGCCTTCAGGCGTACCTGCTACTTTAAAGTCCATGTCACCTAAAGCATCTTCCATACCTTGAATATCCGTTAAAATAGTATAACTATCATCACGTGTTACTAATCCCATAGCAATACCTGCTACTGGAGCTTTAATAGGAACACCTGCATCCATTAACGCTAACGTAGAACCACAAATTGACGCTTGTGAAGATGAACCATTTGATTCTAATACTTCACTCACAATTCTTACAGTATAAGGGAAATCTTTAGTATCTGGAATCACATGACTCAATGCACGTTCACCTAAAGCACCGTGTCCAATTTCACGACGTCCTGGAGAACGAACTGGACCTGTCTCACCAACTGAATAATTAGGGAAATTGTAATGATGCATGAAACGTTTTTGTTGTTCCTCACCAAGACCATCAAGAATTTGATATTCGCTCATTGAACCTAATGTTAACACAGATAGTGCTTGTGTTTGACCTCGTGTAAATAAACCAGAACCATGTACTCGTGGTAAGACGCCAACTTCTGATTCTAGCGGACGAATTTCATTTGATTTACGGCCATCAGGTCTGATTTTTTCTTCAGCGATTAATCTTCTTACTTCTTCTTTTACTAAACTATTTAAAATGCCGTGAACATCTTTAATTAGTTCAGCATTATTAGCATCTTCTTCATCAATAAATTCTGCAACGACTTTTTCTTTTAATGTGTCAAGATTGATATCACGTTGTTGTTTGTCAAACGTTAATACAGCTTCTTTTAAACCATTGGCTTCAGTAAGCTGTTTCACTTTGTCTTCAAGCTTTTCGTCTTGTTCAACGGGTGTGAATGGTTTTTTCACTGGTTGGATGTGATCAACAATTTCTTGCTGGAAATTAACTAAACGTTGTATTTCATTATGACCAAAGAAGATTCCCTCAAGCATTTCACTTTCAGTAATTTCACTTGCCCCTGCTTCAACCATGTTTACAGCATCTTTGTGTCCAGCTACTTCTAAGTCAAGACGCGACACTTCTTTCTGTGCAACAGTTGGGTTAATCACGTATTCACCATCAACATAACCTACGTTTACACCAGCAATTGGCCCATGGAATGGAATGTCCGAGACACTAAGTGCCATAGATGAACCTATCATTGCTGCCATTTCTGGAGAACAGTCAGGATCAGCACTTAATACGGTATTCATGATTTGTACATCATGTTTATATCCTTTAGGGAAAAGTGGACGAATTGGTCTGTCGATTAAGCGCGCAGTTAATGTTGCTTCGTCACTTGGACGTCCCTCACGTTTTTTAAACCCACCAGGAATTTTACCTGCTGCATACATTTTTTCTTCATAATTTACCATTAATGGGAAAAAGTCAACATCGCGTGGTTCTTTTGAAGCTACTGCAGTAGATAATACTACTGTATCACCATAACGAACTAACACAGCACCGTTAGCTTGTTTAGCAAGTTGCCCTGTTTCAATCGTTAATGATCTATTTGCCCATTCAGTTTTAAAAACTTTTTTCTCTTGAGACATTACGAATCTCCTCTCATATATCTATTAGTTATATCATATCATTTCTCAGAAAAATTTTATATTAGTATATTACTTTTTAAATAATATGCTTTCTAGATTATAAAAAAGGGAAAGGACCCTAAAGGTTCTTTCCCTATCAATATCCATATTAAAATTAACGACGGATACCTAATGATTTAATTAATTCACGGTAACGTTGTACATCTTTGTCACGTAAATAGTTAAGTAAATGTCTACGACGACCTACCATTTTTAATAGTCCACGACGTGAATGGTGATCTTTCGTGTGTTGACGTAAATGTTCGTTTAATGTAGTGATTTCTTCAGTTAACACAGCGATTTGTACTTCTGGTGACCCAGTATCCGCTTCGTGTGTACGATATTCTTTAATTAGTTCATTTTTACGTTCTTGTGAAATTGCCATAGTCAATTTCCTCCTTTTATTTTTATGCGCCTTTAACCGAGCGAACCGTTGGAGACTCGGACTGCCAAGATAAAGGTGCCTTAAATGTGTAAAACACATTCGACTTAAATATTATATGATATTTCGTCTCCAAAATCAACCGATAATAAGTATTTTGCTTTTTCTTTATCTTTATTCATTTGTTCTACTAAAGGATCTATCCCATCAAATTTAATTTCTGGTCTTAAATAATGATGCCAAAATACAGTGACACGCTCGCCGTAAATATTTTCGTTAAAATCAAATAAATTCACTTCTATAACTACTTGTGCTTTAGAAGGATCATGAAATGTAGGTTTTACACCCACATTGGCCACACCTCTATAAACTTTTTTATTTGCCCCGATTTCCATACTAACTGCGTAAACACCATTTTTAGGCAATACATAATCACCACTAGGTTGAACGTTTGCTGTTGGAAAGCCAATTGTTCTGCCACGTTTTTCACCTTGTACTACTGTTCCTTTAATGCGGTAGAGATAGTCTAATTCTTCATTAGCCTTTTGCAAGTCGCCTGTTTTAAGCGCTTTTCTAATTTCAGTCGTGGAAATTTTTTCGGATTCTATTTCTTGTTTACTTACAACTGTCGTATTAAATTCAGCCATTTCATTTAATATCATCATATTACCTTTTCCAAATTTACCAAATGTAAAATCAAAACCAGCTATTACTTCTTTAACATTGTTTTTTATAATATATTCTTCTATAAAAGTTTCAGCGGGTACATTGGCAAATTTTGAAGAAAAGTTAATAACAATACAATAATCTATGCCATAAGACTCTAATATTTCAACTTTATCTTGTATTGGTGTTAAATAATCAGTACGTTTCCGTTCAGGATTTAGAACTACCGAAGGATGAGGATCAAACGTCATCACAGCTTTTTTTAAATTGGATGATTTTGCTTTTTGCTCTAGAGTATCAAATACTTTCGCATGTCCCTTATGCATGCCATCAAAAAAACCAAAAGCCATGGCAACGTCTTCCGTTATATATTGATCTTCTTGAATTGGATGAGCTACTTCTATCACTTTCATGCGTATTTCTCCTTTAGTTAAATACCTTCTTAGGCTTAATTTCGTCATTTTTTTCAGGATGTGGTGCATAAATTGCTAAGACTTTATTGTCTGTAACATCTACTAATGCCACTATCGTATCTATTGCTTCTGTGAATTCTTTTTTATAAAATTTTTGGCCGTTTAAAATTTTCCTTTTTACTATTTCATCTGAAATCAAAATTTGTTTTAAACCTTTTAACCCATATTCTATAGGAAATAACTTTTCTTGTAACGTGTCATGCTCATGTAATTCTGCAACGTCATTGAGTGTGAGACTCTCCTCTAAATCAAACCCACCACTTTGAATTCTAGTTAATTTTGACATATGGGCTGGAAATGCTAAGGCTTTTCCAATATCTGTCGCTAAAGTTCTGATGTATGTTCCTTTGCCACATTCAACTAAAATATCGAAATGGCAACTTTCGTCTTCAAAGCGAAGTTCTGATGTGCGTTTAATTTGTATAATATTAACTTGTCGCTCTGGTCTTTCTACTTCTTCATTATTCCTTGCATATTCGTATAATTTTTTCCCATTCACTTTTACTGATGAGTACATCGGTGGTATTTGAGTAATCGTTCCTTCAAATTGATTCAATATTTGATCAATGTCCTGAGCTATAATTTCATCTTGAGCAATAGTTGTTTGCTCAAGGATTTCACCAGTTTGATCTTCAGTAGTTGTACTGCTTCCAAGTGTAACAGTCGCTTTATAAGATTTTCCCATATCCATGATGTAATCACTAACTTTTGTTGCACCACCAATACATATAGGTAAAACGCCTGATACTTCAGGGTCTAAAGTACCAGTATGTCCAACTTTTTTTGTTTTTAAAATTTTCCTCAATTTAAATACTACATCGTGGCTTGTTAAACCACGTTCTTTATACACAGGCAAAATACCATTATACATTTCCACGCCACCTTTAATGCTCTTTTTTTACATTACTTACATATTAACATGACTCAGCTTACTTTGTGTTATGTAAAAAAGCTGAAACATAAAATCTAAAGAGATTTTGTTCCAGCTTGTTATAATAATTAATCTTTTTTGTGTAAATCTTGAATCATTCTTTCAATTTTATTTCCGTAATCAATTGATTCATCATATTCAAAATTCAATTCAGGAATAATTCGTAATCTCATTCTTGAACCTAGTTCAGATTTAATAAAACCTTTTGCCTTTTCTAACCCTTTAAAAGTATCTTCTTTTTGTTTTTCATTACCTAATACTGTTAAATAGATTGTTGCAATTGATAAATCATTTGTTAATTGCACATCTGTAATCGTTAAAAATCCGATTCTTGGGTCTTTGACTTTGTTATTAGCGATATCCATAATTTCTTGCTTCATCTGTTCGCCAACACGTTCAGCTCTCATATTCATTATATTCACCTCACACGATTTATTTGTCCGGGAAATGTTTCCTTACTTAAAGATTATATGACAGTTCATTTCATAACGTCAAACAAATTTATTATTTCAGTAACTACTATTTTCAAAAGTTTTGTTCGAGTCCTGTACACTTTATATTGTACATTATTAACAAAAAATAAACATTTTATGACACTTAGGCATTATTTTAATTCCTAACTGTTATATTATGAAACATTTTTTCATTAATAGTCAATAAAATCTATTTTAAATTTCTTAAGTGTTTAATATTATGCCCAACTGTTATTTTAAGTGGATTTTCTGACGTACAAATGCATTTCCTTTGTCTATAAATATTTTTTATATAGTTTCACACATTATATAAACTATAATGTTATACTATAAGACAACTTAATAATTAATTTTATTTATTTTAGGAGTTGTAAATGATTGGAAAAACCAGAAAGACTTTTATATATTTATACCCGCTTTTTAAACGGAAAGAAACTCAATAAAGAAGAACTCGCCCAGCGACTAAATGTCAATGTTCGTTCCATACAGCGAGATTTTAGTGATATTAATAATTTTTTATACGAAGATAATGAATGGCATGGCCTTGATGGTGAAATAATATATGATAATAACTTTGAAAAACATTGTTTAAGAATCGACAGATATAAATTTAAAAATAATAGATTACTTAACTTGCTCTTTAGATTGAAAAATTTCACACCGATAATACATGAAGATACTTATAATCTCATTAGAGGGCTGAACGCAAACTCTAATCTTGCTGAAAAAATATTGTCTAACAAACTCTTAAGCCAGTTCAAAGTGACTCGTGAGATGAGCAAAACCACGTTAATTTTTAGACTCCAACTAGCAATTGAAAATAATAACTTTGTTGCAATTCATATAAGTCATGATTTGACTATAAAAGTAATACCTATATATACTAGATATTTTTCAAACAAATATTGGTTTACTTATTTGTATCAAGGAAAGATACAAATATTAAATTTGTCATCAATTATAAATATCGATCAACTTGACGAAGTGTTTGATAAAGCTATTTTTTCAGATATTCAGGCTGTAAAAATACTTATTAAAGATCCTCTTTGGTCCGAAATACAAAGACAGTTCATTATTATTGACACAACTAAAAATGATTATGGAACTATCGCTAATATTATTATTTCAAAAAAAGAAAGCCTACAAATTGCATATGAATATCCACAGTATATTACAATCATAGAACCTCAATATTATGTAGATGAATTCAAAACACATATCCAGACTATATTTAAAAACTATGACATTTAAAATTAGCCTATACTCGCCTTAGATATCTTCTATGCTGAATATAGGCTTTTTTATAATTTATATTTTAGTGTTGATGTTCTACATCTTTTTGCATTGTGCTAATTTTTCTATAAAAATCTGAATTACCTTTTTCTCGTTTTTCTCTTTGTTCTTTATTCCAATTGTAGTATTCTATTTTACTCAATTCTTGTTTTTTTCTTAAACGTATTTTGTGTTCTTGGTAACTTAGCACATTGCATAAAGTAACATACCGATTTTGTTTTGAAGCAAGTACGAATAAATGATCAATTAGATAGTCACATAAAGAACTATGAGCAAAGTTCTTTAAAATCGAAATATATAGTTCTTCCTCACTAACAAGATATATACGATGCTTATCATCGTTTAAAAGTTTCAACAACAAATCAAAACTCATTCGCTGAGAAGGTAAGCCATGTTTAAATGTTAAAAAATCTTTAGGTATTCCTGCAGTATGACCCGATTGATAAGGGAAAAAGTTAAGTACCATAACTCTGTTTGGATCAATATTAAAACGTTTTAAAGTCGAAGAAGCGTTATATAAATATTTCATAAACCATCTATGTTTATCGATATAGGGTAAAAACAGTTTCTCTCCATTAAATGTTAATCTACCTTGTATATCCAATAATATTCTTTGGCGATAATCTATCACTACAGATTCTGGTATATCGGGTTCATACATTTTAAAATCATTTTCGGGCTGTTTTTTTAATATAACAATATCTGCTAAATCAGGGTTTCCAAAATATGGTCTAGCTATAGCAGGGTTTATTTCTGCATTTTCAAATAAAATTCTTTGTCTATTTTTATCAATAATTACTTTTCCATTTGCAAAGTCTATCATTTTTTTAAATCTAGGTATTTCAGTAAAGTTATTCCCAAAATGTTCTTTAAAATACGCTAAATCCTGTGGATGTAAAAATGCTGTTGTATCATCATTTTTTATAATTTGTTCTAAAGTATTTTGATCATAAATAGAGTTATATTGCTTTAAATATTCTTGCCAAAATTCATTGATTTCCCTTAAATATTCACTCATCATTTATAACCTCCTATTTCATTTAATTGTAATTAAGTACATAGACAACTAGTGTCAATAAAATAGTTATCCCCAAATTTTACTACAATATTTTTACTTATTCGCAACCAAATAAGTACATATGATGTTGAAAAACATATGTTACCCTTTTAATATAAGATTTAATTGTTGTGAAAATTGTTTCGTTAAGGCGTTTTTTAATTTGATATTTAAAGTAAGCTACATTATTACGAGGTGTTAAAATTTCTATTTCTAGTTGAAGTTGTATAGTTGAGTCATGTTATATTTTAATCTATAAACTAAATTGTTAGATTTTTATGTAATAATATCATTATACTTATATATTTCACTTTTGGATAGCACTTTAATTCTAATAATTACATTAAAAAATCCACTTATATTTTCAACATAAAATTATAAATTGAAGTGATTATCTGCCATATATACAAATCTGAAGTCAATATAAAAAGCCTCCAAATTATTGGAGGCTTTCTTGTCATTAAATTGGATTAATCTCCAATTACTTATCTTTTTATTTCAACCATTTCGAAAGCTTCGATAATGTCGCCTTCTTTTAAGTCATTGTATTTCTCAACTGTGATACCACATTCGTAACCTTTAGCAACTTCTTTAGCATCATCTTTAAAACGTTTTAGTGTATCTAATTCACCTTCAAATTGTACAATATTGTCTCTAATGACACGAACGCCAGCATTACGCGTGATTTTACCATCAATAACATAACTACCTGCGATTGTACCAACTTTAGAAACTTTGAACGTTTGACGAACTTCTGCTTGTCCAATAATTTGTTCTTCGAATTCTGGATCTAGCATACCTTTCATTGCGAATTCAATTTCTTCTATAACACTATAAATAACGCGGTGTAGACGCATATCAACGCCTTCAGTTTCAGCAGCACGTTTCGCACCTGTATCAGGACGAACGTTAAAGCCAATAATGATACCATTTGAAGCGTTAGCTAGTGTAACGTCAGATTCGTTGATTGCACCCACAGCAGTGTGAATGATACGTACATTTACGCCTTCAACGTCTATCTTCATTAGAGATGCAGCAAGCGCTTCTACTGAACCTTGCACATCGCCTTTAATAATGACATTTAAATCTTTCATTTCACCTTGTTTCATTTGTTCAAACAAGTTATCTAATGAAACACTCTTACTTTCATGACGTTGTTGAATTACGTTCGCTTCATGGCGAGATTCACCAATACGTCTTGCTTGTTTTTCATCTTTGAAAACAACAAATCGATCGCCTGCTTTTGGCACATCATGAATACCAGTAATTTCAACTGGTGTAGATGGTCCTGCAGTTTTTATACGTTGACCTAAGTCATTGACCATAGCACGAATTCTACCATACGTATTTCCAACTACTAAAGAGTCACCAACGTTAAGTGTACCGTTTTGTACTAATAATGAGGCTGATGGTCCACGTGATTTATCTAATTCAGCTTCGATTACTGTACCAACAGCTTTTTTGCTTGGATTAGCTTTTAATTCTTGTACTTCAGAAGTAAGTACAATCATTTCTATTAAATCATCAATGCCATCTCCACTTAATGCTGAGAGTGGAACAAAGATTGTATCGCCGCCCCAATCCTCAGGTACTAAACCATATTCAGTTAATTCTTGCATTACACGATCTGGATTTGATGTCGGTTTATCAATCTTGTTAACAGCAACAATTGTAGGTACATTTGCTTCTTTAGCATGATTGATTGCTTCAATTGTTTGAGGCATAACACCATCATCAGCTGCTACAACTAAAATAGTTATATCCGTTACTTGTGCACCACGCGCGCGCATTGTTGTAAATGCTGCGTGACCTGGAGTATCTAGGAATGTAATTTTTTTACCATCATTTTCAATTTGGTAAGCACCAATATGTTGTGTAATACCACCAGCTTCTCCAGCTGTTACTTTTGTATGACGAATAGAATCTAGTAACGTTGTTTTACCATGGTCAACATGTCCCATGATTGTAACAACTGCTGGACGTTCAACAGCATCTTCATCTTCAGTTTCATCATCGAAGTAAATTGATAAATCTTCTTCATCAATAACAATTTCTTTTTCAGCTTCAACACCGTAATCATCAACGATTAACTCTAGTGTTTCTTCATCTAATGATTGATTAATATTAGCCATAATACCAAGTAAGAATAGTTTTTTAACAATACCTGAAGACTCTACGTTTAATTTCTCCGCAAGTTCACCTACTGTAATACCTTCTTGATAAGTGATTTTTTCTGGAATTTCTTTAGGTTCTTCTTGTTTGATTTGTTTTGATTTTTTATTATTCTTTTTGTTATTCGGTTTATTGTTGTTTGATTTATTATTTTGGTTACCTTTATTATTTTGATTATTCTTGTTGTTTTGGTTACCTTTATTATTTGATGATTGTTGCTTGTTTTGAGCAGTTTTTTGTTGTTTTTTCTCTGCTTCTTTTGCTTTTTCAGGTTTGTAAATTTTATCTAATGCGTGAATTTGATTATCTTCTAACGTTTGCATATGACTTGTTACCTCAACGTCCATCTTCTGCAATTCGTCGATAATATCTCTACTCTTTAATTTTAAATCTTTAGCGTATTCGTAAATTCTTTGTTTACTCATATAGTCACTCCTTACGATATTCATCAATCATTGACAATAACTTTTTAGCAAAGCCTTGATCAGTGATTCCAATGTTTACACGTTCTGCTTTACCTAAAGCTTGTCCTAATTCAGCTCTTGTTCCAAATATACGTAATGATATATGGTAACTTTCACATTTGTTCTGCATCACTTTCATTGTGTTGTCAGAAGCATCTGTTGCAATGATTACGAGCTTTAATTTATTATTCTTCAAATCATTTATAATGACTGATTCGCCTGTTTTAACTTTTCCTGCACGCATTGCTAAACCTAAAAAATTCACGATTTTTTCTTTTGTCATTTAGGTATCTCTTCACGATAAATAAGACGTATAATCTCTTTATAAACAGGCTCTAACGTTTCAGCATCAGATTTGAAATATCTTTCTAATGTTTCTTTTTGTTGCGCTTCTTCTACTAATTTAACATTTTTAGATACATAAGCGCCACGGCCTTGTTGTTTGCCAGTTGCATCAGCAAAAATTTGTCCGTCTTTATTAATTACAACTCTAATCATGTCATTCTTAGGGTACATTTCATTTGAAAGTATACATTTACGCATTGGAATTTTTTTCTTTTTCATAAAGTTATCACCCCAAGTTATTTTTCAGAGTCTTCTTCTTCAGTTACTGTTTCAGAGTCTTCATTGACTGTGTCTTCCAAATCAACATTCTCTTCGTCAACAACATCATTAAGTTGATCTTCTGTGCCTTCAACATCTGTCGGGTAGACACCTGCTTCTCTAGCATCTGTTTCTGATTTAATATCAATTTTCCAACCAGTTAATTTAGCAGCTAAACGGGCGTTTTGTCCGCGTTTACCTATAGCTAATGATAATTGATAATCTGGCACTACAACTACAGTTGATTGATTTTCTTCATCAACAATAACTTGTAATACTTGTGACGGGCTTAAAGCATTTTTTACAAACACTTTAGGATCTTCATCCCATTGCACAATATCAATTTTCTCGCCGCCAAGTTCTTCAACAACAGCTTCAACACGACTACCTTTAGAACCTACACAAGCACCTACTGCATCGATGTCAAGGTTGTCTGAGTGTACACTGATTTTTGAGCGATCGCCAGCTTCGCGAGCTACAGATTTAACTACTACTGTACCGTCAAAGATTTCTGGTACTTCTTGTTCAAATAAACGTTTTAATAGACCTGGATGGCTTCTTGAAACGTATATTTGTGGTCCTTTTGTAGTTTGTTCAACTTTGTTCACATACACTCTTATTCTTTCATTTGGAATATAGCTTTCATTTGGGCTTCTTTCTGCTTCGGACAATACAGCTTCAGTACGCCCTAAATTCACATATACATAACGATGATCTACTCTGTCAATAAGACCAGTAACAATATCATCTTCTTTGTCGATGAATTCATCATATAGTATTTCACGTTCAGCATCACGTAAACGTTGCATAACAGCTTGTTTAGCTGCTTGCGCCCCTACGCGTCCGAAATCACTTGGTGTTACGTCTTCTTCGTAGATATCACCAATTTCATAAGCAGGGTTTTTTACTAGTGCCGTACTTAAGTCGATTTCTTCTCTGTTATCAAATGATTCTTCAACCACTTCTTTACGTGCGATAACATTAAATGTACCTTCGTCCATGTTTAATTCAACACGAACGTTTCTTGCACTTTCATAGTTCTTTTTATAAGCAGTAATTAATGCCGCTTCGATAGCATCAATTAATACTTCTCTAGGAATTTTCTTTTCTTTTTCTAAGTACTCAGTAGCTAATAATAATTCATTACTTGACACGATTTATCATCCTCCTCGTCACGTTATATAATTACTGCATGACGTGCTTTAGCGATTTTACTTCTTGGTATTTCAACTTGTTTTGTTTTTGATTTCTCTTTAACTTCCATAACTATTGTTTCATCATCAACTGATTGCAATATACCTAGCCATTCTTTTGCGCCTTCGATTGGAGCATATAAAGAAACAAATACTGGTTTAGTCACAGCGTTGCGATATTCTTTTTCTTTTTTAATTGGTCTTTCAGCACCAGGTGAGGCAACATCTAAATAATACATCTGTTCGATAGGATCTTCTGAATCCATTACTTCACTTATTTTTTCAGAAGCAAGCGCACAATCATTTAAATCTACGCCACCTTCTTTATCGATAGATACTCTTAAAAAATGATCGTTTCCTTCTTTTGTAAACTCAACTTCTACTAATTCAAAATTTAAGTCGTCAAGGACAGGTTGAATTATTACTTCAACTTGCTCAGTTATTTTACTCATGCTGACCTCCTGTTTTGGCAAATAGAAAAGAGCGGGTATTATGCCCACTCTTTCTGCCTGAGTCTAATTTTTTAAGCACTGTTATTATATCATATGTTTATTTGGTAGACAAATAACTATATTTGTAAAAAGCCTATAATGACAAGTTCATTCATGCTTTTTGTTATTTATTAAGTCTTTTTGTTCATTACATATCAAAAATTGATAATTGCGCTTTATCAGGTAAATTAGGTAAAGAACCTAATTCATCTAAGTATTCTATTACTTTTTGTGATAAACCAGCTTTTTTATTTAAATCTTCTTTAGATAAAAATGGACCTTCTTCACGAGCTTCTACAATTCTTTGTGCAACGTTTTCACCTAAACCTGGAACAGATATAAATGGTGGAATCAAAGTATCGCCTTCAATAATAAATTCAAATGATTTACTTTTTTCTAAACTGATTGGCTGCATACGGAAACCACGTTGTGCCATTTCATTCATTATTTCAAGCACTGTTAAAGTATCTTTTTCTTTTTTAGCTAAATCCATATAACGTGAGTACATATCATTAACAGTATTACGAATACTTTCTTTATCTTTAATCATTGTAATTAAATCAAAGTCAGATGCGCGTACTGTGAAATAACTTGCATAATAATATAGTGGATAATGTACTTTAAAGTAAGCAATTCTTACCGCCATTAACACATAAGCTGCGGCATGGGCTTTAGGGAACATGTATTTTATTTTTCTACATGAATCTAAATACCAATCAGGTACTTCATTGTCTACCATTGCTTCGACCATATCGTCAGTCAACCCTTTACCTTTACGCACAAATTCCATTGTCTTAAAGGCAAGTGACGGCTCTAAACCATTATACATTAAATAAACCATAATATCATCACGACAACAGATTACACTCGCTAAATCACATTTACCTGAACGTATTAAATCTTGAGCGTTCCCTAACCATACATCTGTACCATGTGATAATCCTGATATCCTAACAAGTTCTGAAAATGTTGTTGGTTTTGTGTCTTCTAACATTTGTCTAACAAAGCCAGTACCAAATTCTGGTA
Organism: Staphylococcus sp. FSL W8-1207; assembly: GCF_038003745.1. NCBI lineage: Bacteria > Bacillati > Bacillota > Bacilli > Caryophanales > Staphylococcaceae > Staphylococcus > Staphylococcus sp. FSL W8-1207. The sequence continues at coordinate 1,260,513 of NZ_JBBOPU010000001.1, forward strand.
CACCAAACGTGCCAGTTTTACATAAAATTTCCTCTTGTGTAACACCTAAAGGTTCAGGCGAACTAAAGATGCCCATCGTTTCTTTATCATCCACTGGAATTGTTTTGGGATCTATTCCTGATAAGTCTTGTAACATACGAATCATTGTTGGATCATCGTGTCCAAGTATATCTAACTTCAGAACGTTATCATGTATGGAGTGGAAATCAAAATGCGTTGTCATCCAAGATGAAGACTGATCGTCCGCTGGGAACTGTACAGGTGTGAAATCATATATATCCATATAATCAGGTACTACAATAATACCACCTGGATGTTGTCCAGATGTACGTTTAACACCTGTACAACCTTTAACAAGTCTATCTACTTCTGCGCCACGTTTATGGATACCTTGGTCATTTAAATAACCCTTCACATAACCAAAAGCTGTTTTCTCTGCGACTGTACCAATTGTTCCAGCACGGAATACTTTATCATCACCAAATAATTCTTTTGTATAATTATGTGCATTCGGTTGATATTCTCCACTAAAGTTCAAGTCAATATCTGGTACCTTATCGCCTTTAAAGCCTAAGAATGTTTCAAAAGGAATATCTTGACCTTCTTTAATAAGGTCGCTACCACAAGTTTCACATTTTTTATCTGCTAAATCAAAACCAGAGCCAACAGAGCCATCATCAAAGAATTCACTCGTTTTACATTTTGGACAAATGTAATGTGGTGGCAATGGATTAACTTCTGTGATTTCTGTCATAGTTGCTACAAAACTTGATCCTACAGAACCACGTGAACCAACGAGATATCCGTCATTTAAAGATTTTTTAACTAGTCGTTGTGAAATGAGGTATATAACAGAGAAGCCATTACCTATAATACTCTCTAATTCCTTTTCAAGACGATCAATTACAATTTGTGGTAAATCATCACCGTAGAGGTCTTTTGCATTAGAATAGCTCATTTCTCGAATTTCTTCATTTGCGCCTTCCATTCTTGGTGTATATAGCTCATCTTTAATTGGAACAACACGCTCTATACGATCTGCTAGCTCATTAGTATTCTTAATGACAAGTTCATAGGCTTTTTCTTCACCCAAGAAGTGCAATTCGTCTAACATTTCGTCTGTAGTTCTAAAATGCGCCTTTGGCAATGTAGAACGGTTTAATGGATTACCAGGTTGTGCAGCAATCAATATTTTACGCGCAATCGAATCATGTTCATTCAAATAGTGTGCATTTCCTGTAGCTATAACTGGAATATCGTTGACTTCACCCGCACGAATTAAACGATTATATATTTCATATAATGTTTCATTATCACGTATCAGTTCTCTATCAATTAAGCCTTGGTATAAAGCAGGCGGTTGAATTTCTATGAAATCATAGTATTGAGCTATACGTTCAACTTGAGACTGATCTTTTTGCATTACTGCAGTAAATACTTCTCCTTCGTCACATGCAGAACCAACGAGAATACCTTCACGATATTCATCTAATAATGAACGTGGAATTCTAGGTGTTCTATAATAATATTGGACTAAGGACGCACTTACAATCTTGAATAAGTTTTTAAGACCTTGTTGATTTTGAACAATAAGCGTGACGTGGTTCGGACGTGCACGTTTGTATGCGTCTTCATTTGATAACGATGTATTAATATCTTGGTGATTATGAACGTCAAGTTCTTCTAATTGTTTAAGCATTTTAATAAACATATAAGCCGTTGCTTCCGTATCATAAATTGCTCTATGGTGTTGTGTTAACTCTACGCCGTATTTTTTGGCTAAGAAGTTCAATCCATGTTTACCGTATTCAGTATTGATTGTTCTTGATAATTCAAGTGTATCTATTACAGCGTTTGTAGACGCACCAATACCGACATGTTCATATCCAGTATCTATAAAGCCCATATCAAAGGATGCGTTATGAGCAACGAAAATAGCGTCCCCTACCCATGCTTTAAACTCAGTAAGAACTTCTTCTATTTCTGGTGCATCAACTAACATATCATCCGTAATATGTGTCAAATTAATAATAACATCGGATAAACGTTCATGTGGATTACTAAAACGTTCAAACTTATCAATGATTTCCCCGTCTTTAACTTTGACTGCAGCGAGCTCAATAATTTTATCGTATTGATTGGATAAACCGGTCGTCTCAACGTCGAATACAACATATGTTGCAGTTTTCAAATCACGATCCATAGGTTTATATGCAATAGGTACACCATCGTCAACTAACATACCTTCCATTCCGTAAATCATTTTAATACCATTTTTTTCAGCTGCCGCATGTGCGTCTGGAAAGGCTTGAACACCATTATGGTCAGTCACTGCAATAGCTTTATGACCCCACTTTGCTGCTTGATCTACGTACGCTGAAATATTAGGTATGCCATCCATTTGACTCATTGCCGTATGCAAATGGAATTCTACTCGTTTTTCTTCAGATTTATCTTGTTTCGTAGCTTTTTTAATTTCTTCAATATCCGACATCATCATCACTAAATCACGAACAAATGAATCTTCTTCTATGCGTCCTTGTGCGCGAACCCATTTACCGACGCTCAATGCCTTAAAGTTATCTAAATCATCTTTGTTTTTACGAGTGAACATTTTTAATACGAGCGAATCTGTATAGTCAGTTACCTTCAACTCTACAATGTGTCGCCCACTCTTCAACTCTTTTAAGTTAATATCAAAAATAACACCTTCAACTGCTACTTTGAATTCTTCTTCAATGATAGAATCTATAGGTTTAATATTATCAATTGGGATTGGTTTACCAATTTGACACTTAGTTACCGAACTTTCATTATTATCTTGTTGTTTTGCCTTCTCGGCTTTCATTTTTTCTAATTTTTCAGTAGCTTCACGTGCACTCTTTTCATCTTCTTCTTGAATATGTGCTTCTAATGATGCTAAATCATCTTCGTTTCCAACGCTATCCGTTTCAAAAACTATCTTACTAATATCGAATCCACACTGTTGAAAAGCTTTAACTAAGCTACCATTACAGGCTTTATCAAAATGATCTCTCTCGACATCATTTTGACAAGTTACTTTTAGCACATCTCCCGACATAATTAAGCGTTTTTGCTTTAATTGTCCTTTTACTTTAGGTGAAAGTTGTGTTTGATCAATACAATGATTAAAATACTTTATCGCATATTCATCTTGGTTTGATTTATTATTTATCGTAATATTACATTCTACATTTGCAATTGATTTAAACTCTTCTGTAATTGCACCTGTAAAAAGCAAATAATCTTCTATTGATAGAAAGTGTGGTAATGTGATTTGAAACACCCATGTACGATCTGTTGTCTTAACATCCACACGCGTTAGTTCACTTTGTTCCAAAATTTCTGGTTCCAAATGGTTTGTTATTTTAATTTGGTCAGCTAGGATTTTAAATTTTTCCTGATTTGTCATTGCCATGACGATAACCACCTTACTATTAATTACACTGCTTTACTTGTATATGCTTACTTACATTAAATGACGGTGTATGTATTATTATTCCATTCTCTATATTATAACGGATATGTGTGAAATTCTAATAGTTAAACTTAATAAATTAAATTCATATTTTTGTGAATAATAAATGGGAGCGGAACAGAAATCAAACTTTAAAATTTGATTTCGTATTCCCGCCCCCTCCTTAAAAGTTTGAGTCAAACATATCTAAAAATGAGACAGCTAGTGTATATTTTTAATTTACACTCACAAATATAGATTGTTGAATTTGTGCGTCAGCCTTATGATTTTATATAAGTAACATCTAGCAATTCTCTTATAGATTATAAATTTGTATATAATTCATTTACATAATTGATTAAATTATCGATATGCACATCTTCACTGTCACCAGTATCGCGACGTTTAACTTCTACAATGCCTTCTGCAGCATTTTTGCCTACGACAATACGTATTGGTAAACCGATTAAATCAGCATCATTAAATTTCACACCAGCACGTTCTTTACGGTCATCATAAAGTACATCATAATTTTCTTTTAATTGCGTATATAATTGATCCGCTAATTCACGTTGGTCATCTTTTTTAGGATTGATTGTGATTAAATGTAATTCAAATGGTGTGACTGATTTTGGCCAAATAATACCATTTTCATCGTTATTTTGTTCAACGATTGCACTTAATGTTCTTGAAATACCAATGCCATAACATCCCATTAATAATGGTTGTGCTCTACCTTGGTCATTTAAGAACGTAGCGTTCATTGATTCAGAGTATTTTGTTCCAAGTTTAAAGACTTGGCCTACTTCAATACCTTCTGCAAAGTGCGCTTTGTCTGAGCTATCTGCTAATAATTCACCTTCTAAAATGAATCTAAAATCTCCATAGGCTTCTACTTCAAAGTCACGATCGACATTTGCGTTTAACAAGTGATATCCATCTTCATTCGCACCAACGACGATATTATTCAAATCTTGAATGAAATTATCTGCATAAATTTTAATGTCTTTATCGAAAACTGGACCCAGTGAACCTGGTTTTGCACCTAAAATATTAATAATTTCATCTTCAGTTGCTAACTCCACATTGTCAGTACCAAAATAAGCTTTTAATTTAATATCATTAATTTCATGGTGACCTCGAACTAATACTAATATAAATTCACCATCGACATTAAATATCATAGATTTAGTAATTTCGTCTAATGGTTTATTTAAAAATGTCGCAAGATCTTGTGCTGTATGCACATTTGGCGTTTCAATTTTTGTTAACGGTTGTACATCTTCATGTTTTTTATTAGGATGGTAAACCACTTCAGCTTTTTCAATATTTGCAGCGTAATCACTTTGCTCACTGTACACAATCGTGTCTTCACCGATTTCGCTTAACGCCATAAATTCATGTGTATGACTACCACCAATTGCACCTGAATCAGCAACAACAGGTCTCGCGTTAATACCTACACGATTAAAGATGCGACCATATGCATGGTACATATCTTCATATGCTTCATCTAGTGACGCTTCATCAGCATGAAAAGAATAAGCATCTTTCATTATAAATTCTCTACCACGTAATAGACCGAAACGTGGACGCTTTTCATCTCTAAATTTAGATTGTATTTGGAAAAGTGTCATTGGCAGTTGTTTATATGATTTCAATTCATCACGAACAATTGAAGTCACAACTTCTTCATGTGTTGGTCCAAGCGCAAATTGACGGCCATTACGATCTTGTAAACGCATAAGTTCTGGACCATATGCACTCCAACGTCCTGATTCTTCCCATAATTCTGATGGTTGCAATGCTGGCATTAATATTTCAACCGCATCAATACGCTCCATCTCTTCGCGTACGATAGCTTCAATATTATTTAATACTCTCGCTGCAATTGGTAAGTAACTGTAAATTCCACTTGTACTTTGTTTGATTAAGCCTGCTTTTAATAATAGTCGATGGCTTAATGCCTCAGCACCAGCTGGCACTTCTTTCATAGTTGGTATAAATACTTTTGATTGTTTCATTTAAATGCTTCTCTCCCTCTTATAAGAAATAACGCTGAATATCGTTCCAAGTCACTAATACCATAACGATTAATACAAATACGGCACCAATGGCGATAATTGTAGTTTCTGCTTTTTTATTTACTGGTTTTCTAAAGATTGCTTCATAAATGACAAATAAAATTCGTCCACCATCTAACGCTGGTACTGGTAGTAAATTCATTAATCCTAAGTTAACGCTTAGCAAAGCAGTCCATGAAATCAAGTTAATTATACCAGTTTTAACGACAGAGTCGACAGTATGATATATACCTACTGGACCATTCAACATATCAAATGAGAATTCTCCAGTGAAAATGCTTGCAATCATACTTACAATTGCAGTGAAAATAATTTTACCTGCACTAAGTGTTTGTTCCACACCCGCTGCAATTGGTTTGAAAATAGTGTGTTCAGTCGCTGCACTATAACCTAATAAATATTTTGTTTCTGAGTGTGTTTTCGTTACTTTTTGTTCAACCTTTTTAGGTTTAATATCAAATGTTTGCTTGTTGCCATTACGTTCGACGACTAATTTTGTCTTGTTATCTTTAATTTCTTTTACTGCTTTATCAATATCATCTTTACCATCAATATTATGGTTTCCTACTTTAACAATCGTGTCACCAGATTTAAGACCTGCTTGTTCAGCAGGTGAATCTTTAACAACTTCATCAACTGAATTTGTTGCTGTACCTTGATAATATGCTAGACCAATAAATAATACTAATGTAAGTAAGAAATTAAACAATGGTCCTGCGAATAAAGTTAAGAATTTTTGATAAGGCTTTTTATACGTGAATTGACGATCTCTAGGTGCAATTTGAATTAAACTACCATTCTCTACAAAGTAAGACGTTTTAGCTATTGCATAGCGTTGTCTTTCTTGATTATATGATGTTACCCCTTCAATGAATAAGCCATCTTTAAAATCACATTGTTTTACTTCTATTGCTTCAATTTGTTGAAATTTGTGTTGATCATCTAAAATGATGTGCGTAATTTCATCTTTGTCATTTAATTTTATTTTTACATGCATACCTGGTTGAACTGGTGGTTCTTCTAAACCATCACCAGCCATGCGTACGTAACCTCCGACAGGTAATAATCGAATCGTATATAACGTTTCATTCTTTCTGAAACTAAATATTTTAGGTCCCATACCAATTGCAAATTCCGGACACATAATGCCTGCGCGTTTTGCAAAAAACATATGTCCATACTCATGAACTGTGACAAGGACACCAAAAACGATTATAAATGAAATAATTGTTACTAGAAAACTCACTTTGCTACACCTCATATTTTCGAAATAAATTGTTTGCTCATACTTCATATATTAATTCATATGATTCATTTTCTTATGACTAACTGCTTACTTTAGATTATAAAAGTATAACACAACAATGCTGAGTGACACACGTAACTTTAATATGTCTTCTAGTCACTCGCTTACATTATTCTTATCATTGTACAGTCGTAATTACACAAAGTATTTTTGCTTGTGAAAAGGAGTTAATAAATAAAATAACTGCATTGAAGCACTCAGTTATTTTATCTCATTAACTCCTTATTTTTGTTTATATAATTGTATAGTATCACTTTGAATCTGTAGTTAAGCTTGTATTAACAAGATGTTTAATAGTGGCAATACAAACATAAAACTGTCAAAGCGATCTAAAATACCACCATGACCAGGCAAAATTCGACCAGAGTCTTTCACACCAAAATGGCGTTTGAAACCTGATTCAACAAGGTCACCAAGTTGTCCAAACATACTTAAAATGATCGTAACAATTAATAATATCCACGTTGCAATATTAAAGTCTACAAACATAATCATAACAAGTGGAATAATTAAACTACAAATCAATCCACCAACAAAACCTTCTATTGTTTTATTAGGACTAATCACAGGCCATAATTTATGTTTGCCCATTAAACGACCAAAAATATATGCCCCTGTATCTGTTGACCATACGATTAGAAATGCAAATAGTATGTAGTGTAAGCCTTCAGATCGTGTTTCATAAAGATACATGAAACCAATACCAACATACGCAATCGTCATTAAACAAAATGCAGCGTCCATAAAACTAAATCTATTTTTAGAAAGCACTGTATAACTTAATAAAATAAAACTCATTGCTATTAATGACTTTAATTGTAAATCATTAACCCAGTTACCCGCACCTTGAGGTAACATAATAATTAAAATTCCTAACGCACTTATGATACCTGGCACCGATAAAAACTTAATCATATTCATATTCAGCAATTCTTTCAATGCTATGAACGCTAATAAATACGAAAACAGCATTAATATAACTCCGCCCTTTAGTAAGACCGGGAGGAAAATGATAAGTCCTATGATTGCCGTCAAAGTTCTAACTTTCATACTATTCTCCTAACTACTTATAATCCCCCAAAACGCCTTTGACGAGATTGATAAATTTTAATACAGTTTATTAATTCTTCTTTATCAAAATCTGGCCATAATTTTTCATTAAATAAAAATTCACTGTAAGATACTTGCCAGATTAGGAAATTACTAATACGTTGCTCTCCTGATGTTCTAATCAAAAGATCTGGGTCAGGGTAGCAATGAGTCATTAAATGCTCATTAATCATTTCTTCAGTGATTGCTTCACTTGTTAAACCTTCAGCAGTCAATTTGTCGTAAATTGATTTCACACTGTGGACAATTTCGGCTCGTCCGCCATAATTTATAGCAAAGACCAATTTTAAGCCCGTATTATTTTTCGTTTCTTCTTTTGCTTTATCTATCGCTTTAAGTGTAGATGTTGGTAAATGCTCAATAAAACCAATCGTCTCTACTTTAACATTATTTTCTATCAACTCTGGTAGAAATGTTCTTAAAAAGTTAACTGGCAAGTTCATGATGTAATTCACTTCATTTTTAGGTCTTGTCCAATTTTCTGTAGAGAAAGTATACAATGTTAAATATTTAATTCCTAAATCACTAGCTGCTTTAGTAATTTTTTTAACAGTTTGCATACCTTGGTAGTGACCTTTTATTCTAGGCAATTTTCTTTGTTTTGCCCAACGACCATTACCATCCATAATTATAGCAACATGTTCGGGTATATTATGTACTTCCAAATCTATATCGGATTGCTTATACTGATTTTCTTTCTTCTTTTTTAACTTTTTAAACATGGTATTTCCTCCGAGCTTGATCATCTCTGTTTATTATAATTAGATTCTAGATGCAATTATCTACCATTTTATCATAATAGATAGGTGCATTGAATAAACAAATAAAAAAACTGTACCAAAGTCTGATTTGATACAGTTCAGATAAATAAATGATATACCTCTTCTTCAAGCTCTAACTATAAGTAATTATATACCTTAATGAGTGAATAGAAGTATAATCATCATTACCATGTTTATACTGACATTATATCTTTTTCTTTTTCTTCTAATAATTTATCAATTTCTTTAATTGAGTTGTCAGTTAATTTTTGTACATCATCTGTTTGTGATCTTAAATCATCTTCAGTGATATCGCCATTTTTTTCTTGTTTTTTAAGTACATCATTTGAATCACGACGAACATTTCTAACTGCTACTTTCGCATCTTCGCCAATTTTCTTAACTTCTTTTACAAGTTCTTTACGGCGGTCTTCAGTTAATGCTGGAATAACAATACGTATAACTTCTCCGTCACTTGAAGGATTCACACCTAAGTTAGCAGCATTGATCGCTTTTTCAATATTACCGACAGATGATTTATCATATGGTGCAATTACTAATAAACGTGCTTCTGGCACATTGATACTAGCAAGTTGTTGAACTGGTGTTGGAGCACCATAGTAATCAACATTTACGCCATTTAATAAATTGGAGTTGGCTCTTCCGGCACTAATATTAGCTAATTCTCTTGAAAGATTATCAACAGATTTTTGCATTTTTGATTTCGTATCATTAATAATGTCGCTCATTCTCATACACCTCTAATTATTTTGTTATTATTGTTCCTATTTTTTCACCCATTACTGCACGTTTAATATTACCTTCTTCAGTAATTGAGAATACATTCAACGGAATGTTATTATCCATACAGAATGAAGACGCTGTTGAATCCATTACTAGTAAACCATCTTGTAACATTTGAATATGAGTAAGATGTTCATACTTAATAGCATTAGGGTCTACTTTTGGATCAGCAGAGTAAACGCCATCAACATTATTTTTACCCATTAAGATAACATCGGCTTCAACTTCAGCCGCACGTAGAGCTGCTGTAGTATCAGTTGAGAAGTATGGATTACCAATACCCGCTGCAAAAATAACTACACGTTTTTTCTCTAAGTGTCTAATTGCACGACGACGAATGTATGGTTCTGCAACTTGTTTCATTTCAATTGAAGTTAAAACGCGTGTGTCACATTCTAATTGTTCAAGGCTATCTTGTAGCGCTAAAGCATTCATTACTGTAGCTAACATACCCATATAATCAGCAGTACCACGATCCATGCCTAGGTCACTACCCGTTTTACCTCTCCAAATATTACCTCCGCCAACGATAACTGCAATTTCGCAATCCATCTTTGCAACTTCGGCTACTTGTTCAGCCACACTTTTAATCGTAATTGGATTAATTCCAAATCCATCGTTACCTGCTAGTGCTTCGCCACTTAATTTTAAAACAACACGATCGTATTTAGAAGTTTGAGCCATTGTCTTATCCTCTCTATTGTAAAAATATGTAATTGATACAAGTAAAGAAGACACAATAGGTCTTCCAATACAAAAGTAAATCTTTCATACGGAGCACAAAGGTGTCTTCTTTCTTGTTTTAACTATGAAAAATTATTTCATTTGTCCTTTTACTTCGTCAGCAAAGTTTTCTTCGCGTTTCTCCATGCCTTCGCCTACTTCATAACGTAAAAAGTCAACAAGTTTTCCACCTTTTGATTTCAAGAAAGCTTCAACTGTTTGATCAGGATCTTTTACAAAGTTTTGGTCAACTGCACATATTTCTTGTAAATATTTACGTAAACGACCTTCAACCATTTTTTCTACAATTTTCTCTGGTTTGCCTTCGTTTAGTGCTTGTTGTTTTAAAACTTCTCTTTCGTGATTGATTTCATCTTCGCTTACTTGTTCAGATGAAACATATTTAGGGTTGATTGCAGCAATGTGCATAGCTACGTCTTTAGCTGCTTGGACATCAGTTGAACCTTCAACTACAGTTAACACACCGATACGTCCGCCCATGTGTAAATAAGAACCAAAAGCATCATTGTCTGATTTTGTTCTAATAGCAAAACGACGGATACTTAATTTTTCTCCGATAGTTGAGATAGATTCTTTAACACGTTGGTCTACTGATTTACCATCAGCTAATGTAGTTTCTAATAAGGCTTCTACTGTTTCAGCCTTTGTTTCTAATACTTGATTAGCAATTTCTTTCACTAATTCTTGGAAACCTTCGTTACGAGCTACGAAATCAGTTTCTGAATTAATTTCTACAATCGCTGCTTCATTGCCTTTTTCTTCAACATGAACTAAACCTTCTGCCGCAATACGGTCAGATTTTTTAGCAGCTTTTGCAATACCGTTTTCACGTAAGTAATCAATAGCTTTGTCGATGTCACCATCAGTTTCTGTTAAAGCTTTTTTACAGTCCATCATACCTGCACCAGTTTTTTCACGTAATTCTTTTACAAGTTTAGCTGAAATTGCCATTTCATATTCCTCCATTATTTAATGAATTTTAATATATTTGTTTTTAAAAAAGGGTGATAAGCTTGAATATCTTATCACCCATTTTACATTATTCTTAGTTTGATTCAACAGAAGTGTTTTCTTCAGTTGTTCCTGCTTCAGTAGCTTCTTTTGATTCTTTTAAATCAATATTTTGTTCTGCTGCTACTTCTTCATTAGATACACCTTGTTGACCTTCTAAGATCGCATCTGCCATTTTACCAGTTAATAATTTAACGGCACGAATAGCATCGTCGTTTGCTGGGATAACGTAATCAATTTCATCTGGATCACAGTTAGTATCCACAATACCAACGATAGGGATGTGTAATTTGCGTGCTTCAGCAATTGCGTTGCGCTCTTTACGAGGGTCAACTACAAATAATGCTTGAGGCATTGATTTCATATCACGAATTCCGCCTAAGAATTTGATTAAACGGTCGTATTCTTTTTTAAGTTCTACAACTTCTTTTTTAGGTAATACTTCGAATAAGCCATCTTCTTCCATTTTTTCAATCTCAGAGATGCGTTTGATACGTTTAGAAATTGTTTTATAGTTAGTTAAGATTCCACCTAACCATCTTTGGTTTACATAGAATTGACCCGCACGTTCTGCTTCAGCTTTCACTGAGTCTTGTGCTTGTTTTTTCGTACCAACGAATAAAACTTTTCCGCCATCTTCTGATACTTGTTTAATGAAGTTATAAGCTTCTTCTACTTTTTTCACTGTTTTTTGTAAATCGATAATGTAAATACCGTTTCTTTCAGTGAAAATGTATCTTTTCATTTTTGGGTTCCAACGACGTGTTTGGTGACCAAAGTGAACGCCTGCTTCTAGTAATTGTTTCATTGAAATTACTGCCATAATTAAAATCCTCCTATTGGTTTATTACCTCCACAAAAAGCTCATATAAACACGATAACTAAATATCGCACCCTTTATACTTGCACTTTTTGTGTGCGTATTGGCTTCATAGCCGTGAATAAATATATCATATTTGTATTTATAAAGCAATACTTTCACATTACTATTTCACACATTAAAAGAACATCTAAAAGTCTTATGATTTAGACGCTCTTTTTGATGATATATTTTTAAATTAATTTACGTATCGATTATTTAATTCTTTCTAGCTCATCTAAGAATTTTTCTTTTTTCACTTTAATAAATGTACCTTTCATTCCTAAAGAACGTGATTCAATAACACCAGCACTTTCAAGTTTACGCAAAGCGTTAACAATAACTGAACGTGTGATACCTACTCTATCAGCAACTTTTGATGCAATAAGTAATCCTTCTTTACCGCCTAATTCTTCAAAGATATGCTCGATTGCTTCACTTTCAGAATATGATAAAGAATTAATTGCCATGCTAATAGAAGCTTTGTCTCTTGCTTCTTGTTCAACTTCACTATGTTTTTCACGTAATATTTCCATACCAATAACTGTGGCAGCATATTCACCAAGAACTAAATCATTCTCAGAGAAATCTTCTTGAACACGTCCAAGTACTAAAGTACCTAATCTTTCACCGCCACCTAAAATTGGAAAAATTGTAGTTCGGCTAATTTTGAATAAATCTTTATTTTCTGGTGGGAACACAGATAATACGTTTTCTATATCAATATTAGATTGTGTTTCTCTAACATCCATTAGTTTATCCGTATATTCTTTAGGGATATGTCTATTTTCAAGCATTTGTATAATACGATCATTTTTCAACAATTCGTTTAAGCTTGACCCTAAAATCTTTCCTTTTCTAGACACAATAAATACATTTGTTACTGTTACACTACTTATTGTTTGTGCTACATCCTTAAAATCAACGGCAATACCTTTGTGCTTTTGCAAAAGTGTATTTAATTCTCTAGTTTTCGATAATAAGCTCATATTCCTTCTCCTTTTTATTTATATTATAAAATAAATGCACTTAAATCTTTGTTTGTTGAAATTGATTTCAACTTATCATCAACATATTGTGGTGTGATGTCTACAACCGCATTGGGCATACTTGGTGCTTCAAATGATAAATCTTCAAGCATTTTTTCAAGTATAGTATGCAAACGACGTGCGCCAATGTTATCAGTATCTTGGTTTACCTGGAACGCAATTTCTGCCAGACGTTTAATCGAGTCATCGGTAAAGTTGACTGTCACTTCTTCTGTTTGAAGTAGCGCTTCATATTGTTTGATAAGTGATAATTTCGGTTCAGTCAAGATTCGTACAAAATCTTCTACTGAAAGACTTTCTAATTCAACACGAATTGGGAAACGACCTTGCAACTCAGGAATTAAATCACTTGGTTTAGCCACGTGGAATGCTCCAGCACCAATAAATAGCATATGTTCAGTGTTAACAGTACCATATTTCGTTTGTACCATGCTACCTTCAAGTATTGGTAAAATATCTCTCTGAACGCCTTGTCGAGACACATCTTGACCTGAATTTTGATTATTTGTTGCAACTTTATCGATTTCATCAATAAATATAATACCCATTTGCTCGGCAAGTTCAATTGCTTGTTGATTTGCTGATTCTTGATCAATCAGTTCGTCGGCAAATTGGTCAGTTAATATTTTACGCGCTGTTTGTACAGGAACTTCTCGTTCAACTTTTTTCTTAGGCATGAGTTGTTTCATCATATCTTGCATTTGTTCATTTTGATTTGTGCCTAACATGCCCATAGCACCTGGGTCTTGTTCTACTTTTAATCTTACTTTTTCTTCTTCTAGTTCACCATTCAACAATTGTTGTTTAATTTCAGAACGCTTTGTCTTGATTTCTTCTGTAGGTGTATCCTCTTCTTCATCATTATTCTGACCAAAGTTTGGCATCGAACCACCAAATAGTGATTCTAGAGGGTTATTCCCACCGTTATTCGTATTATTCGCTTTTTGCTTCATGCTAGGTACTAAAAGTTTTACTAATTTTTCATTTGCTTTTTGTTTCGCTTCTTCTTCAACTAAAGCTTTCTTTTGTTCTTTAACTAGTCTAATAGCTACGTCAACTAAATCTCTTACCATGCTCTCAACATCTCGACCTACGTAGCCTACTTCTGTAAATTTAGTTGCTTCGACCTTTATAAAAGGTGCACCTACAACTTTAGCCATTCTTCTTGCTATTTCCGTCTTACCTACACCTGTTGGTCCGATCATCAAAATATTTTTGGGTGCAATCTCTTGTTTAGCTTCTTCAGCTAAAAGACTTCGTCTATATCTATTTCTTAATGCAATTGCTACTTTGCGCTTTGCATCATCTTGCCCAACAATGTATTCATTCAATTTTGAAACGATATCTTTTGGTGTTAATTTAATGCCAGTCGTTTCCATAAGATAAATTACCTCCGTAATTTTGATTTCAATTATTCTAAAAATTATTTGTAAATTTATTTATTATTACTATATCCTAAATTTTTACGATTATACATTTTTATTTTTCATTGTGCTTTTTTAGTTTCAATTTTTATAATTTTTCAACTACGATTTGATCATTTGTAAATACACAAATATCAGACGCAACTTTTAAACTTTCATAAGCCATTTCTTCTGCAGTTAAATTTGTGGCATGACGTTTCAAGGCTCTTCCTGCACTCAATGCGTAATTGCCTCCTGAACCAATTGCTATTAAAGCATCGTCTGGTGCGATTACTTCTCCTGTACCACTTACTACAAGGATTGAATCCTCATCCATAACGATTAGCATTGCTTCTAGTTGACGCAGTTGTTTGTCACCTCTCCATTCCTGAGCTAATTCAACTGCGGCTCTTTCTAAATTACCACCGAATTGTTGTAATTTAGTTTCGAATTTTTCGAATAATGTAAATGCATCTGCAACGCTTCCTGCAAATCCGGCTAAAACTTTATCATTGTATAAGCGTCTAACCTTTCGTGCTGTTTGTTTCATAATCACTTGTTCACCAAGTGTTACTTGTCCATCACCTGCCATTGCTGAATGGCCGTTATGTTGCACTGCAAAAATCGTTGTCGCGTGAATAGATGTACTCATAATCTAATTCTCCTTTTTTGCACGAGGATGTGCGTTTAAATATACTTTTCTTAATTGTTCATTTGTAACATGTGTGTAACGACCTGTAGTTGATAAATTCACATGACCTAACAAGGATTGAACGGTACGTAAATCAGCACCCTGATTAAGCATGTGTGTTGCAAATGTATGTCTTAATTTATGTGGGTGAATATCCGTTACGCCAGCTGTACGTTTTACAACATCGTTTAACACATAACGAACGCCACGCTCTGTGATAGGCGCACCGTTCATATTTACTAATAAATAATTATGATCATTTTTAATTTTAGGTTTAAATAATTCTAAATATCGTTCTATACTTTGCTTGCAAAATTCTCCAAATGGAATAAAGCGTTCTTTACCACCTTTACCTAACACCTTCACACCAGGTAAATTCATATCTAAATCAGACTCTTTTATATGGACTAACTCCGAAACCCTTATGCCTGTTGCATAAAGAAGTTCCAAAATCACTCTATCTCTCAAACCTTTTTTCGGGTCTTTTTCAACAGTGTCAAATAAAGCTTCCATTTCTTCTTCATAAAAAAAGTGTGGTAAATATTGTTCTTTCTTGGGATGCACTAATTGAATAAATGGATTTATAACTTTTTCATCTTGTGTCATCCAATATTCGTAAAAACTTCTCAGCGTAGAAATTTTACGAGAAACTGAGGTTCTTTTCAAGTTTTTCGAATATAAATAACTTAGATAGTTTCTTGCATCTTTATATTCGAATGCAGATAGCTCTAAATATTCTTGTTTTAAAAATACATTGAACTGTTCTAAATCATCGTGGTATGACTTTAAAGTATGCTCTGAAAACTGTCGTTCAACTTTTAACATAAATAAATATGCCTGTTGGATTTCTTCCAATAAAAACCCCTCCATCAATATGAATTGTAGCATATTGATGAAGGGGACTGCGAAAAATAACTATTAAATTGAGTCAAACTTACAAAATTTTTAGAAAATGGTTATATCTACGAATATTTTATAAAGTTTGCTTATAATTATCTAAATATGATAACGCGCGGTCTGCAAGTTTTTCGTAACGTAATTTTTTATCTTTAACACGTTTTTCTAAAGTTGGCAGTAAACCAAAATTCGCATTCATTGGTTGGAAATTTTTCTCGTTTTTAGCATGAGAAATATAATAAGCCATACTTCCAATCATTGTTTCTCTTGGAAATACTACGCCGCCTCTATCTTTAATTTTATGAGCTACATTGATGCCTGCTACTAAACCACTTGCTGCACTTTCAACATAACCTTCAACGCCAGTCATTTGACCAGCAAAATGAACTTCTTCTCTACCTATCAACTCATACTTTTCTGTCAACACATCTGGCGAGTTAATAAATGTATTTCGATGCATCACACCATATCTTACGATTTCTACATTTTCTAAACCAGGGATTAAACGTATAACGTCTTTTTGTGCCCCCCATTTTAAATGTGTTTGGAAACCTACAAGATTATATAATGTACCTGCAGCATCATCTTGTCTCAATTGTACAACTGCATATGGACGTTCACCTGTTTTAGGATCTTCTAACCCTACTGGTTTCATAGGTCCAAACAATAAAGTTTTACGTCCACGTTCTGCCATAACTTCAAAGGGCATACACCCTTCAAAATACTTTTCTTTCTCAAATTCATTTACTGGTGCAACTTCTGCTTCCATTAATGCATCATAAAATATATTGAATTCTTCTTCAGTCATTGGGCAGTTCAGATATGCTGCTTCACCTTTGTCATAACGAGATTTCAAATATACCTTATTCATATCTATACTTTCTTTTTCAATTATTGGAGCTGCGGCATCATAAAAATACAATTGATCTTCACCAGTAGCTTCAACAATTTCAGCAGCCAATTTTTCTGTAGTTAATGGACCTGTAGCAATGATAGTGTAACCATCAGGTATGCTGTTAATTTCTTCATTTAACACTGTTACATTGGGATGATTTTTCAAAGTTTCTGTAACGTAACCAGCAAAATCATGTCGGTCTACTGCTAAGGCACCACCAGCAGGTACTCTTGCTTTATCTGCTGCACTAATAATAAGTGAATCAAGGCGTCTCATCTCTTCCTTAAGAACACCAACTGCATTTGTTAATGCATTGCCACGTAATGAGTTTGAACAAACTAACTCTGCAAATTGATCAGTATGATGTGCTGGTGTTTGCTTCACTGGCCTCATCTCTATTAAATTAACTTTTATCCCTCTTTGAGCTAATTGATATGCTGCTTCTGAACCGGCTAGACCAGCCCCTATAACATTGACAGTTTGAGTCATTTAATTTCCTCCAATACATTAAAAATAGCAACTACGACATCATATCATAATTATAGATATATGCGTCTACATTATAAATATGTGTCGTTAGTTGCTTATAGAATTATTAACAATATTCGTAATGTACGTTTGAATTACGCAATAATTAATAAATGATATGATTGTTTATTTTTGCAGTTCTTCTTTATAATCACAGTTTGAACAAATAACCTGACTTTTACGTCCTTGTTTTTTCTCAACAAGATATTGTTCACATTTAGGACAATCACGACCTACAGGTTTATCCCATGTAACAAAGTCACACTCAGGATATTTTGAACAGCCGAAGAAAATACGGTTCTTTTTAGATTTGCGTTCAACGACATCGCCCTCTTTACATTTAGGACAAGTCACGCCAATCGTTTTGATAATTGCTTTCGTGTTACGACAGTCTGGGAAGTTAGAACATGCCATGAATTTACCATAGCGTCCCATTTTAATTACCATTGGTGATCCACATAGTTCACAATCTTCTCCAGCTGGTTCATCTTTAATTTCAATTTTTTCCATTTCTTCTTCTGCACGTTCAACATCTTGGCTAAAGCTACTATAAAAATCACGAATTACTTTTTTCCAAGGAATTTCGCCATCAGCTACTTTATCCAATAATGTCTCCATGTTTACAGTAAAGTCGACATCAATGATTTCAGGGAAATAATCCTTCACTTGTTCATGAACGATTTCACCTAGTTCAGTTGGAACAAATCGCTTACTTTCATTTTTTACATAATTTCTCTTTTGTATTGTATCTATTGTCGGTGCATACGTAGATGGTCGTCCAATTTTCAATTCTTCCATTGTTTTTACTAAACGCGCTTCAGTATAACGCGGTGGTGGTTGTGTGTAATGTTGAGAAGGTTCAATATTAGTTGCTGTAACTATTTCGCCTTCTTCAATTTTAGGTAATTTATTTTCTTTACCGCCTTCATCGTCGTCTGTAGTTTCAATGTATAATGTCATGAACCCTTTAAACTTAATCGTTTGTCCGTTCGCACGGAATTTCAAATCATTTTGTGTTAAATCCATAGCAACAGTATCTAGAATCGCAGGTGCCATTTGACTTGCTACAAAACGTTCCCAAATTAATTTGTATAATCTGTGTTGATCACGTGTTAAATAATTTTTCATTTCATTTGGTGTACGCAATGTTCCAGTTGGTCTGATTGCTTCATGGGCATCTTGATCGCCTTGTTGTCCTTTAGCTTTACGATTTGACAAATAGTTATTACCATATGTTTCTTCAATATAACTTTTCGCTTCAGATTTAGCTTGATCAGATACTCTTGTTGAATCTGTACGCATATATGTGATTAAACCGACTGTACCTTGTCGTTTCAAATCAATACCTTCATACAATTGTTGCGCTAGCATCATTGTTTTTCGGGCTTTGAAGTTCAATTTACGCGCAGCTTCTTGTTGCAATGTTGATGTTGTAAATGGATTAGCTGGATAACGTGTTTTTTCTTTTTTCGTTACTTTCGTTACCTCAAACTGATCTCCATCTAGCTGTGCTGTAATTTTTTCTACATCATCTTTATTCGTTAACTTAAATGGCTTGTTTTTTAAATGAAGGAATTTGGCATTGAATTTGGATTTCTTGTATCTAAATTCACCATCAATTTTCCAATATTCTTCAGGTTTAAAGTTTCTGATTTCATTTTCACGATCAATAACTAATCTAAGTGCTACAGATTGGACACGTCCAGCCGACAAACCTTTTTTAACTTTTTTCCACAATACTGGTGAAATATTATAACCAACTAAACGGTCTAATATACGTCTCGCTTGCTGAGCGTCAACAAGATTCATTTCTATGCCTCTAGGATGTTTAAAGCTATCTTTCACGGCATCTTTTGTTATTTCATTAAATACTACTCTATTTTCTACTGATTCTTCTAAATTTAATATGTTCGCCAAATGCCAAGCAATTGCCTCACCTTCACGGTCAGGGTCACTCGCTAAGAATATTTTTTTTGCTTTCTTAGCATGTTTTTTAAGTTCTTTAACAACTGGACCTTTGCCGCGTATCGTAATATATTTTGGCTCAAAATCATTTTCATCATCTACGCCCATTTGGCTACGTGGCAAGTCTCTAACATGCCCCATAGATGCGATAACTTTATATTTTTTACCTAAATATTTTTCAATGGTTTTAGCTTTTGCAGGCGATTCAACTATGACTAAATTTTCTGTCAAAGTAGTTACCCCCTTGCATTTCTAATTACAAAGATAAATGATAAACGGTCTATTTTGTTTTTGTCAATGTTTTTAATTTTAAGTTACCTGGATTTCTCAGAATATTGACTAAAAAAACAAAACAAATGTCATCGTAATTTCATAATTATAAAATGCCTTTTCTTTCATTAATAAACTTCCATTTAATGTCCATTAGATTCAAATAAATTTCAATTATAATCTATTAATATATCACTTGCTTTTAATACAATTTTTGCTCCTTCTTGAGCACTTAATAAATTCCCTTCAGTCATCGGATTAAAAATAGAACCTGGTAGTATGTATACTTCTCTATTTTGTTCTAAGGCAAAATTTGTTGTAATACATGTTCCACTATTTGCTTTAGATTCTGTAATCAATATACCTTTTGACAATCCACTTATTATTCTATTACGCTCAGGAAAATGATGCTTTTGCGGTCTCTGAAAAGGAAGGTATTCACTTACTACAAGTCCTTCGATTTCTAATCGTTTTCTAATTTCAAATGTTTCTTTTGGATAATGTTGTAAATGGCCGAAACCTAGTACTGCAATTGCAGACATGTTCATTGATAGAGCGAGTTCGTGTGCCATTTTATCTGCGCCTTTAGCTAAGCCAGAGATTATAGTTAAGTTTTCTTTTTTAAATGAAGGAAAAAGAATGTTCAATGCTTTTTGACTATATTCTGTCGCATGCCTTGACCCTATAATAGCAAGAGTTTGAGGAGATTGCATTAAAGATATCTTTCCTTTATAGAAAAGGATGAGTGGTGGTTCATAGATTTCACGAAGTAATATGGGATATGAAGACTGCTCTATTGAAATGTACTTTAAATTCCATTGTCGTAACGTTGTTAATATGTTTTTAACTTCTATATTTAGATATTGCTCATAAATTTCTGTTTTTCTCTTTGTTTTTAATGTACTTAAAAATTGTTTGAGTAGTTGATTTTGTTCCACTTGATTATAGTCTAAAAAATTAGAATTATACCTTAACAGTTGATGTATTTGGTGGGTCGTTAAACCTGAAAAACGTAGTTTTAAATATTGGTGTTCTCTCATAATGATTCTCCTTTTCACCTCAATTATAATGGAAAACAGCAATGGTTTAGATTACAAAACCACATCTTTTTCTAGTGAAAAGTAACAAGGTTTTAAGGAGTAATTCTCTATTTTAAATTCACTTCAAACTAGAATTTCCTTATATTTTAATGACTAAAATAAAATTTATGCACGTATTACTTTTAGCTAAGCTCTACAAATTTTCAATCGTTTTTCTTCTATTATAAAAGTAGACATAACAAATGTTATAAAATTAAGATTATTCAACATAAAACATCTCTTCTACAAATTGAATCTTTCAGTTTTATAAATCATAAAAATTTCATACAACAAAAAACGGTTGATAAGAAAAGAACATCTATCCCTATCAACCGCAAGTATTATTTTATCTAAAATGTTTGAATACTTAAAATAGCACAAACTCCGACATATTTTCGGAATTTGTGCTGGGTTTTTACAATACAATTATTGTTTTACAGTTAATAATTGCTCATAGATGCCTGCTTCTTTAGCGGCATCTATTAATGTTGTACCAATTTCTGATGGTGTATCTGCAGTTTTAACACCACAATTATTAAGTGTTTTAACTTTTTCTTCAGCAGTACCTTTACCCCCTGAAATAATCGCACCGGCATGGCCCATACGTTTACCTGGAGGGGCTGTTTGTCCTCCGACGAAACCTACTACAGGTTTAGTCATGTTAGCTTTAATCCATTCAGCAGCTTCTTCTTCTGCTGTTCCACCGATTTCACCAATCATAACGACTGCTTTTGTTTCATCATCTTCATTAAATGCTTTTAGCACATCAATAAAGTTTGTACCATTGACTGGATCGCCACCGATACCTACAGCTGTTGTTTGACCAATACCTTCTTCAGTTAATTGGTGTACAGCTTCATAAGTTAAAGTACCTGAACGAGAAACTACGCCTACGTGACCTTTTTTATGAATATAGCCTGGCATGATACCAATTTTAGATTCATCAGCAGTAATAACACCCGGACAGTTAGGTCCAATAACACGTGTTTCTTTACCTTCTGAGTAACGTTTAACTTTAACCATATCAATTACTGGAATATGTTCTGTAATACAGATAGCTAAATCTAATTCTGCATCTATACATTCTAAAATTGCATCTGCTGCGAATGGCGCAGGTACATAGATAACAGATACTGTAGCACCTGTTTCTTTTTGTGCTTCTTCAACTGTGTTGAATACTGGTACACCTTCTACTACTTGTCCGCCTTTACCTGGTGTTACCCCAGCAACAATTTGTGTACCATATTCAAGCATCTGTTTTGTATGGAAAAGGGCAGTTGACCCTGTGATACCTTGTACAATTACTTTTGTATTTTTATCAATAAATACGCTCATCTTAGTGCTCCCATCCTTTCCTACGCTTCTTTAACAAGTTTTACGATTTTTTGTGCGCCTTCTGCCATAGTTGCAGCTGATTCAATTGCTAAGCCAGAATCTTTAAGAATTTCTTTACCTTTTTCAACATTTGTACCTTCTAAACGTACAACAAGCGGTAAAGTAAGTTCTACTTCTTTAACTGCAGCAACGATACCTTCAGCAATAATGTCACATTTCATGATTCCACCAAAGATATTAACAAAAATACCTTTTACGTTGTCATCACCTAAAATGATTTTAAATGCTTCAGTAACTTTTTCTTTAGTTGCACCGCCCCCTACATCTAGGAAGTTTGCCGGGTTGCCGCCAAAGTGGTTAATTGTATCCATAGTTGCCATAGCTAAACCAGCACCATTTACCATACAACCGATATCTCCATCTAATGCAATATATGATAAATCGTACTTAGAAGCTTCGATTTCTTTTGGATCTTCTTCTTCTAAATCGCGTAATTCTTGGATATCTTTATGTTTAAATAATGCATTATCATCAAAGTTAACTTTTGCATCTAATGCTAAAACATCACCATCATTAGTTGTTACTAATGGGTTGATTTCTACAATAGAACAGTCTTTTTCGATGAAAACATTATAAAGTGAAACTAAAAATTTAGCTGCTTTATTAATTGATTCTTTTGGAATATTAATATTAAAAGCGATTCTTCTAGCTTGATATGGTGCTAAACCAACAATAGGATCAATAGTTTCTTTGAATATTTTTTCAGGTGATTCAGCAGCAACTTCTTCAATTTCAGTTCCGCCTTCTTCTGATGCCATCAAAGTAACACTGTCAGTCGCACGATCAATTACAAATCCAACATAATATTCTTTTTGAATATCGCAGCCCTCTTCTATGTAAAGGCGTTTAATTTCTTTACCTTCAGGACCAGTTTGATGTGTTACAAGCGTCTTACCTAATAATTCTTTAGCGTAAGTTTCAACTTCAGATAGTGATTTAGCAATTTTAACTCCACCTGCTTTACCTCTACCCCCAGCGTGAATCTGTGCTTTTACCACATATACTTTTGAATTTAATTCTTTTGCTTTTTCTACCGCTTCGTCAGCAGTGAACGCTACGCGTCCTTCTGGGACAGCAACGCCCATAGTACGAAATAATGCTTTACCTTGATACTCGTGGATATTCATTCTCCATCCTCCTGTTTCTTAGGTTAAGTTCATAACTAATTATATGAAATGTAAGCGCTGTTGTAAACTCATTTAGCCCAGTTATTTAAATCTTTTGTTTTTTACCATTAATTTGAAAGTGATTTAATTGGTTCAAAAGTTTTTCTGTGTTCATTTATTATGCCGTGTTGACTAATACCATCTAAATGTTGTTGAGTACCATACCCAACATTTTTTTCGAAACCATAACCTGGGTGTTTAACTGCAAGTTCGCGCATATATCTATCTCTATGTTCTTTGGCTAATACACTTGCTGCTGCTATAGATACGCTTTTAGCATCTCCTTTAACTAAGGATGTTTGAGGAATATCTACATCTAGTGTCATCGCATCTATCAGTAAATGTGTAGGCTTAACAGATAAAGCCTCAACTGCTCTTATCATTGCCAATTTAGTTGCTTCATAAATATTAATTTGATCTATTTCCTCAACTGTTGCCACACCATACGCATATGCATATACTTCTGATAGCAATTGTTCTTCCAAAATATTTCTTTTCTTTGCAGAGAGTTGTTTTGAGTCATTTAAACCTGTGAAATGGTGATCTTTATTTAAAATAACTGCGCAAGTAACAACAGGACCAGCTAATGGCCCTCTTCCCACCTCATCTATGCCACAAACTAACGCTTTGTCATCATCAGACAGTATTTCATTTTCATAATGAGACATCTCTTTATAATTTTCTAGTAATTTTTGAACTTTTTCCAATTGTTTTCTTCTAGAAACAATTGCGTTTTGTATACCTTTACGATCATCGTCATTAACAGAATGATTTTTTAAAGTTTCTAACGAATGAATATCTTGTAACAATAATTTAATTTGTTGAATGGTTTGACTCATAATATATTTACACGTCCATTTCACTAGCGATATCAAAAGTGTAAGTGCCGATTCTGGCATTTCTCACTTCATGTATAACTAGATCAATAACCGCTTCATAATCAACTTCATTACCACGTCTTAATAATCCACGACGGCGCCCTATAGCATCAAACCACTCTAGGTTCTCTGCATCGATTGGCACATCGACTTTGTAATGTTCTTTTAACCCTTCGTAGTCGTGTTCTTTCATAAATTCTAAACCATAAATTGCTACTTCATCTAAATGCACAATACTATCTTTGATAGCTCCAGTGATACTTAATTTTTTTCCAACTAATTGGTCTTCAAATTTAGGCCATAAAATACCTGGCGTATCTAACAATTGCAATGATTTCCCTACTTTAATCCATTGTTGTTGTTTTGTTACACCTGGCGTATTACCTGTTTTAGTGACAGATTTATTTGCTAATTTATTAATTAATGTTGATTTTCCAACGTTAGGAATACCAACAATCATCGCTCTAATAGCACGTGGTTTTAATCCTTTTTGCTTTTCTTTTTCGAATTTCTCTGTTGTTGCTTTTATTGCTGCTTGCTCTACGAGTTTTAAACTCTTGCCGTGTTTTGCATCAATTGCTACAGGATAAAAACCTTTCCCTTTAAAATAGTTTTCCCATTTTACTAGCTCTTTTAAATTTGCCATATCTTTTTTATTTAAAATGACTACACGTGGTTTTTGTTGTATTACTTCATCTATCATTGGATTTCTTGAACTGTAAGGGATACGTGCATCTACAAGTTCAAACACTACATCTACTTTCTTTAACTCTTTGGATACTTCTCTTTTTGCTTTAGCCATGTGTCCTGGATACCATTGAATTACCATATATATCACCTTTCTCTATTTACGCTCTATTTAATTAAAAGTTTTAATTTTACACTTGTGCTTTTATTTCATTTTCTGTTCTTTGACTTTAAAATCATAACACGTCACCTATAACGATATAAATAAAATAATGTCATTAACTTTAATTTTACAACATTATTTAGTAATATACTTCAATTTATTTTAGACACCACGTTTAGATCTCTAAAAACGATTAAAATTCGTTTATTTTTTATTTATGCTCTTTAACTTTTAAAACGTTTAAGACTTAATGAATTATATTTTTCTAAATAAATAATAGTTATTTTTATCTTAATTCATAAAATATCGTTACAATGGAATTATATTTATTACATATACAGGAGTCGTTTATGAAGCGTAAATTTTTGTACACATGTTTATTCTTATTACTAGCTGTTATTGGACACAGTTATGTTATTTATAGATTTATCCATGATGGCGTTTTATTTACAGGGCCTAATGATGGTATGGAACAAATGGTGCCAATTCAAATGTATTTGTTTGATAATTGGAGTCATGGCAATTGGTTTTATGCTTCTGACTTTGGTCTAGGCGGAGACTTTTTTACTGACTTAAGTTATTACTTTTCGACAAATATTATATTTATTTTGAACGTCATTATCATTGTCTTACTTAAAGTAGTCATACCGATGGATACCTCTGATGTGATGTTTTGGATGACAAATGCCTTAGTCGTTTCTATAATTAAATCTTCTATAGCAATGATAGCAACATTTATCTATGTTCAATATGTTTCACACAATCGCAAAATAGCCGTATTATCAGCATTTATTTTTGTAATGTCACCACTTTATTTTAGGTTCACAGTTTATTGGCCATTTTTTAGTGACGTTTTTATATGGTTACCGTTACTACTATGGTCCATCGAACGCTTCTTAAAAAGTGGCAAACCAGGTTTCTTTATAATTATCGTAACCATTTCATTAATTAATAATTTTTATTTTGCCTATTATCAATTAATAACAGGTCTTTTATATTTTATGTCTAGGATGGTTTTCAAACATAAGAATGATCTCGTAACTAGATTCAACGCATTAATGACATTATGCATTTCAGCATTATTTGCACTAGGTTGCAGTTTGTTTTTCTTTTTCCCAGCAATACAAAGTTACTTTAATAATAGACGTATCCCTTTTGATGGAGATGTAGACTTATTTGAACCTTTTAACCAAAATACAAATATATTTTATGACAATTATTTAATCGTCATACTTTTCTTAACGATTCAAGCATTGCTATCATTCAAATTATATAAGCATTTTTATTTCAAATTATTCGCAATTTTTACTTTGATTTCAATTTGTGCTAGCTTTCTACCTTTTGTAGATCAGTTATTTAATGGCTTTTCAGCACCACAAAAACGCTGGCACTATCTCATTGCTTTTAATTCGGCCATTTTAATAGGATTTTATGTAAAATATTTCCGAACATTACCTTTAAAAACGTATATATTATCTTCTATAGTCGCTATAGGGTTTATCTTTGCAAGTGCTTGGCAATATGACAAGTTTGTTTCGTGGCTATGGTATATGCCTATAGTTAGTGTGATTGGTTTACTCATACTTTTCGTTAAAGAACCTAAAATAAGAACGAAATTAACGCATCTCTTTATATTGTCTATTATGATACTTTCTGTTTTAGTGTCTGTCGTATTTATACGCAACCAAATTTATTTTGATGATCATGTTCAACGCGCAAATAGTTATTATGTTAATGCCAGTCTCTTTAACACACCGCTTCAGCAGCAGTTAGTTACTAATATGAAAAAAGAAAAATCTGAAGATGAGCGGATTGATTGGCGCGTTAATGAGCAAGATAATACACCGATGTATCAGCATTTTAAGGGAATGAGTCTTTATTCAAGTATTTTTGACCACAATATACTTGATTATTATTACGATGATTTGAAAATTAATATGAAAGAAGAATCTGTAAGTAGATACCAATCAACGAATGGTAGACAAAACATTAATAGTTTATTATCTGTTCGTTATTTAATGTTAAAAGATTACCAAAATAGCGTGCCTGCACATTTCAAAAAAGTTAAAAAAGATGGACAATACCAAATCTATGAAAATACTTTAAACTTGCCTTCCGTGCGTGTTTCAGATCAAGTCTTTGATGCACAAGAACTTAAAGAACCTATAGATAGAGAACATGCAATGATTGATGGAATAATTTTAAATAATGAGGGTAAAACATACACAGATAAAGCTGAAAACTTATTAAATCAAACCAAAATCACCTATCAAAATATGAATCGTAAAACAGATAAAAAAATATATATTCCTAACAATAATAAACAGGGACAAGTACAAATCCATGTTCCAAAAAACATTAGATCACAATATAAAGATTTTTACGTGACGCTAAAAGTTAAAAGAGGCAAACCTGATAGTAATTTTTCTGTAAATATAAACGGTTATTCGAACAATCGGTTATTCAACAATTCTACTTATCGTACTGGGGTTGATACACAACTTTATAGAACACAACCAGATAAAAATGGTGATATAAACATTGCACTTAGCCCTAGTGGTAATTATGAATTTGAATTACAAAGTTTACATGGAGAAAATTATAAAAAGCTTGAAACCGCACATAGCACACAGAACAATGTGGGGCATTATCAAGATATCAAAAATGGCGTTAAAGTAATATTAGGTCCCCATAAGAAAGGTATTGCTTCTATTAATATTCCTTATAGAAAAGGTATGACTGCATACGTAGATGGTAAAAAAGTAAAACCATTAAAAGTAAATTATATGATGACAGGTGTGCCTGTAAATAAGGATAGCAGTGAAATTACAATTAAATACAAACCACAATATTGGTATACTATGATCGCACTTTCAGTCATTAGTATCATCTTGAGTGTAGTTTGGTGCATTCACATAAATAAAAAAACACAGCGCAATTTAAATTAATATTTAAAAGGAGTTTGTCAGAGATGAGGTATGACGATGTTTCGTAAACTTTGGGCCCACAAAGTTACAAGATTTATTTGTATTGTTGCGCTGGGTATAGGCGTTGCTTTACTAACATTCACACCATATATCTTTCGTTATTTAACTGAAGGGATTGTTTTTAGCGGGAGTGGTGATGGCTATAGACAAATGATGCCATTTCAAATGTATTTGTATGAACATTTTAGCCAATTCAAAAGTTTTTATGATCATTCATTTGGTTTAGGTGGCGATTATGTAAAAGATTTAGCTTATTATTATGCTACTTCGCCATTTACTTTGATTAATTTTATTTTTGTCTGGCTATCAGAAGTATTATTTAATAGTAATCCAAGTAACATCACGTATTGGGCAAGTAACCAACTGATTGTTGCTTTTGTAAAAGGTGTAGTAACGTTCGTACTAGCCTTTTACTATTTTAGATATATAAAATTTAATCGTCATGCTGTTTTTTTAGCTTCTATGTTATATGGTGCCTCAACAGTAGTAATTTATTTTAATTTTACTTGGTCATATTACGGAGACTTGCTTATTTTTCTTCCACTCTCCTTATTGGCTATTGAACGATTTTATAGAGAAAAGAAAATAGGGTTATTTATTTTTGCTGTAGCTCTAACTTTATTTTCAAATTTCTATTTTAGTTATTATGAATCGCTTGTACTATTTGCATATTACTTTTATAGATTAGTATTCCCCCACCCGAGTGATATCGTCACTCGCAAGCAAAAATTATGGATTATTCCTGTAGCAATAGTATTAAGTACACTAGTCAGTATTTGGGGATTCTATACCGGGGTTACTTCGTTTTTCAACAATGATCGAGTAAGCAATCCACATTTTAAAATAAATATGTTTACAGATTTTGCACGACAAAAACACTTTTTTAGTAATGGGTTTTATATCACTGTTTCGATTATCGCTATAGTAGCATTGCTATCATTTAAGTTATATAAACATTATTATTATAGATTTTTTGCAATTATGATTTGGATTATGTTGGTTGGTTCATTGACACCCTATTTTGATAGTATGTTTAATGGCTTTTCGACACCCGAACGCAGATGGGTTTACATATTTGCTTTCACCACAGCAGGATTAATTGCATTGTTTATTCAACACATTTCAGAATTAAAACTCAAGCCATATATCTTAGCATGTGCCCCCGCCTTGCTTTTCATGTCAATCATGACAATTATAGTTGAAAAAGAAAAAATGACATGGATGCTCGCTTGTCTCATTATTATGATTTTTATCGGGATACTTTTATTTAAAAGGTCTCTACTAAAAAAACGTTGGCCTTTAGCAGTATTATTAGTATTATTTATTGTTCAACAAAGTATGATTCTTTCTAATCATCACTACAATAATGTAAGGAATTATGAATCAACCAAATCAGCTATGCATGCTTCAAAATATAAAAGTCCTGCTTTATCTAAGAAAATAGACGAGATTAATCAACGGCATAATGATGATCCACTGAGTAGAATTGATTATATGTCGCAATATGGTCTTAATTCACCAATGATTTATCATTTTAATGGTATTGCTTTATATTCAAGTATTTTTGATGGTGACATATTAAAATATTATGATCAGACATTACAAATTAATATGCATACTGATAAAAATAGTACTTATCGATTATTATCAAATAGAGCGAATTTAATGGCATTATGGAACGTTAATGATCGTATACGTCGACCAGATGATTCGAATATGTCTTTCGGTTTTGAACCTAAAGATACGATTCATCATTCAAAAAAAGAGTCATTTATTCATTCAACAAACGAAATTAAATATCCAAGTGCTCATATAACCAACAAGGTGTATGATTCGAAAGATCTTAAATCACCGCTTGATAAAGAACAAGCAATGTTACAAGGTGTCGTGTTCAACGATAAAGATGCTAAACCAAACAGCCAAATTAAGTCTAATGAAAATTTATTAGACAAAACCTCTACCTCATTAAATAATGCGCATAGAGATAAAGACGGAAAGCTTACAGTGACAAAAGACAAAGGTGGCATAACTTACACCCTACCATCCTCCACTGCAAATAAATACAAAGACATGTATATAGAAATGGATGTTGAACTATTAAGCCCTGACAAGCAACATGACGTCGGTGTGAACGAATACAATCAAAGTCGTAATGAATTGACTTATAAATATCGTCGGTTTGTCACGCCTGTTACAATGCGTGTAAAAGCAGATGAAAAACTACAAGTTAAATTATCACAAGGTAAATATCGCTTTAATATTAAAGGCATTTACGGTGAAAACTATGAAACTTTAAATAAAGCGTCTAAAGCGTTAGATAATGTACAAGTGTCTGAACAACGTTCTGGTTATACAATTAAAAAAGACAAAAATGACGAAGGCTATCTTGTCTTACCAATGGCATATCGTGATGGTATGAAGGCATATGCCAATGATAAAACACTCCCTGTAAAACAAGGCAATGGCATAATGACCGTAATCCCCGTTGAAAAGGGGCAAGAAAAAATAGAACTCAAGTATACGCCACCACATACAACTATCTTGGTAGTTTTAAGTGTTCTAGGTATTATATTGAGTATTGGATTCACGAAATGGATTAAACCAAAAAATTAAGCATAATATTAAAGTGCTAAATCTGTTATTTTCTTATACGCTAAAGGGAATGAGACAGAAATCTAATTTTTCTAACAAGATTTCGTCGTCTCACACCGGCAAAGCTGGCTAGAAAATGGAATACAAGCGCTTTAGCTCTTGCATAAGAACTACTTATCTTCATAAATGAAGTAGTAGTTCTTTAAAAGCTTGATATAAACGCATTTTCAGTTCAGTCAGCCACTGCCAATATAATAATTGAGGCTGAGAACATGTATTTTATCTCAACCTCTTTTATGAGCTACTTAGGTTTGCTAGAAACTTCGACTAAATTTATTTTTCTCGCAAGACAACCTAATGTAGCTTATATTATATATTTGCATCAAAAAAAGCGACTCCCATTGGGGAATCGCTTTTTTATGTCTAATTTGCTGATTAACGAATTTCTTTAATTCTAGCAGCTTTACCACGTAATTCACGTAGGTAGTATAATTTAGCACGACGTACTTTACCACGGCGTTTAACTTCAATTTTTTCGATTTTTGGAGTGTGTAATGGGAATGTACGTTCCACACCAACACCTGAAGATATTTTACGTACAGTGAAAGATTCTGAAACTCCTCCACCACGGCGTTTAATAACTACACCTTCGAATAATTGGATACGTTCGCGAGTACCTTCAACAATACGTACGTGAACTTTTAAAGTGTCACCTGGACGGAATGAAGGTATATCTGTGCGTAATTGCGATTGAGTTACTGCTTCGATTAATTTGTGATTACTCATTATTTTTCTCTCCTTCAACCTATGTTCTTGCCTAGACAAAATATAGCAGCGGACCATAGTGATTTTCGTGTGTCGCACACTTAAAATATATTAGCATACTACTAATCTTTTTTCAATTGCTTTTTATATCTTTCTATAATTTCTTGGTCTTTTTTAGTCAACGGATACTGTTCTAATAAATCCGGACGTTTTTCCCATGTTCTTAAAATTTTCTGTTCATAACGCCAGTTATCAATGTGGGCATGGTTACCTGATAATAAAACGTCTGGTACATTCAAATCTTTGTATATACGTGGTCGTGTATATTGTGGAAACTCTAATAAACCATCTTGAAAGGAATCATCCATGTGAGATTGTTGATTACCTAAAACACCAGGTAAAAGTCTAACTACCGCATCTGTCATTACCATCGCCGGTAGTTCACCACCAGTCAATACATAGTCCCCCATTGAAATTTCATCAGTGACTAAATGTTCACGGATTCTTTCATCGTAGCCTTCATAATGCCCGCAAATAAATACTAAGTGCTCTGCCTGACTGAGTTCATTAGCAATTGCTTGAGTAAAGGGACGACCTTGAGGGCACATTAAAATGACCCTTGTGTCTTCTGTTCGCTCAATACTATCCATTGCATTGAATATCGGTTCCGGCTTTAACACCATCCCCTGACCGCCTCCAAATGGGTAGTCATCCACTTGATTATGTTTGTTTTCAGCAAAGTGTCTAAAATCCACTGTATTTACTTGTAGCAAATCTTTTTCTTGGGCTCGTTTTAAAATAGATTGGTTTAAAACACCTTCAAACATGCCAGGAAATAATGTTAAATAGTCGATTCTCATTAATCTAATAATCCTTCCATAGGCGTGATTTGAATACGTCTACCTTCTACATCAATCTCTTTGACCACATCCGCGATATAAGGAATGAGGTATTCTTTGTCGCCTTTGACTACCCACACATCGTTTGCACCTGTTTCAAATATCTCAATCACACGACCAATTGGAGTATCTTCATTAAAAACGGTACAGCCAATGATATCTGAATAATAAAATTCATGTTCTCCAAGTTCTATTTCTTCATGATCACGTTCTTGTAAAAGTGTTTCACCTTTTAGGTACTCGATATCATTAATGTTATTGATACCTTCAAACGTAAGCATATGCAGTCCTTTATGCATACGATATGAAGCAATTTTAAATTCAAGTGGCGCTTTATCTTTACGTGCTATTTCAACTATTTCTCCTGGTTGAAAACGTTTATCTGTAAAATCAGAATTAGACTTTATTTTCACTTCACCTTTAATGCCATGTGTATTAACAATTTTTCCAACTTCAACTTTCATATATGTGCCTCCGATAAATGTATCTTATAAGTGTTGTGTAATTTTTATGTATTATTTAATTATTATAACATGTATAAATCTAACATAGTAATACATTCCTCAATAGAAAATTTTCTTATTCTCAACTATGTTAAAGCACTAATTATAATATTTTCCATTAAAAAAAGAGCACCTAAACGGTACTCTTACAAACACTATATTTGTTTAATAAGTTTAAAACTTATTTTTGGTCGTCGAATTTTTTCAAAATACCTTCTCTTGATAAGATATTGTGAACTGTATCAGTCGGTTTAGCACCGTCTTTTAACCATTTAAGTGCTGATTCTTCGTCGATTTTAACTTCTGCTGCATTTACATTGTTAGGGTTGTAAGTACCGATTTGTTCGATAATACGACCGTCACGTGGTGCACGAGCATCTGCAACTACGATACGATAGAATGGATTTCTTTTTGAGCCTAAACGTGTTAAACGAATTTTAACTGCCATTTATATTCTCTCCTTTTAATTTCATAAGTATTTATTTTCTACAAGAAATAATGATACCAGTTCTTCTAATATTTGTAAAGAGGTTATCCTTTACCAATTTTAAAAAATCATTTTTTCTCATCAATTACCTTTTAAATAACGTACTTTTGTCAATTTCCTCTTTTCACGCACTTTACACCACTATGATATGCCTTGTCTTATATTAAGTCTCTTGACATCTATATTTAAAAGCTATACATTGAGATTAAATTAAATAAGCACATGCACTAGGGGTGTTTTTAACTGAGATGAGTACAACTCAAACCCTTTGAACCTGATCTAGCTGAAACTAGCGGAGGAAAGTGTGAAAGATTTTATATCCTATATTCAAGGGGCAATCTTGCCTTTTTGCAATATTACTATTCTATCATTTCTAATACACAACTTTCTATAGTGAGGGTTGTGTATTTTTTTAATTTTACTTTTTAAAATTTTAGGAGTGAAAGTTATGAATAAAACTATTTTAGTAACTGGTAGTAGTAGAGGCTTAGGTGCAACGATTGCAAAAACATTATCGCAACAAGGGTACAATATTATAATCAATTATTACAAAAATAAATCGTTAGCAGAAGATCTTGTTTCTGACATCGGCTCTGACCATGCAATTGCCATTCAAGCTGATGTCACAAATAGAAATGATATTGACCACTTAATTGAACAAGCTACCCAATATTTCGGGAAAATTGATGTCGTGATTAACAATGCATTAGTAGGTTTTAAGTTTGATCCTACACAGCAAAAATCATTTACAGATTTAGCATGGGATGATTATCAACAACAGATAGATGGCACTTTAAAAGCTGCCTTCAATGTAACACAAAGTGTCATGCCTCAATTTTTGGAAAGACAGCAAGGCATTATTATTTCTATCGGGACAAATTTATATCAAAATCCCGTTGTACCTTATCATGAATATACAACTGCAAAAGCAGGATTAATTGGCTTTACTCGTAATATTGCTGCCGAGCTTGGTAAATTTGGTATTAGAGCTAATGTCGTGTCAGGAGGCCTGTTAAAAACAACTGACGCAAGTGCTACAACCACGAGTGAAGTATTTGACATGATTGCACAAACAACACCGCTTAAACGTGTGACTTCGCCACAAGACATTGCAAACATGGTTGCATACTTAGCTTCTGAACAAGCTAATGGTATAACAGGACAAAATTTCACAGTTGATGGTGGCTTAACAATGAATTAACAAATTAAAATTAGGAGGTGCTTTCTATGTCTGATAAAAATCAAAAACAACTTAATATTGGCGTTTTATTATATGCTTGTGGTCATCACCAAGCTGCGTGGTTAATGCCGAACTCTAGTGTGTCACGTATCGGTGAAATTACTTATTATCAGGAATTAGCTCAACTTGCTGAAAAGGGACTATTCGACGCAGTATTTTTCGCGGACAATCAATCTTTTTCTGCGAAATCTTCTACTGATATGCCGGCATTTTGGTTCGATCCTATCGTCAGTTTATCGGCTATTGCTCATGTGACAACACATATTGGACTTGTCGCAACAATTTCAAGTACATTCTCAAATCCTTTTACTGCATCTAGACAGTTGCTCAGTCTAGATCATCTTTCAAATGGACGTATAGGTTGGAATCTTGTCACCTCTATGACAGATTTAGAAGCTTTAAATCACAGTATGGAAATGCTCCCTGATCATAATGAACGCTATGAAATTGCTGCTGAATTTGCAAAAGTGATGAATCGGTTATTCACATCTTGGGATAAAAAACATTTTTTACATGATCGAAAGAATAAAAAAATTATTAATGATGATGACATTAATGCTATTAATCATCATGGTAAACATTTCAAAGTTAAAGGACCATCAACAACGCCAAGTAGTCCACAAGGTCGTCCAGTAGCTATGCAAGCTGGTGCATCTTCACAAGGTATTGCTTTAGCAACTCAATATGCAGATGCAGTGTATTCAGTATCCTGGAACTTTAAACAAGCACAAGCTTTTCGAGAAAAGCTCGATCAACAATTACAATTATCAAAAAACAATAGTAGATATATCAAAATTTTTCCCGGTCTAGTTACATATGTCGCTGAAACTTATGAAAAAGCCTATGCTAAGAAAGAAAAGTTAGACAAAGCCTTACCGATGGAAACCGCATTAAAACAATTAAGTTTCTTTATTCAACAAGATTGTCAAAACTGGGAGTTAGATGAACCCGTGCCACCCCTACCTCCTGTAGAAGATTTTACAGGACCAGTTGGCCGTTATGAAACAATATTGGAAATCATTCGTGATACTCATCCAACTGTAAGAGAACTACTCGGTTACTTAAATGCTGGTGGCGGGCATTTCACCTTGATTGGTACTCCTGAAGATATCGTAGATCAAATGGAGTACTGGTTACTAAGTGGTGTAGCCGATGGTTTTAATTTGATGCCGCCTGTCTTTCCAAATAGTTTAGAGGATTTCGTAGCATTGATTGTACCAGAATTACAAAAAAGAAATTTATACAGAACAACTTATGATGGTCATACTTTCCGTGATCATTTGGGATTAGAAAAAATTTAATCATTCTTCAAATAATATAATTGACGAGAAACCAGAACGGTAATTTGTCTAAGAATCATTACAGAACGAAGACAAACCAAATGACCTTACATCATTTGGTTTTTTAATAAGTCTTAATTTTTAGGATTTATGGCAAGACAAATCAGCGTCGTATTTATAGATTTTTTATTCCTCTACACTTTCTCATATCATATCTTTAGTATCTTCAAATCTTCTTTCAATTGTTTGAGACCACAATTTTCACTAATTCTATTATACATTTGTTTTTTATTTACCTTTATATAAGTTGCATCAATAAATAACGATAAATGATTTATTAAATTCATTTTATTTGAAATGTGGCAGTGGGTTGGGCGGACTCCTGTGGAAAAAGCACTAGCCGAAGAATACAGGCTGATACTATTAACTAAGGAAAAAAAGCACAAAAAAATGCCAACAAAGTCATAGACTTTGTCGACACTATGCAACGATTTGTCTAAGCATCGTTGTTTTGGTTTTTATTATTTATAGTTATACAAAATTTATGATTTTAGAATGGTAAGTTCATGCCATTCATCATATTTTCCATTTGTTTGCGTTTGCCTTTTTTGCCTTTACCGCCACCGGAAAATTGTTTCATCATTTTTTTCATATCAGTGAATTGTTTCATCAATCTATTGATTTCTTGCACTGAACGTCCTGAACCTTTAGCAATACGTTTTTTACGAGAAACATTTAAAGTTTCAGGTTTGTTACGCTCATTAGGCGTCATGGATTGAATGATGGCTTTAATATGATCAATTTGCTTATCGTCCATATTCATATTTTCAATGCCTTTCATTTTGTTCATGCCAGGAATCATTTTCATAATGTCATCAAGAGGTCCTAAACTTTTAACTTGGTCTAATTGTTCTAAGAAATCTTCCAATGTAAACGAAGATGTACGCATTTTCTTTTCTAAGTCTTTTGCTTTATCTTCATCCACATCTGTTTGTGCTTTTTCAATTAAACTCAATACATCTCCCATACCTAATATACGAGATGCCATACGTTCAGGATGGAATGCTTCTAAGCCATCTAGTTTCTCACTCATACCTACAAATTTAATCGGTTTTTGAGTAACTGATCTGATTGAAAGTGCAGCACCACCACGTGTATCACCATCTAATTTTGTTAATGTTACGCCAGATAATTCTAATTGAGAATCAAAAGATTCTGCAACATTCACAGCATCTTGACCTGTCATCGCATCAACAACTAACATAATTTCATCTGGTTTCGTAATTTCTTTTACATCGCTTAATTCTTGCATTAATGCTTCATCAACGTGTAGACGACCAGCAGTATCAATAATAACAAAATCTAAATGCGCTTCTTTTGCATGTGCGATTGCATTTTCAACGATTTGTTGTGGCTTAACTTGATCGCCTTCACTATAAACTGGAATGTCGATTTGTTTACCTACTGTTTGCAATTGATCAATTGCCGCAGGACGATAAATATCTGCCGCTACCAATAATGGCTTTTTATTATATTTTTTACGCATTAATAATGCTAATTTACCAGCAGTGGTAGTCTTACCAGCACCTTGTAAACCAACCATCATCACTACAGTTGGCGGCTTGTTAGCCATTTTAATCGTAGCATTTTCCCCTCCCATAAGTTGGGTAAGTTCTTCTTGCACAATTTTGATGACTTGTTGTCCAGGTGTTAATGACTTCATAACATCTGAACCTAAAGCTCTATCTGATACAGTTTTGACAAATTCCTTTACCACTTTAAAGTTAACATCGGCTTCTAATAATGCTAATCTTACTTCACGCATCATCAATTTAATATCTGCTTCAGTAACTTTACCTTTGCCTCGGATTTTTTGCATCGTTCCTTGCAGACGATCGGATAATCCTTCAAATGCCATATCAAATACCCTCCTTTATATACTTTTATTCTAAATCTTCAAGTGCTTGAATGTATTGTTTTATTTTTTCTGGATCATTTATATGCTGTTTTATATGTTCATATAATTTTTGTCTTTGTTCAAAATTCTGGTATAATCCTAATTTTTCTTCATAATCTTCCACTAAATCGCCAGTTCTTCTTATATTATCATACACTGCTTGGCGACTCACATCAAACGTATCAGCAATCTCACTTAAAGAATAATCTTGTAAATAAAATAATTCTAAATAGTTTCTTTGCTTATTCGTTAGTAATGATTGGTAAAAGTCAAACAGATAATTCATACGTATCGTTTTAATTAAATCATTTTGACTCATCTGAATTACCTTCAATTTCTGCTTCACTCTGATTTGACTCAGGTGCTTCTTCGACATTTTGTTCAATCATATCAGCGAATAATCCATACACATAGCTCTCAGGATTGAATGGTTGGAGATCATCTAATTTTTCACCTAAACCTACGTATTTAACTGGGATATGAAGTTCATTACGAATCGCTAATACGATACCACCTTTAGCAGTACCATCTAATTTTGTTAATACAATACCTGTAACATTTGTAACCTCTTTAAATGATTTTGCTTGTGACAATGCATTTTGACCTGTCGTTGCATCAAGACAAAGTAAAACTTCATGAGGTGCCTCTGGTACAGCACGTCCAATAACTCGTTTAACTTTCTCTAATTCATTCATTAAATTGGATTTGTTTTGTAAACGGCCAGCAGTATCACATATTAAAATATCTACGTCTTTACTTTTAGCTGCGTTAATTGCATCATACATTACTGCAGCTGGGTCTGAACCTTCTCTTTGGCTCAACACTTCAACACCAACGCGTTCGCCCCATACTTTAAGTTGTTCAATTGCACCAGCTCTGAATGTATCTCCAGCAGCAAGCATTACTTTTTTGCCTTCAGCTTGGTAACGATGCGCTAATTTACCAATTGTTGTTGTCTTACCAACACCATTCACTCCGACCATAAGGATTACATTTAATCCTTCATTTTCTATATTCATCACTTCTGAGTTATCATCATCTTGGTGATAGATTTCTACAATTTTCTCAACAATAACTTCACGTAAATCCTCTGTTTCAGTAATATTGCGACGTTGCGCTTCTTCACGTAATTCTTCTACAAGTTGCATCACAGTATTAAATCCAACATCTGCAGTAATTAACATTTCTTCTAATGCTTCGAAGAACTCTTCATCAACTTTACGATAACGTGCGAGTAAATTATTAAGTTGTGCTTGGAAATTCTCACGCGATTTTTCTAAACCAGCTCTAAATTTGGCACCGAGCTGTTGCGCTTCAATTTCTTCAAAATCTTCAATAGAGATTAATCCATCATCATCAAAGTCAGCTTCTTTTAATTTTTTAACTTTTTTCGCTGGTTTATCTTGAATTTCGGTTTCTCTATCTTGTGATGCTTCACCTTGTTGTTCTGATTGTTGTTCTGCGTCTTGTTGTTCTAATTCTTCAAGTTGTTGCTTTTGTTCTTCTGAAGGTGCTGAAAATTTATCTTTTAATCGTTTGAAAAAGCTCATGTTTGTTCCTCCTTAATCACTTCATCAATCGTATTTAAATTAACACTTACTAGTTTGGAAACTCCAGATTCTTGCATTGTTACACCATATAAGCGATCTGAGAATTCCATTGTACCTTTACGGTGTGTAATCACAATAAATTGAGTTTGGTCTGATAGATTTTTTAAGTATTGTGCATAACGTATCACGTTTGCTTCATCAAGTGCCGCTTCAACTTCATCTAAGATAACAAATGGCGCTGAGCGAACTTTTAAAATCGCAAATAATAATGCTATAGCACTCAAGGCACGTTCTCCACCACTAAGCAGTGACAAATGTTGTAACTTCTTACCAGGTGGTTGCACAATGATATCTACACCTGCAGATAGATAGTCATCATCTGTTAAGCGTAGTTCTGCTTGACCCCCACCAAACAATGATTTAAACACATCTGAAAAATATCCTTGAACGGCATGAAATGTTTCTTTAAAACGATCTTTCACTTCTTGATCCATTTCTTCGATAAGTTGTTCTAAAGTTGTTTTCGCTGCTCTCAAGTCAGCACGTTGTTCATCTAAAAATGTAAAACGCGTATTAATTTCTTCAAATTGTTCAATCGCATTTAAATTAACTGGTCCTAACTCTTCAATAGACATTTTAGTTAATTTTACTTTTTTGCGTAAAACGTCTATATCTTCATCTAAATCATATAATTCACTCGCACGTTCATATGTTATGTGATAATCTTCGCTCAAATGATCAATCGCATAATTAATTAATACAT
This sequence comes from Staphylococcus sp. FSL W8-1207, assembly GCF_038003745.1. Taxonomy (NCBI): domain Bacteria; kingdom Bacillati; phylum Bacillota; class Bacilli; order Caryophanales; family Staphylococcaceae; genus Staphylococcus; species Staphylococcus sp. FSL W8-1207. The sequence continues at coordinate 1,300,759 of NZ_JBBOPU010000001.1, forward strand.
CTAAACGTGACTGCTCGGATTTAATATCTTGATAACGATTTTCTATAGAAAGAATATCTTGATTTGCTTCTTGAAGTTTTTGATCCGTCACTTCAATTGTATCATTCAATTCGAGTCTACGCGATTTAACGTCTTCTATGTTTTGAGATAATTTTGCTTTCTCGGCTTTACTTTGTTCCATATTATATTGAATCGTTTCAAATGCTTTTTCGCCTGTCATTTCATCTGAATTAAAGAGTTTAATTTGTTCTTCTAATTTTTGATGTTGCACAATAACATCATTGAGTTGTTTTGCTATTTTTGACTCAGTTTGTTTTTGAGTATTTAATCGTTCTTTTACAACTGCCAAATCGGATTGCTTTTGATGTAATTGTTGCTGGATTTGTGTTGTGCTTTCTTTACCTTCTTTAGAAAGTTTTGTATAAAGATTGATATCATCTTCTAATTTTTGTAGCTGTGTTTTGATTTTAGATAATCTTTGCTTTTTATCATCAAGTGTTTGTTTACTTGTTTCACTTTGGTAGCCATCATTTTTTTCAAATTCAAATTCTTCATGCTCGTCTTTTAAATGCGCTTCACTTTTACGTAATCTGTCTAGTTCTAATTCATAATTATGAGCACTTTGTTTAATAGCATTATAATGTTGACTTGTATCAAAATATTTTTCGCTCAGTTGATCTGACTCATTTTTAATATTTTGAAATTGTTTTTCAAATGCTAATGTTTGCTGTTGATAATCTTCGAGTTGGGCACGCATCGTTGTCAGTTCATCTTTTTGAGCTAAAATACTTTTAGATTTACGATCTCCGCCACCCGTCATTGAACCACCAGGGTTCACGATATCGCCTTCTAAAGTCACAATACGCGTACGATAACGGATTTTACGTGCTAAGTCGTTGGCATTTTTCAATTCATCTACAATTATTGTATTACCAAGTAAATTTTGAACTACATTTTGATAATCTGAATCTACTTCAATTGCTTGTGCAGCAATATTAATAAAACCCTCACTATTTTGTGCAGTTTTCATAATTTCATTACCAATTTGGCGAGGTTGAATTACATTGAGTGGTAAAAACGTCGCTCTACCGAAACCGTTTTGTTTTAGATATTGAATTGCCTGTCTACCATCTTTTTCTGAATCTACAATCACATGCTGTAGTGATGCACCAAGTGCAGTTTCGATTGCTTTAGTTAAATCGGATGGCACTTGAATTACTTCAGCAACTGCTCCACGTATCCCTGAAAGTTTATTGTCTTTAGCCTTAAGTATATGTTTTACACCATTAAAGAAATAGCTATATTCTTCCTGTTGCGTGGCCAAACTATCGATACGGGATTTTAATTTATCGTTAAATCTATACGCTTGATGCAATTTTTCTTCGTACTCAGATTGTTGTTGTTTAAGTTGTGTTAATTTCTTTTCATAATTATTGAGCTGTTGCTCAGATTTTTTCAATTCTTTTTGAGCCGTCGCGGTTTGTTTTTCAGCTTCATTGATGTCGCCTTGAATTTTCTTCAGTTGTTCAAAGGCTTCAAGTAATCTACTATCTAAACGTGATTGTTTCGTTTCATTTTCTTGGATGGTATGTTCTAAAAAGCGAATGTCATTATTTACATCAGATTGTTCAGACATGAGTTGATAATATTCATCTTTGATTGTTTCTAATTTTTCGTCATGTTGTTCATCACTGACATAGAGTTGTGATTCAAAGTATTGAATTTTTTCATTCAACTCTTTTTGTTGTTTTTTTAATTTATCTATTTGATTTTGTGCATCTATCTTTTCTTGTTTTAAGGTTTCTGTTTGTATTTTAAGACTTTCTTGTTCTTCTTCAAAACGAGCGTTTGTTTGTGATTGATTTTTCTTACGTTCTTCTAACACGTTAAGTTGTCCTGCATACTTTTCAACTTCTTCTGTCGCTTTAACAAGTTGAAAATTTAATGATTCAATATGTTCATCTAGTTGTTGTCTTTCAGATTTATATTTGTTTAATGCTTGTGTATATTGTACTTTCTCTGCATCTTTTGTAGCTTGATGACTCTTTAAATTATTTAAATTATCATCAAGTTCATGAATATTCTTACTATATTGTTCAATATCATAAACCGTTACAAGTACATCACTTCTTTCCATTTCTTTGGAAAGATGTTTATATTCTTTAGCAATTGCTGCTTCTTCTCTTAATGGTTCAACTCGCCCCTCTAAATCATATAGAATATCTTGTATTCTTGAAAGGTTATCTTCTGTTTGATCGAGCTTTTGTACAGAAGCAGCTTTGCGTTTTTTATATTTTAAAACTCCTGCAGATTCTTCTAGTATTTGTCTTCTATCCACTGGTTTAGCATTTAGTATTTCATCTACACGACCTTGCGAAATAATACTAAACGCTTCTTTTCCTAAACCTGAGTCTAAAAACAAATCAATAATATCTTTTAATCTTGCACGGTCATTATTAAGATAATACTCACTTTCACCACTTCTGTATAATCGACGTGTTACGACGATTTCTGTCGCGTCTAATTGTAACTTGCCTGAGCTATTATCTAATTTCAATTTAACTTCTGCATAATTTTGAGCTTTTCGATGTTCTGCGCCTGAAAAAATAATATCTTCCATTTTAGCGCCACGTAGTGATTTAGCTGATTGTTCACCTAACACCCATTTTATTGCATCTGTTATGTTACTTTTCCCACTGCCGTTAGGGCCTACAATTGCTGTTACACCTTCATCAAATTGTACATTTGTGTGCTCCGCAAACGATTTAAACCCAAAGGCATCTATTGATTTCAAATATACCATGCTATTCTCCTTTAAAGTGTTCCTTGCTGCTTCACAGTTTAGAAATACTCATGCATTAACCTGAAGGCTAATATATTTCTTTATTAACTACATTGCTATTGCGAAGGTCTTAACAATATATGATTTTTTTATCATATTGTTTTATAACAAAGTTATTTAGCTATGTTTTTCATTGATTTATATGCACTTTCTGCTGCTTTTTGTTCGGATTCTTTTTTAGTCTTCCCTTTACCCTCTGCTACTGCAGCATTTTCTAATATCACTTCAGAAGTAAATAGACGATGATGCGCTGGTCCTTCTTCATTGATTAAACGATAAGTGACATCACCTTTATTTTGTTTATGGACAAATTCTTGAAATTGGGTTTTAAAGTCTACAACACCATCAAGTTCTTCATCTTCGACATACGGAAAAATAATTTGTTCTGCAAATTTCCACACAGATTCTAAGCCTTGGTCTAAATATAACGCACCTACAAATGCTTCAAATGCATCTGATACGAGTGAAGGACGAGTTCTGCCACCTGTTTTCTCTTCGCCTTTACCTAACAAGATAAGTTCATTGATTTGAATTTTTTTCGCAAATATTACAAGTGAAGGCTCACAAACAATTGTTGCACGCATTTTTGTTAAATTACCCTCTGGCAATTCTGGATATTTATCAAATAAATAACGTGAAACCGTCAATTCTAATACCGCATCTCCTAAAAATTCTAATCGTTCATTATGCTCTAAACGATTCATATTAAAATCATTTATAAAACTCGAATGCGAAAATGCTTGCTGATATAATTCTATTTGTTTAAAATTCAAGTCTAATTCTTGCATCTTCTGCGCAAATTTTTTTTCAAATGCTTTAACCATTTCTATTTTTTTATAATTGGACAATCTATTCCCTCCTCAGATTTAATGATAAAGTACTAATACCTTTATATTTTACGTGAAAATACAATAAAACTAAAGAAAAAACTGTCTACTGTATTTACCATCTATATATCTAGTGATAATCGTTATAGCACTATTATCTTACAATATAAATTCTGTTTAAAATCAATAAAAAATCTGAGCCGTCATCTCAACGACTCAGATATTTTTTTTATTATTTTTCGATACTATTAATAAAGTTTACTGCGTCACCAACAGTGTTGATTTTTTCAGCTTCTTCATCAGGAATTTCAGTACCAAATTCGTCTTCTAATTCCATAACTAATTCAGCAATATCAAGTGAGTCAGCGCCTAAATCATCTTTGAAAGATGCCTCTTTAGTTACTTTTTCAGCGTCAACACCTAAACGGTCAACGATGATATCTTTTACTTTGTCGAAGTTTTCCACGTCGATTCACCTCCTTTAAAAAATCTTATTATAGACTTATATATTTTCCCACTTTATCAATTGAAATACAAGTAGTATTTCAATTGATTGTACTGTATAAACATTATATAAATGGATCTTATACAATAAAGTGTAGTAATGAAGTTGTGACACAATCATTTTAAATCTATACTTTATACCATATCATAATCTCTTATATGAGTTCAGAAGTTTTATAAAACAAGATTTGTCATGTTGTGTAGCACTTAATTACATATACATACCACCATTGACATGTATTGTTTGACCCGTAATATACTTCGCTTTGTCTGAAGCTAAAAATGCTACAGTATGAGAAATATCTTGGTCTTTCCCGAATTTAGCTAATGGGATTTGTTCTAACATTTTTGCTTTAAGCTCATCACTTAAAGCATCAGTCATATCAGAAACAATAAAACCTGGTGCAACAGCATTTACTGTGATGTTTCTTGAAGCCAGTTCACGTGCTGATGATTTCGTTAAACCAATTACACCAGCTTTAGTCGCAACATAGTTTGCTTGCCCTGGGTTACCCATAGCTCCAACAACACTTGATAAATTAATAATTGCACCACTCTTTTGTCTTAGCATTTGTGGTGTCACTTTTTGAATACAGTTGAAAACGCCTTTTAAGTTTGTATCAATTACGTCATCCCATTCTTGCTCTTTCATACGCATAAGCAAATTATCACGCGTAATACCTGCGTTATTAACAAGGACATCAACAGAACCAAATTCGCTAACAACCGCTTTAATCATTGCTTTTACTTCATCACCATTTGCAACATTTGCTTGAATAGCAAAACTTTCAACGCCTATCGCTTTAATCTCTTCAACAACAGCATCCGCTTTTTCTTTGTTTCCCGAAAAATTCACAGCAACATTGTATCCTTCTTCTGCCAATTGTATCGCTATACTACGTCCTATACCTCTCGAAGCACCAGTTACTAATGCACTTTTAGTCATTTTCATTCCACGCTTTCATATCTTCTAATGTTTGAATCGAAGTTATTTTCACATCTCTATTTATCTTTTTAATTAAACCTGAAAGTACTTTACCAGGACCAATTTCAATAAAGTGATCTACACCTTGATCAATTAACCATTGTGTTGAATCAATGAATTGTACTGGTGAATATAATTGTTTAATCATATTATCCTTAATTACATTGGCATCTGTTTCACCTTTTGCATGCACATTTTGAACTACAGGGAATTGTGCATCATTCCAGTCAAATTGTTCAACATACTCAGCAAAATCGTCTTTGATCACCTGCATCATAGATGAATGAAATGGGCCAGATACAGCAAGTGGTAGGACACGTTTCGCACCTAATGATTTGCCTTCTGCCACTAATTTATCTATTAATGTTTTGTGTCCAGAGACAACGATTTGTCCAGGAGAATTTATATTTGCTGGTTCAATAATTTCTTCATCTGTTGAAAGTTTTTGACATATTGCATTAACATCATCAAAATCCAAACCTAATACTGCTGCCATACTTCCAACACCATCAGGAAAAGCGACGGCCATCAGTTGTCCACGCTTACGAACAATTTGAACTGCATCATCAAATTTCAATACACCACTCGCTACTAGACTCACATATTCACCTAAACTATGGCCCATTGTATAATCAGCATTTAGATTATTAAGTGCTTGTAATAAAGCTGAGCTATGTGTGAGCAACGCCGGTTGTGTATTTTCTGTTTGACCTAATTTATTTTCTTCATCTGAAAACATTGTTTCTAAAATATCAAAATCCATTTGTGCTTGTGCTTGATTAAGAATCGTTGTTGCAGCATCATTTTGATTAAATAAATCATTTGCCATCCCGACTTTTTGTGATCCTTGGCCTGGGAAGATAATCGCAGTTTTACTCATTTACTTTACCCACCGTTTCTCTCATAGTTTCCACAATATTTTGTTCTCCCGCTATTTTAGCTTGACGGATTGCTGAATAAAAAGCTTTCGCACTAGAACTACCATGTGCTTTTACTACAATGCCATTCAATCCTAATAATACCGAGCCACCATATTCTGCATAATCCATTTTTGACATTAAACCATTTAAGTCTTTACGTAATACAAATGCGGCAATTTTATTCTTGAAACTACTTAGAAGCGTTGTTTTAAGCATTTTACCCATCGCTTTTGCAACACCTTCTAAATTTTTAAGAATCATATTACCAGTATATCCGTCTGTAACTACAACATCAGCTGCGTCGTCCATTAAGCCTTTTGCTTCTACATTTCCTGTGAAATTGAAGACATTTTGTTCGTCCATCAAACTAAATGCTTTTTTAGTTAACGTGTTACCTTTAGCTGCCTCTGTACCAATATTCAACAAACCTACTGAAGGCTGTTCAACGCCCCTGATTTTTTGGGCATAAATATTGCCTAATTGGGCGTATTGTAATAAGTGTTCCGGCTTGGCGTCTGCATTAGCACCTACATCCATAAACACAAATCCTTTTCCAGAAATTGTTGGCAAAGTGAGGACTAATGCGGGACGCTCAACACCCTTAATACGTCCTACTATAAACAAACCAGCAGACATCAATGCACCTGTATTTCCTGCAGATACACAACCATCTGCTTCACCAGCTTTAACTGCTTCAGCCATACGTGCCATTGAGCTATCTTTTTTACGTTTAATCGCTCTAACTGGTTCATCGTCCATCGTAATTTCTTCTGTACAATGACGTACTTCTACACGACCATGTTTGAGTGTGCATTTAGTTTGATCACCAAATAAAATTATTTCTAAATCTTTAAAATCATTCACAGCTTTTTCAACAGCTTCTAAAACGATTTCAGGTGCATCGTCTCCACCCATCATATCAATCGCTATTTTAACCATCTTGTTCATCCTCACTTGTATAATACATTTTGAATGTACCTCTAAATACCAAAGTATCTTTGACATACGAATTTACTTTTATCATATAATATTTACTTGTAATTTCAATCGTTTGTGCGTCAGCACGTACTGTATCATTTAATTTCACTGTTTTTAAAAATGCTACATTACTTTCCTGAGTTAACACAACAGGTTTATGTATAAGCGCTACACACAGTGAATTCGCTTGTGCAAAAAGTACATGTCCTCTGGCAATTTTATTTCTAGTAAATACAGAATCTTCATCAATATCTATAATTGAAGTTGCGAGTTGATCAGGCTGAACATTTATTACATCGCCTATGATTTCACTACCATCAATGGATCGAATACTTTCATAATTTTTTCTTGCTACGGATTTAATTCGTTTTCTTAGTTCTGGAATATCTAAGTATGTACGATCTAACCTAATAGTTTGAATACTCACTGAAAAAAGTGTACTCAAATCCAAATCTGTAATAAAGGGGTTTTTTTCAATCTCTTTTTTAATTGCTTCGCGTCGTTCTTGTTTTTTTAACTTCATTTTGTTCTAACCACCTAAATCACCTAATTTTTAGTACCAAGTCTTAAACATTCCTAACACATCATAACACTTTCTATTTCATTAGCTCAACAAAAAACATACTTCCTTAGATGTTTTTCATGTCAGATAACCAATATAAGAAATATTATAACGTTTAAATCGATTTCCAAGGGGGTTAATTATCAAAATAAATACAAACACTAATCATTCTATATAAATATTTATTAAGATATTGAATTAAATAAAATTGAAATGTATAATTTGAATTGTTTTAAAGGTGTATTATATTTATTTTTCAAAAATTATTCCATTAATTGGATAATTTATTTAGGAGGATCTAATGAAAAAAGTATTATCAACTACATTACTGTCATGTTCATTATTAGCCTTTACTACAAGCTATGCTCATGCACAAGAAAGTAATAGTATTAAACCTGAAAGTTTAGAATCATCAAATACCCCTACGATTAATAATAATGCAGATGTAGAACAATTTTTACAAAATAATGCACAATCTCTTGTTAATCAATCATCCAAGACCAAGCAAGAAACTATAAATAAAGAAGCTTTCAAACAATACAACGTAATAGATAAGCAACAAGATAAAACTGGTGTCACACATTACGCATTGAAACCAAAGGTAAACGACGTTACATCAGAAGGCACAACAATTAAAGTACATGTCAATAATAAAGGTAATGTAACATTAATAAATGGTAATGTAGATAAACCATACATAAAGGTAGAGAATGAAGCTAAATTATCTTCTGCTAACGCTGAAAATAAAGCTTTTGAAGCTATAGGTAAAGCAAAGTCTGATGTAAAAAATATAAAAAGCTATCCTGTAGTCAGTAAAAATAACCTTGATATAAATAGTGATAAACAAAGACTTGTTTATGATATCGAACTTAATTACATTTCCCCTAAAGCAGCACATTGGAAAATTCAAGTTGACGCTACTACTGGTGAAATATTAACAAAACAAAACGTTATCAAAAATGCAACAACTGAAGGTAAAGGAACAGGCGTTAATGGAGATGAAAAACAACCTTTAAGCGTTACAAAAGCAAATGGTTCATATTCATTACTCGATACTTCTCAAGATGCAGTTATAGAAACTAAAACTGCAAATGAGACCACAAATGCCTATTCACCTATTACAAATGACAGCAATAATTTCAATAAAGAAGATCAGCGCGCTGGTGTAGACGCTCATTACTACGCAAAAGAAGTCTATAACTATTTCCTCAATAAACATGATAGAAACAGTTATGATAATAACGGCGGTGACATTGATTCGGTAGTCCATTATGACAAAAGCTTTAATAACGCTGCTTGGACCGGTCAGTATATGATTTATGGTGACGGAGACGGCCAGACGTTTAAAGCATTGTCAGGTGCGAATGATATCGTCGCCCATGAGCTCACGCATGCAGTAACAGAACGAACTGCTGGTTTAGAGTATAGTCATCAGTCGGGTGCATTAAACGAATCTTTCTCTGACGTTTTTGGTTATTTTGTTGATTCAGACGATTGGTTACTAGGTGAAGATGTATATACACCAAATAAAGATGGCGATGCATTAAGAAGTTTAAAAAATCCAGAACAGTATAACCAACCTGCCCATATGGATCAATATTTACAAGGTAGCCAAGATAGTGGTGGGGTTCATACCAATAGTGGCATTCCTAACAAAGCTGCATACCTAACAATTAATGCAATTGGCCAAGAAAAAGCTGAACAAATTTATTATTTAGCACTCACACAGTACTTAACACCAAACGCCCAATTTTCTGATGCAAAAGCATCATTAAAAGAAGCTTCTAACCACCTTTATGGTACGAATAGCGAAACATCTAAAGCAATTGAAAAAGCTTGGACTGGCGTAGGTGTTAATTAAAACACTAGCAAACATTATACATTCTCGTTTCAGCGGGAGCTGGGACATAAATATCCCATTCTCAAATTTATAGCACTAATCTATTAATTTATAATAGATTAGTGCTTTTCTATTTAAAAGCGCGTGCCTTCCTAGGGTATCGGACTCGGACAGAAATCTAATTTTTCTAACAAGGTCTCATCGTATGAACCAGCCCAGCAAAGCCCCCTAGAAAATGGAATACAAGAGCTGAAGCTATTGCATAAGCACTACTTATCTTCATAAATGAAGTAGTAGTGCTTTAAAAACTTAGTATAAAGGCATTTTCAGTTCAGTCATCTACCGCCAATATAACAATAAATGCTGAGAGATTATTTACTTTACTCACCAACCGTTAAAAGTCTATAGCCAAAATAAAACACTTTCGTATAAATTCATTTTAGTATGAATTCAACGAAAGTGTTTTTATTTTATTCCCACAATTTGGGATTAGTTCATAATAGCACTTGTTTTGTTATTTTGTGCCTTCTTTATTAATCAAAACTCATATATAATAAGTTTTCTTCTACAAATGTTCTCAACATTTGATATTGTGATTCGAAAAAGACACCAGACTGAATTAATTCAGCCGCTTCATCTCTTGCTACTTCTAACATTTTATAATCTTCAACAACATTTGCGACTAAGAAGTCAGGCAAACCACTTTGTTTCACACCAAAGAAATCACCTGGACCCCTCATTTCTAAATCACGTTCACTTAATTCAAAACCATCTGTCGTTTGCGTCATAATATTCATTCGTTCAATACCCGTTTCTGTTTTCGGTGAAGCAATGAGTACACAATAACTTTGCTCTTCACTTCTACCTACACGCCCTCTTAATTGATGTAATGTAGATAAACCGAAACGATCAGCATCATAAATCATCATGAACGTTGCATTAGGTACGTTAACCCCTACTTCTACAACGGTAGTTGATACTAAAACGTCTATTTCGTGATTACTAAATTGCTGCATTACTCTATCTTTTTCTTCTGAATGCAACTTACCATGTAGTAGTCCTACTTTTTCAGAACCATAATATATCTGTAGCGATTCATATAACTCAACAACGTTCTGTACGTCTTCTAAATGCTCAGAACTTTCAATTAGAGGACAAATTACATATGCCTGCCTACCTTTTTTTAATTCCGAAGTCATTTGATTGAGTACACTTTCATAGGCTTCATGTTTGGACCATGAAGTAATAATCGGCTTTCTGCCTTTTGGTAATTGTTTAATGGATGACACATCCATTTCTCCAAAAACGGATATAGCTAATGTTCGTGGAATGGGTGTAGCAGTCATGAAGAGGACGTTAGTCATCGCACCTTTTTCTCTCAACAATTGACGTTGATTCACACCAAAACGATGTTGCTCATCTGTAATCACTAAACCAACATTATTAAATACTACATCATCTTGTATTAAGGCGTGTGTGCCGATAATACAATCAATTTCATTATTTTGTAGTTGTTCTAACAACAGCTTTCTCTTTTTACCTTTCACTGAACCTGTAAGTAACGCCACATTCATCCTGTCACCGAAAATTTCAACTAAACTTTCTGCATGCTGTTCCGCTAATATTTCAGTAGGCACCATCAATGCTGATTGAAATCCCGCAGTTTTCAGTGCATACATACAGATTGCTGCTACGACAGTTTTACCTGAACCTACGTCACCTTGTAAGAGACGATGCATTCTTATTGGTGCTTTCAAGTCTCTGAATATTTCATTTACACTATGTTTTTGCGCATCAGTGAGTTCAAAAGGAAGACTATCAATGAAATATTTCACTAAATTGATATTATAATCTACTTCAATCGCTTCATCTGATGTTTTTTCTAAGCGGTTTAACCATTGCATTCGTAATTCAAACATAAATAATTCTGTAAAAGCATACGTTCTACGTGCTTTTAACAAAGATGACTTATCTGTCGCAAAATGCAACGCCTTAATCGTATTCTCTAATGACTCTAATTTATATTTTTGTCTCAATTCATCAGAGAGCCATTCATGTATTGTGACTTCTCCCAATGATTGTCGAATCATATCTCTCAATGGTTTTTGTTTAATGCCTTCTTTAACACGATAAACAGGTTCAAATTGTGAGTTTTGAGACTCTTGTTGATTGAAGAACATCCTACTGCCATTTATCTCTTGCTTACTTCTATTCCATTTACCTTTTACCGTAACCGTACCATGCAATTCAATTTTCTTTTTTAAATAAGGTTGGTTGAAAAAAGTGCATTTTACAGCAATATTATTGACCATGATATGTACGGTTAACTTAGATTTATTACGACCAAAAAAAGCGACAGTAGGTGTCGAATATACTTCTCCTACCACTGTCACTGTCGCTTGATCTTCGGCCGTATTCAAGTCAATTACTGTATTATCTTCGTAACGGGTTGGTAAATATAAAATTAAATCCTCAACAGTATGGATATTTAATTCATTTAATACGGACAACCTTTTTGGCCCCAGTCCTTTTATCTGTGATAAAGGAAAAGGACTATCTATTAAATTGACTTTTGACATTTTTAATCACCAAATATTTCTTGTTTTAGACGCTGACCTGTTGGTGTACCAGCTAAACCTCCACGACCAGTTTCACGCAATGCTGATGGCATTGTTTGGCCGATCTTGTACATTGCTTCAATCACTTCATCTGTAGGGATTCTTGAAGTTACACCTGCTAAAGCCATATCAGCAGAGACAATTGCGTTTGATGCGCCTGCAGCATTTCTCTTCACGCAAGGCACTTCGACTAAGCCAGCTACTGGGTCACATACTAAACCTAGCATATTCTTCAAACAAATTGCAAAAGCTTCAGCCGATTGTTGTGGTGTTCCGCCAGCAAGTTCCACGGTTGCACCAGCTGCCATCGCTGCAGCAGAACCAACTTCTGCCTGACAACCGCCTGCCGCACCTGAAATTGATGCATTGTTGGCAACTACAAAACCAAATGCTCCTGAGGTAAGTAAAAAGTTCAGCATATCTTTTCTAGTAGGTTCAAGGCGTGGTTTGAGTCCAAATAATACGCCTGGTACTACACCTGCAGATCCGGCAGTAGGAGTTGCACAAATTTTACCCATTGCTGCGTTGACTTCGTTTGTCGCAACTGCTTTACTCACTGCATCCAATAAAGTTGGGCCAGATAATGATTTACCTGTCTTCAAATAATTTTTGATTAACACAGCATCTCCACCAGTTAATCCGGTAGTTGAAGTTACCCCTTCTAAACCTTCATCAAGTGCATTTTCCATCGTTTGTAAGTTTTTATCCATACCGGCATAAATATCAGCTTCAGATAAGCCAGTAACTTCCATTTCTTGCTCGAGCATGATTTCATGAATTTTTTTATTTTCTGTTTCGCATTTTTCTACTAATTCTTTCACACTTTTAAACATGCGTTACCCTCCATTAGGCGTCGCCCATGAGTGAAACTGTCACTACACCTTCGACGTTTTTAATTTTATCTATAATCTCATCTGTCACAGATTCATCTAACTCACAAGTCATTAATGCTTGGTCGCCCTTTTCTTTTCTAGAAACTTGCATACTACCAACATTAATACTAGAATCACCTAAAATATTTGCTACACGACCAATTGTGCCGAAAGTATCTTTATGAAAAACAAGCAGTGCTGGATAATTACCGCTAATCGCAATATTAAATCCATTAATCGCAACTACCTCTATTTTGCCGCCACCTATAGAAACACCTTCAACAGAAATTTCTTTATCAGCATCTCTCATATTAATAATAGCAGTGTTAGGATGTGATCTTTCTTCAGCCATTTCTATAAAATTCACTTTCATTCCCATTTGCTCAGCCGTTTCTAAGCTTGTTTGTATACGGTCATCATCTGTATCATAACCTAGTAAACCACCAACAAGTGCTACATCTGTACCATGTCCTTTGTATGTTTCCATAAACGAACCGTAAAGATAGATATCAGCTTGTTTTGGCAATTGATTAAACAAATCTTTTGCTACTAATCCAATTCTTACTGCACCAGCAGTATGAGATGAAGACGGCCCCACCATTGTAGGTCCTATAATATCGAAAACTGTTTTATATTTCATAATTATACCCCACTCTTATTTTTAATGTTTCTAATGTAATGCGCTTACATTTATATGCATGCAACTCATTATAACAATTAAGCTAGACATTATAAACCAATACTGGTTGCATTATCCTTATTTAAAACAAGAATATTGTTGTAGAAGGTTTAAATAAATAAAAATGTTTCCATTTAATTTAATTATACAAATTTTTTCATACGATAAAATAATTGCTATCAAAAATTTTATCCTTAGTAGACTAACTCTATATTTTTTAGTTTCTGAATTTTTCATCTAAGACGCCTGTCATAATGCGAATTATCCAGTATGAGTCAATGACTATAAACTGAGGTCATGCCCTAGATAAGCGAGGATGAAATTTAGAATGAAGCTGTAGTTATACCAACGTAAAGCGTACATAAAAAAATTGCCAACAAAGCTTTTAGACCTTGTCGACAACTTAAAATAGCTTCCTAAAATGGAAGCTATCCTTATATACAAGTGTTCAATAAATATATTTATTCTACAGAGAAAAGATACTGATATACAGGTTGTTGGCCATCATGTTGATCTAATTCAATTTCTGGATAAGATGTTTCAAGCCAAGTTTCAATATCCGAAGTCAATGATGCATTTGCATCTTCACCGACAATCATCGTAATGATTTCACTATCATCTTGAATCATTTCAGACAATAAACCTTTAACAGTTTCAAATTCATTTTCGTTACTCGTAACGATTTTATCTTCAACTAAGCCCATAAATGCGTCTTTTTTAATTTCAACGCCATCAATTTTTGTATCTCTTACAGCATATGTCACTGAACCTGACGTCACTGCTTCAAGTGATTCAACCATACGTGTTTTGTTAACTTCAAGAGCATCTGATTCATCATAATTAAAGAGTGCAGCAATGCCTTGTGGTATTGATTTAGTTGGGATAACTACAGCTTCAGCACCTACGATATCTGCAGCCTGTTCGCTAGCCATCATAATATTTTTATTATTTGGTAAAATAATTGCGCGTTTACATTGTGACTGCTCAATTACTTTAACAATATCTTCAGTTGATGGATTCATTGTTTGACCACCGCTAATCATATGTGTTGCACCCATTGATTTGAACAATTCAGATATACCATCTCCCATTGAAATAGCAATAACTGCTGTTTCAACTGTTTCAGGTGTTTGAGCATCACTTTGACTTACTTGTTCTTTTTTTACAACTTCTCGGTGTTGTTCACGCATGTTTTCTACTTTTAATTTAATAAGTTCTCCATACTGTTGACCATAATTAAACACATCACCTGGTTTTTCACTATGTACATGCACTTTAACGATTTCGTCATCGTTTATGACTAATAATGAGTCACCATATGTACTCATATCTTCTCTAAACGTTTGTTCGTCAAATACTTTTTTATTTTTACCGAAACGAACCATCATTTCTGTACAATAACCGTAAACGATATCTTCAGTATTAATTACACCATGAAAATCATGTTCTTCATTAACTAAAGAATCTTTATCTAATTTGGCTGTTTCAGCACTTACCGTTTCACCTTTTAACGCTTTAAGGAAGCCAGCATAAACGACAACTAAACCTTTACCACCGCTATCTACTACGCCCACTTCTTTTAATACAGGCAATAAATTAGGTGTATTTTCGAGTGAGATTTCTGCTTCTTCTAAAATATATGTCATCAATTCGATACAATCTTCAGTTTCTTCTACTTTGCGCATAGCAGCATCTGCAGCATCTCTAGCTACGGTTAATATCGTACCTTCCACAGGCTTCATAATTGCTTTATATGCAGTTTCTACGCCAGCTTTGAAACTTTCTGCTAATTGTTGTGCATTGATTTCATCATACGCTTCTAAATTTTTACTGAATCCTCTAAATAGTTGTGATAAGATGACCCCAGAGTTCCCTCTAGCGCCCATTAACAAACCTTTTGAATATGTTTTTCCTAGTTCACCGATATGCTGCGACAAGTTTTCTTCTACTGATTCTCTTCCAGATGTCATCGTTAAATTCATGTTTGTCCCTGTATCTCCATCTGGTACTGGATACACATTTAATGAATCAACCAAGTCTGCATGATTTGATAAATTTTGTGCCCCTTGTATAATCATTTCGGCAAATAATTTACCATTAATTTTGCTAACCATTCCGTATTGTCCTCCTAGTTCTTAGTGCCATTATTAACTCGAACACCTTGTACAAATATATTTATTGAATTTACTTTTACTTTTAATGTTTGCTCTAATGTATATTTTATTGTTGACTGTAAATTGCTTGCTACTTCAGATATCTTAGTACCATAACTTACAATGATATACATATCAACATCTATAACGCCATTGCCTTCTCTTACAACAATACCTTTAGAATAATTTTCATGCCCTAATATTTCAGCAATTCCATCTCTTACTTGTTGTCTAGAAGCCATTCCTACAATCCCATAACATTCTACTGCTTTGCTACCCACAACTGAAGCTATTACTTCGTTTGAAATGTCTATACTACCATAATCATTTGTGATTTCTAATGTCATTTAAATTGGGCCTCCTAGTTTATGGTTGTTTAATTAACTATAAAATTAACAAATAATATAATTTATCTAATTAAGCAAATTTTTACATTTATCCACAGTTTATAATTATACCATAATTTGATTTTAACAAAAGTAGAATCTATGTAAATAGAAAAATTCATTCTTCTTATTTACATCTAATTTTATTTGTGGTACATTATTCAAGTATGTAGTAGATGCGTGTATTTATATTTATTAAAGGAGGTACTTTCATGGGCAAACAATGTTTCGTAACAGGTCGTAAAGCTTCAACTGGAAACAATCGTTCTCACGCTTTAAATTCTTCTAAAAGAAGATGGAATGCTAACCTTCAAAAAGTTAGAATTCTTGTAGACGGAAAACCAAAAAGAGTTTGGGTTTCTGCACGTGCTTTAAAATCTGGTAAAGTAACTAGAGTTTAATAAATATAATGCACGAAAAGACCAGTCCTTATGTGGAGGAATGGTCTTTTTTTATGCGCTCATTTAAATTAACTCATAAACATAAGCGTTATTATGTTATTGGATTTTAGTCTTTACTTCTCACCATTAATACGTTGCCTTCAGTAATATTCACATCACCTTCTGTTTGGTTAAGTTCGTTGGAAATCGTAAGCGTAGATCCTAGTTTAAGTTGTTCCTTTTCTAGATTATATTTAAAATTATTTAACGAGATAACCGTAGGATAAGTGACTGGAATAAATGAGATATAACGGTAGTTGTCATTTTTCTGAATCGTATATGACCCTGTTTTTAAAAATTGAATTTCATTATTCACATCAATAAGTTTAATGACAATATTTTGCTCTGTATATTCTGGTTTTTCTAAAATTTGTAACGCGCCCATAAAATGATCTAATCGACCACCTGTAGCACCATAAACACAAATCTCTTTATAACCATTGGTCACTGCTTGATCAATACCTAAAGCTAGGTCTGTATCATTTTTTTCCGAATTAAATGGATTAATGTCAATTCGTTTTTCAACAAATGCTTTTTCCTCACTTGTAATTGAGTCAAAATCACCTACAGCAAATCGAGGTATTATCCCTGCTTCTATCAAAAGTAACGCTCCTCGATCAACCCCAATCCAATGCTCATCTGTTTCTGTCTTTAATAAACCTTCAGGCAAATTTCTATTGCCACACAATAAATTCACTTTCATTAGCTTCAGCCTTTCAATGTTTTCGTTACTTCTTTGTAATCATCATGTTTAAAGAAATATGACCCCGCAACTAACATTGTAGCACCATGGTTTATAACAGTTTCAACAGTCTCATTGTTAATACCACCATCTACTTCGATTTCAAATTCTAAGTTCAATTCATCTTTGATTTTTGATAGTTGATCTAATTTTACAACAGTATCATTAATAAATGATTGACCCCCAAAACCAGGATTCACCGTCATCACTAATACAAAATCCACCATTTTTATCACTGGTAAGATTGCATCTACGGGTGTGCCAGGATTGATTACAACACCTGCTTTTACATTTTCATTCTTTATTTGTTCTATTACTCTATGAATATGTGGTGTTGCTTCTACGTGCACTGAGATCATATCAGCCCCGTAGTCGGCAAATAATTCGACATATTTTTCTGGTTTTTCAATCATTAAATGAACATCAATTGGCAGTCGCGTACCTTTACGCACTGCTTCAAGTATTGGTAAACCAATCGAAATATTTGGCACGAATTGACCATCCATAACATCAAAGTGTACACCGTCTACACCTGCTTCTTCTAATGCTGTTAATTCTTCTTGTAATTTTAAAAAATCAGTTGATAATAATGATGGATAAAGTTTTGCCATTTAATATCTTTCCTTTCTATTTGCAATTTCGTTAAAGAGTTGTAAGTAATGGTCATATCTGAATTGTGCAATGTTTCCATTTTCCAACTCATTTTTCACATTACATTTTGGTTCATTAATATGATTACAATCTCTAAATTTACACTTTTCGCCGTATTCATTAATCTCCATAAAGTAATTTTTTAATTCGTCTTTTTGGATATGTGTAAAATCTAACGCACTAAACCCAGGCGTATCTGCTATATAACCATGGCTTCGTTCAAAAAGCTCTATATGTGTTGTAGTATGACGACCGCGGTTAAGTGCTTTTGAAATATGTTGCGTTTCAATATTCAGTTCTGGAAAATATTTATTTAATAGTGTTGATTTACCGACACCAGATTGACCGCTTAATACAGCAAGTCCTTCCCCCCAAGCAGCAAAAACAGGTTCAATATCATCATCGATACTAATGAATTGTGTTTTATAGCCCATATTTTCATAAATATTTAACAATTGTGTAACTTTTTGCTGCGTTTCAACTGAGGCTAAATCTCTTTTAGTTATGAGAATACGCGGGCGCATATGATACGAATGCGCAATGACTAAAAATCTATCTAGTAATTGCGTTGAAAAATCAGGTTCTACTGCACTCATTACTAATATAAGATGATCCACGTTACTAACAAGTGGCCTTTTTAATTCATTTTTTCTATCATGAACGTATTGAATATATCCTTCTGTTATATTTTCAACTTCGAAATCAACTACATCACCAACGATTGGTGAAAATTTATTTTTTCTGAATAAACCGCGTGGTTTCGTATCGTACATTTCACCTTCTACATCTACACGATAAACGCCACTTAATGATTTTATAATGCGTCCTGTCTTCACTTAGACACCTCTCTTTAAAAACTATTATCTTATATATTATAGCAAAGCCTTTTTAATTTAAATATGATTTAAGACTATTTCGTATAAAAATCAGCATAAACCATCTTACTATTCTTATATAAACAATAAAACCTATAAAATAAAACACCATTTCAACAGACTTTATATCAGTTGAAATGGTGTTCACTTATGTTTATTTGACTCTAAGATAAATTAGCAACACTAAACTCTCTTTGTTCGTTAAGTGCCAGTTCAGATCGCAAGCTTTGGCTTGCATTAGCAACACTAAACTCTCTTTGTTCGTTAAGTGCCAGTTCAGATCGCAAGCTTTGGCTTGCATAAGCAACACTAAACTCTCTTCGTTCGTTAAGTGCAAGCTCGGATCGCAAGCTTTGGCTTGCATAAGCAACACTAAACTCTCTTCGTTCGTTAAGTGCAAGCTCGGATCGCAAGCTTTGGCTTGCATAAGCAACACTAAACTCTCTTCGTTCGTTAAGTGCAAGCTCGGATCGCAAGCTTTGGCTTGCATAAGCAACACTAAACTCTCTTCGTTCGTTAAGTGCAAGCTCGGATCGCAAGCTTTGGCTTGCATAAGCAACACTAAACTCTCTTCGTTCGTTAAGTGCAAGCTCGGATCGCAAGCTTTGGCTTGCATAAGCAACACTAAACTCTCTTCGTTCGTTAAGTGTTGCTAAAAATCATAAGGGATATCTTTATCAGCAACGATCTTATCATCAACTCGAATGGTATATCCTGCTGTCTCACCTTTTTGAATTGTCATTGGGATTTTTACTGTTTTATTTTCTTTTATCTTGTACGTCTGTGAAGGTGAATCGCCTTCGTCATCTTTATCTCTTACATAAACTTTGACTTCTTGGCTCTCATCATCATCACCTGTATACTGTACTTGATATGTCTCTGTATACGTTTTGTCTAGTTCATCATCTTTAGACTTATCTTCATCTTTTTTATCAGAATCTTCTTTATCCTTGTCTTTGTCTTCATCTTTTTCCTCAGGTGCTCCTTTAGAAACTGTGAATCCAATAGTTGAACCTTCATCAACTTCTTCACCTTTTGGTGATTGGCTGATAACGTGATCTTTCTTAACTTTGTCGTCGTCTTGTTCTTCATTAACCACAACTTTAAAGCCTTTAGCTTCTAACTCTGATTTAGCTGTTTTAAAGGATTTGTTTTCATAATCTTCGACATAAACTTGTTTTGTACCTAATGATTCAGTTAATTCGATATTACTATCATTCACTTCAACTTTATCGCCAGGTGATACGTTTTGTCCTTCGATTAATCCTTTAGCTACATTTTGGTTCGTATACGCTTGTTTTACTTTAGCGTCTTTAATGCCTAAGTCTTTCAACTTATCCATCGCTTCTGCTTTAGGGATACCATAAAGACTAGGCATTTCTGCTAATTTAGGCCCTTTAGATAAAACGATATCCACCTTACTATTCTGTTCTAAACGCTCACCTTTTTTAGGTGTTGTTTTAATGATTTTATTTTCAGAGTATTTATCACTATACTCACGAGAAATATCACCAAGTTCTAATTTATTATCTTTTAATATCGTTTCTGCTTCTTTTTCAGTTTTACCAGATAAGTCAGGCGTCTCTAAATACTTACTCCCAAACATTCCCATAGCCATAAAACCAAATAAGCCAAATAATAAAAGAATAATTACAATAGCGTAGAAAAACTTCTTTTTCTTTGAACGTTGTTTCGTTGGCACTGCATATATATGCTCTTCACTAGATTGGAATTTTTGTTGATTCACAATAGGGATTTGCATCGTTTCTTTAATATTTTTATGTTGATTTTCTGATTGTGTTTGATTAGCAATTTCTTCTTTATTTATAGGCACTGTTTTAGTGTTCGCATCATCTGACAGATATTTTGCTTCATACTCTCTACTTTTTGACAATGCACTATCAAGATCTTCTTGCATATCTTTAACAGTTTCATAACGTTCAGATCTATCTTTTTCAGTTGCTTTTAGCACAACATTACTTATAGCTTGTGGCACATCTGATCGATGCTCCGTAACATTGGGCATCGGGTCTTGTATATGCTTAATTGCAATACTTACTGCGGTTTCTCCTGAAAATGGAGGCTTACCAACAAGCATTTCATACAATACTACACCGATGGAATAGATATCAGTTCCATTATCTGTAGACTTTCCTCGTGCTTGTTCTGGAGATAGATACTGTACTGTACCTAACACATGATTCGTTTCGGTCATTGTTGTTTCACTTAACGCTTTAGCTATACCAAAATCTAATATTTTTAAAGTTTTATCCTTTTCCACCAAAATATTTTGAGGTTTGATATCACGGTGAACAATTTTAGTATCATGCGCATGCTTGATACCATCGATAATTTGTCTCGTGAAATTCAACACAGTTTCAATATCTAATGGATGATTTTCTTGAATGTATTCTGATAATGTTGGACCTTTTATGTATTCCATCACTAAAAAGAAGTTCTCTTCATTTTCTGTGACATCAAATACACTAACAATATTGTCGTGTGAAAGTTGAGTTAAGTTATGTACTTCGCGCTCGAAACGTTTAATTGTTTCTTCTTTTTCACCCGAGGGAATTCTAATTGCTTTAATTGCAACTTGTCGGTTGAGTATCGAGTCTTCAGCAAGATAGACAGTACTCATACCACCGCCACCAAGTTTTTTAATCACTTCATAGCGTTCATTTATTAATTTGCCTATCATACTTTATCACCTTCAATCTCAGCCAAAATTAAACTTACATTATCATTCGTATCTTGCGATAATGCAAGTTCTATTAAATTTTGTCCATGTGTTTCTAATTCATTGTCTTGAATTAATACTTCTTGAATCATATGATTACGAACAAAATCAGTTAGACCATCAGAATTCAACATTAAAAAATCATAAAAATTCGTTTTTTTCACAAAAATATCTGGCGTAACTAATTTATCCGTACCCATCACTTTCGTAATAATATTGCGTTGTGGGTGCGTAAATGCTTCTTCAGCGCTAATTTGGCCGATCATCATAAGATGATTCACGAATGAGTGGTCGTTGGTAATTTGTTCAATATCTCTACTATTCACTAAATACGCACGTGAATCTCCAATATTTGCAACAACTACATAATTATCAAATACTAATGCACAAACACAAGTCGTACCCATACCTTGGTATTTTGGATTTTCTACTGACAATTGATATAATTCACGGTTAATCGCTTTTAGTGTTGTTCTCAACCAATCTTCAGCTTGATCTGCCTCGATGAGATTTTCTTCTTCAAATCGACTTTGCAGTTCATTGGTTACAAATTGGCTCGCGACTTCACCTGCAAGATGTCCACCCATACCATCACAAAGCACTAATAACTGTTGCTCTGTTTGATTATAAAATACGCCACCTGCATCTTCATTCTTATCACGATATTGACCCGTGTCAGTAAAAAATTGTGCTTTTAGCATGTCTCTACCTCGTTTCTACTTTTCGTTCCTTCGCTCTTAATTGACCACACGCAGCATCTATATCTGCACCTTGTTCTCGTCTAATTGTTGCATTAATACCTAAACGTTTTAATTCTTTTTCAAATTTAAATATGTCTTCTTTAGGCGTCTTAACGTAATTTCGTTCTGGTACGTGGTTAACAGGAATTAAATTAACATGACAATTTAAGTTTTGAATTAAATGAGCTAATTCTCTAGCATGTTCAAGTTGATCATTAACGCCACCAAACAATCCATACTCAAACGTAATACGTCTATTTGTTGTTTCTTGATAATAATTAATAGCTTCCATTAATTTTTCAACGTTGTATGCTCTGTTAATAGGCATTAATCTAGAACGTATTTCATCATTTGCACCGTGTAAACTCACAGCAAAATTAATTTGAATGTCTTCGTCTGCGAAATCATATATACGTGGAATAATACCTGAAGTTGATACCGTAATATGACGGGCACCAATATTCAACCCATTATCGTTATTGACAATTTTTAAGAAATCCATCATTTCATCATAGTTCTCAAACGGTTCACCAATACCCATGATAACAATTTGTGATACGCGTTCTTCTGATTCATCTAGTGCTTTTTGAACAGTAAGTACTTGCGATACTATTTCACCCGCTTCTAGATTACGTTTCAACCCACCTAATGTAGATGCACAGAACGTACAACCAATACGACAACCTACTTGTGTCGTAACACATACTGAATTCCCATATTCATGTCTCATTAGAACTGTTTCAATTGTATAGCCATCTTGTAGTTCAAATAAAAATTTGATTGTACCGTCTCGGCTCTCTTGTTTAACGACTGTCGTCATAGTTGTCATTGTAAAACTTTCTTTTAAAACTTCTCTAAGTTCCTTAGATAAATTCAGCATTTCGTCGATGCTATCTACACGTTTTTCATAAAGCCATTCAAAAATTTGTTTCGCTCTGAATTTTTGCTGACCATTTTGTATCAACCAATCTTGCATCTCGTCATATCTAATTGAATAAATGGACTGCTTTTCAAAATTGGGAAGAAACTTATTCTTTTTCTTCTTTTCTTCAGTAATCATAATTTAATTTTCCTTTCTTCTAATCCTAGTAATGAAAAAGCCATCAGAGTTGAAATCTTGAGGTAGTACTTGCATCGTTTTCACTTTTTCTCCAGTAATCGGGTGTTCAAATGTGTCAAACTCAAAATCTTTATTATCTTTTAAAAATGTATATACTACATTCTCATTTTCTAATTGTTCAATTGTGCATGTAGAATAAATTAACGTGCCACCTGGTTTTAAATTATCTTTCACATTATTTAAAATTTCCAATTGAATTTCGACTAATGATTGAATCGATTGTTGCGATTGTTCATATTTAATTTCAGGTTTGTGTCTTAGGACACCTAAGCCACTACATGGTGCATCAACTAAAATCTTATCATACACTTTACCATATTTTTCAGTAGCGTCGTGTTCAAAAGCAGAAATGTTAGACAATCGTAATTTTTTAATATTGAAATCTATCAAATCTATCTTATGTTCATAGATATCAGTTGCATCAATATGGCCTGTGCCGTTTAATACTTCTGCAATATGGCACGCTTTTCCACCTGGCGCACTACATGCATCTAATACTTCGTCGCCGTCAGTTAATCCCATTAATTCCGCAACGAACATAGAACTTTTATCTTGGATAGAAACTAAACCATCTTTGAACATACGTGATTCGATAATTGGTTTGCCACTGATATGCAAACACGTATCAATTTCGTTATCTTGTTCCACGATGTAATCATCTTCAACTAATCTTCTAATTGCATCTTCAATTGAAATCCTTGTTAAATTCACACGTACAGTTGTCGCTACTTTTGTTAAAAATGATTCCGCGATTGCTTCAGTTTTTTCAATACCAAAGTGTGTCGACCAATGATCTACTAACCATTTTGGCAAACTGTATTCGATAGCGATTCTTTTTTTATCATCAGTGATTTCAGTGAAGTCTGGCAAGTCACTGCGCATAATATTACGTAATATACCATTCACTACGTTACCGTTATGCGGTCCACCCTTACGTTTAGCAATTTCTACTGCTTCGTTAATAATCGCATGTTCAGGAACCTTGTCTAAATAAACATATTGATAAATACTCATCCATAATAATTGTCTTACCCAACCTTTGAGCTTTGTTTGAACGAAAGGTTTTAGTAGGTAATCCAGTGAAAATTTTCTTTTTAATGTGCCATAAACGAGTTCAGTAAATAATCCTTTATCTGCACGATTTAATTCATTATTAGATAAAACATCATTAATGATGATATTGCTATAAGCCTTGTCATTAATGATGTCTTGTAAAGTTTCAAACGCTAACTGTCGTACATTCGTGTCTATTGTCATAATAATACCTTCCCAACGAGTGACGTTTGCACTCCACTTAAGTAATTTGCAGCAAGCATTCGTTTTTTACCTGCAACTTGTATGTCTGTTAAAGCAATAGCATCTTTAGAACCCGTTGCCACGATGATTGCTTTTTTAGTTGTTTCTATAATCGTACCTGGTTTTCCCGTTTTATCTTTTTCAATTCTAGATGCATATATTTTTAAATTTCCGTCATCCATCACCGTGTAAGCAACAGGCCATGGTGATAAGCCGCGAATATGGTTATATATCTGTTCTGCTGATAGTGTCCAATCAATTTTCTCGTCTTCACGATTAATATTAGAGGCAAATGTCGCTTCACTTTCATTTTGAACAACACTGTCATTGGTGCCATCTATTATAGAGGGCAACGTTTCTTTCAGTAAGTTTGCACCTAAAAAACTCAATTTCTCGTGCATCGAACCTACATCATCTTGCTGTTCTATCTCGATAGCGCGTTGAGATATAATATCACCCGCATCTAATTTTTTAACCATATACATAATAGATATACCTGTTTCCTTTTCACCATCAATAATTGCTTGATGAATTGGAGCGCCACCTCTATATTTAGGTAATAATGATGCGTGGACATTAATCGCACCCAGTTTAGGTGATGCTAATAATGATTCTGGTAATAATTGTCCAAAAGCTGCTGTGACGATTAGGTCTGCATTTAAATCAATAAGTACTTTTAAATCTTCTGATTGTGCTAATTTTTCTGGCTGGTAGACCGCAATGTCATGTTCTACTGCCACTTTTTTTACTGGTGGTGGTGTGAGTGTACGCTTTCTACCAACTGGTCTATCTGGTTGCGTTACAACTGCAATTACATCATGTTCAGCAATTAGCATTTCTAAAACTTTAGTTGAAAAATCAGGTGTCCCCATAAATATAATTTTACTCATTGTCAAAATACGCCTCCATTTCAGCTTCACTTAAAAATTTACTTACGCGCTCAGTAAATAACTTACCTTCAAAATGGTCAATCATATGTAATATCATACGTGCAATATCATCATATGCAGTCATTTCAACCTCATTACCATTTTTATCATTACTTTTAACAACGATCATTTTGCTTCTGGTCACTTCACCATATACGTTAGGTATACTAATAGAGCCTTCTAAATCTGTAACTTTCTCATTAGATTCGCTTATTAATTGAGGATTAATCAGTTGTAACAAGCCATCTACTTCCATATCTATAATCGCTACTTTTTGCGATATACCAATTTGTGGTGCACATATAGCGGATGCACCTACATCATACATTGTATCTTCTAAATCGAGTAACAACTCCGCTAATTGAGCGTCAAATAAAGTAACATCAGGTATTGATCTTTTTAGAAGTGGGTGTTGACTCGTAACAAGCTGTTTAATTGTCATCATAATTCTCCTCACAAAAATTCATCATATCATTATAACTTATTTTGACCAAAAATGCATCATGCATTGTGTAACAGCTAATTTAAATAACCGTACTAGCCGTTTATACTTTAATTTGAAAATATATTTCATCCATTTTAATTACTACATACAGCTTAACAATTCCAAACAAAAAAAGGAGATATTTCATCAGTTTACAATAAAATATCTCCTTCGTTTTACATGTAATTCAATTATATAAATATTAATTCTCTTTTTTAATTCATAGATAAACTAGTAAGCTGTATGCCAAACTCATCAAAATTATAAGGATTCAGCCACTTTTCAAATTCTATTTTATTTTCATGCCATTCGCTATCTATCATAGATAACCAACATGTATCTCGACTTCTATTTTTATAAATTGTATGATTTCTAAAAATGCCTTCATATTTAAATCCAAGTCGTTTGGCTGCCTTAATAGAAGGTTGATTCAAAGCATCACATTTCCATTCATATCTTCTATAACCTAATGTTTCAAATACATACTTTGCTAATAAATATTGAACCTCAGTTGCAATACGTGATTGTTTTAAAACATTTGAATAATGAATATGGCCCACTTCAATAGATGCATTTTTTTGATTTATTCTTAACAATGATAAAATACCAACCGCTTCTTCCGTTTTGTTGTCAATAATTGAAAAGAAATAAGGATCTTTTGATTTAATTTTATTATTTATGTAGGCTTTAAATTGATTGAAATCTTGAGTTTGTTCATCAGGTAGATATGTCCAATTCGGCGCATCTGCTTCTACACTAAAATGGTTGAATAAATCATCGATATGTTGTGTTGACAATTTTTCCAAGTGACTATATTGTCCTTTTAATGACTTTGTTTCAGGAAAACCAGGCATTTCAAAATCATTTATTATATCACCAATTGGTTGATTGTATTCATTATATACCATTGCAACATCGCCCCTTTATTCACTCGTACTATGCCGAGATTTATAGGCTCACTATACACTAATATTTTAAATTTTGTCTATTTATTTTAAATATTAATTTATAACGCTAAGCTCAATATTTAACAAGTGCGATGATGCGCACACTTTATTGTTACACACTTATTTGGATGAATTTTTGAAGTTTGCTTGATTCACATTAAATCTTCAGAGGTTGTATTAAAAAATTCAGCCAATATTTGTGCGTCTTCATTTTTTAACGTCGTTTGCTTACTTTCTATGCGTTCAATTAATTCAGGACTTAATTTCGTATTATATAAAGATGCGATGCGATTTGATAATTCAACTATGCTTAATCCTGTAGCTTCTCTCTTATTCATTAAACTCATAGACAAAACCCCTTAGATATTGTATTTAGATGATGAAAAATACTCAGCAATGTATTTTATTGTTGATTTTAAAATCTCAGACCTTTATTTTAAATAAGTTCGATTTCAATTTATATTGGACTCGTTACTATTCAATATAACTGTACAAATCATTAAATGCAAATTTTAAATTTGATATGTTTTATATATATTGAATTTGCATACATAATAATTGTTATAGACATTTAAAGTTTTAAAAACAAAAAGTTAAAAAGACCTTTATAATAAATAGTAGCTCACTATTCACTTTTAATAACATTGTTAATTTAACTTAAAGATTTAATTACATTCACCCTATGTTATTGATTTTAGTTATTCTTTTATAATATGGTTACTATATACTTTTACAAAGGATGAATAAGTTTGGATAAAGAAAACTGGTTTATAGCTATTCTAGTAATACTTATGTTTTTAGCGTATTTATTCCCCTTCATAGATGCTATTTATAATCATTAGCAATATTAATAATCTCTTTTTTCCTCACAAAACTCCTCTAATATAATATTTCAAGGATGCAAATCGACGAATGCCAAATATATTAACCAACATTGTTAGCAATCATTCAAATATATAACATTAAAAAGGACAAACAGTTAACTAAGACTTTAAAAACGTCTCAAATTAAACTATTTGTCCTTTTTTGTAGTTTATTTAATTATACAAACCTCTCTAAACTTTGGATCAACTGTAGACAATACATTTAACTAAGTTGCTTACATCATCATTTGGGGATTAAAAAGTCTGTTTTGTCATTGTTTCACAGTGTCTATAAAAGCTTTCATATCAAGGTTTTAAGGGTATTACACTAATTATAAATTCCTACAGTGTGTGCCCTTTTCTTATTAATCTGCCCTTTTTTTGCCCTTAAAATATCCATCTATTAATTTAGGTGGGTTATTTTATTGCATAAAAAATAGCCGCCTCGAAAGGCGACTGTACACTTAAAAGTATACGGAAAAGAGTTAAACAATAAAAAGTTAGGGGCCTTCGCAAACCCTATACTCAAATTAACATTATTTTTATTTTATTTCCACAATATTCTTCAAATTAATCTTGCTTAAACCTGTTCCTTCATATAAATAGAGTACTCATTAAACAAATAAAAAACCCCCTCTAATTATAGAAGGGGCAAAGTATAAAATACTACTAAAGGAGTCCGTGTAAACGGATAAATCTATTTTAACATAAGCATAAAAATAGGCAACCTATTATGGTAGGTTGCCTAAATACTTAAGAGGACTTCTTAATTGTTAGGAAATAAAGAAGTATATATACTATAACATAAAAAAAGACAACCCCAAATGGGATTGCCTAAAAATGTAAATTTTAATAGCTTATGTCGGAAGCTAGCTATAATATAACATAATAAACACCCAGTGACATGCTTGGGTGGCTAGGGATGCCTTTAGTTTATAAATATTTATAAGGGATTATAAATGCATGTTATTTTATTTTACCACAAAACAAAAACACCCACTAGTTGGTGAGTGTTAAATTATTTAATTCTTAAAATTGCCATGCATAAACCATTCTGAGTCCTGTAATCGACTAATTCTTTAAACCCAAATTTCTTATATATCTCTCTTAATTTATCGGTATCTTCATATTCTAAGTAAGCAAAAGAACCACCGGTCAATTCTTGAGCTTCTAAAATAGTTTGATAAGCCAAGTCTAAAAGTTTAAAACCAGTTATAGCATTAGTCTTCAACGCATCTTCACTGAAATTTTTTCCTATTTGACCTATTAAATAACATGTTAATTCGATATTCCCAGTAGTTTTATCTTTTTTAGTAGCTTTATTTTTTAATTGTCCTTTAATTTTGCTAGAATACTTATTCAACTGCCTTGTTGAAAAATTTAAAGAATTTATCCCGACAGCATAATAGCCAACTAATACCTTTTCGCCTTGATAATCACTATAAACCAAATGAGTTTTAGAAAAATCATTTTTATCATAATAAATCGCTTTATTTTTAAGAAAATCTTCTACTTCATGTGCCTCATTTTTGCCAGAAAAGTCTCTTGATTTAAACTCATCAAGCAAAATTTGGACTTGATGCTCGTCAAAATTTCTTAATAATGTAGATAAAGCAACTACTTCTAAACTCATTTAATTTTTACTTTATTCATAAAATTCTGTAACTCATTATCAGTTTTTAAGCGTTTGGCATATACATTTTGTCTATTGATTCGGTTATCTTCACTTTGATCCATAGCAGTAACTAATTTGTACGCTGCTTTATTATTGAATTTATAATCTGTAGTAAAACTTTTAGTGGCCATACTACTCACTTCTTTCCTTCTAATTTTATACTATATACACATTCTAATACTATATGTTGCAAAATTGCAATAACATATACTTATTTTATTTTAATTTTTGTTATTTTAATTTGCGTACTCTTAACTTTTCACACATAAAAAAATAGGGCAAGTGCATGACGACACTTACCCTTAGTATGATAGCTATTTATATTGTAACATATTAACTAAATGTTCCCCATAATGAACCTAACTTACCAGTTTTACTATTCCACGTTCTGACCGGCATGTATACTGTTTCTCCTTCAAATGTGTCCCACGATACCCATACATGACCGTCATATTTCTGTATTTCACTATAATTAATAGATTGCCCTTTCTGTAACACTCCAGCTTGTGGCCAACCAGTCCATGGTCCAGTATAACGTGTGATAATTCCTTCACTTGCAGTTACAGTAAACGTTGCTTGCTCTGCTTTGTATAGAACGCCATCTGCATTCTTTTCCCAATCAGTAGAAGATACTGTTTGTTCGTTTTTGTGTTCATTAACTTCTTGTTTTACATCTTCTTGTTGAATAGTTTCTCCATTACCAGTTTCTAATTTACCACCATCATAATAATGTTTGATACGTTTTACAAAGTAATCTTTCATCTTGTTATTATTAGCAGTTGTATTAGCTGCACCTTTACCAACGTAAATATCCCAAGAACGATGTGGACAAGATGTACCAAAATATTGACGATGTAGATTAACAGTTGATCTATTAACTGGTAAATCATAAGACTTCAATATATCTGCTGCCACTTTTAATGTAGCTTCTTCATTTTCTAAAAATAATTTATCAGAAATACGTCCCGGATAACTTTCACAAACTTCAAGTCCGATTAAGTTATTGTTTGCCCACGTGTTACCACAATGCCATTCTGCATAATCTGTTGGGTGGTACCATAAGCATTCGTTACGGTTAACATAAACGCTTGCCCAACCATTAACATGCGTACCAGCTTTTTCACGACCGTATAACCATGGTAAATAACTAGAAGGTGTCATACTACCATAATCATTATGGATAACAATTCCTTGAATACTTGGCTTAGGTGATGTTATTTTATTACCTTTAATATGACTAGAATAAATATGTTTCAATTCTTTCACGCTCCCATTATTAGCTTTATCTTGTTTTTTATTCAGTTTGCTAATGTCGTATGTTTCTATTGGTAATCCTGTACAAACTTCTGCTTTTTCATCTGATAAATCAGTACCTTTAGGTCTTAGTTGAATGTGTAGATGGACTGCCATAGGATTGTCGTCATAGTTAGATGAACCTTGCAATCCGACTACATCGCCTTGATTAACTAAATCTCCTTTTTTGAAACGTAGAGAATCACGTTGTAAATGACCGTATATCCAATCATTACCGTTTGCGTCTCTTACTTCCAGTGTACCTCCAAAGTTGCCATGTGTTTCAGCTGTTACTACTGTTCCACTTGTTACTGATGGTACATCATTTGTAGCATTAGAATACACATCGAACGCTCTATGATAACCACCACAAAATGAATCGTAGTTAATTCCATTTTCTATATAATTACGATAACCATAATTCTTTGGATAGTTATCGTATTGTCGTGGGTCTGATGATATTTTCCAACCTTTTTCAGTTAAATAATCAATCGCATTCTTCATATATAAACATCTCCTTATTTCATATTTAAGTCTTTAGTATTACCTGTACGTCTGTTGAACGTTTCCCAGATGCCTGTAGCCATTAGCCCACTAATTAATCCAGCTAACAAACGACCAGCAATTGATAATTCAGTTACTATTTCTGGAATAAAGACAGTAATACCACCAACTGCTACACCTATTACCATTGAAATGATTGGTATGATGTTTTTAGGCACAACACTCGCTTTCTTAATAACTTGTGTTAATGCAATTGTGATTACTGAAATTATTCCTGCAAATGCTATAATTTGTTCCATATCGTTATCTCCTTTTATATATAATAAAAGCCGACTCAATGAGCCGACTTAATTGTTAGTATCTTGTTTGTCATAAAATCTATTTTCAAAGTTTTCAAAACGTGAATTTAAAGTGTCAATCTTTGAACTAATTTGCAATATTATTTTAATTTCTTCTCTTTGTTGTCTTTGTTCGTCTTTCACTTCTTTAATATCTTCAGTATTTCTCGTCACTTCGGATTCAATTCGAGTAATACGATTTTCATTATCTTTCTTATCCTTACTTATCTTCCACGCAAAAGTTGCTATCGCTAAAGCAATAGGCAAAACAGAGAAGATAAACCATGTCGTTAATTCATTTACATTCAACATCGGACCTCCCACTTTCTATAAAATAAAACCACAAGCCTAAGCCTGTGGTTGTTCTTTATAATATTCTCCTGTAATTTCTGTATATTGGTCTCTAGTCAAAGCACCATATTTCGTATAAAAATGTATATCTTCAATTGTATAACAGTTTAAATCATAATAACGTTTAATTGTCTCATATCCAGGATATTCCATTATTCTAACCCCTCTTTCAATTTAAATAATTCTTTAGTTGTTTTTGCGTTTTCTTGTCTTGCTTCTTTTAGCTCTAATTGAGTAGCAAAGAGTTGCATTTGAGATTTAGCCAAATCTTTTTCTAATCCTGAAGGTTTATAAGGTACTGTGTCGTTTTGATTTCCCTTCCATTCTTCGTACGCAACACCTATCCATTCGTTTGAATCTTCATCGAAATGAATAGGTTGATATAAATTATTAGGAGGCATTGAATCGGTGTATTTTTCTTTATCATATTCGAATATGCTTACATCACTTTTTTCATCGTAACTATCCTGAATTAACTTCGGTTCTCCATTTAGTTTATTATAAATCTGTTTATACATGTTTAACCTCCTATAAAATTAATGTACTACTAAAATCAATCGTGCTTGTTAAATCCCAATCTACTGGAGTTCGTGCTTTTAGCTCTCCATCATTTTCAATCCACATTTTTATATTACTAGGAAATGTGTTGATTATATAAGGGACTCCAATAGTTTTTATACTTGGTATTTTTCCAAAATTAACTTCACTATCAGCAGCGATATTCGATATACTACCCTTTATACTTAGTTGTTCCGTGTTGTTCATGGTAACTATTTTATAATTTACTGGATTAATGGAAGCGACATTATTTTTCAACATTACTTCTAACCAACCTGTATCTTCTGTGGCATTAGTTAACTCTTTCCAATTACCTTCTGCACCACCAGAATGGAATGTTTTGATAGAACTTCTACCAGAATAAGAAGATATTGCTATAATAACTTTTCTACCGTTGTACGATTGTGTTACATAAATTTCATAAAAACCACTATCGTCAAATGGCGTATTAATTAAACCACTACCTTCATATAATCCAGCAGTTAAAGTTGAAATATCTGTATCGATTGGTAACTCTTTAACTGCACCATCATCTTCGGTAAAACTATACTTCTGCCAATTATCACTTTGTATTTGCGTTACATAAGTTTCAGGATTAATTTCTTGCTTTATATCTTCTATTTTTTGATTTAATTCTACATCGACTTGTTCGAAGTTTGTTTTATAACCTTCTCCGATTGCTTGTAAATTACTTTTTTCTGTATCGAATAAAGTTGTCATTTCTTCCAAAATATTGATTTTACTTGCATCTATCTGCGACAACGCAATATCTTTTTCTTCAATAACTTTAGTTACATAATCCTCTGAATGTGCAATCGCCTGTTCAATTGATTCTACTCGTTGACTTATTTCAGCCTCTAATTTATCAAACTTTCTGATATAAACCAATTTAGTTTCGGCATCGAATGAATTTATTAGACTATCGACAATATTAAAAGAGAACAACCGTTGTACAACAGTGTCCTCTTTACCTTTAACGCCTATATAAATTTGACCAGTTACTTTGCCCGTTCTTTCGAGTATTTCGTTAGGCAGCGTGTATGTTACTATACCGTTCATTCCATCTTTTATTTGAACCTCGTCTTGTATCTTGAATTTGTCTGACTTCAATACAATACTTGCTTCTATATTGTCCGGACCTAAAGGGATTGGAGTATCATTTCTCGTAACAATAAAGTCAAAAACAGAAGTGTTGATATCTTGATTGAAAAAACTAACGTTCAATTCAGATATTGGTTGATACTCTGCGGTAGTCTCAAGTTTTAGTTTTTTAATTTTACTTATACTCATGTGTTATCCCAACCCTTTCGTTTCTCGTCTGTAAATTTCACCGTTTGTATCAACGTTCCAGTAACCAATTTTAGCCGAGTCACTACCATTTATAGATACTTCTCCATAGCCACCATTGTTGAATAAAACAGTGTTATTTGCATTGTCTATTCGAATAGCAAAGGCTTTATCGCCACCCCAAACCATGTTGCCTGAAATGTCGCCAGCATCTAATTCATAGCCATATATGCCACCACGTCTTGTTCCGTCTACGTTGTAATCATTTGTATTAGTAATCGTGTTATTTTTAACAAAGAAGTTGCGCATATATCTTAAGAAGAAACCATTTCTACCCGTTATGTTGATAATGTTATCTGAAATATAAATATGTCTAGCTAAAGCAGAATAACCTGTATACGGTGAGGCATCATTGATAATAGCCTCTGTCTTAACGTTGTTAATATAGTTACTGTTGATAACAAGTGTATTACAACCAATGAAACGTATACCTCTGTATGCATAACCGATTGTGTTTGTTTTGATATGAACACTTGCACATAGACTCAAAACTATAGCTTCACCCACATCGTTGTTATCTGATACGAAGAAGTTATTTGTAATGTTTATTTCAGTAATACGTGCAGTAATATCATTGTATTGCTTACCGTATGCTGTAATTCCTTTGGATTTGTAATCTTGGAATGTATTACCTTCTATTGTGTATAACATACCTGTTTGTGGTTGACCACTAGGCACACCATTAACATCGTTAGCACTAATATCATCACCGTTAACAGAAGATATACGAACACCTTCATTACATCTTAAGAATTCATTATTTAAAACTTTAACGTTGTTCCACTTATAAGGTCTTACTGCAATATCTTTAATATCTTCAAATACACAATTTTGTATTTTAAAATTCTTTTGCCAAACGTTGTGACGACTTAAATGGTTACCAATTGCTACACTAAAACTATCTAATATATCTGATTTTCTGAACACACAATTATCTATTACAACATCACGTGTTGGTGTACCATCTTCATAACCTGCACCACCAATACTGTCATCTGTATATTCGCTTAGTTGAACAGCTTCTTTATATCCCTTACCGTTTAGATCAATATACCCTTCGAAAATACAATCACGAATTTTTATATTTCTTGAACCGTTGATGTCTGTCACATGGAAACTGATCGCATTTCTAAACTTCATGTTGGTAAAACTCACATTATCATTATGTCTAAGTTGGATAAAATTAAGTTCAGTCGTAGGGAATTTATCAATATTCTCATAGTTACCATCTAATGTACCACCTGTAATTTGAACGTTGTGGACACCTTCGTATCCGTAATAAGCATCATTTTTATGACCAATATCAAAAAAGCCACCACTCCATCCACGATAGAGTGTGACATTTTTTTCCATTTTTATTTCAGTGTTTGAGTAAACAGCCACCCTTGCATCCATTAAGTAATCGCCATTTTTTATATGAAGTATGCCCCCTTTAGCATCTTTCAGACGATTCAAAGCGTGTTGCAACTTATTAGCAATACCTACTTCTCCTGTTTTATCTGGTTCGTATTCATCAAAATTGATTTCGATAAAACGGCTTTCAACTTCATTGATTCGATTCGTCATATTATCATATTGTGCATTTAAACGCTCTGACAATATAGGGTATTCATTCCCATCATTATCCACTCTAGCGTCTTTCACTTCTTTTAAACTGTCTTTATCCGAACCTAATACTAAATTTCTAATTCTACTCATTTGATAAATTAACATCTTATCTACTGTAGTGTTACCATGAGAAACTTGTTTACTGTCGTGTTCTACTTCATCATCTTGTTGGTGTTTATTTAAAAGTTTGTATAATTCATTAACGCCAACCTCTAACTTTTTAAAGTTACTTATATCCTCACTTCTGTACGTTTGGTCTAATTGATTACTCATGTTCGTTTGTAAACGTATCAATATTAACCCTCCTCAACTTTAACAGTGCCTAATTCTCCGCCATTATCTACAGTTAGCATGAACTTTTGACCTTCGGGAGAACGTAAAATAATAGCATCTGATTCGTTTTTTTGTATTTCTTCTTGTATTTTTTCTTCAATACCAATAACGCCTTTCACATGTGTTTGAATAAATTCAGTTTCTCCGTCGTTAGGATTAACCCAACTACGTATCTGTATTTCTTTAGTCATTGATTAACACACTCCCTACGATTGGTCCTTCTACATATCCAGTAGATGGTGTATAAATGTTGTTTATAGCGTTTTTCTTAATCGCATTATCTACATTCTTTATCTGATTAGTTATTTTATTTTGAATTTTTATGATATCGTCATTGTTGTTACTGAACGATATTTCATCTGGTTCAGGATTAAGTGGATGTTTACGATTCAACGTAACAACTTTAAGCTCTGTATCGTACTCCAGTGGTTCATGAATAAACCAAATAGCATCGTTTTCGTCTATTTGTTCTTTGTCTATATAATTGATTTCTAAACCTATTTTAGGTTGATCGTTCAATTCGCTTTTTAACCTTTTAACCAGTTCAGTTTTATCTGTAATATTATCGTCGAACACATCAGGCGCTTGTCTGTGACCGAACACATTGTAATTAGGTGATTTATATTCACCTAGTGTATGGTAAACTTCCGACCCTTGAAGAACAGCTGTTAAATTCAAAACATTAGATTTCTCTGTACCTACATACATCACAGGTTCTGTTTTATACTCTTTAACATTAGGGTCTGCACCTCTGAAAACTGCTTTGAATGTGTGGTTACCCTTACTTAAATTTTTAGCTATTATTATTTGTTCAGAACGTGCGGTGTGACTGTAACAACTGTATCTGCCTAGTAAATCACCATCAATATAAACATCTAGCAAACCACCACGTGATAACTTTTTAAGTGTCCATGTAAGTGTTTCGTTACCCCATTTACAATTAAATGTTTTTTGATAACTCGCACCTACTATCTGCGTTCGCCATGTTCCTTCTTTAAAAAAAGCCCCGTTAAACATCAAATTAGGAGGCTTAACAGGACTGTAGTTCTTAGTTTCACTTTTGTTTTTCTTTTTACCGTAACCTTTAACGTAGGTTTTCATATCTTTTGTGTCTACGGTTGCTTTAACTTCATCGTTATTATAACGGTATCTAACAACTTTTTCTGATTCATTATAAAAAGTATTGTGATCATAGAAAGTTATTTTTTTATTATCTGCAAAGTAAATATAATCAAATGTTTCTGCACCTTCTACAATATACTCAATACCATTTTTACCACCTAGTTCATTGACAGGTAACGATTCATTAAAGTCTCCTTTAATTTCATAAGAATAACCTAACTTGTTATCTTTAAATGCAAAGTTTAAAAATTGTTCTAGCGTCATTAAAGTATCTGTTTCATCGTCTGATACTTCATCATTCAATTCTTCCGAAGTAATATCTTTACTTACATAGTGATTTTGAAATTCATACATGATATGAAAAGCTGTTATTTCCTTAATGAACAGTAAACCATTATAACTAGCGTTAGCATCTTTTATGACATATCGTTGGCCTTGATATTCAATATATGATTCATTTTGTAACATGTTAAACACATCTTCGTTTTTACTTGTTTTGTAAGCAGTGAATGATATCTGTCTAGTATTATTACGTTCGTATTCATATACAAAAGTATCGTATGCAAAGTCGAGCAATAACTCCGACATTTTATCATTTAAATCTGTGACGATAATATCGTAATTTTCCATTTTATCACCTACCTATATATGAAAGGGAAAACAAATTCTATTTCAAAATTTGATATTTTCCCCCACACTTCGAATGTGTTATATCCTGGTGCAAGCCTTAAAATACCATGATTAGTTTGTCTACCACATCGTTTTCCATCTTTATAGGCGTAACCACCATCGATGATGAAACTTTGATTTGCTTTTAATTTACCTGTGTATTCAAACACATCTCCTGTTTCTTTATTGATGATTTTGAAACCTGTTTCAGTAGCTAATTTAATTCTTATTTTCAATTTATGACTATGTCTTGGGTCTATGGTGCCGCTACTTCCGTTAAATATTTCAAACAATGTACGTGTATGTTTATACTTAATATCGCTATCAGGTACTAATCCATTTTCAAATTGCCATTTTCCATCGCCTAATGAAAACTGATCTGTAGGATAAAGTGATTCTGAATAACCTTTAAATACTACAAATTTTAATGAAAAAGTTCCGAAATCAGAAGTTAAATTTTCAATAGTGTTTTCTTCACAATAAACTGCGTACTTTTTTCCTGGCATATCAGAATGCCATACATAATACGGGTCGCGTGTGAATAACAGACCCCTTAATTTTTGTTTAACTAGATGATAATCTTTTATGTCTACACCTTTGAAAGCGAAGTTCAACACCAAAGAAAAAGGACCAAATGTACTTGGTCCCATTAAAACACCATCAACACCGTTGACAGATTGTGTATTTGTTTGTACTTCAACACCTTCTTCTTCAAAATCTAAAAATTTCAAACCTTTTATGTTCGTTAACATGGTTGTGAATGTATCATTGAATATTTTTACTTGTTTTTCCAATTTCGTTAAACACCACCTAAACTATATGCCATCATTTGTGCTTTTTTACCTTGAGCTTGAGAAACATCACGTTCAGTAAATCCTTTAGGTTGTCCTTCAATGTGTTTATTACTTCTTGCGATTTCCATTAAAGCGTCAAGTTGTTTCTGTTGGTTAGCAATCATTTGTAATAACAAGTTCGTGTTATCGTCACCAGATTGAGAACCATATTTATTACTCATGTCATTAGGACGTTTGTTTTTCTTATCCTTAATCTTACTTTGTGCGTAACCAATTAATTTCATTGCATCGTTAGCACGTGCCGGATCAAGTGGTACAACTACTTCACTATGTCCGTCCTCTGCAAGGTTATACATGCCTTCACTGTTTATGATGCCCCCAGTTTTATAAGGTAAGCCGTGACCAATACGGTCTAACATTTTCTTAGGTCCGTATGTTGCTTTAGCGTATCTCATACCAGCGATTAGGTTGTCTAACGGGTTCCAAATATCTCCATGACCAGATAATTTAAAAGCATTGAACGTTCCAGGTTTAACTTGTACTAAACCACTAGCGCCGGATGGGTTTTTCGCCTTTGGATTAAACGTTGATTCTGTTCTCGCCTGTTCTTGCCAAGCTTTAATATATTTAGAAGTTTGTGGTAATCCAGCCATTCCAAGTGCTTGTTTGATTTGTTTACCGTATTTACCTCCGCCTTTACCTCCACCATTGTTAGTTTTTAACCAATTAGTTGGGTCGAAAGGTTTACCGTTTTTTCTCATCTCATAATGAAGATGGGGTCCTGTAGAATCCCCTGCACTAGCACCTTGTCTAGATGGATCTCCACCGGATAATCCTAAATAACTACCCGGTTTAACTTTCTTACTGCCATTAAACGCAAGTTTACTCATATGACCATAGATAGCTTGCATAGCACCCGATTTAATCCACATGCTGTTACCGAAACCGCCATTATATCCAGACTTAGCTGTTGCTGTTCCGCCTAGTGTAGAATAAAGTTTACTTCCATAAGGATAACCAATATCTAAACCGTTATGCGGTCTGTTGAAAGGATAACCTGGAGGGAAACCGAAACCATAGTTAATACCATGTGATAAATCAATATATCCACCATCGCCAGCAGAACTAGCTTCTGTTAACCAACCATCAAATAGTGATTTAACGCCACCTTTAAGACCTTTCCACATACCGTCCCACATCATGTCTTTAGGAATTTCACCTTTGACTTTTCCAAAATCTACACCGAATTTTTTCAACATAGCGTTTACTAATTTACCGGGACTACCAACGTAATCTAGTAAGTCGCCGCCAATTTTAGCAGCAGACTTAGCACCAGCTTCTACAACTTTCTTGCCAGTCTCGGCACCCTCTTTAACTTTCTTCTTACCAGAGTTAGCAACGTCTCCAGTTTTCTTGAGTCCTTTAGCTGCATTTCCAACTAGCATTTCTTGTAGTTTATTTCCGCCACCAGATACACCCCATGCGCTATTTTTCGCAAGTCCTGTTCCGATTGCGTCCATACCACCATGCTCATGTTTATTCTTCTTAGCATCTTTTAGTAAATCATATTTTTTCTTCTTATTTGTACCTCTACTGAACTTAGGTAATACTCCAGCTTTTTGAGCTTTCTGTACAGAACGTCCACTGTGGACGACATCGCCTTTACCTAATGGAACAGTCACGTCTCTACCTTTAGGTGCGAACATTTGACCGTTAGCTCTTTGAATAACTTCTTGATGTCCACCGATACCCGAGCCATTACCCGGTCCTCTGTCATTCACAGTGGCTAAAGTTGGACTACTGATAGCACCATTCGATACAACACTGCCACTTGCACCCGATGTACCAGTTGATAAATGAGGTATTTCTTTATCTATACCTAATTTTCCACCGACCCAGTTAACACCGTCAATTAATTTATTAAGCCCTTTTTTAATTCCACCAACCATATCATTGATCGTACCGCCAATTTTATCGGCAAATCCTTTAATACCATCTTTCATGTTCTGGAAAGTACCTTTTACAGTAGACCATAAACTAGAAGCGACACCAGTTACTTTGTTCCAAATTTTATCCCAAGTGTCGTAAAGGTTGTCTTTTACTTTTCCTATAATTGACTTAATAGAATTTTTCAGATTGTTAAACTTATCTTTCACACCGTTCCATAATGATGTGGCAATTGAAACAACTTTATTTCTAACTTTCTGCCAAATATCGTATAAGAAATCACGTACAGCATTGAATATTATTCTTGTTCCACGTTTCAAGTGATACCAAAACGTCTCCACGCCAGACCACAACGATTTGGCAAAACCTATTACTTTACCTTTGATATAGTTCCAAACACTTAATGCGAAATTCTTAACAGAATTAAAAAT
This sequence comes from Staphylococcus sp. FSL W8-1207, assembly GCF_038003745.1. Lineage (NCBI taxonomy): Bacteria > Bacillati > Bacillota > Bacilli > Caryophanales > Staphylococcaceae > Staphylococcus > Staphylococcus sp. FSL W8-1207. The sequence continues at coordinate 1,341,722 of NZ_JBBOPU010000001.1, forward strand.
TATAGTTGTTCCACGTTTTAAGTGGTACCAGAATGTCTGAACACCAGACCATAGCGACTTGGCAAAACCTACTACTTTATCTTTAATCCAGTTCCAAACATTAATAGCAAAAGTTTTTACGGAATTAAAAATTGATACTGTACTATTTTTTAACCAAGTAAAAGCGTTTTTAACGCCAGTCCAAATACCTTTTGCTAATCCAACTATTGTATTTTTAATTACGCCCCAAATTGTCTTAGCTATACCTAAGATTCCAGCAAACGCTAATTGGAACAGATTTTTCAGTATACTTAGAAAGCTTTTAGCAACTTGTTTTAATCCTTCGCCGAATAGTTTCCAGTCACCTGTGAAAATACCAATAAACATTTTAACGAATCCCATTACAACGTTTAGGACACCCATGATAATTCCTTTAATAGCATTAAACGCAATCATCACAGTATTTTTCACCATATTAAACGCATGTACTAAACTACCCATTATCAGATTCTTGAAGAAGTTTATAATAGGTATGGAATCGCTAAACGTACTCTTGAATAATCCACCTATGAATCCTAATACTGGTTGAATGAATGTCCAAAATGCTAAGAATCCATTCTTAATATTGTTTATCGCTTGCATGAATTGTGCGCCATATTTAGACCAGAAGTCACCAATAGCTGACTTAATCTGTCCACCAAACTTCATGAAGGCTTGACCTATAGGTGTTAGTACAGTCATAATTCCTGACCATAATAATTTAAATCCATTAACCACACCTGTGATCATACCGTTCACAATATTTCTAAACGTTTCAGATTTCTTGTAAGCTACAACTAATGCTGCGCCTAACGCTACCACACCAGCAATAACTAGTCCCCATGGTCCTAACATGAATGTTGCTGCGGAACCAATGCCTTTTAACGCCATTCCTAAAAGTGGTGAAGCTTTTGTAACAGTTGCCATTACTCCAGATAGGTATTTCATTACACCACCAGCTTTTGTAATACCAACCATTATTGGTCCAAGTGTAGTCATAATACTACCTAATGATGCTGTGAATGCTCCAATAACTAATGCTAGTGGACCAATTGCAGCTGCTAACGCACCAAACGCTACTATCGTACCTTGTAACCAACCAGGTAGATTAGTTAATTTGGTTGCTAAACCTGCTATAGCGTCTGCTGCCTTTCCTATAAATGGTGCTACTACATCACCAATACTAATTGCTAGTGATTCAACCGCAGATTTCATCTTACGCATTGAACCACCAATACCGCCTTCCATTTCTTTAGCCATTCGTTTGGAAGCGCCTTTTGACCCATCAATGGATTTAGTAAGCTTTTTGTAATCCTTTTCTGATGCGTTAACCACTGCCAACGCACCACTCATAGATTCTTTACCAAATATAGTTGCCGCAGCTGCCGCTTGTTGGTCTTTAGATAAACCACCCATGCTACTTCTCAATTGATCCATAACATCACGCATTGGTAGCATTTCACCGTTACTATCTGTGATAGATATACCGAGTTCATCCATCTTATCTTTCATCGCTTTAGTAGGTTTTGAAAGGTTAGTAAACATAGTACGTAATGCTGTACCAGCTTTTTCACCTTTTATCATTTGTTATATATAGGAGTTTACCCTATAATCTCAAAGTTTCCTTTGAGTATCGGACTATATCTTTATCCCTTGGGATAATCGGCGCTCGTGGATGTTTTATTGTTTGTTCTAACTCAACATCTAGTCTCTACACCTTCGTGCTACTGTTTGAACATTCACACGCTTGGCTCGGTATTAATATATCTTTTGACTTAACCTCTACCGAATTCACCGATTTCTACGCACACATTACTGTGTGTTCGAGCATATTATCCATACCCGCATTACTCATTAAACCTATAGCGACAGATGTATCTTCCACACTATAACCTAATGCACCAGCTACAGGTGCTGCGTATTTAAACGCATCGCCTAAACCTTTTACATCTGTATTAGCTTTAGAACTTGTCTGTGCTAGTACATCGGCAAACTTACCGCTATCTTTTGCTTTCATGCCAAAAGCTGTTAATGAATCAGTAACGATATCTGAGGTAAGGCCTAATTCGGTACCTGACGCAGCTGCTAAATCCATAACACCACTAATACCAGACATCATTTCTTTGGAACTCCAGCCGGCAAGTGCCATATAGTTAAGAGCATCTGATGACTCACTGGCACTAAATTTTGTCGTTTTTCCCATTTCCAACGCTTTATCACGTAATGAGTTAAACTCTTTACCAGTAGCTCCAGATGTCGCTTTAACTTTACGCATAGAATCATCGAAATCTATACTAGTCTTTGCAGCTAAGCCAAATCCAGCTACGACTGGTGCTGTGACATACATAGACATTGAACGACCAACACTTTTCATTGATTCGCCCACTTTATTTATCTTAGGACCCATTTCAGTAAAACTCTTACCTAGTCTGCCGAAACTACTGTTAGATACTCTAGCAGCTGCTTGTGATTCCTTTTGAAAGTTTTTAAAAGAACTCGTAGTTTGTTCTAACTCATGCTCCAGGTAATTCAAAGTATCAGCTTGTTTGTTATACTCTGTCCGTAACCTTGCAGCTTTCGCACTATTTGCACCTTGTTCTTGTGCTGTCTTTTGATATTGTGCACGTAGTTCTTTAACATTATTCCTTTGTTGTTTAGTAGCTCCATCAAGTTCACGAATTCTGTTTTTGTATGAAGTCATAGACTTCTCGGAATTTTTAAAGTTATTTCTTGATAACTTCAAATCAGAATTCAATGTCTTAAAACTACGTCTAACACCAGCAAGTGTGGCACCAATACCCATATCTTTCATGGATAAATCTATTTGAAGTCCTTTTATTCTTTCTGCCATTGTTCCACCTCCTTACTTATAAATTGCTAATAAAGTAATTAAAAGATACAAGCAGTCAACATGCTGTCACATTTGTAATGAATAGGCGCTTCAATAAACGCGTTTAACATTTGTTGTTCCATAATTCAAAACCTCCTATACTTACTGTCCAAAGGCTGATAACATAGACGACTTACGTTCCGCTTTAACCTTCGTATTTAAATCATCGAACACTAAATAATACGGAATATCCAAAACATCGTTGTACGTCTGTTCACCGTCTTTGACCATTTTCTTAATAGTTTTTTTCAAATTTTCTCTATGATCTTCCCAACCATTTACTGATATAGATTGAACTTTTTCATCTGACTCAACTTCATCATCTAAATTTTGCCCACTTCCTATGAAAACAACTTGTTTGTATAGTTCGTGGGTACCTTCATACGATGTTAGACCGTCAATAAGTTGCCTTTTAGAAAACTGGTTATCAAATATACGGACAACTAGGTCTATCATTACGTGTAACTCGTCATTGTCTGGATTGCCTTTTAACGAAGCTAGAAAAGAAACACATTCATATACCAAAGAAAAAGGAATGCTCGGACGTGTGACAAATGTTTCATGTCTCCCTGGCACTCCTTCACTATCAAAGTTAGTAGCTAATTCTATTTTGCTGTGTTTCATTCATATCACCTCTTATTACTTTAGAAGCTGTTTCAAACGCTTTTCGTTTTCTTCTGATAACTCACCTTGTGAAATAAACTGTATTTGTGCTCTTAACTCTGGCATTGCTTCTGGTGCATGCAATCCGTCCATTAACTCTTGTACAGTAAATTGTTTTTTATAAATATCTTCTGCAACTAACTTAAACATTTCTCTAATGCTTTCAATTCCTGAATCTTCTTCTAGTTTTTCAATTTCTTCCACTTTCTCAAATACATTCATTAACTCACTGAAAGGTAAGTGTTTAGGTGTGAAATATACTTTTGTTTCAAATTCACCGTTTTCTTTTTCACCTGTGATTAATTCGATAAAGTTTAATTTAGTTTGTTTAGCCATTTATAATTGCTCCTTTGTTTTTTGTATTTTTTATATGTTATTAAAAGGTATGATTGATTCTGGACTTCCATTTTTAGCTATAGTATGCAAACTAGGCGTATATATTACTCCTTCGAGAAGCTTTGTTTTACTAGGATGTGTATAGCATTCTGTAATTTCTGGATATCCTACTTCAGCATCATCTGAATATTGAACGCTAAATGCTGTTCCATAAGGTTTATCTAAATCTTTTGTATCCCATTCAAAATTAATGTACTTTTTCAATGAAATTTCTTTTCCTTGATAAATAACTGTTGGAACAGAATTAACATCTTTTTGTTTAATGACTAATAAACATTCATCTTTTTGTTTTTTCTTTTTTAAGAATTCAATTATTTTTTTCATAGTCATCCTCCATTTTTATTTGCAAATAAAAAGAGGGCATTAAGCCCTCAATAGTAGTTATTTCGCTGATACGTCAGCGCTATTTGTTTTTGTTTCTACATTTAATGCTTCTGGTTCTTCTACTTCTTTTTCAGTTATTGTAACTGTACATTTAGCTGTCTTATTACCGTCTGTCGTTGTAACTGTGATGTCAGCACCGCCTTTGGCAACAGCAGTGATATTACCTTCACCGTCTACTGTAGCCACAGCTTTATCAGAAGAAGAATATTCAACTGATTTGTCTGTAGCTGTTCCAGGCGCTACTGTTGCCGTAATTTTTTGTTGATCCCCAACCGTTAAATCCAATGCTTCCTTATTTAACGTCACACCCGTTACTAGAATAGGTTTTGTTTTAAATGCTGGGACGTCTTTTTTCTTTGATTCTCCATTTTCATTTTCACGTGATACTTGATAAGTACCTTTTGGATAATCAGTATCTGCATCTAAGCTATCAATAGTTACGTTTGCTTTTCCTTCAACGTAATTCTCACTCTTTAAAAGTTCTTCATCTTTGTATAAATTTAATTTGTCTTCCATTTCAATTCCTCCATTTTTTATTTTGAAAGCCCCTATTCTGCTGAAATAGATGCAGACTTACTGTTTGCACTTACTTCAACTTTTTGGGGAACCTTAGGGTGTTACTACTGCGTCTGGGTGTTCTTCGCCAAAGACTTTCTTCCAAATGCTGTGTAATGCTGTATCAGTACCTTTAGGGTCGAAACCTAAGTACATCGCTTTAGGTTCGTCATAACCTTCGACATCTTTCGCAATGAATGTTCCAGTAGTTGATTGACTAGAGAATTCGATTTCGTCAGATGTTGTAGAACCTTCCACTTCTGCGAATGTGAACTTACCAGAGATTAAACCTACAACTTCACGCCCTTCTGCCGATGTACGTTCTAATAAGACTGCTACATCGTTTGGTGTGTCATTACCAACTGCTACGATTCCATCTTCGTCAACTTCTAAGCCAAATAAAGCTGTACGATCCTCAAGGCTTAATGTATGGAAACCACTTTCTATTTCCACATCACCATTACTTACTGCAGTTTCCATTGTTCTGTTATCACCGTGTGCTTTAACAACTTCTTGTTCTTTAGAAATTGTTATTTCTTGTAAACCTTTGATACGTTCTGGTGTTTTAACACCTGCACCATCTTCATTCAATACTTTGTAGTTAAAGTTATCTAAACCTGTAAAACTTGTTGTTTGTTTTGGCATTATAATTCCTCCTGTAAATTTAATTCAGAACGATAAAAGGACCCCTCGTATCTACGAGCGGACCTGTATATTTTTAATTCTCTATCGTATTCTGGTTGTGCATTTGCTGTATTTTCCATTTGTAACTTTTCTTTCATCAACCTAGATATGTGATAACTAAGTTGATTCCTAACGTGATAAGCTTGATAATCACTTGATTCTGGTACAAATAAATCAATCTGTACCAAGTAACTCAAAGCTAAATTATCATTATCTGCATATCCAACGGGTAAAGTATCATCAATTTCACTCATGACAATGTAAGGCTTAGATGCGTCAGAGGGTTCTGGGTATTCGTAGAATTTAATTCTTTTTCCTACATGTTCTATAACTTGATTGTCGTTTATCAGCATATTATAAATGTTCATTAAGATATCCCTCATCTACATCATCCTTTCTCTAATTGTCTTTTAACCACTTTGAAATAGGTATCTCTACCACTTCTTAAAGCTCTATCAATTGAGCCTTTACCACGTGGATTAGGGTTTTTGATAGTACCGAACTCGTTTAAATGAATAATACGATAACGGTCATCAGGACCCTTCCAATGTATTTTTATTGTACGTACACCGTTTAATGAATAAGGTCTGGATAACGTGACTTCATCAATACTCGCACCTGTATCTTTAAATGATTCGAAACTTTTCTTTATTTCTTTAACTATCACTTGCCCACCAGCAAGTAACGCTTCGTCACTTATCTTTTTCATTTTTTGTCTGCCATATTTACGTTCTAATGCTCGTTCTATTTCTTTCATGCCTTTTAATTTAACTGTCATTAGCTACACCCACGACTTTTATCATTTCTTTATTACTTGAATTGAGTGCAAAATCAATGACTCTAAATGTTAAACCTTGATATAGATCATGAATTAACTCAAACGTATCTGAATGTTTAACATGATAATCGGAATGAGGATTTCTAAAGTTAATCGTTACCTTATTGGTACCAGTAATATTACTTGTTTTTTCTAAGTCTTTAGTTGAGCTTTCATAAACTTCACAAAGTGTAGTGAAAACATCCTCTGCTTTGCTACTACCAGGTAAAGGTCCTTCATTTTCTACCATACGAAAAAAAGTAACAGGGACTCTAAGGTCTCCGTTACTTATCTCTGGTGGTTTATAACTTTTCTTCATAATCAACCTCCTCCATGTTTTCTAAAGCGAAAGAAGTTATTTGTGGTAAAAAGTTTTCGTGAAAATATTCTAATGCGTCATTATAAGCATATCTTGTACGCTCATACACAAGTTCTGTACCTCTAATGTTCTTGCCTATTACAAACTCTTGACATCTGAATTGAATGTCTTCAAACGATTGTTCGAGCAAAGACTTGATATGTTCATCTTCAAATGTATGGAATATTTTCAATCGGCGTTTCATTTCGTTTACTTGTGTCTGAGTGATCATCTAATCACCACTTTCAACTTAATCTGCCCCTATTCCGCAGAAATGCTAACAGATTTACTATTAGCTGTTACTTCTACGTTTTGGGGTGTATTAGGGTGTTACCGGTTTTGCAGCGATATCTAAGTCATAAACTAACGAAGTTTTGTTATCGTCAGGCATACCGTGTGCATATTGCTTGGCGATGAATACATCAGCGTCTTCTAAAGCTAACGTTTGGTCGTAAGACTTAATGTTAACTGCGCCAGTTTGAACTGCATAGTAGCGACTACCTACTACGAATAGCGCTTGGTTTTCTTCTACAAATTCAGATGCAATAACATCTACATTAAATGGTAACGATGTAACCCATGAACCATTAACTGTTTGCATAGTGTTTTGAGCTTTAACATAGAATTGGTCTGCAGGGTTAACCACTAAAGTTACGCCAGCCGTTACATCTACTTTATGTCCATTTTCTTTAGTAGATAATGTTGTTAATGCTTCAGCAAGCTCATTAGCAGTTGTTTGAGTGTCTGCAAATGTTAAAGTACCAGCCGATGTTTTATCTGCTGCACCTGTTACAGTTACTCCATCAGTATCATACGTTAAGTCTTTAGTTAAACCATATGGTTGGTTAGATGCTGCACCTTTACCTAAAACAACGCCTTCTTCTAATTTAAGCGCCATAGCTTCTGCTAATTGTAAGCGTACATAACGTTCAACCCATTCTGGACCAAAGTCGAGCATGTCTTTAGGTACAATTGCAAATGCTGTTAATTTATTTTGTGAGAAGTTTAATTCTTTAAAATTAGCTTGGATTTGTCCTTGGATTTTACCAAAGATCTCACCCCAGATTGCAGCTCCACTTGGGTCTCCCACAATCATACGTGTTTTAATCCCAGCAATTTGGAAATTAATTTTAGATAGTAAAGGACGAGCCTGTTGCATATCTTCGAACACACGTAATACAGTAGATTCAGGTAAGATAACTTCTTCTTTGTAAGTATCTAAGTTAGCTTCATCTTCTACTAAGTTTGTGAAGAAACGATTTTCTTCTGCTGTTAATATATTGTCTCCACGATTCATACGTACTTGTTTATCTGTAGTAGTGTTGTGGACTTCTTCACGTGCTTCTTTTAACACTTCATTGTGTAAGTTTTGAGAAAAGGCAGCCATGTATTCAGCGTATTTATTTTCTACTACCTCTTGGTCTTCTTCATTACGTACTGCATTAAAATATTCATTCTTTAAGTTCTCAACGTCTTTGTTGATTGCATCTTTAAATTTCATCGTCATACTTTTTCCTCCTATAATAACCTTTTTGTTTTTGGTTTCTTGTTTTGATTTTTAAAAGACTTAACTTCATTTGTTAAGTTTGCAATTTGATTCTGTAATTCAATAATTTCTGCGTTATTTTCTACTTTAGTTTCTTTAGGTGTTTCAACCTTCTCTTTTGTATCATCTGCAAAACCTTTGTCTACTGCATCTTTAGCAGTAAACCAAGTTTCTTCAGACATCATTTGAGAAATTTCATCACGATCTAAACCTGTTTTTTCTTGGTAAATATCCACAATGGATTCATCAATCGTTTCTAAAGCGTTTAGCGTTTTTTTAATATCGGCTTTATTACCAATAGCTAAAGTTTCAGCTTCATGTACCATGATTGAAGCACCTTTTTCCATTACCATAGAATCAGCAGCCATTGCAATAATAGATGCAGCACTTGCAGCTAAAGCAGTAACTTCTACTGTAATATTTGATGAATGATTCTTAAGGTAGTTGTAAATTTCAATACCTTGGAATACATCACCACCGGGACTGTTTAATCTAATAACAACGTCTTTGTTCACATCGTCTAATGCATTCGCAATGTCTTCACTGTTGATAGTTTCTTCTGCAAAGAATGACGATTCTGCAACGGGTCCTCCTAAAGTGAGAATGACTTTATCGTCTTGTACTTCATTCTTAAACGAATATTTAGACGTTGCTTTGATTAGTTCCTTTTTCGTCTCCATTATCAGTCTCACCTCCTTCCGTTGAATCTTCTTTCTCATAGTTTTTAGTCAAAATAAAACGGTCTCCACCTTCAACAGGTTCAAGACCGAGCATTTCACGCACTTCATTTTGTTTAGCTGCGCTTGATGATATTAATTTGTCTACTTTTTCTGCATTCTTAATAGGGTCCACCTTGTTAATGCCTACTACTTTGACACATTGTCCTTTTAAGTATTCTTGTTCTGTGAAAAACTTACTATTTAATTCATCTTCAATCTTAGTGACAAGTGGATTAATACAGAAATCAATGTAAGCTGTCATAGCGTTGCTAAGGTCTGCCACATCCCCATGAATAAGGTTAGATGGTATTCCAATGATTTTAGCTACATCGTCAATAAATAAACGTTTAACTTTTTGTAAGTTTTCCGCACCGTTATCAGTCCCGTTTGCATTGTCTTTTGACAATTCTTCGTATTCAAAGCCAGGTACTTGTGGTACTATTGCAACACCATTTTTGTTAAATTGACCATATATTTTATTTATATAGTTCTGTAATTTGCTCATATTACCATTGGCAACTTCACCACCGCCTTTAGTAACTTTAACAACACCTCTAATCTGATTCTTACGTAGTTGTGTGTCCATCATACGACCGAACAACTCACCATAATCACCAAACAAACCATCTACAAATCTTTGCAGCTTATCGTTGTTGTAGTTTAGATAAACTACTTCATCCATCTTAAAATTACGTTTAAATACATAGTCTTTAACTACTACATCTTTAAACAAGTCATCATAGACTGCATATTCTTCTCTATAAAAATCATCAGCAATCAATAAGTCATCGCTATCAGTCTTTATGATTAATACTTCGTTGTCATACACAAGTTTATAAATGACCTTATGCCAAAAGTCTGAAGCACTTGAATCAGTGTTAGGTCGTACATTTAATTTGTAATACAACTTATCTCTAACTAATTCTTGTCCATCTTTAACCCAAAATTCTGATTGGCTAAAGGTACGAGCAATAAAGTTAATAGAGGTTTCAAGTGCAATACGTTTTAAATACGACCTACTAGCAGGGTCATAGGCTAAATCCAAATCAAGCATGTCTCGTAAGTCTAGATTCCTTTTCAGTATTGAATCAAAAATTCCCAATAAATCACCTCCTAACTAGAATTCAAGTTTATCTAATAAATCAAAAGCTTGATCTAAATCTATTTCTTCTATTTCATCTACGCTATACAAAGCGTGTAAGAACGCATGGAAACCGTCTGTTTTCCTTCTGTGTTCGTCCTTCTTGATAAATTCTTTGTTACCATCTTTTTTAATTTGGACTGCTACATTATTTGTATACCAACGCATTAATGGATTATCGCCATAAATGACACGATGGTTAGCAAATAACGTTTCAATCCGTGGTGCTAATTTACTGTGAACACCTCTAGGATTACGTATAACCTCTATATCAAAACCTGCTTCTTCAAACAGTGGACGCATTAAATCCATTCGGAAGTTATCAGCTACTACTTTTTGGATTGCGTACTTTTTACGCATTTCTATAAACCAATTAACAATATGGACAGGGTTAATTGATGGTTCATCGACTATTGTTAAATGACCGTCTTTCTCCCATTGTTTAATTGGTGGCTTTAGCTTAGCTTCGTCTAAGTACCCTTTACGAGCAAATGAGTGTGATATCCACACTACATCGTCTCCTTGTTTAAATAACAATCCTACCGCTGCAAAGTCTTTAATACTTGCATAGTCAACGCCACCAATAGCTGTTTTGTTCTTCAGTGGTGGAATATTACGTGTAGTCGCAAGCACATCTTCACGAGATGCTACAATCTTACTTGAATCTTCTTCAGGTAAGTTCATGCGTTTTGTTATAAAGTTTTCATAACCACTAGGACTATGCGTTAAATCTTTATATTGATTTAATACTTTACGATAAAGTCGTTTACCATAATCACTCATAGGTTCTTCAAACATTGGATTTGCTTTTGACCATGTTGTAGGGTTATCTTTTTCTTCCTTATGGTCTAACTTACAAATAAATGGAAACAATCTATCATCAGGAGAATCGCCATCTAAAATTGCTTTAGAACGGTCTTTCAATTTATCTAAGAATCCCTCACGAACAAATCCATCAGTACCTATAAAAAATTCTCTAGGGTGCTTTACCTTACCAAGCCCACTAGAGAATACATCTACTATGTCATTGTTTTCATATCTGTGAATTTCATCATAAATGATAAATCCTTCACGACCACCATCTTTACTGCCAGCGTTACTTGTTGCGAATTCAAATTTACTTTGTGTTACTTCTGATGTTATGCGTAATTTGGTTAAATCAAAGAAACCTTCACCTTCTACATCGTTAATTTTTCCACTATATAAATTATGCTTAGTAATTTGCCTGTGCATTTCTTCAAATGATGTTTTAGCTTGTTTTTCAGTGTTAGCTACAACTGTGCCATCGTAATTATCTACACCATGTAGTTCACTTATTAGATAGTTAGATAAAGCACTGATCAAACCGTTTTTACCAGCACCACGTGCCACTAACCAAAAGAACTGTTCAAAGTATAATTCGTCTTCTTCATCAAACAAGAAAATAAAAGCGATTAGAAATTTCTGAAATGGTTGTAATTTGAAATAAAACTTTTCTGTAAAAGCAATACATTTTTCAATTTGTTCATCATCGAAATATAAATCTTCTCGATATAAAACATTAAGTTCTAAGTGATCTATCAATTTAATTCGGTCACTATTTAAGTTGATTTCACCATTTTTGTATTTATCTATGTACCGTTGTACATGTTTATTTACTTTCGTCATAATAAACTCCTACCTTTATCTTTCACTTCTTGCGCTACTTCTTCTGGTAACAACCGCGAGAGTTGTTGTATGATTTTCTGATAAGCACCATCACGAGAGTTGAAAAGTTTGGCTATTGGTCGTTCACGTTCGTATGGAGGGGCATTTTCTGATTGAGTGAATAACTCGTAATCACCTTTTTCTTGAATATCTAACCAAGCGTCATCAAGTAACACACGCATTCTTGCCGCTTGAACAATTAACCCTTGCGCTACTCTCTTTTTGTCATCGGGTATAGACTGAAAGACCTTATCTAATCGCTTTTTTTCCTTATCTACTCGTGCTTCATGTTCCTTAAGTTGCTGTTCATCTCTTTCCACAGTTATCACCTCTTTTCTATATATGCTGTAGGGAGGGGGTTATACGCGATATTTGTTAGCAAATGTCGAGAAAAGACTCCCCACCTCGTTCCCCGAGGTTAAAATAAAATTAAAAATATTTTGGCGGGGGGTTAAATAATTTTTTTATATAAATTTATTTTTTATTTTTTAAAAATTACCACCATTCATCATTCCAATTATCTTTTTTCTTTTTATAAAGATTTCTATCGTGATGATTTTCATGACAAGCAAAGCAAACTGTAACTAAATTATCTATATCTAATGCTAAGTCTGGTCTATCCTTTAACTCTTGCTTATGATGAACAATCAATCGTGTATCTTTAGATGTAACTACTTTGCCATTAGCTTTACACCACTGACATTCCCCATTATCAATCTCACGTCTTATCGCTTTTATATCTTTCCATTCTCTTTTCTTATAAAATCTCTTACGATCATTCACATCTTTATAGTTAATATCATCTATCATATGCAATCACCTTATCTTTATTAATGAATGACATATGCTAACTCATATCAACACTACGAGCATGACTTAAAGTTATATAGTTGGAGTTCATGTGTAGTGTTCATATCAATAAGCACAAAGAAGACACACAGGTAATCACCCCTGCGTGCCTAAATATAATATAGTATTGTTATTTATAATAAGTCACTGGAACTTATCGTATATCGATATTATATACCATACCTATGTACAGTACATAATAGTGTCAGAAGTGTCCTAATGTGTCACAACTGTCCTGATGTGTCCTAACTGTCCTTCTGCATGTAGTATAGCTTATCAATGATTTCCTTACGTCTATCTCCATAAGTATTCTTATTCATCTCAGCCTCTGGTAATATCTCATGACGCTTATATCCTTTCATTACTTCTAAGAATATAAAGTCATCCTCATCTAGTTTATCTTGACAGTCATTGATGAACGCTATCTTATCCATCTTACTCTTTACGTGTCTGTGAGCTTTCTCTCTAGCAAGTACAACCGATTCTACCTTACTACTATTAACGCCTTGTGGTTTAGGTAATGTAGCCTCTATGCCGTACTGTGCAATACTATTACTATCCACATCTGGAAGTATCATTGCTAATGTATTGCAGTTACTTCTAAAGTTATCAATCATATATCGAATATCTTCCTTTGTGTACATCTAATACCCTCCAAATTGTTTATGCCACTTGTATCCTTTGTGAGTCTGTCTTATACCATTAACACAAGCGCTAATATGTCCATTATTAAAACCCTTAGTTCTGGCTTCAGTCATTGATTTGAATTCTATTTTTTCTCCTGTTTTTACATTTATACCGATTACAGGAACGGAAAGCTTTTCAGAAACTTTTTTATAACCATCGTAATTTTTCCCGCTTTTAGTTTTTAATATTCTTTTTATACAAGTCCCGTGATTCATATTTTCTTTGTAAGTACACCATTCTAAATTTAAGAAATAATTATTAGATTTATTTTCATCTATATGATTAACTATTTCTTTATTTTTAACAGGTTTTAAGAAAGCTAATGCAACCAATCTATGGATTCTATAAGTTTTAAGTTTTCCTTCTTTAGATAACACTATTTTTTTGTATCCACTTTTCTCTGTAGAAGGCTTCAAAGTTCTGTTATAAGTACAACTCCAAACTCTACCTTTGTTAGATATCTTGTACAAACCTTCGTAACCTATGATATCCTTCCATTCTTCCATTCTCTCCACCTACTTTATTCGTTTATCCCACTTATCTTTAATCTCTCTAATCTGTTCGTCAGTGCGTTCATCTTCCTTCAACCTCAACACCACATCGCCATGATCATTGAATATAATATCTAGCAAGTACGCCACCTCATATTCAAGTGCATCTATCTTAGTATCTTTGACTGTGTTGTATATAAGTGAAATGACTGCGATTACTCCTAGAAGTATTGAGAGTGTTATCCAGAACATTAGTCGTCCTCCTCATTAATCCATTCTAAAAAATCACTTAATGCTAATCTGTAACCTTCAAGTTCCACAGTAATGCCAAAGGAATCTATATCTTCTATTGTTTCATTCAACTTGCTCTTTATATCATCAATTGTTTTCATCTATTTACCTCCAATATCATGTACAAGATCTTTGATGGCTACATATTCAGGTGCAAATAAACCTGTAGCCATTTGATTATTTCGTGTTACAACATAATAGTATTTACCTATCTCCAAATTCACTCACTGTCCTTTCTTTATTTGTTACCTTTTGATAAAGCTCTACTAATTGGACCATCATTAAAACTAGATGGAACTACACTTAACAACCCTTTAGGTCTACTTGCAATTCTCTTCGCCTCTGCCTTACTCTCTGCACTCACAATATCGTAGCGCTCATTCTCTCGTGGCTTGATGACTTCAGTGAAAGTGTGACCTGTTGAGTCGGTTATGTGTCGGATTAAATAATTAGTCACGCTGTAACACTTCCTTAACTTTTTCTAAAATGTCTTTATCCTTACAAGTCTGATTCTTTGATGAACGTTCCATTGATTGTCTTTCCTTTTCTTCCTTTGATTTCGTCATACGCGTACTGTAAACACTCCTCTAATGTCATTCCATGTTGTTGTGCCAATATAATTAAAGTTACGACTGTATCGCCTATACCGTCTTTTAGATCATCCATCTTGTTACGTGATAATGCTGCACCAACTTCACCAGCCTCTTCATAGAATTTCAATGCTTGTCTATCTGAATTATTTTTGTGTAAGTTTTTACCTATACTCCATTGTTCTACCAATTTGATTAGTTCATTCATGTTATTTGTCCTCCCTGATTTTCGTTTTTATAATATTATTGACTTCATTGCTGGACTATTTTAAAATTACTTTCTTGATTCTATAAAAGGGGTTGAATCTATGAGTGACGAAATTAAGGGATTTATTTATGTGTTATTTACAATATTATGCTTCATGGCTTATCTTGCACCTTTCATTTCAGCTATTTTCGGTTAATAAACTGATTTAGCTTTTTTCTCTTTTCTCATCAATGTTCATCCCATGATGTTGTCATCATCTAATCTATATATTTTATTGTGGAATCATTGTTACATTCAGTATTTTTTATAGCTTTACAAATATGATTAGTTCCTAATGTTATCGCTGCAACTATCAGTAAAGTATCGAATTTAAAATCGTGAAATTTACTCATTCCTTCTTTGAGGCTGGCATATACATTTTCAAGTTCTAATAAAGAATACATTTACTCACCCACCTTAATCCCGACACCATCCAACTTCGCTCTAAAATACTTATACGTGCTGCTCGATGGTTTGTTGCCGATGTGTTGGGAGATTTCGGATAGTAGGGATTCGTACATCATCTTCTTGTTATACACAGCATCAGCACATTCTTTATGCATTTGGTACCACTGAATGTTTTCCTTGTTCTCGTGTTCTAATCTTTTTGATATTATTCTATTTTTGTCTTTGTTTTCTTCTTTGAGTTCTTGCACTCTGTCTTTGTAGTAATTTTCCATATCAGCAATGTGTTTTATATGACTTTCTTTAAGTTCCTCATTCTCCCGTTCCAATTTCTTTGTTTTGTCGTCTGCTTCATCTTGATTTAATCCCATTGTGTATAATTCATTTTGCAATCTTGTATTTTCATCTACTAATTTTGAATGTCGTTGTTCCAACGTTTTAACTTTAATGTCCGCACCTTTTAAAGCACTATCTTTAATCTCTCTAATCTCTTCCAACCTACTAACCTTTGCTTTATACCAAGATAGATCGTCGCTTAAAGTATCTCGTTGTTTTGTCATATCATGCAATTGACCTTCCAATTTATAGCCACATTCGCATTCTTTATTGAGCATTTTTTCGAATTTGTCACGTTCTGCTTTTAGCTTTTTATTTTCTTGTTCTAAATTATTGCAAGTAACTGCCCAAGCTAAAACATCATCTTTCAATGTATCTCGTTCTGCTTTGTAATCACGTTGTTCTCCGAAGTCTACATATTCATAACTCACTCGCCATCACTCCTTATTGATTTAAAATACGTTCATACTACCCCGCATCATAATGGTTATCTTCTATATCAGATTCTACTTTTTCCCAATCTACATCTGCTTTAAATTTAGGTCGAAAATCTCCATCACCATCTGAGTAGATAGAAACATCTCTGGAAACTCCTAAATTACCGAGGTGTTCCATTTTATTTAACATCGACATAAAACAATCAATCCATCTTTCTTCCATTTCAACTTCAATTGTAAATTTCTTCTTCACCCTCACCACTCCCTTACATAGTTGTCCACATTATCAATAGCACGATTGTCAGTATGATTACGACTGCTAGCCAAACTGTGAATTGTTTCATCCGTTATCACCTTCTAGTAAATGTGGGTGTTCGTATATATTTCCCACAATTATTACTTTTTTAGCTAAAATAATTTCTATTAATGGAACCAAACCAATGTCAAATCCCCAACCATCTAAAACATCTTTAACACCAAATATTCCATCCTCAAAAACAACTTCACCATTTAATGTTTCGGTATCTATAGCGACAGGGATTTCCAATACATCTCCCTCAAATATCTCAACACCATGCTTGTCTTTAAGTCCTGTGGATTGGAGGAGTTCCCATTTCACTAGTGAACCATCATCATCAAATCCTATTGTTCTAATACTTAACCATTCTTTTTCTTCTTTATCCCACGCTCTATACTTCGGTACCATCTACTCCACCAAACCTTTCTCATGTGTCCAGATTAATTTAAATTCTCCATCAATGTATGCGTGAAATTCTTTGCTGTGTTCATTTTTCCATGTGCTAATACTTGCGTGTTCCCAAACAGCAAATAAGTCGTCTGTGGTTACCTCGACCATACTTTTAAACTCTGTATCTTCCGTAATTTCTTCCTCGACTTCAACTGTGAAAAGTAGTGTAGGTGTTAACGCTTCCTCAAAATACAAATCTCCACCAATATCGAAACCTAATTTATAAGTCACTCCATCAAAGTTTGGATTCGATACAAATACTCTGTGCTTTATATCATTATCCATCGCCCACTCAATCAACTGCGGTAAGTTTAGTTGTTTCTTAGTTTTTATCTTTACCATTCCTAAACCCCTCCATTATCTTCCTGTTCCGTTTTATATCCTCACGTGGTACTGCTACGATTACACTTCTATCATTCGAGGATATTGTGAATCCCTTAACACCTTTATCACGTAGTAACTTTGCAATTTCATGTGTCTGTAGCCCACATGTATTTAATTTATATTTAACTTTTATAGTATCTGATAGGATCATATCGCTAGCTCTTTCTCTATCTCTGCAATACTTACTTTTTCTGCTATTAAACGTGTACCTTTATCTTTATTCTTCAATGTTGGTGAACTCATGAACATAATTGTTTGTTCAGATACACCTAACTTTTCTGCACATTCCTTACGTGTACCATGACAAATAATGTCATCACCTTTATAAATAACGTATTCATATCTTTGTTTTCCACCAGCCACTTACTTCACATCCCAATTATCATATGCACGTTCGATATACCATTTAGCTTTTGCCACATCTTCTTTACCATTCTTGTGTGGCGAACGTGCTAGATACTTAATCGCATTGCCAATGTGATAAGCCACGTTGGTATTGTAGTGTTGTGTGACCTGCTCAATGAAATCTATTACTTCTATTTCACCGTAGTTATAATGTGATGGGTGGTTTACTGTTTCATGTGAAAGCACGCCCTCTCCTGGTTGTATAGTTGCTTGTATTGCTTTAGTTACCACACCTTTACGTTTACGTTGTTGTACGTCGTTGGATAACAATTTTATTGCTTTCTCCGTATTCTCTTTATCAAAGCCAATATGTTCCGTCTTGTTATCTAAATAGTTACTCCACAAATCAAAGTAGTTATCATCTGTAATTAGATATTTATTTCCATTTGAATTAATGTAAACTTGATTGTTTTCTTCATCTATAAATTCTAGATAATCTATTACTTTTCCAACTACTGTCATACCTTTAGCATCTTCACTTTTACCAAGGTCATACACAATTACATAATTACCAACATCTAATTCTCTAATCTTCATTAACTCCACCCCTTAAACATTTGATTCCATGTATTATCGAACCAATATTCATCTCTACGCTTAGCATCCTCTATCATCTGCAGACGTTCCTGTTCCTTACGTTGCTTATGTTCTTCCAACTCAACCTTACGTTCAGCACGCTCTCTGTCCTCTGCATTGAGTCTGTCCACACCTTGACGTTGGTCATACTTTCTAATGTAGTTTTTCAAGTGTTGTCTACCTTTCTTCGCATGGTATCTAATTCTCGTGTAATGGATACCAAGTTGTTTTGCTTCCTTGTAATCTTCCACATCTACAAATACTTCTTCGTTATCATCTATCATTACGAAACATAAGTTACCTTTATCATCTTTTGCTCTACTTAAATTGATGTTCATTAGTCTTTTACCTCCGGCTCACTGAATTCTATAAACGTTCCATCTAAATAATCATTCACGTATTTATCCATATCTTTACCAATACGATCTAACACATCGTTCACTTCTTCATTTGGTCTTTGTATAAATGGCACTGTCTTTTCAAACGATGCAGTATACTTAATCTTGATTGTTTCTTCATTCATCGGAATCACTCCATTGCTTTCTTACGTTCTCTTCTAGCCTTTATCAAATCTTCATACGTTATCCAATCCTTGCCAGTGTACTTAGGCGCTTTACATATCCACGTTAGTGTCACATCTTGATACAAGTATCTGAATAACTTAGCTTTCAATTTAGCTGTATCTGTAGCCGTTCCTTTTACGTCTATGACTTCGACCAACTTATTCTCATTCCATAGTGCAAAGTCTGCGATGTATTCAGCTTTACGTTGCTTGCCAAACTTAGGGACCAATTCATATCTTGGCTGCACTTCGATATAATCAAAGCCATCAATATACTTACGACCTTCTAAGTATTTGAAAAACTCACATTCAACTTTGCTGTCGAACACAATCCCTTTATACTCAACTTTCTTAGCGTTGTATTTACTCATTCCGTCACTCCTGTATGAAATCAAATATGCTTGTTTGATCTACTCTAGTTAAATTGAAATGCTTCTTTATTTTTTCTAATCTGTTATCTGTAACGATGAATTCATCTAATCCATATCGTTTATACAATCCAAATAACCTATTCGTTTTATTGTTAAGTGGTATAACAGAACCAACCACTTTACCCGTACTATCTTTCAAATCATATTCAGTGCTTAACCCCAATTACCTCACCTCTTGAATAGCAGGTCGTATTTGACGTTCAGCAAGCTTGAAGTAGTATAAGCTCTCTAACTTATTTTCGTCTCCATTTGCCCACTCAATCATTTTCTGAATGTACACATCAGAACATTCAAGGTTTTGTTTTATTTCGTCAATTGTTACCATGCGTCTCTCTCCCTGTAATCATCACCAAGAACTCTCACTTGTCTTGAATTATGTTTCATTCTTGAATTGATGCGTTGCCAATTCATATTTTGATTTAATTCTTTATCGCTGAAGTTAGTAGTAAATATATTATTTTTACCTACTCTGTTATCTACAATGCTGAATAGTTTATTTAATGTATGTTCAGTGTTTTCTACACCTATATCGTCTAATACAAGTAAATCTATATTACTTAGTAACTTAACGAGTCCATCTGTCGTTTCTACTGAATTTTTGTTGTAAGTAGCTTTGATACGGTCCATTAACATTGGTATGTGCATAAATGCTACAGAATAACCTTGTGTTTTAATTGCTTTTGCTATAGCATAAGCTAAATGGGATTTTCCAGTACCATATGAGCCTTGTAGTATTAAACTCTTAGATTCATCTATAGAAAATGTTTTAACGTACTCTATAGCTGTCTGCTTAGCGTCTTCTTGTGTTTGATTTTGTGGTTGATAATTATTTACTGTTACATCTTTAAGTGAGTGATTTACATTAGATTGACTAAATATACGATTAACTGCTTTTTGTTTACGTTTTCTTTCTGCTTCTTTGCCCGCTGCAATCATGCTACACTCACAACCATCACGATATTCATAACCATTTTTGAATTTGTGTAAATCATATTTGTTATCACACTTTTTACAGTACAGTCCTTCGTCTATTTCAGTAGCTTCATATTCCTTTAATGTTTCAGTTATTCTAGGATTTAGCATCCGTTTCATTTAATCCCTCCTAATCCCAATAGCTAGGATCATGTTTCATTCTTTCTAATTGATTCTGCCCTGTAGGTTTTACTTCTTCTATAAAGTCGTTCATATAACTTTCTTGTCCTAAGAATGTTTTAGGATATTTCTGATACTGTTTGTTAGTAATGGTTTTGAGATAATCTCTAGTACCATTCATAATTTCTTCGTAACTATGCTTTTTAAGCGCTGATTTAAATAAGCTAAATGCTTTTTTCTTGTCTAGCTTTTTATCATACAGTTTCCACCATTCTTCAAAACGTTCACGCGTAACGTCAGTTGCGCTAGTATTAATTGTCTGACTGTTATTTGTATTACTGTTAATTATAGAACTGTTAATTGTAGTACCTACGTTTTGTCCCGGTAGATTTCTTCCCGGTAAGTTTTGTACCGGTACGAAATGACCTGATACGGGATTGTGTTCTATGGTATAAATATTTTTACTGAAGCCATTACTTGTTCTTTCTCTTTTAATTGATAAGTAGCCATTATCTTCAAGCTGTTTTCTATACTTCTGAAACCTTTTATCACTTATATTAAGCTCGTGACATATTAAACTTACTCCCGGAAAAGCTGTTTCATTTGCTCCAGCATATGCAGATAAGTAACTATACAAAGCCTTAGCTTCTATACTTATATCTGTATCTTTCATAACTCTTTTGAAAACTAACCCATAACCCGAGATAGAACTTTTAATACTATCTGCCATCTTTTTCACCTTCTCCATATAACAGCCATTCAAGTGTTACATTGAATATTCGTTCCATTTTTCTTAATCTATCCATACTCGGTAAATGAATACCTCTTTCCCATTTGCTTACAATACTTTTATTTGCTTTGAATATGTTTGCGAATTCTTCTTGTGACCAATCGTCACTCGCTCTAAGCGATGCTATTCTATATCCGATAGCTTTTCTGTCTATAGGTTTAATCATTCTAGGCATCATCATTGTTTCTCACCTCGTAACATACTGTTTAGCTTGTCATCTACTGATATCCAACTATTGTGTAAGTGATATAAATCATCGAATGATTTAACACCTATCGAGTGCTGTTGATTGTGGTGGCACCTGCATAATGCAAGAACATGTTTACCGTGATGATCCATTGTTTTACGGTTCATGCCACGACCTACTGCTTCATAATGGGCGAGGTCTGCTTTCTGTTCACCGCATATTACACAGTTTCTGTTTACAGTAGCCCAATACAACATCGCTTTGTCGCCTTGTAATAGTTTGCTAGTTTCAACTCTCATTGGTATTTGGTTATGAAATATGAAAGTTATAATTAGTTCGATTAACTCACCAGCTATCTTCCTTGTGCAGTCACGTAAACTAATACGTTCATAACCATTCATAATTTCTAATTCACTTTGAAATCTTTGTCTCAAAGCTTCTACTGGTTCTCCCCAGTGCAATTCAATATCTCTACACATCGCAAATATCTTTTTACGTTGGTCAATTGAAATCAATTTATTATCTGGAACAGTTACATCAGCGTTTAAGCTATAACCGTTATCTATAAGTTCTGTATGACTATTTTCTAATTCAACACCAGTGGCAACGACGGAATAAGTACCGTCGTCATCCAATTGGTATCTAGTAATTTGTTGCATTTAATCACACCCTAGAATGGAAGGTCATCATCGTTTATATCAATAGGTCCATTAGCATTTGCAAATGGATTACTTTGGTCACTCAATGACTCTTTTTGTTGACCTTGTCCGTTCGCTTGTTGTTCTTCACGTTTCATTTCATCAGTTTTAGGTACTGGTTTATTAACTACTTCATCGCCTTTATTCCAAACTTTTACGAATGAAAGTCTTACAAAATATTTGCCTTGATCTTCATTTAATTTATGTTTTAAAACGATTGTTCCCATCTTGTTAATTAATTCGTCCGTGTTAAAAGATAAGTCTGGTAAGTTTAATTTGATACCTAATCTACTTAGGAACTCTACATATTGTTTTTCTTGGAAATCTTGTTGGAATGGTGGTACAAATTGATTGTGCTTATATTGCTTGCCTTCAGCATTTTCAAATACAACTGTGAAATATCTGTTTTGACTATCATTGAATTCAACATCTTTAACTTTAACTGTGAACTCTCCAGCGCCTAAGAAGTCTCCACCCTTTAAAAATGCATCTTGATTAGTTTCTTTAATGTGTTTAGCTTGTCCTGTAATATTCATAATTTATATACCATCCTTTTAATTTTAGTTTAGTTTCCGTTTCTAATTGCTTGTACAACGTCATTAATACTTGGGTTAATAAATCGTTTGTCACTTATTGTCACGTTTTGTGAATGTCTAATTTTCGTTTCATATAAACTTGATGGTTCTGCATTCAGTACATAATCAAATTGCTTTTGACCATCTTGTTCCGTTTCTTCTATGGTCATTCTTGCTAATACATCTGATTGACTTACTACAGCCTTTTTAATCTGCTCTTGTGCTTCAATAGTAATGGTAGGGTTAATTGTTCCACCTTCATCATCTTTGTCCTTATTGATGCCCTCATGACCACTTATAGCTAGATGAAATTGGTAATGTTCTTGTAGCTTAGAAATATATCTATACATGCTTACTATTCGAGTAGCTGTTTCGCCCCAATCGTTGAATGTGGCTTTACGTGTCTTACCAGCCATTACATCGTCCATTGTTATATCTCTAAGCTTTTGGATTGTTTCAATAACTACTACATCAATTTGTTTACCGTTATTTCTAAGCTGTTCTAAAATCTGTGGAATCATTCTTATTACATAAGAGAAATGTTTATAATTCTTAACCGCCACTACTGCACCATCTTCTGAAACAGTCGTACCATCTTCGTTAATATCAAGTACAAGTGCATTTTTATCTTTAGTTAGAAAAGTAGTTTTTCCAGTTCCAAACTTTCCGTATATAGCAAACTTATAAAACTTATTCGTATTCTGCTGACTAATATCTTTAACACCTAGTTGAGTTAAAATGTCTTGTTCTTCACTCATTCACTTCAACCCTCTCACTTCTGTGTATTCTTATATGAGTTGATTCACATATAATTTTGTCGTGCTTAGTCCAATCAATTTCTAACACTTCAAAATCTTCTTCAAAGAATTTACGTGCCGTTTCCATATCATCTGTATATTCGACTTTAGGCGCTCGTTCTGTCGGTCTATTGTCAACGTAATGATCTACATTCTTATGAACGATGTAGCAATAGTCTTTCTTGTGCATAGACTTGTTTTTTACCATTTCATCACAGCGCTCATTACTCTATCTGCTTCATCGGTGTTCTCATCTATCCATTTGAATACGGATTGTTCTAATATTTCTCTTGCAGTGTGTACGCCTAGTTCTTCATCGGCTACTAAAATTTTATCTATAGATACGCTGTCTAAAGTTTCAATAGATATATTCACTTCAAATTGCGTCATCTTTCTAATACGTAGGATAAATTGGAACCCTTGAACATTAATTACCTTCTTACTTTCGTCGTTTATTCGATAATACATTTGACTACCTCCGTTATTTAGGTGTATATTTGTTTTATATATTTTGCTAACCGACTGTTACTTGCTGGTACAAGTTTCAGTCTTTTTTTCTGTCTTTAAATAGTTAATCCAACTATCCCAAGCCATATAGCTAAAGCAAACGGCTACCCAGTAAATAAGAAACAAGTGGATAAAGTCTTTCGTGAATATCAAAGCTATGAAGAATATAACCACTGCTGTTGATAATGCTAGTAAACATCTCAATGTTTAGCCTCCTACAACCATTTTTTATTTCTAAGTTTTAAATACTCTCTCAACTTTTCAATATCGATACGTGTCATATTTGCAGATAAATCAAGATACAAGTCTTTAACACCTAGATCATCTTCATCATAATCACGTAACCATCTGTAAACAGTTGATTTTCCAACATCGAATATTTTCGCTATAGTTGGTGGTTTTCCGTACAATGGGTAAAACACAACTTGATTAACATCTTCTACAACGTTTTGTTTAGTTGGTAAATGTGTCATCTTAACCACTCCTTTCTGGTATAATTTATTTATCGCTACTGCGATAGTGGGTGGTGAAAAATAATGGAATATATTTCTGATATATTAACTGTGTTAGTTCCTTTAATTGCAGTTATTTTTTCTTGGTGGCTTGCTACTAAAACAGCTAACGAAAAATATGAGCAACAAGTTAAAAAAGAAATTTATGACAACTATTATTCTGATATTTTAAAAGCCTGTTACACCTTGCCAACTACAGATTTGTTAGATTTTATGAGTTTCTATTCTTATCATCATGAAGATAAATTATCTAAAATTATCACTAAAAATTTTACTTATGTGTCTCCTGAAATAATCAATAATTGGAAGAAATACAATTTAGCACTTAAACTTTTTGAACATGATTATAAGAACAACTCTATTGCACGTGGCATTTTAAGTGATTTTTTGAATTATTATTCTCACTTGATAATTATGAGTTCACTAAAAGAATCAGAAAGGTTGTCAGAAGAATTGCAACTGCCGCAACTATCGACACAATTACTTTCTCCTTCAACGAAGATTGATTTTTATAAATCTCAATTACCATCACAAAAATTAATCCAAGAGTACCACCTGCAAGAACTAAATCCAGATTCATAACATACTCCTCCCAACACTCTTAATCTCTTCCGCCAAGATGACGATTAGGAGTGTTATTTTTAATGCTTGTTTTAAGTTCATACTTAATCCTCCTATAGCTTTTATTATTATAGTTTCGTACAATAGTGTTATCTCCTAGTGAAAGGAGGTGTTATTATGGCTAAACTTGAATACGTTATGAATATGCCACCTTCTTTTTGTCCTGCATGTGGACGTGAATTTAACTTTGATTCTTCTAAATCCACTAATAAATGCAGCAAACAAAGCTGTGGTACTAAAGTAAAAGTCAAATAACTTTTCTACCTAGTGGTTGTTACAGCAACTGCTAGGTTTATTTAATTTCAAGAATAGTTTCAATAGATCTAGTTAAATCTAAAATCGTGTCTGCCTCGTTAGCAATTTGTATTTTTTTAAGTAATGCGATTATTGTTTCCTCTTTTACTTTTTTTAGTTCTGCCATTCCGTTTCCTCCTATATTTCGAATTGGTTAATATCTATGCCATATTTGATCGCCATACTTTTGATAACTGAAATGTAAATCTCAATTAATCTTGGTTCGTCATTTATTACATCTAATTTAGATAACTTATTAATTTGAGTTTTAGTTGCACCTTTCGATAACATTTTGGCTTTACGGTTATTCATTCGTTGTTCTAGCTTGCAACGTCCTTTTTCTTCTAATAACTTGTAAGCCTCCATACGAATCGTTTTATGTTTCTCTCCTCCACCAAGATGTTGAGCGATAGCACCTAACACTTTGTTAGTATCGTTTCTCCAGTTTTTGGTTTCCATTCCTACAATGTTGCGAATGCCAGTTACTTCTGTTTCAATTCGATTATTAAACTCTTGTTGTTCTTTTTGAACACTGAACATCATTTCTAATGCTTGCATTGGCGTTTGTGGGACATTTATATGAGATTGCTCTTTAATGTGTTTGTCCATCTTATGGAATGCGTCTACATACATTGCAGTAAATAATGTTCCTTTTGCACCTGTCATTTTGTTGGCTACCATGTCGCAACCTTTTTTAGTTAGTAGATAGTTTTTGTAAGATTTTCCTGTTCCTGCTTTATAGCTACTTTCTATAAAGAAATCATCAGAACGCAATTTTGCGTTTTGACCTAAAACATCTTGGTACCCCTCAATACTCCTAACTAAATCTGCATGTCGTTTCTCTACCATCTCTGCTACTTCTCGGCTGTCTACGTATAATTCTTTGTTTTGTTCTACAATTTGCAATTCTTGCATTTTAATTCCTCCTTTAACATTTAACTTTCTTATTACGTAAGTTGTTGCTAAAAAAAATATCTACTGCTTCTTGTGGTGTTAATTTCAGTTCATAAAAAATAGCGTTCATCACCGGATAAGATGGTGCTGTTTTACCATTCAATACGTTGGAAATAGTGTCTCTATTAATTCTTGTAGCTTCAGCTAAAGAAGAAATATTGTAACCACGCAATGACATTTTCGAAAGAAGTAAATTCTTGTCTACATACATGTTATTCACCTCGCTTTCGTATTGCGTAAGTTAATACTAACAACACTTAATTAATTAATCAAGCATTTTACGAAAGTTTTTTAGAAAAACATTGCAAATGCCGAAAGTTTTCCTTATAATATAGTTATCACTTAAAAGGAGCTGGACAAGATGAGCTTTTCAAAAAGAATGAAACAATCAAGAGAAAAACAGGGCATAACTTTAGCAGAATTAGGAAGAAAAATTGGTAAAACTGAAGCCACTGTACAACGATATGAGAGCGGAAATATTAAAAACTTAAAAAATGACACTATAGAAAATATAGCTAGTGCGTTAAATGTTAATCCAGCTTACTTAATGGGATGGATTGACGAAGAACCTTCTAATGAAGATACAATAGCTGCGCATTTAGATGGAGATGACTTTACTGAAGAAGAATTGGCTGAAATCAGAAAGTATGCAAATTACGTAAGAGAACAACATCGCAAAATGCAAGGGGAGTAGTTATATATGTCATTATATGAAGATTTAGTAATTGAAAACAGTCATATACCTATAGGTGATAATTTTAAGTCTAATAGTAACTTCAGAGGATTATATGATATGGGAGTAATTGTAATTGATAAACACCTTACTGAAACACGTAAAGCTGAAGTTCTTTTTGAAGAACTCGCACACCACAAATTAACTTGGGGTGACATCACAGATCAATCACAATTCAACAATCGGAAATTCGAAAATTATGCTAGACGTGCAGGATATCAAGCTGCCCTACCATTGCGCATAATTATAGAAGCGTATCATTATGGAATAAGTAACTTACATGAATTGGCAGAATATGTCGAGTTAAGCGAAGAGTACATAATTAAAGTTATTGACTTTTATAAAAAGAAATATGGATTATCAACATACTTCAATGGTCATGTAATTAAGTTTGAACCATTACAAGTGTTCGAACATCATAATTGGGATTAATACAACTTCGGTTGTTTAATATAGAGGGATATTATTATTAAGGAGAATGTGAAATGAATAATGAGAAATGGTATCAAAGAAATTGGTTTGTTATTTTAACATTAATTATTTTCTTTCCAGTAGGATTATTTTTAATGTGGTATTTCAACAAATGGAATAAAGCAGCAAGATGGGTTGTTACTGGCATTTTTGCTTTATTATTAATAATAAGTTTTTTCACAGAAGATGAA
Organism: Staphylococcus sp. FSL W8-1207; assembly: GCF_038003745.1. Lineage (NCBI taxonomy): Bacteria > Bacillati > Bacillota > Bacilli > Caryophanales > Staphylococcaceae > Staphylococcus > Staphylococcus sp. FSL W8-1207. The sequence goes on from NZ_JBBOPU010000001.1 coordinate 1,369,440, forward strand.
TCTCAATCAGAAAATCAAGAAAAGAGTACTACTAAAAATAGTGAGAAAACTGAAGAAAAAGCAAAACCTAAGAAAGAATCGAAACCTAAAGAAGAAAAGAAGAAAGAATTAACTGATGAACAAAAATTAGAAAAAAGTGTAAAAAAAGAAGTTGGTAAAAAGAATTTTTCTGACATCGTCTATAATGAATATGATAATGTAGCTGTCATTACTTTAAAAGATTACGATGGTTTTAGCGAAAAGTCAGCGTTAAGAGAAATGCAGTACGGAGCAGCAAATGCATTGATAGGTGTTAAAAAGTCTAAGTTAGATATTGATACTGTAGATATTGTTGTAGCAATGGATATGGAAGATGACAAGATGAATACTTCAAAAGATAATGTTTTAAAAATGACGTTCGATAAAGATTTAATTGAAAATATGAACGATGATAATAAATACAAACTTCGTGAAGATGCAGAAGGCTATGCAAGTGAATATTGGGTACATCCAGCTTTTAGATAATTCCACGGGCAGTCACCACTGCCCTATATATTTTTATCTTTTTTAGGAGGAATGACCTATGTGGAGTGAACAATTCAAAGATAAAGAAGGCAAAAATAAATATCGCTACTACGAGAAGTATAAAGACCCGTATTCAGACAAATGGAAACGAGTAAGTATTGTTATGAACAAAAATACTAAAGCTTCTCAAAAAGAGGCTGTGTTCCAATTAGACGATAAGATAAAAAGTAAGATGTCTACTAGTACTAACAACAATTTAAAATCATTAACATTTCACAACTTACTGGATGAATGGTTTGAGTATCATAAAAATACATCTGGTTTAAAAGTAACAACTCTAAATAACTCTAAAGTTCGTTTAAACAATTTAAAGAGCAATATAGATGAACATACACTAGTTTCAAAATTAGATGTAAAACATGTGCAAAAACTAATTAATGGACTATCAGAAATTTATTCAGAAAACCAAGTTAGACGACAACTCAATGATTTAAAGAAAACTTTAGCGTATGCAACGAAATTTTATGGATACACTAACAAACATATGTTAAATGATGTGGAAGTACCTAAGAAAGCTAAAACGCTAGAAGATATAGAAAAAGAAGAACAAAAAATATACAACTATCTTGAAATGAATCAAGTGTTAAAAATACGTGATTTTATATTAACAAAAAAACATTCGGACAAAAGGTTGAATTTATTTGTAGCTAGCTTAATAGAATTACAAGCGCTAACTGGTATGAGGATTGGAGAAGTTCAAGCATTACAAGAAAAGGATATCGATTTTCAAAATAAAACAATAGATATAAACGGAACAATTCATTGGATTAAATATGAAAATGGATATGGATATAAAGACACAACTAAAACTAGAGGTTCAAGAAGAACGATTTCTATTAATAAACGTGCAGTTGAAATTTTAAAAAAAGTAATATTGGAAAATAAAAAATCTGCTCATTGGGAAAAAGATTACATTGATCGTGGTTTTATCTTTACTACAAGATTTGGCAATCCATTATATTCTCATAAAGTAAATAAATTATTATCAGATGCTGCACTTGAATTAGGTATAAATAAAAAAGTAACGTCCCATACCTTCAGACACACTCATATAAGTATACTCGTTGAAATGAATGTATCACTCAAAGCAATTATGAAAAGAGTTGGACATACAGACGAAAAAACAACGATTCAGATATACACACATGTAACAGAAAAAATGGACAAACAGTTAACCGAGAAGTTAGAAAACATTCCCAATTAAACAATCTGCCCTTTTTCTGCCCTTTTTATAATTTTAGTAGCCCCTAGAACCCTTATAACCACTGGTGTTAAGCCATTTTACACCCCTTATTACATCATCATTTGGGGATTAATATCAATTTTTAACGATAGCTTGTCTTTTAAATATTGGTCATGATAATAATCATCTAAATACTTAAGCGCTTCGTGGAGCGCTGGTTCACTTTTATATTTAATTAAGATTTGAAAGCGATATTCATTATTTATTCTTGATAATGCTGCTGGTGATGGTCCTAACACTAATGCTTTATCCGATAAATGCTGTAATAAAATTTTATGAATATGTTTCGATGCTTCCATGACTTTCTTCATATCTTTGTGTGAGATAGTGAAATTAATTAAAAAGAAGTAAGGAGGATATTTACCTATTTTCCTATAATTCATCTCTTTGTTAAAGAAAGCCGGATAATCATTTTCTTGAACATCTTTAATCGCATAATGTTCTGGGTTATAAGTTTGAATGATTACTTGACCTTCTTTTTCGTGACGTCCTGCACGACCTGATACTTGCGTTAATAATTGGTAAGTACGTTCACTTGCTCTGAAGTCAGGAAGGTTCAACATTGTATCCGCGTTGAGTACACCTACGAGTGTGATGTTAGGAAAATCTAACCCTTTCGCAATCATTTGAGTACCTAATAAAATATCTCCTTTACCTGAGCCAAAATCATTTAATAATTTTTCATGAGCACCTTTACGAGATGTAGTATCAACATCCATTCGTATAATGCGTGCTTCCTGGAACACTTCTTGTAATAACTCCTCAACTCTTTGTGTTCCAGTACCAACTTGTCTGATATGTTCACTTTCACAATTAGGACATTTGCTCGGTGGTGTTTCTTGATGACCACAATAATGACACTTCAATTGATCCGAAGACTTGTGATAAGTTAATGAGATATCACAATTAGGACATTGTGGTACATGACCACAATCTCTGCATAACATAAATGATGCATAGCCTCGACGGTTTAAAAACAATACAATCTGTTCTTGTTTATCTAAACGAGTTTGAATGGCTTCACGTAATTGTTCGGAAAACATAGACCGATTACCTGAACTTAATTCAGCTCTCATATCAACGATTTCAATTTCTGGCAACGCCTGTTGATTGACTCTGTTTGGTAAAGATAACAGTTCATAAACGCCCTTATCTGCGCGCGCGTATGTTTCTAAACTTGGTGTGGCACTCCCTAATATCAATGGGCACTGATGATATTGACTGCGCCACTCTGCGATATCACGTGCATGATATCTAGGATAATCCTCTTGTTTATAAGATGATTCATGTTCTTCATCAATAATGATCATGCCTAAATTTTTAAATGGCGCAAACACGCTTGACCGTGCACCAACACTTACCCGAGCTTTACCATCTCTGATTTTTTGCCATTCATCATAGCGTTCACCTTTCGACAAACCTGAGTGGAGCACGGCAACTTCGTCACCAAATCGTTGCTTAAACCTTAAAACCATTTGTGGGGTTAATGCAATTTCTGGCACTAGCATCATAGCTTGTCTATCTAAATGCAACACTTCCTCAATTGTTTGCAAATAAACTTCAGTCTTTCCTGAACCAGTCACACCATGGAGTAAAAAAGTTCTCTGTTCATGTGCCTTAATATTTTTAAGTATTGCTTCAAACGCTTGTTGTTGATCAGCTGTGAGTTGTTGCTTTTCATCTTGTTCAAATACACGCGTTTCAAAGGGATCACGTTCCACGATTGCATCGTATTTTTCCACAAAGCCTTTGCGCATCAGTGTATCAATACTTGATTTTGAAAAGTTCATTGCTTCTAATTGTTTCAGTAGTACAGTATGATGACGTTCATCAATTAAATAAGCATATAAATCATATTGCTTTTGAGACTTTTCTAAAGAACCCAATACAGCATCATATTCAAAACCTTCTACCACTCTCACAGCACGTTGTTTCTTTTTGCTGAGACTTTGAGAAAGCAATGTCACTTCACTAATATCACCTTGCTTTAATAAAGGAGAGATGGCGGATAGATCATCATTATATTGAGCTTCTTTATACGCATAATGACCTTCACTATCAAAACGGAGTCGTAACTGTTCCGGAATCGCTTCATCATTTTCAATTGAAAAAACTTTTGTATATTTAGCTTTAATTGCACTTGGTAACATCACTTCTAACATAGAAATACGCTTCGTCACAAAGTAATTATTATACCAATCTGTTAACTTAATAAGTTCTTCAGTTAATTCTGGTTTAATATCTTGAATTTCTTTTATCTCTTTAAGCTTAGCTATATCTATATTTGCATCGGGTTGTTCTGTTATTTCCATAATATAGCCTTGAATTGTCCTTGGTCCAAAAGGCACAATGACACGCATACCAACTTGTATCATAGATTGTAGTCTTGTAGGAATTATATAATCGAACGTAAAGTCCACACTTTTAGAAGGTATATCAACAATTACTTTTGCTATCATTTTATTCCCACCTTGTTTCTAAACTATCTAAGATATGCTCCGCTAATATGACTTTTTTGTGTTTTCCTAAACTCATAGGATTTCCATTTTTAAAGTACATCGTATAGTCATTATCATCTGAACTAAACCCTATTGAACGATCTCCTACGTTATTAGCAATAATCACATCTGCATTTTTATGTTGCAGTTTTTTCTGCGCATATGTTTCAATATTTTGTGTTTCTGCTGCAAAGCCTACTAAGAATTGCTTTGTTTTGTGTTCACCTAGATATTTCAAAATATCTGGTGTACGTTTAAAAGTCACAGATAATGTACCGTCTTGTTTTTTTAGTTTGTGCTCTAACATTTCAGCAGGCGCATAATCTGATACTGCTGCAGCTTTAAATACGATATCTTGTTCATCAAAGTGTGTTTTCACCGCTTCAAACATTTCCTCAGCACTCTGAATTTGAATAACATTCACATTTTCTGGAGGTGTTAGATGTGTAGGTCCAGATACGAGTGTGACGTTAGCCCCACGCTTAGTTAGTGATTCTGCCAATGCATAACCAATTTTTCCTGATGATCGGTTAGATAAATAACGTACTGGGTCTAACTCTTCGACAGTCGGTCCAGCAGTGATTAGTGCATTCATACCTTCAAATCGACTGTCTATCGAATAAGATGCTTGGTCATTGTGTTTAAAAAACTGGTTTAACCTTTCAACAATTTGCAAAGGTTCTTCCATACGGCCTTTTGCTACATAGCCACATGCTAAAAAGCCCTCACCAGGTTCAAGAAAATAATAACCATCTGAACTCAGTGTAGCGAGATTGTGTTGTGTTCGCTTATTTTCATACATATGCACATTCATCGCTGGCGCAATAAATTTAGCAGTTTCAGTAGCGAGCAATGTCGACGTTACCATATCATCTGCAATACCATTTGCAAGTTTAGCAATGATATTTGCTGTCGCTGGTGCCACTACGATTGCGTCTGCCCAATCACCTAATGCGATATGTTGAATTTCTTCCGGATTTTGTTCTAAAAAAGTACTTGTATAAACTGGATTTCTACCAATTGCTTGAAAAGCTAATGGAGTCACAAACTCTTGTGCATGATCTGTAAGCATGACTCTAACGTCATAGTCTGCTTGCGTTAATTTACTTGTTAAATCAATTGCTTTATACGCAGCAATGCCACCTGTAACAGCAAGTAATATTCGTTTCATTGCAAATCTCCTCCAAATAATTTAAATATGACCTCTTAATGGACTATAACTTTATATTTTTAAATAAAACAAAGGTTAATTTGTTATTGAATGCTTTAAATAAATGATTAATCACCATTATACACAAAATTTTAAATTAAATAAAAAAAGGGAGCAGGATAGAAATCAAAAATTTGATTTCGTATTCCCGCTCCGCAAGCCTTATTAAAAAAGAACACAAGAACTGAAGCGCTTATATCCGCACTACTTTCTCTTCATAAATGAAGATATAGCACTTTAAAAGCTTGAAACAAGTACAATGAGATATCAAACAACTACTGTTCAATCTAACAAATGAGTCTGAGACACGCATTTATGACCCAGACTCATTTTGAAAAACTTTAAACTAGCAGCGTGCTAGTTATTATTTATATGTTTCAAGATTAACTTTTAATTACTTAGATGGTATTTTATATAGTCCGTCCGGATAAACATCTCCGCCAGCGATTTCTTCTAGCGCTTTACCTACAGGTTTTTTTGCATCATATTTACTTAACAATGCTGATTCTGGATTTTCATCTATTTCACGAGCACGTTTTGCAGCAGTAGTTGCAATTAAATATTTTGAATTAACTTTTGCTGTTAATTCGTTTAATGGTGGGTATAACATTATTTTTTTGCCTCCAATATCATTTTTCTATATTTCGCTTCAATACGTTCTCTCTTCAAATGCTCAGCTTCTACAATAGATTGAATACGTTGTTTAGCTAACTCTACTTCATCATTAACTACAACATAGTCATACAAGTTCATCATTTCGACTTCTTTACGTGCTTCATTCACACGACTTTGAATTTTTTCATCAGATTCCGTACCACGACCGACTAATCGTTCACGTAAATGATCTAAACTTGGCGGGGCAAGAAAAACAAACAATGCATCTGGGAATTTCTTACGCACTTGTTTCGCACCTTCTACTTCAATTTCTAAAAATACGTCATGGCCTTGCTCCATCGTATCTTTAACATATTGAACAGGCGTCCCATAGTAATTTCCTACGTATTCAGCATATTCTATAAATTCATCTTGTTTAATTAATTCCTCAAATTCTGCTTTTGCTTTGAAAAAATAATCAACACCATCTACTTCACCTTCACGTTTACTACGTGTGGTCATTGAAATAGAATATTTATAAGATGTGGCTGGATCATCAAATATCTTTTTTCTAACTGTCCCTTTTCCTACACCAGAAGGTCCAGATAGTACAATCAATAAACCTTTCTCATTATCCATGACTTACTACCTCTCTAAGCTAATCTTCTATTATTAACATATGATACCATAAGAAACATTCAATTGTATAGCGTCCCACAACACAAACTTTGCTCATGACCTAATCTTTGCGCCATGTTACAATATGTTGAATGACTAAAAATAAGGTGGCTGATAGTAATGGCATATGATGGTTTATTCACTAAAAAAATGGTGGAATCTCTACAATTTCTTGTAGGTGGTAGAATCCACAAAATAAATCAACCAGAAAACGACACACTTCTTGTCGTCGTGCGTCAAAATCGTAAAAATCATCAGCTTCTACTTTCTATCCATCCAAGTTTTACTAGAATGCATTTAACTAATAAAAAATATGATAATCCATTTGATCCTCCTATGTTTGCACGTGTGTTCCGTAAACATATTGAAGGTGGCTTTATAAAAGCAGTAAGACAAATTGGTAATGATAGACGTGTAGAAATAGATGTACAGAGTAAAGATGAAATTGGCGATACAATACATCGTACAATTATATTGGAAATTATGGGTAAACACAGTAATTTAATTTTAGTAAATGAACAGCGCAAGATTATTGAAGGCTTTAAGCATTTAACACCAAATACAAATCAGTATCGTACTGTAATGCCTGGTTTTCAATATGAAGCACCACCTGCGCAAAACAAAATTAATCCATATGATATATCTGGAGAAACTGTATTAAAATATATAGATTTTAATAGTGGAAAAATAGCACGACAATTACTAGATCATTTAGAAGGTTTTAGTCCATTAATCACTAATGAAATTGTTAGCAGAAAACAATTTATGACTGCTCAAACATTGCCTGAAGCATTTGATATAGTAATTGAAGAAACTAAGGGGGAGCCCACACCCGTTTTCCATAAAAATCATGAAACAGGTAAAGAAGATTTTTACTTTATGAAATTAAATCAATTTTATGATGATGTTGTAGAATATGATTCACTGCATGATTTACTTGATCGCTATTATGATGCACGTGGCGAGAGAGAACGCGTCAAACAACGTGCGAATGATTTAGTTAAATTTGTACAACAACAACTTCATAAATATCAAAATAAATTAAGTAAACTAATTGATGAGCAAGAAGGTACAAAAGAAAAAGAATTACAGCAACTGTATGGTGAGTTAATAACTGCCAATATTTATCAAATTAAGCAAGGCGATAAAGAAATTACAACGCTTAATTATTATACTGGTGAAGAAATTACGATTCCTCTTAACCCAACTAAAGCCCCTGCTGTTAATGCGCAGAATTATTATAAAAAATATAACAAGTTAAAAACAAGAGCACACGAGTTACTACGTCAAATTGAATTAACTCAAGAGAATATTGCTTATTTTGAAAGTATTGAACAACAACTCGCACATATCTCTGTTGATGAGATTGATGATATCCGTGATGAGCTTGCAGAACAGGGCTTTATGAAACAACGCAAACAAAATAAGAAGAAAAAGAAACAAACCATTCAATTACAAGAATATGTTTCAACTGATGGTGATACAATTCTTGTCGGTAAAAACAATAAACAAAATGATTATTTAACGAATAAAAAAGCGGCAAAAAACCATCTTTGGTTCCACACGAAAGATATACCAGGCTCACATGTTGTGATACTTAGTGATGCACCAAGTGAAGACACGATTAAAGAAGCGGCCATGTTATCTGGTTATTTCTCCAAAGCTGGTAATTCCGGACAAATTCCAGTAGATTACACAGAAATTAGGCATGTACACAAACCTTCAGGTGCCAAACCAGGTTTTGTAACATATGATAATCAGAAAACGCTTTTTGCTACACCAGATTATGATCACATTCAAAAAATGAAAGTAAAATAATTTTTATTATAAGCGTTAGGATTATCAAAGCGCATAATAAAAAAGCTAGGATAAAGTCGTTTGCTCTTTCAAAAACGATTATATCCTAGCTTTTTTCATTTTATAATTTAAGTTTATTCTGGCAATGCTAATTGAAAATTAACACCAAATTTATCTTGTATCCAAGCAAATTCTCTAAATGGTGGCATCTGAGTTTTAGGCATTAAAATAGCCCCACCACTTTTCAGATTACTGAATAAGCGTTCCATTTCTAACGCACTGTCTACAGTGACATACAATGATACGGCTGGATTCATTTCTATATCGACACCATTCATGTTATCAATTGCCATAAACACTTGATCTTTCAACCTGAAAATAGCGTGTTGAACAGCACCTGTTGGTTCTTTATCACTTTCACTATATCTTACCAATGCCAATATTTCAGCATCTTCAAATGTATTAACATATAAATTAATTGCTTCTTCTGCATCTCCATTGAACATTAGAAATGTAGTTATTTTTGGTATAGCCATTATCCAACCTCCTTAATTCTTCTTAATACTAGAATAAATGATAAATTGTAAAAAATCGAATATACAACGCTATTATAAATTGTAAAATATTTACAAATTCTTATTTGCAATCGTTTAAAATATTGGCTTATGTTAAATTAATAAATCCACTGCCTAGCACGTCACGTACATCATGTATAACTAAGAAAGCTTTGTCATCTTCTTCATTCACCAATTTTTTGACTCGCGTGACTTGGGATTGTGGCACTACAACATATAACATACTTGTTTCTTTTTTACCGAAACCGCCTTTCCCTTTAAGTAAGGTTGAGCCTCTGCCTGTAAAACTGTTAATTTTATCACTAATATTTTCATTTTTATCTGAAATAATTGTAACAGCTTTTTTAGGATTAAATCCTTCAATTATAAATGCAGTTGCACGTTCGGTAATGAATATCATAATAATCGTAAACAACACATTTTCTAACGGTAAGACAAACAAGAACGATAGGACAACTAAACCATCTAATAAGAATATACCTTGTGAAGTTTTTATATCAAAGTACTTATTCAGCATTTTAGCTACAACTGAAGTTCCTCCAATGACACCACCTGCTGCAATAACCAAGCCGATGCCCACGCCTACAAACACACCACCAAAAGCAGCGTTGATTACAAAGTTATCTATACCTGTACTAAAATTTTCAGTTAAATCTAAAAATAGAGAAATTGCCGTATTTGCAATAAAAGTATATACAGCAGTTCTGGTACTTAAAAATTTCCAACCTACAATAATAACGATTGTATTAATAATTAAAGAAGTTAAAGCTGGCGACCAACCAAAAGCATATTTGAGCGCTAAAGATATACCAACTGTGCCTCCATCCCCTAGATTAGATTCTAAGATAAAGCAATTTACTGCAATTGCACTGACAAATGCGCCAATTAAACAAACAATGACATTTTTAGTATGATCACGGAATAATTGTTTCATCATTTTCATTTAAGCACCCCTTACATTTTCAAAAATTATACCTCTTTGGCAAACAATTACGAGTAGTATTTTCAATTCAGTCAGCTAAAATCAATATAACTATTGAGGCTAAGACTTATATTTATGTCCCAGCCTCATGAAAATATATTATTGTAATTCTAAGTTATACATCGTATTATAAATGTAAATGTACCACAACAATAGTAGTCACACCACTTTGTAATTTTTGTAAAGCTTTTAGCCCATTACTTTCAAAAAATGTATAACAGTCAACTCTTTTTTTAGTTGAATGACTATATCATCTTTATTTCTTTTACTTTTTCATATTTACAGTTAGAATAAATATAAATCTAATTGGAGGTATTTCATGTCTTTTTATATTATTCCATTACTTATCGCAGCATTAGTATTATTAGTAGGTTATATTATTATTAAACTTATGGTCCGCTAATAACTATACTACACAATTACACAATTTAGTTTTAATACGGTCAGCACATATAATAAGTACTATATTGATAGTCTTTATCGGTAAAAAATGACTTTAATTTAACAAATTCCAACAAAAAGTTTACTATATCAAAATGATTTAATATAAAGAGGAAGGTCAAAATGGAATTCATTTTGATCTTCCTCTTTATTATGGTCTTAAATACGTCTATACATATTACATGTTATGATTTACTTAATGTGTCCTTTTTGTTTAATACTAGACTTTGATTTCTTGTATATATTTGCTTCAGATGTGTTAGCTAGCCATTCGTTTTTATCGTCTGAATGAGATGGATGTCTATAATCGTCTTCTTTTTTTAAAAAATCATTTAAATGTGCAAAGTGATTATATGCTTTTTTCGGGTCTTCTGTCATAATATCCCCTCCAACTCATATTTTAAGACAAGTTGTCTCGCCATTCAACTAATGTATCAATATCAATGTCAGAAATTTCTCCCTTTTCTTTAGCTACCTCAATTAATTCATTATAATTACTTAAAGTAAAGAAAGGTATTTGGGCTGCTTTAAATTGTTCATCCGCTTTTTTTAGACCGTACGTAAATATAGCTACAACGCCTAGAACATCAGCTCCTGCCTCTTTTAACGCCTCCACAGCAGTTATAGAAGAACCTCCTGTTGAAATTAAGTCTTCAATGACAACCACTTTTTTACCTTTGCTCAATGCACCTTCAATTTGGTTTTGTTTACCATGGCTCTTACTTTTAGAACGCACATAATTCATCGGTAAATCTAGCACTTCAGAAACATAGGCAGCATGTGGAATACCAGCTGTTGCAGTGCCCGAAACGATTTCGACATCCGCAAAATTATTTTTAATTAATGTAATTAAACCATTTCTAATATTACGTCGAACAGAAGGATGACCTAATGTCACTCGGTTATCGCAATATATAGGTGATTTAATACCTGAACTCCATGTAAACGGGTCGTTTGGCGAAAGTGAAACTGCTTTAATATCTAATAGTGCTTTTGCTATTGCTTTAGCCATTTTAACTTAACCAACTTTCTTTAATTTTATGATAACTTGCAACCGGATTATTACTTTTTGTAATTGGTCGTCCTACTACAATATGTGTCGAGCCTAATTGTTTTGCTTCTTCCGGTGTAGTAATTCTTTTTTGATCGTCCAAATGCGTATTCGCTGGCCTAATACCAGGTGTTACTTTTAAAAAGTTTTTGCCGAGTTCGCCTGTGAGTAATGCCGATTCAAGTGGTGAACATACGACACCATCTAAACCAGATGTTTTGGCTAGATGCGCATAATTAAGCACTGCATCTTCTATAGAACTTTGAATATTTTGTTCATTTCTTAACATGGTTTCTGTAGTTGAAGTAAGTTGCGTAACTGCCACAATTTTAATATTTTGGTTATGTTTTTTTAAGCCTTCTAATGCGCGCGTCATCATTTCAGTTCCGCCAGCAGCATGTACGTTGACTAAATCAACGTTTAATTTACTTAATCCTTCCATTGCCTTACCCACAGTATTAGGGATATCATGTAATTTTAAATCCAAAAAAATATCGTGTCCGCGTGCTTTAATAGACGCTATTAATTGTGGTCCAGTTTGATAAAAAAGTTCCATACCTACCTTTACAAAAAGTGGCTCATCAAATTGGTCTAAGAATGTATCCACCGCTTCTGATGAATCAAAGTCTAGTGCAATAATTGGTAAATTATTCATAATATGTTCTACACCTCGTATTTTAAAAACTTCTACTATATGAACTAAGATAAAAAAATTATTGCGCAATCACGCTATTATTTTATCTTAGTTGATAGCAAACTTAACTATTACATATTTTTCATGGTAAATGTCATGCTTTCAATCACTGACGTTAGTGCATCAGCTGTGTCTAATGAAGTGAGACAAGGCACGCCATTCTCAACTGATGTACGTCTGATTTGGAAGCCATCACGTTCGAATTCCTTACCTTTCGTCATCGTATTCACTACAATTTGTACTTCGCTTTGTTGAATACGCGTTAATAAATCATTTTCTTTACCAATTTTACCGACAATTTCTGTTGGTATATTATGCTCAGCTAATTTATTGGCAGTACCTTCTGTTGCTAAAATTTTATAGCCTACTTCATTTAAACGATGTGCGATACTGACTACTTCTTCTTTATCTTTATCACTCACTGTCATCAATACAGTACCATGATCTTTTACTTCCATACCGCTGGCTGTTAATCCTTTGAATAGGGCTTTTTCCATTGTTGTATCTTTACCCATAACTTCTCCTGTTGATTTCATTTCAGGTCCGAGCGTAATATCAACATTTTTCAACTTATTAAAGCTAAACACTGGCGCTTTGACAAAGACACCTTCAGTATATGGCTGAATACCTGCTTTATAACCTAAATCTACAAGTTTTTCACCCATAATCGCACGCATCGCTAGCTGAGCCATTTGGATGTTCGTAATTTTACTTAAAAATGGTACTGTACGGCTCGAACGTGGATTCACTTCTAAGACGAAGACACCATCACGCGCAATAACAAATTGGATATTAATTAATCCTTTAATATTTAATCCTTTAGCTAACCTAATCGTATAGTCCTCTAACGTAACCATTTCTTCTTGCGTTAATGTCTGTGGTGGATAGACTGCTATAGAGTCTCCTGAGTGAACACCAGCTCTTTCGATATGCTCCATAATACCAGGGATTATAACAGTTTCCCCATCAGATATCGCATCCACTTCAATTTCTTTACCTGTCAAATAACTATCTACTAGTACTGGATGATCAGGACTCGCTTTAACCGCTTGGTTCATGTAATCTTCTAGTTCGGCATCACTATTCACAATTTCCATCGCGCGTCCACCTAATACATATGAAGGCCTTACAACAACTGGATAACCTATATTTCTCGCATTTTCTAATGCTTCTTTTGGAGACGTCGCTGTTTTACCTTGAGGCTGAGGTACATCAATCGTGTGTAATAATGCTTCAAATTCTTTACGGTCTTCAGCACGATTTAGATTTTCTAAAGATGTTCCTAAAATTTGAACGTCATGCTTAGCAAGTTTATCTGCTAAGTTGATTGCTGTTTGGCCACCAAATTGTACAACTACACCTTTAGGCTGCTCTAAATCAATAATATTCATAACGTCTTCTTCTGTTAATGGCTCAAAGTATAATTTATCAGAAATTGAAAAGTCTGTTGATACGGTTTCTGGATTGTTATTAATGATAATTGCTTCATAACCTGCACGTTGTATTGCCCACACCGCATGCACTGTTGCATAATCAAATTCTACGCCCTGTCCTATACGAATTGGCCCTGAACCGAGCACAAGAATTTTTTCTTTGTCTGTAACAATAGATTCATTTTCATATTCATACGTACCATAATAATATGGCGTTGCTGATTCGAATTCTGCCGCACAAGTGTCTACCATTTTATAAACTGGCGTTATACCATTTTTTATTCTTAAATCATGAACTTCTTCTTCGGTCATATCAAAACGGTGTGCAATGACACGATCACTAAAGCCATAATCTTTGGCAAATTTCAGATATTCGATATCACCTTTATTGGCCTTCAAATCATGCTCAATGTTGATGATATGTTGGAATTTATTTAAGAAGAAGTAATCAATTTGTGTCATATCATGAATTTCTTCTAATGTTGTTCCACGGCGTATCGCTTCACCTATAAAGAATAAACGTTCATCATCTTGATCATTGATACGAGCTTTAATGTAATCTAAATCATAAGAATCTCCGTTTGGTAAACCAAGGTGATGTACACCATACTCTAAGGAACGAATTGCTTTCAGTAGTGACTCTTCGTAAGTTCTACCAATTGCCATAACCTCGCCAGTTGCTTTCATTTGAGTTCCTAAAACACGTTCACCTTTTTCAAATTTATCAAATGGGAAACGTGGAATTTTCGAAATAACATAATCTAAAGTTGGCTCAAATGCAGCATAAGATGTACCTGTAATTGGATTTAACATTTCGTCTAACGATAAGCCAACTGCGATTTTAGCTGCTAATTTAGCAATTGGATAACCTGTTGCTTTAGAGGCTAATGCCGACGAACGAGATACACGTGGATTTACTTCAATAATATAATAATCCATAGAGTGTGGATCTAAAGCTAACTGCACGTTACAGCCGCCTTCTATACCTAAAGCACGGATTACTTTTAATGACACATCACGTAGCATCTGATATTCAATGTCTGACAATGTTTGACTCGGCGCCACAACAATCGAATCGCCTGTATGTATACCAACTGGATCAATATTTTCCATGTTACACACAACGATAGCGTTATCGTTTTTGTCACGCATTACTTCATATTCAATTTCCTTGAAACCAGCAATTGATTTTTCAATTAAACATTGTGTTGCTGGACTATAATGTAATCCATTCGCTACAATTTCTTTGAATTCATCATCATTATGACAAATACCGCCGCCAGTACCTCCCATTGTAAATGCTGGTCTTACGATGAGTGGATAGCCAACTTTTTCTTTAAACATAAACGCTTGTTCTACAGTGTTTACAATATCACTTTCAGGCACAGGCACCTCAAGTTCATTCATTAATGATCTAAATAATTCTCTGTCTTCTGCCTGTTGAATAGATTCTAATTTAGTGCCTAAAAGTTGTACATTGTTTGCTTCAAGTTCACCGCTATCATGTAATTGAATGGCCATGTTCAATCCTGTTTGTCCACCTAATGTAGGTAATAATGCGTCCGGCTGTTCTTTACGAATAATGCGAGCTATGAAATCATGTGTTAATGGTTCAATATATACTTTATCTGCAATTTCTTTGTCAGTCATAATTGTTGCTGGATTAGAGTTTACTAATATTACACGGTAGCCCTCTTCCTTTAATGCTAGACAAGCTTGTGTTCCTGCATAATCAAATTCTGCAGCTTGACCAATGATAATTGGTCCGGATCCAATAACTAAAATCGTTTCTATATCTGTACGTTTAGGCATTTGACATTCGCTCCTTCGCTTTAAAATCATTCATCATATCGATAAACTCATCAAATAAGTAATTTGAATCAGATGGTCCTGGACATGCTTCAGGGTGATATTGAACTGAAAATGCTGGTAATGACTTATGTTTTAAACCTTCTACCGTTCCATCATTGATTGCAATATGTGTAATTTCTAAGTCACTATCAATTAATGAGTCTTTATCGATTGCGTAACCGTGGTTTTGACTCGTTATTGCAATTTTTCCTGTTTTGAGATCTTTTACAGGATGATTGGCACCTCTATGACCAAATTTCATTTTGAATGATGTGGCACCTTGAGATAAGGCGAAAAGTTGATGTCCTAAACATATACCAAAGAACGGAACGTGTCCTAGTATACCTTTAATCATTTCAACTGCGATTTTTACTTCTTCAGGGTCTCCTGGTCCGTTAGAAAGCATTACCCCATCTGGAGTCATTCTCATAATTGCCTCAGCTGAAGTATCATATGGTACGACGGTTACATTACAACCACGCAAATTCAATTCTCTAACGATATTCTGTTTTTTACCAAAATCGACTAATACGACACTCAAATCATAACCAGTTGAAACGTAAGGTGTTTTCGTTGATACTTCTGTCACCTCATTTTTAGGTAATTCAGTCGTTTTTAACTGTTCTACTAATGATTCAATTTCAGCTTTATTATCAGTATAAGCTGCTTTTAACACGCCGAAATTTCTGATTTTTCTGGTAATACTACGCGTATCAACACCTGAAATACCTGGAATATCATATTCTACTAATACGTCATGTAATGTCTTTTGTTTTCTGAAATTGCTTGGATGATCACTTGCTTCTTTAACAACTACACCATTAAGGGTAGGTACAAGTGATTCAAAGTCATCTCGATTTATACCATAATTTCCGATAAGTGGATATGTAAATGTAATAATTTGACCCGTGTATGACGGGTCCGATATTGTTTCTTGATAACCCGTCATTGCAGTATTAAAAACAATTTCTCCTACTGTTAATTGGTCAGAACCAATGGGATAGCCTTCGTAATATGAACCGTCTTCTAAAACTAGATAGCGTTTCTTCAACATTATTGTTCCTCCTTAAATTTAACTTCACCTTCAACCATTGTTAATACTGGCGTACCATATACTTTATAACCTATAAATGGCGTATTACTTCCTTTAGATGCAAAATCCTCTGCTTTTATTTCACTTTCCTCATCTAGGTTAATAATTGTTAAATCTGCTAATCCGCCTTCTTCTAATGTACCATAAGGTAACTCGAAAGTCTGAGCTGGTTTAATCGTTAAATAATCTACTAACTGTTGTAACGACCAATCACCATTTTTTACAAAATGCGTATACAATAATGGGAAAGCTGTTTCGCTTCCAACAATACCAAATGGCGCTTTTGTCATAGGCTGTGCTTTTTCTTCTGTAGCGTGTGGCGCATGGTCTGTTGCAATACAGTCTATCGTACCATCTAATAGGCCTTCAATCAGTGCTTCTCTATCTTCTTTGCTTCTTAATGGAGGATTCATTTTATAAATCGCATCATCACCTGGAACATCATCTTCAGTTAATAATAAATGATGTGGTGTAACTTCTGCTGTCACATGTATCCCTGCTTTTTTAGCATCACGAATTGCTCTGACACTCTCTTTCGTAGATACATGACATACATGATAATGTGCGCCAGCCGCTTCTGCTAATAGCACATCACGTGCAATTTGTACTGCTTCACAAATATTTGGAATACCAGGAATGCCTAAAGCTTTACTGCGTTGTCCTTCATGCATAGCGCCACCATAAATTAAACTGTTATCTTCACAGTGTGCTACGACTGCTTTATTCACTTTTGCTGCTGCTTGCATCGCCTCATACATCATATTAGCTTGTTGAACACCTACACCATCATCTGTAAATGCAAATGCACCGTTGTTAGCAAGTGTTTCAAAATCGACATGTTCTTTACCAGCTTGTCTCACTGTAATAGCTGCGTAAGGTAATACTCTTACTTCAGCATTATCTTCTATTAATTGATTTAAATGATTTAGATTTTCTTTTGAATCAGGCACTGGACGCGTATTTGGCATTGGACAGACGGTTGTAAATCCACCTCTAGCAGCTGCTTTCGTACCCGTTGCTATTGTTTCTTTATGCTCCCCACCTGGTTCACGTAAGTGCACATGCACATCTACTAAACCTGGAGAAACAAACTGTCCTTTAACATCAAGTATCTCAGTATTTGTATCTACCTCAATTTGCGTAGCTATTTGTTTAATATGTTGTCCTTCAACTAAGATAGACACCGTTTCAAATTCACCGTTTTTTAAGATTTTAGCATTCGTTAATAATTTCATTTGTTTCTGCCCCTTTCGATTGTAAAATATAATCTATAACTGCCATGCGTAAGTACATGCCATTTTCCATTTGTTTGAAAATACGTGATTTTGATGCTTCTACAAGTGAATCTTCTATTTCCACACCTCTATTTACTGGTGCTGGATGCATCACGATTGCTTGTGATTTTAGCCTATTATATCTCGCTTGCGTTAACCCGTATTGATTATGATAGTTACTTACTTCAAATTGTGTTGTGTTCTCGTCTGTATGTCTTTCGTGTTGTACTCTTAATAACATTACTATATCTACCTCATCTATTACAGTATCAATATCTTTATACGGCGCATCTAAGGAATCATCTTTCCAAGCATCTGGGCTAGAAAACATTACGTTAGCACCCAGTGCTGTTAAACTTTGAAAATTACTTCGAGCGACACGAGAGTTTTTAATATCACCACAAATCAAAATATTTAAGCCCTCAAAAGTTTGATATTCTTCATAGATTGTCATGATGTCTAGTAAGCTTTGTGTCGGGTGTTGCCCACTGCCATCTCCTGCATTAATAATTGGTACGTTAAGCGATTTTAATTGATCATAATAAGTGGTTTGTGAATGTCTTATTACCAGAACATCTGCACCTACTTGTTCTAAAGTTTTACACGTGTCATATAATGTTTCCCCTTTTTGAACAGAAGATGTATTTGTTTCAAAATCAATTAATTTCAGTCCTAATTTTTGTTCTGCTACTAAGAAACTACTTTTCGTACGTGTTGAGTTTTCAAAAAATAAATTTGCTACAAATTTATCTTCATAACGTCGAGGTTCTAGTTCACCTTTTTTTATTGCACTCGCACGTTTGACTAATTCATATATTTCATTTGTAGTTAGATGTTCCATCGACAATAAGTTATCCAATTTTTTAGCCTCCTCATAATGATCAATGCTTATTTATTCGCTGGTGTTTCCTTAGGTAAGATAAGATTGAGTATAATGCCTGCTAAAGCTGCTAATGCCATGCCTTCTATTTGCATATTGATACCGACGCCATTTAAGTTAAAGACGAGATTACCAATACCAATTACAAGGATAACTGATGCAATAACAAGGTTACGGTTACTTGCAAAATCAACTTCACTTTCGACTAGCATTCTTAGACCACTTGCTGCGATAATACCGAAAAGTAGTATAGATACACCACCCATTACTGGGGTAGGTATAGATGAGACGAGTGCTGTAAATTTACCAACAAATCCTAAAATAATAGCGATAACTGCTGCGCCACCGATGACGTATACACTATAAATTTTTGTGATGGCTAAAACACCAATATTTTCACCATAAGTTGTGCTCGGTGGCCCGCCAATCAAACTTGCAAACATGGTAGAAACACCGTCACCAATAATCGAACGATCTAAACCTGGATCCTTAAAAAAGTTACGTCCTACAATTTTGTTAATGACCATTTGGTGACCGATGTGTTCACTTACAGTCACAAAGACAATAGGTATCAGGACAATGATTAGTCCCATGTGAATGGATGGCGTGTAGTCTTTAAATGGCAAGTACACGTCTGGAAATTGTAACCATTTTGCTTTCGCTATTGGAGCAAAATTGACAAGTCCCATAAATGCTGAAAGGATGTAACCTGTGACGATACCAATTAATACAGGTATCAAGGATAAGAATCCTTTGAAGTACCCTTGCACTACGATTGTTACTATCAACGTGGTCATTGCTACTGCTAAATAACTCAGATTATAGCCTTGCATCTCTGAGGAATTCTCAAACATTGCCATATTAACTGCTGTAGGTGCCAAACTTAATCCTATAACCATAATGACTGGTCCTACAACAACCGGTGGCAATAAATGCATCAACCATGCTGTTCCAGTTAATCTAATTGCTAAACCGATGAGTACATACATTACACCGCTCATGAATAACGCCATCAACATGTCACCTAAGCTATGTGAATTAAGTCCTGTAATAATGGGTGTAATAAATGCAAAGCTCGACCCTAAGTATGCTGGTATTTTTGCTTTGGTAATTAGTATGTATAACAATGTCCCGACACCAGAAGCTAATAACGCTGAAGATATAGGTAATCCTGTTAAAAATGGTACGAGTACAGTTGAGCCAAACATCGCAAATAAATGTTGTGTACTTAGAAATGCCCATTGTCCTAATTTAGGTCTATCTTGCACATCTAATACTGGCTTAACTGTCCGTTCAAACATTGTTTCATTTTCCATGTTTTATGCTTCCTCTCATAAAAAAATCTCTTTACATTAAATTCATGTAAAGAGACTAAAAAGTATATATCTTGATTATTGCTATGTTGAATTATAGCCATTTACATTTAATGACTATAGATAACTCGCAATAAAACAAAGTATATGTGAAGAGGAATGTTATCAACATCGTGCATTTGACAACTATAAATGAATTGCTTACGTATCTAATGGTTAGATCGTAGCTGAAAATTTAAACCCTCTTCCCCTTTTCAGTCTCTCGTACTGAATTAAAAGGTGCTATTCAATTACTACTGCATTTCTATCATCAATTTCTTCAAGAAAAACTGCCACAGCTTCTTCCCTTGCTGTTGGTATGTTTTTACCAACAAAGTCTGCACGTATCGGTAATTCTCGATGTCCTCGATCTACTAGTGTAGCTAAACCTATTTTCTTAGGTCTAGCGTACTGTAACACTGCGTCTAAGGAGGCCCTGACTGTTCGTCCTGTATATAAAACATCATCAATGATAATTACGACTTGATTTGTAATATTAACATCAATTTCATATGCGCTTTCTTCAGCTTCGTTTATTGTCTGTTCTAAATCATCTCTAAATTGAGTGATATCAATTGTTCCAGTTGGCACAAGCTTCTCTTCTATGCGCTCAATTTTTTGTTGAATACGTCGTGCTAAAAATGCACCGCGCGTTTTAATACCTAACAATATTAAATTATCAGTACCTTTGTTATATTCTAAAATTTCATGTGCAATACGTGTCACCGTTCTTTGAATCGCTGCTTCATCCATAATAACTCGTTCTGACATTTTAGGCACCTTCCTTAATTTGATAAATATTTATCTTATTTAATATAAAGAAAACCTCATGTCTTTTTAGACATGAGGTTTAGTTATAAAGTATCATAAACAAACAAGAGATTTATCTTCACTTAACTTAGATGCTTTCTCTTCACAGGGAGTTAACCACTATGTTTCCCATTGCGCGATAAACTTCAGCTACAACAGTGTTCATTTGCCTTCACAAACATACAATATGTTTATGTACCTTATATTAAATCCATGTCTTCGAAGCCTCTCTGGACTTTCATTTAAAGACGATATGGCGCTCTATTAAACTGTCACTATATTACCATGAATATAATTCACTTGCAAGCGGTCAAATAAAATTCAAAATAATCATTTGACGCTATTTCACGTCACTCATATGATAGATTGGGAGCGGGACATGTATTTTGTCCCAACCTCATAAAAAGCTACTAGGTTCTAATATAGAATTCTAGTAGCTCGTTCTTATATATTAAATTTAAGCCTTCAAAACTTTATATTTCAAATTTACTTTTATTAGTTAGCTGTCACTTTTACGAATATCTGCTAATAATTGTTCAAAATCCTCAGGAAGTGGTGTAGACTTTTCAATATATTCTTGCGTCACTGGGTGTTCAAAACCAATGATACCGGCATGTAGCGCTTGCCCGCCAATATTCAAGGTTTTCTTCGGTCCATATTTCGGATCGCCTACAAGCGGGAATCCAATATACTTCATATGTACACGTATTTGGTGTGTACGCCCTGTTTCTAATTCACATTCTACTAAAGTATAATTATTAAAATGCTCTAATACATTAAAATGTGTAACTGCTTCTTTACCATCATCAACAACGGCCATTGATTGACGATCATTTTTATTTCTACCAATTGGTGCCTCTATCGTACCGTAATCATGCGGTATATTGCCATGAACAAGCGCTACGTATTTACGTGTCACAGTTTTCTTAACTAATTGATTCACTAAACTACGATGTGCAATATCATTTTTGGCTACCATTAATAGACCAGATGTATCTTTATCAATACGATGTACAATACCTGGACGTACTTCACCATTAATGCCAGATAAATTTTTCATTTGATACATTAAACCATTTACAAGTGTCCCTGTTGAATGCCCAGCTGAAGGATGCACCACAATACCTTTAGGTTTATAAACGATTGCTACATCATCGTCTTCATAATATATATCTAAGTTTAAATTTTCTGGATTGATGTCTGCTTCTACAATTTCTTTTTCAGTTACTACAATATGGTCGTTTAACTTCGTCTTATAATTTGGTTTAATTAGCTTATCATTTACTTTTACAAGTGATAATTTTATCCAATCTTGAATCTGTGTACGTGACCAATCTGAATTGAATTCAGGTAATACTTTGTCGATACGCTGGCCTGCGTCATCTTTATTTTCTATCTTATACTCATGTATTGTCATGCAAAATCTCTCCTATTCTTCGTTCTTCATATCTGTTAACAAAGCGATAATAATTAACAAAACGCCTATCGTCAAACTAGAGTCAGCTACATTAAATATTGGAAAGTTATAACCAAATATATATGTGTCAATAAAGTCAACAACTTCACCGTGTAATACGCGATCAATAAAGTTACCTAAAGCACCTGCAAATAATAAACTAATAGCGATTTGCATTAACAAACTGTGTTTTGCTTCTTTAATATAAAATACAATGAGCACTACGAGTATAATAACTGTAATAATATAGAAAAAGCCCATTTTCCCGCTCATAATACCCCAAGCGGCACCATCATTTCTGTGAGAAGTTATATTTAAAAAGTTGGGAATAACTTCAAATGTTTCTCCAACCTTCATTGAACTAGCAACAATAAATTTTGTGATTTGATCTAATATTAATATAACGATTGTTATGAATAAAGAAATACCAATATAGTACGGACGTTTCATGTCTGTACCTCCTATTCTAATCTCAGTCGCTTTTACAACATCTTTCATTATATCCTAATCAAACTTATAAAAAAAGTTACAGTTTGAATATCTGATAAAAAAGTTACATTATTAATACTAAATCACTAATAATATTCACATATACAATAAGGTAATTTAAAAAATCATCTACAGTTAACAATAAAATGGCGCACCATGTTGCCTATTTTTAATAGTTAATGTAGATGAAATATTTGATGTTCAAGTAGTGACAATATTGTATGGAAACGTCGGCACCTAGTCGAATAGTTCAACATGAGTGAATACTAAAGGCTGTGGCCGCGGAAAGCATGCAATAGAACTGCCACAAAATAAAAAACTATATGAATATATATTAAGTAAATCTTCCTATTAAAACATAGACATGAGTTATTGAAAACATATTTCATATTATTTTAATATTAAATCAAGGTAACGACTTGTGCTGACTCCTGCGGGAAATGCACGAGCCGCAGACTACAGGCTGAGGCTGTGCCCGCGGAAAGCATGCACAAGTATTGTCTCTAAATACTATTATGTTTAAACACTAGCGTTTTTCTTAGGATGGATATATTTATAATCTTTAACTTCGTCTTTCGTTATAATTCGGTTTGATATTTCAAAAGGCTTGTTATAATTCATTTCACTAACTTCTAATGAACCATTGTCATTTCGTTGTTCAATATAAGCTACATGACCATACTCACCTTCAGTAGTCTGTAAAATGCTCCCTACCTTGGGTGATTGATTGACTTTATAGTCACTTTTTTGTGCATACGATGCCCAATACTTTGCGTCGTTCCATTTCTTCCCTATTTTCATTCCATCTTCTCTTACTTTTTCAAAGACGTAGTGCGTGCATTGTCCTTTAGTATACGTATTATATTTCATTGGATCTAATGACCAGAAATGATTTGTTGGCTCAGTCATATCTTGGTTATCTAATCCTTCATATGCAGCAGCAACAGTAATAATAGCACTTATCGCAAACATCGTACCAAGTCTTTTTTTCATTTAATCACACGACCTTATTATAATTAAATCGAAATTGTATACCATCTGGTCCTGTTAATAATTTGTGCGTAGTCTCAGGGTAATGAAAATCAATAATTGCTAAACCATACGTTCTATTATTTTCAATTCGTTTAATACTAGATAACCAATTATTAACCACTAAATGTTGATGATAACCATTAGAGGATAAGTAAAATGCGCCATCTGTTTCTAATGATGATGTTTCAAGTCCGAAATAATTATTATAGTACTGCTTAACTTTGCTTAAATCAATTGATTTTAAATTCAAATAACCAATAACACTTTCATCAGGTATACCTTGCCATTTTTCATTTGAAGTATACGCTAATAGATTAGGCACGTTAATCGGTTGCGTTTCAAGCACTACTTTTTCATCTTCAAATAACCAGTCTTCAATTGGATTATCAACATAAAATTCTAAACCATTACCTTCAGGGTCTTCTAAATATAATGAGGTTGTCACATCATGCTCCCCACCGTGTACTGGAATACCAGACTCATCTATTTGTACAAGCAAATCTGCAAGGTCTGTCTTAGCAGGTAACTTGATTGCCAAGTGAAATAATCCTGCTTCTGAACGTAACGGCTCTCTGCCCTGTATAACCTGGTTAAAAGTCATAAAATGATTTAAATTACCAATCTCATATTGGATTGTTGAATAAGATTCATTTACCACATTCATACCTATGATGTTTTCATAAAATTGTTTCATTTCATCTTTATCTCTAACATTTAATGTAATGCCATTTACAAAATGCGCGCTTTGACTATGGAACATGTATAACACCTTTCTAAAACTCTAATAAATTCAGTATACTTGAAATCCATTTTTATACATTAAAAAAGCTCATTCAATAGTATTATTTTTATCCATTTCTTCATAATTATCTTAATAGTTCAAACATGAAAAAGGCTATATGCTTTGCGCGAGGCAAAACATATAACCTAATTTAATTATTTCATTTTTATTTCTAATTAATCACACTACGTTTTATACGAGTGTTTTAACGACTTCTTGGCAACGTGGACATAAGTCTTCAAGTTCGCCAACTGAGCCTAGTTCTTCACTATAATTCCAACAACGTTGACATTTTTCACCATGCGCGTGTTCAATACGGATATCACCATATTGATAAGCCACACCATTTTCAACTGATTCCACTACTTCTGCTTGAGAAGTAATAAATAACTGCTGTAAATCAGAGAATTGTTGTAAAAATGATGTTGCATCAAAGTTGTCATTGCTACCGATTACAACTTTTGCTTCTAATGATTTACCAATTACTTTTTCACCACGTGCTACTTCTAATGCACGGTTAACATCATCACGTAAATCCATAAATGTATTCCATCTATCTAAAAATTCACGGTCTACTTCAGCGCGTTCTGGCATACGAGTTAAGTGAATACTTTCTTCTTCAACATGCGGAATATGAGACCAAACTTCTTCAGCAGTATGCACTAAGATTGGTGCTAATAATTTCGTCATATCCACTACAATTTGGTATAACACTGTTTGCATACTACGACGTTTATGAGAATCACGTTCTTCAATATATAAAATATCTTTACCATAATCTAAATAGAAATTACTTAATTCTACGTTAATAAAGTTTTGAACTTCTTGATAGATATCTAAGTAATCATAGTTATCATAATGATCTAAAGTATTTGCTGTAAATTCACGTAGTCTATTTAATAAATATTTATCTACTTCTAATAAATCTGCTTCAGCTAATGCATCAGTAGCAGGATTATAATCATTCACGTTACCTAACATAAATCTTAATGTATTTCTGATTTTACGATACACATCAGAAGTTTGTTTTAAAATTTCATCTGAGATACGAACGTCAGCTAAGTAATCAACACTACTTACCCACAGTCGTGCAATATCTGCACCTTTTTGTTTAACAATTTGATCTGGCACAATAACGTTACCTAATGATTTACTCATTTTTTTACCTGAGCCGTCCATAACAAAGCCATGAGATAAGAGCATTTTGTATGGTGATTTACCTCTTGTCGCAACAGAAGTTGTAATTGATGAGTTAAACCAACCACGGTATTGGTCACTACCTTCAATGTATAAATCTGCTGGATAAGATAATTCAGGACGTCCTTCTAAAACGCCTCTGTGAGATGAACCAGAATCAAACCAAACATCCATAATATCTGTTTCTTTAGTAAATTCACCGTTTGGACTACTTGGATGTGTAAATCCTTCCGGTAGTAGGTCTTTTGCATCACGTTCAAACCAAACATTAGAACCAAATTCTTCAAATAAATCTGCAACATGATTAACAGTTTCGTTTGTCATGATGATGTCACCATTTTCAGCATAAAATACTGGTAGAGGAACACCCCAGACACGTTGACGTGAAATAACCCATTCACCACGGTCACGGATCATATTGAAAATACGTGTTTTACCCCAATCTACTTTAAAATCAGTTACTTCAATTGCATCTAAGATGTCTTGACGAACTTTATCAATAGATGCAAACCATTGTGGCGTTGCTCTAAAGATAACAGGTTTTTTCGTACGCCAATCATGAGGATAACTATGTGTGATAAACTCTAACTTTAATAAAGCATCTTTTTCTTTTAACACATCCGTAATTGCTTTATTGGCTTTGTCATAGAACATACCTTCAAATTGACCAGCTTCTTCTGTAAAGACACCTTTATCATCAACTGGGCTAATTACTGGTAATTTGTACTTCTGACCAACGACATAGTCATCTTCACCATGACCAGGTGCTGTATGCACACAACCTGTACCAGCATCAGTAGTAACATGTAAGCCATTGATAACCAATGAAACTCGGTCAACAAATGGATGTTGTGTCTCCACATACTCTAATTCGCTACCTTTAAATTCTTTTTCTAATTCAAGCGTATTTTCATCCCAGCCTAATGCTTCAACAACATCACTCGCTAAGTCTTTACCGATAATGTATTTTTTACCGTTCACATTATATTGACCATAAGTTAAATCAGGATGTACTGTAATCGCCACGTTAGAAGGTAATGTCCATGGTGTTGTTGTCCAAATGATGAATTTCGCATCTGAATCTACAACGCCTTTACCATCTTTAACATCAAACGCTACATAGATAGAAGCTGAACGTTTATCTTGATATTCAATTTCTGCTTCTGCAAGTGAAGATTCACTTGATGGTGACCAATATACAGGTTTTTTGCCTTTGTAAATTAACCCTTTATCTGCCATTTCGCCAAATAAACGAATTTGTGCTGCTTCATATTCTGGTTTTAACGTGATATATGGATTATCAAAATCACCTTTAACACCTAAACGTTTAAAATCTTTTTTCTGATTTTCAATTTGTTCTAAAGCAAATGCTTCACATTTTTTTCTGAATTCAGCAATAGATAATTCTTTACGTTTAACACCTTTTTTAGTTAGTGCTTGTTCAATAGGTAAACCATGCGTATCCCAACCTGGGACGTAAGGTGCATAAAACCCACGCATTGATTTATATCTAATCATCATGTCTTTTAAGATTTTATTCAGTGCATGTCCCATATGCAAATTACCATTAGCGTATGGTGGGCCATCATGCAAAATGTATGATGGATTCCCTTCATTTTTATCTAACACTTTTTGATAAATGTTTTGTGCTTCCCATTCTTCTTGGATCTTAGGTTCTTTATTTGGTAACCCTCCGCGCATTGGGAAATCTGTCTTTGGCATTAATAACGTTTCTTTATAATCCATTTTATACACTCCTTGTTCCGATTTTCATAATAAATTCAATTCATCCGTACAATAAAAAGAACCCTAAGTTCAATTAACAGGGACGATTAATACCGCGTTACCACCCTGATTAACTCAACTTAGAGTTCTCTCATTGTTCATATATTTTTTTAAAATTACAGTGATATAAACATCTTACATATGAAAGGCTCTCACTGTCCCTAACTCGCTTTGATATGCAAAAAGATGTTTACGCGTCTGTTATTTATATTAATTACTATTTTTTATCTGTTTCAGTATTTGTAGCCTGAGCATCTGCTTCTGCAGTACTATCTGCCTCTGCTTTCGCTTTCATCGCTTTTTCTTCTTCAGTCAAATCATTTTCATGTAAATGATTAATATTTTCTTGAGTTACTTGTTCAGAATCAAGATCATAATTTAATAAATAATCCCAATCTTCACTTTTTAGTAAATCAAGTTGAGCCTCAACTAACATGCGAAAACGTGATCTAAATATTTTTGATTGTCGTTTCATGTCTTCAGTTTGGAATGAGAGACGACGTGCTTTTTCAACCGCATCATTAACAATTTTATTAGCCTCACTTTGTGCTTTAGAAACTGTTGCTTCAGCATCTTTAGTTGCAGCTAATTTCGTTTCTTCCCCAGCTTGTTTCGCATGAATTAAAGCATCACTTACAGATTGATGAACATCTTTATATGACTGTATATTTGTATCTTTATCTTCAATGACTTTCTCTAATTGCTTTTTATCTTCTTTTAAACGTTCAATTTCGTTACTTAGTTGTTCTAAATAGCTTTCAACCTCAGTTGGTTCAAAACCAGTTTTTACGCGTGTAAAGTCTTTGTTTTTTATTTCATTTGGTGTAAAAGGCATGCGTTATCCTCCTTCTATAATACACTATTTTAGCACTGCTTTAAATATCTGAAATAGTGATTTATGTCTATATTTTCTATTTTTTTATAATCATTTGTATGCATTCTTATTGATAGAAATCTAATTTAACTTGTTTATACGTTATATAAGTATAACATTATTTGAATAAAGTTTTGTACGAAATTCTTACTTTATCTTTTTTTGTTTTACCACCAATATCAGTAATCATTGCTCTACCATAACCTTGGATTGACAATAAGTCACCACTATCAAGTTGAAAATCTGTAGCGTCGATCATTGTATGATTGACCTTGACACGCTTTTTATCAATTAATTGTTTAGCAATTGTACGGGATTTGCGAATCATTTCTTTTAAGATGACATCTAAACGCAAACCACTCACAGTAGTTTCATATGTTTGCCAATGCTCTTTTGATTGTATCATATCTTTTATAGGAATAGAATTAAGTTTAACTGTAGCACCCTTAATCCTATTTAGTTCTAACATAATATAAGATTCCAATTGTTTTGTCAAAGTAAATTGAATTGAATCATCCACAATAATATCTCCTAATTGCTCTCTTTCTATCCCTAAAGACATAATTGTTCCTAATATATGTTGATGTTGTAGCGTTACAAACTTTTTAGGATAGTCTATTTCAACCAATACAATTTCAAACAGTTCTTCTTCTGGCACAAGATAATCAGGTGCAACAATAGCCCTTTTGCGTTCTGCATATGGCCCACCAAAGAATGTGACTTCTAAATCATCGTAACTACCCACTATAACACTTATAATATATTGTCCACGTGGGTCTAGAAAAGGTGTTAATATAGGCGCATACTGCTCATTCGCACGGTTACACTTATCCATAAGTTGATCTATTAATTCATGTTCTTCTTTTCTAAAATGCTGGTAAATATCGATGTTAATCACTCCACATACAAGAGAAAGCACCTCGCGTCATACAACGTTAGGTGCTTCTCATTTATTTTATACATTAGTTATAAGTAAACTTAAATTCTATTTAACGTAAATTGATTTAAGCTAAATTACTCAAAATTAAATTAAAAATACTTGCTAAACCTTGTCGGAATAAGACAAGTACAATTATTGCTACAATTGATGATATATCGATCATACCAATTGGAGGAATAATTTTACGGAATTGTTCTAAAAATGGTTCATAAATTTTAGCTAAAAATTGACCGAATTTATTTTCTCGTGCATTAGGTATCCATGACATAAAGAAATAAACAATCATTCCGTAATAATAAATTTGAACCAAGAATAAAATAAAACTAAATATACTTCCTAATAAACCTATATCCATTTATTATTACCTCTATTCACCTTGGTATTCCATATTTTCTATGTGATCTGTAATACTACCAGCGACTTCAATATTATCTGGAGTACATAAGAATATATCTGACCCTACGCGTTGAATGTCTCCACCGATTGCATAAACTGTACCGCTTAAAAAGTCGATAATACGTTTAGCAGAAACTTTATCAATACGCTGTAAATTAACTAAAGTTGCACGACGATTTTTGAGTTCGTCTGCGATATCTTGAGTATCTGAAAAAACACGTGGTTCAAATAAACACATTTTAGAACTTTCTTCTGTAAAACCGAATTGATCTTGTTCTTGATTATTCATATTCACAACGTTCCTTGCATTATTTTTTGATGAAGTGTTATTCATTTGATACTTCCTTTCACCTGAGGATTGCTGTAATCTTGATGACTGCTTTTTGGGAACGGATTGTATGGATCTTTGTCGCTCTGTATTTTCATTATTTTTATATTCATTGAAATTCGTTTGAGACTGCGCTTGTTGCTTGTTTTGTTGTCTACCTTGTTCTTCTTCTGGTGCTTCTAATTCGTCATCTTCTTCTTCAACCACGAAAAATCCACTAAATAAATCTTTTAAAGCCACGGGGCTCACTCCTCTTTTCCTACAAGTTTAGTCCCAATTCTCACAAATGACGCACCTTCTTCAGCAGCTAAATGGAAATCATTACTCATTCCCATCGATAACTCAGTGCATGGTGCATAATTTAAATTGAGCGCTTTAATCTCATCTCTTTTATTCTTTAATGATTGAAATAAGCTTTTTATATATGACTCGTCATCAGTTAATGGAGCCATAGTCATAAGACCAACTACTTCTATATTTTCATATTGTTCCAATGTTTCAATAAAAGTATTCACATCTTTCAACGCAACACCTTGTTTAGAATCTTCACCTGAAACATTTACTTGAACAAAACACTTTATTTTGTGTTCTGCCCTTTTGTTAATTTCTTTTGCTAATTTAAGACGATCTAATGCATGAAAGTAATCAATTTCATTAATCACTTCTTTTACCTTTCTAGTCTGCAATGAACCAATAAAGTGCATTACTATATCGTCAGGTAAAGCTTCTTTTTTTAGTTGAAATCCTTCTAAACGATTCTCACCAAAATGTCTAATCCCCGCATTATAAGCATCATTAGCTCGGTCTATTGTAGCATACTTTGTCACTGCAATCACGTTTGGCAACGTTGAAATATTACCTTTTTCGCAGTGTGTTTTTAATTGTTTTTCAATTTGTTCTAAATTATATTGTACGTTCAAATCTCTACACCTCTTCATTATTGACCGATAAATGCTAACATGCGGCCAGTATTCCCTTTCTCTACTCTATATGAGAAAAATAAGGATAAATCGTCAGATGTCGCATAGTTAGTAATATAAATATTGTCTTTAGGAACACCTGTATTTTCAATTAATAAAGCATTCGCGCGTTTTAAATCAATGCCATGTCTGTCATTGTCTCTTGTCTCAATATATTCATTCATGTCTATCGGTAATGATTCAAATTTTGATTTAATATCATCATTAATTTCATAAGTTGTAGATGTTGCAGGTCCAATTACGATATTCAAATCATTTAAATTAAAATTGATATGGCGAATGACTTCATTCACAATTTGACCGACAGTTCCTCTCCAACCAGCATGTGCCAAACCGATGTAATGATGTTTTTCACTATAAAAATATATAGGTACACAGTCCGCGTAACACATTGTAAGCAGAATATCAGATTCATACGTATATAATGCATCTACACCATGTAGAGCATCCGTTAAAATATCAATATTCGTGCCTTTATCTTTAGCTGTCACCTCTACAACTTTATTTTCATGCGTTTGTATAGGGAATACCCATTGTTCTCTCGGGTATTGAATTACAGCTGCAAGCTCTTCTTGATGTTGTGTAACGTGTTGTGGATTATCATTAATATATCTAGCCATGTTAAAAGCTGATTTAGGATAGGGACTCAAACCTTCTTCTCTTGTTGTTATACCCAATTTTACATTGTTTAAATGGCTATCCTCATATTTCAATATATGATTATCTTTAATAAATTTATCATGCATACTATGACCCTCCATTAATTAAAACTGTAATTCCTCGCTATGACTTCATATAGGAGACCCGCGACAATAATTTTTTTCTGAAATTTCAGACAGATATATGATTAAGTTATATTCACAAATAGCAATAAAATTCAAAAAAGTCATCAGATCTTTGGACCTGATGACATCATTGTATTTATTATTGACTACTTTAAGCTTTAAGCCTTATGTATACAAGGCGAGCTAGTTCGAAAATTAACGTCTAGTTCTTCTTGAACGTCTTTCTTCTCTATTTCTGATAAAGCTTGGAATGTCATCTTCATTTGTAGTATGACTTCTGCCTTCACTAGCACTTTCTGATGGTTGAGAAGTATTTGCTGTATTTGATGCAAATGAATCTTCTTTTGAACTGTTACTACTTGTTGCGCTTGTACCGAACCCAGTATTTGAAGCTTTACGTGCTTGTGATGAAGGTTTATCTTCAAATCCAGTAGCGATAACTGTAACTACAATTTCGTCTTGTAATTCTGGATTAATTACAGTACCGAAGATCATATTTACATCTTCGTCTGCTGCATCTTGTACGATGTCAGCTGATTCTTGTGCTTCGAAAAGTGATAGTGACTCTCCACCAGTGATATTCATAAGTACACCCTGTGCACCAACGATTGAAGTTTCTAATAATGGTGACGAAATCGCCTTTTTAGCTGCTTCTACTGCGCGGTTTTCGCCGGAAGAAACACCAATTCCCATTAATGCTGAACCTTGGTTAGACATGATTGTTTTCACATCTGCAAAGTCAAGGTTTACTTCACCTGATACTGCGATTAAATCAGAAATACCTTGAACACCTTGACGTAATACGTTGTCGGCTTCTTTAAATGCTTCCATCATAGGTGTTGATTTATCAACGATATCTAATAATCTGTCATTAGGAATAACGATTAATGTATCTACAGCTGCTTTCATTGATTCTACACCAGCTGCTGCTTGTGTTTGACGCTTACGACCTTCAAAACCAAATGGACGTGTAACGACACCTACTGTTAATGCTCCCATTTCTTTAGCAATTTTTGCTACGACTGGAGCAGCACCAGTACCAGTACCGCCACCCATACCAGCAGTTACGAATACCATATCTGCGCCTTGGATAGCATCTTCAATCTGTTCACGAGACTCTTCTGCAGCTTTTTTACCAATGTCCGGGTTAGCTCCAGCGCCTAAACCACGTGTTAATTTTTCACCAATTTGGATTTTAGCTTCAGCTTTAGACAGGTTTAAAGCTTGTCCATCCGTATTGATTGAAATAAATTCAACATTATTCATACCATGGTCAATCATACGGTTTACAGCGTTGTTACCGCCGCCCCCTACACCGATGACTTTCAACGTCGCTAAATGATTAAATCCTTGTTCAAATTCTAACATTTATATTTCCTCCTAGTTTTAATGGCCAATCAATCGAATAGAGATTTCATAAGTTTTTTGAATTTACCTTCTTCTTTGTCCTGAGGTTTACGTTCTTCATCTTGGTTGACGTCTACTTTTTCGTCGTATTCCTCAGGTGCTTCTGGTTCTTCCATTTCAGAAGCTGACGTTTGTGGCTCTTCTTGTTTGTTTGATTTTTTCTTGAACCAGTCAAATCCGCTTGATTTTGTGCTATGTTCTCTTTCATCAGATTCGATGACTTCTTCTTCGAATTCTTCACTGTCATGATTACTAATTGTAACATAATCTAGCAATTCGTCGAAAGTAATGCTACTAGAAATTGTTGAAATTGCTGAAGAAAATTCAGGTTTTCTAATGCCCATTTGTGACGGTGTATGAATTCTTACTTTTTCACTTACCATATCTTGTAGTAATTCTTTAACACCTAATAGGTTTGCCGAACCACCAGTAACAACGAAACCACCGTTAACTTTAGTAAGTCCTAGCTCTTGTAATATATCAAAAACATTAAAGAAGATATCTTCAACACGTGCTTCAATAATATCTGCTAAATCTTTTTGAGTAAATTGAGCTTCTTCTTCACTATCCACTTGGTCTACACTAAATACGTCATGATCAGAAGCAGATTCAAAGAAAGCGTGACCATATTGATGTTTAATCTTTTCTGCTGTTTCATAAGATGTGTTTAAGCCTTGCGAAATATCTTCTGTGATATCTCGACCAGCCATCTCAATTGCCTCAGCATCAACAAGCTCGCCACGTTCATAAAATGCAAGTTGTGTAATATCTTCACCGATATCGATGATACATGTACCTAGCTCTTTTTCAGTAGCTGATAGCACTGAACCATAGTTATACGCATCTGAATACACATCTAATACATCTACGCCACAAGATTCAACACATTTAATCATATTGATTAAAATTGATTTTTGAATTGCAATAACACCAGCTTCTACTTTCAAACCATGTCTAGCAATTAATTCTTTTGGATCTGAAACTTCATTTTCCCCATCAACAATAAATTTAATCGGGAATGCATTTATAATTTCAGTTTCTGGCACATCATTTTTTTCACGAATACCTTCAAGCACACTTTCAATATGTGTACCATTCAATTCTGTATCTTCATAAAATTCTATTTCATTTACTTCATCAAATACTTCAGTTCCGACTATTGGAAGTTTTAAAAACACTTCTTTAATATCTACACCTGAAGCAATAGAGGCTTTTTTGATTGTATCTTTTACCGCTTGTTTAGCGATATCGAAATCATCAATAAGACCATTTTTAATCCCACTTGTGTAGGTCTGTCCTGTACCTATCACATTTATACCATTGTGAAATTTTTCGCCCACTATCGTTTTAACGCTTGATGAACCAATATCTATACTTACATAATAATGCTCTTCCATAGATAGGCACCTCCTGACAATAACTTATTCAAGTTCACACTATTAACAGTTTACAATACGTTTTGATGCTTGTGAACTATAAACACATGTATTTGTCGAAATTTTTTAATTATTTTTATCTGATTCTTTATTTATTTTGTTTAATGCACTTTGTAACTCATCTTTTGCTGCATCTGTTTCTGTTGTTTGTTCGTCTACATTTTTGTCACTTGCTGATTTTGTTTCATTACCACCACTATAAGGAATAAATGATGCACCTACTGATAAATCAATATATCCTGACTTTTTCAATTCGCCTGATTCATCACGTTCTAGCGATTGAGACATTTGCGGATAATATTTCATTTTATTAGCAATCGTATTGAGATTACCAAGAATTTGAATATCATCAGATGTGAATAATTTGATTTGATTTTGTAAATTTTCTTGAGGATCATATTTAATTTCTGCAATCATACCTCTTACATTTGCTGGCATTTTTGCAAGTTCATTAATAATTTTTTCTTTCTCCTCTTTTTCAAATCCTACTAAAATGGGTCCATCATCCGTTGCATTACCATCATAGTTTTTCAATTCTGTACCATTTTCTAGAATAGGCACGTAATTATCTTTCTTTTTCGTCATTCCAACAATTTGATTTTCAGAGATCTCAATCGTTAATTTGTTAGGCATTTGTTTCGTGATTTTCGCGCTTTTTATCAATTTGTTTTCTTTTAATTTATCCGTCGCTTTTGAAGTGCTATATGTGTACATTCTAGAGTTGTCTTTAACATCAATTGCTTTATTGATTGCACTTTTGGAAACATTATCATTGCCTTTTATTTCCACACTACTTATCTTACTTAAAGGCGTGAACATATATATAAGAATCAAAATGATAATAAATAACAATACACCAAATACTGAATATTGAATTTGCTTTTGTCGTTTTCGACGTTTTGCTCGTTTTTCTTTTAAGTATTCAGAGTCAAATTCACTTACTTTATTAGTCATTCATTTTCACACCCTTTAAAAAGAAGGTAAGTGCGCTTGGAAACTTTTTATAAATTTATTTCCACGCTCTTCAAAAGTATTGTATTGATCCCAACTTGCACAGGCTGGAGATAAAAGTACAACGTCATTTGGCTCTATAGCGTCTTGTATTTTATCGACTGCGTCTTGTACATCAGTCGCTGTTATTACGTATTTGCCCTGACTTTCACCTAGTTTCACAAATTTACTTTGTGTTTCTCCAAATGCGACCATCACCTTGACGTTTTTCATATAAGGAATAAGTTCATCAAAATCGTTACCACGATCTAAACCACCACACAACCAAATAATTGATTGATCAAATGAATTTAGTGCAAATTGTGTTGCAAGTGTATTGGTTGCTTTTGAATCATTGTAATATTTATTCGTTTTATTTGAACCCACATATTGTAATCTATGTTCAATACCAGAAAATGTAGTAAGACTATCGATGATTGCTCTTACTGATATACCAGCTAAAAGTGCAGCTAACGTCGCTGCAAGTATATTTTCTAAATTATGTTCACCTGGTAATACTAAATCGTCTTTATGAATAATTCTAAATCCTTGAAACACAATAAAACCATCTTTTACATAAATACCATCAACTTCTTGTTGTGTAGAAAAATAATAGGTTTTGGCACTTAATGATTCCGATTCAATTAAATGACGTTGGTGATAATTACAAATTAAATAATCGTCCTCTGTTTGATTTTTATAAATTTCTTTTTTAGCATTTTGATAGTTCTCTAACGATTCATGGTAATCAAGATGTGCCGAATATATATTTGTAATAATAGCAATATGCGGCTTGTATCGATCTATACCAAGTAGTTGGAATGAAGATAGTTCCGTAACTAAATAATCATTTGCTGTAACCTCTTGAGCTACTTTAGATGCAACATATCCAATATTCCCTGATACTTTACCTGTTACTCTGCTTTTTTGAAACATATCTCCAATTAATGACGTTACTGTAGTTTTACCATTGGTACCTGTGACACCAATAATAGGTGCTTCTGATATCAAATAACTCAATTCAACTTCTGTTAAGATTTTCAAGCCTTTTTCTACTGCTGCTTCAAGTAAAGGTACAGTGTAGGGTATTCCAGGATTTTTAACTATAATAGGATTACTATCAAGTAAAGACAATGGATGTTCTCCACCAATGACTTTAACCCCTCTATTTTCTAAATCTTTGGCATGTGAATCTTGGCTTAAATCTTTGCCATCATTAACTATGACATTCGCGCCCAACTTACTTAACAACTTCGCTGCTTCATAACCACTTTTCGCTAATCCAATTACTAATACATTTTTATTTTCTAATCCTGTATATTTCAGCAATTTAATTCACTCCAATCCATAGGCCAATTAGTCCTGAAATCAAACCTACTGTCCAAAATACCGTCACAACTTTCTTCTCATTCCAACCAACTAATTCGAAATGATGATGTAATGGTGACATTTTGAAAATTCGTTTTCCTGTTAATTTGAAAGATGTAACTTGAATAATTACTGATAAAGTTTCTGCAACAAACACGAAACCAATAAAAATGAGTGATAATTCTTGATTTAACATAATTGAAATTGTGGCAAATATACCACCTAACGCCAAGCTACCTGTATCTCCCATAAATACTTTAGCTGGGTTTAAATTGAATGGTAAGAACCCAACTAAAGCAAAAATCATAATAATACAGAACAGACCGATAGAGGTAGCACCTTGGAAATAAGCCATAATTGCATACATAACAAATCCAATTATAGACAAACCAGTTGCTAGTCCATCTAAACCATCTGTTAAATTCACTGCGTTTGAGAAACCTACTTGCCAAAACACAATGAATATTACATATGCAATAGATAGTGGTATTTCTGTATTCGTAAATGGAATATGTATTCCTGTAGAAAAATCAGTTAAATTAAACGCTTGGCTCAAAATGAAGAAGATGACTGCTATCGCAATCTGTGCTAAGAATTTTTGTTTACTTGTTAACCCTTCATTGTTCTTTTTCACAACAATGATGTAATCATCTATGAATCCGATTAAACCAAACCCTATTGTTACAAATAATAGTAAAATAATTGGATTAGGATTTTCCATAAAAATAATTGCGAGTATCGAAGTTACAATGATACTAATCAAGAAAGTAAGTCCACCCATTGTAGGTGTGCCTGTTTTTTTCATATGACTTTGCGGGCCCTCTTCCCTAATACTTTGCCCAAATTTCATTCTTTTTAATGTTGGTATCAATACTGGGACTAATATAAAAGTGACTAAAAGTGCAATAATTGCGAGTAAATAAACCATATTATGCTCCTTTATATATTTAATTGGATTATTTCTAAGTGCTAAGTGGCTACAGTATGTATAGAGGTAAGTAGCTTTATCAGTTATTTAATTAACGTCATACGCTACTAAATACTGACAAGCTACTATTTGTGAACACCTCATAATCATGAAACAAATATTCTAACATGATTTAAAATTGAATTCAGAAGTTGTGCTAATTAAATTTATTCTTTATTTTCTTCATTGTCTTTAGATTTTGATTCGTCATCAGCTGTTTCTCCATTAATTTCTTCAGAAGACAACGTTACTTCTATCTTATCTTTTTTACTTATCTTTTGACCTTCTGTTATCGATTGCTCTGAAACAAATCCACTACCTTTAGTAGTTACTTTTGTATTCGTAAGCTTTTCAAATGCAACGACTTCTTCTTTAGTCCAGCCGGACATGTTTGGCATCGTAACATCGCCATCAGTCAATAATAACACCCTACTATTAGGCAATACTTCTTTATCTGCAGTAACAGATTGTTTTGTGATTTTCTCACCGTCACCTATAACGATAGGTTCTAGAGACTTACTATTCACTTTGTCTTGTGCTTTTTGTGTTTCTTGGCCTTCAACGTCAGGCACTTTGCCGTATTTCACATCTGATTTGTCTTTCGAATTTTTATCGCCGACGTTCAGATATTTCAACGTGTTCTCCATAATTGGTTTAAAAGCCTTACTTACACCACTTTCATAAGCTTCTTGGTCATTTTTCTGAGCTAAACTCATACCAGCATAAACGACAACTTCTGGGTCATCTTTTGGTGCATCACCGATAAAGCTTACGAAATATGGATTTTCACCCTCTACGTATCCACCATTATCTGGATCCGCTACTTGTGCTGTACCGGTTTTACCTTCTATTTCATACCCATCGATTCTATAGTTTTTAGCATTACTCTTTTCGCTGTTGACAACCTTATCCATTTCAGTACGTACTTTTTTAGCGGTATCTTTTTTGATTGGTTTACCAGCGATTTCTTTTTCACCTTTGTAGAAAGTATCATTACTTACAGGATTAGATACACTATCTATAAACCATGGTTTCAACATATTACCTTCATTATAAAACGCTGATTGCGCTTGTAACATTTGTACTGGTGTTACAGTCGTTGATTGACCAAATGCAGATGTTTTTTGCTGTGCTTCATTATCCCATGCGATATCACCAGTAGCTTCACCATCAAACATGCCGTTCGTTGATTCACCGAATCCAAATTTTTCATACCATTCTTTCATCTTATCTGAACCAACTAAATCTTGTAAATGCATCATTAAGGTGTTTGAAGAATATGTGAACCCAAGTGACATTGGTATTTCTCCCCAACCTACTTTGTTCCAGTCGGAAATTTTTGAGCCCATGACTTCTTTAGGTTCTGCTGTATATTTTTTATCTGGCTTAAATTCTCCTTCTTCAATTGCTGCTGCTAAACCAAAGTTTTTAAATGTGGAACCTGGTTCATACGTATTTTGATACAAATCATTCGCCCACTTTTTACCAAAATCTTCACCAGTTTCTGGATTGAACGTAGGTCGTTGACTGTAAGCGAGAATTTCGCCTGTATCTGCATCCATGACTACAGCAAATAAATCTTTCGGTTTATAATGCTCAACCATTCCATCTAGTGCTTCTTCAACAAAGACTTGAATATTGGAATCTATCGTTAGATGGACATCATCACCGCGTTGTGGCGTTTTCTCTTTTTTAGTATTCGGCGCAATATAGCCCCAAATATCATGAATATAAGATAATGCACCTTTTTGTCCTGATAAATAACTATCGAATATCTTTTCAACACCCATAGCACCATTTAATTCACCCGTATCAGCATCTTTTTGTGCTATTCCAATAAGATGTGATGCAAAGTTACCATTAGGATAGAAACGTTCAGTTTCTGGATAAAGCGTAACTCCAGGTAAATTCATTTTCTCTATCTTTTCTTTTTCTTGATAGGTTAAATCAGAACCTTTTTGTCCAAATTCAACTTGAAATGCTTTCTTGTTATCCAATCTTTTCTCAATATCTTCTTCAGACATGTCTATCACTGTCGCTAATTTTTTTGCAGTTTCTTTTTTGTCTTTAACATGTTTCGGTTTCTCGCTACCTTCACTCGCTTTTTTATCAACAATGGCAACGACTTTATATCTTTCTACGTCTTCTGCTAGTACTTTTCCATTACGGTCATATATTTTTCCACGTTCAGGCTGCTCTTGGCTTTGGACTAAATATTTTTCGTTTGCCTTCATTATTAAATCTTCACCGGAAGAGTGACCTGTCAACATAATATATGAGTATCTTAAAACCAACGTAAAAAAGAGCAGTCCAAATCCGAGAACGAGTAGGACTGCCCCTATTTTACTTTGTTTAATTAAAAAGTTCGGTTTTTTAAATCTAATTTTTCGCTTCGCCATTATTACGCACTACCTTTACATTGTCGTTCTTAAGGCTCATTCCTTCGTCTTTTGCCTTATCGTAAATGCGTTCATATGAAGAGTTCTTTTTAATTTCAGATTCTATTGCGCTGTTTTCACTTGATTGTTGTTCGATTTTAGTATCTAAATCTGCAATTTTTCCTCGAGTATCATACGCATCCATTTTTAAAGATAGCATATAAATACTTATTAAAGCAATTACTGTTATAAGTCCTATGTATAACATTTTCTCAAACTTTGTAAGTTGAACTACTACTTTGCGTTTTACGGTTTTGGTTTTAGGTTGCGTTTCAGGTTGTTTCCTCGGCTGTGATTCGGGAATCTGTTGTTCTGATCCATTATAAGGTTGATAAATCTTCTCTACTGCCACTCATCATTCACTCCTTATTTCAATATTTCTGCAACACGTAACTTCGCACTACGCGCACGGTTATTATTATCTAGATCTTCTTCAGCAGCGGTAATGGGTTTACGGTTAACGCGTTTCAATTTAGGCGTGTAAGCTTCAGGTATGACTGGCAATCCCCGTGGAACATCTGGACCTTTTTCATATTCTTGAAACATTTGTTTGCATAATCGATCTTCCAATGAATGGAAAGTTATGACTGAAATTCTACCATCAATTTTCACTGCACCTATCGCTTGTTCTAGCGAATCTTCGAATGAAGATAATTCATCATTCACTGCGATTCTAATTGCTTGGAAAATCCTTTTTGCAGGATGACCACCTTTTCGTCTAGCTTTTGCAGGTATACCTTCTTTTATTACATCAACGAGTTCTAACGTTGTTTCGATTGGCTTTTGTTCTCTGTTCTGTTCTATACGTCGGGCAATTTGTTTTGAAAATTTTTCTTCACCATATCTATGAAAGATTCTGACTAATTTTTCAAATTGCCAATCATTTACAACTTCATAAGCTGATAACGATTGTGTTTGATCCATCCGCATGTCTAATTTGGCATCGTTATGATAACTAAACCCACGTTCAGGTACATCCAATTGTGGACTGGACACACCTAAGTCGTAGTAGATGCCATCTACTTTTTCAATATTCAAATCATTTAAAATTTCAGTTAATTTTCTAAAGTTGCTATGGACAAAGGTCACTTTATGTAAGTGTTCTTTCAAAACTTCTTTAGCATTTTCAATCGCTGTTCTATCTTGGTCGATTGCTATAAGCCTACCTTCGCCACCCAATTGATTTAATAAATAGAGAGCATGCCCTGCGCCACCTAATGTACAGTCGACATAGACACCATCTTCTTTAATATTTAAATAATCAATGGTTTCTTTAAGCATAACGCTGACATGATGAAACAAATTTAACTCCTCCTATTAAAAATCAAAATCAATCAGGTCTTCAGCAATATCTTCGAAACTATCTTCAGATTCTTCATAGAAACTGTTCCAAGTTCCTCTATCCCAAATTTCAATACGATTTGAGACACCTATTACTGTACATTCCTTACTTAAGTTAGCGTATTGTCGCAAATTTTGCGGAATGTTAATACGCCCTTGTTTATCTAATTCTACTTCTACGGCTCCAGAGAAGAACATACGCATAAATTTACGGGCGTCCTTTTTAGTCATTGGTAATGTCTTCATCTTCTCTTCGATAATTTGCCATTCTTCCAAAGTATAGCCAAACAAACATTTGTCAAGGCCTCGGGTGATTATAAAACGCTCATTTAAGTCATAGCGAAACTTGGAAGGCACTATCATACGTCCCTTTGTATCCAACTGATGCTCGTATTCTCCCATGAACATTTATAATCACCTCACCTTCTCATATATATAATTTACCACATCTCACCACTATCCTCCACTAATTATACAATTTTCACCACAATTTCTTATTCAACGTAAAAAAACACCCGATTCATCATAAAGATGAATCGGGTGCACCCTTACTGCCTCTAAGGTTTTATTATAATATGATCAAAAGTGTAAGAAAGTGGTGGATAAGTGGAGGGACTGAACACATTCATCCCAAAATCATTCATAATTTGTAAAGGGTTCCATATTCTTTCTTGCAATCCTTCCATTGGATGAAGTGCGCCACTTAATTCTTTGAAATGTTTCATACTAATTTCATTTTCTCGTTCTATATTTAATAAATATCTATTTATCAAATAATCGTATTGCTTTTGATGAATTGAATTGTTTTTTTCTAATAACAATGTATTATCATTGTTGCCTTTTACTTCTGATTTTAACAATTGATATAGTGTTTCTTGTTGTGCTTTCATTGATTCGATTTGATCAATAAATGCTTGAGATGCTTGTGCTCTAACAAATTTTTGTTTTGCATCTTCAATTCCATTTTCGATAATTTGGTTTTTATCCAGTTGATATTGTGTTAATAATTTTTCAATTCTGTGATTAATATAAGTAATTCGCAAGCGTGGTAGGACGATTGGCATTGCAACATCCAACGTTCTAAACACATCACTCAATTCAGTCCAATACTTTATTTCACTTGGTCCGCCAATAAAAGCAACAGTATTAAATAACCATTCTTCCATTACAGGTCTTGTTACCACATTATTTGAAAATCTTTCTGGTTCAGAATCTACTATACTTAAAACCTCTTGGGGCGTCATTGTCTTATCTGATTTATTCAAATAGAATTGTCCC
The DNA here is from genome assembly GCF_038003745.1 of Staphylococcus sp. FSL W8-1207. NCBI lineage: Bacteria > Bacillati > Bacillota > Bacilli > Caryophanales > Staphylococcaceae > Staphylococcus > Staphylococcus sp. FSL W8-1207. The sequence goes on from NZ_JBBOPU010000001.1 coordinate 1,412,728, forward strand.
TCTTTGAATGTTAGTAATTGTCTCATATTGTCTTCGTGTAAAAACAAATGCACATTTGTATCTGTTTGAATCATTTGCTCTAAACCACTATTTGTTGTTTGTGTTTGTGTTTTCCTAAAGGCTGCATCAACATTAAGATGATTTTCCACAATCTTTCTAATCAACGGTTGCTCTAACCGACGTAGTTCAGGATCATTAGCATCTATCATTAATAAACCATATGTTTTAAACACTTCATGTAGCAATGCTTTAAACATATCGGACCAACTATCATGTGCATCAATAATATTACGGCACATTTCAATTAAAGGTCGTGAATGTTCAGTTTCATTCAGTTGTTGGAAAAATTGATTCAAAGTTTCTTTAAGTTGGGCTTTATCAGGATTATAATGTGAGACGCTTGCTTCAGGTGGCTCCATTGTATGATATTTGATTTTATGTAACTTAGCATCTTGATTATTGTATGCATAAGTATGATTTACTTCGTCAAAATCATGGTCTTCCCCTGCAATCCAAAACACAGGTACAATATGTTTATTATAATCTTTAGATAGTTTTTGGCTTAGCGTAATAATAGAAAATATTTTATGGAATGTATACAAAGGTCCACCAAATAAACCTGCTTGTTGTCCACCAACAATTACTTTTGCGCCATTACTTAATAATTTAATATTACTTTCTTGTTCTTCAGTCAAAGATAAATCACTCATATAGTTTTCAATCACTTTTGCTAATGCAACTTCTCTTCCATTATTTTCACTAAGAAGTCTGTGTTTATAGTTCTTCTCATCCATTGCATCTAAATGATAGAACTGAGCTAGTGTTGAATCACTTTGTTTAATTTTTGAAATAAATTGATCTTTTTCGTTAAGTTTCGTAGTCATACAATCCATTCGTAATTCTCCTTATGTTACTCTATTCCTAATCAGTATAAAGTTTATGTACTATATTGACAATTTAACGGCTTAAAATAACCTGTATTTTTTACTTCTTTAATTCAATGTATATACTATAATAAACGATTTTTGAAAAATTTAAAAAAAGTGTGTTTATGTATTTGAAATAAGTATCGTATACAGACCATTTTAATAGTATGTTTCGCGTCGTCATTTTTGTGAAATATCATTAGAAATAAGGTATAATAAAATATAATAGTACAAAGGGGGAAGACGCTATGAGTAACGTGAAACGTCTCGATATAAATTATAAAACAGACGAATTATTCGAAGATTTTAGAAACTTCGGCAACAAAGACTTGTATATGGTTGATGAATTACGTGGAGAAATGATAGATGCGAGTTCAGATTCACCTTTTTATGGTATTCAAATTGGTGATAGATTAGGTGCAAGAATGGCATTGTATCGTAAAGGGGATGTTGAAGAAGTCTACTTCCCTGATTTCGACGATTACAACGTTTTGTGGAAATTAGAAGTATTAAACGACTTTCAAAATCGCGGTTACGGTAAAGAATTATTAGATTTCGCGAAAAAACAAGGACTTCCTATTAAAGTAATCGCTCGTAATCAATCTAAAGCATTCTTTATTAAACAAGGATTCAAAGACGTAAATGCAGTAAACAAGGATGGACATGATGTTCTAGTTTGGACACCATAAACAAGAGTACGAAAGATAAACATATGTCTTAGTTATTTATTTTCATCAGCAGTCCGACACTCAATGTATTTGTTTTCAACTTTAAAAAAACTACGCGTATACATTAATGTATACGCGTAGTTTTTATACGATCATTCCAACTCTTGGAATCCTCTTTAGTCGGCCGAGTATGGGCAGAAATCTGAAATACAATTTGATTTCGTATTCTTCCCCTCTTCTATTCCATATAAATTAGTAATTCATTGAGTGATGTTATTGTAAAATCTGGTTTGATATCAGTTTCATTTATTTTATTTCTAGGATTAAACCAACACGTGTCAATTTGGGCATTTTTGCCGCCTAATATATCTGACGTCATAGAATCTCCGACAATTATGGCATTATCTCGTTTGTCTTCACCGATTTCCTTAAATACATAATCAAAAAATTCAGGCATCGGTTTTTGGTAACCTGTTTGTTCTGAAACAAAAACACCTTTAAATAATTGACCAAACTGAGCCTTCTCAATACGGCGCTTTTGCGTTTCTAACACACCATTAGTCACAATATATAAATCATGATTTTGTTTTAAATACTTTAATGTTTCAACTGTGTCAGGAAAGAATTTTATTGGTGCTTTCGCTAATTCATCTCTAAATATGTGATCCGCTTCTTTACCATCCACAGTCATTTCATGTAAATCAAAATATACTTCAAATCGTTTGCTTAAAACTTCTTCTTTCGTTAATTTATTAATTTGAAAAGCTTCCCAATGCGCTTGATTCACTTTCATAAATGTTTTTAAATCGTCATGATTAGCGATTAATTTATATCTTTCTGTCATTTTGAAAAATGCATGTGATTCTGCATCATGAAAATCTACAATTGTATCATCAAAATCTATGAGCAGGCTTTTAGAATTCATTTTTATTTCTCCTCTTTTTATACATATTTATTATTATAATTGGATGCACTTATTGTTTATATTCACACAATAACAGTATACACATTTTGAACACACAAAAAAATGGCCAAGGTTGTTACCCTGACCACTGCTTTCTATTTTAATAATTAGAATCCAAACAATTGTCCTAATAATCCAGCGCCGCTTGATACGATATCTACAATGCTTGTCCCTAATTCCACACCATTACCTGATTGTGCTGCTTGTATAGTATTTGCAATAGCTTCAGCTAATTTAGTCATAAAAAATCTCTCCTCTGTTTATAAGTTTTATAATTTATTTTTACTAGAATCCAAATAATTGTCCTAATAGACCTACACTGCTTGATACGATATCTACAATGCTTGTCCCTAATTTAGCTCCGTCTCCTGCAATACCAGCTTGTACCGTTTCTTTTATTGCGTTAAATAAATCTGACATATCGATTATCTCCTTTAAAGTATTATTTTTTTGAAACCTACTTAGATTAAAATCCTAATGCTTGAGAAATTAATGCTGCTCCATTAGAAATGATGTCTAAAACGCCACTTCCAATTTTGATGCCATCTCCTGCAATACCAGCTTGTACTGTATTTTTAATTGCTTCAAATAAACCTTCCATTATAAACACTCCTTATAAAATAAGATTTCTCTGACTGAAAACTATGTTGAAAACGATACTTAATAAAAAAATTTAGTTTGTGTATCGCTTGTTATATATAATATAAGATAATCCTTAGTTATATTGTTTAATATTCCTTACTTAATCATAAAATTGCTTTATCTGTTATTTAATTGCTAGTTTAAAACAGTTATGAATTCCCAATTGTATTTTGTACAATTAAATAACACTTTATAATATTAATGTATTATTAATTTCGTGTTAGAAAATCATTAATTTTATCAGAAACTTTAAAGATTAATGTATAAGTAGAATTACTTTGTAGTATGCTTATATAAATAAATTCAACAGACTATCTTAATAGATTGGGAGGAATATTATGAAAGCAGTGCTTAAAATTAATAACCATATACGTCTTAGGGATGCTCAAACAAGTGACATTGAAGATTATCTCTCAGTCCCTTTTAATGAAGAACTTTTGAGAATGTATGGCTCTGATATGAATGTAGAAACAGAAAAGCAAAAATCTGGTGCTAAATTACTAATTTCTAGAATTATTAATAACCCATATGAATGGGTTATTGACTATGACGATTTATTTATAGGACAAGCTCGTTTATCTTTAGATAAAACAAATAATAAAGCAAAATTTGCAATAGGCATATTTAACCCGAATTTTTGGAATAAAGGAATTGGCACTCAAGTAACACATCAAATTTTAGAATATGCCTTTAATCACTTAGAAGTGCATAAAGTTTACTTAAGAGTCCTATCATATAATTATAGAGCTATAAAGTCTTATAAAAATGCTGGTTTTATAATTGAGGGTAGTGATCGTGAAGGTTCTTTTATAAATGGAAATTATGAAACAGACTTATATATGAGCATCTTACGCAACGAATTCCAAAGTAATTTCATCGATAAAGTTAAAAATTAAAAAGGAGACTCCAAAATTGGAATCTCCTTGCAATATCTATAAAGTCACAGTTCTTTTTTAATTAAACCTCTTTAACAAAATTTCTATTTGCGGTAATAAATGTACCATGCATTGTTTTGAGTCGTGGCGTACCTTTTGAAGAAGCTACTACTTTCTGAATAGCTACTTTTTCATTTACCTTAAGCTCTTTCAAAGCTTCACCGCTAAAGTCCCTATTTTGATATTCCTTACATTCTTTTGTAATAATCACTGTTTCAGGTTTCTCATAAATATATCGATTAGCGTTACTAGTAGCAACACGATAAATAAACTTTTGATTAGCTGTTAGTACTAATCCATCAACTGTGATGAGTCTTGGCGTACTCTTTTTAGTATAGCCAATGTTTTTAATTTCTATTATCTCACCTATTTCAACATTAGCATCTGCGCGCTCTTCAAACTCCACATCTTTATATAAATTGACCTTTTTCGCTATGCCAATCGTTATTGGATTATAAGTGAAATATTTATTAGGCGCTTCTGTCTTTCTAGATTTTTTTTCATTCACAATAAATTCAGACTTGAAATTTTGTCTATTAAGTTTGAGCGTCTGCGTTGCATTAGGTAAATTCATGTTAATCGTATATTTCTTATATTTATCGTGAATCAAATTAATGTTAAAGTCAAAGTCGCACTTACTTAAATCCTCAGTTTTTACGTATAATCGATGCTCATCTTCAGAGAATTCAACTTCGATTGCATTGAGCTCATAATTAATTTCAGTAAGTAACACTTGATCAATTGTAGTCTCTGGGGCTTTATAAACTCTTATAACTTCTCTTAATTCATTACCAATAAGATGCGTGCCTTCATAAACAGCAAATAACTCTTCTTTCATTGGTAAATAATCTTTTATAGTTTCCGGCATTAAAAAGTGAATTTGATTATCTTTCACATATCTATCTGCCTTTCCACCTTTTAATAGCATGCCGATAAAGTCAAAAAGTTTTTCATATTCTTTATTTATAAGCATTTGATAAATGTTTTTATATTTATCTCCAATGATATAATCTTCAACATTTTTATCATGCTCATTTAAAGTGTCTATCATTTGTTGAAATAGATTATAGAATACGGCTTTATTTTCACTTTTTAGAAATCTGCTATTATTAAATAATCTAGAAATGAAATCTACCTCTACAAGTCGACTCAATGATTGAAATTCTGCAGACTTAGGTATATCCAATTTCAACACTTCTTGTAGTACCAATAAATTAAAATGTGTTTTTTCTATAATATTTGTTTCACCTACAAGTGATTGATTATACGAATATCTATTCACATGATAAACAGGCGTTGAATTCATAGAAGCTGTTTTACATTTAGAAATAGCATTGATAAAGAACAATTTATCTTCACCAAATTTCATATGCTTGAACTCTATTTTATTCTCAACAATGATATCTCTTTTAATAATTTTCCCTGGTGGCCCAACTGCTCTAAATATCTTATTAATTTCATATGGCACTAAATCATTTGCAACTTTATACGAAGTGAATCTTCCTAATTTGCTAATCGCTTTATCCGTATGTTTAATACTATGTCCAAACGCAACATCGGCATTGTTCTCTTCAGCTTGGTTTAACAACATCGGCAAACCAATTGAATCTAACCAATCATCGGCATCAAGAAAAGTTATGTATTTCCCATTCGCATTTTTAATACCCACGTTTCTAGGTTCAGCAGGACTACCCGTGTTTTCTTCTAATTTAATGAGTTTTAAAAAACTGTATTTATTTTTATATCCTTCAATTATTTTTAATGAGTTATCGCTAGAACAATCGTCTATAAATATCGCTTCAATTTTATCTTCATCAATATTTAATGCCCCAATTGATTCTATACATTCATTAAGAAATAATTCCTTGTTGTACACTGGTACAATGATAGACAGCAATTTTTCCAATTCCTAATTCCCCTTTTAGATTATTTAGTAATCATTATATAATATAAATGATTACTAAAGTATTTTTTATAAAAAATAATCCGTACTTATTTTTATAATTCATTAAATTTTTAAATATGTATAAAAATCGTTTGTTATGTATTCATTAATATTTTAAAAACTACTACCTCAAAATAACATAAAATGGTAATACACAACACTTTAAATGGAATTATTTTAAAATACTAATCATTCAAGTATTAAATTTAGTGAAAATTATAATTGGAATATATCTTTCTCTCATATTAAAGCGTCTATTATTATTTATTACTTTACAATATCATCTCCATAATTTGTAAAAAATCCTTTCACTCCTATTTGTTTCAAAAATCTATAGTCATTCTCATTGTTCACAGTAAATGCGTGTACTTGCATAGCATTATTTTCAATACTTCCTATAAGTTCACGATCTATTTTTTTATGCGAAATTCCAACTGCATAACTATAACTGCTTATACTTTATAACATATTATCGTCTAATTTGTTTAATTCATTATCATAAATTAATTTAACCAATGGTATGTTTTCATCCTCATTTTTAATTGTTTTTAAAGCTCTATCATCGAAGGATTGTATAACTATGTATTTAGAATTAAATAAGCCTTTATTCTTTAATTTTTCTACCGTAATATGTGCCATATTAGGATTATCTTTAGCGTTTTTTAACTCAATATAGTATTTAACATTGTTATCATATTGATCTAAAACCTCATCAAAAGTTGGAATCTCCAAACTTCGCTCTTTCTTATCTTTTAACTTCATTTTTTTTAGTTCTTCAATTGTATAGTCTTCCACCTTACCTTTTCCATTTGTAGTCCTATCTATTGATTCATCATGCATAACCACTAAATTATCGTCCTTAGTTATTTGTAAGTCCAATTCCAAATAGTCAATATTCATTTCATGAATTGCTTTATCATACGCTGGGAAACTATGTTCAGGTTCATAACCACTAGCACCTCTATGGGCAATTATTAACGGTTTTTTTTCAGTTCCTTCATACCATTTAACTTTTGGTATGAATATTATTATAGACACTATAATAATCAGAATAATTCCAGGTAAAACATATGTGTAAAATGATTCTCTCTTTATTTACATCGCCCCATTTTATTTTAAAAACTATGAAAAATGTTTTTTTCTTAACTTTTTTAATTATATTGTATCATCCGTATATTTAATATACCATATACACAAATGTTTTAGATTTATTTAGTTATATATAATAAATAGCCAATACAATGAGACGACTTATAAAAATTAGATAATATATTTATATTGTGGTTATTTATAGATAGAAAAAGGGCAACACACCATACGTGTATCGCCCAACTGAGCCCCTTAAAAAGAAGGTGGCCTCGTTTAATAAATGATTAAATAACCATCAAACTCGGTCAAAGTTAGAGATGGTTATTTTTTATGGTTTAATTTAACAATTGTAATAACTAAACCTAACAAGGTAACGATGAACGTACCGAAACCTAACATTGAGTGTAGCGCTTCTACAATTGAAACCACAAAAGGCGTCTCCTTTCTAAAGTTCTTAACGGTACTTTCATAAGCATCACTTTACTTTATACTGAGGTTAGCCACCATCTATCCAACTTACTCGCTCTTATTTCACTATATTTTTCTACATACTATTACTTTTGTCGACCTATAGAATTTGATAATATTTTTATATTGTGGTAATTTATAGATAGAAAAAGGGCAACACACCATACGTGTATCGACCAACTGAGCCCCTTAAAAAGACGGTGGCCTCTGTATCTAGTTATAGTATAACCTTCTACTGCCAGCCAAAGCGAATAGAAGGTTATTTTTTATGGTTTAATTTGACAATTGTAATAACTAAACCTAACAAGGTAACGATGAACGTACCGAAACCTAACATTAAGTGAAGCACTTCTACAATTGAAACCACACAAGGCATCTCCTTTCTAAAGATTTTAACGGCACTTTCATAAGCACCACCTCACTTTATACTGAGATTAGCCACCATCTATCCAACTTGCTCGCTCTTATTTTACTATAATTTTTAATCTCATGACCATTACTTTTAATGACCTTTTTTCACTACGTTATAATCAAAATATTTCAAGCTGATAAGTATAAGATTTAAAAAAAAGAACCCTTAGCTGCATCTGTAAATGGGTTATCTTTCAACATCGTGATTAATGCGACTGCGATAGTCATTAGTGTTGACTCATCCACTGGAATAGGACTCACTCCTTTATTTGACAACCACTGGTTCACTAACACCAAAATTAAACTTAATACTCTTACGATTACTGTTACTTTTACATCCATATTCTTTTCCTCCTCATAATAAAAAGCCGACACAATATGCCGACTTAAACATTTGATAATATTTATATGTTGTGTTAATTTATATATAGAAAAAGGGCAACACACCATAAGTGTATCGCCCCAATGAGCCCGTTAAAAAGACGGTGGCTTTGATAGTTATTTAGTAACCATCTACAACTCGCCAAAGCTAGAGATGGTTATTTTTTATGGTCATTTTTACTAACTAATACTAGGCCAATGATTGTCATGACAATCATTAACATTTCATAATCAGTCAATGTTACTCCTTTCTAGGAGTCAAACCATATTTCATAGGCATCCCCCCATTTATAATGAGATTAGCCACCATCTATCCAACTTGCTCGCTCTTATTTTACTATAATTTTTAATCTCCTGACCATTACTTTTAATGATCTTTTTTCACTACGTTATAATCAAAATATTTCAAGCTGATAAGTATAAGATTCAAAAAAGAACCCCGTCGCAACGGGGTTCTTTTTTGAATCTTATGTAATTTATTCTCTTAGTGTCCTTTTGGGACTACACTTACTATTAACGCTGTTAACAAGCAATTAAAACAGGCCTGTAACTTACATGGTATTAAACAGATAACATCACATGCATTAAGACATACGCATTGCTCTTATCTCCTCGCAAACGATGTTTCTATTTATTATATTTCCAAAAGACTTGGTCATAAAAATATCACTGTTACTACTGAAATATATTCCCATTTATTAGAAGAAAAATATCTTGAAGAAAATAAAAAAGCGATTGAAATTTTATCAGCAATGTAAAATGTATTTTCGGTGCCATGCCGGTGCCATAAAAAATTGTTTTCTATTGTATCGTATAGTAGACAAAATAAAAAGAACCCCGTCGCAACGGGGTTCTTAGTTTTAAAAGGTATGTAGTTTTACTGCTTTAGTGTCCTGGGAGGGATTCGAACCCCCGACCGATGGCTTAGAAGGCCATTGCTCTATCCAACTGAGCTACCAGGACATAATCTTTTTGAATACAAGAATAATTATATCTAACTTAGCCTAATAAAGCAATACTCCGAGCATTAAAAATAAATATGATTTTTCACTATAATAAACCTTTTATCTTATTTTCATACTATTTTTGAAATTTAATTTAAAACAACCGCTGAAACTGCCATATTAATTATTTATCCATTTTAATAATATATAGAAGCGCATACCCATAATGACTCGAATATGCACTAATCATATTATATACTAAATGTTTCACTATCAATTATATCGTGATTTCGATTACGAAAATTTAATTTTGCGCTTTGGTCTTCTTCATTGATCAATAATTCTGCATAAGTTTCTTCAACTCGGCTTCGTGATTGTGAAATACTACCAGGATTAATAACATGAACGCCACCAATATTTTCATATTTTGCCACGTGTGTATGGCCATAAAAAGCAAATTCACAACCTAACGCTGTAGCTTTTTCAGCTAATTTCATTCTTGTACGATTAACGCTATATAAATGACCATGCGTGGAGAAAGCATGAATGCCATTTTTTTCTATTTTTTCTTCGTTTGGAAATTCTGGAGAAAAATCTGTATTTCCTTTTACTCTATGAAAATGACTGAGTTCACTATCATCATAAGCAAATTCAGAATCACCTAAATGCAATGCAACATCTGCATCTTCATGATGATTGATAACATCAAAAAGCACGCCCTGTTCAGTGTGATTATCACTGACTATAATCCATTTTGTCATTAAGCATCACCTTCTAAATAATGTTGTAACTTCTCTATTGCTCTACCCCTATGACTTATTTCGCTTTTTTCTTCAACAGTGAGTTGAGCCATTGTTATATTTTTGTCATCTATATAAAATATCGGATCGTAACCAAACCCATTTTCACCGATTTTATTTAATGTAATTTCTCCTTGGACTGTGCCTTTAAATTGAACTGTTTCTTCATTAGGCGCACTCATGCTAATTACACATACGAACTGCGCACTACGATTTGTTGACCCACCTAATTTGGAAAGGACTTTTTCAATATTAGCATCATCATCTTTAGCCGTGCCAGCATATCGAGCTGAATAAACACCCGGCTCTCCATTTAAAGCAAATACTTCGAGTCCACTATCGTCTGCAATCACACGTTTGTTTAATGCTTTTGCCGCTGCTTCTGATTTTAATTTTGCATTGGCTTCAAAAGTATCACCAGTTTCTTCCACATCAAAATCTTCAATAATTTCAGAAATGCTAATGACATTGAAATCTGGAAAAATAACTTTAAAATCATTTATCTTACCTTTATTATTTGATGCAATTACAATATCCTCCACTATTATGTTCCCTCTTTCTATACTTCTATTTTTTCTACTTTTGTTTCCATATTTAACCATTCTTCTATTATACGTTCGATATGCTCTGTTTCACCCGTAGCAAAAAACCTATGTTCTGGGTGAGCTGTATAAGCAGCATGTTCATTACTAAATGTTAATAATGCGCTTACTTCACGTGCTGTCTCTAAACCAGAAGAAATCACCACTTTTTCGCCACCAAAATAATCGTTTATTGGCTGATAAAGTAAAGGATAATGCGTACAACCTAATATAACAGTATCTGCATTACTATTTCTCCAATGTTTCAATGTTTGATGCACGATAATACTAGTTATTGTAGGATCTTTATAACGCATTTCTTCAACTAAAGGAACAAAGCCAGGACATGCGATACCAGAAACTTCTACATTAGGATTAATGTTTTTAATGTGATATCTATAAGCCTCAGATTTAATTGTACCTTCTGTACCTAAGATTAAAACATCATTATTTTTCGTTGTCATTATTGCTGTTCTCGCACCAGGCTCAATGACACCAATGACTGGTATAGCTAATAATTTTTGTAAATATTTTAAAGCAACTGCCGTCGCAGTATTACAAGCAATAACAAGCATTTTTATATCAAATTCCATCAGCTTTTCAGCTAATTCTGTTGTGAATTTCCTAACTTCTGCGCCTTCTCTCGGGCCATAAGGGCAACGTTTAATATCACCCAAATAATAAATTGTTTCGTGAGGTAGTTGGCGCATGATTTCTTTTGCTACTGTTAACCCACCGACACCCGAGTCTATTACACCAATTGGTTTCTCCATATTCAATTACATCCTTATTCATTTGCTTGTCCTTTATTGTAGCACAGCCTTGTTTTCAAAATCATTTATCAAGACTGAAATACAATATTATTTTTTGCTATACATATATAATTATACCAATTAGCAAATTATGATACCTAGTAAAACAATATAAATGAGCGATAAAAGACTCTACCCATATCTCATGTTTCTTTAAAATCTGAAGATTTTCAAAATAAAAAGACTTAACATCTATTTAAAACAGATGTTAAGTCTTTTGTTTATATTATACGCTATTAATTGACTTGGTGATCTGAACCAAAGAATGATTTAAACATATGGAATGATGTTTCTCTATTTAATGCTGCAATCGATGTTGTTAAAGGAATACCTTTAGGACATGCATTGACACAGTTTTGAGAGTTACCACATGCTTGTAGTCCACCGCCACCCATTAAGGCTTCAAGACGCTCATCTTTTGTCATTGAGCCTGTTGGGTGTAAATTAAATAATCTAACTTGTGAGATTGCTTGTGCACCAACGAAATCATTACTACTTGTAACGTTAGGACAAACTTCTAAACACACACCACATGTCATACATTTTGATAATTCATAAGCTGTTTGACGTTTTTTCTCAGGCATACGAGGTCCAGGACCTAAATCGTAAGTACCATCAATTGGAACCCAAGCTTTCATACGTTTCAAGTTATCGAACATTCTAGTACGGTCAACTTGTAAGTCACGAATAACTGGGAAAGTACTCATTGGTTCTAATTTAATTGGTTGTTCTAATTGATCAACAATTGCAGAACATGATTGTCTTGCTTGTCCGTTAATCACCATTGAACAAGCACCACATACTTCTTCTAAACAGTTCATATCCCAGATTACAGGTGTTGTTTTTTCACCTTTACTGTTAATTGGGTTACGTCTGATTTCCATTAAACATGCTATAACGTTTAAGTTTTCTCTATAAGGAATTTCAAACTCTTCCTCATAAGGTTTTGATTCTTCTGTATCTTGACGTTTAATAATTAATTTGATTGATTTTTGGCTTGGTTGTTGGTTTTGTTCTTCTTGCGCTGCCGTTTCATTTACATCTTTTGTATCTGCCATAATTATTTACCTCCTTTAGACGTCGTAGAGTAGTCTCGTTTACGAGGTGGAATTAAGCTTATATCAACATCTTCGTAAGTGAATTTAGGCGCTTCTGTTTTTCCTTGATATGTTGCTAAAGTAGTTTTTAACCATTCTTCATCATTTCTATCAGGGAATTCTGGTTTGTAATGTGCACCACGAGATTCATTTCGGTTGTATGCACCGATTGTAATTACACGGGCAAGTACAAGCATGTTCCATAATTGACGAGTGAAGAATACTGCTTGGTTACTCCAAGTTTGAGTATCTTCAATATCAATATTGTTATAACGCTCCATTAATTCTAAAATCTTTTTATCAGTTTCTAATAAAGTTTTATTTTCACGAACAACGGTTACGTTAGCTGTCATAACTTCTCCGAGCTCTCTATGCAATTTGTACGCATTTTCTGAACCTTGCATATTGAGTAATTTATCAAATTTCTCTTGTTCTTCTTTTACACGTTTTTCAAAGATACTATCATCTAAGTCAGCGTAAGAAGTTTCAATGTTAGAAATATATTCAATAGCATTTGGACCTGCAACTGTACCACCATAAATTGCTGACAATAGTGAGTTGGCACCTAAACGGTTACCACCATGTTGTGAATAATCACATTCTCCAGCTGCGAACAAGCCTTTGATATTTGTCATTTGATCGTAATCTACATATAGCCCGCCCATTGAGTAATGCACTGCAGGGAAGATTTTCATTGGTACTTTACGAGGATCATCACCTGTGAATTTCTCATAAATCTCAATGATACCACCTAATTTTACATCTAATTCATGTGGATCTTTATGTGATAAATCAAGGTAAACCATGTTTTCACCGTTGATACCTAATTTTTGGTTTACGCAGACGTCAAAGATTTCACGGGTAGCAACGTCACGTGGTACAAGGTTACCGTAGTCTGGGTATTTCTCTTCTAAGAAGTACCAAGGTTTACCATCTTTATAAGTCCAAATACGTCCACCTTCACCACGCGCAGATTCACTCATTAATCTAAGTTTATCATCACCAGGAATTGCTGTTGGATGGATTTGAATAAATTCACCATTTGCATACATTGCACCTTGTTGATAAACAATTGATGCTGCTGAACCTGTGTTAATCATTGAGTTCGTTGTCTTACCAAAGATAATACCTGGACCGCCTGTAGCCATGATAACTGCATCAGAACCAAATGATTCAATACCAGATGTCGTCACGTTTTGAGCAACGATACCTCTTGCCATGTTGTCATCATCTTTAACTATACCTAAGAATTCCCAGCCTTCGTATTTAGTAACTAAACCATCTACTTCAAAACTACGAACTTGTTCATCTAAAGCGTATAGTAGCTGTTGACCAGTTGTTGCACCAGCGTATGCTGTTCTGTGATGCATTGTTCCACCAAAACGTCTAAAGTCTAATAAACCTTCATTTGTTCTATTGAACATTACACCCATACGGTCTAGTAAATGAATGATCTTAGGTGCTGCATCTGTCATTGCTTGAACTGGTGGTTGGTTTGCTAAGAAATCTCCACCATATATTGTATCGTCTAAGTGAACTGCGGGCGAGTCGCCTTCACCTTTTGTATTTACTGCTCCGTTGATTCCACCTTGTGCGCACACAGAGTGTGAACGTTTAACAGGAACAAGTGAGAACAAGTCGACATGCGCTCCTTGTTCTGCTGCTTTAATTGTTGACATTAGACCGGCAAGTCCTCCACCGACAACAATAACTTTCTTCTCTGCCATAAATTGTCACTCCCCTAAATATAAATCTGAAACTTATTTTTTATCTTATAAAAACGCAAGAATAGCACTTATACCAATGTATGAAACTACGATAAATACCACTAATGAAACCCATGTGAAAATTTGTTGTGATTTTTGTGATTGTAATACACCCCATGTTACTAAGAATGACCATAAACCATTCGCAAAGTGGAATGTAACAGCTAATAAACAGACAATATAGAAAACCAACCAAAATGGGTTAGTTACAATGTCATGTACCATGTCGAAATTTACTTCATGACCTAACGCACGTTGAATACGTGTTTGCCATACATGAATAGCAACAAACACAAAAGTGATAACACCTGTTATACGTTGTAGTAGGAACATCCAGTTTCTAAAAGCTGAGTAATGCCCTACGTTCTCTTTTGCCGTAAAGGCAATATGTACACCATAAACTGCGTGATACAGAATCGGAATGTAAATCAATACAAATTCCAATACAATTAAGAAAGGTAAAGATTCAATGAATCCAGCCGCTTGGTTAAATGCTTCTGCACCTTTCGTTGCTTGGTGGTTTACGAGTAAATGGAAAATTAAAAATCCACCTATAGGTATGACACCAAGTAAAGAATGTAAACGTCTTAAATAGAATTGATTTTTCGAGTATGCCAAAAGGAAGTTCCCCCCTGTGAAACAGTTGATTTTTTTGAAATTCTTTCTTAGAAATATATAAAGCGATTACATAATTTCTTTCGAAAACAAACGTACAACACTAAATTATAATATTATATGTTTGTTGCAATATAATATTATGCCGTATGATTCTAAACATTTAAGCGAATCCTTAATTGAATATTACTCAATGTTTAAAAGGTTTGATTTCAAATGATAATTTTTCTCAATTAGAAAACGCTTCCACATACTTTTAAAAAAAGAATTCCTCTTATTTGCTATTGTAACACTAATTAAAAACAATTTGGGCATGAGAATGATTCTCATGCCATAAACATTTTATTTTTTATTGTATAAGGCTTGATGTAAATTTTGGGCTACATTTTGTGGTAAGCCTGATGCTTTCAAATCATCAATACTTGCTTCTTTCATTTTTTTAATTGAACCAAACGTTCGCAACAATTTCGTTTTACGCTTGGCACCAATACCATCTACTGTATCTAATACTGATTGCAAACCTGTTTTTTGGCGTGTTTGTCTATGAAAAGTAATAGCAAATCTATGCACTTCATCTTGTATCCTTTGTAACAGATAAAATGCTTGACTGTTTTTTTTGAGCGGAACGATTTCAGCACTTTCTCCATATAATATCTCTGACGTTTGATGCTTATCATTTTTACGAAGGCCAGAAACAGGGATATCTAATCCTAATTCATTCTCAAGCACATCTATTACACCACTCATATGCCCTTTACCACCATCTACAATAATTAAATCTGGCAATGGTGCGCCTTCATTTAGGACGCGCGTATAGCGCCTACGTACCACTTCACGCATTGATTTATAATCATCTGGCCCATCTACTGTTTTAATTTTATATTTTCGATATCCTTTTTTATTTGGTTTACCATCAATAAACGAGACCATAGCGGAAACTGGATTGACACCTTGTATATTAGAATTATCAAACGCTTCAATTCTAATTGGTGTTTGAATGCCCATACGGTCACCAAGCTCTTCAATTGCTTTAACTGTTCGGGACTCGTCTTTTGCGATTAACTCGAATTTATTTTCAAGCGTTACTTCAGCATTATGATTCGCTAAATCTACCAATTCTTTCTTTTTTCCTTTCATAGGTTGGACAATTTTTGTATCTACGACTGAACCAACCATTGCTTTATCTAAATGTTGCGGAATGTGCACTTCTTTAGGTAACAAGTGTTGATTCAAATCATAAAATTGACCGATAAAAGTATAGAATTCTTCTTCTTCTGTTTGTTGTATCGGTATCATCGTTGCATCACGTTTAATCATATTACCTTGGCGAACGAAAAACACTTGAATACACATCCAACCTTTAGATACGCTATAACCAAAAACATCTCTTATTGTATAGTCTGATGTTGTGATTTTTTGTTTTTTAGTTAAATTATGAATATGCTGAATTAAATCTCTATACTCTTTTGCTCTTTCAAAATCTAACGTTTCACTCGCATCTTTCATATTTTGTTCTAAATTATGCAAAATCGTTTTATCTTCACCATTTAAGAAATCTGAAACCTCTTTGGTCATTTCTGCATATTTTTCTAATTCAACTGGATAGACACATGGGCCGAGGCATTGACCAATGTGATAGTATAAACACAATTTGTCAGGCATTTTATCACATTTTCTAAATGGATAAATACGATCAAGTAATTTTTTTGTCTCTTGCGCAGAATAAGCATTAGGATAAGGGCCAAAATACTTGCCGGTACCCTTTTTAACTGTTCTTGTAACAATTAACCGCGGATATTTTTCTTTAGTAATTTTAATAAAAGGATAACTTTTATCGTCTTTTAATAAAATATTATATCTTGGTTGATATTGTTTGATAAGGTTAAGCTCCAATAACAGTGATTCAGTCTCACTAGACGTGACAATAAACTCAAAATTTCGAATCTCTCCAACTAAACGTGTTGTCTTTGCATCGTGAGCTCCAGTAAAATAAGACCTTAATCTGTTTCTTAATTTCTTCGCCTTACCGACATAAATAATTTGGTCATTACGATCTTTCATCAAATAACAACCTGGTTCAGTTGGTACAACTGTGAGTTTCTGTTTGATTTGTTCTTGATACGTCTCCACGTTAATGTCTCCTCCTTTCACTTCATATTTCCTTTAAATCTATATAATACAACGACATGAAAGTAAATATACATCATGTTTTAGTTAATAATTTTTAATCATATATACATCTCATTATTTGAGTTGTTAAATATTACCTACAATCTATTATAAATAGTACCGACGCATTAAACAATCTATTGAAACGCTAATAAATTGAAAACTGGGACATTAAATAAATTAATGTCCCAGCTTTGCTAGTGATTTACTATAAATGTTTCTCGATTACTTCTGCTAAGTTTTCTTTAGGTTGGAAACCTACTACTTTATCTACTGGTTCGCCATCTTTAAATACGATTAAAGTTGGGATACTCATAACTTCAAATTTAGCAGCTGTTGATGGATTTTCATCTACATCAAGTTTTAAAATATTAGCTTTGCCATCATAGTCACCAGCTAATTCTTCTAATACTGGAGCAATCATCTTACAAGGGCCACACCATGTTGCCCAAAAATCTACTAAATTTACACCTGATTTGATATTTTCATCAAAGTTTGAATCTGTTGCTTTTACGATTGCCATAACTGCCAATCCTCCTTAAATTTCAAATGATGAAGAAATTATAACAGACTTTATATCATTCTGCATATTTCTTGCTCACGCTTATTTTAATTCTGCCACGGTAACGCCAAATCCACCTTCGCTTGGCATTCCGTTTCTATATGATGACACACTTTTATGTCGTTTTAAATGTTTTTGCACACCTTTTTGTAAAGCACCTGTACCTTTACCATGAATAATATAGACTTGTTCATAATTACTCAACACTGCTTGGTCTAAATATTGATCAACAGCTACCATTGCTTCATCATATCGATAACCACGTAAATCAAGTTCCATTTTAATACTTTGTCGGTTTTCTCGTTTAATCATCTTGGTAGGTGTTTCTTGGGTTTTCTTCGTTTTCTCTAAATCTTCTAATGGTAATTTCATTTTTATGATACCCATCTGTACTACCGCTTCTTTATCACCTATTAACTCTAACACTTCACCTTTTTGACCATACGTCAGTACTTTTACTTCATCTCCAGCTTTAATCTCGTCCCATTTTTGCTTTTGAACATTTTGTTTCAGTGATTTAGCTTCGTACTGGTCTTCAAGCTGTTTCTTCTTATCAATTAACTCATGCTCTTTAACATCAGCACCTTTTTTATCTCTAAGATCACGTAACTCTTTAAGAATGTCATCTGCTTCTTTCGTAGCCGATTTCACACGTTGATTCGCTTTTTCTTTCGCTTCACTTAAAAGTTGTTTTTCATAATTTTGATATTGCGCATACTGTTTAGCAAGTGCATCACGCGCTTCTTGTGCTTCTCTTACTAGCTGATCTAATTCAATACGTTGTTCGTCAACACGTTTAGAATTATGTTCTAATGAGGCAATCATTTCATTAATTTCTTGTTCATCTTGCCCAATCATTGATTTGGCTTTTTGAATCACTTGCATATTAAGTCCTAATTTTTTAGAAATATCAAACGCGTTTGATCGTCCAGGAACACCCATTAATAATTTATAAGTCGGACTTAATGTATTAACATCAAATTCTACACTGGCATTCATTACGCCTTCCCTATTATAGCTATATGCTTTTAATTCAGGATAGTGTGTCGTAGCCATTACAAGTGAACCAATTTCATGTACATGATCTAATATACTCATTGCTAATGCAGCCCCTTCACTTGGGTCTGTCCCTGCACCTAATTCATCAAATAAAATCAAACTATTTTTTGTCGCGTCTTGAAGTATTTCAACAATATTTTTCATATGAGAAGAAAACGTTGATAAAGACTGCTCAATAGATTGTTCGTCACCAATGTCACAATACACATTTTCAAAAATACTTAATTTACTGCCATCAAGTGTAGGAATTAGCATGCCTGATTGAGCCATAGCAATAATTAATCCCAGTGTCTTGAGCGTTACCGTTTTACCACCCGTATTTGGTCCCGTTATAATCACAGTTTCTATATTTTGAGCAAATTCAATCGTATTCGCCACAACAGAGGTTCTATCTAGCAAAGGATGAAATGCTTTTGGTAGATAAACAGTTCTATCCGTAGTAAATTCTGGTTTCGTACCTTTAATTGATCTTGCATAACGTGCTTTAGCTGTTAAAAAATCAATTTGACCCATAATAGATTCTGAAATCAAACAAGCGTCTGCTTCTTCAGCAACCTGTACAGTTAGTTCAGTCAATATACGTTCACGCTCTACCGCTTCATCGTTACGGAAACTACTAATTTGATTACTCATTTCTACAATTGAGGAAGGTTCTATATACAATGTTTGACCAGAAGCTGATTGATCATGCACAATCCCGTTAAAATCTTGACGATACTCAGCTTTTACTGGTATAACATTACGATCGTTACGTACTGTCACAATTGCATCAGAAAGTTTTTTCTGGTTGCCTTGATGCTTTACAATTTTATCTAAATTTTGTTTTATGCGTTGCGTTGTTTTAGAAATCTTACTTCTAATACCTTGTAATTCGTAACTAGCATCATCAAATAAATCATAAGCATCACATTTTTGATGTATATTTTGATACAAGTCTGATAAAACAGGGAGTTGTTCCATTCTATCGTTTAGAATTGGGTAATTAATTTCTTCTTCTTCGTTCAACAAACTATTATAAAATGTTTTATATTGATTTTGTATTTGTATTAAGCGTTTAATTACATTTAATTCGCTAACATTGAGTACGCCACCAATTGTCGCTCTATGAATAAATGAAGATATTTTTGCTAAACCACTTAAACTTGGCATGCGATGCTTATTATAGATTTGAGCTATTTCATCTGTTTCATTCATTTGAAATTCGACAGTATTGAAATCAGTTGCTGGAGTCATCGCTACAACTTTTTCTTTACCTAAATCACTTATTGTTTCATTCTCTACAAGTGCTTTTATTTTGTCGAATTCCAGGACATTTAATGATTTCTGTCTCATATAATCCCTCTATTTCTTCAATTTAATGTTATTTTCTATAAGCGATTTAAACGCCTCTCGTGACATCGTATTGATTACTCTGTCTTTTTTAACAAACCCTTTTTGTGCAGTCGCCACACCGTACTTCATGAATTCAAGATGATCTACGTGATGGGCATCCGTATTAATAGTTAATTTAACATTCGGATGTTTTTTAACTGTTTCGGCATTTAGATCTAACCGTTTAGGGTTTGCATTAATTTCTAAAATCGTGTTTGTCTCTTCGGCAATCTCACATAATCTATCAATATCTGGTTCATAACCTGGGCGTTTACCAATAATACGACCAGTTGGATGTGCAATATGTCTAACATATGGATTGCGACATGCGTTTTCTAAGCGTTTCATAATGTCTTCCTGCGATTGGTTAAAACTTTGATGTATTGCTGCAATAACATAATCTAATTGCGCCAATACTTCATCGTCATAGTCTAAACGGCCATCAGGAAGTATGTCCATTTCAATACCTGAGTAAATATCAATTTCTTCATATTTATTATTCAAGGCTTTGATCTCTTCATTTTGGCGTAATAGGCGCTCAACTGACAAACCATTGGCAACTTTTAAGCTTTGAGAGTGATCTGTAATCACCATGAATTGATGGCCTTTAGCAATGTTAGCTTCTATCATCTCTTCAATACTGAATGCACCATCACTATACGTCGTATGCATATGAATATCACCATTAATGTCATCTAATTTTATAATTTCTGACAGGTCTTTATCAAACTCGCTTCCATCTTCCCGCATTGCTGGGTCAATCCATTTCACACCGAAATGATCATAAATTTCTTTTTCACTTTGATATTGCAGCAATTCGCCATTTGCTTGTTCAATGCCATATTCACTCACTTTTTCATCTTTTTCTTTAGCTAACTGACGAATACGAATATTATGATCTTTAGAACCAGTGAAATGCTGTAGTGTGTGATAGAAAGCTGAAGGTTCGATTAACCTGAAATCTACACCTATTGTTTCATCATCATAAGTTACTTCTAATGATACTTTTGTTTGTCCAACAGCTACTTCTTTAACTTTATTAGGTATATCAAGTAATGCCTGTTGTACTTTAGTTGGTTCATTTGTACTTATAATATAGTCTAAATCTTTACTCATTTCTTTAAATCTTCTATAACTACCAGCAACTTCGTATTGTTCGATACCTTCAATTGAGGATAAATGTTCATTAATTTCAATGTTTAAGCCTCGCATTTGATCAATAGGGTATTTATCTTTTTTCGCACCAAGCGCTTTAACTGCCTCTAAGATATTTTGTTCCGTTTTTTTAGCAAAGCCGCTTAATTCACTCACTTCACCAGCTTCACAGGCTTTTTGTAATGCTTCTTTACCATCTATATTTAATTCTTTATAAAGTTTCGCTATTTTCTTGCTACCTAATCCCTGTATTTTCAGTAAAGGGATTAGCCCTTCTGGTACTTCTTCTTGTAGTGACTCTAATGTCGAAGAAATTCCTTCTTGTTGATATTCTTTAATTACGTCTCCTACACCTTTACCAATACCTTTTAACTCTGTGACATCCTCTATTTGATCAAGTGGACGTTCATCTATTTCAAGACTTTGAGCTGCTTTTCTATAAGCTGAAACTTTAAATGTGTTTTCACCTTTTAATTCCATATAAGTAGCTATTTTTTCTAATAATTGAATAATATCTTTTTTTGTCATTACTTTCACTCCATAAAAAAAGGTCAAGACAGATTACTGTTATGCGTTCATCAGTAAATTGGTTATGCCCTGACCTCCTGTATTTTAAAAATCTATATATTTTACGAAAATTATGCTAGCTATATGTTTAATACAAACGTCGATACATAAGGTGTATGTAATAACATATATTCTGCAATAATCGAGCTTGAAAGTTGCTGTTGTATGAATTCTAATGGATAAAGTGCTGCACTATACAATAATGTTGTGCAGATAATAATTGAAGATATTATTCCCATTAACATACCAATAAATCGACTTATTAAATTGAGCCCTCGGTATTGAATAACCTTATCAAAGACAACAATAACCCCATAACAAATTATCTTGGTAATTGTCGCTACGATTAAAAATGCAATAATGTGGTCGAATCGCTGTTGTAGGTTATCAAATTGAAAAGCATAATTCAAATCGTAAGCTTGTGTTTTAGGAAAAGGTATAAATAATTCCAATCGTTGAGATATTTGCAAATAAAATCGTTGCGCTACCCATAATGAAAACAACGTAGCACCTAGATGTAATGCACTAAACCATACACCTCTTCTAAATCCAATCATTCCTATGTAAATAAAAACAATTACAATTAATATATCAAAAATCATTATTCATCACTGTTTTTCAGTTGTTTTATTTCTTGTTGCAGACGATGATTTTCCTCTTCTAATTGTACTTTTTCATGCATAATATTTACTGCTGTTAATATTGCTTTTCTTGTCGTGTCTAAGCCTGCACTCTTACTACCTAGTTCTTTAATCCTTTCATCGACGAGATGTGCTACATAACGGATATGTTCAGGGTTGTCCTCTCCGACAATTGTATAACGCTGATCATTTATAGTGACGTTAATCCGATTTTTAAACTCTCCCATATAATAACTCCTGACTTTTGTTTATATTTCCGAATTCATTCTCTAATTGATTCTTTTAAGTGTTTAATTTAGTAATTTATACTATTTATTACGAACCATTATACACGACAAAATATTATTTTGTAAGAGGTGTGATTTGTAATATTTGAAATATTTGTTATTTATAACATTTTTGACAATGTAAATGAAAACGCCTCTACATAAACTTTTAATAGATGGTGCTTTCACTAGTAGCTCGGTTATTTATACTTGTGATATGATATTCATTGTTGAAATATAAATATTAGTAATCCATATAAAGTGAGGCCAAAAAACATGACAAATGTTGTACTTAAATTAACAAATCAAGAAATCCAGCAATTAATGTCTAAAATTCAATTTGATACATCGAATGTTTCTCAAGGAATGAAAGGCAAAACCAAATATAAAAGCACTTCAATTTCAATTTACAATTCAAATAAAGTCATGTTTCAAGGTAAAGATGCAGATAATATAGCATCTCAACTCTTACCTAATACAGCTAAACCTGCACAATCTAAAACGAATTCAGTTAAAAAAACTTCTAGCACTAATAAAACTATTCGATATAACAATTATCAATGTATTGGTAGTGATGAAGCAGGCAGTGGCGATTATTTCGGTCCACTTACTGTATGTGCTGCTTATGTTTCCAAAAAGAATGTACAAGTATTAAAAACGCTTGGCGTTGATGATTCTAAGAAATTGACTGATGCAAAAATCGTTGAATTAGCTGAACAACTTGTAACTTTTATCCCTCATTCTTTGTTAACTATGCACAATGAAAAATATAACGAAAAACAAAAATCTGGCTGGTCACAAGTTAAAATGAAAGCAGTATTACATAACGAAGCAATCAAAAATGTAACACAAAAGATAGATACTGATGCATTAGACTATATTGTCATTGATCAATTTGCTGAGGCTGGTGTATATAAACGCTATGCTCTAACCGATTTACCCTTCAGTACTAAAACAAAATTCGAAACAAAAGGTGAATCTAAATCTATAGCAATTGCGGCAGCCAGTATTATTTCACGTTATGCCTTTGTTAAAAATATGGATAGTCTCTCGCGTTCTGCTAAAACAGAGATTCCGAAAGGAGCTAGCAATAAAGTCGACCTTGCAGCAGCTAAAATCATTGATCGTAAAGGCATTGACTATCTAGACTCTATTACTAAAAAGCATTTTGCTAACCGTTCAAAAGCAGAAAAATTAGTACAAAATAAACATCGTTAGCAACTAAATTCACTATTAATATTATAACTTTAGCATAAAAACCTTGGCATCCCATAATAATGGTCTACCAAGGTTTTTAAATTACACTATTTTATCTAATTGTTGCACCTTCTGCTTGTAAAGCAGCTAAGATGTCTTCATGTACTGCATTTACTTTGTCATCTGTAAGTGTTTGTTGTGTATCTAAATAAGCTAAACGAATTGCAATTGATTTCTCATCTTCAGCAATGTGTTCGCCTTCATAAACATCAAATACTTCGGCTTTTTGTAAAATTTCTCCACCATGATTTTCAATGACTTTCACTAATTTTGCTGAAGGTATTGTACGGTTGATAACTAAAGCAATATCTCTTGATACACCTGGGAATCTAGGGATTGGTTGATAATTAATATATCCAACTGAGACAGCCATCAATTTCTCATAATTTAATTCAAAAACGTATGTGCGTTTTAAGTCATTTTCTTTTTCAACTTGAGGATGTAATTCACCAACAAAACCAATGATTTCATCGTTTAATTTAACCATAGCTGTTCTACCAGGATGTAAGCCATCAATTTCTCCAGATTCATAGTCAAATTGGATATCCAGTTTTTCGGCAATGCGATCTACGATACCTTTGGCAACAAAGAAATCAACTTCTTCTTTCTTACCTTGCCAAGCATTAACTGTGTAATCACCTGTTAAGATGCCACTTAGATATTCAACTTCATCTGGTAATTCACTTTCGCCATTACCAAAGAATACACGCCCTAGTTCATACAAGCGCACATTATTATTTTTACGTGCGACGTTATAAGAAACTGCATCGATTAAATGAGGTATCAAACTTTGTCGCAAAGTAGCATGCGCCTCACTCATCGGCATTAATAAATCAATTGTAGCGCGTTCTTGTAGTGCGAAATCTTTTGCTCTTTGTTTGTCTACCAATGAATAATTTATTGCTTGACTTAAACCAGCACCTTCTAGTGTTGCTTTCACGACACGAGACTTACCTTGTCTATCCGTTAAAGCACCATGTGTTACTTCCTCAAACACAGGTAATGTTGATGGGATTTCATCATAACCATACATACGTGCAATTTCTTCAATTAAGTCTTCTTTTATTGTAATGTCTTTACGACGAGACGGCACCATAACAGTTAAGATATCTTCATTTCTAGTTGTTTCAAATCCTAATTGTACAAAAATCGCTTCAATTTCTTCCGCTGATAGTTCAAAACCTACTGTAGTATTTACTTTATCAATAGAAATTTCAATTGGAGTAACAAATTGACCTAAATCGCCTTCTGCCACACGACCTTGTGTTACTGAACCGCCTGCATAAGTTTGTAGTAAATAACACGCTCTATCTACCGCTTCATCTACAAATTCTGTCGCAATACCTTTTTCAAAACGACTAGAGGCTTCACTTCTTAAGTTTAATCTTCTTGACGTATGTCTAATAGAAACAGGGTCAAAAATCGCACCTTCAATCACAACATTCGTTGTTGATTCAGTCACTTCTGAGAAATCGCCGCCCATTACACCAGCTATTGCTATTGGATTTGTGCCGTTTGTAATAACAATATCACTGTCTTTCAATATTCTTTCTTGATCATCTAAAGTAGTCATTTTTTCATCAGTATGAGCTTGACGTACTTCTATTTGACTTGAACCTATTTGATCTTTATCAAACATGTGTAGTGGTTGTCCGTATTCTAAAAGTACATAGTTTGATATATCTACGACGTTATTGATTGGGCGAATGCCTGCTTTGATTAAACGCATTTGCATCCACTCTGGAGAAGGCTCGATTGTTAGACCATTTACTACTCTTGCACTGTAATATGCTACTTTATCTTTATTTTGAATGTTCACGCTGATTTCATCTGACGTTTGTTCAGAAATCTCATTACTATTTGTTTCTGGTTTCTTCATTGACACATTGTATAACGCTGCAGTTTCATAAGCTGTACCAATCATACTTAATGCGTCAGCTCTATTTGGTGTTAAATCAAATTCCATCACTTGGTCATTTAAATATAGCGCAGTCATAGCGTCTGTACCTGGAGTCACTTCAGACGAAAAGACATAAATACCATCTTCAAAGTTTTTAGGGACAAGATTGCTTGGCACACCAATTTCTTGAAGGGAACAAATCATACCCTCTGAACGTTCTCCACGTAATTTAGCACGTTTAATTTTTATGCCACCAGGTAATCTGCCACCTACTGTTGCTACAATGACAGTCTGACCAGCATCAACATTAGGAGCACCACACACGATTTGAACCGGTTCTGCTTCACCAATGTCTACTAAACATATATTTAGCTTGTCAGCATCTGGATGAGGCGCTTTAGATTGTACGTATCCGACAACTAAGTTCTTGATTTCTTTTGTATAATCTACAATATCATCTACTTCAATACCAGTACGTGTAATTCTTTCTGCAAGTACATTAACTGGTTCATTAATATCTATATAACTTTCTAACCATTCTTTTGAAATAAACATTACTTTTCACCTCTATCTTCTACAGCTTTAAATTGATCTAAGAAACGTACATCATTTGTATAGAAATGACGTATATCCTCAATACCATATTTCAACATTGCAATTCGATCAGGACCCATACCAAATGCAAAGCCAGTATATTTATTTGAATCAAAACCTGCCATCTCTAACACATTAGGATGCACCATACCAGCTCCTAGAATTTCTATCCAACCAGTTTCCTTACAAACATTACAGCCTTCACCTTTACATTTGAAACATGAAACATCTACTTCTACAGAAGGTTCAGTGAATGGGAAGTAACTTGGACGTAGTCTAATTTCTCTCTCTTCACCAAATAATTGTTTAGCTAATAATTCTAATGTACCTTTCAAATCGCTCATTTTAATATTTTCATCTACAACTAAACCTTCAATTTGAGTAAATTGATGACTGTGCGTTGCATCATCAGAATCGCGTCGATAAACTTTACCAGGGCATAAAATTTTCACAGGACCTTGGCCATTGCGTTCCTCCATCGTTCTTGCTTGAACAGGAGACGTGTGTGTACGCATTAATATTTCATCTGTAATATAAAAGCTATCTTGCATGTCTCTTGCAGGATGTGATTTAGGTAAGTTTAGCGCTTCAAAGTTATAGTAATCTTTCTCTACTTCAAAACCATCAACAATTTCGTAACCTAAACCTAAGAATAAATCTTCAATCTCTTCAATCGTTCTTGTTAAAGGGTGTTTAGAGCCTATCGAAATTTTACGGCCAGGTAATGTAACATCAATTTGTTCTTCTTTTAATTGTTGTTCTAATTGTTCATGCGCTAAAAGTTCATGACGTGATTCAATTTCACCTTCAATGGCTTGTCTCACTTCATTCACTTGTTGACCATAGGCTGGTTTTTCTTCATTCGATAAATCTTTCATATGTTTCATTAAACCAGTAACTGAACCTTTTTTACCTAAATATTTAACTTTTACATCTTGTAATTCTTTTTCATTTTGAGCTTCATTAATATCAACTAATGCTTGCTGCTTAATCTCAGTCATCGCTTCTGTCTGTGCCATACATAGTCCTCCTATTTTAAAATCTTAATGTGTAATGATTTTTTGTAAAAACGCAAAAAAGACTTCCATCCCTTGAAACTGGGACGAAAGCCTTCCGTGGTACCACCCAAATTTATGCCTAAGCATACACTTGTTGTCATTGATAACGGAAATGAGATCCGACTTAAATTTCTTTAAGTAACCAAAAAGGTGAAAAAAACTAAATACAGTGGATTATCTTGCAGTCTTCGGATAATCTCCCTTAAGCAACTGTATGAAAATAGTCTACGTCTTTTTAAAGGTTAATATTTATTTTGAAATATCATTAACTATATTATATACGATAATTGATTAAAGGGTCAACCTTTCAAGTGATACATCACGATACTACCAGCTATTGCTACATTTAAACTTTCTGCCTTGCCATAGATAGGTATTGTTAAATTTTGAGACGTTTTACTCAATAATTCAGGGTTTACACCTTCACCTTCATTACCTAAAAGTAACGCGAACTTTTCTTGACTTTGTATTTGATTATAGGCTACTGCATCATCCAATGCAGTACCATACACTCCCCCTTCAAATCCATCAATAAATTCACTTAAATCTTGTGACACAATTGGAATATGAAAGACGCTGCCTTGACTCGCACGCATAACTTTATCTTGATAAGGGTCTGCTGTACCTTTTTCAAGCACAATTAAATCTAATCCGGCAGCATCTGCGGTACGAATTAATGTTCCTAAATTACCTGGATCTTGGATACAGTCTATAAGTAGCACTTGTTGTGCTTTCGCTGTTTCATGAACAGGTTTTTCAATCACCGCAAAGAAGCCTTGTGGTGTAACTGTACCTGATAATGCTTCAGCAACTTTTAAATTAATTTCAAATACTTCTTCAGCATAATTAATCATACCATCATCAAGTCTTTCAATATCTACGACATACAATTGTTCAATTTTTAAATTGCTTTTATAAGCTTCTTCAATTAAATGATAACCCTCGATAAGTGCGCGTCCTGTCTTATCTCTTTCACGTTTCTTTTTTAATTTAATTGCATTTTTAACTTTACTATTTTGAGCCGAAGTAATCATTTCCATAGCATAGCCTCTTTATTTTAGTATTTTTAACTCTTAAATTTATGCTTAATATTGGTACTAATATTTTTAAAAAATGTAGAAAACTGGCTTTCACTTTCCACTAAAATATTATCTCCTGTATATGTTACTATATCACCTTTAACTGGTGAAGCGTTATTGAGAAATTTAATTTTCAAAGTTTGAGTGGTTTGTATATCTTTATGATTCATCACTTGAAAGTGTACATGTGGCTCAGAAGCATTTCCTGAATTACCTACATTTGCGATATGTTGTCCACGTAATAATGTATCACCTTTCTCAATTTTGAACGAATACGGTTTGATATGTGCTATCATACTATATTCATTACGACCGTGCTTAATAACTATGTAATTACCTTCGGGATGCATTGTATTATATTCTCCAGGTGTGCAATCAGGAATCCCATCTACAACTTCTTCTACTACCCCGTTTGCCGGAGCTAAAATAGGTGCATTATAACTAAAATAATTCTCGCACTCTGTGGGGTCACCATTATATGTAAAACCTTCTATTACTTTTACAAAATCAAAAGCATTACGTTGATTTTTATATCTATAGTGATGATTTAACAACTCATTTGCGCCACCAGTATGAACAAGCCAATCTTCTTGTAAAGGGATTGTATAACTACATTTCGAGAATTTAATTGAATGTGATTGCTTAATCGGTATTAGTGCCATTCCAATAATTTCTTGATATTTATTTAAGATAACACTTACACCTGATTCCATATTAGTATCAAACCAAATATACTCATCTTGACGATTTATATGTAAATGCTTATACAACCTGTTTGTTCCTCTAATACTGTTATACGCACTTAATAACTTCTTAAATTCTTTATAAGAAGAAATTTCTTGAAAATAATCACTAAAATGCTCATAAAGCCAGATGGCATCACTATTTTCTATTTTATTTATAATTATTTGTGCATTAATTGTTTCCATAATTTTACACAACCTATCAGCTGAATATAAATACTACCTATCACTAACATAAAAAATCGCTCAAAAATTATCAAGTGAATAATTAGTGAACGATTAGTATAGGCTATTATTAAGCCATTTAATTAAATGAAATTATTTTGATACAACGTCTTCGCCATTGTATGAACCACAGTTCTTACACACGCGGTGAGATAATTTATATTCTCCACAACTTGGGCACTCTGTCATACCAGGTACTGAAATTTTGAAATGCGTACGACGTTTATTTTTTCTTGTTTTTGACGTTCTTCTTTTTGGTACTGCCATGATATATCCTCCTTATATTCAAACACTAAATAGAAATTTTCAGATTCAATAATCCATTATACTATAGATTATTAAAATCCGCTATTACTCTTCGTCATATAATTGTTGTAGTTTTTGAAGCCTAGGATCAATTTGCTTAGATTCAGATTCTTCCTTATCTTTTGCAAGCTCAACCGCTTCTTCTTCGTCAATAACTTCCCAACCATTGCCTTCACTTAACATCTGATCGCTTTCGTTTGAAAAAACACGCATTGGTTTTCCAATGATAACTAGTTCTTCAGTAATATCTTTTAGATTTATCATACCGTTTGTTGCATCATGGTAATGTTCATCTTTATCTTCGCCATTACTATACTCATCATATCCTTCTAAATCAAAAATCTCTTGAGATTTAATATCTATAGGAGTTTCTACAGGAACTAATGTACGTGCACACGGCATCGTATACGTTCCAGTTATATGCATATCTGCAATGACTTCATTTGATCTGACGGTTAATTCACCTTCAACATCAATATCAGATAGATCTATTAAATCTAATGATTTTACTAAATGATCAAAATTAACCGTTTGATGGAATTCAAATGGTTTATCTTGGAATTTTCTTAATTGTGTTATTGACCATTTCATAGGGCTTCACCTCTAACAAGCACAAAATTTATTTTAACTTTATAGACATAAGTTGTCAAGATTTTTTCTTAACACATTTACATCTGTTACAATATATATAATGAATTCTGAAAGGAAGAATTGCAAATGAAAAGCGTTGCACTAGTCACAGAATATAATCCTTTCCACAATGGTCACTTATACCATGCACAGAAATCAAAGTCAATTACTGAAGCTGAAGTTTCTGTCGCAATTATGAGTGGAAACTTTGTAATGAGAGGCCAACCAGCAATTTATAATAAATTTACGCGAACACAAATGGCGTTAACCGCTGTCGACCTAGTTATTGAATTACCTGCCTACTCTGCAATTTCTGCAGGACAATATTTTGCAGAGACTGCAGTTCAAGTCGCAGATTATTTAAATGTTAATCATTTATCATTCGGAAGCGAATCTGGTAATATAAATGCATTTTTATCACTTGCACAAGAAATGAATAAAGTAGAAGATTCACCACAATTTTCAGAAAAATCTAAAGAAGGTAAAAGCTATCCACGAATCATTAGTGAACTTATCTCTGACCATTCATTACTTTCATCACCTAATAACACTTTAGGGATATCATATGTGCGTGCGATTCAAAAATGGGCACCAACCATCCAACCCTGGACGATAACTCGAGAACAAAGCGCTCATCATGATGATTTGATTTCAAACTTTGCTTTTGCAAGTGGTACTTCGATTCGTAAATCAATTCAAACAGGTGATGACCAATGGAAAAAAGTTGTTCCTGAATCGGCTCAAACACTTTATGAAGCGCCCCAAGTTTCAATTGAAGATACCTTCACTTATATCAAATACGCAATTTTAAGCCAAGATGTGCAAACTTTAGAACAAATCCACTTAATGAGTGAAGGATTAGAACATCGTTTAGTGCATTTAATCAATGAAGCTACTTCTTTTGAACATTTAATGAAATTAATTAAGTCAAAGCGTTATACATATACGCATATCCAACGTTTACTTATGAACATTTTACTGAATTTCAAACAACAAGATAAACCTTCAACAATTGAAGCAGTTAGAGTATTGGGCATGACACAAAAAGGACAACAGTATTTAAAATATTTAAAGAACACTTTTCCAGAGCGTAATTATATAACACAAGTCAACAAACAAAACGCGCATTATTTTACGAACGAAATACACGCTACTCAAATTTATAATTTTCTTTCTAATAATACCGCTACCGACTTCAATACACCTGTGATACGTGTTTAAAAAGTGTAATAATCATAAATTAAAAATGGCTGACCGCATACCTAAAAGTATGAAGTCAGCCATTTTTAATTATCCAGTTGCCTACTTGAATAGCTACAGTTCAGCGATTTCATACAAAGTCTAGAGCCATTTTCCAATTTGTTATTTAGCATTTGGTTCTTTATAGTTATTTTCTAAATTTTTTATTCAATGCTTTTTCCACATGTACTGGAACAAAATCTGAAACATTCGCCTTATATGCAGCAACTTCTTTAACAACACTTGAACTAATAAACGAGTAATTTGTACTAGTCATCATATACATTGTTTCTACATCACTATTTAGCTTTTTATTCATTGAAGTCAGTCTCAATTCATATTCAAAGTCACTTACAGCTCTCAAACCTCTGATTATTGTCTGCGCACCAATATCGTCACAAAAATCAACAAGTAAACCATTAAAATGATGTACTGTAACGTTATCCAAATGTTTCACTGATTCTTTAATCAATTCTAAGCGTTCTTCAATTGAAAATGTTCCTGCTTTACTACTGTTTTTCAAGACACAAATGTGAAGCTCATCAAAGCGATCAGCACTTCTATCTATAATATCTATATGCCCATAGGTAATTGGATCAAAACTTCCGGGAATAACTGCTTTAGTTGTAGACATTTTAATCTCCTTTTTCTAATAACAAAGTGTCTGTCAGTCCATAATGATAACGCTTTATCACATGGAAAGGATCAGTATTAATTTTTTCGTGATGATTGAACTCACAAACGATAATACCACTTTCTTTTAATAAATTAAACTTTGCGATTTCTTTCAACGCTTCATCTATTAGTCCTTTTTCATATGGGGGGTCCAAAAAGATTACATCAAATTGAATATCTCGTTTCGAAAGTGCTTTCAACGCACGGTCTGCATTGTTTTTATATACTTCAGTTTGCGATTCTATATTCAAACTCTTTAAATTTGCTTTAATCACTTTAACGGCTTTAAAATTTTGATCTACAAAAATCATTTTATCAATACCACGAGACAAAGCTTCGATACCTAAAGACCCGCTACCTGCATATAAATCTAAGCCTATTCCTGAAACTTCATGAAGACTATTAAAAATGCCCTCTTTCACTTTATCCATTGTAGGTCTGGTATTGCGCCCTTCTATGCTCTCTAGCGCTTTACTTTTATGTATTCCTGAAATCACTCTCATATTATTAACACTTCCATTCTTAAATCAAATTTTATATAATGCATACTGCATGATAAGGAGGATACAATAATGAAACAATCATTTATAAAATTAGGCGAAGGCCTCACAGACTTATTCGAATTTAACACTTTAATAGAATATAATTTCAAACGTATCGACCATATTGTTTATTTCCACGCTGCTACTTTCGAGAAAAAACCTTCTTCAGTAGCAATCGTTATGCATCCTACAAGTGAAAATCACTTCCAAGCTATGTATATCATGGTTAATGCTTTAAATTACCCCTATCCTAATTCCAATAAAAAGTTTGAAATGATCAATGAGCAAGCAAAACTATATAATATAGATATCAAAGAGGTAGATGTACAACCTAGTGAAACCTTCCACGACATCGATTTATATTTTAACTACTTAATCAGTGTTTTAAGACTACAGAGATGGATTCCACCATTGCAATAATTGAATAAAATAAGCCACTGTAGACAATCACTGTACTATTGTGGCTTTTTAACTCATTCCTATTAACTCTTTAGCTACATTTCTTTTAATCAGATACAAAAAATCAAGATATTTCATGCTGTTCTTTTTCATAAACCTTTTTTAAATATTTATAAGGTGAGCCTTCAATATCCTTTACATATTTGAGCTTCATTAATTTTTCAACAATTTGATCCGCTTCTTCTTCATTTATATACATTACAACATAGCGTTGTTGTCTATTTACACTTACAATATGGCCAAACTTTCTTACTTGTCTTTCGTGTTTCATATGTTTTAAATAAATTATCAAACTTGTTCTAGCTATAGTGTTCATATTTTTCACTCCAATTATTAGCCTTTATATAATATCATGTCTTTTTATTTTTAGAAATAACAATTATTTTGATGTATCACAAACATTTGCTATATTACTTTATATACTCAAAACTGAGGAGGATTGCTCGTGACAAAAATCAATAAATTAATTAAGGGCGGATTTTTAAGTACACTTGGTTTAGTCGGTAGTGTATTTTTACTTACTAAATATAAAGCTAAACCGAATAATCAAAGTATACCATCTTTCTTTTCTAAACCTGCACCATATATATTTGCCCATCGTGGTGGCATGGCTGTAAGACCAGAGCAAACTAAACTTGCTTTTGATAATGCAGTAGCACATGGTATTGATGGATTTGAAACAGATGTGAGACTTACAAAAGATCGAAAACTCATCGTTTTCCATGATGTAGACGTGGATCGTACGACTAACGGATCAGGTAAAGTATCCGAACATACTTTAGCAGAGATAAAACAGTTAGATTCAGGATATCATTTTGTAGATATAAACGGTCATAAACCTTATAGAGGCCACAAAGATGCTTATATTTTATCTTTTGATGAATTACTTAAATTATATCCAAATCAATTGATTAATGTTGATTTAAAAGATGACCCTGAAAGTGAACATGGCCATCTTGTACCAGAAATTATATTTGAGGATATTGTTGCTAATAATGCTCAAGATCGCGTATTAGTAACAAGTTTCCATAGTAAACAAATTGAACGTTTTAATATAATAAGTAATGGTACAGTAGCCATTGGCGCAGGTCAAAGTGAAGTTGCAGAAGGTTTCTTAAAGTTCTATTTAGGACTAGGCAATAGCTTTCAACCACGTGCGCACACTTTCCAAATGCCTGTTTCATTCAAAGGTATTAAACTAACTTCACCAAGATTCATTCAATGGCTAAACACACGTGATATCATTCCAGGTTATTATGGTGTGAATAATCTCGACTTAATGAATGATTTGATTTTTAATGGTGCGCATACCCTTGTTACTGATAGACCCGATTTAGCAGAACGCTTTAAACATACTTATCACTAGCAACGCATGCTTCAGAATAAAGCTGGGAAACCTCAATGAGGCGTCCCAGCTTTTTTCAATATTTCTTATTGATAACTCTTAAAATTCAGCTTAAAGTGAACAGCTACATGATCCACCTGTAGCACAACCACTTGCATCTTTTTGGAAAAATGGATTGCCTGTTTCAATTTTTACATTTTCAGAAACAGCGTATGCAATTTTAACAATCACTTCATCTATTAAATCCTGTAGTAAAACTTCTTTTTGTTTAAAATCCATTACAACTGGCAACATTTCATACGCACGTTTACGTTTACGCGTGTCCAACATCACTGTTTGGTAATCAGGGTGGTATTTACCAAAACGCATAATTTCATCATATTTATCTTTTGATTTCAAAAATGCTTGGTATAGTAAGTGTGCCTCATCATTATCCGCTAATTGTTGTTCAGCCTCTTTATATTCTTTATATAATCTTGATTCAAGTATTTTATCACTAAGTGCTTCAATTTCATCAAGCACTGTTAATGTTTCTTCAGTAATCATCGTTACAAATCTCCTTTCTATTTATCTTCAACAAAAATAATTGTGTAGTAACCATTCGTTACTTCGCCACCCATTTCATTATATTTAGAGTTTAACATCCTAGATCTATGAATATCTGAGTTGAGCCAACTATGTATTAAAGTTGGAACTTCGTTAAAATCATAGCCTACATTTTGACTAGCAGATACAAATGGCACTTCTTGCTCATTTAACTGTTGTTTTAAAGCATCTTCAGTAAATTCAACACTATCAGTACCAATTGCTTCATACAAGTTAAATGAGGCAATATGCGTCAATTGATTATTAACCTTCAATGGCTCAGCATCCTTTAACTTTCTCATTTCATTTGTAATTTCATAAAGTGTAGTCAGCTGATTTGAGTTTTGCTCATAAGTAATATTACTATATTTACTTTTAACTTCTTTATCTTCTTTGGTAGATAACATTTGATACGGTTTAAATGCTGCCAAAGCTTCACTATCTAAATATCTAACCGCGACTACCTCATTAGATTGCTGATCTATGTAAACTTGAGCATAGATATCTTTGAATTTAATTAATGCTTGTGTTTTCATATCTGAATCAGATAATTCTAATTGATATTGCTTACCATTTACAGAAATCATTGGTTCTGGATTGATACTATATTTTTCAAAAACCTGTGACGCATCATCCTGTATCTTTATAGGATTTACATTAGCATCTTTACCTGTCGCATAAACAGACTTAACAATCCCTTTTTTAGTAGTAATCAAATAATATTTATCTTTTTGCTTAAATACATAATTTTTAAAATTATTTTTATATGGATAAACTCGATCAGCTTGACCATATTTATCAGTTAATTCATCTAAGCTTTGACCAACCCACGTACTTACGCCCTTTTCAGGTTTAGGGTTTTCAGCGTTTGTCTCAGTTTTTTGAGCATCCTTATTTTGAGTCGTTTTAGTTGAATCTTTATTAGGATTTTCGAGTACGTCAAACTTTAAACGCGGTGAGTAAAATAGATAAATTAAAAAACAAATTAATAATAATACACCAATAATTTTAATTATTAGTTTTTTCATCGCTCACCCACCTATATATTACTTTCATTTATTGTACATGTTTCATTATGTCACAAGCAAGGTATGACGTTGTAAATTCTTTGTTAAGATTAGCACAGGTCATTTAAAATACACATTTTTACGATTCAGCGATACAAGTGATACATCACCTTTTTTTGGGTATAGTGATAATTGAGAGGTGAAAGTCATGACAACAATTCGTATTCACGGTGCAAAACAAAATAATTTGAAAGATGTTTCTGTCGATATACCCAAGCATCAAATAACGGTTTTTACTGGTCGCTCAGGTTCAGGAAAATCTTCATTAGTATTTAATACCATTGCTGCCGAGTCAGAACGTCTTTTAAATGAAACATATTCTACATATATACAACATCAATTAACTCAATATTCAAAACCAAAAGTAGATTTGATTGAACACCTACCAGTTGCTATGATTATCAACCAAAAACGATTGGGTGGTAATTCGCGTTCTACAGTAGGTACAATATCTGATATATATGCTTCAGTGAGATTATTATGGTCTCGAATCGGAGAACCTTTTGTGGGTTACTCTGACATATTCTCATTTAACAATCCTAAAGGGATGTGCGATACATGCTCAGGTCTAGGCTATGTGGAAGATATAGACTTAAATGAGCTGTTAGATTTCAATAAATCATTAAATGAAGATGCGATACGATTCCCCTCTTTTAGACCGGATAGTTGGAGAGGAAAGCGTTATTTATATACAGGGTTATTTGATAACGATAAAAAATTAAAAGATTATACACAAGAAGAACTTAATACATTGCTATATACAAAGCCTACTAAACTGAAAAACCCACCTGATAATTGGCCTAAAACAGCCAAATTCGAAGGTTTAATTCATCGGTTTAGACGTTCTTTTTTACTCAATGATAATTTTGAAAAAAATAAATTTAGAGATGCCATAGATCGTGTCGTAACTTCAAAAGAATGTCCGAAATGTCATGGAAAAAGATTACATCCAGATATTTTAAAATGTAAAATTAATGGTTTTGACATCTCAGATTTCACTCAATTATCCATAGATGATGCATTAGATTTCATTAAAAACATTCACTCAGATAAAGCCCGCGTCATCATTGAACCGCTACAGCAACAATTACAATCTTTAAGTTATATCGGGCTTAATTACCTAACTTTATCTAGAGAAACTACCACGCTTTCTGGTGGTGAATCACAACGTATTAAATTAATAAGACACCTTAATAGCCCTCTAAGCGATCTAGTTTACATTATAGATGAGCCTAGTGTTGGTTTGCATCCTGATGATATACAACGTATAAATGAAATCATACAATCTTTAAAAGACAAAGGAAATACTGTGTTGGTCGTTGAACATGACCCTGATGTTATACGTATTGCTGATCACGTTGTAGATTTAGGTCCACTTGCTGGAAAAAACGGTGGAGAAATTACATTTACCGGGTCTTACAATACTTTATTAAAATCAACTACGAGTACAGGCGTTGCTTTACGAAGAATGCATAATCTTAAATCACAACCTAGAGAAATCCAAGATTATATTAAACTTTCTAATATTTCTCGTAATAATTTAAAAAATGTTTCAACTAAAATACCTAAACAAGCTATGACTGTAGTGACTGGTGTCGCAGGTTCCGGCAAAAGTTCATTAATTCATGAAGGATTAGGTCAGTTACAAGACACTATTTTTATTGATCAAAAACCTGTACATGCATCAAGTCGTTCTAACTTACTCACTTATTTAAATATATTTGATGAAGTACGAAGCTATTTCAGTGAAGAAACTGGATTAAAAAAATCTATGTTTAGTTATAATTCAGAAGGCGCCTGTCCAGAGTGTCATGGTAAAGGAATTTTAAAAACTGAGCTTGCATTTATGCCAGATTTTACTCAAACATGTGATGTTTGTGACGGCTTAAGATATAAACCAGAAGTTCTTGATGCAAAAATAGCTGGTTATTCAATCGCAGATATTCTTGCGCTAACTGTAGATGAAGCAATCGAATTCTTCCATTCAAAACACAATATTTCAACAC
The DNA here is from genome assembly GCF_038003745.1 of Staphylococcus sp. FSL W8-1207. NCBI lineage: Bacteria > Bacillati > Bacillota > Bacilli > Caryophanales > Staphylococcaceae > Staphylococcus > Staphylococcus sp. FSL W8-1207. The sequence continues at coordinate 1,451,272 of NZ_JBBOPU010000001.1, forward strand.
CTTTAAATGCTTTAAAATCCACGGGACTTAATTATATGACATTAGGTCAAACATTAAATACATTATCAGGCGGCGAAATTCAACGTGTGAAACTAAGTAAATATTTAACACGTACTGTAAATCACCAAACTTTTGTCTTCGATGAACCTACAACAGGATTGCATGAAGATGACATACCTATCTTATTAGACTGTTTTAATCAACTCATTGATGACAACAACACAGTAGTAGTAATAGAACATAACTTAACCATGATGACTCATGCAGACTGGATCATTGATATAGGCCCTTATGCTGGTGGACAAGGTGGTCAATTGCTATATGAAGGAAAACCAAAAGGGTTATTAGACATTAAAGCTTCTGTAACTGCCAAACATTTACTAAGATATTTAGGTAACTAGATTGAACCTTTGGTATTGTTGTTTATTAACGATATCGCTGTAATTAAAAAATGGTAAGCAATCAAAATTTGATTGCTTACCATTTTTATTATATGCCGATAATCTTTCCGTAAAATGACTAACAGTAAGTCAAAAATATTAGTTACAATCCAAACGTTGCTTTAATTAGCGATGTAGTCTCTCCGCCAGGATAAATTACATAGAGTAAAGCATAAACTGCTACACCAGTAATTGCAGTAAAGAACCATATAATCGATGCAATCGGGCCGACAAATCTATGCACTTTAAATTTCTCTTTAAAGGCCGTGATGATTTGTGATACACCTAAAATTGCACCAATTGTTGCTAAATTGATATGGAATACTAAGAATATTGTGTAATAAATTTTCACTGAATCTGGACCACCGAAAGCAGTATTACCAACGAAAATCGTTCTTGAAGCATAAATGATAAAGAATGCGAGTGCAAAAAACGCTGCGCTTAGCATTACTTTTTTATGACTTTCAATTTCTCTCTTCCAAATTTTGCGCCAACCTATTGCAACTAAGATCGCACTAATAATAATAAAACTTGTACTTAAAGTAGGTAAAATTGGTAAATTCATATAATACATCCTCATTATTAATTATTAGAACATTTGAATTAATGACACGACGACAACGAGCACAAAGAATACTACTAAATAATTCAATGAATAAATAAACATTTTTGTTGCCCATTTCGTTTCATCTAAATCTTTCTTAAAGCTTGTTAACCACATGTACACCCAACCTAAATTCAACAATGTTGCGATTACAATAAACGTTGTGCCTAAAGTGCTAAGTAAAAATGGTAGTGGTAATAAGAAAACAAGCCATATTAACATGCTTACTCTCGTACGACTAAACCCTTTAACGGATGGTAGCATTGGAATATTTGCTAATGAATATTCATCTTTACGCTTAATTGCTAACGCATAAAAATGAACCGGTTGCCAACAGAATACTACTAAGAATAGTGCTACTGCTACCAAACTGATGTTTCCTTCTATTGCAGTCCAACCAATTAATGGTGGCACTGCACCTGGAAAACTACCAATTACTGTATTCCAAACTGTATGACGTTTAGACCAAATAGAATAAAACGAAACATACCCAACGATTCCTATCAAGCCAATTACTCCCGAAGGTATGTTTAACGCAAATAGAAATGCCTCCCCTATAAGCATCATTCCAAAACTGAGAATCAATAGATTTCTGTCTGAGATTCTCTCATTAACTGTTGGTCTCTGTTGTTTACTTGGCATGATACTGTCAATATCTTGATCATAGTAATTATTTAAAGCACATGCGCCCCCCATAATTAACGTAGAGCCCACCAACATCATTAAGATTTGTGGTATTGACGAGAGGAAGGAATGATTCGCCAACACAATTGCAAGCCATGAACCAGCAAATGCAGGCAGTAAGTTTCCTTGTACAAGTCCTGTTTTGATGATTTGCTGTAACTCTTTAAAAGTTACACGACTAGAATTATGTGACAAAGTTTGTTCTTTGTTCATAATTTCCCTCCTATTTTTTTCATATAATACAATGATATATTAAATTTGTGTTATTGACTACATTTATGTAAAGTTATTTGTGACACTTTAGCGACTTTCACAAATAGTCATTTTTGTGACACAATTTAATCTATATTTCTTGTTATAATGTTAGTTAAGATTTATTTAAATTTTATAAGTATGTTTTTTCGAGATTAATAATTACAATAATTACAACAAATAATGGTACAACTGAATGTAATTTAATGTCTCAAGAATTTTACATATAAGTGGGGGGTTAATTCTTGTTTAGCAAAAAAAACCTAAAATGGTTATCTGTTTTAGCAACACTCATTATGGCTTTTGTTCAATTGGGTGGTGCCTTAGTTACCAAGACTGGTTCAGCAGATGGATGTGGCTCTGACTGGCCATTATGTCATGGTGCATTTTTACCTCAAAATTTACCAATTCAAACGTTGATTGAATTAAGTCACCGTGCAGTTTCAGGCATATCCATGCTTGTTGTCTTATGGTTAGCGATAGTTGCTTGGAAACATATTGGTTATATTAAAGAAGTAAAACCTTTAAGTATTATAAGTGTTGGATTCTTAGTCATCCAAGCGCTTGTTGGTGCAGCAGCAGTAATGTGGCAACAAAATTCTTATACGTTAGCTTTACACTTTGGTATTTCATTGATTTCATTCTCATCAGTGTTTGTCTTAACTTTAATTATTTTTGAAATTGATCGAAAATATGAAGCTGATGAACTATTTATCAGAAAACCATTAAGAATTTATACATGGATTATGGCAATTGTTGTATATTTAACTATATACACGGGAGCACTAGTAAGACACAAAGAAGCCAGCTTAGCATATGGTAAATGGCCACTGCCATTTGACGATATCATACCGCATAATGTACAGGACTGGGTAAACTTTACCCATAGAGGTATGGCTTTAATTGCTTTCATTTGGATATTATTAACATTTATTCATGCAGTAAAAAATTATAGCCATAATCGTACAATACGTTTTGGTTATACATCTGCCTTTGTCTTAGTAGTTTTACAAGTTATTACAGGTGCTTTATCTATGATGACAAATGTTAATCTATTCATTGCTTTGTTACATGCGCTATTTATTACTATATTGTTTGGCTTAATAGCTTACTTTATAGTACTAATGCTTCGAACAATTCGAAGTGGCGGATAAATTAGATTTTATTGGTTCATAAACAATATAAGTATGTAGATAAACCAAATGCTAAAAAAGCATTTGGTTTTTTTATTGATAATATTCATTAAAGCTATTTTCATTAAGTGGGTTATATATTCATAGTTATTTGCGTTGTATTTTTAATAATTCAACTAATTAATTATTAAAAATGACAATGCTTTGAGCGGACTCCTGAGTTGTTGTGGAAGCACTAGTTGAAGACTACAGATTGAGAGTGTCCCGCGGAAAGTGTACAACACATAAAAAAATTCAGAGACTTTATTGACTCTTAGAACTACCCTTTTCTATTAAAGTTTTTGACATATAAAACAGCCGTCAAATTCCCATTTAAGAAATCTGACGGCTGTTTGATTGTAGAATAAAAAATTTAATCTACTGGCTCTTTCTCAATTTCAATTAATAAGTCACCTGTTTGGATTGCTTCTCCACTTTGAACTGTAACCTTCTTAACCACACCATCAAATGGTGATTGGATTGTAGTTTCCATTTTCATTGCTTCTGTAATTAATAAAGCTTGACCACTCGTAACAGATTCACCTTCTGAAATTTTGACTTCAGTAACTGAACCTGGCATTTGAGCGCCGATATGATTTGGATTTAATTTATCTGCTTTAGGTTTCACACTTTCACTTGCCTTGACGTTTTCATCTTGAATGAAGATACGACGTGCTTGACCATTCATATCATAGAAAATTGTGCGAATACCTTTTTCATCAGGTTCTGTAATTGTCTTAAGTGTAATAATGAGTCTCTTACCTGTATCAATTTCGATTTCTACAGTCTCGTTAGATCTCATACCGAAGAAGAATGTTGGCGTATCTAATAATGACACATTACCGAATTGTTCTCGCGTTGAGATAAACTGTTCATAAACTTTAGGATATAACACATAACTGATTATATCTTGTTCTGTAACTTCTCTTTCTTGTTTCTCTTCTAATTCTTTTCTTACAGCTTCAAAATCTACAGGTTCTAAATATTCACCTGGTCTATCTGTTAAAGCTGTTTGACCTTTTAGGATGACTTTTTGCAATTGTTTATTAAATCCACTTACTGGTTGGCCAATTTCCCCTTTAAAGAATGATACAACAGATTCCGGGAAGTCTAATTTATAGCCATCATCAATGATAGTTTGCTCATCTAAATCATTTTGCACCATGTATAAAGCCATATCACCTACCACTTTAGAAGAAGGTGTTACTTTTACAATATCGCCAAATAAGAAATTAACACGTTTGTACATTTCTTTTACTTCATTAAATCTATTGCCTAGACCTAAACTTTTAGCTTGTTGACTTAGGTTTGAATATTGTCCCCCTGGCATTTCGTGTTGGTAAATTTCAGTATTAGGTGATTTAATATCACTTTCAAAATCACTGTAATACTGACGCACTGTACCCCAATAATGAGATAATTCTTCCATACCATCAATATCCGCTCGTACATTTCTACCAAAACCATTTAATGCATAGTATAACGAATTAGAACTTGGTTGACTTGTTAGGCCACTCATTGACGCTACAGCAGTATCAATGACATCTACACCAGCATCTATCGCTTGTTTGTATACAAGTATGCCATTACCACTTGTATCATGCGTATGCAGATGGATAGGTAAATCTACTGCAGCTTTTAATTCTCCAATTAACTCGTTCGCAGCTTTAGGTTTCAATAAGCCCGCCATATCTTTAATCGCTAAAATATGGAAGCCTTCTCTTTCAAGTTCTTTCGCCATATTCACATAATATTCTATTGTGTACAGGTCAGAACGATTCGGATTCAAAATATCGCCTGTATAACAAATTGCGCCTTCTGAAATTTTACCTGCTTCTTGTACTGCTTCGTTTGCTACTTTCATTTGATCTACCCAGTTTAATGAATCAAATATACGGAATACATCAATTCCAGCATCTGCACTCTCTTTGACAAACTTTTTAATTACGTTGTCAGGGTAATTTTTATAACCGACTGCATTAGAAGCACGTAGTAACATTTGGAATAGTACATTTGGAACAGCTTTTCTTAATCTTTCTAATCTTTCCCACGGGTTTTCTTTTAAGAAGTTAAATGCGACATCAAATGTTGCACCACCCCACATTTCTAATGAAAAACTATCTTTCATTACATCTGCAGTTTTAGAAGCGATGTTCATCATATCTTTCGTACGTACACGAGTAGCAAGTAATGATTGATGTGCGTCTCTAAATGTCGTGTCTGTTATTAATACATCTTCTTGTTGTTTTAACCAATCTGCAACTGCTTTAGGGCCTTGTGCGTCTAAAAGTTGCTTAGTACCTTCTAATTGTTCAACCTCTTTTTTAGCAATCTTTGGAATTGGAGATGCTTCATAAATCGGTTTTGGTCGTTTTTCAACATTCGGGAAACCGTTAATTGAAACATTACCTATATATTCTAGTGTTTTCGTACCACGATCAAGTGTTGGTGCTATATCAAAAAGCTCTGGCGTTTTCTCGATGAATTTTGTTGTATAATCGCCGGTTTTAAATTGTTCATGTCTCATCACATTAATCAAGAATGGCACATTGGTTTTAACACCACGTATTCTCATTTCTTGTAACGAACGATCCATTTTTTCATTTGCTTGTTTAAATGACATCGCATGAGTAGATAGTTTCACAAGTAATGAATCATAATAAGGTGAAATTTCTGCACCTTGGAAACCATCACCAGCGTCTAATCTAACACCAAAGCCACCACTTGAACGATAAGCTATGATTCTACCCGAATCAGGCATGAAATCATTTGTAGGATCTTCAGTAGTAATACGACATTGTATAGCGTACCCTAACGTTCGAATATCTTCTTGTTTGGGCATGTTTATTTCATCATCAAATAATACTTCACCGTCTGCTACAAGTATTTGTGTTTTTACAATATCCACGCCTGTTATCATTTCAGTAATTGTATGTTCAACTTGTACACGTGGGTTCACTTCTATGAAATAGAAATCATCTCCTGATACTAAAAATTCTACAGTACCAGCGTTAACGTATTTTATATTTTCCATGAGTTGGATTGCAGCATCAGAAATACGTTCTCTTAAATCATCAGACAAAGCAACAGAAGGTGCTACTTCTACTACCTTTTGATGACGTCGTTGCACTGAGCAATCACGTTCATATAAGTGAACGATATTCCCATGTTCATCACCGATAATTTGAACTTCTATATGTTTTGGATTATCGATATATTTTTCAATATATACTTCACTATTACCAAATGATTTTTCAGCTTCAGACTTAGCACGGTGGAATGCGTCCTCTAATTCATCTTCTGCATAGACGATACGCATGCCTTTACCACCGCCACCGCTTGTAGCTTTAATCATAAGTGGATAGCCCGCTTCATTTGCAAAAGCTATAGCATCTTCTTGATTATCAATTGGTCCATCAGTACCTGGGATAACTCTTAAATCTGCTTTAATTGCTGTTGATCTTGCTTTAACTTTATCCCCAAACATATCTAAATGCTCTACACGTGGTCCAATAAATTTGATGCCTTCTTCCTGACATCTGCGTGCAAATGTTTCATTTTCACTTAAAAAACCATAACCAGGATGAATTGCATCTACATCGGCACGTTTCGCCACTTCTAAAATGCGTTCAATATCTAAATATGATTCTGCAGGACCTAAATCTTCGCCTACTAAGTATGATTCATCTGCTTTATATCTATGTAAAGACCCTTTATCTTCATTTGAATAAATCGCAACTGTTTGTACATTTAACTCAGTTGCTGCTCTAAAAATCCTTATTGCTATTTCTCCACGATTGGCTACCATAAGTTTATTTATTTTTTTCACAACATGGTCCCCCTTAAAATTTGAATTTTCTAAAAAGTTTGATATAGAAACCATTATAGCAAAATGCGAACAATGTATACAAATAAAAGTTTGTTCGTTTATTCTAGAAACACTTCTTAAACTGTTGAATTATGATCACTGAATGATAAAATTTTATCTGTATGTGATAGTCTCTAAACACTGTAGTATACTCGCATTTCTATGGAATTATATCATAGCTTAAGTATAATAAAAAATTATTAAAATCGATAACTTTTTATTATCATTAACTTTAAAAACACTAAGTTTTTCAAAATTAAGATGTCTGATTATAAAAATAAGCAAACGTTTTCAACATTTTACTGTTGTAACGTTTGCTTTTACAAATTACATATTTATATCATAACTACCATAATTAAGTAACTTATGATCTTCTAGAAATTCCTACATTATCGTTAATTTTATTTGCTTTTTTCTTTCTTAATTCTTCGATTTTAATTTGTTTCGCTGTAATTAGCAATAGACCCATGGCGATACTTAAACTTATCATTGAAGAACCACCAAAGCTTATGAATGGTAATGGTACACCTGTTAATGGTATTGTACCTGAAATGCCACCTAAGTTAACAAACGTTTGACTGCCGATATAGCTTGCAATACCTACACAGACCAACTTGTAAAAGTAAGAATTGGTTTTATTTGCAAGTTCAAATGCTCTGTAAACTATAAAGAATAATAAGCCTATAACCACGACGCAGCCTATCAAACCTAACTCTTCAGCAATAATTGAAAATATAAAATCAGTATGTGGCTCTGGTAAGTATCCTAATTTCATAATACTATTACCTAACCCTCGTCCAAACAATCCGCCATTTCCGATTGCAATCAAGGAGTTAGAAATATGATACCCAGTACCTTCTTCATTACTAAATGGATTAGTTAATGTACTAAAACGCGCAGTCAAGTAATCTGGAACTAATCCTAACAGCAGGAACAACCCACCTATAATAACTACACCGAATAAAATCATCAAACCATATTTAAGTGATTTTTGAACACCAATGCCTGCATAAAATATGATTGAAAAGAAGATTATTAAAATTAATAGTGTTTGGCCTACATCTCTTTGTAAAAGCACAAGTGCTATACAAAATGAAGCCAAAATAATTGGTGATGTTAATAGTTTAGGATTTTTAAAAACTTTTGGTCGTTTCTTTTCTATCATATAAGGTATATATACAATTATTGCAATTTTCAATAGTTCCGAAGCTTGTAGATTCATAAACCCTAAATTGAGCCAACTTTTCGAACCATTAATATTACTTCCTACAAGTAAAGTTGCTACAAGTAAAGCAACCATTATCATCATCATCCATTTCTGAAATTTGATGGATTCAAGGAATTTGACATTCATAAAGAAGGCCATGAAAAAGACAAGAATTAAACTCATGATTACATACATTAATTGTCTTGTATAAAAGTAAGTCCCAGTCACTGGAACGCCACCTGTCAATGAACCTTTTGTAGCTGCAACCATACTTGCACTATATACCATTACTAAGCCTATAAGACATAATAAAATATATGTAATTACTAACGGATAATCAATATATTTGGCATTTCTACCAATATATCGAAAAAATTGTTTTATGTTATTCATTTGACATATCATCCAATTCTAATTATTAATATCATTTATCATTACTAGCTCAAATTCGTAACATTAAAACGATATTTATTGTTGTAAATCGTCTTAAGATATTGGGTCTGTTTCATAAAAAATAAATTACACTTTTAACATTATATCAAACATCACTATGATATTTCGAACAAATATAACACTAAATACCATTATTTTAACCATTAATTTCGTCATTTGTCTATTTTGAGCAAAAGAAAATGGCTGCGATGCAATCAACAATATATTGATGTCCCAGCCACTCTGAAATATGTTATGTAGTTTTGAAGATACTACTTATTCAAGTTGTGTGTATTTTCAAAGCTGGTTAAAATCTTTCCAGCCAAAAAATCTATTTATTTAACCATATTAAACATTAGTAAATGCGTCATGCAATTTAGAAAGTTCTTTTTCTAATCGTAGCATTAAATCTTTGCCCACTTCTATATCGACTAAACCAAGTTGAACAGCAAAATCTACTTCTTTTTGCAATCCAAACATTTGTGTATCGAGTACTTCTTCATATAACGGGCATTGAGGTAACGTCAGATTATCCATTTGTACTTTTATAAGTTGGAGAATCCTATCAGCATCTTTATTCAACTGGTCATATGCCGCATTGTTCATTTTTTGATTTTTTACCAAGACATACTCCCCCTATCAATTGTAACTTTATATGTAGAAGTGTATCTTACTGATTCATAAAAAGCAAGTGAATTCCTTAATATACTAAACCGTGTTATTTGTGATAATATTGATATTAAAGAAATCTTTATCTCAAATATATTTTTTACAGAATCGTCAGACTACTGACATCCGTTGTGAAAACGTTTTATTTCAACACAGTTTTTAATGTACAATGAGTATAGAAGTGTTCACTAACAAGTGAGAAACATTCACAAAAAGTTCATTTTTACATATTTTTGTTATAAAGATAGATAAGATATACAAATAGGAGTGGGACTATGATTCAAATTAAGGGCGCAGTTAAATTTCCAATATCATTAGATAGTACAACTTGGATTTTTGATGATAGAAAAGTACAAATTGAAGATTTAGAAAAAGGTGTATTCGACGGTACAAAACCAATCAATTTTGACGATAACCGTGAATGGAATCGTGCAATTTTGGAAGGCCAAACTAATCCGCCAACATTAAATTCTGAAATTAAATATAAAAGACGTGCAGTATTGGAACAATCATTTGTTATCAATATGACACCTTTTTTCAAGAATGCTGAACCACATGATTCTGCAAAGATCATCCGTTTATATAATGAGAATGATGCCATTGAGGTTCCGATTGATTTATTACCTTACCTCTTTTTCCAATTCGCTAAAGATGGTAAAAGATTATATGATGACTATAGTGTAGATAGCTTTGTTTACATTCCAAATGAAGGTTATTCTTACCAATTTGCATACGTTACTCATATTGAGGTGATCTAAGTATGAAAAAAGTTCAATGTATTATTTGTGATACAGAAGTATTTATCGATCAAAATACATTAGAAGCGAAAAGACTTAGAAATGATCCGATGCACACATTTATGTGTGATGAGTGTAAAAGTAGACTTGATACACCTAAACAGCGCAATCAAGTAACAACTTACAATCATCTCTAACACAAAATTTTATTACACAATAATTTAATAAACAAACTTTATAATTATAATAGCTAATTGTTCAATAATTACGAGCCGTAACTAAAATGCAGCTCAAATTGTTAAATGCTTAGCTATTTTTATATGTTATAAATCATCAAGTACATATAATGTTAATAGCAATATACTTTTAATTTTATTAACCACATTATTTTAAATGACAATTTTAAAATAAAAGAACCAAACTAGATAATATTAACTAGTTTGGTTCTCATATCAAATCTTTTTTAATTAATCATCTTCTTGCATCAATTGTTTGATACGTTTAGATTCTTTTTCACGTGCTGATTTTTCTAGCACTGTTTTTCTAATACGAATATTTTCTGGTGTAACTTCTACAAGTTCATCGTCATTGATAAATTGTAATGCTTCTTCTAATGTTAAAATTCTTGGGCGTTTCATACTTACAGTTTGGTCTTTATTAGCAGAACGTACGTTTGTTTGGTTCTTTTCTTTCGTAACATTAACTGTTAAGTCATTATCACGGTTATGTTCACCAACAACCATACCTTCATATACTTCAGTACCAGGTTCCATGAAGTTTGTACCACGGTCTTCTAAGCCCATAATTGCATAAGCACTAGCTTTACCTTGATCAAGAGATACAAGTGCACCATTTCTTCTGCCACCGATACGACCTTTAACACGTGGTCTAAATTCGTCAAATGTATGGTTAATGATACCGTAACCACGAGTTTGAGACATAAATTCTGTAGTATAACCAATTAAACCACGAGCAGGAACCATAAAGATAATACGAGTTAAGCCATTATCTGTTGTAACCATATCAAGCATTTCACCTTTACGTTGGCCTAATGACTCGATTACAGGACCTGTATATTCTTGTGGTACTTCACATTGTACACGTTCAAACGGTTCACATTTCACACCATCAATCTCTTTTAAAATAACTTGAGGTTTAGATACTTGTAATTCAAAGCCTTCACGTCTCATGTTTTCTATTAAGATTGATAAATGTAATTCTCCACGACCTGCAACAACCCATTTATCTGGTGACTCAGTTGGTGTAACTTTTAATGAAACGTCTGTTTCTAATTGTTGATCAAGACGTTCTTGAATTTGACGAGATGTTACATAATCGCCTTCACGACCTGCAAATGGTGAATTGTTAACTCTAAATGTCATTTCAAGTGTTGGTTCATCAATTCTTAATACAGGTAACGCATCTTGGTGATCACTTGGCGTTACTGTTTCACCAACGTTAATATCTTCCATACCCGATACGGCAATTAAATCACCAGCATATGCTTCGTTAACTTCTTCACGTTTTAATCCGAAGAAACCAAAGATTTTTGTTACACGGAAGTTTTTAACAGTACCATCTAATTTAATTAAAGATACACTGTCTCCTACACGCATTGTTCCTCGGAACACACGTCCTACACCAATACGTCCTAAATAGTCACTATAGTCTAATAGTGCAATTTGGAATTGTAGCGGCTCTTCTCTATTATCAACTGGTGCTGGTACATAATCGATAATTGTTTCGTATAAAGATTGCATATTTTCATCTTGTTTTTCTGCATCTAAACTTGCAGTACCATTTACAGCTGATGCGTAAACGACTGGGAAATCTAATTGTTCGTCAGAAGCTTCTAACTCGATAAATAGGTCTAATACTTCATCTACTACACCTTCAGCACGTGCTTCTGGTTTATCAATTTTATTTACAACTACAACTGGTTTTAAGTTTTGCTCTAATGCTTTTTTCAATACGAAACGTGTTTGTGGCATCGTTCCCTCATAAGCATCTACTACAAGTACAACACCATCAACCATTTTCATGATACGCTCAACTTCGCCACCGAAGTCAGCATGTCCTGGTGTATCTAAAATATTAATTCGATTGTCTTTATAGTTAACTGCTGTATTTTTAGCAAGGATTGTGATACCACGTTCTCTCTCAATATCATTAGAATCCATTGCTCTTTCGTCTACTTGTTCATTTTCACGGAATATTCCTGATTGTTTTAATAACTCATCTACTAGTGTTGTTTTACCATGGTCAACGTGAGCGATGATAGCTATATTACGAACGTCTTCTCTTCTATTAGTCATTTATACAAATTCCTTTCTCGAGTAAATTCCCACTTTTCTTTGCAACTTTTTTATTATATCATATAATTGGTTAAAGAAAACTATAAAGGTGTGGTAGTATGCAACAAAAAAAATCGAAAGCAATATTCTGGGTACTTGCTGTAGTAGCTGTAGTATTCTTGCTTTTATTTAGCTTTAGTTTAGCTGCAACAAATGTTCCATTGATGATTTTAACACTTATATTATTCATTGCAACATTTGGTTACGGTTTCACTTTAAAAAAGAAATATCGCGAAAACGATTGGCTATAATCGAGTCAAATTTTATATACAATCTATAAAAGCGTCTCAATTCTAAAAAATAGGATTGAGGCGCTTTTCATAGGCTGTTTTTTCTTCTAAAATAATCTTTTATTATTTATTTTTTAAACGTTGTTGCAATAATCCAATGATTTCATTATTTTTTTGAAAATGTTGTTCAATGAGTTCAGCGTGTAATTGTTTATTCGCCATTACAATAGAACTAGGTTCATAAATTGATAATGCGTCTCCCATTAAATCTGTACCTTTTCCACCTACTTCATTTAAGATGATGTGACCACCAGCAAAATCCCAGGGTTGTAATCGAGGTGTAATATATCCAGCTAATTTTCCGGTTGCGACATGAATAATTTCTAAAGCAGCTGATCCATAAGCTCTGGCACTCCTGGATTCTTCTACTATAGGTTTAAATAATTCTCCTAAACGAGGCTTGGTTAGCCAATTAGGATTAATGCCAATAATACTTGTACTTAAAGTTGTCGATTTTATTTCAGGAAGTCGATTTTCATTCTCGAATGCTCCTTCTCCAACCTTAGCGTGATATAGTGCATCGTTCATCACATCATATACAAATCCTGCATATGGCTGCCCATCATTATAAATACCGATAGAAATTGCAAAATTTTCTTTTTGATGAACAAAATTCAATGTGCCATCAATTGGATCAACTACCCACACAACCCCCGTCACGTTGTTAAGGTCATGACCATGCCCCTCTTCACCAATGACATGGTGGTTAGGATATGTTTTTAAAATATTTTCAAAAATATAGTTTTCTGTAGCTTTATCTACATTAGTCACTAAATCATTAGGATTTGATTTTGTTTCTATCTCTATATCTTCTTTCATTATTTTTTTTACATTATTCCCTGCCTCTAATATGAGACCTTTAGCAAACTCGTAAACAGTCATTGTATCAGCTCCTTATGGACTTCTCATTATACAGTAATTAATACTTAAAAAGTTAATACTTAACTTTTCTAATTTCTAATAATAATATGTATAAAAATATATTTTGTATATTTTATGATTTCTTACATGTATACCCTATTTAGTCTTTTCTACACGTGCACCATAAAGTTATGTTTTAAGGTGCGCAAAATGGGCAAAGACAATGTTAAACCAATTATATTATGCTACAATACAAACGTAAATAATGTTTACAGGAGGCCCCAATGACTAAATACATATTTAAACCTAAAGATTTCAAAGCATTCACAGTTGATGGTCTTGATGCAAGAATGGAAGCGTTAAATGAACGTATCCGACCACAACTTAATGAATTAGGTGATTATTTCGCACAATATTTAGAAACAGTAACCGGTGAAAAATTTTATCCACACGTAGCTAAACATGCACGTCGAAAAGTTAACCCACCAAAAGATACATGGGTCGCATTCGCTACAAATAAACGCGGTTATAAAATGCAACCTCATTTTCAAATAGGTCTGTTTGAAAATCAATTATTTGTCATGTATGGTATCATGCATGAAACAAAAGACAAAGCACAACAAATAAAAGCTTTCGAGGACCAATTTGAAACACTTAAAAATTTACCAAATGACTATAGCATTAGTCCTGATCATATGAGCCAAGAAAAATTTTACATCCATGAAATGTCAGATGAAGACCTAACAAAAGCGCTCAATCGTGTTAAAGAAGTTAAAAAAGGTGAGTTCTTTGTAGCTCGTACATTGTCACCAAATGCTGAACAATTACAAAGCGATAAAGTCTTTTTAAACTTCCTCGAAGAAACCTTCGAACAATTACTCAAATTCTATAAATAATTCATCTGATATATCTAAAAAGCACGTTACTTAAAATAAATTTAAGTAACGTGCTTTTCTATTTTTACCAATTTATCTTTATAAATGATTGTCAGATACATTTAGTAAATATACGGGTCATCATCTTTTTTTCGTTTCATTTCTGCCTCAGGATCCATATCTTGCTGCTGGGGCTTTTGTTTTTCTTTTTCGTTATTATAAATATTATAATTTGGCATCTGATTGATGTGATTAGCTTGATTATTGTCGTCTTTTTTAACAAATAGCATAATACCAACAATAAACCATAAAATCATCGCAATAAAGTTGCCACCAAACATACCAATAATAGCAGAAACGATAAATAAACATCCTGCGAGTATGCGATTGCCTTTAATCGTAAATACTGCAATAAAAGCTAAAATCGTTGAAATAAGTGTAAAGACACCTTGGAATATGATAGAAGCTTTAAATGCTTCTGGCGACATTTCTACACCTTGTTGTTGGTTCATTTCATTAAACACTTCTTTAAATTCTGGCACGTTGATGAACGCATATACAATTATCGAAAATATTAAGAAAATTAAACTAAGACTATTTGCTATCCAAGCTAGAATACGTTCTGTTTTCCTACTCATACTCTTCCTCCTATAAATTCATTAATTATATCATAGCAAATTTATGAATAATTAAAAATAACCACGACCTATCGCTAAATAATATTATGTTAGAGCAATATAAATAAAAACCCGATTGCCGCACATCATGTGAGCAATCGAGTTTATTAATCGAATAACAAATGGAATTGTTTTAAAAATAACACAACTTTTATTATGATTTGTCTTTTGTTTCAGAATCATTTTGTTCTTTAGACTTTGCATCTTGTGATTCTTCGGCATCTTGCGAAGTGATTTTCTTACGTTCTTCGAAATTCTTTCTACGCTGATTGGCTGCACTTGGTTGTTGTTTACGTTTTTCTTTTTCACGTTTTCTGCGTTCTTTTTTCTCTTGTTTAATACGTGCTTTTTCTTCTGCTTTTTCTTGTTTCAATCTTGCAGCTTCTTCTGCTTCTTCTTGTTTACGGCGTTGTTGTTCTTCTTGCTCAGCTTGTTTTCTTTGTTGCGCTTCGTATGCTTCTTGTTTACGGCGTGCTTCTTCTTCCGCCATACGTTGATTTTCTAATTCTGTTTCATTATCTTGTTGTTTTTCTTGCTCATTCGTTACTGCATCTTTGCTATTTTGGTCTTCGTTGGCAACTGCTTCACCATCTTCATTATATACATTGCTACCTTGACCGAATTCATCTTCAGTACTTTGACTGTCATCTTTAACATTATTGTGTTTTCTTTGCTTATAATTATATTTTGCTTGTCTAGAAAGTACTTGTGGTTCTTCATCAGATGCATTATTTTCAGAGTTTACTTTTTCTGCAACTTCAGAGCTATAACCGCCTCTTCTTAATTGATTATCATTACTTTGTTGTTGTTCTACGTCAGAAGTTTGTTGCTTTTCAATGTATTGAGGTGAGTTCGGTTCTGATTGTTGCTCATAATCTGAAAAACGTTCTTGGTATCCTTCTGCATAATATGCAGGCACCGTTTCTACCTTTTCTTTTCGTGCAAACATCATGATTGCCACGATTAAAAATAGAATTGGGATAATTAGCGGTACAAATAGCAACACTAATGGTAACGTCACTATCGTTGCGACTAAAAATAAGAATCCTGATAAAATTCTTATATTCATTGAAATTAAGGCTAAAAATGATAAAAGCAAACAAACGATGAAATATACTATAATCGCCCACACGCCATTTTGTAGCCATATTACAAATTGGATTGTATTTAATCCATTATTCGCTAATATTTGTTGAATAAAATCATTGCCATTCAATGAAGTCTCCAAATTTTGTATTGATGCTTCACTACTAAATGATACTAGTGCAATAAACATCGTAATAATGGTTAGTAATAATAAGAATATCCAACTCAACCAACCTAATACTTTTTCTGCTAGTCGACTCACCGGGCGTCTAACTTGAGTATATTGCTCTCCTGACATGTCTTTACAACTCCTTATATTGCTTGTCAAACTATTATATCGAATTAACGATAAAATAACTACTAACTATGACTTATTTTAGTGACATTTTAAAATTTAAAAATCTTTCATTATATTCACTTAATGTCTCTTTCCCTAAATCTTTATAAACTTCTAAATTAGCTTGTTCTTCCTTTGTAGGATAAAACCGCTCATCATTTTTTATGCTTGCAGGCAATTGTGCTCTTGCTGATTTATTAGGCGTCGCGTAGCCCACCCATTCTGTATTTTGTTTACTATGCTCTGCATCTAATAAAAAGTTCATAAACTTATAGGCACCTGCTTTATTTTGTGTTGTCTTAGGTATAACCATATTATCAAACCACAGATTTGAACCTTCTTTAGGAACTACATAATCAAATTCTTCATTTTGTTGTACAATTGGAGCTGCTACACCGCTCCATACTACTGCAACATTTGCTTCATGCTGTTCTAACATCATTGAAATTTCATCACCTACTACGCCTTTTACATTAGGACCTAAATGTGTTAAATTTCTCTCAGCTTCTGCTAAATATGATGAATGTGTCTCATTTAAACTATAACCTAATTTATTTAAAGCTACACCTATAATTTCTCTCGCACCATCTACTAATAATATATCATTTTTATATTTCACTTTATAAAGCTGATTCCACGATTCAAAGTTATCATTTGGATATACATTTTTATTGTAAAGAATACCCACAGTACCAAAAAAATAAGGTATTGAATATGTATTATCTTCATCAAATGGCATATCGAGATAATCTGAATCAAGATTTTTCATATTAGGCAGTTTCTCATGATTTAGAGGTAATAACAATTGTTGTCTTTTTAATTTTTGCACTGTATAGTCACTCGGAAAAGCAACATCATAATGAGTGCCGCCATTTTTTATTTTGGCCTCCATCGCTTCGTTTGAATCAAAAGTTTCGTAGACGACTTCAATTCCTGTTTCTTTTTGGAATTGTTTTAACAAACTAGGATCAATATATTCTCCCCAATTATAAATATGAATTTTTTCACCAGTGCTAGAATGATGTTTTGAAGTGAATTTTTGACTGATAAATAAACATATCAAACCAACGATGATAGAAATTATAATTAACTGTAAAAAACGTTTCATTATAATATACCCCGTTTCACTTGTTTTTTATGCTTAAGCACATTTTTAATTAAATAATAACCAAGTATACCGAACATAATCACGACAAATAAAAGTGTAGATATTGCATTTATTTCCATGCTAATACCTTTTCTTGCCATTGCATAAACTTCCACAGAAAGCACACTAAATCCATTACCGGTAACAAAGAAACTGACAGTGAAATCATCTAATGAATAGGTCAATGCCATAAAAAAGCCACCTATAATTGCTGGCATCAACTGAGGTAACATGACCTTATTCAAAACTTGAAACTCCGTTGCACCTAAATCACGTGCCGCATTTAACGTATGGTTATTCATTTCATACAGTTTAGGTAACACAATGATTACCACAATAGGAATACAAAAAGCAACATGTGAAATAAGTACCGTCATCAACCCGAGACCCATACCAGTAAAATGTCCGATTGCTGTAAACATAATCAAAAATGAAGCGCCTATAACAACATCAGAAGACACTAATAAAACATTATTTAATGTAAGTAATGAAACCTTTATTTTTTTATTTTTTAAATGATATAAACCAATCGCACCTAGTGTTCCTATCACAATAGCAAATGCAGCGGCTAACAATGCTACACCTATCGTATTAAAAATAACAGACACTAACCGGTCGTTACTAAATAATGATTGATAATGTTCTAAAGTAAACCCATCAAAATGAACCATATTACCAGCAGCATTAAATGAATAAACCATTAAAAATAAAATTGGAGCATATAAAACAGCGATTAATATGCCAATATATATTTTTCCATACCATTTCATATGATTCACCTTTTCCCATTCGTAGGTTTAGTATTTGTAATAATTAAGACTAGCGCCATAAATACAATTAAAAACAACGCAATCGTAGAACCCATTCCATAGTTTTGTATCACTAGAAATTGTTCTTCTATCGCCGTCCCAATATTAATCACTTTATTTCCTGCAATTAGTCTTGTAATCATAAAAAGCGATAATGCTGGTATAAATGTGACTTGAATTCCTGTCAATACGCCTTGCTTCGTGAGTGGTATAATAATTTTTCTAAATGTTGTTAGCCTGCTCGCACCTAAATCACTTGAAGCTTGCAAAATATTATTAGGAATATCCTTCATACTATTGAAAATAGGTAAAATCATAAATGGAATGTAAATATAACTTGCTACTATTAAAAACGCAGGAACAGTAAATAACAATTCCATTTTAGGCAAAGATAAAACATTCAATATTTGATTGATAATACCATCATGACTGAATATGCCTATAAATGCATAGGTCTTCAGTAGTAAATTAATCCAAGTTGGTACAATCAGTATAAGTAACCATACATTTTGATATTTAGATAAACTTATAAAATACGCAGCTGGATAGCTTATAAGTAGCGTCATACACGTAATCGCTGCCGCAAAACATACCGAGTCCCAAATCATTTTGAAATATTTGAGTGAAATCAACTTTTTATAATTTTCCAATCCAAAATGTCCTTGTATATCAATGAATGAGAAATAAACAAGAAGGATTACTGGAACAACGATAAATAAAACCATCCACAGTATATAGGGTATAAATAGATATGTATTAATCTTGCGCATGATTTATTTCCTCGTAACTTTGAATACGCTTATCAAATTCAGCTTCACTTTCACCTGGCACCATAATATGAATTGTTTCTGGTTCAAAGTATAAACCCACTTTACTATTAACTTCTGCTTTTTTAGTAGAATGAACTAACCATTTATAACCTTTACTATCAGTACAATTGATTTCATAATGTACTCCTCTGAAAAGCATAGAAACAACTGTCACTTCGAATAAACCTTGCTCTGATTGT
This sequence comes from Staphylococcus sp. FSL W8-1207, assembly GCF_038003745.1. Classification (NCBI taxonomy): domain Bacteria; kingdom Bacillati; phylum Bacillota; class Bacilli; order Caryophanales; family Staphylococcaceae; genus Staphylococcus; species Staphylococcus sp. FSL W8-1207. Next base: position 1,470,782 of record NZ_JBBOPU010000001.1, read on the forward strand.
ACCAAGGATATATCTTCTGGCCTAATCACTACTTCTACTTGCTCTTGTGGTGAAATACCCATATCTACACATTCTAAATCTTGACCATAGATGTTCACCACATAATCCTCAATCATAGTACCCACAATAATATTTGATTCTCCAATAAAATCTGCAACAAAGCGATTTACAGGTTCGTCGTATATATCAGTAGGTGTGCCAAATTGTTGAATTTCACCATTTTTCATTACAAATATATAATCACTCAGCGCTAAAGCTTCTTCCTGATCATGTGTAACAAAAATAAATGTTATACCTAATCTAGACTGTATTTCTCTTAATTCATATTGCATTTGGGTTCTTAATTTTAAATCCAGTGCTGATAAAGATTCATCTAATAATAATATTTCTGGTTCATTCACAATCGCACGTGCAATTGCAATACGCTGTTTTTGCCCCCCACTCATACTTTCAATTGTTCTATCTTCATAACCAGTGAGTTTTACAAGTTTTAATGCTTCTTGCACTTTTTTATTTATGTCGCTTTTGTTCATTTTCTTTAGTTTTAATCCAAAAGCAATATTATCATAGACATTTAAATGAGGAAATAAAGCATAGTCTTGAAATACTGTATTCACTTTGCGTCTGTTTGATGGTATATGATTAATTGTCTGATTTCGATATATAATATCCCCTTCATCGGCTTGTTCAAATCCTGCGATAAGTTTTAAAATTGTTGTTTTACCACAACCAGAAGGCCCAAGTAATGTATAGAAATGACCTGACTCAATATCTATATTGATTTTATTTAATACTGGTATATCATCATAAGCTTTACTTACTGCGCTGAAAGATAATAACGGATTCATTTGTGTTTCCTCCTATAAATATGACGTGGTTGTAACAATCATAACTTGAGTTTCATTTGGTGTAGGATTATGTATTTTTATGACGTGCACTATAATAAAATTTCGCAAAAAAAGCTATATACTGTTTACTTTTATCAAACATTTTGTTTAATGCTTAATAAAAATATCAGAATATAGCTTACATGACAATAGTTATTTTTTCGTTGCGCTAAAAAACGTTTGACTGTTGTCAGTTTGAACTGTTTTAACAGCTTGGTAACTATTATATCCACTACTTTTTTCGAATTCTTTAAAAATCTGTTTTTCTTCTGCTTTCCCAGGAACGATTGTTTTAAATTGCTTGTAGCGATCAATTAATAATTTTCCTTCTACTTCAGATTCATAAAAAGATTCCACAGCATTGAAAAATGACACAACTTGCATCATTTCGTCATTTGACCAATCAAGATCTATTGGATATTGATACTCCATATAAGCATGCCTCCTACTTTTCCATTGAATATTTATAGTTAAAGTTTATTTTAGATATTACATTTTAAAATGAAAAAGGAGCGGGACAGAAATCAAAATTTGATTTCATATTCCCGCCCCCACAAGGCTATCGTTATATCTGTTACAACAATGAAATTACATTGTGTGTACTGGTAAACCTATAGCTTTTTCAGCTGCTTCCATAGACATTTCACCTAATGTTGGGTGAGCATGTACAGTTAATGCTAAATCTTCAGCATTCATACCAGCTTCGATTGCTAAACCTAGTTCAGAAATAATATCAGATGCGCCAGTACCAACTACTTGAGCACCTACTAAAGTATTATCTTCTTTAAGCGTAATAAGTTTAACAAAGCCAGTAGTGTCATCTAATGATAACGCACGGCCATTAGCTGCATAAGGGAATTTAGAAGCAGTAATTTTTAATCCTTCTTCTTTAGCTTGAGCTTCTGTATAACCTACTTGAGCAAGTTCTGGCTCAGTGAAACATACAGCAGGCATACCGATGTAATCTACTTCTGATGCTTCACCAGAGATTACTTCAGCTGCAACTTTAGCTTCATAGCTTGCTTTATGCGCAAGTGGTAAACCAGGAACAATATCACCGATTGCAAAAATGTTTTCAATTGAAGTACGGCTTTGTTTGTCTACCTCGATTAATCCACGTTCTGCAAATTTAAGACCTAATTCTTCTAAGCCTAATTCGTCAGTGTTAGGACGACGACCTACAGTAACTAATACGTAATCAGCATCAATTGTTTGTTCTTCGCCTTTTACTTCGTAAGTTACTTTAACACCGTCTTCAGTTTCTTCAGCAGATTTAGCTATAGCTTCAGTTACAATATCAACGCCTTTTTCTTTCATGCCTTTTTTAACAGGTTGAGTCATTTGTTTTTCAAAACCGCCTAAGATATCTTTAGCGCCTTCTAAAATAGTAACTTCAGAACCAAAGTTTGCAAAAGCAGTTCCGAGTTCAGAACCAATATAACCGCCACCAACAACTACTAATTTACCAGGAACTTCTTGTAAATTTAGAGCGCCAGATGAATCAATTACACGATTTCCAAACTCAAAGTTAGGGATTTCAATTGGTCTTGAACCAGTTGCAATGATCGCGTTTTTAAAGTTATATGTTTGAGCACTTTTCTCATCCATAACACGTAAGCTATTGTTATCAACAAAGTAAGCTTCGCCTTTAACGATTTCTACTTTATTACCTTTTAACAATCCTTCAACGCCACCAGTTAATTTTTCAACTACTGATTGTTTGAATTCTTGAACTTTATTAAAATTAAGTGAAACACTTTCAGCAATAACACCTAAATTTTCTGAGTTCTTAGTTTCATCATAACGGTGTGAAGCGTGTAACAATGCTTTAGAAGGAATACAACCAACGTTAAGACATACGCCACCTAATGTTCCTTTTTCAACGATTGTTACTTTTTGACCTAACTGTGCTGCACGAATTGCTGCAACATAGCCTCCTGGTCCTGCTCCGATTACAATAGTGTCTGTTTCAATTGGGAAATCTCCAACTACCATATTTTACCCCTCCATTAATAATAATTCTGGATTATTCAATAAACGTTTGATGTGATTCATAGCATTTTGTCCAGTAGCACCATCAATTTGTCTGTGGTCAAAGCTTAATGATAATGATAATACTGGCGCAGCTACTATTTCACCATCTTTAACAATTGGTTTTTGTGCAATACGGCCAATACCTAAGATAGCTACTTCTGGGTGGTTGATTACTGGAGTGAACCATTGTCCACCAGCTGAACCGATATTACTAATTGTACATGTAGCATGTTTCATTTCATCTGCCGCTAATTTTCCGTCACGTGCTTTAACAGCAAGTTCGTTAATTTCGTCTGAGATGCTAAACATTGATTTACGGTCTGCATGTTTAACAACAGGCACTAATAGTCCTCTGTCTGTGTCAGCAGCAATACCAATGTTCCAATAATGTTTGTGTACGATTTCGCCAGCATCTTCGTTAAATGAAGTGTTAAGCGCTGGATATTTTTTAAGTGCAGAAACAAGTGCTTTAACAACATAAGGTAAGAAAGTTAATTTAGTACCTTGTTCAGCTGCAACTTCTTTGAATTTTTTACGGTGATCCCATAATTCTTGAACATCAATTTCATCCATTAATGTTACGTGAGGTGCAGTTTGTTTTGAATTAACCATTGCTTTAGCAATTGCTTTACGCATTGCAGGTATTTTCTCAGTTGATTCTGGGAATTCACCTTCTGTAGAAACTGGTGCTGATTGTGCTGCACTTGAAGTTTCTTCAGTTGCTGTAGCTGCGCTTTCATTTGAAGCTGCTTCTCCGCCACCATTTAAGTAGGCGTCCACATCTTCTTTAGTTGTACGGCCATTTTTACCTGAACCTGAAACAGCTTTAATGTTAACACCATTATCGCGAGCATATTTACGAACTGAAGGCATCGCTTTAACGCGTTTACTTTCATCTACTTCTTCGTCTTTAGATGCTTGTGCAGGTGCTTCTTCTTTAGTGCTTTCTTCTGCAGGTGCTTCTGTTTCTTCACTTGCTGAATCGTCACTTTCACTACCTTTGAATTGCATATCTTCTGCATCTGGTGAATCGATTTTTACGATTGTGTCACCAACAACTGCAACAGTACCTTCATCTACTAGTACTTCTTCAATAGTACCTGAAACAGGTGATGGGATTTCAACAACTGATTTATCGTTTTGTACCTCAGCTAAAATATCGTCCTCTTCAATTGTATCTCCAGATTTAATAAACCATTTTACAATTTCACCTTCGTGGATACCTTCACCAATGTCGGGTAATTTAAATTCAAATGCCACGTTATTATCCTCCTAAAAATTCATATTAAGTCAAAAATTAGAAATTGAGCGATGGACAATTAAGTCACTATCTCATGCTATAAATATAAATTTGGATGAAGTAGGTGCATCAATTAAACTGATATCATCCTACTTCATTAAATATATATTAAAATTCTAAAGTTTCTTTCGCTTTTTCAATGATGTCATTTTTGTTTGGTAACCAAACATTTTCAGCCTGTGTAAACGGATAAACTGTATCTGCCGCTGCAACACGAGCGATTGGTGCTTCTAATGAAAGGATAGAGCGTTCTGCTAATTCAGAAACAACTGTTGCTCCAACACCCGCTTGACGTTGCGCTTCTTGTACTACTACAGCACGTCCTGTTTTTTCTACTGAAGCAACAAGTGTTTCGATATCGATTGGTTGAACAGTACGTAAGTCAATAACTTCTACTGAATAACCATCTTTTTCTAACTCTTCTGCTGCTTTTAATGACTCTTGCACCATTGCACCATATGCAATAAGTGTAATGTCATTACCTTCTTGTTTCACGCTTGCTTTACCAATTTCAATTGTGTACTCTTCTTCAGGTACTTCATCACGGAAAGAGCGGTATAATTTCATATGTTCTAAATATACAACCGGGTCATTACTTCTGATTGCTGAGATTAATAATCCTTTAGCATCATATGGGTTAGACGGGATTACAACGTGTAAACCTGGTGATTGAGCTAAAAGACCTTCTAAGTTGTCAGCATGTAATTCTGGTGTATGAACGCCGCCACCAAATGGTGCACGAATAGTAACGGGTGATTGTTTAGAGTTACCAGAACGGAAACGCGTACGTGCAATTTGTCCTGCTATAGAGTCGAATACTTCAAATACAAATCCAAAGAATTGTACTTCCATTACTGGACGGTATCCTTGAGTAGATAAACCTAAAGCTAAACCACCAATACCAGATTCTGCTAAAGGTGTATCAAATACACGGTCTTCACCGAATTCTTTTTGTAAACCTTCAGTTACACGGAAAACACCACCGTTAACACCGACGTCTTCACCGAAAAGTAAAACATTCTCATCGTTTTGTAATTCGGTTTTAAGCGCGTTGTTAATCGCTTGAACCATTGTCATTTGTGCCATCGGTTACTTCGACTCCTTCTCTTTATAGATTTCATATTGCTCTGCTAAATTTTGAGGCATTTCTTCATACATATTTTCCATCAAGTCAGTAACTTTTTGTTTTTCAGTATTGTCTGCTTCTTTAATAGCAACTTTAATTTCAGCTTTTGCACGGTCGATAACTTCATTTTCTTTATCGCCAGTCCATAGACCTTTATTTTCAAGATATTTTCTGAAACGAACTAATGGATCCTTTTTCTCCCATTCAGAATCTTCATCAGATGTTCTGTATTTCGTTGGGTCATCTCCAGCCATAGTATGTGGACCATAACGATAAGTGATTGTTTCAATTAAAGTTGGACCTTCACCATTAACAGCACGATCACGCGCTTCTTTAGTTGCTTGGTATACTGCTAAAGCATCCATACCATCAACTTGAATACCTGGGATACCAACTGCAATAGCTTTTTGAGCTAATGTAATAGCAGCAGTTTGCTTACTACGTGGTGTTGAAATCGCATAGTTGTTGTTTTGTATAACGAAAATTGCAGGTGCTTTATATGCAGAAGCAAAGTTAATACCTTCATAGAAATCACCTTGTGAAGAACCACCATCACCAGTATAAGTAATTGCTACAGCACTTTTACCACGTTTTTTAATACCAAGCGCTACACCAGCAGTTTGAACATACTGAGCACCGATAATAATTTGTGGGCTTAATGCATTAACGCCTTCAGGCATTTGGTTTCCTTTAAAGTGACCTCTTGAGAATAAGAAGGCTTCAGTTAAAGGTAAACCTTGCCAGATTAATTGTGGAACATCACGGTAACCTGGTAATATAAAATCTTCTTGTTCTAAAGCATATTGTGAAGCTAATTGTGAAGCTTCTTGTCCTGCTGTCGGAGCGTAGAAACCTAATCTCCCTTGTCTGTTTAATGAAATAGAACGTTGATCAAGAATACGTGTCCAAACCATTCTCTCCATTAATTCAACTAATTGCTCGTCTGATAAATCTGGTACTAGATCTTCATTAACGATGTTACCATCTTCATCCAAAATTTGGATCATTTCAAATTGAGATTCAGTATCTTTCAATACTTTCTCTGCATCGAATTGGGCTTTCAATTTCGGAGCCATTCAATTCACCATACCTTTCCCGTATAATAGAAACTTATTTTATCCTTCAATATTGTACCACAAAACTGTTACACTGTTAAATAATTTGAAAAAGTTCTGTAATACTTACGACAAGTACAGTTTTTAATCTGTACCACTGTTTTTCATGGCGCTGTACTATTTAAAAACTAAGTCGCTATAAAGTAATTCCCTTAAAATTGTAAGCGCCCTCATAACTTATGCTATAACGTAGCAATTTAAAATTCAAATTTACCGCTTTATAATTTAAGAAAGGTTATCTACATCTTCTTTTTCTTTGTTCACTTTATTCATTGCATCTGAGTATTTTTCAAATGCTTTATTCATGTTTTTATATGCTTTCGAAACTGCTTCTGCTTTTTTGTCTATTTGTTCTTGATTCACTTGATCACCTGAAGTATAGCCAAACATATCTTTTTCCTTATTCAAAATGTTTTTATATGCTTTGGCATATTCATCATGTGCTTTGTATTTATCTTTAAGCGCTTGATTCAATTGTGTCACTTCTTTTTTCTTATCATCATCACTTATATTATCGACATGCTTTTCAGCTTTTTCAAATTCTTTTTCTGAGTTATCTATAGCTTCTTCTTCTTTTTTAAATGTTTTTTCTCTTTCTTCAACATTGTCCACGACTTTTTTCGAAGTATCCTTCACTTCTGCTTGGTCTTTACCATTAATTTTCTCTACTAATTTTTGCTTGTCTTGTTCAAGACTATTTAACTTCTTCCCTACTGAAGACACAGGTTTCTCTTCATCAAATGCTTTTTGTACTTTTTCGTTATAATCTTCTATTTCACCTTTGTCTGTTGTACACCCCGCTACTAACATTGTAGAAGCGAGTATCGCACCGATGCTATACTTTAATTTCATTTTTTGAGAAATCCTCCTTTATTTGTGTGTTATATTATATAATATTTTATAAGAAATCAAATGTATCACTGTATTTTAAGCGTTAAACTTTGGTATATTTTATATTAAGGAAGGTGTATGAACAAAATGATAACAATGAAAGATATTATCCGAGATGGTCACCCAACACTTCGTGAAAAAGCAAAAGATGTAACAATACCGCTTTCTGACGAAGATCGTGAAACTTTAAAATCTATGCGCGAATTTCTAATTAATAGTCAAGATGAAGAAACAGCTAATAAGTATGGACTTCGCTCAGGAGTAGGCCTTGCTGCTCCACAAATTAATATTGCAAAAAAAATGATAGCAGTCTATTTACCAGATGACGGTGATGGCAAAAGTTATGATTTAGCATTAGTTAACCCTAAAATCATGAGCCACAGTGTTCAAGAAGCATATTTACCAACTGGCGAAGGTTGTCTAAGTGTAGATGAAAACATTCCAGGACTCGTTCACCGTAAATATCGAATCACAGTAAAAGCAACAGATATAGATGGTAATGACGTAAAATTACGTTTAAAAGGTTATCCAGCTGTTGTCGTTCAACATGAGATAGACCATATTAATGGTGTAATGTTTTATGATCATATTGATCCAAATAATCCACTTACACCACATGAAGATGCAGTAGAAGTTTAATCTATTAAAAATAAAATGCCGTTAGCACTTTGAGAATTTCTCATTAGCTAACGGCATTTTTTACATAAAGTCATCTCTACGTTCAGTAAATGGTATATCTAATTTTTTAAGTTCTGTCTTTAAGTCGTTTAATTCTTTAATGTCTATAAATTCTGGATCATGATTATGTTTGACGTAATTTTGATCGCCATTTACAGTATCAATTATTTCATTATAATTAAAAAACATGATTACTTGTTCTGTACGGATTTCAAAAGTGATATCTTGAAATATTTTATCGTGTCGTTTTTTTTCTCGTTTAACATCTTCTATAATTCTTTTTACTCGATCCATTTCTATCACCCTTACCCATCTATCATTTCTATAATTAATAATAACTCCCTTTCATCATAATTAACTTTCAACGTGCACTCAAGTTTTATGATAATTTTTTGCAGCTTTTTTACATAACTAAAGATTTGATTTTGCAGATTAAATATTAATTATAATAAAAATGAAATTATTTGTACTTATTAAAAGAGGTACTAAAGATAAAACTGCTTTATTTATTCTACTACATCATGTAAAATGAGAAATAACTGAAAACATATGAATCATAGTGTTTGTAGTTTTCTAAACGAACGAACTGAAGATCTCCCTAGAAACATACTAAGCAAAAAACTAGTATGTTCTATTTATATACAGTATTAGTGTCCATGCATAATTAGAAGTGCAGTTAATTTCAAATAACCAATGGGTACTTCAAACTTTTATATTACTAGGGTTTTAATATAAAAAATTAAAAATCAAACATGATTTTAGGAGGAAATATATAAAATGGCAGTATTTAAAGTGTTTTTTCAAAAAACCAAAGAAGAAGTAATTGTACGTGAACACACACAAACAATTTACGTTGAAGGACAAACAGAAGAACAAGTAAGAAGATATTTAAAAGATCGTAATTTTAACATTGAATTTATTACTAAATTAGAGGGCGCACATTTAGAATATGAAAAACAATCAGATCACTTCAATGTGGAGCAAGCTGAATAATGAAACAAATTCATAAAAATGAAGTTGCGGTTTATGCTCTTGGTGGCTTAGGCGAAATTGGTAAAAATACTTATGCCGTTGAGTATCAGGACGAAATCGTTATTATCGATGCAGGTATCAAATTCCCTGATGATAATTTATTAGGTATTGACTATGTCATTCCTGATATTACTTATTTAGAGCAGAACCAAGATAAAATTGTTGGTCTGTTTATCACTCACGGACATGAGGACCATATAGGTGGTGTGCCCTACCTATTAAAGCAAATTAATGTGCCTATATATGGTGGACCATTAGCTTTAGGTTTAATCAGAAATAAATTAGAAGAACATCATTTATTAAGAACTGCAAAACTTATTGAAATTGATGAAAGTAGTGTCATCAAATCTAAACATTTTGAAGTTTCATTCTATTTAACTACACACAGTATTCCAGAAGCATATGGTGTTATCGTTAATACGCCAGAAGGAAATATTGTTCATACGGGTGACTTCAAATTTGATTTCACACCAGTTGGTGAACCAGCAAATATAGCTAAAATGGCAAAATTAGGTGAAGAAGGCGTCCTTTGTTTGCTTTCTGACTCTACCAATTCACTTGTACCAGATTTTACTTTAAGTGAACGTGAAGTCGGCCAAAATGTTGAAAAGATATTCCATGATTGTAATGGACGAATCATATTCGCCACATTTGCATCAAACATCTATCGTGTTCAACAAGCAGTTGAAGCTGCAATTAAACACAACCGTAAAATTGTTACATTTGGTCGTTCAATGGAAAACAACATTAAGATTGGTATGGAATTAGGCTATATCAAAGCACCACCAGAAACGTTTGTTGAACCAAATAAAATTAATACCGTGCCTAAGCATGAATTATTGATTCTATGTACAGGTTCTCAAGGTGAACCAATGGCAGCATTATCTAGAATTGCCAACGGTACGCATAAACAAATTAAAATCATCCCTGAAGATACAGTTGTATTTAGTTCTTCACCTATTCCAGGTAATACGAAAAGTATTAATCGCACAATAAATTCACTTTATCGTGCCGGTGCAGAAGTTATTCATAATAAAGTATCTAATATTCATACTTCTGGTCACGGTTCTAAAGGCGATCAACAGTTAATGTTACGTCTGTTACGTCCTAAGTTCTTTTTACCAATCCATGGTGAATACCGTATGCTAAAAGCGCATGGTCAATCAGGTGTTGAGTGTGGCGTTGAACCAGATAATGTATTTATTTTTGATATAGGTGATGTCTTAGCACTGACACATGATTCTGCTAGAAAAGCTGGTAGAATACCATCAGGTAATGTATTAGTTGATGGTAGTGGTATTGGTGATATCGGTAATGTAGTTATTCGTGATCGTAAACTATTATCAGAAGAAGGTTTAGTGATTGTTGTTGTAAGTATAGACTTCAAAACAAACAAACTACTTTCTGGACCTGATATTATCTCACGTGGTTTTGTATACATGCGTGAATCTGGACAATTGATTTATGATGCACAACGTAGAATCAAAACGGATGTTATTTCAAAATTAAATCAAAACCCAGAGATTCAATGGCATCAAATTAAATCGTCAATCATTGAAACGTTACAGCCTTATCTATTTGAAAAGACTGCACGTAAACCAATGATCTTACCAGTCATTATGAAAGTAAATGAAGATAACAACCAATCATTTGCTAAGAAACCTAGCCCTAAAAATGACAAACCTAAAAACAACAACACGAAAGCACCAGCAAAAAATCCAAAACCTAACAATCAAAACAAGAAAAAAAACAATAACAATAACAATCCAAAACCTAAACCTAAAAAAGATGAAACAAATCAATCATCTGAATCATAGGTCTTATAAACAGTCCACACATTGTCAAAACAATGTGTGGACTGTTTTGCTATGACTAATCTATTTCATAAAAACTGAACATTTTACTACATAAAAGCAATTCCATAATTTCTACTGCTTAACATAGCACTTTTTAACCCTTTTACCATTTATTAACACACCTCGTTTAATTAATAGTATTTTTATGTGGTTTTGAACTAATAATCTTTATTAAAGTTGAATACTTGTTTATTTCTTTAGCTGTTATATCGATGTTATTTTCATATTCATTCAATTGTATTTTTAAGCATTCAAACAGTTCATCTGGTGGGAGTGAGACAGAAATCTAATTTTTCTAACAAGATTTCGTCGTCCCAGCCCAGCAAAGTTAACTAGAAAATGGAATACAAAAACTTCAACTCTTGCATAAGAACCACTTTCCTTCATAAATGAAGTAGTATTTCTTTAAAAGATTGATAAAAGCGCATTTTCAGTTCAGTCAGCCACTGACACTGCCAATATAATAATCGAAATAATAAAAAGAAGCCTCCAATTTTGGAGACTTCTTCAATATTACATTGTTAGCGAACTACTTTTTTCTCAAAACGATTTAAGTCATTATCATGCCCTATCATAATTAATATATCACCGATTTCAATACTAATATTAGGATCAGGAGAAACTAAAATTTCTTTACCTCTTTTTATAGCAATAATACTTATCCCGAATTGTGCTCGAATATCTAATTCTATAATGGTTTGGCCAGCCATTTTTTCGCTCGCTTTAATCTCTACAATTGAATGTTCATCTGCAAGTTCTAAATAATCTAACACACTTGCACTTGCGACATTGTGAGCGATTCTTCTTCCCATATCTCTTTCTGGATGGACAACTGTATCCGCACCAATTTTATTCAAAATTTTTGCGTGATAATCATTTTGCGCTTTAGCTGTTACTTTCTTAACACCTAACTCTTTTAAAATTAGCGTTGTTAATGTACTTGATTGTATATTCTCACCTATTGCTACGATAACGTGATCAAAATTTCTGATGCCTAAACTTTTCATAACAGCTTCATCTGTTGTATCAGCAATGACAGCATGTGTGGCAATATCACTATATTCATTTACACGTGCTTCATTCATATCAATTGCCATAACATCCATATCTAATGCATTAAGTTCTCTTACTATACTGCCACCGAATCGACCTAAGCCGATAACCACATACTCTTTGTCCATATGCGTCCTCCAATTTAAAAAATCACGGATAAGATAGCTACTCATCAGCCTAAGCAAGCGAATGAATAACTATCATTACCTCATTTTAAAAAATTTATTTATTTTTTTCCTTCAACATAATCTTTGTCGAAAACAAATAATCTTAATAATAATATTAACGATGGAATGAGTAAAAGTAAACCTAAAACAAATGCAATAATTAAAGCAATGGCCATGTTACTATTAACGACACCTTCATCTATACGAACATATGGGTATAAGATGTATGGCATTTTGCTGGCGCCATATCCGAAAAATGCAAATGCCATTTGTAGTATAACAAGGATGAATGCAAATCCGTGCCATTTTTTTATTAATGTAAGTACCATGACACCTATAAAGCTTATAAAGCTTAGTAGGAACATCCACCAATAATCAGTTACTGCGCTTAAGAAATGCGCTTCGTTTTGTAGTCTTAACGATACAAATACGAATAATGAAATTGCGATCATCGGCGGTCCCCAGAACAAGAACCAATATCTTAATAAATCATATGCTGGTTTATCTTTAGCTTTTGAAGCATAGTACGTAAGGAAGCCTGAAGAAATATATAGCACTGATATAACGGCTAAGAATACGACAGACCATGAATAAGGACTCAAGGCTAATTCAAGCCAGTTCAAATCTATATTATCACCTGAACCTGTAATAAAGCCCCCTTCTGATATTGTTAGCGTTGTAGCAAGCGCAGCTGGAATAAACAATCCTGACAAGCCGTACATTGCTAACCAAATGAGTTTTGAATCAGGTCCATAATTTTCAAATGCGTAAAAACTACCTCTAATTGTTAGTAATATTAATGCAATTGAAGCTGGTACGAGTAGTACGGTACCAAAGTATTTCGCTGCATCAGGGAAAAAACCTACGATGCCAACGAAAAAGAATACAAAGAATACGTTTGTTACTTCCCACACAGGATTTAAATAACGACCTATTAAATGGTTAATTTGTTTATCTTGTTTAGTCACTTTTGCGTGAAGTGTAAAGAACCCAGCACCAAAATCAATAGAGGCGATAATAATATAAGAGAATAAGAATATTCCAAGTACTGTAATACCTATATAAGCAAATATCATTACTCATCACCTCTTTCTGGTGTATTTTCTTCTACATCTTTATATGCTGGTTTATTACTGAACATCCGAATTAATACATATGCGGTAGTCACGATTAATATTATATATAAGATACCGAATAATATTGTCACGAGTGTTAAACCACCTGCTTGAGTTGCAGCATCAGCTACTTTAAGGTAGCCACGAACCAACCATGGTTGACGACCTTGTTCAGTTAAGAACCACCCAGCTTCTATTGCAATCATTGCTGCTGGTCCAGTTAACAATGCACCATACAACATTGGTTTTGAATAAGTGAATTTGCGTAACTTCTTAAATATAAGTGTTAATATAAACGCACCTGATATAATCAAGCAGAATACACCCATAGAAACCATAATATCAAAGTAATAGTGTACAATCATCGGTGGATGCAGTTCTTCTGGAAACTCATTTAATCCTTTTACTTCTGTGTCTGTATTATTATCAGCCAAGAAACTGAGTATGCCAGGTATTTTTATGGCACCGGATACTTCTTGTGTTTCTTCATCTAAACTACCAAAGAATATTAAATCTGCATTGGACTCTGTTTCAAAGTGCCATTCATAAGCAGCAAGTTTTTCTGGTTGCTCTTGATGTAGAAACTTAGCTGATAAATCTCCAGCTAACATAGAACCTAAAGTAAATACTACGCCAAGAATCATCGTTAGTTTCAATGCTTTTTTATGATATTCTGTGTCTTTTTTGAATTTATTTTTCAATAATTTAAATGCAGCAATTGCAGCAAGTACAAATGCCATCGTCATAAGTGCTGTAGCAACAACGTGGAATGATCTAATTAAGAATGATTCGTTAAACATTGCTGCCCAAGGTTGGACGTTAACCATTTTCCCATCCTTCATTTCAAAGCCAGCTGGTGTATTCATAAATGAATTGACCGCTGTAATGAAGAATGCTGAGAATGTACCACCTATAATGACAGGAATACTAATAAGGAAATGAGTCCATTTACTCTTAAATCTATCCCATGTATATAAATAAATACTTAAGAAAATTGCTTCAAAGAAGAAAGCAAATGTTTCCATAAATAATGGTAATGCAATAACATGACCGCCCATTTGCATAAAGGTTGGCCATAATAGTGATAATTGCAGTCCAATAATTGTTCCTGTCACAACACCAACAGCTACCGTAATGGTATATCCTTTAGACCATCTTTTGGCTAATGTTATATATTTTGGATCATTTCTTTTTATACCTAAAAATTCAGCAACAGCAAACATTAATGGCACGCCCACACCAATCGTTGCGAATATGATATGAACCGCGAGTGTCATCGCAGTTAAAAAACGGGCTAATTCAACTGAATCCATAATATCACCTTTTTTATTTATTTGTGACAAAAATCACAACGTTCATTCATTATAAACTGCTTTACGTTGTATTGAAATAAGTTGCGTTCAAAATATAGTGACAAATTAATGACCACTTGCATGTAAGTCAAAGATTTGTAATAATTTAAAAAGTTTCTTATATTAAAGTATATCGAATTTAAAATAGGAAGGACGAGTTTTAATGGATAAAATAATAATTTATACGCAAAATGAATGCCCACCTTGTACTTTCATAAAAAACTATTTGTCAGATAAAGGCGTCTCATATAGCGAAAAAAACATCTCAAATTCCCAATATAGAAATGAAATGATAGACTATGATGCTTTCGCTACACCTTTTATCTTGTTGAATAATGAGCCAATGTACCAAATTGACATTGATAAAATCAACCACACTTTAAATATAGAATAGTTATCAAGCAATGTAGCCATTCTACATTTGAATTAGTAAATCTTTCACTTTCTAAACTATATGATTTTTAGTGTTATTACAAAGTTACTGTTTAACAACATGAAATGACTTATTACGTTAATTCTAATTTTTTTGAATTTATAGCAAAATAAAAAAGCTGATAGCCCCACTATAAATGGTCTATCAGCTTTTTTCGAACTCAAATGTTCAATTATTATTTAGCATATTGCTCAACTAGTTCTTGTACTTCTTCAGAAGTTGCACAATTAATTGCTCTTTGTGACAATTCTTCCATTTCATTTTGGCTTAAACCTTTGATTTGACGACGGGCTTTAAGCACTGATGTAGCACTCATTGAAAATTCATCTAATCCTAAGCCTAATAATAATGGAATAGCGATTTCGTCGCCTGCCATTTCGCCACACATACCAGTCCATTTACCTTCTTTATGTGATGCTTCGATCACTTGTTTTACTAAACGTAAAATTGAAGGATTGTATGGTTGATACAAGTAAGAAACGCGTTCAGACATGCGGTCAGCCGCCATTGTATATTGAATTAAATCATTTGTTCCTATACTGAAGAAATCAACTTCTTTTGCGAAGACATCTGCTAATGCAGCAGTTGAAGGAATTTCAACCATGATACCTAATTCAATATCATCAGAAACATCTGTACCTTCTTGTTTTAAGTTTTCTTTTTCTTCAAGTAATAATGCTTTAGCATCACGGAACTCATTGATTGTTGCAACCATTGGGAACATGATATTTAATTTACCGTAAACAGATGCACGTAATAATGCACGAAGTTGTGGTCTAAAAATATCAGGTTGGTCTAAACATAAACGAATCGCACGATAACCTAAGAATGGATTCATTTCTTCAGGTAAATTTAGATATGGTAACTCTTTATCGCCACCGATATCTAATGTACGTACAACAACACGTTTATCTTCCATCGTTTCTAGAACTTTTTTATAAGCTTCGAATTGTTCATCCTCAGTAGGCATTTCATCTCTACCCATATATAAAAATTCCGTACGATATAAACCAATACCTTCTGCACCATTTTCAATAACACCTGTTAAATCATTAGGTGTACCGATGTTTGCAGCTAATTCAGCATGTTTACCATCAATTGTTTTTGTTTCTTCATTGCGTAATTTTTGTAATTCCTTTTTATCTTCGAAGAAACGTTCACGCTTATTTTCATAAGCGATTACTTCATCATCTGTAGGATCAATAATTACTTCGCCTGTTAATCCGTCAACGATAATCATATCGCCTTGTTTAACGTCTTCAGTAATAGATTTTGTACCTACAACCGCAGGTATTTCTAAAGAACGGCTCATAATTGCTGAGTGTGATGTTCTTCCACCAATATTTGTTACAAAGCCTTGTACGAATTCTTTATTTAACTGAGCAGTATCTGAAGGCGTTAAATCGTTTCCAATTATAACAACGCTTTCATCAATGATACTAGGATTTGGTAACTCTACACCTAAAATATGTGCTAACACACGTTTAGAAACGTCACGGATATCAGCAGCACGTTCTTTCATGTATTCATTATCCATATTTTCAAATATAGTAATGAATTGTCCAGTTACTTCAGATAATGCAGTTGGTGCGTTAACTTGGTCATTTTTAATCTTGTCTTCAATCGGTTGAATTAACTCTGGATCATCTAAAACTAATAAATGAGCATCAAAAATCGCTGCTTTATCAGCACCTAGATTTTTTTCAGCATTATTTCTTATTTTTGTTAACTCAACTTTAGATGTTTCGATGGCGTCATTGAACTTAGCAATTTCAGCGTCGATATCTGTAATCTTTTCACTATTATATGAAAGATCTGGTTCAACTAATAAATATGCTTTAGCAATAGCTACACCATCAGATGCAGCAATGCCATTTATATAGTTAGTCATATTATTTAGTTAATCCTTCTTTAGATAAAATCTCAGTGATTGCTTCGATTGCGTCTGTTTCGTCGCTACCATCAGCGTAGATAGTGATTTCAGCATCTTTACCTACACCTAAACTCATAACACCCATGATTGATTTCAAGTTAACTTTTTTACCGTTATATTCTAATTGAATATCTGAATCAAATTTTGAGGCAGTTTGAACAAGCATTGTCGCTGGACGAGCGTGAATACCTGTTTCATCGATAATTACATATGATTTTTGTTCCATAATTTATTTCTCCTTCGTATAGTTAGAATCGTTAGTTTTTTATAAAACCTAACAAAGTTTTATATAATAAGATTACCAAATTATATATATAAATTCAATTCCTTGCACCCATGACATGACAATATTCAGCGTTTATTTAACAATTTGTGAAAACGCTGTAGTTTTACACAAGTGATTTAGCAACTTTTTCACATTTTTGAATATGATCATTACCTATTTTTTTCATGAAATAATAACTTATAGAAGCAGTGATTGCTTGACCTACTACCGGGAACCATTTCGTTTGTTTTGCTGCAGTACGTTTCGCTACATCACGAATAACTACTTTGAGAATAGCACTTGATACTTTTTTACCAATAAATTGGCTGCCTTGAATTGCCGCAGTAGTTAGCACACGCTCTTTCATGTCATCTCCCATGGTATTAACTTGTTTATGATCAAGACCATAAATTTTATTTACGTCCTCAATTATATCTTTCATAAGTTTAATATCTACACTGAAGCCTAAACCAGGAATAGGTACTACACTTACCCCAGATGATAGCATTGATTTTTTTCTTACTAAAGCCTCTGCACGTTGGCGACGTTCTTCAATTTCACTATGTGTTGTTGGTATGCTACCTTTATTATTTATATCTTCTATATTTAAGACTTTATTTCCTACTTTTTGTGTAACGTTATTTGTGATTTTATTTTTAAAACTCATTATGTTCACTCCTTAGTAAATTCTATACACTAAGAATAATACCCGTTTTTTCACACTTTACTGTATTTTTACAAAAATCGCTTTTAAATATTTTGAAGGTTTATAGTGTGCATGCGTCTTAAAATCTTTTGGCAAGCCCATGACATCAATAATTTCAAAGTCCACTTCTTCTTTAGTTAATGTTTCTGTAACTACATTTTTAAAAGCTTTTAGTGAAAACGTACTATTATTTGTACATAATAGCAATGTACCTTCAGGTCCAAGTATATCGAGTGCACCAACAATTAATTTATCGTAGTCTTTTAATACAGAAAATGTTTTTTTCTTATTTCTCGCAAAACTTGGCGGATCGATAACAATCGTATCGTAGAAGAAATCATGACGACGAGCATAATTATAGAAATTAAAAGTATCCATAACATAAATGTATTGTGACGCTGGGTCAATAGAATTTAAACCGAAATTACTTTCAGTAAGCGCTCGAGAACGGTTAGCTAAATCAACGCTTGTTGTCATCTCTGCATTTTCTGCAGCTACAACTGAGAATGCCCCTGTATAACTGAATAAATTCAATAAATTTTTATCTTGCGCGTATTGGTCTTTTAATTTCTTTCTTACTTCTCTTTGATCTAAAAAGATGCCCGTCATTGGCCCATCATTTAAATGCACATTATAAAATGTAAAGTTTTCTTCGATGACAATTGGGAATTCCGGTGCATCTCCGTCAACGAAGCCACCTTCTACATTAGCATCTTTAAAACGTAACTTTTCAAAAATTGACGTATAACCAAATATTGCTTTCAGCGCACTCAAAATATTATAACGGAACTTATAAATACCTTTAGAATACCATTGAACTAAGTAATGACCGTTGTAATTGTCGATTGTAAGACCACCAACACCATCACCTTCTCCGTTAAATACTCTAAATGCATTTGTGCCCTCTACATTATAAAAATATTCACGTTCTTTTTTCGCAATATCAAATAATCTTTCAAAAAATTGTGTGTTAACAATTTCATCACGCGAGTAACTCAATACCCAACCGATGCCTTTATGCTGACGTCCAACATATGCTGTTGCAATATACTGGTCTTTATCATTTAATAATTGAAATAAATCTCCTTCGTGTAAGTGATCGTGTGCGTAAATATCATCTTCGCTTACCAATGGATATTCATTTAAATATTTTGTTTCTTTACCTCTATTTAATGTGGCAGTTTTCATAAAATTATGTCAGCCTTTCTACTATTTTTTTATATTTATCTGTCGCTTACTTATTTTATCATTTCAAGTACATCGTAACATCATTAATATTCATTTAGCTCAAACGTTTTGACTAAGTATTTATCTTTTTTAATAAAAAAACCTATCTTCCAACCAATTGGAAGATAGGTTCGTCAAACAACAGTATTAAGTTCTTAATCTCTAGAAGGTTCTCGCAATTTAATTATAAACGCTACCACAATTGCAATTAACATCATAACTAGAATCGGTGTAATGAAAATTGAAAGTAATAGCCCATGAACCATTATATTCATAAATTCAGTGAATAATTTAAAGAACAATAAACTTACCATAAATAATTGTAAATAATAAAATCGGCCTTTCAAATAATTCGTCAATGTCGTTAAAATATAAATAATGATGATGATCATTAAGATGAACAACGTTATCCATTCAATAACATATTGTGTTTGGCCAATCTCCCAATTACCAGAAACGAATAATGAATTTCTATTATTAAATTCAATTAATGTGAAGAATAATAAAACAGCACCACAAAATAATTCTACATAACTCGGTTTAATCCATTTCGGTTTCTTCATCCAATTTGGAACATCATCTTCTTGTATATCAATAATGTTCTTCCATTTTTCAATAAATTTATCTTTCTTATCTCTTACTTTCTGAATATCTACACTTCTGCGAGTTTTACGTGTGAATTCTGTCGTTTTGTCTTGTAAAGTCTTCCAACGTTCTATCGTTTGGTTCGTTACAGTGTCCTTACTCGTTCTTGATAATTCTGGTTCTTCTTCGCCTAATTCCTGTTTTGTTAATGGCAATGATCTTCTTAAGAATAAGAAATTCCAAATTGACATTTGTCCCAGTAGCCACATAATTATGAAAAATGTGTTAACACTTAAGATGTCGATTGGTATAATTTCATCACTTTCGATTCTTCCATATAACACCAATTGTGTTATCAAATAACTAAACCCATAACTGAAAATAATCCATAAATAATGATATTTTCTATGCTCTATATTTAACTCATCTTTATAAACGATATAACCAATGTGAATTACAAATGGTATTACGAAAATAATAGCGAAAAAACTATAAACTTGGGTCATTAAAATTAGCGTTATGATAAAGAATAGAATACCAATAACTAAAAAGAATATTGAAATATCGTAGTCATATCGTGTTGTTCTAAATAAAGTAATTCCTAGCATAATTAATCCAATGCCAAATATAATTATTAAAATGGCGCTAACTACTGGAAAATCCCCTATGTAATTGCTCATTACCCTAATTATTTCAGCAAAAAATGCGTTTATAAAATCCCATACATTATGAATGTGTAAATCAATTTTACCTTTGCCATTTAATTTATGGATCATTGGTAAATTAATTAAAATGATGAGACCTGTGAAAAGCGAAACGATGCCTATAATATAACTATATAATATCTCAGCGTGTTTCTTCATAAAAGACATACCATTCACCTCAAAGTTATTATATATTAACATTTAGCTCTTGTCTTTAATAATTTCAATAAATAAGTCTATAGTATGATATAAATTAGTTGTATAGTCAAATTTCCACATATACCTTTACTCTAAACAATTTATTTAATATTACTTTTAATTTTACAGTTTTATCCTTCATTTTTTTAAGTACTTTTGTTTACCTCTTTTTCTTCGTGGTATTTATATTGTATAGATGATTAAAACATGAAGGAGTGTTTTGTTTATGAGTAAAGAAGAATTAAATAAAAAAGCAGCTGAAAAAGCTAAAGAAACTGAAGATAAATTAAAAGATGAAAAAGATTCGTCTGAAGAAAATAGCGAAGAAACGCAAAAAAATATTCAAGATACATTTGATTAATTAAAGCGTAAATTAGACGTATATAAACGTATCAGACTTAATTATTATACTAGTAGTAGTTATCTGATAGCTATTCTACTTTGTGGGAGCGAGATTACAGAGTCAATTTTTGATTACTGTTTCGCTCTCTTTTTTAGTTTTATGTCATCTTCCCTCACCTTTCGTCTAACTTAAATCATTTACAGTGTTTTATATAGTGAAAGGCTCAATATATTTTGAATACATAATATTTTTGATTAATTTCATTTACAACCTTGACAGAAGTGATTAAAAATCATACATTAGAGTTAAATTAAATAATCATTCGCACTAGGGGTGTTTAGTGACTGAGATGAGGTATACCCTCAAACCCTTTGAACCTGATCTAGATTAAACTAGCGTAGGAAAGTGTACTGCGATACTTTTATAAAAAAATGGTATCCGTATGCCTGTATTTAACGCGCACCTTTCTAGAAGGTTGTGCGTTTTTTTATATAGGAGGAGTATATATATGTCCAAAGGATTAAAACTTTCTGAGATACTGGTAACTGTATTAATAGCAGTAGTTTTCGCTGTCATTTATAATATTTGGAATTTTGTCTATAAAGCGTTACAAGTTACAGGTCTACATTTTGAAGAACTAACTTACGGCGCTTGGTTTATGGCAGCTATAGTAGCTTATCTTATTATTCCTAAAGCAGGCATTGCTATTTTAGCTGAATTTGCTGCAGGTGCCGGCGAAACCATCGTTATGGGCCGTTTTGATATCGCTACAATGATTTATGCTTTAATACAAGGTTTAGCATGTGAACTTATCTTTGCACTTTTCAGATATAAATCTCGCTCAGCAATGGTTGCAATGTTGGCCGGTTTCTTAGCCTCAGTATCTACTTTACCCTTGGATTTTGCTTACGGTTATCTCGGTGAAATAGCTGGTTGGAACCTTATGCTATATATCGTATTTCGACTTATAAGTGGAATTGTTGTGGCTGGACTTTTATCTTACTATATTGTAAAAGCCTTAGATCAAACCGGTGTCACTAAATTATTCAGACCTGCAACTCAGAGCGATTATGACAATTTATAAGGAGCAATAAAGTTGATAGTCACAAAAAATTTACGCTTAAAATACCCTAACAGTAATAATAAAATATTTGATAATTTAACACTTCATATAAAAAACAAAGAAAAAGTGTTGCTCTTAGGTCCTTCTGGTTCAGGTAAAAGTACGTTATTAAACGTTTTAAGTGGTATCGTTCCTAATCTAATTGATTTACCTATGAAATATGATGAATTACAAATTGAAGAAGATTGTGGCGTTATTTTTCAAGATCCAGACACTCAATTTTGTATGCCTAAAGTATATGAGGAACTGGCTTTTGTTTTAGAAAATTTGCGCGTACCACGTGATGAAATGGAAAGCCGAATTCAATCTGCCTTGTCAGCAGTAGATTTAAATGTCGATGAAAATCAACATATTAATCAATTGAGTGGTGGAATGAAGCAAAAATTAGCAATTGCAGAAACTTTGTTACAACAAGCAAACACCCTATTCTTAGATGAACCAACAGCAATGCTAGATGTGGATGCAACTGCGGATTTATGGCAAAAAATAAAATCATTCTGGCATGACCAAACTGTGTTAATTGTAGAACACAAAGTAGAACATATTTGGCAACATGTTGATCGTGTCATTCTATTAAATTATGATGGTGCCATAATAGCCGATGCACCTCCTAATAAGATATTGCATGACTATGAGCATCTATTAACAGAATATGGTGTCTGGCATCCTAATGCTTGGCAATACGCCCCACCATCATCAAAAACACAAAATGATGCAACTACACAACAATCAGATGATAGCTTTAAATTTAAAAACGGTTTGATTAAACGAGGTAAACAGCAACTGATCAACATATCAGAATTAAACATTTATGCTGGCGAATGGATTACCATTACTGGCTCAAATGGTAGTGGCAAAACGTCCTTATTAGAATCGATGATGCAACTAATTAAATATGACGGAAAAATGTATTTTAACAATCATACTCTATCAAAAATTAAAACCGCCGCAAAGCATATGTATTTAGTTTACCAAAACCCAGAATTACAATTTATTACACATTCTGTATATGATGAAATTTACATTCAATATAAGAATAAAAACCGTTCAACTGTTGAAGCTGAGCGAGAGACTCAAAACATGCTTGAAATACTAAATTTACAAGCCGTTAAAACACAGCATCCATTTGAACTGTCTACAGGCCAAAAAAGACGTCTAAGCGTTGCTATTGCACTAAGTTCATCTTCTGACTTTATTTTACTTGATGAACCTACCTTTGGTCTCGATAGTCATAATACATTTAACCTTATTAAATTATTCCAAAACCGTATACAAAATGGACAAACGATTGTAATGGTGACGCATGATTCAGAAATTATTGCACGGTATCCGACCCGTAGACTCCATGTCGATCAACATCAATTAACTGAATTAAAGGGTGATACTTATGTTTGAGATGTGGAAAAAACACTATTCATTTGTTGATGACGTCAACATTATTACTAAATTAGCAATTGCAGTCATTTTGTTTTTCTTTGTAATCTTTGTACATCAATTTGATTATATGCTCTATATAACGTTATTAATGTTGATATTTCTACTTTTATTTAATGGATTGAAATTCAAGGTCACTTTTGTTTTCATACTCTTTACTGTCACTTTTAGTTTGATATCTGCTTTATTCATGATTTTTTATGGTGATGGGACACACACGATATTTAAGCTAGGCTTTATTCAAATTACTACCGAAAGTTTATATCGTGGTCTACATTTAGCAATGCGTACGACAACAGTTTCTCTTTTTGGAATTTTAATTGCCTTCACATCACAAATCGTCATGATTTTCTATAGTCTTATGCAACATCTCAAAGTTAAACCTAAAGTAGCTTATGCCTTTATGGCAGCAATTAGAATGGTACCTTTGATGTTCACTTCATTGTTCGAACTCAGAAAATCATTGAAAATGCGCTATCAAATGATTGATTCACGTAATTATAGAGGGTTTCAACGTTTAAAACACCTTGTAATACCGCTACTAAGTCAAAACATTAGAAAAGCACATCAATTGTCAGTTGCTATGGAGAAAAAAGGATTTAAAGACGG
The DNA here is from genome assembly GCF_038003745.1 of Staphylococcus sp. FSL W8-1207. Lineage (NCBI taxonomy): Bacteria > Bacillati > Bacillota > Bacilli > Caryophanales > Staphylococcaceae > Staphylococcus > Staphylococcus sp. FSL W8-1207. The sequence goes on from NZ_JBBOPU010000001.1 coordinate 1,494,948, forward strand.
ACCTAGAACATACTATTATTATGCACCTTTCTCGTATAAAGATCTTTTATTAATCGTAGTTGTAAGTTCTATTTTAATCGTTGCATATTTCCTAGCACAATATATTCCAATCACAGGAATTAATGATGTGCGTATTTCAAGTATTTACTGAATCACTTTACTATCCATATAATTTAAATAAAAAAGCGTTAAGATAAAACTTAAACCATTTTGTCTTAACGTTTTTTTGATAGCTAATTCAATTTTCTTGATTACATTTATATAATTCAAAATAATCATTTGTAAATTACTTTAATTGCTATTTAAGTGCTTTATCACTAATATCCTTTCGATAAAACAATGCATTGCTTTTAATTTTATCGACTGCTTCATACGCTTTAGCTTTTGCACTTGCAATATCTTTTCCCTCACCTAAAGCTAGAATGACACGGCCACCAGATGTCACATATATATCTTGTTCTTTTTTTAATCCACTTACAAAGTATTGACCATCTAAATCGAAGCCAGAAACAGTTTTACCCTTTTCATAATTTGCTGGATAACCTTTAGATGCAAGCATAACACCTACTACGGAATCTACTTTCCATTGAAATTGGATTGGTTTTTTAGCTTCTAAATCTAAAATATGCTGCATCAAATCACTTTCCATACGAGTTAAAAGCACTTGAGCTTCGGGATCGCCAAAACGTGCATTAAACTCAATCACTTTTGGTCCTTCATCTGTAATAATGGCTCCAATGTAAAGTACACCAAAAAATGAGTAGCCTTCATTAACCAATGCTTTTGCAATAGGCTGTGCAATTTCATCATTTGTTCGTTTGATAATAGAATCCTCAATATGAGGCACAGGACAATACGCACCCATACCTCCAGTGTTCGGGCCTAAGTCACCATCAAACGCACGTTTATGGTCTTGAGCTATGCAATCAAACGGAACAGCATAGTCATTATTTACGAAAGTCATTAACGAGAATTCTTCACCCTCAAGAAATTGCTCAAAAACCACAATACCTTCTTCTTCCTGGTATAGTTCTTCTACACCTGATAATGCTTCCTCATAACTTTCCGCAATGATAACCCCTTTACCTGCTGCTAATCCATCTTTTTTCAATACAACTGGATATTCACATGATTGAATATAAGTTAATGCATCTTGCTTATTTGTAATTTGAGTATATTCAGCAGTTGGAATATCATATTTTTTCATTAATTCTTTCGCAAATAATTTAGAACCTTCTATTTGTGCTGCTGCTCGATTAGGTCCAAATACTTTTATTTGTGCAGCTTCTAATTTGTCAGTTAACCCTTCTGTTAAAGGTTGCTCAGGGCCAATGATTGCCCATGTAATACCGTGTTGTTGTGCAAATGCTACAATTTGTTCATGTTCTGTTTCTGCTATTTCACTATGTACCTGTGCAACTTTCGACATTGCGTCATTACCTGGGATTGCAAATATTTCATTAACAAGTGGTGATTGCTTTAGTTTGTGCGCTATTACGTGCTCTCTACCACCTGCACCAATTACAAGTACTTTCATAAAGTATATTGCCTCCAATTCCCTTAATGTTTAAAGTGTCGAACGCCTGTAGTTACCATTGCAATACCATATTTGTTCGCCATATCAATAGATGCTTGATCTTTAATTGATCCACCTGGTTGAATAATAGCTTTGATTCCTGACTTAGCTGCTAATTCAACTGTATCATCCATTGGGAAGAAACCATCTGATACCATTGCAACTTGATCATTCATTTCTATCGCACGATCTATGGCGATTTCTGCTGACCCAACACGGTTCATTTGCCCTGCGCCAATACCGACTGTTTGTTTTGCATTACTTAGAATGACAGCGTTACTTTTCACAGATGCAACCACTTTCCATCCTAATAACATTGCATCCCATTGTGCTTCAGTAGGCTCAACTTCCGTAACCACTTTCATATCGTCACGTGTTAATTTCACATTATCTTTATCTTGTACTAAATAACCACCTGAAACAGACACGACTTCTTGTTCACTATTATCAATCGTCATATCAATTTCTAAAAGTCTTATATTTTTCTTTTTACTTAAAATGTCTAATGCTTCTTGTGTGAATTTTGGAGCAATGATAACTTCTAAGAATATTTCATGTAAAGTTTCTGCCAACGTACTATCTACAGATCTATTTAAAGCAACGATTCCACCGAAAATAGATTGACTATCCGCTTCAAAGGCATGTTGATAAGCATCATTAATTGTTTCGCCAACACCTACACCACAAGGATTCATATGTTTTACCGCTACTGCCGCTGGTTGTTCAAATTGCTTAACAAGTGATAAAGCTGCATCTGCATCTTTAATATTGTTATAGCTTAATTGTTTACCATGTAACTGTTTAGCGCCTCCAAGTGTGTGCGCTGCAGTAGATGTACGAACAAACTGTGCTGATTGTTGTGGATTTTCGCCATAACGTAAACTTTCTTTATTATTTTTAAAGAATTCAACAATTGCTGCATCATATTGATTTGAGTGATCAAACACTTTAATCATAAGTGACTTACGGTACGCTTCATCCAAATCGTCATTTTTCAATTTTTCGATAACTTCATTATAATCTGCTGGATGTACGACTGTCGTCACGTGCTTAAAGTTTTTAGCTGCAGCACGTAACATAGTTGGTCCACCGATATCGATGTTTTCAATTGCATCGCCTTCTGTAACGTCAGGATTCGCTACAGTTTCTTTAAATGGATATAGATTAACTACAACCATATCTATAAGATCAATATGTTGCTCTTTTAATTGTTGCAAATGCTCTGGCTTATCACGATCAGCTAGTATACCACCATGAACAGATGGATGTAATGTTTTAACTCTTCCATCCATAATTTCTTCAAATTGTGTTAATTCTGAAATTGATTTTACTGGAACATTTGCTTCTACTAAAGCTTGCATCGTGCCACCTGTAGAATATAACTCATACCCTAATTGGTTTAAGGATTGGGCAAATGCCACAACACCACTTTTATTAGACACACTTAAAATTGCTTTTTTCATTTTGTATTGGCACCTCTTATTGAATGATTTTGGATATCACTTTCGGATATAACTTATGTTCCATCACTTTAATTCTTTCTTCTAGTTGTTCTTTAGTATCGTCCGTATATATATCACATGTCCATTGTTCGATAATTTCTCCTGTGTCCATCCCACTGTCCACATAATGCACTGTTGTACCTGTAATCGTGTCGCCACTCTCCAGAGCTTGGCCTACTGCGTCTTTACCTTTATATTTAGGTAACAGTGAAGGGTGTATATTAATAATACGTCTATTGTATGCTTTTAATATATTTTCACCAATCAGCTTCATATAACCAGCTAGGACAATCCATTCTACTTGTTCTGAAGTAAGCCATTCGATAATTTTGCGCTCATAATCTGCTTTAGAAGGAAAATTTTTAAGTTCATTGATATGAACATCTAAATTATATTTTCTAGCACGCTCAATGCAATACGCATTTACTTGGTCTGTATATAAGGCAGTGACTTCTATATTCGGTAAATTACCTTCTTCGATTTGAGTCATGATGCTTTCAAAGTTACTGCCTGATCCTGACGCAAAAATAGCTATTTTAGTCACAGTTATACCCCCAATAATTGAATTGGCTGATCACCTTTAACAATTTCACCAATTTGGTATGCCTTAACTTGTTGTTGTTTCAATATATTTAACACTGCTGCTTCATTTTCTTTGTCTACAATTAATGTAAAGCCAACACCCATGTTAAAAACGTTATACATTTCTTCAGTTGAGATTTCTCCTTGTGCTTGTAACCAGTCAAATATTGGTGGCGTTGGGAATTGTGACGTATTAATTTTTGCCATAACTCCTTCAGGCAAAGCTCTAGGAATATTTTCATAGAAACCACCGCCAGTAATGTGCGTCATTGCATGGATTTTCACTGCATCTTTGACAGCAAGCACTGGTTTAACATATAAGCGTGTAGGTTCTAAAAAGACATTTAGATATGTGCGTTGTTCATCAAACTTATCATTTAAGTTAATGCCAGATTTTTTAATTAAATTTCTAACTAAACTATAACCATTTGAATGAATACCACTAGATTCGAGACCTATAATGACTTGTCCTGGTGCTACTGAAGTACCATCGATATATTCATCTTTTTCTACAGCGCCTACAGCAAAACCTGCTAAATCATATTCTCCTTCGTGATACATTTCTCCCATTTCAGCTGTTTCTCCACCAATAAGTGCAGTGTTTGTTTCTTCACAGCCATCGCTTACCCCTTTGACAATCTGTTCAACGACTTCTGGAATAACTTTATGTGTTGCGATATAATCTAAGAAATAAAGTGGCTCTGCACCGGTTGTTAAAATATCATTCACACACATTGCAACGGCATCGACACCTATTGTATCGTGCTTATTGTTATCTATAGCTAATTTCAACTTTGTTCCAACACCATCAGTTCCTGAAACAAGTAATGGTGCTTTCATATTCAATTGTGACAAATCAAATGTTGCGCCGAAACCGCCAAGTCCACCAAGTACTTCCTTACGCATCGTTCTTTTGACATGACTCGACATACGATCTACCGCTTCATAACCTGCGTTAATGTCGACACCTGCTTGTTGGTATGCTTTAGACATTTAAATTCCCCTCTTTATCAAAGTATTGTGTATGATTTGCTAAATATTCCTTTTGACGCTCACTTAAATGTTCTAGATAGTCAGACTCATAGTCATAAAGTCCAGCTGGATAATCTCCAGTAAAACTTTCTACACATAAACCACTGTATGGTGCATCTTCATTCAGTCCAATAGATTGAATAAGTCCATCGACAGTTAAGTATGCTAAGGAATCTGATCCAATATGCTCGCTAATTTCTTGAGGCGATTTATTCGCAGAAATCAATTCAGCTGTAGTCGAGACATCTATACCATAAAAACTTGGGAACATGAACTCTGGTGATGCAATACGAACGTGCACTTCATTTGCACCAGCGTCTTTTAACATTTGTACAATGCGTTTACTTGTCGTACCCCTTACAATGGAATCATCAACAAGTACAATATTTTTATTATGAACGATATCTTTAACTGCAGACAGCTTAACTCGTACGCCTTGCTCTCGTAGTTCTTGCGTAGGTTGAATAAACGTACGTGCTACGTATTGATTTTTAACAAGTCCCATCTCATAAGGTAATCCGCTTTCCTCTGCATAACCTGAAGCCGCAGATAGAGAAGAGTTTGGCACACCAATGACCATGTCAGCATTGTCAGCTGGGCTTTCTTGGGCAAGCTGTTTACCTGATTGTTTTCTAATCGCATGAACATTTTTACCAGCAATCGTAGAATCAGGTCTTGCGAAATAAATGTATTCCATTGCTGAAATTGCAGTTGTCGTATGTCTTGTATAAGACTCTACTCTAATACCCTCGTCATTAATCACAACATATTCACCTGCATGAATATCTTGCACAAATTCTGCGCCTAATACATCAATCGCACATGTTTCACTAGCAATGATATATGCACCAGTCTTCATTTTGCCTACAACTAACGGGCGAATTGCATTAGGATCAACTGCACCATATAACGCATCTTTCGTTAATAATGCGAAAGTAAAGCCACCTTTGATTTTTCTCAAACTTTCTTGAAGCGCATCTTCAAAGGTTGGTGCCTTGCTTCGACGTATTAAATGCATAATTACTTCTGTATCTGATGAAGAATGAAAAATAGAACCTTGATGTTCTAACGATCTTTTTAAACTTTGTGCATTAATTAGATTACCGTTATGACAAACTGCGGCACTCATATCATAAAAATGATATAAAAACGGTTGGATATTTTCTATTCCTTTATTACCAGAAGTGGCATAACGTACATGACCAATTGCATGTTTATAGGATTTAAATGATTCAAGTTGGGTATCTGAAATTGCTTCAGTAAGTAAACCCATACCGCGTTGTCCAACAAGTGATTCGCCATCCGAACACACGATACCAGCGCCTTCTTGGCCACGGTGTTGTAAACTGTGTAACCCCATATATGTTAACTGTGCAGCTTCCGGATGATCCCAAATTCCAAATACACCACACTCTTCATTTAATCCACTGTAGTCATACATTTAGGAATAGCCCCTTCCCATAATTCATTCAGATTTTTAACTTCTCGTGTTACTTGAACTTCCTTGTTTGATACGAGGAAATGGTTGTCTTGAGTTAACTTACCAATTTCTACTGCGTTTTCTACATCGAACGATTGACCTTCTTTAACTGCAACAACATAACGACCTTGTGTTTCACTGAAAAGTTGTTCATTTGTAACATCTAAATTAACGTTCATACCTAATTGGTAATGTGCACTTATACGAGCCAATGTCACTAGTAATCCACCCTTACCAACTGTTTGTACATGTGATGCAATACCATTACGAATTACTTGTTTAATAGATTCGCCTTTACGTACTTCGTCCGATAAATCAATCGCTTCAAACTCATGATTGACCTCTTTGTAAAGTAGTTTCTCAATTTGACTTCCGCCAAAATCGTCTTTTGTTTCACCAACAATGTATAAAGTATCTCCTGTATGCGGAGTAAATTCATTTAGATATTGAATATCTTCAATTAATCCAACCATACCTACAACCGGTGTTGGGAAAATAGATGCTTCTCTATTTTCGTTATATAACGACACGTTACCAGACACGACAGGGGTACTTAAGACTTCACAAGCTTCTGCCATACCTTTTGTTGAGTCTGCAAGTTGTTGATAGATTTCTTTATTTTCTGGAGAACCATAATTCAAACAATCAGTCATAGCTAATGGTGTAGCCCCTACAGATATTAAATTGCGATATGCTTCAGCGACGACCATTTTTCCGCCTTCATACGGATTATTAAATACGTAACGTGCTTCACCATCAATTGTGGATGCAATAGCTTTATTTGTACCTTCAACACGTACTACAGATGATTGCAAACCCGGTTTTACAATGGTATTTGCACCGACTTGTTGGTCATATTGTTCATATAAATAACGCTTTGATGCAATTGTAGGATGTTGTAGTAATTGGTCAAACACATTTTCCACATCAATATTGCTATAATCATTTTTTGCTGTACTATATTCTGGTGCTTCACCTTCTAGAGTGTATACAGGTGCTTCGTCTGATAACGGTTGTACTGGTATGTCAGCATATACTTCGTCTTCATAAGTAAGAACAAAACGGTCTGTATTTGTCACTTCACCAATTACTGCACTATCTAATTCATGCTTGTCGAATAATTCCAAAAATTTATCCTCTGTACCTTTTTCAACAACAAGTAGCATACGTTCTTGCGTTTCAGAGAGCATCATTTCATATGGTGAAATGCCTTCTTCTCTAGTTGGTACATTTTCAAGTTTAAGGTGTAAACCACTGCCACCTTTTGCTGCCATCTCTGAAGATGAAGAAGTAAGTCCGGCTGCACCCATATCTTGTATCCCCACAAGTTCGTCAAATGTAATTGCTTCAAGTGTTGCTTCCATTAGTTTTTTACCCACAAATGGATCACCAATTTGAACAGATGGTCGTTTGCTTTCGCTATCTTCACTTAGTTCTTCAGAAGCAAATGTAGCACCATGAATACCATCGCGGCCAGTTTTTAATCCAACATAAATCACTGGGTTGCCTTCACCTTTTGCAGTCCCTTTTTGAATCATGTCGTGGTCGATTACACCTACACACATAGCATTAACTAAAGGGTTGCCATCATATCTACTATCGAACTCAATTTCACCTGCAGTAGTTGGAATACCAATACAGTTACCATAACCACCGATACCAGCGACAACACCACGCAATAAACGACGATTTTGTTTCTCTGTTAATTCACCAAAGCGTAAACTATTTAGTAAATTGATAGGTCTTGCACCCATAGAAACGATATCTCTAATGATGCCGCCCACTCCTGTAGCTGCGCCTTGATAAGGTTCTACTGCTGAAGGATGGTTATGTGATTCAACTTTGAATACTACTGCTTGATCATCGCCAATATCCACGACACCAGCGCCTTCACCTGGTCCCATTAATACATGTTTACCAGTAGTTGGGAATTGTGTTAAAAATGGCTTTGAATGTTTGTATGAACAATGTTCACTCCACATTACAGAAAAAATACCTATTTCAGTAAAATTAGGTGCACGTCCTAAGATTTCACAAACTTTGTCGTATTCTTTATCAGTTAAACCCATATCTTTATATAAGCGTTCTAATTTAATTTCCTCTGAGCTTGGTTCTAAAAATTTAGACATTTTGTTCCCTCCAACTATTTACCATTGATTCAAATAATTTCACTCCACTATCAGTGCCTAGAATTGACTCAATTGCGCGTTCTGGATGTGGCATCATACCGCATACATTTCCTTTTTCGTTAATAATTCCGGCTATGTCATTATACGAACCATTCGGATTGTCCAGATATTTTAAAACAATTTGATTGTTGGCTTCTAATGCTTCATACATTTCTGGTGTACAATAATAGTGCCCTTCACCATGTGCAACTGGATAAATTACTTCTTCATTTGCTTCATATAAATTGGTATACATCGTTTTATTATTTACAACTTTTAAAGTTTCATTACGGCTCACAAATAAATGCGAGTCGTTATGCAATAATGCACCTGGTAACAGTCCAATTTCAGTCAAAATTTGAAAACCATTACATACACCTAAAACCGGTTTCCCTTCATCTGCAAAACGTTTAACTTCTTCAGTAATCGGTGCAACACTCGCCATCGCACCTGAGCGTAAATAATCTCCAAATGAGAAACCGCCAGGTATAAGTACACCATCAAACCCTTCTAAAGAAGTATTTCTATAATCTACAAATTCTGCTTGGACACCAGATTTCACTGCCGCGTTATACATATCTCGGTCACAGTTTGATCCTGGAAATTTCAACACTGCAAATTTCATTAAGCTTTCTCTCCTTCATCCAAAACTTTGTAACTATATTCTTCAATTACAGTATTAGCAAATAATTTTTCACTTAGTGTTGTAACCACATTGTGTACAGCTTCGTCAGTTGCTTCATCAATTGTCATATATAAAACTTTACCTACGCGAATATCGTTCACTTGTTTATATCCTAAATCATGTACTGCGCGGTTTAATGCTTGTCCTTGTGTATCAAGTACTTGCGGTTGTAAAGTGATGTGTAATTCGATTGTTTTCATTTTTATAGTGCCTCCAATTTATTTAAGAAAGTTTGATATGTTTCAATAATTGATCCCGTGTCTTCACGATATACATCTTTATCAAAATTTGTATCGCTATGTTTATCCCATATGCGACAAGTGTCTGGTGAAATTTCGTCAGCTAATATAATTTGACCATCTGTCGTACGCCCAAATTCAATTTTAAAGTCAACTAACCTTAAATCCATTTTATCCATTAATTGAACAAGTATCGCGTTTATTTCTTTAGCTGCTTCTTTTAAAATTGCAATTTCATCATCTGTTGCTATGTGTAATAACTTAATATGATCTTCTGTAATCAATGGATCATTTAAATCATCATTTTTATAGAAAAACTCTACGAGTGGAGCATCAAATTCATGACCTTTTTCAAAACCTAATCTCTTTGTTATAGAACCAGCTGCAATATTTCTTACTACTACTTCCAAAGGAATAATATCTACCGATTTCACAAGTTGTTCAGTTTCAGAAGTCTGTTCAATAAAGTGACTATTCACGCCTTGAGCTTTTATAAAATTAAAAATTCTAGTAGTAATTTGATTGTTTAATCGTCCTTTACCTTCTATGAAATCTTTTTTCGCCCCATTTCCAGCTGTCACTTCATCTTTATATTCAACGCGTAGTATTTCAGGTTCTCCAGTTGAGAAAATTCTTTTCGCTTTCCCTTCATATAACAAAGACATTAGTTGTATCTCCCTTCAAATCTGTTTAACAATATTTCTTCAGAACGAGTCACATCATCAGTTAAAACAGTTAAATGACCCATTTTTCTATCTGATTTACGTGTGTTTTTACCATATATATGCACATGCCAATCTGGATGGTCAGCAAATTGATCTTCTAAAAGATCTAAATCTCTACCTAATAAATTCATCATTACTGCAGGTTTTAGCAATTCAATAGATTGTGGTAACTTTTGTCCTGTAATTGCTAATATATGTGTATCAAATTGAGAGTAATCACATGCTTCTATTGAATAGTGTCCTGAATTATGTGGTCTCGGTGCAATTTCATTAACATATAAATGATTATGTGTATCGATGAAGAATTCAACGGTAAATGTACCTACAAAATGGATGTGATCAATAATTTTTTTAACTTCATTTTGTGCTTCTTGTTCTTTTTCTATATCTGTACGGGCTGGTACAATTGTTTTAAAAAGTATTTGATGTTGATGTTCATTTTCTTGGAGTGGAAAGTACGTGATTTGGTTATCATTGCCAATCGTCACTGTAAGTGAAACTTCTTTTTGTAAGTCTAGAAATTGTTCGGCTACACATTCTTGTTTATCAACAAGCGACTTTGCTTCATCAATATAAGTTGCGTCTTTAACCAAAACTTGACCTTTACCATCATAACCACCGAAACGTGTTTTTACGATAAATGGATAACCAATATTTTCAATTGCTTGATTCAAATCACTCGGTTCAGATAATTGAACAAATGGTGCAATTTGAGTTTGTGCTGCTTGCAACGTTTGTTTTTCAGTCAATCGGTCTTGTAGTAACTGAATTGCTTGATAACCTTGAGGAACATTATATTTTGAAACTAATGTTTGTAATTGACTTGCTGAAATGTTTTCAAATTCGTAAGTAATGACGTCCGATGATTCACCAAGTTGATTTAAAGCTTCTTGATTATCGTAAGCGGCATTAATAAATTCATGTGCAACATATTGACATGGGCATTCTTGATCAGGATCAAGTACAATGACTTTAAATCCCATTTTTTGGGCAGATTGTGCCATCATTTTACCTAGCTGACCTCCGCCAATAATTCCAATAGTCGAACCGAATTTTAATTTACTGAAGCTCATGTTGCATTTCACTCACTTTCTCAACTAATGTTTTTTCGAAATTTTCCAAATTCTTTTGGACTGTTTTATTGCCAATACTTAAAATCCTAGCCGCTAACACGCCTGCATTTTTGGCACCAGCTTTGCCTATCGCAGTTGTTGCTACTGGTATACCTCCTGGCATTTGAACGATAGATAATAGCGAATCTAATCCTTTTAAACTTTTTGACTCGATTGGTACCCCAATCACGGGTAATGTTGTCATTGATGCTACCATACCTGGTAAATGTGCCGCACCACCTGCTCCAGCAATAATGACATCATATCCTTTTTCTCTTGCTTCTTTAGAAAATTCAAACATTAATTGTGGCGTACGATGCGCTGAGACTACTTTTTTATCATAAGGAATTTCTAATTGGTCTAGCATAAGACAACTTTCTTTCATTGTCTCCCAATCAGAAGAACTCCCCATTATAACTACCACTTTCACAATGAACACCCTTTCAGAAATTTGAAATGATACTACTATTAGATGTATATTACAGATATAGCATAACAACTAAACGATGGTTTTTCAATCAAAAATCGAACTTTAAATCAAAAAAATGATTCAATCTACGTCTTTTGGTTGTTATTCATCGAGTTTTTTATGTTAAAGTTAAGTAAAGTACACACATTGGAGGAGGATTTTTCATGGTCGCTAAAATTTTAGACGGGAAACAAATTGCAAAAGATTACAGACAAGGTCTTAAAGATCAAGTTGAAGCTTTGCAATCTAAGGGTTACACACCTAAACTATCTGTAATACTTGTAGGTAACGATGGTGCAAGTCAAAGTTATGTAAATTCTAAAAAGAAAGCAGCAGAAAAAATTGGTATGATTTCTGAAATCGTACATTTAGATGAATCAACATCTGAAGCAGACGTTCTAAACGAACTTAAACGTTTAAATGAAGATGATACTGTGAGCGGTATATTAGTACAAGTACCTTTACCAAAACAAGTAAGTGAACAAAAAGTTATAGAATCTATAGATCCAACAAAAGATGTGGATGGCTTCCACCCTGAAAATATTGGTAAACTTTATATAGACCAACAAACTTTCGTTCCATGTACACCTTTAGGCATTATGGAATTATTAAATCATGCTGATATTGATTTAGAAGGTAAAGATGCAGTTGTTATCGGACGTAGTCATATCGTAGGACAACCAGTATCTAAATTGTTATTACAAAAAAATGCATCTGTTACGATTCTTCATTCAAGAACTAAGGATATGCAAAGTTATTTAAAAAATGCTGATGTCATCGTTAGTGCTGTTGGTCGTCCGGGATTAGTTACAAAAGAAGATGTCAAAGAAGGCGCAGTTGTAATTGATGTTGGTAACACACCAGACGAAAATGGTAAATTAAAAGGTGATATTGCTTATGATGAAGTAAAAGAAGTTGCAGGCGCAATTACTCCAGTTCCTGGTGGCGTTGGCCCAATGACTATTACTATGGTTTTAAATAATACGCTTATGGCGGAAAAAATGCGTAGAGGTATTGAATAATCATTCTAGAATAATTATTACGTATTGTTACAATTAATATTTAAATAAAGAGAGGTTAGATGTCACAATGTGAAATCTAACCTCTCTTTTTATAAAATATTCAAAATTCAAATACTTCATCTAAATAATAATTTCACACCAGTACTTATTTTGGGTATAAATGATTCGAACTTTATTTTCTATCCATTTATACCTTTTTGTCGTAAAGTTGTGATAATAGATTTTAAGAAAAAACTTCCTCCATATATTTCTGAATCTCTTGAAATAAACTTACCTACTTTAAATTTATCAACTATTATTGAAGAAACTCCACCTTCATAATCATTATCAACATCTCTTTTTACTGTAAATGTGAATAATTTAGACCACCTTCTACTATATAAATAGTGTCTTTTACATGACATTCCAATTTTCCACTTTCTACATCTATAATAATATATTGTCCAAATATAAAAATGACAGAGATCTTTCAATGACATTTTTCATTTTCAGTTAAAACCCTCCCCCAAGAATTTCGAATTAAATTTAATATTATTTGAAGTTTGTTATGTCAAAACTCGCAGAACGTTCAATTTACTAAATGTTTACTGAAAATTACAGCTAGATTCAAAGTCATAGGTTATATTAAGACTATAGTACGATGTATTCTAAACTCATTTAAAGTATAGTATAGTTGAATAAAACAAATGACGGTCATACGGAGGTTAACGTTATGAATAAACTAATACAGTCATTATCAGCGTTAGGCGTATCTGCAACACTTGTGTCACCTAACTTAAGTGCAGAAGCTACTGATAATTCAACACCAGAACTAAAAGGTACTAATGATACAATCATCGAAAAAGGTGACGATTACAATTTACTTAATGGTGTAAGTGCCTTTGATAAAGAAGATGGCGATTTAACTCATAAAATTACCGTTGATGGAGATATAAATACAAATAAAACTGGAAAGTATAAAGTTGAATACAAAGTTGAAGATTCAAATGGTGCTGTAAAAAAATCTATACGTTATGTTGAAGTTAAGTAACACCTAGGTTTCATACATAGTCTCAAAAATCGTAAATGATAACGATTATCACAATTTTTAAGACAAAATTACCCTTTCGACTTAATTATGACACTTTTCACAAAATGTACACATAATTTTAACAAATCTTTAAAAGCCCGTCAGACATTGGTTCTGTTGGGTTTCTTTTAATTTTACAATAATTTTTTTCGCACAAACACTTGTAATAATTGCGTAATATCTTAAAATTGATGTTAAGCCCTACAATTGTAGTATTAGGAGGTCAAAAAAGTGTCAAAATTTAAGTCTTTGCTTCTACTCTTTGGCTCGCTAATTTTACTTAGTGGTTGTGAGAATGTAGAAGTTTTAAACCCAAAAGGGCCAATGGCAAGTGATACGAAGTTCTTGATTATCTATTCAATCATCTTCATGCTTGCTATAGTTGTCGCTGTAATTCTCTTGTTCACAGTCTTTCTATTCAAATATAGAATGGGCAAAACAGAGGAAACAGGAAAGATGCATCATAGTTTTTTACTTGAATCGATCTGGTTCATTATTCCAATTCTCATTGTAATTGCTATAGCCATTCCAACGGTTAAATCACTTTACATGTATGAGGAAACACCAGACAAAGAGGATGATCCAATTGTAGTTTATGCTACAAGTGCTGGTTACAAGTGGTTCTTTAGTTATCCTGAAGAAAAAATTGAAACTGTTAATCACTTAACAATACCGAAAGATCGTCCAGTTGTTTTCAAACTCCAATCAATGGATATGATGACAAGTTTCTGGATACCACAACTTGGTGGTCAGAAATACGCGATGACAGGTATGACGATGGACTGGACATTAACATCCAGTGAAGAAGGTACGTTCCGTGGACGTAACTCAAACTTCAATGGTGAAGGTTTTTCTCGTCAAACTTTCGATGTTAACTCAGTAAGTCAAAGTGAATTTAACGATTGGGTCAAAGATGCTCAAAGTAAAAAAGAGTTAGATCAAGATACATTTGATAAGCAACTTTTACCAACTACTGAAAATGAAGAGTTAACTTTCAGTGGTACCCATCTAGCATTTGTTGATCCTGCAGCAGATCCTGAGTATATTTTCCACGCTTATGATCGCTTCAATTACGTACAGAAAGATCCGAACTTTAACACTGAAGAAGAATTAACTGAAGATGTGTTAGATGAACCTGATCAACCTGCACGTAAACCGCAAATCACAAATGCGAACTATGAGAGACATGGTATGAAAGCCATGATTCTTGGCAACGATGAACCATACAACAGTGAATTCAAAGACGAAGAAAAACATAACGTCGAGGAAATGGACAAAATCTCTAAAGGTGCTAAAGACGAAAAAGTATCTGAAATAGAGAAAAAAGAGCATGAATCTGGAGGTGGACATTAATGAATTTTCCATGGGATCAATTACTTGTTGAAGGTTCTTGGATGATTACAATGGCACAAATCGGTGCCCCATTTGGAATCATTGGACTAATCGCAGTAATTACTTATTTTAAATTATGGAAATATTTATACAGAGAATGGTTCACATCTGTCGACCATAAGAAAATCGGGGCAATGTACTTAATCTGTGCCGTATTAATGTTCGTTCGTGGTGGTATTGACGCATTAATGATGCGTACACAATTAGCGATTCCTAACAATACGTTCTTGGACTCAAATCACTATAACGAAGTTTTTAGTACACACGGTGTTATCATGATTATCTTTATGGCAATGCCTTTCATATTTGGTTTATGGAATGTCATTGTACCTTTACAAATTGGTGCTCGAGACGTTGCATTCCCTGTATTAAATAGCGTAAGTTTCTGGTTATTCTTCTCAGGTATGATTTTATTCAACCTGTCATTTATAATCGGAGGCTCACCTGCTGCTGGTTGGACTAACTATGCACCACTCGCAGGCGAATTCAGTCCCGGGCCAGGTGTCAATTATTACTTAATTGCAATACAGATTTCTGGTATCGGTACACTGATGACAGGTATTAACTTCTTTGTAACTATACTTAGAATGAAAACACCTACAATGAAATTTATGGAAATGCCAATGTTTACGGTTACTACTTTCATTACAGCTTTAATCGTTATCTTGGCTTTCCCAGTACTAACAGTAGCATTAGCACTATTTACAACCGATAATATATTCGGTACAGCATTCTTTACAGTTGCTAATGGTGGTATGCCAATGCTTTGGGCTAACTTCTTCTGGGTATGGGGGCACCCCGAAGTATACATCGTTATCCTACCAGCATTCGGTATATACTCTGAAATCATTCCAACGTTTGCGCGTAAACGCCTATTTGGTCACCAAAGTATGGTTTGGGCGACTGCAGGTATCGCATTCTTAAGTTTCTTAGTTTGGGTTCACCATTTCTTCACAATGGGTAATGGTGCATTAATTAACTCATTCTTCTCGATTTCAACAATGCTTATTGGTATACCAACCGGTGTCAAAATATTTAACTGGTTGTTCACGCTTTACCAAGGTCGTATTACCTTTGAATCACCAATGCTATTCGCATTAGGATTCATACCTAACTTCTTAATTGGTGGGGTAACTGGTATTATGCTTTCTATGGCAGCAGCAGATTACCAATACCACAACACGTACTTCTTAGTAGCCCATTTCCACTACACATTAGTAGCGGGGGTTGTATTTGCCTGTCTAGGAGCTTTAATATTCTGGTGGCCTAAGATGACTGGATTTAAGCTGAACGAGACATTAAATAAATGGTGTTTCTGGTTCTTTGTAATTGGTTTCAACATTTGTTTCATACCTCAATTCATACTAGGTCTTGATGGTATGCCACGTCGTTTATACACTTATATGCCTGAAGATGGTTGGTGGTTACTAAACGTAATTTCAACTTTCGGTGCCCTATTAATGGCATTAGGCTTTATGTTCTTAGTCGCAAGTATTGTTTACAGCTTCTTCAAAGCACCACGTGAAGCAACTGGTGATAATTGGGATGGCTTAGGTCGTACTTTAGAATGGTCAACTGCAGCTGCAATGCCACCTAAATACAACTTTGCTATCACACCAGACTGGAACGACTACGATACATTTGTTGATATGAAAGAACATGGTCGTCATTATTTAGATAACCATAATTACACAGATATCCACATGCCGAATAATACGCCAGTTGGTTTTTGGATGGGAATATTCTTCACTATTGGTGGTTTCTTCCTAGTCTTTGAAACAATGCTACCGGCTATTCTTTGTTTAATTGGTATTTTCGGAACTATGATTTACCGTAGTTTCCAAGTAGATCACGGTTATCATATTCCAGTTTCTGAAGTAATTGAAACTGAAAAACGTTTACGTGAAGCACGAATAAAAGAAAAGGAGGCTGTAAGTCATGAGTCATGATGCAAACACAATTGATCAACGTTCGCATGAAGGTGAATTAAATAAGCTTGGCTTTTGGATTTTCCTTACAGCTGAATTCTCATTATTTGGTACGTTGTTTGCAGCGTTACTAACACTGCAACATGGTGGCGATTATGGTGGTAAAATGACTACCGAGTTATTTGAATTGCCCCTCGTTTTGATAATGACATTCGCTTTATTGATTAGTTCTTATACATGTGGTATTGCAATTTACTACATGAGAAAAGAAAAAGAAAAATTAATGATGATTTGGATGATTATCACTGTATTATTAGGTGTCGTATTCGTGGGCTTTGAAATCTATGAATTCATACACTATGTACATGAAGGTGTTAACCTTTCTATTGGTTCTTATTGGTCTAGTTTCTTTATACTATTAGGAACACATGGTGCCCACGTATCGTTAGGTATCGTCTGGATTATCTGCTTATTAATTCAAGTAGCTATGCGAGGATTAAATAAAGACAATGCTCCTAAATTATTTATAGTAAGTTTATATTGGCACTTTTTAGATGTTGTATGGATCTTCATCTTCACTGCCGTATATATGATAGGGATGGTGTTTAGCGGATGAATACAATAGTAAAACACACAGTAGGTTTTATTGCCTCAATCGTTCTGACAATATTAGCAGTGTTTGTAACTTTATACACATCTATGGAACTTAACGTTAAGATTACCATCATTTTTGGTTTTGCTTTTATACAAGCTGCAGTTCAATTATTAATGTTCATGCACTTAACTGAAGGTAGAGACGGAAACTTACAAGCATTTAAAGTTATATTTGCGATTATCATTACTTTAATTACTGTTATTGGTACTTATTGGGTAATGCAAGGTGGACACTCGGCTCACTTATAATCCAAGAAAAGACTTCTCTAAAAGAGAAGTCTTTTTTTATTATTAATTAAATTATAGAAGTTAGTTCCCGTTAAATTTTATGTTTTTTCCCTACTTTTATGCTCAACTTAAATATACATTAATTTATATACAACACTTTTAAAAGAAAACAATGTAAAATGGATCCATACAATAACAAAATGACTTAGGAGGACTTAACAATTATGAAACAACCAATCATTATAGATGCCGATCCTGGTATTGATGATGCCGCTGCTATAAGTATCGCGCTGAATCATCCCAACTTTGACCTACGAATGATTACTACAATTAATGGTAATGTTGGCATTGAGAAAACTACAGCAAATACGTTGAAACTCAAGCAATTCTTTGCAAGTGACGTACCCGTTCATAGAGGGGCTTCTCAACCATTAGTTTCTGAGATTGTAGATGCAAGCCAAGTTCATGGTGAGTCAGGTATGGATGGTTATCCATTTCCTAAAGTAAATGAAAAAGATTTAGCTTCAACACATGCTGTAGAAGCAATGCGAAAAGCTTTAATAAGTAGTGAGATTCCTATAACTCTTATACCTATAGGTCCATTAACGAATATTGCCTTATTACTTTCTACTTATCCAGAAGTAAAAGATTATATTAAGGAAATTGTATTAATGGGAGGCAGCGCAGACCGTGGTAATGTCACCCCTTTAGCGGAATTTAATATTTATTGTGACCCTGAGGCTGCACAAATCGTTTTTAATTCTGGTTTGCCTTTAACCATGGTAGGACTTGATGTAGCAAGAAGTTCAACATTAAGCCATGCATTTGTAAATAAACTACCAACACTAAATGAAACTGGTGATATGTTGCATCAACTCTTCAAGCATTACAAAGGCGATGATTTTGAAAAAGGGATTAATGTATACGATGCATATACTGTGCTTTATTTGCTTCATCCTGAGAAATTCAATGTACAGGAAGCAGATGTACAAATAGAAACGAATGGTACATTTACAAAAGGTGCAACAGTAACTGATTTCAAATCTCGCTTCCCTAATTGTTCAGTGGTCATGTCCATTCATCCCGATACGTTTGAGGACATGTTCGTCAATGCACTAAAATACTGTAAATAAGGTGAATATGATTTGTAGCATAATATAACTATTATTTATACTTAAGAAAAAACACTCCTAATACTGTCATCAAGTTAAAGGTTGTACCTTTACACTTTACAGTTAGGAGTGTTTTAAATTACTTCATTTTAGGTTACTACAATAATCAAGTAATTAATAACGTTGCCCTACTATATTATAAGGCTTGTCTTGTTTTAGTAATTTATTAAAAATATGTTTTATCTTTTCCTCATTATTCACATCATTATTTTCATAATTTGTCCCAAGCACCACAATATAGTCGTCATTAAAATATGCCGTAAATACTTGTCCAAAAAAACCACCATTAATTCGATTTTTATTAGGAAGTGAATAAAAACCATAACGATACGCTTTTAGATAACGTGGCGTTAAACTTTCATGTAGTAAAGGCGTTGTTATATTATCTTTGAATAGTTCATTGTTTTGTAAAGTTAATATCAATTTCCCCATATCATGAGGGGTCATATATAAATTACCAGCGCCGTAATATTGGTTTAAAACATTAGGCTTCTGCTTAACCGGTTCACCTGTATTTTCATCTTTTTTATAGCCTTCCGCCATATCTTTTTTGAAAGTTTCATCATTAAAAAATGCCGTGTGCTCCAATCCGTATGGCTTTGATAATCTGTTTTCGAAATTCTTTGAAAAAGATTTACCAGTTACTTCTTCTATCACACGAGATAAAACTAAATAATTAGCATCATTATATCTATTTTTATTATAAAATTTAGTCTCAATACCTTTGCGTTGTATTGACTGTACTGCATTATCTAGATTTTTATAAGAAGTTGAAGCTTTATATTTATATAAACCACTTTGATGAAGCATAAGTTGATTTAATGTAATAGGTTTGGATGTTTTGAACCATGGCAAATATTGATGAACCACATCATTCATATTAATTTTTTGCTCATTTTCTAATTGCTTAAGCATTAATCCAGTGGTGAATTTTTGAGAAGATCCGATTAAATATAATGTGTCTGCCCTATTCTTTTCATCTGTTTCAAAATTTTTGAAACCATATCCTTTATTTAATTTAAGTTGACCACGTTCAAAAACAGCTATAGTGCCGTTAAAATTAACTTTTTCTAAATATTGATGAATCGCGTTTATTTGTGGGTTGTTTTTATCCATTACTGTTTTCAAATTATTCGTATGAATAATTTGGTATTTCGTGTCTTGTTTATTATCTTGATAATATCTATATCCAATTGTAAAAGTGATTATTGTTAAAATAAAGATTAAAAAAATGATAAATTGTTTTAGTTTTTTTGATGTCATCTTGCTGCCTCTACATAAATTAATCTATATTTTAAATATAGTCTTTTTCAAATTGATCTGTAATTGCATCTATATCTTCTACATTCAGAGAGAAATAGAGTTTAATTTTCGGCTCTGTTCCAGATGGTCTAAGCGCGATAAATCCATTATCAAAAATGAATCTAATCAAATCCGTTTTCGGTAACGTTAATGCTTCTGTTGTACCTTCTATAACATTTCTATTTTCACCCGTATGATAGTCTTCTATTTGTTTTACATCCATACCACAAATTGAGAATATATCGTTATTTCTAAATTGACTCATTATATTCGAAATCTTTTCTACACCTTCGGCTCCTTCAAATGACGGTGCGAGTGTTCTATCTTTAAATGCACCAATATTTTGATAAATATCTTCCATAGTGTCTTTAAATGTTAAACCATTTTTAGATAATAGATTTTTATATTTAACTAATAAAGGTACCATTTGAATTGCATCTTTATCTCTAGAAATTGATTTCGCTAAATAGCCGTGGCTTTCCTCAAATGCGAGTAATAATTGCGTCTCATTGTCTGCACCTTTTTGCTCAATTAAATCAGAAATATATTTAAATCCAGTCAGCACATTATTAACTTGTACATCTAACGCTAATGCTAATCTTTCTGCTAACTCACTTGTGACGATAGATTTAATAATGTAAAGTGGTGCGCCTGCTTCAACTAATTCTTGAAATCTCAATTTCATAAACAGTAACCCAATTTCATTACCATTAAAATATCTATATTCATTTTTTCCATAACGCTCAATAAAACCAAATCTATCTGCATCAGGGTCTGTAGCTATGATCAGTTGTGCGTCTGTTTTTTCTGCAAGTGCTAGGCCGTAATTAAAAGCAGTTTCATCTTCAGGATTAGCAATTTCTACAGTTGGGAAATTACCATCCGGTGTAGATTGCTCTTCTTCTATCACAAAATTTTGGTAATCCAATTCTGTTAATATATTTGAAACTAACGGTAAACTTGTACCATGTAAACTGGTTAATACTACTTTTGCACCTTTTTCATCAATCGAACCTACTAAATCTTTAACTTCACTTTTATATTTTTCAGTTACTTCACTAGTAATATATTTAATTCTATTATTTTCTTTTAATACTTCAAAATCGCCCTTTTTAATCGATAATGGAGATTCTATCGTATTAATATAATTACTAAGTTGTTCGGATTCATCAGGTAATAATTGGCCGCCTTTTTCATCATAAATTTTTATACCATTATAATTTTTAGGATTATGACTAGCTGTTATCATCACACCTGCATCTGCATTCAAATGTCTAACGGCAAATGATAACTCTGGAGTAGATTTATAATCTTCTGATAAAATAGGTATAACATTATTGTTAGCTAGCACACTAGCCATTTCTTGTGAAAATGCTTTAGATAAAAATCTCGTATCAAAGTGTATTACTACAGTTGGTGAATCAATTTTACTTCTTAAAAATTGAGCTAAACCTAAAGCCACTTTGCGAATTGTAAATGCATTTAATCTTCCTGGTCCTAAGCCAAAAGTGCTTCTAATACCTGCAGTTCCAAAAGCTAAACTTCCTTTGAACCCTTCTTCTTTTTCTGTTTCAGTTTGTATTTCATAAAAATCTTTCACTAAACTCTCATCTATTTTATCTAACCATTCTTGCTTCATACTCACTTTTCCTCCTCATATCTTTTGCTAAAGATATATCCATTTCAATTATTAATTTTAAAAATATTTTATAGAAAGCATTGTTCTTAAATTATAACGTAGCAAAGCCCTTTTTTCTTATATTTATAATTATTTTGTCATTTCCTTGAAACACAGTTATTGTTCACAAGATGATATTTCTATTATATATTATAGCTCATGTATCGCTATAAATCATTTCTAAGCAAATGACAATTTTGTTAGTTTCTACTGATAAATTCCAATATATAAGCATTATACTACACATACCCTAATTTAATTTTACTTTAAACTTGAAAATAACACATTCATAGTTGATATTTACTAGCTATAGTAATAAAATTATAAGTTATAGTACATTTTCTTCTTTACAAATATTTAATATAGTTAAAAGAGCTATAACATTTAACGATAATATAGTAACATGTACAAAATCATATACATGGGGAGCTTCAAACATGAATAAATTTTTAAAATATTTTTTAATATTTCTATCTTTAGTTCTTGTCGTTGTTCCGGTTATATTTGCTATCATTCTACTCAAATCATCTCAAGGCGCTTTTGAGAATTCTTTTAACGATGGTGACTCCTCTAGGAAACCAAACATTCGTGAATCTAAAGTCGATCCTTCTAAAGATCCTATTTCTATCTTATTTTTAGGTATTGATGGAAATAGTGGACGAGAAAAAAATGGGCAAAGTACTGAACAATCAAGAACCGATGCAATGATTCTTTCAACATTTAATTCCGATAAAGAACAAATAAGAATGCTAAGCATTCCTCGTGATACAATCAGTTATATTCCAAAAGTAGGTTATTACGATAAAATCACTCATGCACATGCTTATGGTGGACCTACAGCTTCAATGGATTCTGTAGAAGCTACTTTAAACGTACCGGTTGATTATTATGTACGTATTAATATGGATGCATTCGTAGATGCTGTTGATGAACTTGGTGGCATTGAATATAATGTCCCTTATGACATCAGTGAACCAAATACTGATGACAGTGGCAAAATAAAAGTTGAAAAAGGACATCAAAAACTAAATGGCGACGAAGCATTAGCAGTCGCTAGAACACGACATCATGATTCTGATTTAAAACGTGGTCAAAGACAAATGGAGTTAATTAAAAAACTCTTTGCTAAGGCACAAAATGCTGGTTCCTTTAGTAAGCTAGATGATGTTATTGAAATAGTTGGGAATAATTCAAAACATAATTTAAGCTATGATGAGGTAAAAGCTCTTGCAACATCTTATTTAAAAGATGATGTTGAAATCAAAAGTAAACAACTTAAAGGTGAAGATGATTACTTAAATGGAATCTATTATTACAATCCAGATATTAATAGTATTCAAGACACTTCAAATTTACTACGTGATGATTTAAATTTACCTAAGATTGAAGATACAAGTGATTTCTTAAATCAACGTGTCACTGATTTTTATGGTACACTCGTACCACAAACAGAGTTAGACAGTAGTCTACTTAGAAAAAATCAAAATGATACTTCCAATGATAATGATGAAGACAATTCATCAGAATTAAATGGCACTGAAAACAATGATAATTCACAACAACAGAATAACGATCAACAACAAATTGATCCTAATCAACAACAAGTAGATCCTAATCAGCAACAAGGTAACCCTAACCAACAACAAAACAATAATAATCAGCAACAACAGAATACCGATCAGCAACAAATAGATCCTAATCAGCAACAAAATACTCAAGAAGTACCAACTAATCAATATTAACTGTAGAGAGGAGCTCACTATATGTCACGCAAAACATACGAAAAACTTGCTCATATAAACGGAATGTTTAATGTTTTAGAACAACAAATGATACACAGCAAAGATATGGCGCTTTTTAGAAATGAATTTTTCTATGTCAATCATGAACACCGTGAAAACTATGAAGCTTTACGCATATACTATAAAGATAGTGATAATAATCCTATCATCGATGGTGCATGTTATATTGTTGGACTTCCAGAAATATTCGAAAAAGTTGATGTTTTTGAATCAGAATTACCGTTTTCATGGGTTTATAATCAAAATGGTATTACAGAAACAATGAAAGAAATTAGCGTACCCATCCAATATCTTATTGCGGCTGCACTAGAGGTTACAGATGTTAATTTATTTAGACCATCTGGTTTTACAATGGGTATGAATAATTGGAATATTGCACAAATGCGAATTTTTTGGCAATATACTGCGATAATTAGAAAAGAAGCACAATAATCATTAAAAAACGCCCTATCATATTAAACTTTGATAGGGCGTTTTTTTAACCAAAATAAATGAAACGAGGAATAGTTATGTTTAAAATTGTTACAACGCCTTCCATGATGGAAGATGCATATAGTGTACGAAAACAAGTATTTGTTCTTGAACAAGGTGTACCGTTAGAAAATGAAATAGATCAATACGAAGCTATTGCTACGCATATCATTGGATATGATGAAAACAACATCCCCTTCGCCACTGGTAGATTTCGTCCTTATGACAATGCCGTTAAAATAGAAAGAGTTGCTATTATTTCATCTCATAGAAAATCTGGATATGGCAAACTACTCATGCAATTTTTAGAAGAAATCGCTAAAAATCAAGGCCATCATTCCTTAATGCTAAATGCACAATGCCACGCTCAAACTTTTTATGAATCTCTTGGATATAAACCTTTTGGAAAGATTTTTATTGAGGAAAATATTGATCATATTGCTATGACAAAATCTATTTAACCCAATTTAATATGTTTTTGTATTTATATTGCAACTATCTTTTGTAATATTTCGATTTGTGTAATATTTCAATATTTTCAAAATTAAGCTTTATAACGCATTAAATCAGATGTTATAACTTTTCCAAAACTTAATTAGATTAATTTTATATTACAAATCAGTAAAAAGTAAACCACTCCTCCAAAAGTCGTATTATAATAGATATTAAATTATATAGTTAAAGGGGCAGTTTAATGACTAAGAAAAAGTTTACTTATAAAGTACCGTCGATGGTAGCACTAACGTTAGCAGGTACAGCTTTAACATCTCATCAAGCACAAGCTGCAGATGACGTACAAAATAAATCTACAAACGAGAATGTGTTAGATGATAAGAATACACTTAAACAAAGTGAACAAATCAAATCTGAAGTTAGTAAACCTACCGCTAATATTTCAGGTACACAATCATACCAAGACCCTACACAAGTTGAACAGACCTTAGCAAACGAAGTTAACACTTACGATGCAGAATTAGATGAGTTGAACTCTGATCAAACACCAAGTCAAGATACATACAATCAACAAACTTCAGGCCAAGAAGACCAAGCGAACACGCAATCTGAAGCTAATGAAGTAACTGAAAACACTCAGGATTCTGAAGATGCTCAAAGTATTGAACAAGAGCCCGCTCAAAACAATAGTTCTTCTGACCTAAACCAGCAAGATTCCGAAGAGACTCAACAATCTGTAGAAGATACTTCTAATCAAAATATTCAACACAACGAAGGCAATTCAACTGATGATACAACTACTGCAGTTGATAACAGTCAAACTGTTGAAAATACGCAAGCTACTGAACAAAATACAGCTCAAGACAACACTTCTTCTGATGTAAACGAACAAAATTCTGAAGATACTAAAGCTACTGAAGAAGACACTTCTAATAAAGATGTTCAAGACAATCAAGCTAATCAAAATTCTGAACAAAATAAAGAGGACAACACTTCTTCTGATGTAAACGAACAAAATTCTGAAGATACTAAAGCTATTGAAGAAGACGCTTCTAATAAAGACGTTCAAGACGATCAAGCTAATCAAAATTCTGAACAAAATAAAGAGTACAATACTTCTTCTGACGTAAACGAACAGAATCCTGAAGATACTAAAGCTACTGAAGAAGACGCTTCTAATAAAGTCGTTCAAGATGATGAAACTAATCAATCTACTGAACAAAATACAGCTCAAGACAACACTTCTTCTGACGTAAACAAACAGAATCCTGAGGACGCTAAAGCTACTGAAGAAGACGCTTCTAATGAAGACGTTCAAGATGATGAAACTAATCATTCTACTGAACAAAATAAAGAGGACAACACTTCTTCTGACGTAAGTGAACAAAATTCTGAAGATGCTAAAGCTACTGAAGAAGACGCTTCTAATAAAGACGTTCAAGATGATGAAGATGCTAAAACTTCTGAAGATAATAAAGTAGACGACTCTTCTGACGTAAACGAACAGAATTCTGAAGATGCTAAAGCTACTGAAGAAGACGCTTCTAATGAAGACGTTCAAGATGATGAAACTAATCAATCTACTGAACAAAATAAAGAGGACAACACTTCTTCTGACGTAAGTGAACAAAATTCTGAAGATGCTAAAACTTCTGAAGATAATAAAGTAGACGACTCTTCTGACGTAAACGAACAGAATTCTGAAGATGCTAAAGCTACTGAAGAAGACGCTTCTAATGAAGACGTTCAAGATGATGAAGATGTTAAAGCTTCTGAAGATAATAAAGTAGATGACTCTTCTGACGTAAACGAACAGAATTCTGAAGATGCTAAAGCTACTGAAGAAGACGCTTCTAATGAAGACGTTCAAGATGATGAAGATGTTAAAGCTTCTGAAGATAATAAAGTAGATGACTCTTCTGACGTAAGTGAGCAAAGCACAAGCGAAGATAGTAAGGCAACATCAACTGCGACAGCAGTTGCAACTAATCCTAGTACGCCAAGTACTACTGCGACAACGGTAAGTACAGAAGCTACTCCTAAATTAAGAGTAGCATCAGCTAATGTAAATAATACGCTTTCAACGCGTTCTGCAATAACAAGAGAAGCAGGCACAACAAGTTCTCTACCAGCATATAGTCCACAAGTGAGTTCATCACTTAATAACTATATTCGTAACAATAACTTCCAAGCTCCAAATTATGAACAAGATATTGCAAGTTATTTACCGCAATATAATTATCGTTATGGTAAACCAGAAGGTATCGTTTTACACGAAACTGCAAATGATAACTCAACTATTACTGGTGAAATTAACTACATGAAGAATAATTATAATAGTGCTTTTGTTCATGCATATATTGACGGTAATCGTATTATTGAAACTGCAAATACTGACTATCTTGCTTGGGGCGCTGGTCCAGCTGCAAACGATCGATTTATTCATGTTGAGTTAGTTCATACACATGATTATGATTCATTTGCACGTTCAATTAACAATTATGCTGATTATGCAGCGACAAACTTACAATATTATGGTCTTTCACCAGATAGTGCTGAGTACGATGGACAAGGTACAGTTTGGACTCACCAAGCCGTTAGTACTTTCCTAGGTGGTTCTAATCATACGGACCCTCATGGTTACTTAGCTTCATATAACTACAGTTATGATGAATTATATGACCTAATCTATGAAAAATATTTAATTAAAACTGGTCAAGTAGCACCTTGGGGAGCAACATCTTCAGGTAGTACTAGTGGAAAAGACGAATCTACAAATACAGATGGTTCTAGCAATACTGGTGGCTCAGGTAGTACTGTTACCCCACCAAAAACAGGTTCATTAACAGTAGAAGCTAATAATGGTGTTGGCCGTATTAATACTACGAATGATGGCTTATATGCAACAGTTTATGACCACCAAGGTAAAAAAACTGATCGTACAAATCAAACACTAAAAGTTACAAAATCAGCCAAAATAGGCAACGAAAATTTCTATTTGGTAACTGATTATAATAAAGGGAACTTAATTGGTTGGGTTCACCAAAATGATGTGGATTATAATACAGCTAAACCTGTTACTGCGATAAATAAAACTTATAATATTAAACCAGGCGAAATTTTATATACAGTCCCTTGGGGTACTAGCTCTCAAAAAGCTGGAACTGTTTCAGGTAACGCTAACCAAACATTTAAAGCAACGAAACAACAACAAATTGATAAAACAAACTATGTTTATGGCTCTGTAAATGATTTATCTGGTTGGGTAAGTTTAAGTAAGTTGTCTTCACCAAGTTCAACTGTTGCCCCACCTGCAAATACAGGTCAATTATCAGTAACTAATCTTACTAACCAACAAGGTACTGTAGCCAAAACAAATCATGGTGTCTACACTTCAGTTTACGACAAACAAGGTGTACAAAAACCATATGTGAATGGCAATACTTATAAATTAAGTAAAAAAGCTACACTTGGAAGTAATAGTTTCTACTTAATAACAGATAACAAAACGAATAGTAATATAGGTTGGATGCAAACCGGTGATATTACAGTTAATGAAGCTGCTACTAAAAATACAGCAAACCCAACTCAATCAGTAAGTAAAATTGGTCAATTAAATAATACAAATTCTGGTATTAAGACTAAAGTTAATGATACAAAAGCCAAAGATGCATCTAAATTATCAGGCCGTACATTTAACGTTACAAAACAACGTACACAAGGCGATAACACTTACGTATTAATTCAAAATTCTAACCAAAACACACCATTAGGTTGGGTTAATACAAAAGACATCAATACACGTGATTTAAGTAAAACATCTGCTAAAAATGGTCAATTCACAATTAAATCTACAAATAATGGACTTTATGCAGTACCTTGGGGTACAAAAGCTCAACAATTAGACTCATTAAAAAATGTGAAAAACAATCAATTTAATGCTTCTAAATCAGTTAAAGTAGATAAAGATGAATACTTGTACGGTAATGTTAATAACAAGACTGGATGGATTGCAGCTAAAGATTTAAATACAAATAATAAAGTTGCAACCGAAACTCAAACATCTGACGTAACTAAATCGGCAGTTACACCTTATAAATTTGATTATGTTATTTATAATGCTGATGGTAGTTATTACTTAGATCCAACTTCTAATCAACCAGCAGGCTCATTAAATGATTTCTATGAAAGTATCTTTACAGTATTCGAGAAACAAGTTGTCAATGGTGTGACTTGGTATCACGGCAAACTATCTAATGGCCAAATGGTTTGGATTAAAGAAGAAGACTTACGCAAAGAGTTAATCAAATATTATCAATCTGGTCTAACGCTAGATGAAGCTGTTGCAATTCAAGCAGGTTTAAAAACCAAACCTCAAATTCAACACACACCAGGTAAATGGGAAGATGCTACACCTATCGAAATAAAAAATGCTATGGATACTGGTAAATTAGCACAAGACCCTACTCAAAAATATCAATTCTTACGTTTAGATAAATCTCAAGATATTGCTTCAGCAGATTTAGATAAACTTTTAGTTGGTAAAGGCATTTTAGAAGGTCAAGGCGAAGCATTCAGTGAAGCAGCTAAGGCTTACAATATAAATGAAGTTTATTTAATCTCACATGCCCTATTAGAAACAGGCGATGGTACTTCAAAACTTGCTAACGGTGGCGATGTAGTAGATGATAAAGTCGTAACAGATGGTCCAAACAAATATTATAATATGTTTGGTATCGGAGCAGTTGATAGCGATGCAGTTAAACAAGGTTTCGCTACTGCCAAATCTAACGGTTGGGATACAGTTAAAAAAGCAATCGTTGGTGGCGCTAAATTCATCTCAAGTTCATACATCAGCCAAGGTCAAAATACACTTTATAAAATGCGTTGGAACCCTGAAAATCCAGGTGAACATCAATACGCAACTGATGTAAGATGGGCAGAGCACAATGCCACACGTATTAAAGGGTTCTATGATTCAATGGGTAAATTAGGTAAATATTTTGATGTAAATACTTATAAAGCTTAATTTACACCTACAATACTATATTTTCTTTTATACAATTAAAATAAGAGTACATGATCACTCAACAGATATTTTCTATGAGTGATACATGTACTCTTAAATTTTTATTTATTGGTGCTTTCATATAAATTAATCAGCCCCAATAATCTAACGTAAATAAGCATGACGAACGTTTAATTTATATAGCAAATGGTTTAAGTCTTCTATATCTTGTGAAGTTAAATTTTGGCAGCGCGCTTCAATTAAAGCTACCCTTACCTCATTAATTTGTTGTACAAGTTCCTTTGTCTTATCCGTTACCACTAAATCTTTACATCTCAAATCTTTATTAGATTGTTTACTAGTTATGTAACCCATTTGGCAAAGTTTTTTTATCCAACGTGATACAATTGATTGTTCTTTATTAATTTTCATAGTTAAGTCATATTGAGATAAAACTTCATAATTGTATAAAATTCTTAACATTTCTAATTGCTCTGAAGTTAAATCTGTACGTTGGCCAAACCTTCTACTTACTAAGTTCAAATCGTTACTCGTCAGTGTAATTAATTGTTCTAGTTGTTTGTACATGTTGCTTCATCTCCACTATGTTAATTTACTTGTTACTACCAATCAAATGACACTATTATATTTCTTAATATTATAATGTCATTCTACATAATATACAATAATAAAATACAAATCGATCTATTTTGTTGCATTTCTCATATGATTTATAATAAATTAGTATCAGTGATTATAAAATTCACCCGGCACTTTTAAAGGAGAAAAAGCATGGCACAATTAAAAAAGAGAGATTACTTTTTTGACAATGCAAGAGCAATATTGATTTTTCTTGTTGTCTTTGGGCATTTATTACAACCTTACAATGAAGCGAGTACATATCTATCGTCGTTGTACTTAACAATATACAGCTTTCATATGCCAGCATTTTTATTTATTTCTGGTTACTTTGCAAAAAAAGCAGGAGAAGCTGGTTATTTAGAAAAAGTCTCTAAAAAACTATTAATACCTTATATTATTTTCTTTGGTTTTTTCTCTATATATTATTATTTAACTGGTAAAGAAGATAGCGTTCAATTCGATCCTTTCGATCCAGTGTTCGCACTTTGGTTTTTACTTACATTATTCTTCTTTCATGTGATTTTAGTAATTGTTAAAGACTATAAACCTTATTTTGTCTTACCAATAGCAATCATTTTTTCATTATTTGCTGGTTATTCTGACAATATTGATAATTATTTGAGTTTTTCAAGAACGATTATGTTCTTTCCGATATTTTATTTAGGTTATTTATTTACAAGTAAACATACTCAAATTTTACGAAATAAAAAGTTCGTCCCTATTGCTTTTATAATTTTAGTGACTTTCTATATAATCTATACCATTCATCCAATCAATTCAGACTGGTTGTTAGGTGATTCGCCATATATGTCATTAGAAGGGGAACAAGATCTTTACAGTCCGTTCAAAAGATTACTCCTTTATTTTATTATTTTAGCAACAATGTTTTCTTTCTTGAATTTAATACCTGAAAAAGAAAAATTCTTTACTTATATAGGACGTAGAACAATGCATATCTATTTATTACATGGTCTTGTAATCGGAGTGGTTCGTGGTTTTGGTCTTCATCCGTTTAAAGATGAAATATCTGTTTTAACTTATATTTATCTTTTAAGTGCAACATGTTTCATTGTTTATATTTTATCGACACGTTTTGTATCAAAATGGACAAACCCAGTTATTAATTTGCAGTCACCTTCTAAATTCAAAGGTTAATAAAAGCTTTTACCGAATTGTATTTATTTTAAATATGTTATGATAGAAATAATTTGATGATATCTATTAATCATACATATAAAAATACAATTCGGTATTTTTAATCTCGAGGTGAAATAATCAATGAAACTTTCTTTAAACAATAATGCTAAATATTTAAGTGCACCAAGCATACGTCAATTTTCAAGTCGTATTAAGAACATTGATAACTGTATCAATTTAACAATTGGCCAACCAGATTTTCCTATGCCAGATGTAGTTAAATCTGCATATATTAATGCGATAAATGAAAATCAAACAACCTATTCGCATAATAAAGGATTATTTGAAACAAGAAACGCTGTAAGTGAATATTTTGAGCAACGCTATCATTTTAAGTATAGTACTGAAGAAATTATTATTACTAATGGCGCTAGTGAAGCATTAGATACAGCATTACGAAGTATTATTAATCAAGGCGATGAAATTATTGTTCCTGGCCCTATTTATGCAGGATACATTCCTTTAATTAAAACACTGGGTGGCGTTCCAATTTTCATAGATACAACTCAGTCTCAGTATAAAATCACTCCTGAGGCCATAGAAGCTCATATTACGAACAATACAAAAGCAATATTACTAAACTATCCAACTAACCCTACTGGCGTCATATTATCGTATGATGAGGTTCAAGCAATCACTGAGACCTTGAAAGATAAAGAGATATTCATAATTAGTGATGAAATTTATGCTGAAAACACATTTAGTGGAAAACATACTTCTTTTGCAGAATTTGATGCTATCCGCGATCAACTTTTACTCGTAGGTGGTTTAAGTAAATCACATTCTGCAACTGGTATCCGTATTGGATTTTTAATTGGACCTGAGTACTTAATTGAAAAGTTAACATTTATGCATGCTTATAATTGTATTTGTGCAAATGTACCAGCACAAATTGCTTGTATTGCTGCTTTAAATGAAGGCTTAGAAGCACCACAATATATGAATAAAGCTTATATTGAACGTCGTGATTTTTTAATTCAAAAATTAGAGTCTCTCGGATTTGAACTTGATGCTAAGCCAGAAGGTGCTTTTTATATCTTCCCTAGCATCAAAAAATTTACTGATGACGATTTTGAATTTTGTATTAATGTACTTGAAAAAGCACATGTAGCAATGGTACCAGGTTCAGCTTTTACTGATTTAGGTAAAGGTCATGTACGTATATCCTATGCTTATGAACTTGACGCCTTAAAAGAAGGTATGAGAAGGCTTGAAGAATTTCTTAAGGAATACTATCAACAATAACTTTTTATTATAGACACAAAAGCACCCGCTAAATGTTGAATTATCTTCAATGTTTAGCGGGTGCTTTATATTTATAAATCTTCATTTTTCTTAAAAACATTTTTCTCAGCAAACGCTTTTAAAATTTGATAATAAGTAACTGACTCTTCACCTTCCATATCAAATTGTTGAATAACATCTTCGGAGATTTTGCTGAATTCTTCTTTAAGTTTCAAACCTTTTTCTGTTAATCTCACTTTAACTCTACGTTCATCTTCTTCTGTTCTGATTCGATTAATTAGGTCTTTTTTTTCTAAACGTTTAATTATAGGGCTTATAGTACCAGAATCTAAATAGAGTTCATCACATAACGTTTTAATATAAACATTTTTATCGTTTTCAATATAAAGTAATACAATATAGTTAGGAAAGCTTATATCATACTGTTTTAAGTAGCGATTAAAACGATTTACAACTTCTTTACTCGTAATATAAAATAAGTAGCACATTTCTTTTCGTATTTGGTCGTTAGCGTCTGATGCCATTGTTCTCCCTCATTTCTTTTCATTATAATATTAATATATTTTTAAATTATAGTCAAATATATTATAACTATTAAAAGAGTTTTTTAAACAACGTATTTCTAACTATAAATTGATACACTATCTTATTTTTATATAAAAATAAAATCTATGTAATGATTCCAGTTATTCATCTTTTTTATTCTTTTACTATGGGCAAAATCACTGAATAAAGTCACAATAATGGATCGAAATCATATCTTAGATAATTCCGTATAAAGATACATAGTAAAGTCAAAGTTGTAATTGCGCAAAAGCGCAAAAAAATGTCGACAAAGTCTGATACTTTGTCGACAGTATATGTTAACCTCTCAATAACGGTTAATATAATAATTCCTTACGGGAATTTAGGGAATTGGTCAAAATCAGGATCACGTTTTTCTTTAAACGCATCTCTACCTTCTTTTGCTTCATCCGTTGTATAGTAAAGTAATGTTGCATCTCCAGCCATTTGTTGAAGTCCAGCTAAGCCATCTGTATCTGCGTTCATAGCAGCTTTTAGGAATCTTAAAGCAGTTGGTGAATGTTTCTTAATGTCTTCACACCATCTAACAGTTTCATCTTCTACTTCGTCTAGTGGTACTACTGTATTAACTAATCCCATATCTAGTGCTTCTTGTGCATTATATTGGCGACATAAATACCAAATTTCACGCGCTTTTTTATGCCCTACTATACGTGCTAAATAACCAGAACCGTAACCTGCATCAAATGACCCTACTTTCGGTCCAGTTTGGCCAAAGATAGCATTATCAGCAGCAATTGTTAAATCACATACAACATTTAATACATTACCGCCACCTACTGCATAACCTCTTACCATTGCGATAACTGGTTTTGGAATTACACGAATAAGTCTTTGTAAATCTAATACGTTTAAACGAGGAACTTGATCTTCACCTACATAGCCACCGTGGCCACGTACTGACTGATCTCCACCAGAACAAAATGCTTTATCTCCCTCACCTGTTAAAATAATAACAGCAACACGTTGATCATCACGTGCTTTAGTAAATGCATCCATCATTTCTTGTACCGTGTTTGGTGTAAAAGCATTACGAACTTCAGGTCGATTAATTGTTACTTTAGCGATTCCATCGTAA
Source organism: Staphylococcus sp. FSL W8-1207 (assembly GCF_038003745.1). Lineage (NCBI taxonomy): Bacteria > Bacillati > Bacillota > Bacilli > Caryophanales > Staphylococcaceae > Staphylococcus > Staphylococcus sp. FSL W8-1207. The sequence goes on from NZ_JBBOPU010000001.1 coordinate 1,529,444, forward strand.
TATTCATACTTAATCTCTTTATATTCTTTAATTGTTTCCCACTGTCTAGTCATTTTGCTCCTCCTTTTGAATAAAACCTAATACTATTCTATCAAATTCTGCCATTTCTTCCACATGAACAGTATGACCACTCTGTGCTATTTCAAAAAGTTCAGTCTTCGGTATAATTGAAACTATCTTTTGAGCAATTTCACAAAATTTACCATCTAAATTTCCAACAATAATACATGTTGGGATTTGTATTTGATTCAATTCCGACCATAAATTAGGCATTTTTCCAGTACCATAATCTCTCAACGCTTTTGCTAATCTAGATGCGTCTTGACGCATTCTCATGTTACGAATACTTAATTTAGTGATCTTATCTAAGTCATGTTGTGTATAAAATAGTGGCAGTTTTTCCCAATCATTAACAAAAACTTCTAATCCTGCAATTTCTAATACTCGGGCACGTGCATAATCAACTTGTTGCCTTTCTATCTGTGCTGTTCTATCTTCAATGCCTGGGGACGTACTTTCCAAGACAAGACCTGTCAATGTAGTGTTGCCATGAATTGCATGATACAACGCTATTCTACCACCCATTGAATAGCCATGTAAAAATAATTGATATGCACTAAACACTTCTAGCGTTTCATCTAACTGTTGGCTAATAAAAGGAAAGTTCCACTCTCGATGAAATGGAGATTCATCTGCACCATGTCCAGGCAAGTCAATAGTTACGATATTTACGCTTTCTTTCAATATGTGAATATGGTTATCAAATGCCTGTTGATCACTAATAAAGCCGTGTAGCATCACTAATAATTGATTAGTTGATTGATTCGCTCGATGAAATTTATAATGTAACATTGATAATATCACTCAACTTTTTATAGAGTTTAAGATGTTGTTGTAGGTTATCTTCTCTATGCGTCATAATTTCATAAATATGTGCGCCAAATTTGGATAACTCAGTGTACTTAAATGCTTCAATAGATTCAAATCGTTTAAATGTAAAGTCGTAAAGTAGCGCAGTATGTTCAAAATCCAATCCAGTTGGTGTGCCAAATAACCTTTCGAAATATGCATCGGCTGAATCTTTCTGTGGTAAATAGGAAAAGATTCCTCCACCATCATTATTTAATAGCACAATATTCAAATTGATGTCATTTAATTTAGACATGAGCAAGCCATTCATATCATGATAAAAGGCTAAATCGCCAATTAATAATGTCACTTTCTTGTGTACCGCCATACCTAATGCTGTTGAAGTAACACCATCTATACCATTAGCGCCACGATTTGAAAAGACTGCTGCTTCACAGTCTATAAACAAATTATCTACATCTCGAATTGGCATACTATTACTCACAAATAATGCATCATCTGTTGTTAATTTGTCTAGTACATTTGCTACGTAGGCCGCTTCATCTGTCGCAGTTCTTACATAATCTTTAATTTCAACTTTGGCATGTTTCTCTAATGATTGCCATTTTTCTAACCATTGCTTACGTTCAACTGTAGTTGTCTCAGATAATTGTCTAAAGAAATCATTTGCAGACATCTCGTAAGAAACATGAGGTGTTATTGGAAATGCATCTGGTCTATCGTTATTCTGCACTAATATTTGAAATGCCTTCGTATCTTTTAACCATTGATTTATTTTTTTAGAAATAACTGGTTTACCTACTCTAATTATAAAGTCAACATCTACTTCTAATCCGGCTCTAAATAATAAGTCATATGTCGTTATAACATTAGGATGGTGCTCACGACGTAATTGACTTAATGGGTCAGCAAGTATAGGCATATCATGTATCGTCGCAAATGTGAGTATTTGATCTACATCTTGATGCTGCATATCACCAACGATAATAAGTCCTTTGCGTTTTTTAACAATTACATTTATTTCATTGAGACTCGTCGTTTTTTGATAATGTGGCATAATCTTCGTATCTGAAGTTAACCATTCAACTTTTTCTAAATCAGGTGTCAGCGGCTCTCTAAATGGCAAATTCAGATGAATTGGACCTCGATGCGGGCCATATAAATACTGACTCGCTTTTTGTAATTGGAATTTAACTGTATTCGTCATAAAGTCTTGGTCATCATTACTATCAGCAATAGGGAAATCAAATTGATATTGTGTATAATTTGCAAACATATTTGTTTGATCTATTGCTTGTGGTGCCCCAATACCTCTGAGTTCATGTGGACGATCACTTGTTAATACCACTAGTGGTAAATGACTCAAGCTACTTTCAGAAATGGCTGGTGTATAATTCGCGGCAGCACTACCAGATGTACAAAGAATAGCAACTGGTCGCTCACTACCTTTCATTAACCCCATCGCAAAGAAAGCAGCACTACGTTCATCTGGATGAATCCAAGATTTCATTTTAGGATGTGCCTCAATTGCAATTGCCATTGGTGTTGAACGAGACCCTGGACTTATCACTATTTCTCTTATTCCGTATGCATATAATTCTGAAACAAAAGTAAATACCTGTTTTGTTAATGCAGTTGTATGGTTATTCATATTTCTCGACTCCTAAAGCTTTCATCATTGGGCTAAATTTAACAGCAGTCTCTTCTACTTCACTATCCGCATCAGAATCACTTACAATCCCACAACCAGCAAATAATGTTGCCTGATTTTTCTTAATCAACATAGATCTAATTGCAACAATAAATTCACAATTATCATACATGTCAATATAGCCAACTGGCGCGCCATAAAGCCCACGTGTTCCAAACTCATTTTGTTCAATATATTCAATTGCTTCCTCTTTAGGATAACCTCCAAGCGCCGGCGTCGGATGAAGATTATCTAATAAACCAATATAAGATTTGCTAATCAATTGTCCTTTAATTTTCGTATATAAGTGATACAAATGATCATTTGTTAAAATTTGTGGTTTTTTATTGTATGTAATATCTTCAACATACAATTCAATGTCATTCAATATACTGTCTACGACAAAACGATGTTCATTTAAGTTTTTTTCATCGTTTAAAAATGCATTTATATTTTCATTATCTACATCATTTTGGTGGGTACGTTTAATCGTACCTGCAACTGCTTTGGTAGATAGTATTTCATCATTAATTTCCATTAACTGTTCAGGTGTTTGTGAAAAGAATACACTGTCTTGTGATTCTAATACAAATAAGTAACTATTATGTTCACCTTGTGTTGCTTGGTTTAAGATATAAGGGATGTTTATGTTTTTATCAAACATAATCAATCGTTTTCTTGCAAGCACAATTTTTTTATTTTCGTCTAATATATCTATTGTATCTTTAACTAAATCACGCCACTCATCTTTATAAATATCCTCAATGCGCTTAATTTCACCTTTTTCAAAATTTGGGCTAACATTCTCTTGAGTTAACTTATCTATAATCGATAAAAATGAGTCAATTTCAAATTGATCTGCTTTTACAGTATAGGTAATATACGTGTTTCCTTCTTCCATAGTTACCAATACTTCAGGTAATATAAAATGATTAATACCAAATTCACGCCACTCATCTCCAGATTTATGTGTTGAAAATTGGAATCCACCACATATCTTTAAATGATGTCGTTCTGAATTTGGATGAATTAAATCAATATCACTTTTATATTTTTCCCATTCTCGGAAAATAGATTGTTTACTTTCAAAGTCATTTTTAAATCTTTTAATAGCATGATAGCCAAAGAATGAAGTTTCGTTGTCATTTTTTTTAAAATAAAAACGGTCTCCTGCACTGTCTTCCGTAACATGGAATAATACAGTAGGATCTAATTCATAATTTAATTTTGCTTCTACAGAAACCCAAGTATGATTACTTTCGTATACCGCTTCGACAATTTCACTTTCCTTGACGTCCAAAGTCATCTATTTCACTTCTTTCATTTATCAGTTTGCACTCATTATAATATTGTACCACTTTTCACAATATGTGTATGGTATCTAGCCTATTTCATTTATATAATTTTCACGTTATTTGACCTTTACAAGTTCTTCCATTAAAATAAATTTGATAAAAAATATTTTAATATAAAAGAATTCGAGGTATAAAATTTTATGGCATCTCAATATCAACAATATTCTACTGTCAGAAAATACTGGCACTTAATGAGACCACATACTTTAACCGCTGCTGTGGTACCAGTACTTGTTGGTACTGCTACTGCAAAAATATTCCTACTTGGTAGTGAAGATCATCTAAGTCTTACTTTGCTTTTAGCCATGTTAATCGCTTGTTTATTAATTCAAGCTGCGACAAACATGTTTAATGAATACTATGATTTCAAAAAAGGGTTAGATGACCACACTTCTGTAGGAATCGGTGGTGCAATCGTTCGCAATGGCATGAGTCCTAAGTTAGTCATGAATATAGCCATTGCATTTTATGTCATTGCTGCTTTACTAGGATTATTTATAGCCATCAACAGTTCATTCTGGCTCATACCAATTGGACTCGTGTGTATGGCAATTGGTTATTTATACACGGGTGGACCATTCCCTATTTCTTGGACTCCTTTTGGTGAAGTATTCTCTGGAATTTTCATGGGTATGATTATTATTTTAATTGCATTCTTCATTCAAACAGGTAATTTACAAAGTCTAGTTGTTTGGATCAGTCTTCCGATTGTTATAACAATCGGTTTAATCAATATGGCTAATAACATTCGTGACCGTGTTAAAGATAAAGAAAGTGGTCGTAAGACATTACCTATTTTATTAGGTAAAAATAATTCAATACGCTTCTTAGCATTAATGTACATTGTCGCGTATGCATTAGTTATCTATATTACATTCTTCCAACCTGGTGGTTCAATTTTCTTTTTACTTGCATTACTGTCATTCCCGTTACCTATCAAGGCTGTACGTAGATTCAAAAAGAATGACACGCCAGCAACTATGATGCCAGCAATGGCTGCAACAGGAAAAACGAATACATTCTTCGGTCTACTGTATGCACTAGGTATTTATATTAGTGCTCTGCTCGGTGGTATTTAATATATTTCTCAATTAGCAAGTTTAACCCAGCAATCAAATAAAGTAAGTATTACTTTTTCGATCTTCATACTCATGAAGGTCGATTTTTTGTTTTTTAACAGAGATAAAAACTCAGTCTTTTATATGTACCATGTGGTAATGCATATGACCATATAAATCGAATTCACTTGTAGGTTGGAATCCTAATTTTTTATAAACATGTAACGCCCCATCATTGAGTAAATCACAATTTAAGCTCCATTTTTCATCTGGATACGTTTCTAATACATGTTTAATTAATTTAGTAGCGACACCCTGCCCTCTAAATTCTGGGAATGTAGCAACTGTTTCGATATACCATTCATCATCATTAGCCTCTTTCATTGGCATCGGCGTCCCATAAGCTCTAATGTCTTCATCTAATTCCATATCTAACCAAGCCTTTTCAAGCTCTAACTCTTTGTTACCAGGATATGCAATTAAGCAACCTGCAATGTTACCATCGACTTCGTATATCCAAGTGTTACTATAATGACCTCTATATGGTACATCCACCATACTTTGTTCCATGATTTTTAGTAATCTTTCTTTATCGGTGTATTCCACTAAATCTATGTCTAATTGACTCCAGATGATATAACATAATTTTGCAATTTCATGCTTATCGGTAGGTTTAGCTTTTCTAATCATTTGTATTCTCCTTATTATGTTTATTTAACTATATTATATATGAATTAAATAAAAAATTCGAAGTAATAATTGGTTTTTACGAGAAATCGTTTTTCATTAATTGTTTTCGATTGTTGAATCGCTTAATATAAGAGATAATTAAGATAAGAACTTTAAAATGAAAGGACTAGACATATGAAAGTAAATAAAGTCATTTACGTTATACTTGCATTTTTACTCGGTTGGTGTGGCATTCATAAATTTTACTCAAATCAACTTTTACAAGGTATTATACATTTAGTGTTCTTTTGGACAGGCATTCCATACGTTATCGCTATCATTAGTGGCATCATTACGATTTTCTTTAACAAAGCAGACGAAAACGGTCTTATTTCTTTTGAAAAATAACCACTTTTTTATTAAAAGATAAAATATTTTCTATTTTCTCCAATATTTCATCTGAAATTGGGTAAAGAAACTATATAGCAAATTATGGAAAGTTGAATTGTAACTTAGGAGGACTAATAATGAAAAATATTATATCACGTGTTTTCAGATCTGTAGTAGTAGGCTTTATTATAAAAGGAATCAGAAATTTAATAAGTAAAAAATAGATTTCATATACATTGAAATTCACGAAAAAATTGAAAAGCTAATCGTTTCTAATTTTAGAAATGATTAGCTTTTATTTTTACAATTACCTTATAGAATTCTTATGATTAACAAAAAACACCCACCAAATGGTGAGTGTTTTTTAATTATTTTCTTTTTCTAATTGCTTTCATAATAAATGAAACAATTAAGATTAATACGATTGACCCGATTAGTGCTGGTAAGATTGGAACGCCACCTAAGACTGGTCCCCATGTACCTAATAATTTACTACCAATAGCTGAACCGATTAAACCTGCAATAATATTACCAATTATTCCACCTGGAATATCTTTACCTAAAATTGCGCCGGCTAACCAACCGATTAAACCGCCTACAATAATCATTATAATAAAGCCCATATATCTCTCTCCTATTTTCTTGATTTATCACAATGCATAGCTTACCACTTTTTTTATTTATATACAACATTGCGAACAATATTTATTTTAAAAACCAAAACAATTTCTTGGTTTTTCCTCAAGCCATCTCTATTTAAATTCGCTATAATAATATTTTATAATGAATTTCTTGTTTTTCATGCAATATCAAAATATATAGTCATACAAAATCTTGAAATAAAATCAAAAATTCATTACATTTATTGCATCATATTACCGATTAAGATTTACTCATATCTAATTATCATAATCTTGTTGTTTATAGTACATTTTTCCCTAACTAGTTATTTAAAATTTTACAAACTATAATTATTAATACACTTTTTCATTTTGACGTGTAAAAAAACCTTCAAAGTTTTCACTTTTAGTGTCTACTTTGAAGGTTTTTATTATTTTTCTGATTTAATTTATGCTCATTTTTAAAATTGAGATAATTATAGTTCTTTAAATCGTTTAATTGTATCGCCTATTTCATCTCTTACGCGTTGAAACTCTGACCATGCTTTACCTGCTGGGTCATCAAAGCCCCAATGTTCTTTTTTCACATTAGGCGGTATAACTGGACAATTATCATCAGCATCACTACAAAGTGTAACAACGAGATCAGACTGTTTTAAAATATTATTATCAATCATATCAGATGTATGATTTGAAATATCAATATTAACTTCTTTCATAGCTTCTATCGCCTTAGAGTTTACACCATGCGTTTCAATACCTGCTGAGTAAACATTCCATTCTTTGCCGAGTATTTCTCTTCCCCAGCCTTCAGCCATTTGACTACGACAAGAATTACCAGTACATATAAAGTAAATTGTTTTTTTATCCATTTATGATTACCTCTCATTTAAAAAATAATTAGTGTTAAATATAAACCTAATAAGGTTACAAATAAAACAGGGATGGTGATAATAACTCCCGTTTTGAAATACACACCCCAAGATATTTTCACTCCTTTTTGAGTTAGCACGTGTAACCAAAGAAGTGTGGCTAAAGAGCCAATGGGTGTTATTTTAGGTCCTAAATCAGACCCAATAACGTTAGCATAAATCATGCCTTCTTTTAATATTCCTGTGGCACTCGATTGACCAATTGCTATAGCATCTATTAATACAGTTGGCATGTTGTTCATAATAGATGAAAGAAATGCAGCTATAAAGCCCATGCCCATGATACTACTAAATAAGCCGTAACTTGAAATATTTGTTAGTACATCACCAAGAAGTGTTGTAATCCCCACATTTTTCAGGCCAAATACGACGAGATACATACCAATAGAGAATAAAACAATATTCCATGGCGCACCTTTAATTACTTGTTTCGTATGAACGGCTTTAGATTTACGCGCTAATAATACAAATATTAAAGCAATCATACCAGCAATAATAGATACTGGAATATTTATAAACTCACTTATTAAATAACCAACGAGTAAGATAGCAAGTACAATCCAAGAGATGTTAAAAAGCTTTTTATCTTTAATCGCTTCTCTTGGTTCTCTAATATTTACTTCGTTAAATTTACCTGGAATAGATTTTCTGAAATAAAGCCATAACACAAGAATACTTGCAATCAACGAAAATATATTAGGTATAATCATTTTACTAAAGTATTCAATAAAACCTATATCGAAATAATCTGCAGAAACTATATTAACTAAATTACTAACAATGAGTGGTAATGAAGTTGTATCTGCAATAAAGCCACTAGCAATGATAAATGGAAATATTGCTTTTTTATCAAAGCCTAAATTACGTACCATAGCTAATACAATAGGGGTAAGTATTAAAGCTGCACCATCATTTGCAAAGAAGGCTGCTACAACTGAACCCAAAAGCATGATAAAGATAAACATTTTCAAGCCATTACCCTTTGATGCTCTAACCATATGTATAGCAGACCACTCAAAGAACCCAATTTCATCTAATATAAGTGAAATAAGAATAACTGCAACAAACGTTAAAGTCGCATTCCAAACGATCCCAGTAACTTCCAGTACATCTGAAAAACTTACAACACCCGTAATTATAGCTACTACAGCACCAATTAATGCAGTAATTCCAATATCTAAACCTTTAGGTTGCCAGATAACAAAAATTAACGTTAATACAAAGATTGTGATTGCTAATATCGTCATCATTAACACTCACCTGACTTCATATTTTTACAAATACATAATTCATTTGTAGTATTTATTAGATTTAAACTTTGATTAATTTGTTCAAATACATCGTGGTTAAGCCGATACATGCGCTTATTCCCCTCTTTTCGTGTAGTAATTAACTCACACTCTACTAATGATTTCATATGATGACTTAAAGTTGGCTGAGAAAATTGAAAATGTTGCAATACATCACATGCACATAACTCACCACAAGAAAGTAAATCCATAATTTCTAATCTACTTGGGTTAGAAAGCACTTTTAATACGTTTGATAATTCTTTATATGACAAGTTCATCTCTCCTCTTATAACTAAATATAATACTATATATATAGACGAGTGTCTATGTACTATTGCTGATTACTTATAATTTTTTTATTAAAAAATTGAGTTTTGATATATTATAGTTGATTCACAGCACTTAACACTTGAGCAATATAAAACATGAAGTTATTACAGGATTAACGAAGCTCTATAACAAGTGGTATCAACTAGCAGTACTTGTAGCAATTCATTATACTTTTTAGCTTTTTGCGGTTACTTACTATCATGATTATTAATTGTGAATTTACAAATTATAAATTCACAAAACAAAAAAATACCGAAATCCTGTTAAGGACTTCGGTATTAAAAAGCTTGTTTTTATTAACGGAAACGGAGAGATTCGAACTCTCGCGCCGCTTGCGCGACCTACACCCTTAGCAGGGGCGCCTCTTCAGCCAACTTGAGTACGTTTCCAATGGCTCCACAGGTAGGACTCGAACCTACGACCGATCGGTTAACAGCCGATAGCTCTACCACTGAGCTACTGTGGAATAATTGATATCTCAATCAAGCACAAATACTATTATATCAACTTCAGAGAATTTTTCAAGTACCTTAATCAAAAAAATATGCGGAATATTTACACTAAATTAATATAATATTCCACATATGACATTTTTACATTTAAATTTCAGAAATGTTTTGCTATTTATTTTCAAATAGAGAATATTTTGCTAATGCTTCATAAATATTTAATTGTGGTTTCGTATAGTCTATAGGAGATTCAGGATCAAAAGTAGCCACCCTAGCTGCTCTATCCATCATATAGTAATAATATATACCATTTAAGTATTGATGATGCATACTGTGTGCTGAAATATTAACAACTATAGTCTGGTTATCGACAAATGTGATTTTACATTTTTTATCTTTTAAAGCTCTTATGGTTAGTACATAATGAATATTGATCCAAGTGTTTTCTTCTTTTCGGTCTGAATGTGTAGGAAAAAAATAAGTAGGAAATAATGGAGTGAATAATATCGGGGGTTTACTATTAATACCTGTAATTCTCATTGTGTCTTCTTTTTTAAATACATAACTGCTACCATAAAATCTACATGAACGATCTATAATCTTATGTGTCCGTTCCTTTACAATATCACGCTCCTCCTTATACTTTAATACACAAGTACCTTCATTTAGACCTATAGATAAATTACAAGGTTGAAGAGCCATATCACCTTTTTTAATAATGTATTGTTGAATCATAGCTGACGCCTCCTTAAAGCTTATGGTGATACTCAAATAACATAACACAAATATTTTAAAATCAACTTATTTAATAAAATATTTTATAAATTTTCTACAATTGATTTTTAGTTATTATACTTTTGCATTTTCTTATTTTTTGAAAAGTTGCAAATTACACTTATATTTTCGGAAAAGTCTGACTATTTATTGATTTCAAAAATAAAAGGCTGTATACTATATGTAAATATAGATAGAGGGGCTGTGTTGAAAATGAAAAACAATACAAATGTTAAATACAATTCATTAGAATCTTTTGTGTCAACGATTAATGATTTAGGTATTGAATTAATCATTGATGAGTCGTTAAGAAATGTCCGTAAACAGCAGTTAGAATACCTCATTGACCACGCGCTTAAGAATAAAAACGAGCAGGATTTCAAACGTTATACTGAAGAATACAGAAACCTGGAGGAATTTCTCGTTGGATAATTTAATAGCTTGTTATTTAAAATAAGGTCTATTCCCTACTTACACCAATAAGTTAGAGAATAGACCTTTTTGAGTTTTATTTTTACTTATAACTCTTGTTTAAGACATTAATCTAATGAGTTCATGGCGATCGATATCACCAAAATAATGATAAATATCGTAGTTTGAAAATGCTTCTTCAATACTATCAAACTCGTGTAACGTACCTTCTAATGCATTTTCAAGTTCTGTTATGTCACCTTCACCGAAGAAATCTCCAAAAATCCTTGCGTGCTCAATACGACCTTGTTTAACATCTAATTTAATTTGAACGAAACCTTTTTCAAACTTCTCTTCTCTTTCAAAGTTATATTTTGGATTTCTACCATAATTCCAATCCCATGTACGATATTTCTCATTACTCAATGCTTCAATATTTTTCCAATCTTCATCAGTAAGTTGATATGTCTCAACTTGATTTGCTTCTCCAAAAATAGTTTTTAAAATAATATCTTTAAAGTTATCAATATTAATAGGTTCTTCAAGAAATTCTGAAATATTTGCGACTCTGCTTCGTACAGATTTAATCCCTTTAGATTTAATTTTTGCAGGATTAACTTTTAATGCGTTCTGAACTTCATCCAATTCACTATTTAACATTAATGTACCATGACTAAACATACGATCTTTCACTTTTACCATAGCATTACCTGAAATTTTGGCGTTACCTACTTGAATATCATTTCTACCAGTCATTTCAGCATCAACACCCAACGATTTTAATGCTTCAACAATTGGCTCTGTAAATTTTTTAAAATTATGGAAGCTGTTACCATCATCATCTGTTATAAAACTGAAATTTAAATTACCTTCATCATGGTAAACAGCACCTCCACCAGATATACGTCTCACAACATCAATATTATGTGCATCAATATATGGTTTGTTAACTTCTTCAATCGTATTTTGGTTTTTACCAATTATAATAGACGGTCTATTCACATAAAATAGAAAATAGCTGTCGTCTTTCGGCATATTTTTTAATACATATTCTTCCATTGCTAAATTTAATGTTGGATCTGTAATATCATTATTACTAATAAACTTCATCTATTGCACTCCTTTTCCCTAAAAATATACCCTTACCTTATTTATGCTATATTTTCTCTAAAAATGCCAATCATTTACATTAAATATGATAAAAAGTTTCAAAATCGGTTTATATCACACAATTTAATGGTTATTTGTTTATTTGTCTTAAGTTTTTTTGTATAATACTATCTAGTTAGCATTTCTAGGGAGGACTAAAAATGACTGTTGCAGAAGTTGGAAATATAGTAGAATTCTATGATGGTTTAAAAGGCCGTGTAGAGAAAATTAATGATAATTCAGTAATTGTAGATTTAACAATTATGGAGAATTTCAATGATTTAGACTTGCCTGAAAAAACTGTTATTAATCATAAGCGATATACAATCGTTGAACAAGAAGGATAGTAAAAAATGAATAGAATTTCAAAGGCTTTAATATGGTTTCTTTTAAGCTTTATTGTATTCCACATCATCCTCTTCATTATGTGGGGGGAAAAACAAGAGTATTGGTATTTATATACTGGCATTATGCTCATAGCTGGTATTAGTTATATCTTTTATCAAAGAGATATAGAATCTAAGAGATTACTTACTTCTTTAGGTGTTGGAATTGTTACTGGTATTGTATTAATTATTATTCAGCTGATTATTGCAGCAATTTCTTCGGATATAAAATATCTTGAATTAATTAAAGAATTAACAAGAACTGGCGTATATTTTAAATGGCAAATGTTAATAACATTAGTCTTTGTTATACCTTGTCATGAACTCTATATGAGAACAGTTTTACAAAAAGAATTGATTAAATTAAACATACCAAGTTGGCTTAGCATTATAATTACGGCGCTTTGCTCAGCTTCATTATTCTACTATCTAGATAATTTATGGATTGTTTTCTTCATCTTTATCGTACAAATTGCACTCTCAATAAGCTACTTTTATACGCGTAGAATTGCTACCACTGTAATAGCACAAATCGTTGCAGTAGTAATTCTATTAATATTCCATGCTTAACTTATTGCGGAACTTTATACGTTTTATTAAAAATTAAAAACTGGAAGGCGCTCATTAAAATAATGAGCGCCTTCCAGTTTTTTGTGCTATATAAAATAAATATATTATAATGCTCATTTTTCCAGTTATTACAACACTGTTGCATACGAGACACTTGACCAACTAGAATAGTCTAGCATGAATTGAAGGCTACATGCTGAGTCTATAGCCCTATCTTATGCAAACGAGGATATAGTAGTATTTATATTACAATCCTTTAGCCTATGTTATTACATTAAAGCTTTGTTTTTGATTTATTTTATACTGCTCATTTTTCAAATTTCTAGATATTAATTCTACCATCGTTATTTTGCCAGTTTCATGAATAACTGCATTTTCTAAATACTGTCTATAATTTCTATAACAATAATCTGTCATACTTACACGATACATATGATTCAGTCTTATGTTTTTTAAATTAACACGATTAAACGGTGCAGCATTCATATCAATTGTGTAATCCACGCCTTGCCAAAACGTACATAATGTTTCATCAATAATTGTTAAACTGAGTTCACCATGGCTAAATTCTATATGTGAATAGCCATACTCTAGAATATCTTTAATCTGCTGTCCTTTTAAAGTTAAATCAACTGGCACGTCAGGATGCGGATACGCTTTATATAATGCTTCATTGGTTATTGTTGCTTCTAAGCCTTCTTCTCCACTGGTAGGTAAATGTACACATGAAATATCATAATCAAACTCTGAGCGAATACCGTCATGTAAAAGTTGCGTGAAAGGATGGGGCTTCGTAATAACGTCTCCTAAACCATTTACTTGAGCAGAAACGGGCGTAACATTTAAAACTTCTTTCCCCCAATGTTCAACAGTTTTTCTATCATAAAATGTTAAGTTTAGTAAATCCTCATCTTCCTTATACTCATTTAAATCAACAATTTGTGACTCAACATCTTCTAATTCATATGAGGTAGTTCTTTGCTTAAAGTTAATTTTTACATGGACTAATTGTTCCGCATTTTGACCAGCTTGTACATACAATGTTTGATCATCTCTACCTATAAAAGTTTGATGTTGATGACCAGTAATCAGTAAATCAATCACGCCTAATGATTGCATAATTTTTTCCGCTTCATTCACGTTTTGTTCGCGTTCATTTGCGGATTTATTCAGTTGGTTTATACCACCATGATATATGACTATGAGAAAATCTGGCATTTCAGTTTCATGAATAAAGCGAATCCATCTTTTAGAAGCCACTAAAGTTTTATCAATTTGTAGCTCATTTTCCATTTCAAAGTGTTCGCGGTTCATCAATCCGTCTGAAGTTAATCCAACAATAGCTATCTTGACGCCTTCTACTTCTTTTATCGTATAAGGTGTAGAGAAATAAGGTTCTCTTGTACGCTTATATTCAATATTCGCCGATAACCATGGAAACCTGGATAAAGAGACCGCTCTTGAAAAGAAGGACAAACCGAATTTAAATTCATTAGGACTAATACCACTTGCATCATATTGCATAGCATTCATCAGCTTTATCATAGGATGACGCTTATATGGCGCAACAACAGCATAATAAAATGCAGCCAATGAACCAGCCAAACTACCGCCACTGTCCAACAAAATAACATGTTCATTTTCTTTTCTCTTCGTTTTAACGTAAGTACCTGCTCTATATATATTAGAACCATGATCTCCGTTTAGAAAATGACTGTGCATATCTGAAGTTGTGATAACATCTATTGTAATTCTCTCGCTTTTTTTCATATGCCTCTCCCCTCATTTCCTTCAGTTTAACATGTTTCTAAATACCCATGATAGCAAAAGGAAATATTACATTCTAAGAATTTTAATAATTTAAGAAGCCTTGCTTAAATCATTTAATTGCCTCTTTTTAGTGCTTTTACATTATTCTATAAAACATTGAAATTAAAAAACCCTCTCTTGCACTGTTTTCACAAGAAAGGGAATAACTTTATAATTAATCATCTTAAAACTATCAAAATGAAGTTTTAGCCAATTTGAATACGTTCTTTCGGATAATGGTATTTGTCTGGCTCTCTACGCCCACCAATCATAATAATAAAACTAATAAGTCCTACACGACCAATAAACATCAGTACCATCAATACGATCTTACTCATCCCACTAATGTCATCAGTAACACCTAATGATAGTCCACATGTACCAAACGCTGACATGACCTCGAAAAATGCTTGTAGAAATGATATTTTGCCATTTTCAACCACAAGTATTGTAATCGTACCTGCAAATGTGAGTATTCCTGCCATTGTAAAAACAGCAAATGAGCGTTGTACATCTGTTGTATGAATTTCACGATTAAATGCTTTAATCGAGGTTTTTTCATTATTATTGCTAAAGTTCAATAAGAATAAGATTAAGATTGCGAAAGTAGTCGTTCTAATACCACCACCTACTGAACTCGGTGAAGAACCTATAAACATTAAGACACTCATAATTACATTCGTACCTTCTCCAAAATTACTTACATCAATGGTTTGTAATCCGGCACTTCTTGTTGTTGCAGATTGGAACAGTGCGTAAAATAACGATTTATGCCACGTCATATTTTGAAAAGCATGGTTATGTTCAAATAATAAAATTATTATTGCGCCGAATACAAACAATACTAAGTAAGTCATTGTTGTAATTTTAGCAAATAATGAAAATCTAAAATTAGGTATTCTATTTTTAATGTATGCTTTTACTTCAATTAATACTGGAAAGCCAATAGATCCTAAAATAATTAAAAACATAACTATAGTCTGAACAAAATAGTCATTAGCATAAGGAATTAACGATTGTCCTGTTATGTCTAAACCGCCGTTTGTCGTTGCAGATACCGCTACAAACATGCCCTGCATAATTGCATATTGCAAATCTGGATTATCTCTATAAAAATAGAATGCTAATAATGACGCTCCAACAAGTTCTATAATTAAAATTGTACGTACAATATCTAGAATCAGTTTAACTGTACCACTCATGGTATCTTTATTATTATCAAGCATAATAAGCTGACGTTCACGCATGCCAATATGTTTTCCTAAAAACACCCATAGCATCGTACCAATGGCCATGACGCCAATACCACCGATATTTAGAATAATCATAATTATGATTTGTCCAAAAGTAGTATATGTCTCAACGATATTAACAGGTGATAAACCAGTCACACTCACGCCTGAAACTGCTACAAACAAAGAATCAATCGGGTCAACATTGATTCCAGATTTGTGAACAAATGGTAAATTAAGTAACAAAAATGCTACGATAATTGTAACAATATAATACATCACTATCCCTTGTTGAGGACTTGATTTTTTTAACAATTGATTGAAAATGGACAACGTTTATTCACCCCAACGCTACTTCAATTTAATCTTGATATCCTTAAGCTTACCATCTCTGTATATTTTAGCTGGTAATGTATCCAAATCATCTTTATGATTAAAAATAATTTGTCTATATCTTAGATTATCTTCTAATTCTTTACCATCTAATTCTACTATTACATCATCTTTTTGCAACCCAGATTTTTCACCTGTTGAATTTTCTTTAACTTCACCAATTAATACACCTGATTTCACATCTTCAGGTAGTTGTAATGATTGACGCATTTCATCATCGATATCGGCAACATTCATGATACGAATACCTGTATTAGGATATTTGACTTCACCTTTAGCTTCAAGTTCTTTTGCTATTGATTCAGCTTGATTTACTGGAATTGCAAATGCAATACCTTCTACATTATCCATATCTATCTTCAACGATGCAATGCCTATTAATTTACCATCTCTATTAACCACGCCACCACCAGAGTTACCAGGGTTTACTGGCGCATCGATTTGAAATGCATCCATTAATACATCATATTGTTCATCTTTATCAATATCTACAGGAATATGACGATTAAGACCTGATACGATTCCTTCTGAAACACTACCTTTAAAATCAACGCCTAGTGGATTCCCTACCACGATAATAGGTTCCCCTAATACTAAAGTGCTTGAATCACCCATTTCGATTGGTTTAACGTCGCTCCCAGACTTAACCTTTGCTTTAACCACTGCAATATCAGAGAATTTATCTGTACCAATAACTTTTCCTATTGAGTAGTCTCCATTACCATATGTAATCTTCTGTTCTTTCTTGTCTCCTACTACATGCGCATTTGTCATGATAAAAATAGAGTCGCCTACTTTTTTGTAGACGACACCTGATCCTAGCTCATTTTCTTTACCTGCTTCTTGTGTCTCTTTCTCTGCAGAAGAATCTTTGTTGCTTGTATCATTCTCAACCGTTACTACTGATTGCGTAGCACTATTAGCGCTCTTCATAGTTGTGGTATATGACTTTTCTTTACCCTTATTACTTTGGAAAATACTATCCTTGTCATTACCGTTTTGATCAACGTTAGCAAATATTGCATTCATCAATGTTAATAATAATATAACTGCAATAACAATAAGTACTTTAGGCCAATGTTCCTTAAAGAAATATTTAATCTTATCAACGTTGCTTAATTGTCCATTTTGATTGGTGTGATTTGGTCCTTGATGTTGAGATGCATGTTTGTTACGCGCTGTTGTTTGCGCTTTTTCTTCTTTTGCATCTACATCATCTTCTTCAACGTATGTTTCAACTCGAGATTGTTGTGCTTCTTCTGAATAAAAGTTATCTTCTTCATCAATTTTTGACGATTGATTTTTTGATAATGTGCTCTGCTCAGTAACCACTGTATCATTTTCTGTATTCTCTCGATGATCATCTGTTTCTTGCTCAGACTTACTTTGAGTATGATAATTAGCATTTTGCTTCTGTGGGTAACTTGAGGACTGTGTGGTATCTGATGACTGTTTATCGCTTGGTATATCTATATTTTCTTTAGAACCACTTTGTTTAGCCATCAAAGCCTGTTGTTGTTGTATCTCTTCTTGTGTTAGCTTTTCGATACGTGCTTTTCGTAAATTTTCTTTCACACGCTCTTCATTATTTTTGGCTAATTTTTGCGCTTTTTCTTTACGCTGTTCTCTGGCCTCATGCTCTAAATGTACACGTTGTTCACGTTCTTCATTATGAAAAAACTCACGTCGTTTACGTCCATATTTTTCTTTAGGAATGACGTGTTTTTTATTTTGAGTCACCTTAATCCCCCCTAATCTTACATAAATCTTCACTATCTATTATGACATAATATAATAGATAATTCTTCTTTATTTTCTTTTATAAAAGTAGATACATTCTGATTATAATCACTTTCTTTCTAAATTTCTAACTTTAAATGATTTTCTCAAATATTTTGACACATCCTTGCTCAATTTTAGTAAACGACAATATTAAAATTTATAAATAATACCTTACATGTTTTTACATAAAAAAACTGGAAAACCTCTATGAGCTTTTCCAGTTACTTTAACATTTACTTTTGCTTTTCTTTTTTCTTGTTATTTCTTAATGAAGTTAACCAACCAATAACTACTAACAATATCATGACAGTCCAGAAAATAGATTGCCATAACGTACTATGTGGGAAGTGTTCAGGTAAAACAGCGATTTCTTCATGCGCAAGAACCATGACCACTAATTTAACACCTACCCAACCAACAATAGCAAACGCTGCGCCTTCTAAACCTGGGTATTTGTTTAATAAGTTTACAAACCATGTTGCAGCGAAACGCATAATTACAACGCCCAACATACCACCTATGAACATAACAGCAAACTGACCTAAGTCCATTCCGCCGAAGTGGATGCCAACTGCTGGTAATGTCACTGCAATTGCAAGAGCTGCAAGCATTGAATCAATAGCAAATGCAATATCTGCAAATTCAACTTTTAATACAGTGCCCCAAAATTCTTTAGGGCTTGCGTGAATCTCTCCACCATCTTCATCAAAGTGATGATCATCACCAGCTTCTTGTTCTTCCTTATCTTTCTCTTTAAAGAAGGATATCAAATTGGTTATGGACATATATAGTAGGTATAATGCACCAAGTGCTTGTATCCACCAAAGATTTGCGATAATACTGATTAAGAATAAAGAAATAAAACGGAATACTAATGCACCTAATAAACCATAAAACAAAGCTTTTTTTCGTTGTTCAGGCGGTAAATGTTTAACCATAACTGCCATAACTACGGCATTATCTGCAGCCAATAGTCCTTCTAAAAATACTAGAACAACGAGCACCCATAAATAAGGTAAAATCATACTTGGATCCATCTAGGACAACTCCTTAATTTTTTAAACATAAAAATAGAGACCTAAGCTAAGTTAGTGTATTGCCGCTATTTAATTTAGTTCATTTAGTTTTTATACACTAAAGAACAAATCAATCACGTTATTCACTATTAGCAAAGGTCTCACTCGACAGTTTGTATCTGCCCATTTTACCGGAAGCAATCAAGCTTCGTAATGACGATAAAATGACTATGTTAAAAATATATATAAAGTATTTTCTTTAAGCATATAAATGCATGCTTCATATATATTTTTAATAAAAGTTGAGTTACTCCCCTCTGACTACAAAGTCATAGGTATTCTATTAATATCGTTATTATACACAAAATATAGTTTTATAACAAACCATATAATTTAATTTCTGGAAACTTCTCTTCAAACCATCTCGTTGCAAATTCATTATCAAATAAAAACACATAATTTTCATAAATATCTTTAACTAAAATTGAACGCGAGGTACTCATCTTGTCTTTAACTTCTTCTTCATTTTCTATCCAACGTGCAATTTTCGGACCGACTGCCTCCATGACAACATCGACATTGTATTCATTTTTTAAGCGGTGTTCGAATACTTCAAATTGTAACTGTCCAACTGCCCCAATAAGAATTTGGTTTGTGTGTAGTGCTTTATAATATTGAATCGCACCTTCTTGAACTAATTGTTCAATACCTTTATGAAAGTGCTTTTGTTTCATAACGTTTTTAGCTGAAACTTTCATAAATAACTCTGGCGTAAATTGTGGTAATTCTTGGAAACTGAATTTTTGATTACCACCAACTAACGTGTCACCAATTTGGTAATTACCAGTATCATACAAACCAATAATATCTCCAGCCACCGCATGGTTTACTGTTTCTTTATCATCAGCCATGAATGATGTTGAACGTGTGATTTTTTGTTTTTTCTTGGTACGCTGTAACGTAACATCCATGCCACGTTCAAAGGCACCGCTTACTACACGCATAAAGGCAATACGGTCTCTATGTTTAGGGTCCATGTTCGCTTGGATTTTGAAAATAAATCCTGAAAAATCTAAATCATAAGGTTTTACTTCCACTTCTTCTTTTGTTTGACGACTATGAGGCATTGGTGCATGATCCACATAAGCGTTTAAGAAGTTTTGAACTCCAAAATTAGCTAATGCCGAACCGAAAAATACAGGCGTTAATTCACCATTTAGTAATGCTTCATTATCAAAGTCTTCGCCCGCTTCTTCTACTAGCATCAACTCTTCAATAGCTTGAGAAAACGCGCTATCATTTTTCATTTTATGATCTTCTTCTAATTCAAAATCATCATTTAAATGCAGCGTATTTTCTTCTTCTCTAAAAGGCTCAATTGTATGTGAGTCGCGATCGATAATACCAAAGAAATTTTGTCCCATTCCTATCGGCCAATTCATGGGATATGTTTCAATTTCTAAAGTAGATTCAATTTCATCTAATAATTCAAATGGTTCTTTACCAACACGATCAAGTTTATTAATAAAAGTAAAGATTGGAATACCTCTCATTTTACAAACTTTAAAAAGTTTTAGTGTTTGTGGTTCAATTCCTTTTGCACAGTCAATTACCATTACAGCACTATCTACTGCTAAAAGTGTTCTATATGTGTCTTCTGAAAAATCTTCGTGTCCTGGCGTATCTAGAATGTTGATTTTATAGTGATCATAATCAAACTGCATCACTGAACTTGTAACTGAAATACCACGCTCTTGTTCTACTTTCATCCAGTCACTAGTTGCAAATTTTCCACTTTTTTTACCTTTAACAGTTCCTGCTTCTCTAATCGCACCACCAAATAATAATAACTTTTCAGTTAATGTGGTTTTACCAGCATCAGGATGAGATATAATTGCAAAGGTTTTTCTTGATTCTACTTCTTCCTTTATACTCATTTTTAGTCTCCTTTAATCCTCAAGTATCAATTTGACAATGTCAGTGGCAATCTTAGTTGCTGTAGACTCGTCAAGTAACGTAAACAAGTGTATCACAAGTTCATCATTGATATCATCTTCATTTAATGTTGTATCTATTTCTAATGACCAATTTAATTCTGGCAACGCAATTAAGTATACTTCCGCTTCAGTATTTTCATAAATATATAAATTTGAATGCACATCATTACAATCTATATTGCTAATCTTCAACTGGCTCACCACCAAATTTTTTATATGCCGCTTCTAAACCAATCAAATCATCTCTATGAGGTACTTTTACATGGCCGGGCATAATCTGATACGGCTCCCGCCCTTTCGAAGCTAATACTACTGTATCTCCAGGTTCAGCGATATCAATCGCATGGCGAATTCCTTCTGCACGATCATCAAATTCAATGTAATTTTGATGTGTCGCACCTTGTGCTAGTGCCTGTGTTAACACTTTAGGCTCATCGTTTGCTGGATTATCTGGTGTGAAAACCACGTAGTCCGCACGGCATGCAATACGTCCCATTTCAGGTGCTTTGCTCATATCTCGTTCTCCTGCCAAACCACATAAGAAAATTAATTTTTGTGAAGTAAAGGGTTGAACTGCATCAATTAATTTATCCATACCATCTGCTGTATGTGCATAATCAATAATCAAATCAATTGGTAACGTTTCGTCTAATACTTCGAGTCTGCCTTCGACTGGTTCTAAATTTTCAACTGCTTTTACAATTTCACTTAGATTAACGCCCTTACTCCAAACAGCAATCATTGCTGCCATAATATTAGAAACATTAAAAAGCCCGACATATGGTGATTTCACATAAAAATTACCCTCTGGCGTTACAAAATTAAAACTCGCACCCTGTAATGATTCATTTATATTTTCAGCCATAAATTGTGCTTTGTTATTAATGCCGTAAGTAAATGCTTCAAATGGTGATACTGACGCAAGATATTCAGAAAATCCATCATCTTGATTTAACACAACAAACTTTTCTTGAGACAAATCTTGGCCAAGTTGGCTAAATAATAGTGATTTTGCATGGCCATATGCTTCCATCGTACCGTGAAAATCTAAATGGTCTTGTGTTAAATTTGAAAAAATTGCCACATCAAAGTTAACACCACTTAAGCGTCCCAATGATAACCCATGACTTGAAACTTCTAAAGTCATAGCTTCAGCTTTCTTTTCAACAGCTTCATTGATTTTTTTAGTTAAAGCTACAGTTTCTGGTGTAGTATTAGAGCCTTTTGATTTTTCTTCATTAATCTGAAAAC
Source organism: Staphylococcus sp. FSL W8-1207 (assembly GCF_038003745.1). Taxonomy (NCBI): domain Bacteria; kingdom Bacillati; phylum Bacillota; class Bacilli; order Caryophanales; family Staphylococcaceae; genus Staphylococcus; species Staphylococcus sp. FSL W8-1207. The sequence goes on from NZ_JBBOPU010000001.1 coordinate 1,551,869, forward strand.
CATTTGTTCCTAAGTAAGCACTACCTTTACCTAATTTTCTATAGATATGGTGTATCATTGTAGCAATTGACGTCTTACCATTTGTTCCTGTAACACCATAAGTGACAAGCTGTTTACTTGGATAATTAAATAACTTGTTTGCTAATAGACTTGCTACGCGTAAAGTATCAGGTACTATGATTTGTGTCACATTACCGTCTAATTCTTGCGCTTGACTTACGACGACGATTTGGCAGCCTTGGTTTACTACGTCTTGACAGAATTTGTGACTATCAACAGTATAACCTTTCGATGCTACAAAAACGCTACCTTGTTGTGCAGTACGAGAATCAGTTGTGATATCTGTTACATCTCTCTCTAACGTACCGACAACTTGTTTTACTCTTATTTTTTTAAATAACAAATTTGCATCCAACATTTATCGCTCCTTTATTTCCAATACTTCTATTATACACGTTTTTCTTTGATTTTATAGAATCTATTATCTAGATTATAATAATTTCTTCCTATTATATATGTGCTTTTATAACAGGAAAATCACATGATTTTTTTGAGTTTAAATTAGCTTTGAATTCCTTTGTTAAATTTATGTAACTAATTTGTTAATGCTTTCTATATATTCACTTAATTTTTACTTTTCAAGCATACATTTATATTAAGCGTGGTAATGTATTAATATACAATGACTTGATTTACTGCATACATATTTCTGAATTCAGTATGAATCATTTCATATCAGTATGTAAAATGATATAATCTTCAGTAATTATGTTTTTTCTTTCGCATGTCAAAGAAATGCGTTAAACTTAGCATGAGCTAAATTTATACTATTGGAGGGTGGCTTAAATGGTTACTCAAAATAAAAAAATACTAATCCTTACTGGATCCTTTGGTAATGGTCATTTACAGGTTACTCAAAGTGTAGTGAACCAGTTTAACGAAATGAATCTAGACAATTTAACAGTTATTGAACATGATTTGTTTTTAGAAGCTCACCCAATACTGACTTCTATATGTAAAAAGTGGTACATTAACAGTTTTAAATATTTCAGAAATATGTACAAAGCATTTTACTATAGTCGTCCCGACCAATTAGACAAATGTTTCTATAAATACTATGGACTTAATAAATTAATAAATTTACTGTTAAAGGAAAAGCCTGATTTAGTCTTGCTTACTTTCCCAACACCAGTAATGTCTGTTTTAACAGAACAATTTGATATGAACATTCCTATTGCAACTGTGATGACAGATTATAGAATGCAAAAGAACTGGATAACTCCTCATTCTCAAAGATATTATCTAGCTACAGAAGAGTTAAAAGATGAGTTTGCTAGCATAGGTATTCCTAAATCCCAAATAAAAGTTACAGGAATCCCTATCGCAGATAAATTCGAAGAGGAAATTGATAAAACATCGTGGCTACGCCAAAATAATTTAGCCCCTGACAAACCAACAATACTTATGTCTGCAGGTGCCTTTGGTGTATCAAAAGGTTTCGATCAAATGATACAAGAAATATTAAACCGAAGTCCTCACTCTCAAGTCGTAATGATTTGTGGTAAAAATAAAGAATTGAAACGTACGTTATCTGCACAATTTAAAAATTACGACAACGTACTTATCGTAGGCTATACTAAGCATATGAATGAATGGATGGCTTCAAGCCAATTGATGATTACTAAACCAGGCGGCATCACAATATCCGAAGCCTTGACACGTCAAACACCTATGATTTTCTTAAATCCTGCTCCAGGTCAAGAGTTAGAGAATGCAAATTACTTTGAAGAAAAAGGATTTGGTTTGATTGCTGATACACCTGAAGAAGCAATTCAACAGGTGGCAACATTAACAAATACACCATCAAAAATAGCAGAAATGACTCAGTCAATGAATGAATCTCGAATTCCATATTCAACCTACAAGTTGTGTAATGACTTGTTAAATTTACTAGATCATTCATCTCGCTATGAAGAAGTTTACGGAAAGGTTCCTTTATATGCAAAGCTCTTCGTTAAATAAAGATAATTATCATTCAAGTAAAAACTTTATAATATTGTTAGTAATTTTGTTCTTAATGGAATTTGCCCGAGGCATGTATATATTAAGTTACTTAGCATTACTTCCAACAGCAACCTCAATTGCGGTAGGTATTACATCTATCGCTATTTCTGCTCATTTTATAGCTGATGCAACAACCAACTTCGTGATTGGTTTTTTACTTAAACGATTAGGCACGAAACTCGTACTCACATTAGGCTTCCTACTTGCATTCGGAAGCTTGTTCTTAGTCATTTGGTTCCCTACTTCTCCGATTGTTCTAATTATCAGTGCAGTACTACTTGGTATAGCTGTTAGTCCTATTTGGGTTATTATGCTTGCAAGTGTCGATGAGAAAAATCGTGGCAAACAAATGGGATATGTTTATTTTTCATGGCTCCTCGGTTTACTTGTGGGTATGGTGGGCATGAATCTTATCTTCAAGTTCCATCCGACGAAATTTGCATTTATGATGGCGTTAGTAGTACTAATTGCTTGGATTTTATATTACTTCGTGAAGATAAGACTTACGAATTATAATACTCGACCAGTTAAACAACAATTAGGTCAAATCGTAGATGTGACAAAACGTCATTTAATTTTATTCCCAGGTATTTTATTACAAGGTGCTTCTATCACAGCATTAGTTCCTATCCTACCTACATATGCAACAAAAGTTGTCGGTGTATCTACAGTAGAATATACTATGGCACTTGTATTTGGCGGTATTGGTTGTGCAATCTCAATGCTCTTCTTATCAAAAGTCATTGATAAACATGGCACATTATTTATGTACTGCGTCATTTTTGGTGGTTTTATATTATATACGATAATGATATTTGGTCTATCACTGATTACAGATATTGCACTTGTATGGATATTGGCAATCTTTATTGGTCTGATGTATGGTATATTACTACCTGTATGGAACACATTTATGGCAAGCCATATACATATAGATGAACAAGAAGAGACTTGGGGCGTATTTAACAGTGTACAAGGATTTGGTTCAATGATTGGTCCGCTTGTCGGTGGCTTAATCACCCAATTCACAGCTTCTGTAAATAATACGTTTTATTTCTCAGCATTATTATTCTTATTCTTAGCTATATTCTATGGCATATACTTTATTAGAAATAAAAAATATCACCTTAACTCATAACATATTCACAAAGATTATAATCACAAAATAAGGAGTCACTAACAATTTGTTAGTGACTCCTCTTTAATTCCATTTTTTATCGTAAGCAATCATAGATGCTACTAATGGGCATTATTTAAGCTAAGTTAAAGTTATCTAATACTTTCCATTTTTCATCTTTCTCATCGTAATAAACTAAAGAAAGTTGTTCAATTGTTTCTTTATAATCAATACCCGCTAATTTCAATTGTCCATAAATATCTTCGAACTCTTGGCTTGTTAGTCCTTGCGCAATTGTGAAATGTGGTACAAATGAGTGATCTGGCACGCCATGAAAATCACCATTGTTAAATTTGTAGAATAATTTTTCTAAAGTTTCAGTTTTTTCAACTTTAAAATAAATGACATTGGTAATCGGCGCGAAGTTCGATGCTTTTGTTGCATGAACATCAACTGCTGGTATACCCTCAAGTCTAGATTTAATTGTCTCTTTGACAGATTCTAAATCGCTATCTTTTATTTTAAATTGCCCCTTAATCGTGATATGCGGCATAATTGACGCATAGTGAGCATCATAACGCTTACGATATGCATTCACTTCATCTTGAAACGCTTTTGACGGAATTAATGCTAATCCTAAAATCATTTAAATTCCTCCTTTGTTTAACATAACTACATTATATCAAATTTCTGAAAAATTCGTTACTTTAAACTAAATTTTATTCAGATTATTAAAATGAAATATTATCTGACAAAAAATACTTTAGCAAATCATCGAGTAAATGCTTCCATGATTTCCATCTATGGCCGCCTTCAAACTCTATGTAATGATGCGTGAAGTTATTTGCTTCAATAATGGATTTCAGTTCACGGTTAGGCGTTAGAAAATCTGCACGTTTACCGTTTGTTGGTAACTCAAAGTCTTCTTCTTCTAAACCAACAGCATGCCATATTGTTAACTGTTCTTGAAATTGACATCGTTCAATTAAAGTCTGAATCACTTCATCATGTTGTGGACTTAATAAACCGACTTGACTAAAAATTCTTGGATAAGATAAAGCAGTCATTAAGGCTACGCTTCCAGCTAAACTATCTCCAAGTAATATACGCGCATTACCTACTTTATATGTAGGAAACGTTCGATCAATGAAAGGTAAAATTTCGTTCGCTACCGCTTTAACTGTTAAATGCGTACGCGCTCCTTGTGGATGAAATTCAGCACGGCGTTTATCAACGTCTTCATAATGAAAGCCAACGAAGATTGCTTTTTCAATTTCATTCGTTTCACGTAGATTTTCATAACTTCTATGAATTCTTCCAAAACTAAAAAAATCTAAACCATCAAAACAAAATACAACTTTATACTTAAATAATTCTGAAAAATCTTTTGGTAAGTAAATAGATAGTGTGACATCTCTTTCTAATAATTCGCTAGGAAAACTAATTTTATTAATTCTTCCTGGTTGAAAATCATACATAAATAATGCGCCCCCTAGTAGTCTTAATGACATTGTACCAAGAGACGCATTATTTTAAAATATTTCAACTTAATTTTTATAAATTGAATACTGAGTTATTCCTCAAAATTTTCTTCTTTTAGGCGTTTAGGATAATCTTTGTGCCAGAAGACAGCATTAGGTAATTTCTTAGGATCTGGTTTATAAATTGCTTTTTTACCTGATCCAAGGTCGTTCTTCTGTTTCTCATAATCTTTCAAAGCGTTAATTGCAGGCTTATGCAATATCCAAATAGCAATGATATTTAGCCAAGCCATCATACCTACACCTAAATCACCCATCATCCACGCTAAGTCAGCAGTTTTAACTGCACCATACACTGTAGCTGCAATGAGAACAGTTCTAGTGATATTAATATAAACAAAAGTCATTTTTTTCGAACTTTTTCTAGTTAGATACGTAATATTGGTTTCAGCAATATAGTAATATGCCAATATTGTTGTAAAGGCAAAGAAGAATAGTGCAATCGCAATGAAGTATGACCCTATTCCTGAGAATGCAGGATCGAATTGATAACCACTTCCTTGGAAAGCTTTATCAATACCAGCTTGCGCGTACATTGCTGTACCAGAGTAATCTTTATCTCCATTCGACGTCTCTACAAAAACACCATTATCTTTAATCAAACTGGATTTACCGTCTGACATGTCAGCATTACCAGTGACATTATATGTACCTGAAAGTAAAATTATTAAACCTGTTGCCGTACACACAAAAAGTGTATCAATATATACTGAGAATGATTGTACTAGACCTTGTTTAGCTGGATGAGATACTTCTGCTGCAGACGCAGCATGTGGCCCCGTCCCTTGACCTGCTTCATTGGAATATAGACCTCTTTTAACACCAATTTCAATCATTGCCCCAACGATCCCACCAAATGCTGCTTCAAACCCAAACGCAGATTTGAATATTAAAGCAAATAGCGCAGGAACTTGTTCAATATTAATAAATATAATAACAACTGCCATTAAAATATATAAAATTGCCATAAACGGAACAACTGCTGTTGCAGCGTTTGCAATCCATTTAATACCACCGAAAATAATTAAAGCAATTAATACTGCCAAAATTGTTGCGACTATCCATGGATCAAAACTAAACGCATTTTTCATTGAACTAGAAATTGCGTTGGATTGAACACCTGGTAATAATAAACCTACTGAAATTACTGTTACTACAGCAAAGATTAAACCATAAATTTTACCGAGTTTACCTTTGATACCATATTCGATATAGAATGCTGGTCCACCTCGGTATTGCCCCTTTTCTTCCCTTTTATAAATCTGACCGAGTGTAGATTCAATAAATGCACTACCAGCTCCTAAAAATGCTGATGCCCACATCCAGAATATTGCACCAGGACCACCAATGAATATGGCAGTTGACACCCCTACAATATTACCAGTACCTACACGACCTGCTAATGATAGTGCAATCGCTTGGAAACTGGATATACCTGTAGGTGATTTCTCCCCTTGAAACATTAGACGTATCATTTCTTTAAAATGTCTAACTTGGAAAAAGCGTAACATAAATGAAAATAATACCCCCGTAAGTAACAAACCATAGACTAAAGGCTTGCTCCATACAATATCATACAACCACGTAAGTAAACTCTCTAACATAACGTATCCCCCTTGTTGTACCATTATGTATAATGATATTTTTTATCATTATACACATATAAAATATTCCGCGCAACGCATTTCATAAGTTATCTTTTTCACAAATTATATATTTTCGATTGTGAATTAATAATAAAAATTTTTAATGACTTAAATTCTCCATCGAAATAATTTTACACTATTTAATGCATTATGTGACTTTACTTAATATTCTATAAAGTTATTTGAATCGATTTAATTATTCATCGAATTGACATCAATTTTTATCTTTTGTTCTGTAGCTATTTGAGATATACTGAATAGTACTTCAAATACGATTTTTTAGGAGGAAAAGTCCTATGCTTAATAAGGTTTGGTTTAGAACAGGTGTTGCCTTGCTCATCCTGTTTTTACTTATCAAATTAGTAATGGAAGTCCATAGTGTATTCACACCATTTATTGTTATTATTCAATCGGTATTGTTACCACTGTTACTTAGCGGCTTCTTATTCTATGTCTGTTTACCTTTTCAAAAAATTCTTGAAAAATACAAAGTTCCACGTTGGGGTAGTATAACAATTATCTTGATTGCGTTAGTTATTATTATAAGCAGCTTTGTAGGTTATATTGCACCGCTGATAATAGATCAAATTTCAAAATTAATTAAACAAATCCCAGCTCTACAAAATGAAATTCAAAGCATTGTTAATTTTGCTTTAGATCAAATGGAAAGATTACCAGCAGATGTAACAGACAGAATTAATAATATGATTAAATCAATGAGCGATGGCGCTACTAGTATATTATCTAATTCATTAGGGTTTGTGACATCATTTATTTCTACTATGTTTCTACTTATCATGGTGCCATTCTTCCTAATTTATATGCTAAAAGACCACGAAAGATTCATTCCTTTTATTGCAAGATTATTTAAAGGGGATAGAAAAGTATTCGTAGTTGAATTATTAAAAGACTTAAATGAAACAGTTAAATCTTATATTCAAGGTCAAGTAACTGTAAGTATTATTTTAGGTATCATTTTATATATTGGTTATTCTATACTAGGACTTAACTATACATTATTACTTGTTATGTTTGCCTGTCTTGCCAATATGATTCCGTTCTTAGGCCCTTGGATGGCATTTGTACCAGCTGGAATCATTGGCATTATACAAAGTCCAACAATATTTATTTGGGTCTGTATCATTACACTGATTGCACAACAGCTAGAAGGAAATGTCATTACGCCAAATGTTATGGGTAAATCTTTAAACATCCATCCATTAACAGTCATTGTTGTAATTTTAGCAGCAGGTAACCTTGGTGGTTTTGTACTCATTCTTGTAGCAGTGCCACTATATGCTATTATTAAATCTATCGTCCGTAATGTATTCCGGTATAGACAACAACTTATTGAAGCAGCTAATAGTGATGTCAAAGATTAGCTCGTTTATAAAATCAAAAATCCATTATTATTTAACAAAAAAAGCTGAAAGATTCTTTTAATGTAAAAGACCTTTCAGCTTTTTAGTTTGCCATCAATGTACCATTTTCATAGTTTAAAAAAACACCTCTAACGTGCAATGTTAATTTCTACACATTGCATGTTAGAGGTGTTTTGATTATTATTTAACGATATGATAACCACTGTCAACATGAATGTTTTCACCAGTTACTCCACTAGAGAAATCACTTAATAAGTATGCTGCAGTTTTACCTACTTCTTCTTGATCAACATTACGTTTTAATGGTGCGCGTTCTTTTATCTCATTTAAAATCGTATTGAATCCGCCTACACCTTTTGCACTTAAAGTACGTATTGGTCCTGCTGAGATTGCATTTACACGAATATTGTCTTCACCTAAATCTAATGCTAAATAACGGACATTTGCTTCTAAACTTGCTTTAGCTACACCCATAACATTATAATTTTGAACAGCAAATTCTCCACCTAAGTAAGTTGTAGCTACGATACTACCACCTTCAGGCATCAATTTTTTAGCTTCACGTGACACGATTGTTAATGAGTACGAACTTATGTCTTGCGCTAATAAAAAACCATCGCGAGAAGTATCTATGAAACGACCACGTAAATCTTCCATGTTTGCAAAAGCGATTGAGTGATAAACACCATTAATGTTTCCGACTTCTTCGCCAATTTTCGCAAAACCGTCAACAACATCTTCATCTTTTTGAACATCAATTTGGTACATATGATGTGTTTCTTGATTCAGTTGTGCTACTAATTTTTCCAACTCTTTTTTACTTCTATCTTTACGATATGTAAATACTAAATTTGCACCTAATTCATCTAATACTTTAGCTACTCCAAATCCGATACTACGTTTATTAGCAATACCCATAATGACAAACGTTTTATTTTTTAAATTAAACATGAGAATAACTCCTTTATTTAAGTTTTCATTTTAAACCGATTCGAGAAATCATCAGAAAGCTTTGGCTCATTGGCTCGATTCCAATTCCAATATCCTTTATTTTAACATTGGTTTAATTGTTTAAACAGTTTTTTTGCTATATATAATTTATTTAATAAATATCTACACCTTCTAATGAATAAAAGATATTTTCAACCTATGTATAAAAGTAAGGCGTCAGAGGTATCAAAACATAAAAAACACTTTTTCAACTTAACGCTATACTCTTTACTAATAATAAAATTCTAATTCACGTTTCAATTCATCCACATATTCTTTAGACCCAGTTACAATCACTCTATCTCTATAACGTAATTGTGTATCACCATGAGGTACGATAGACTCATTATTTCTAATGATACGTACAAAGATAATATCACCATCGAATGGGAAATTACGTAATTGAATTTGGTCATATTGATGATTTAACATTGCAATTTCATATAATGAAGTTTCAACATTACTTAAAAGATTAAGCATGTTTGGTGTTTCAATTAGACCTTTCAGTAATATCTTGTTACTCAAATAGCTACTGAATACTTCTATGCCTTCTCTTTGTAGTTCAATATCACTAGAACTTGATTCTAACCTACAAATCACTCGTTTAACGCCACGTTCTTTAGCCATTAAAGCAACTTTTCGGTTTATATCATCATCATTAGTTGAACAGACTACAATATTTCTTTCAAATAATCCTAAACGTTCCAACAATTCTTCTTCATAATCTGCAATTTCAACCATAGAAATTGCATCAGAAAGCTTGCGTTTATCACTTAAATCATTTCTATAATAAAGTGAAACTTGATAAAGTTGTGAAGTTAAATTTTGAGCGATAGGTATTGTTAATTGATTTTTACCGATTAAGCTAACTTCAATTTGTCTTGTTGCTTCATCTGGCATTGGGAACATCTTTTTAAAGACAATAGGTACAAATACACATGTAATAACTGCACTTAGTATTAAAATACCTGATATTTCACTAGAAATAGTACCTAATTGTTCAGCAATTTTCGCCGATGCGATTACTAAAGACAATGTTGAAGTTAGTAGAAAGGCCGAAGAAATTGTAGTTTTCATATCAAACCATCTACGTATATAAAACACAGGAACTAATTTCGAAATTAAAAATGCTAATATTAAAAAGGGTATTATTAATAATAACGAAGGTTCTTTAATTAACTCTGGAATATTTAAATCTACCCCTACCATTATAAAAAATATAGGAATAAAGAAACCATAACCAAATGAGTCTAACTTCTCTACCATATCTTCATCTGGACCTAAGAGTGATACAACGACACCAGCTAAAAATGCCCCAAGTATATTTTCAGCTCCTACGCCTTCTGCTAAAGCTACTAACAAAATAATCAATGCAAAGACTGCACGTATTCCAATTTGTGTCGTACCATCCATCAACATTTGTAGGAACTGCGCTTTCTTGAAGATGCCTCCTAAGAAATAAAAGATTAGCGTAAATACTACTAAACTACCAATTAACCAAAGTGATGTACTACCAGAAGCATGTATCGCACCATAACCTGTAAGTAATATCATTGTCACTAAATCTGCTAATACAGCAACAAGTAAGATAAATTGTCCTATTGTAGTACGCATAATGTTCATTTCTTTTAAAGTTGGTACTACTACACCTAATGAAATTGTTGAAATAATAATTACCATAAGTAAGACATCATCAATTAAACCAAACCATTTAAACATATAAGCAAATACAATTGAAATAATCATAATAGCCATAAATACAATAACTGCTAATTGTAAATGCCCAGGTTCTTGTTTTTTAGATTTTTCTTCTTGTGCAGTCGAACTTTTATCTTTTTTAAATGCTTTAAAATCTATTTCTAAACCACTTAAAAACATTAAAAAGATAAATCCTAAAGTGGATAAAATATTAAGCATCGCATCGCGTTCTACTAAATTTAAAAATGAGTGACCAATGACGATCCCCATTAATATTTCAGCAACTACGACAGGTAAAAAACTAACACGTAGTCTATTGACTAAAATTGGTGTTAAAAATGCCGCTAATACAACGACAACAAGCGATAGAAATTCCATATAACCCTCCTACGTTAAATAAGCCATAAATGACGTTGCTAAACCAAAATAAATTAACATACTTACAATATCGTTAATTGTTGTAATAAAAGGTCCACTCGCCACTGCGGGGTCGATTTTCAGTTTATCCATAACTAACGGAATCATTGAGCCTACTAATGTACCGACTGTCATTGCTATCGTCAAACTAGCGCCAACAATCACTGCTAATATTGGTTGACCATAAAGTATTATTATAATTAAAAATAGCAATATTGAGCAAATTAAACCACTTAAAAATCCGCTTCCTGTTTCTCTCAATGCTACTTTGAATTTACTTTGCTCGTAAATTTCACCAGTTGAAATATTACGCACAGAAACGGCAAGCGATTGCGTTCCAGAATTACCTGACATCCCACTTATAATGGGAATAAAGGCAGCTAATAATGCCACTTGCGATAAAGTATCTTCAAAAGAGCCTAAAATTGTGGCAGTAATCATACCTAGAAATGTTAATATGATTAACCAAGGCAAGCGTTTTCTAGCTGTTTTTATAATGGAATCATTGGTTGCATCAACATCTGACACACCAGCTAAGCGTGAGTAGTCTTCGCTAGCTTCTTCATCCATAACATCTAAAATATCATCGATAGTAATAATACCAAGTAAATGATCTTGATAATCTACTACAGGCATAGCAATAAAATCATAATCTCGCATTTTTTGAGCAACATCTTCTTGATCATCTGCCGCATTTGCACTGATTACACGTTCACTCATAATATCTTCTATATATGCATCATTTTCAGCCACAATCAAGTCTCTTAACGAAAGTACACCAGCGAGTTGTTTATTATCATTCACTGTAAAAATAACATAAATTGTTTCGGCATCTGGTGCTTGTTCTTTTACATGCATCATTGCTTCTTTAACTGGCATTGTCGCTTTTAAAGAAATATACTCTGTCGTCATGATACCACCAGCAGTATCTTCTTCGTAGTGTAGTAATGCTTTGATTTCTTTAGCATCTTCACGTTTCATTAATGTGAGCAAGCTAACAATTTTTTGCTTAGATAACTTATTCATTATATCTACAGCATTATCATAAGACATGTCTTCTAGCACTTTACTCGCATATTCGGCATCCATAGTGTCAAAAAGTGATTCATATTCATCTTCGTCAATTTCTAATTGCTCAAAGAAATCAGCTACTTCTTCTGGTGATAATACTTCAAATATTCTTTGTCGAATTTCTTCATCACTGTCTTCAAAGTATTCACTTTGTTCATATGTATGCATCGCTAAGAATTCTTTTCTGAATTCATCGATATGATTTTCAAACAACAATTTATCTAGCAATGCTTGATCATATACTTGTTCATCTTCTAAAGTGATTGAATCCTTTTCATTAGCCAATGGCCCCACCTCCATGAATGTTAAAAATTATATCATATTAAATATAGATTCTATTGCGCTATAATCATCATTTATTTCAAGCTTTTTATACGTAATTGGATGAATAAAAGATACACGTACACAGCGTAATAATTGATGTGTATATATTGGATGCTTTTCTCCGTATAAATCATCGCCCACGATTGGATGTCCTATATGTTGAAAATGCACACGTATTTGATGTGTCCTACCAGTTAATAAATGTACTTCACTCAAACTATAATCTTCAGAATATTGAAGGCATTTAAAACGTGTTCTCGCTTCTTTACCCTTCACATTGACTTGGCGTTGAATAATACTAGATGGATCCCTTGCAATAGGTGCATCAATTAAGCCTTCACTTTTCAAATTACCATGGCATATACATAAATATCGCTTATCAACCTGTGTTTGAGACATTAGATGATGTATGAATCCATGTTTGGTAAAAACAACGATGCCAGATGTATTCCGATCTATCCGAGTAACGATATGAGGGGTAATTGAGAGGGATGACTGCTTAAAATATCCTAATACTTGTTCGACTAAACTCAAATGTTTATGATCTCTCGAGGGTGCACAATTTTGAAGTGCAGGTTTCGATACAACAAGTAAATATTCATCTTCATATAAGATATTCAATCTATCCGTAAATGGCAGCAAATTCGAACTTGGCGTTTCTTGCCCTAAATGAACTTGAAGCACATCGCCAATTTCCAACTGCTTTCTGACTGTAACTGGCTGTCCGTTAACAACTAAAGCGCCATTATGTTTAATGGCGCTTATAGTCCGCTTAGAATAGTGATTTTTTTGTAAAAATGTTCTTACCAATTCTGGAAATTCAATATCATATGTGAATTTCATTACTCATCTTCCTCACTAGAGATAAAGGAGTCATGTACTCTTTTCCAGAAAGGAAATGGTCTAAATCTAGCAAACCTTACTTTTTCATTTGCTACTCTAAATTGTATAGCATTAACATTTTTATGTTTAATACTCACATGATCAATAGTAGTTAATATCGTGTCATGGTTTACAGGTGTTATCAAACACGTATGGTGTTTCGGCAATACTAAAGGCGAACCTACAGTTCTAAACACTCTATTATTAATTGATGCAATTTCTGCAATTTGCATTGCTTCTAGAGATGGATGAATTAATGCGCCACCTAGGGCTTTGTTATATGCCGTTGAACCTGATGGTGTAGATACACATAAACCATCACCTCTAAATCGTTCAAATTGATTACCTCGTATATTCACATCGACCACTAAAGTAGATCCATTTTCTGTTTTCATAGTTGCTTCGTTTAAAGCTAAATATCTTGTTTCGTAACCATTATCGTTATAACGCACAATAATTTCTAACAAAGGATATTCTATGACTTGGAATTCTGAATTATTAATTTCAATAATTAACTTTTCTACTTCATGTGGTAACCAATCCGCATAAAATCCTAAATGACCAGTATGTACCCCTACAAACGCACAGCGAGATAACATGTGACTATATTGATGGAAAGCTTGTAACAATGTCCCATCACCACCCACTGATATAACTATCTCTGGGTTGTCTGGGTCTTCAACCATTTGAAAATCTTTCATATGGTTAATCATTTTATGTTTCAGTGCATTCGATTTTGAATCACCTTTAGATAATATCGTATAACGCATGATTACACCCCCTAGTCATTATTGTGTTTCTTAGAGCGTTTTTTAGAATAATATTTTTGGGCTTCTTGAATTTCTTCTTTGATTTCCGACATTTCTTCATCAAGTAAAAACGCTGCTTCTGCTGCCCGTTCAAGGCGATGTTGAATCTCAGGTGGGTAATCTCCATCATATTTATAACGTAATGTATGTTCAACAGTGGCCCAAAAGTTCATGGCTAGCGTTCTGATTTGAATTTCTGCTAATATTTTCTTTTCTCCCTTTAGTGTTTCAATAGGATATTCAATAATAACATGGAATGAACGGTAACCACTTTGTTTGGTATTACTAATGTAATCTCGTTCTTCCACAACTTTAAAATCTTCACGTTGTCTTAATAAATTAACTACTACTTCAATGTCATCAACAAATTGACACATTAAGCGTAATCCTGCGATATCATACATTTCTTCATGTAATCGATCAAACGAAATTTGACGCTTATTTGCTTTATCAATAATGCTAGTCATTGGTTTGACACGGCCGGTTACGAATTCAATTGGCGAAGCATTGTCTTCTACTTCGTATTGTTTTCTAAGGCCTTTTAATTTAATTTTCAATTCGTCCACTGCTTGTTTATATGGAGATAAAAATTGATCCCATTGATTCATAATGCCTCACTCCGCTTCACTCTAATTCGAAAGTATCTTCTACAACGGAAACAAACTCTTTACCATAATTTAAATTACCTTGTATGTTATCCAATATGTAATTAAATTCCCTTTCGAACTGCTGTAATTCTAATTTATCATTTATTATTATTTTCTTACCTTTATTTTCATGTAGCATAGACCAAGTTTCTTGAACAAAAATTAAATATGAATACGATTGTCCATCATCCAAGATGTATGCAAAACTATAATTATCACTGTCAACAAGCATTTGTCCTGCTTCTTCCAGACCTTCTGTAGACGCTTCTGTATAACAATTAATACTATCTTCTGTTACTTTAATTTCATTTACATAAATACGCATGCTTGTTCCTCCTTATTCTCCATCATTTTAACATAATTCTATCGTACATAACACGTTACAAGTCTAATGTTATGACAACAATTTAGCATAATACCTGAAGTATTTTTAATTTTAAAATGCAGTTCAATTTAAATTATGTCGTAAGTGTTTTAAAATAAATCATTATATGCTTAAAAGGAGTGTTTCTCGTGGCAACTAACAATGAAATTGAATTCAAACAATTATTATCTCAATCACAGTACCAATCTATATATAATAAGTATTTCCCAGAGATGCAACCCTTCAGTCAGACAAACTATTATATAGATACTGAGCAATTTGATTTACGCTCGCATAAGTCTGCATTGAGAATACGTGTAAAAGATGATTACTATGAAATGACCTTAAAGATACCTGCCGAAGTTGGCTTGATGGAATATAATTTTGAAACACATGTTATACCCGAACTAAATAAAGAATTAGTCGCGAATGATTTACCATTAGAAATCACCGAACAATTAAATAAAATGAATGTTGACGTTAATCAGCTTGTGATTCTTGGTGCTTTGACTACTTCACGTTTAGAAAAAGAAGTTCAAGGCAATTTACTCGTCTTAGATAAAAGTGACTATTTAAATTATCAAGACTATGAATTGGAATATGAAGTTGAAGATTATGATGATGGTTTAATTCAATTTAAAATGATTCTTGAAGCATTCGACATTAAACATGAAACACCCGAAAATAAAGTTCAAAGATTTTTCAATCGTAAATCAAATTTGAACAATAACTAATTGTACGCAAGTTTAAAAAGTCGAATTACTTCCAAATGTAAATATTCGTGTTATATTAGTTATATATTAAGAGAATATGGTGATAAAATGGCACAGACACCTTACGAAATCATTGGACATGACGCATTATATAAGATGATTGACCATTTCTATTTCTTAGTGGAAAAAGACGACAGAATTAACCATTTGTTTCCTGGAGATTTTCAAGAAACAAGTAGAAAACAAAAACAATTCTTGACTCAATTTTTAGGTGGACCAAGCCTTTATTCAGAAGAACATGGTCATCCAATGTTAAAAAGACGTCATATGGAGTTTATAATAACAAACAACGAACGCGACGCATGGCTTGAAAATATGTATAGTGCTATTCAGCATGCAGATTTCCAAGCGGGTGTCGGCGATTATTTGTATGAAAGATTACGTTTAACAGCGAATCATATGGTTAATACCGAAAACTAATTGTAGGTGAAATGTACATGACTGAAGAATTAAAATTAATACATGCTAATAGTCGTGAAGATGCGAATCTTTCACCTGTGAGTAAGATAGAAATTTATTCTTTTTTCGACCCATTCAGTAAAGATTGCTTTAAATTGTCAGCAATTCTCTCCAAATTGCGTATAGAGTATAAGCAATATATCAGTATAAGACATATATTAAATCCATCTTTACGTGTCTTAACTAAATGCCAAGCGCAAAGCACATCGGACTTAGATAATATTGCGCTCGCATATAAGGCTGCTGAACTTCAAGGACGCTTACGTGCAGAACGTTTTATACACCTTGTACAAAATGAAATTATACCAAAACGAGATATAATCACTGAATCAATGGTCAATAATTGCATAAGTAACGCAGGATTAGATTACGAAGTCTTTAAAGAAGATTTGCATAGTAGCTATTTAAAAGAAAGCTTACAAGTAGACTTGCATATTGCACGAGAAATGGAGATTGAAGAAGCACCTTCACTCGTATTCTTTAACGAAGACGTTCACGAAGAAGGTTTGAAAGTTGAAGGTCTATATCCTTATCACATCTATACGTATATCATAAATGAACTAATTGGAACACCTATTGAAAAAAAATTACCGCCTACACTAGAAGGTTATATACAACAACAGCAATTAGTTACTAAAGAAGAGTTACTTACCATTTATGAATGGCCTGAAAAATTAATGAATAAAGAGCTTAAAAAATTAGCAATGCAACAAAAGATAGAAAAACTTAAATCTCCAGATGGAAAATTTTGGAGATCTAAAATTTGAATGTGCAATAAACAGATAACCACATTTTTTAATAAATAAAAAGATAGCCTTTAGGGCTATCTCATAATGCCAACAAAGTCTCAGGCTTTGTTGGCATTTTTTTGTGCATGCTTTTCGCTAGCGCAGCTTTACTCTATAATCTTCTTCTAGTGCTTTTCCGCAAGTATCGGTCCAAATCACCATTTATATTTCAGGAGTGGGACATACCACATGTCTCGACCTCAATTTTTATATTGGCAGTGGTTGACTGAATTCAAAATGCGCTTATATCAAGCTTTTAAAGAACTGCTACTTCATTTTTGAAGACAAGTAGTTCTTATGCAAGAGATTAAGTTCTTTTATTCCATTTTCTAGTCAGCTGAGCGAGGCTGGGACAGAAATTTTATTAGAAAATTTAAATTTCTGTCCCACTCTCATCTCACTATAGTTTTCATTATTATTTTATTTCGCAAATACAGCAAAACGTTGTTGGATGTGTTGTGCTTCTAATACTTCATCTACCATTGCTTGAGCAAAATCTGCATAACTTACTTTTGAACCAATAACTTCGTCTGCACTCAATTTATATTCTCCAGTTTTCTCACCATCATATTGAAAATCTGGCGCTGGACAAACAAATGTCCATTTTACATCTTTTCGTTTTTGTATTTCTTCTAGTGTTTTGATTTGTGCTTGGCTAATCTTTTTAAATTGTTCAGGAAAATCCGGTGAGTCTATCAACTTCAGCGTATGTGCTTCATCTACATATAAACTACCTGCCCCGCCAATAATTAACAAACGCTTGTTGCTGTTGCTTACTAAATCACCTAGATGTTTCATTGATTTACTATGTTCATCTAATTTATTTTCATCAGATTGTCCAAAAGCATCGATAACTACGTCAAATTCTGCAATGTCAGCCGTTGTTAAATCGAACAAATTTTTTTGAATCACTTGATCTGTTACTGTTTTATTTGAACTTCTTACAATAGCAGTAACATCTAATCCTCTATCGTAAGCTTCTTTCGTAATGAGTTGCCCTGCTTTACCATTTGCTGCTATAACTGCTAATTTCATATATTCAACCTCTTCCTTGTATTAATTTTAAGTACAAGTTAATTTTATAGTTTTACTTTTTTAAAGTCAAACGAATAGTTATTCATATTTTTGAATTTAATTAAAAAAGGGTATAAAAAAACGCCGTGTCTGATTACACGGCGCTAAACAAAGGGGATGGGAGAAATTTTCTCACTTCAAACAAAGGGGTATGTTTGTTATGTGATTAATTTCATGTTTATAATATAACACGCTAAAATGCGTCTTTCAACCTTTTAGATTAAATAAAATCACTTTGTCACAAACTTGTCATATTGAAAACGAATACATTCATACTAAGCTTTCATAAGCTTTTCAAAAGCGTCTAATTTTTGTTCAAATACTTGGCAAGCTTGTTCAATTGGTTCAGGAGTTGTCATATCTACACCTGCATTTTTAAGTATTTCAATTGGGTAATCTGAGCTGCCTTTTTTCAAGAATTCATTAATATATCTATCTACTGCTGGTTGGCCTTCAGTCAAAATTTGACGACTTAAACTTTGAGCCGCACTATATCCTGTTGCATATTGATACACATAATAATTCATATAGAAGTGAGGTATTCTTGACCATTCTTTACTAATATCTTCATCTGTTTCAACAGAATCACCAAAATATTGTCTATTCAGTTCTGCGTATTCTTCATTCATACGGTTTGCTGTAAGTGGCTCTCCTGCTTCTTCGATTTGATGAATCTTATGCTCAAATTCAGCAAACATTGTTTGTCTAAATAACGTTGCACGGAAACGTTCAAGCTCTTGATTAAGTAATAATAGTCTACGTTCATCATCTAAATGTTTGTCCATATAGTCGCTTAACAATGCCTCATTACATGTAGAAGCTACTTCTGCTACAAATATTGTATAACCACTTGAATTGGCTGGTTGGTTTTGACGACTGAAATAACTATGTGCAGAGTGTCCAAATTCATGCACTAATGTATATAAATCGCTCACTGTATTAGACCAATTTAATAATATAAAAGGATTAGTTAAATGCGCACCTGAAGAATAACCACCTGAACGTTTCCCTTTATTTTCGTATACGTCTACCCAACGATGATTTAACCCTTCTTCAACAACTTTCATATACTCTTCTCCCATAGGTTGTAAAGCTTTTACCATCCAATCTTTAGCTTCTTCATATGGCATTTCAAATTTCACATCTTTAACTAAAGGTGTATAAAGATCGTACATCTTCATATCTTCTAATCCTAATAAGTCTTTACGTAATTTCGTATAGCGATGTAATAATGGTAAGTAGTTATGCACAGTTTTAACTAAATTATCATATACTTCTTCTGGTATATGATTATTACTTAATGCTGCTGCTCTTGCAGTTTCATAATTATGTGTTTTGGCATTAAACACATTCTTTTTCACTTCACCAGCTAAAGTTGCGCTTAATGTATTGTTATAAGCACCATAGGCTTTATATAAATTTTCAAATGCAGATTTACGTAAAATACGATCATCTGATTCTAAACATTTTATAAACGTGCCTTGAGTTAATGAATGATGATTACCATCTTTATCAATGGCATCCTCGAATTCTAAATCAGCGTTACTAAACATACCATATACATTATCTGCTGTTGATAAGGCATCTTGTGCTTCAGTAAGTAATTTTTCTTTATCTGCACTTAAAACATGAGGTCGTTTTTCATTAATCAATTTCAAATCAAATGCGTAACGTTTTAAATCATCATTAGATTCAATAAAATTTTGGATTTGTGCTTCATCAATTTGTAAAATTTCTGGAACTAAGAAACTCCATCCAGAACTAAATTTAATAATAAGTTGATGCGCACGTGATTCGTACCCAGTGTACTTATCATTTGCAGTGTCTTGATCTTGTTTTAGATGTGCATATACATATACTTTTTCTAATTGAGAACCTAGTTCATCTTCTAAAGCTAACGCGTTATAAAGTGTTTCTGCACTATCAGCTAAATGACCTCTAAATTGTTCTTCTTGTCCTATGTTATTTTCCACTTCTTTAAATGCTGCTTCAAAAGCTTCATCTGATTCGAAAATAGTAGTTAAGTCCCACGTATATTCAGGGTACTTACGTTCTTGTTCTTCTCTTGTTAATTGTTCAGTCATAATATTAAGTAAACCTCCTATAAAGTTCATTATTATAATTTTCTCACGTAACAATCATTTTTGCACGTTATTAAGTCCAATGCTATAATTCAATTGTTGAAATTTTCTAACCATTTCACTAGCAATTTCTTCCTTATTAATATCACCTATATAAAATTCATTATACTCAATTAGTTTTATAAAATCACTTAAATTGTAAATGCGCTAGCATAAATAGAAGTTGTAATTGCCAATATACCGGATGAGATTTCACATATAATTGCTCTGGGAAAATTATGCCAAGGTGTTTACTTATCCATGCTTCTGATAATTGTAATTGGTACATAACGCTAAGGCTCGGCTCGAGTACCGAACGCCTATTACGACAATGCTTCAAGTATTTAGTAATTGCAGTTTCACTTAATTTTAAAGTTAAATTGTTATGTTGAATATTTACGTGAGTCGAAGTATGTATCAAAGTATCATTTGAAACAACCTCCCTTATCGCAACATAACGTTTGCCTCCTAGATATTGTAAAATCTTATATCTGTACAGTTGTTGGGTGTAACTATTCCAAGCAAATAAATGGCGCTCTTTCAAATTAATATAAGTCCGTTCATAAATTGTAAGCATTAAAATTTGTGTTACCTTATCATAACTTGGATTATTAATAATCCACACAACATCTAGTCCACATTTTTGTAAGGATATACTGCGTTTTTTTATATTTAATATCGTAATTCGTGAAAATTGTATTTCAATTGCTACACTGTGATTTATGATCAAATCAGGATATTGATAACATCTTGTTATATAAGGTTCTATGGCAACATCATAATTATATTTTTCAAACCATTGAGCAAGCTGGTATTTAAGTCGATAGTGTTCATAAGTTTCTCCTTTATTGCATGTAAGCCCCCTTTCACTTACATGGGCAAAATGAGGTGCAATGAACTGGCCCTTTTTAAATATAACCTTATTATGACAATGCGGACACGTATATTGATGCCCTTTATGAGCAATCTTTGCTGATATGATTTGGTTACTTTCATTTTTTGCACATAACAAAATTTTATCACCTCATTTTATTACACTGTTACTAACGCATAATTACTTTTAAAATATAGTAATAATAGAAACTTACTTATATACCTCTAACAATTGAACATTAAATAAAAAAGAGTACACAAAAAGACCTACTGAAAATTAAATTTCAATAGGCCTCAATTTTAAATTCAAAACATTTACATTATTCTGTCGCACTTGGGAAATAACGACGTACTTGTGACGCAACATTATGACTCATAATAATTTTTGCATAGTCGTTTAAATATACTTCTGATTTGTCAGTAGGATATGCGAATTCAAGTAATTGACTATAACTATCATTAATTGATTCTTGATCCACTGTTTCATCAAAATGAACAGCATAGTAGTATATATTATTAAAACTGTATAATAAATCTTCAAAGTCATCTATTGATTGATTATTGTGATGTGCATAATCAATCACTTCTTCTAAATCGTTAAATCTAACAATCACTGTACGTGTGCTTTGTTGTTTATGGTCGTTATTATCTTGGTTGTGGTTGCTTTCTTTTTGTTGTTGACGTTGTTCAAATAAATCTTCTAAACTATCATCTTGATCAAACGTCTGTGATAATAAATCATTTACTTGATAATCAAGTTGTTCGTTATCACCATTCTCTGACATATTAATAAGATCTTCATTTTTAGATTTAGATATTGTTACTTCAACACCTTTTTCAAAAGCATGTACTTGTATCCATAAAGGTCCTTCAACTACAAAATCTTCTTCTTCGTTGATTTCTTCCATCATGTTCCAAAAGAACTCTTCACCACGCTTACGATTTGTCCATAAATCCTCACGTTTAAAACCTCTAGCCTCTATATCACTATATGTTATAAATAATTTAACAGTAGTATCGTCAACACGCTCTATTCTCATATCATCTCACTCCTTACAGTCGATGAATAGTAATCATTATTGTATTAGAACGTAGTAATAATTACAATTGATTTGTTTCATTGATTTTTACTATTTCCTAATTGGTCTCTTATATTAACACATACCCTAACATAAGCCAAAAAAACAGCACTAATTACCAAGTGCTGTTTCGCATTTATCATTCTTTAATCAAATGACCAATTGTTTATAATAGTATTGAAATATAAAACAATCGGTTCGTTTGACTTCACTCTGAGTCTATTTGTTATGCTAAATATAATAAAGCCATAAAGCAACATCATAAACATGCTACTTTATGGCCAATATTGTAATTTTTTTAGTCAACCATACGTTGCGCTTCTTGTAATTGGAACGTACGTACTTTTCTTGGTAAGAAACGTCTGATTTCGTCTTCGTTATAACCAACTTGTAAACGTTTTTCGTCTAAAATAATTGGACGACGTAATAAACCAGGGTTATCTTGAATAATTGAATATAAATCTTGAAGCGGTAATGCGTCTATATCAACGTTTAACTTTTGGTAAGTCTTAGAACGTGTAGATATAATTTCATCTGTTCCGTCTTCAGTCATTTTTAAAATTTGTTTGATTTCGTCAATTGTTAAGTGTTCTGAAAAAATGTTACGCTCCGTATACGGAATGTCATGTTCTTGTAACCATGCTTTCGCTTTACGGCAAGATGTGCAACTTGGTGAAGTAAATAATGTTACCATACATCTCACTCTCCTATTTTTCATGAATTTAAATTCATTAGATTTCAATATTTATATGATTAAGAAACTTTTAAGTAAACTTCGTCTTCCTTAACCTTACAATCAAAGTATACCCTTTCAACATTAAAATTAAATGAGAATTCTTTAATTTTTATCAAAAAATTTAAAATAAAACCATTTCTCAATAAATTCAGGTAGAAATATTGATATGTCTATAGTTTAACATAAATTACAAATGATTGAAATACTGTTATAATGTAGGTAATATATATTAAATTAAATTTTAGAAGGTAGGCATCTAAAAATGGAAACATTATTTTCAGGTATCCAGCCCAGTGGTATTCCAACACTTGGTAATTACATTGGTGCATTGAAACAATTTAGTGAAGTCCAAGACGACTACAATTGTTTCTTCTGCATCGTGGATCAGCACGCAATTACTGTTCCACAAGATCGTTTGAAGTTACGTAAACAAACAAGACAGCTTGCAGCGATTTATTTAGCTTCTGGTATCGACCCAGAGAAATCCACACTATTCATACAATCAGAAGTACCAGCGCATATACAGGCGAGTTGGATGCTCACTACGATCTCTTCTATTGGAGAATTGGAACGTATGACACAATTTAAAGATAAAGCTACTAAACAAACTGAAGGCGTTCCAGCAGGTTTACTTACATATCCACCGTTAATGGCTGCAGACATCATAATCTATAACACGAATATTGTCCCTGTGGGCGACGATCAAAAGCAACATATAGAATTAACTAGAAATTTAGTAGATAGATTTAATTCTCGCTTTAACGATATTTTAATCAAACCCGAAATACGCATACCAAAAGTTGGTGGCCGTGTCATGAGTTTACAGGATCCGACTAGAAAAATGAGTAAAAGTGATGACAATCAAAAGAACTTCATTTCCTTACTTGACCAACCAAATACTGCAGCTAAAAAAATCAAAAGTGCAGTAACTGATTCAGATGGTATTATAAAATTTGATAGAGATAACAAACCAGGTATTTCTAATTTATTATCCATTTATTCTAGTTTAACGGATGAATCTCTAGAATCATTACAACTTAAATATAAAGACTCTAATTATGGTGTGTTTAAATCAGATTTAGCAGAAATCGTAAAAACATTCTTAACAGATTTCCAAGAAAAATATGAGTACTATTTTAATTCAGATGAATTAGATACTATTTTAGATAATGGTAGAGATAAAGCACAAAAAGTTTCTTTCAAAACATTGAAGAAAATGGAAAAAGCTATGGGCTTAGGTCGTAAAAGATAATTATAACGGGCACATTCTATTTGATTAGAATATGTCATAATGCCAACAAAGTCAGTGACTTTGTTGGCATTATTTGTGCTTGCTATCCGCAATCACAATCTCATCCTGTAGTCTTCAGCTAATGCTTTAAATAAATGTATAACTAATGGAAATAGAAATGTTGCCTTGATTTCAAATAAGTACGTACTAGTAAACTTTTAGTTTAATATGAAAGCAAACAGCACACCAACCTTATGTTGATGTGCTGTTTATAATATTTATTTTATTGTTAAAATTCTATTCTTTCTTTTCACCAGTTTCTCTATCAATACTCTTATCTATTCTTACATTTTTCAGAGATGTATCTCCTCCAATTTGGTGATAGATTAAGCCTTTAACTTGTGGATTTGTTAAATGCGCTTCCCCTTTTTGATATATCGGTGCAACTGGTGCATCTTCCAACATCATTTCTTCTGCTTTCTTCATAGCAGCATTACGTTCTTCCGGTTTTTTCAATAATTTGCCATTAGCATCTTCAATTAATTGATCATATTCTTTACTACCCCAGCCAGTATTATTCTGAGCAGCACCTGTTGTCATAATACTTAAGAATGTTAATGGGTCTGGGTAGTCTGGTCCCCAACCAGATAATGAGGCTTCGTGTGTTTCAGAGGACTCTTGATTCAAACGTTGTTTAAATGGTAATTGTTTAATTTTCATTGTGACACCAGGCAACGTTTTTTCTACTTGAGCTTTAATATATTCTGCTGAAATTTTTGAACTTGGTCTATCTTCAGTATTCATCGTGAATGTCAGATCTTTTATACCTAAATCTTTTTTAGCTTTTTCATAATGTTCTTTAGCAGCTTCTGGGTTATATGATAATGGCGAATCAATCGTTTCCGCAAAATCTTTACCATCAGGTGTTTCTGCTGTTAATTTAGATGTGAAACCATCTGTTGCTTCCGAACCATCATTTTTAACAGCATTTACATAGCCTTCTTTATTAATTGCTTGTGAAATTGCAAGTCTCATATCTTTATTCTTAAATGCTGGTACAGTTTTTTGGTTTAATTTGATATAAAATGTACTTGCTAATAAGCGTTTTTTCAAACCTGCATTATCTTCATATTTATCAACCTGGTCAGCAGTAATGACAGTATCATCAACAGAGCCTGTATCATATAATGACGCCCCTGCTTGTTGGTCTTTCAATACTTTATAATTTACACGATCTAAATGAACCGCTTCTTTATCCCAATAATCTTCATTTTTTACCAGTTGAATTTTATCTTCAACCCTCCATTGTTCTATTTTGAAAGGTCCATTAAACACTGTTTTATCAGCTGTAGTACCATATTGCTGACCATGTTTTTTAACAACTTTTTCATTTTGTGGCATAAATGTACCAAAAGCGAACATTTCATTAATATACGGAATTGGTTTGTTTAATTCTACTTTTAATGTATGATCATCAACTGCTTTAACGCCTAATTCATCCACATCTTTTTTACCCATATTAATATCTTCCGCATTTTTCAAATCGTACATAATATAGGCATATTCAGATGCTGTTTCAGGATTAACTACTCGTTTCCATGCAAACTCGAAGTCATGCGCAGTAACTGGATCTCCATTTGACCATTTAGCATCTTTACGCAATTCAATCGTTAATGTTTTACCGCCATTGCTTTCTTTAGGCATTTCCTTTGCCACACCTGGTTGCGCTTTATCATCTTTATCTAATGTATACAGCCCTTCATAAATTTGGTTATACATATCAAATGACACTGTATCTGTTGCCAATGCTGAATCCAGTGACGTAATATCTTGAGATAACACTTTTCTAAATACTTGTCCTTTATCTGAATATATACCTTCAGCACTACCACAGCCTGCTAATACTACTGTCAGCGCAATGAGTATCGTAAATAACTTAAACTTTTTCATCATAATCCCCCTTTCCCCTTTTATACAGACGGTTCCTGTGTTTCAGATTGCAGTTTTTCCGCTTCTTCATCTGTTGTAAATACATAATGGTTTGGTCGTACTTCGTGCAATGAACGCTTGTCATTGTTCTCTGCATCTTCTTTAAAAACGGTTCTCTTTCTCACTCTTTCACTTTCAGGATCTGGCTGAGGTACAGCTGAAAGTAAAGATTTGGTATAAGGATGCATAGGATGATGATAAATCTCATCAGCACTACCTAACTCAACGATTTTTCCGAAATGCATCACTGCAATTCTGTCAGAAATGTATTTCACCATCGAAAGGTCATGGGCGATGAATAAGAATGTAATGCCACGCTCTTTCTGTAATTTTAATAACAAGTTTACAACTTGCGCTTGGATAGAAACGTCTAATGCAGAAATCGGTTCATCAGCAATAATAAACTCTGGTTGTACTGCTAATGCACGTGCAATGCCGATACGTTGGCGTTGTCCACCAGAAAATTCATGTGGGTAACGGTTCGCATGCTCTTTACTTAGACCTACTGTTTCCAATAAATCATAAACACGTTTCTTACGATCTTTAACCCCAGAAGCAAGTTTATGTATATCAATACCTTCAGCTACGATATCCATAACTTTTAAACGTGGATTTAATGATGCATAGGGATCTTGGAAAATCATTTGTATTTTTTTATTAAATTTCAATGAGTCTTTACGATTTTTTATCTTTTGAATATCTACGCCTTCATATAGTATTTCTCCATCTGTAATATCATTCAATTTAATAATGGCTTTACCTGTAGTTGATTTACCACAGCCTGATTCTCCTACTAAACCAAATGTTTCCCCTTTAAATACATCGAAGGAAATGTTTTCGATGGCTCTAACTTCATTTCGCTTACCTTCATTAAAATATTGTTTTAAGTTTTTCACTTGTAATAGCACATCTTTATTATTTTCCATCGAACGACACCCTTTCTACTTGTTGAGGTTTATCGTAATTATTTGGCATTTCACGTAAACGTTTCTGCACCATTTTTGGCGGCTCAATATAAGGTGAACGTTCGTCCAACAACCACGATTTCACAAAATGTGTAGGTGATACTTGAAACCAAGGTGGTGGCGTCTTAAAGTCTATATCTAATGCAAATTGGCTACGCTCTGCAAAAGCATCTCCTTTAGGTGGGTGTAATAAATCTGGCGGTGTCCCTGGTATAGCTAGCAATTCTGTTTCTGAACCTGTAGTTAAATCTGGCATTGATGATAATAATCCCCAAGTGTATGGATGTTTAGGATCATAGAATATTTCATCTACATCTCCTGTCTCTATCATCTGACCACCATACATTACTGCCACACGATCTGCGATATTCGCAACCACACCTAAATCATGTGTGATGAATATAATTGATGTACTAATTTTATCTTGAAGCTCTTTCATCAACTCTAATATTTGTGCCTGCATCGTTACATCTAAAGCGGTTGTTGGTTCATCGGCAATCAATACTTTCGGTTCACATGCTAGTGCTGTTGCAATAACGATTCTTTGTCTTTGTCCACCTGAAAATTGGTGTGGATAGGCAGTGAAACGTTTTTCTGCATTTGGTAAACCTACTAAATTTAGTATCTCTAAAGCACGTTTTTTCGCATCTGTTTTGTTATAATTTCTATGCTTCATCAAAGGTTCCATAACTTGCTTACCAATCTTCATCGTTGGATTTAAAGAAGTCATTGGATCTTGGAAGATCATAGATATATCTTTACCTCTAAGTTTGACTAATTCTTGTTCTGATTTCTTTGCTAAATCTTCTCCTAAGAAATTAATTTCACCTTTTTTAATTCTACCTGCATCACCTTGAAATAATTTGGTGATTGCTTTTGTTGTGACTGATTTCCCCGAACCAGATTCACCGACAATTGCGAGTGTTTCACCTTTATCGACAAAGAAATCAACACCTCTAACTGCTTGCACTTCCCCAGCATCGATATCAAAGGAAACATGCAAATTATTCACTTCTAATACTCGTTCTGACATAAATGTTGCCCCCTTTTATTATCTGCGCATTTTAGGATCAAATGCATCGCGTAATCCATCACTAAATAAGTAGAAGAATAAAATTAATAAACTTAATACTACTGCTGGTATAAATAATTCATGCGGGTGAATTAACAGCATTGCTCTACCTTCATTTACTAACGAACCTAACGACGTCTTAGGTGCCGGTACACCAATACCAATGAAGCTTAAGAACGCTTCGAAGAATATGGCATTAGGTACTGTAAACATAGAAGTTACTACGATAACGCCAAGTGTATTAGGTAAAATATGTTTGAATATTAATTTTAATTTTGATGCACCTAATGTTGTAGATGCTAAGACAAATTCTTGTGTTTTTAATTTTAAGAATTCACCACGTACTACACGACTCATACCAATCCAACCCGTAAGTGCCATGGCTAAAATGATGGTCCAAATAGATGGCTCGAAAATTAATACGAATAAGATAACCACAATCAGTGTAGGTATCGAAGCAACAACTTCTATAATACGCTGCATGACATTATCTATCCGTCCTCCAAAGAATCCAGATATTGCACCATAAACAACACCTATAAATATATCTAGCAAAGCTGCTACCACACCAATGAATAATGATACTTGCGCACCTTGCCAAGTTCTTGACCATAAATCTCTACCTAATTGATCTGTACCAAACCAAAAGTTTTCTGTAACGCCTGCTTCTTTATAAGCATCGACACCTTTTGCGCCTTCACCATCAAATGGCAAAAATGGTATTTGATCTAGCACAGGTATTTTAGCTGGTAAGTTACGTCTATCTACATCTTGTTCTGCATAATCATGTGAACTTAATAATGGCCCAATTAATGCTAGTAGTACGATAAGGATTAAGCCAATCATCCCAACTACGGCCAATTTATTTTGTTTCAATTGCTTCCATGCATCTTGCCAAAAGTTTTTACTTTCTCTTTGCATTTCCGGTTCTTTTTCAATATCATTCTTACTTCTAATAAAATCAGATGCCGGTATACCTTCTGAAGTATGCGTCATAACCGCATTTGAATGATCATCTGTTAATTTTTCGTCTCTTTTATCAGCCATTATTTTTTACCCCCTTGTATACGGATACGCGGATCAATTAAACCGTATAAAATATCTACAATGAAAATGGAGACAATAAACAATGTACTGAATAAAATTGTTGTCGCCATGATAACTGGGAAGTCATTCGTAGTGATTGATCTCACGAATTGATCCCCTAATCCTGGCACACCGAAAATATTTTCAATTGTCAAAGTACCAGTTAAGATACTTGCTAACATCGGTACAATAATCGTAATAACCGGTATCAATGCATTTCGTAATGCGTGACCAAATAGTACTCTCATTGTTGAATTACCTTTTGCACGTGCTAACAAGATATAATCCGAACTTAAAACTTCTATCATCTCTGCTCTTATGTATCTTGCCACCGTTGCTAATACTGCTGCCGATAGTGCTAATGATGGCAGTATCGCGGTCGATATTCCTTCCCAACCTGCAACTGGTAACCATTGTAATCTAACTGCAAATACGTATTGTAGCAATACTGCTAAAACGAATGATGGTACTGATACTGCAATAACCGAAATGACGGTGGCTGTATAGTCGACCCAACTGTTTTGCCGTACTGCTGCTATAACTCCTAAAATCAACCCTAATATCACACCAATAACCATAGCTGTCAGTCCCATTTCAAGCGATGGTAATAATCTTGGTTTTATTAAGTCCCATACAGGTTGGTTATCATATTGGAATGAGTTACCAAAATCCCCCGTAACGACATTCTTTAAATAACTTGCATACTGTACAGGTACAGGTTCATTCAAACCATACTTTTCATTTAAAATTTGCTTCTGCTCTTCATTTAATTTTTCATCATTAAATGGTGAACCTGGCATAAGCTTCATTAAGAAAAATGTAATCGTAATGATTATGAATAATGATAAAATCATATATCCCAAACGCTTTAAAACATACTTAAGCATATTTTATCCCCCTTTAAATTCAGAATTAACATTCCCTTTGAAATATTCAGAATATTTATTAACATTATACTTTTACTTTACGTGTAAAGCAATATTGTTTTGCTTTACATTATTAAAGAATTTATTAACAATTTATTTTATAATCTTATACAAGTGTTGATATAATTGAATTTATAGAAGTTTATATTCATTTTTTAGTTATATTAAGTTACAATAAATTTATTGTATAATTGGAGGAGTTAATATGAAACGCATAACAAGTTTACTGATTTGGATACTTTTTACACCTTTACTTACTTTGTTAGTTTGGCTATTTGCTTCACATACATTAGTCCTATACATCAATACCTTTTTCTATATTTCCATTTCATTAGCTATCTTCTTCTTCATTATTATTGTTGTCCAAGAAGGTATTTTAGATCCTACAAGCTATGGTTTTAGAAGATTAAAATACCAACTTACTAACAAAAAACATAAAGACACACTCGAAAATGACGAGTTTTTCAAACCTACGCAAGCAAAAAAAGAAAATTATTTTGTTACGCCATGGGTTAAAATTGCATTTGCTTGTAATTTATTTTATTTATTACTCTCTATCGTAATTTCTTTTGCAATATAAAAGACTGCATTAGATATTGTTTATTTTTCAACAATACTCTAATACAGTCTTTTTATTATCTTGTTTCTATATTGGGATTAAAGAATAATGCATAGTAAAGTAAGACGAAACCAATTAATACAACTGCAGCAACATAGACTGACATCATCCATGGCAGTAAAAATGCCCCCAAAATCAATCCGAATCTAGATAATACATTGGCTCCATAATAAGATACCATGCCAAATGTAGAATAGGTACTGCGCTTGTCATCAGGTATCATTAAAAAGCGCTGCGCATTTTGAATCGGTGAATAAATTAATTCTCCTAACGTGGCAATGATTGCAAATAAACACAATATCCAAAATGCACTGGCTGACGTCAATACACTATAACCTATCGTATATAACACTATACCGATGATAAAGACATTTTTTTTAGAAGTTTGCGCTATAAGTCGATTCACTGTAAAAGTTAACGTCGCTACCACAATCGTATTGATAATCATAATGACAGTAAACATTCTGACACCATCTATGTAAAATCCTAAAAAATGAAAAGCTTCAAACTCATCTTTTAATCTAACTACGACATATGAATTTAAACTGAGTTCTGCCATAAAAACTAACATCATTCCTAAATTAAAAATCATATAGTATTTATCTTTAAGTACAACATGATAACTATTCACAAAATGTTTAAAGCGAGATGTTAGTTCTTCTTTCTTATTATAAATTTGTGCTACGTCATAATATTTTTCAAATAAATACCAACTCACTAACATAGCGAAGAAAAACATAATAAATAATAAATGCTTATGACCTAAGTATAGTAATGCACCTAACATCATCCCTATGGCCGTACTAATATTAAACATCCAATAATTGACTTGATATACATATTCCCTTACCTCTTCGTATATCGCATCCATGATGGCCGCATCAAAAATAGGTTGACTCGCCGCAAATAAAATTTCAAAAATAAATACTGTAGCACAAAAAATAATTAAACCGATACCATCCATAGTTACAGTTATACTTAATATAATTAAGCATATAGCATATAAGAAATGTATGTAATTAACGACTTTCTTCCTATTATAATTGTCGCCTAAGTATCCACCTAGAAAAGACACAAAAAAACTAACTACAATATTTGTGATTAAAAAAGCGCCAGCAAAAATTGCATTTGTTTTGCTCGTTAAATATAAAGCCATAAAGGGTAAAATCGCTTGACTCGCTACATTCAAGATGAAATCTGCTATTAATCTTGTTTTCAAAGTGGTTGATAACGTCATAAATTTTTTCAAATTTCATCCCTCCTGACTGCTAAATTATTCCCATTATACATGAATCGTTTGTTCTGTACACACAATTTTCAAAATTAATATTTTATCATTATAAAGTTAATAAAAATAAAATTGTAGTCTAAGTACAAACTTAGAATGTGTATTAACACTGAAAAAATAAAACCTCAACCTAAAAAACAGCCGAAATCTTAATTTCGGCTGTTTTCATTAATTTATATTCGTCTTAGACATATTCATTTTAAATCTTTTTAAATAAAAGTTTATAGATTTAGTCAGCGAACTTTTTTAATACGATTACAGCATTATGTCCACCGAAGCCTAAACTATTACTCATCGCATAATTAATTTCTAAGTCTTCCGCTTTATTTGGTACAATATCAAGATCACATTCTGGATCTGGAGAGTCTGCATGAATTGTTGGCGCAATACGACTATCTCTAATAGAAAGCGCAGAGAATATTGCTTCTAATCCACCTGTAGCACCTAGTAAATGACCTGTCATCGATTTCGTCGAACTTATCTTTAATGATGCAGCAGCTTCTCCAAACGTATTTTTAATTGCTTGGATTTCTGTTAAATCTCCAACTGGTGTACTTGTACCGTGTGCATTAAGATATTGTACTTCCTTAGCCTCTATACCAGCATCATCTAAAGCAGCCTGCATTGCACGCGAACCGCCTTCGCCTTCTGGTGAAGGTGCAGTAATATGATGTGCGTCGCCACTAGAACCATAACCTACAACTTCAGCATAGATTTCTGCCCCACGCGCTAGAGCGGAATCAAGAGATTCAAGAACTACGATACCAGCGCCTTCGCCCATAATAAAACCATCACGACCTTCTTGGAATGGTCTACAAGCTGTTTCTTTATCGTCATTTGTAGATAAAGCGCGACTTGCACTAAAACCTGCTAATGCCATATGCGTTATAGGTGCCTCAGCTCCGCCTGAAATCATTGCGTCTGCATCTCCACGTTGTATAACTTTGAATGCTTCACCAATTGAATTCGTACCTGTCGCACATGCAGTCACTGTCGCACCATTAGGGCCTTTAGCACCTAAATCAATTGATACTTGCCCTGCTGCCATATCTGGAATAAGCATTGGTACAAAGAAAGGACTCACGCGTCTAGGACCACGGTTTAATAATTGGCTATGTGAAATTTCAAATGTTTCCATACCGCCAATACCAGACCCAATCCATACACCTATTCTATTAGCAGTATTTTCGTTAATGACTAATTTAGCATCTTGTACTGCTTCTCTAGCTGCAACCACTGCGTATTGTGTAAAACGATCCATACGTCGCGCTTCTTTTTTAGGCATGTGGTCTTCAATATTAAAATCTTTTAGCTCACTCGCTAAATGAACATTATAATCTGTTGTATCTACACGTGTAATGGTATCAATACCGCTTACACCGTTTAGAGCATTATTCCATGATGTTTTTGCATCGTTACCAAGAGGTGATAATGCTCCAATTCCTGTAATTACAACACGTTGTTCTTTGGTCATATTTTATCCTCCTATTTTCCCCATCTTAATGTTACAGCGCCCCATGTAAGACCGCCGCCAAATCCTACTAGTACTAGGACATCATCATCTTTAATCTTGCCATTTTCTAATTCTTGAGAAATACTTAACGGAATAGAAGCCGCTGACGTATTACCATATTTATCTACTGAAACACTCATTTTTTCTTTTGGAATGCCTAAGCGTTCTCGCGCTGATTCCATAATTCTTATATTTGCTTGATGTGGTACAAACAAGTCTACATCTTCAGGTGTTAAATTTGCTTTAGCTACTGCATTGTTAGACGCTTCGCCCATGATTCTTACGGCAAACTTAAATACTTCACGTCCATTCATAGATATTTTTCCATTTTCAGGATTTAAATATAGATATTTACCACCTGAACCATCTGAACCTAATTCGTAGCTTAAAATACCACGGCCTTCAGATACTTCTCCAATGACAACTGCGCCAGCACCATCACCAAATAAAATTGCAGTTGAGCGGTCTGTAAAATCAGTGATTTTAGATAATTTATCTGCACCAACAACAAGTATGTTTTTGTAGTCGCCTGATTGAACAAATTGCTTGGCATTTATCATGGCATACATAAAACCACTACATGCTGCAAGTTGGTCCATTGATGCAACTTTACCAATGCCTAATTTTTCTTGTAATATGTTAGCAACTGTAGGAAACGGAAAATCTCCAGTTGATGTTGCAACGATAATCATATCAATTTCTGATGCTTCGATATTCGCATCTTCTATCGCTTTTAAACTTGCATGATAAGCTAAATCTGAAGTTTCTTCATCTTCATCCGCCCATCTTCTTTCTTTAATGCCAGTCATTTGTGAAATCCATTTATCTGAAGTTTCTAAAAATGATTCAAAATAGGTATTGTCTACAACATTTTTAGGTGTGTATGCACCAAAACCTTTAATACCCACGTCCATGGTTGTACACCTTCTTATTTTTAATTTTAATACCAGGTATTAATTTAACATAATACACATTTCAAATACAAGAACAACACCTAACATATAATATGTTTTACAGATTAATTATAATTTAAAGCTACTGTTATAACAATGTAAAACTATGAATCTAACTTTGCTACTATACAAATAGCGCTTTCTTATTTATAATGAACCTATATATATTATATTGGAGGCATTACATAATGAAATACCTCGCAACTTTATTTTGGTCTATTGTCTTATTGCAAATGATTAATTTTGTGCTTAATAGTTTAGCAGGCGGTGGCGAGCTTAATCTCATCACACCTATTGTAGGCGCGATATTTTTCACTATTATTATTGTATTATTTGAAATGGTTATTAAAGGCAATAATGATGATACAAAGGAACAACATTAGAACACGTCTATAATTAGACGCGAAAAAAAATGCCAACAAAGTCAGAGACTTTGTTGGCATTTTTTGTACTAATTTTTAAAATTAAGTGTTTACTTATCAAACTCTTATTCATTGTTTGGTTTGATTTCTTCAAATATCAAACCATCATCCATTAAGTCTATGTTTACTTTTGTACCTTCTGTTAAGTTTTCTTTAATCATTTTGCGTGCCAGTGGTGTTTCAATTTGTCTTTGCACAAAACGTTTCAATGGTCTAGCACCAAATTGTGGTTCATAAGCTTCTTCACCTAGCCATGCTTTTGCTTTATCAGACACATCAATTGAGAGTCTTTGTGACATAAGTCTGATGTTTAATTGCGTTAATATTTTATCTACAATTAAACTCATATCGCCAATTGTTAATGGTTTAAAGAGTACAATATCATCCATACGGTTGATAATTTCAGGTTTGAAATATTGATTCAAGCTATTCATTACAGCTTTTTCAGTTGCATCAGTAATGACACCTGCATCTTTAACATTTTCTAATAGCACTTGAGAACCTATATTACTTGTCATAATAATAATTGTATTTTTAAAATCAACTTCTCGACCTTTAGAATCCGTTAAACGACCTTCTTCTAATATTTGTAAAAGCACATTAAATACATCTGAATGTGCCTTTTCAATTTCATCTAACAATATCACTGAATATGGATTACGGCGAACTGCCTCTGTTAATTGTCCACCTTCATCATGGCCTACATAACCTGGAGGTGCACCGATTAAGCGTGAAACTGAGTGTTTTTCCATATATTCACTCATATCGATACGAATCATATGTTTTTCAGAATCAAATAACGTTGATGCTAATGATTTAGCAAGTTCTGTTTTACCTACACCTGTTGGACCTAAGAATAAGAAACTACCAATGGGTCTATTGGGATCTTTAATACCCGCACGTGCTCTTACAACAGCGTCTGCAACTAAATCTACCGCTTTATCTTGTCCTACTACACGCTCATGTAAAATATCAGATAGATTTAATAATTTTTCTCTTTCAGTTTCAACAAGTTTAGATACTGGTATACCTGTCCAAGAACTAACAATATCGCCAATTTCTTCATCTGTAACAATTTCGCGAATGATGCGATCATTATCACCATTTTGTTCGTTTTGGAACGCATCTTCAAGTTCACGTAATTCTTTTTCTAATTCTGGAATTTTACCATGTTGTAATTCCGCTGCTTTTTCTAAATCATAATTATTTTCAGCATCTTCTAATGCTTTTCTACTTTCATCTAATTCTGTACGTTTTTCTTGTAGTTTTGCTATTTTACCTTTTTCTTCTTCAACACGAGATTGTATTGCATTTTGTTTTTCTTTTTCATTAGATAATTCTTGTTGCAATTCTTGTAAACGCTGTTTACTTAAATTATCAGATTCATTTTTTAAGGCGCTTTCCTCAATTTCTAATTGCATTACACGTCTATTGACTTGATCTAGTTCAGTAGGATTGGAACCCATCTCAGTGCGGATCGTTGCACACGCTTGATCCACTAAATCAATCGCTTTATCAGGTAAGAAACGATCTGTAATATAGCGATCTGATAATTCTGCAGCAGCTACGATTGCTTTATCTTGTATACGGACACCATGATACACTTCGTAACGTTCTTTTAGTCCACGTAAAATTGAAATTGTGTCTTCTACATCAGGTTCAGATACATTTACTTTTTGGAAACGACGTTCTAATGCCGAATCTTTTTCAATATATTCTCTATATTCATTCAATGTTGTTGCACCAATACAATGTAATTCGCCACGTGCAAGCATAGGTTTCAACATATTCCCAGCGTCCATAGCACCTTCTGTTTTACCTGCACCAACAAGCATATGAATTTCATCAATAAATAATAAAATTCTGCCATCTGAATCTTTCACTTCTTTTAATACTGCTTTCAAACGTTCTTCAAATTCACCACGATATTTAGCACCTGCTACAAGTGCACTTAAATCTAATTCGAAAATTGTTTTATCTAGTAAAGATTCAGGTACGTCTTTACGCACAATACGTTGAGCTAGTCCTTCAACAATTGCTGTTTTACCAACGCCAGGTTCACCTATCAATACTGGATTATTTTTTGTTTTTCTACTTAAAATTCTGACTGTATTTCTAATTTCTTCGTCACGACCTATGACTGGATCCATATTCCCTTTACGTACTTCTTCAACTAGATCGCGACCATATTTTTCTAATGCTTCATAATTTGATTCTGGATTTTGTGACGTCACGTGATTACCTCCTCTTATTTTTTTAATAATTTCTTCGATGACTTCTTTTTTGTTACCGACAAACTGTTTTGTTGTTTCATCAATTTCCATGGCAGAAACTATAAGATGTTCCATAGATATATATTCATCTTCATAGGAATTCATATAAAATTCTGCTTTATTTAAAAGTTCGTTTGCTTTAGGGCTGATGTATTGCCCATATTGAATGTTTTCTCCTTGAACCGATGGATAATTTTTTAATTTTTCATTATATGCATTAACAAGTTGTTCTGTATTAATATTTGCTCTTTCTAGAACACTTTTAAATAGGCTTTCATTTTCTTCAAGTGCTGCTTTAAGCACAGCTTCAATTTCTATATTTTGGTTCTCATTTTCTTTTGCCAATTCAACTGCTTTTTGTAAAGCACCTTGAACTGCATAGGTCATTTGATTAATATCCAAAATGATTCACCTCACCATTAAAAGTTTGATCAAAATAAATCAAGTTTGACTTTGACTTTCTTTGACCTTAATTTAATTATAGTCTTTTCCATTTAAATAATCAACAAATTAGTCTACATTTTAAAATTTATTTCACCTATTTATAAGTCAATGTCTATCAGTCTTTTGCCCATTTTTCACTACGCTTAAACACTGTTTTTCCCGCTTTTAAATAGCGTGGTAAAAACTTGATTAAAAAGTATATTCTGCTAGACTTCTTGTAACTTTACAATAAAGGAAGTGTCCAAAAATGACTGAAGAAATCAAAGTGCCTGTCCCACCTTTCAATGCACAGAGCGCCTTACAAAAAGTGAAAATGGCAGAAACTACATGGAATACTAGAGATCCAGAAAAAGTATGCTTAGCATATACAGAAGATTCAGTTTGGCGAAACCGTAGTGAATTTTTCGAAGGTCGTGAGCAAATTAAAGCATTTCTTTATAGAAAATGGGATAAAGAACTAGATTATAAATTAATGAAAGAATTGTGGTGCTATACTGACAACCGTATATCTGTTAGATTTGAATACGAATGGCGAGATGCAAGTACAAATCAGTGGATGCGTACGCATGGTAATGAACATTGGGAATTTAATGCTAATGGATTCATGACAAGACGTGATATGAGCGCGAATGATTACCCTATTCATGAAGCAGATAAAAAATATTGAAATTAAAATGTCCACTACATCATAGCGGTATTTTGTGACCACGTTTGACTAGTTAATACAACACTAGACAAAGACTACAGTTTGAAGCTATAGTCTTGGAAAGCATGCATAAAAATTATCGACAAAGCGTAAGACTTTGTCGACATTCTGAACGTCCTCAAAAATTGAGGGCGTTTTATTATTTTAATTATACACTTTCTCATATTACTTCTTGTTTATTCATCATTTTTCGGAATTATATGTTTTAATATTTCATCAGTCATAGCTTCAACACCTGACTTTTCTAAATGAATACCATCTGGTGCAAAGTATTCAGAGTGACCTGCAGAACGTTTGTACCAATCGATGAGCATGACATTATCATGTTCTTTAGCTGCATCATTCATCAGCGCATTAACGTGACTTTCATAATTTCTTGGTACTCGTGTGTTTATTAAATAAACTTTAGCACTATCAAATTTACCAATTAATTCATTTAATTGTTCTTTAGAAAAATCACCGTTTGTACCTAATTCTAATATGACTTGGTCATACTTTTTATTATATTGCCGTTCCACTAACGGTATAGCATCATATAAATTTCGTCCAACTTCACCGTCAATTTTAGCATTAGGCACACGCGAATTTAGATGTTGACCAATATCAACCATAACGGAATCACCAATAAACAACGGTTTTAAATCCGTGTACACTTTATTATCCTTATCCTTTTTAAAATTTGCATTACCTAAGAAATTAACATCATCTACTGGTATTGGATGCACTAAAGTTTTATCAATTTTTTCTGTATTAAAAGTCGTCTTTTTATTTGAATCTGTATCTTTACCTAAATGATCAAAAGCGCCTACAAAAACGAAGAGCGTTGGAATCACAATAAGAGTTAATATTACAGTTCTAATAAATCGAACTTTATTAAGCTTTTTAAA
Source organism: Staphylococcus sp. FSL W8-1207 (assembly GCF_038003745.1). Classification (NCBI taxonomy): domain Bacteria; kingdom Bacillati; phylum Bacillota; class Bacilli; order Caryophanales; family Staphylococcaceae; genus Staphylococcus; species Staphylococcus sp. FSL W8-1207. Next base: position 1,591,097 of record NZ_JBBOPU010000001.1, read on the forward strand.
CGTAAATATTTTAAAACCATTTTTCCTAAACGGTGTCTCAATATAACGATAAGATAATTCTGCGAAAATAGCTGTGAAAGTTAAGTCTATAATATAAACGTAAACAGGTATTTGACCGTCTACATAATAAGCATGTAAAAAACTAATAATTGGAAAATGCCATAAATATAAACTATACGAGCGTTTGCCAATATAGACAAACAAACGGTTACCAATAATTTTAGCGAAATAACCAGATGGATGTACTACGCTAATTATCACAAATAAAGTTAATGTGGATATTAAATAGAATCCTCCATTATATATCCAACTACTATCATCACTTACTTTGAAAAACACTAACAATAGTCCTAGTAAAGCGAACATGCCTATACTATCAATTATATTGCGCAAAATGATATTAGGGTCTTTTTTTAGTTTGAATGGAGGCCAAATAAATGCAAGGATTACCCCTAACAACATTGTCTGTAGTCTCGTATCAGTCCCAAAATACACACGAGAATGTGATGAATGTGGCCCTGAAATAATGACCATCGTCAATAAAGAAATGATTGATGTCGCTAAAAAAATTAAGATGACATTACGACGTTTTTTCATTGTTAAAAGCAACATTATCAAAATTACCGGAAAAAATATGTAGAATTGTTCTTCAATCGCAAGCGACCATAAATGTTTAAGTGGCATGAATGCAAACTGTTCAAAATAATTAACATCTGTTGCTATATACCACCAATTAGATACATAAAGAAATGCCGCAAATGCATCATGTTTTATGCTAACAATATGTTCAGGTTTAAAGATAAGTGTAGCCAATGTAACTACAAGTACTAATACGAAAACTGCAGGTATAAGTCTTTTAACTCGACGCAACCAAAATTGTTTCAAATTTATAATACCTGTTTCTTCATATTCTTTTAACAATAAACTCGTTATTAGATAACCTGATATAACAAAAAAAGTATCGACACCAATGAAACCACCAGATAACCATTGTTTATTTAAATGATATATGATAATTCCAATTACTGATATTGCTCTCAATCCATCTAGTCCTGGCATATAACGCGTATGCTGTTGTATACCATTACGCTGATTCAAATTATTTTTCATTTTATCTCAAACTTTCTTCATTAAAATGTATAAATGACTGTATGTATAGTAACGTATTACAAAAGTCATTGTAATACTTTTGTAATATAACTGCAATAGTTTTAATGAATTGAGCAATATAAAATTAAACATTTTAAATTGCTTGTATTTTAGAAGACAAAAAAACTAGTCTAAGTAAAAGTACATTTGAAAATGTACTTACTAGACTAGTTTTCATTCTACATATTAAAGCTTAGCTTACGCCTAAAGCAATCTTAGCGTAACGAGACATCTTATCTTTGCCCCATGGTGGACTCCAAACGATATTAATCTCTGTATCCTTAACTTCCGGAACTTCAGCTAATACTTCTTTTACTTGATTCATAATCTGCGGTCCCATTGGACAACCCATAGAAGTCAGTGTCATATCTACTGTGCATAAGCCTTCATCATCAACATTCACATTATATATTAAGCCTAAGTTCACAATATCAATACCTAACTCAGGGTCAATTACCATTTCTAAAGCACCTAATATGCTATCTTTTAAATCTTCCTCCATAAATTTCACCTCTTCGTATTTAATCTTATTAACAATATATCAAATATCTTACAAAACGCCAATAAAATGCTATGATATTTATACATCAATTATCAAAGATTAAGGAGATTTACATGAAACCTTATTTAATTTGTCTAGATTTAGACGGAACACTTTTGAACGATGAAAAAGTGATCACACCATATACCAAAGAAGTACTAACAACTTTACAAAATCAAGGTCACAAATTAATGATTGCTACTGGTCGACCTTACAGAGCAAGCCAAATTTATTATCATGAACTTAATATGAATACACCTGTCGTTAACTTTAACGGCGCATTTGTACATCATCCAAAAGATGATCAATTTGAAACAATGCATGAAAGACTAGATTTTGATTTAGCTCGAAATATTATTCAATCTTTAAATGATTTTGGCGTTACTAATATTATTGTAGAAGTGAAAGATTATGTATTTCTTAATAGCTATGATCAAAAATTATTCGATGGTTTTTCCATGGGTACGCCAAAAATTGAAACAGGCGATTTACTTACATGTTTAAATGAATCACCGACTTCAATTTTAGTAGAAGCAGAAGAATTTATGATTCCTAGAGTTAAACAAATGCTCACACGATTCTATGCAGAAAATATTGAACACCGTAGATGGGGTTCACCTTTCCCAGTTATAGAAATCGTAAAACAAGGTATCAGCAAAGCACGCGGTATTGATTATGTTAAAACACATTTAGATATTGATAGAAATCATATTATCGCATTCGGTGATGAAGATAATGATTTAGAAATGATTAAATACGCAAAACACGGTATCGCAATGGAAAATGGCTTGGATGAGTTAAAACATATTGCGAATGAAGTCACGCATTCAAATAATAATGATGGTATTGGTCGTTATTTAAATGATTACTTCCAATTAAACATTCCATATGAAGTAACTGTAAAATCTTATATTTAATATGAGAATTACTCACTAGGAGGCAATTTATTATGAATAAGATCATAGTCGTTGGTGCTGTTGCTGGTGGTGCGACTGTCGCCAGCCAAATAAGAAGATTAGATCAAGAAAGTGAAATCATTGTCTTCGAGAAAGATCGTGATATGAGTTTTGCAAACTGCGCCTTGCCTTATTATTTAGGAAACGTCGTAGCATCAAGAGATCAAATACTAGAAGCAACACCAGAATCATTTTACGATGCTAAACAGATTGTAGTGAAACCTTATCATGAAGTAACCTCAATCAATGATACTTCACAAACCATAACTGTTTACGATTACACCCAAGATAAAACCTTCGAAGAACGATATGACACATTAATTCTAAGCCCTGGCTGTAGTGCTAATACGTTAAACTTAAATAGCGATATGACATTTACTTTAAGAAATATGGAAGATACAGATGCAATTGAAGACTTTATTGAAGCTAACCAAGTTAAAAAAGCGCTCGTTATCGGTGCTGGCTATATTGGTTTAGAAATTATAGATAATTTATATGAAAGAGGTATCGCACCTACGTTAGTTCATCGTTCAACACATCTCAATAAATTAATGGACGAAGACATGAATCAGCCAATTATCGATGAAATTGAGAAAAGACATATAGACTATCGTTTAAATGAACAAGTATCCAAAGTTATTGGTAATGAAGTTCACTTTAAGTCGGGTAAAGTCGAAGATTATGACCTTATAATAGAAGGTATCGGAGTCAAACCAAATTCAGCATTTATTGAGTCATCCAATGTCATTCTAGATGACAAGGGCTATGTGCCAGTGAATGATCAATTTCAAACTAACATTCCTAATATCTATGCTTTAGGTGATATTATCACTTCACATTATCGCCATGTAGATTTAAATGCACATATCCCGTTAGCTTGGGGTGCACATCGTGGTGCAAGCATCATTGCAGAACAATTAGCCGGTGACCCATCTTTACAATTTAAAGGTTACTTAGGTTCAAATATTGTAAAATTTTTCGATTATACTTTTGCAAGTGTCGGTGTATCTCCACAGGAACTTTCGAACTTCGACTATGAAACTGTTGAAGCCAAACAAGGAGAACATGCGGGTTATTATCCAGGTAATACAAAGTTACATTTACGCATTCATTTTGACAAAACGAACCGACGTATTTTACGTGCCGCTGCTGTTGGAAAGAAAGGTGCAGACAAACGTATAGATGTGCTGTCTATGGCAATGATGCATAAATTAACTATAGACGAATTAACAGAATTTGAAGTTGCTTATGCCCCACCCTATAGTAGACCTAAAGATATCATTAATATGATTGGTTACAAAGCACGCAATAAATAGCACTAGTGATTCAAACTAAAAGGGACCTTCCAAAATTGGAAGATCCCTTTTTAATTAAACTTGATTTATGTTTTAAAATTTTTATAAACCAAATAGTTGCGTAATTGGTCCCCATGGCAAGATAACACCTAAAAGCATAGTAATTAAAATAACAATAATCGTTGTCCACAATAAACCATGACTTGATTGACCTTTTTTACGTTTTGCAAGTGACACTTCCATAAGTGCAACTACTGCTACGCCACCAATCATTTTCAACGTAAGTAACATATGCCCGCCAGCGTTACCAGATGAGAATGCTTGAATCCATGTCCAAAAACCTGAAATTAAAACTAATACCATAAACACTCTTAAGAGCATATGGATTGGTTTAAAGTAAGGTGATGCGCCTTGTTTTACTGAAAAATTAAAATAAGCAGCAAAGAACAAGATTACTAATAACACCCAACTTGCAATATGCATGTGTAACATAATATATAACCCCCACACAATTTTTACTTCAATAATATGTAAAACAGAAGTATGTTGCACCTTTTAATTAGTAAAATAAAAAGTGCCTTTCTTAATCATACTCAAAATAAGTATATTTTTCAAAAAAGAAATTCTGCACTACTTATTTTATTTGAATATGCCGGTTATTGCAATGTTAATTCTATTTTTCGCATATTAAAACCGGGCATCACATATGTCAGCCCGGTTAATATATCTATCGTTTATTTTTCTGCGATAAAATTAGTCAGTGTACCAATATTATCAATTGTAACTTTAACTTCATCACCTGGTTGTAAAAATTGCGGAGGATTCATTCCTGCACCTACGCCAGCAGGTGTGCCAGTTGCAATAATATCACCTGGATGTAAAGCAACATATTTAGAAATTTCTTCAATTAATTCATCTATTTTAAGAATCATTGCACTCGTATTACCATCTTGACGAATATCATTGTTTACTTTTGTAACAATATTCACGTCTTCAGGTGTAGGTAATTCATCTTTAGTTACGATGTAAGGTCCAACGGGGCATCCTCCAGTTAAACTTTTAGATAAGAATGCTTGATCTTGTGCATCTTGAGCTTTACGGTCTGTAACATCATTAATAATTGTATAACCATAAATGTAATCTAATGCTAAGCCTTTTGGTATTTTTTCACCAGATTTTCCAATAACAATACCTAATTCACCTTCATAATCTAATTGATCTGTAATATCTTTATGATTAGGAATTGTACTATTATCTCCAGTTAATGAAGAAGCGGCTTTAGTAAATACGTACAAGCGTTGAACTTCGTGATTTAATTCGTTAGCATGATCTTGATAATTACGTCCAAAGGCAATGACATTATTAGTTGGTGTTACTGGTGGTAAAAATTCAATGTCAGCAAATTGTACTTTATAATCTTCGCCTTTACCACTATCTTCTGCAGCAACAACTGCTTTACGAACTTCTTCTTGAAAATCTACGACTTGGTTTTGTTGAAGGCCGTCTAATAACGTTTTAGGATGGAACGCACCCTCCGAAAAATCTGCAAAAACTTTTTGTAAGTCCCACGCAGCTTCTTCACGTTTTACTTTCACACCATATGATGTCTGTCCTTCATGTCTGAATGATAGGAATTTCATTCAATATCAGCTCCTCATCTATATCTTATTACATATTATAACTATATTTACTACTAAATAACAAATAAATAACTAGAATTTTCAAAATTCTATTGTTTTGTGTCTAATGCGTCTTATTTTAAGTAAGTAATTTTCCGCCATAACCACTCGATGGGTCCATACTTAAAGAATTTCAGATAATAATAACAAGCTAAAAGTTGCAAACTATATACAACTACTACGATAATATAAGATTGATAGAGCGGTAACTTGTTGTATAAACTTAAGCCTATATCATAATAAATGAATGTGAAAATGATACTTTGGGATATATAAACTGATAAACTAAGTTTTCCAGGATATTTAAAAATGTCTAGTACCTTCGCAGCTTTGGCATATTGACATAAACGAACAAAGATCAAGATGTATCCCATCGCAAGAATCGGCCCACCTACCATTGAACTTATGACTGAAAACGTATTGTTTGCATAATCTAAGGCAAATGGAAGTTTAATAAAATAACCGATAATAAATAAAGTGCTCCCCCATGTCATGGCACTACGTGGGTTGTTTTGAATCTTAGTTATCAAACTTAATTTTTGTGCGGCAATACCTATAAGTATGTAAGGTAAAAGATCAAGATATGCAGCTCTTGTAACAATATCTATAACACTATACTTACTTTCCAATCCATTTACTTGTAAGAATTCAAAGTAATGACCATTTTGTTTGATATCAACCAATTGCGCAAGTGACTTACCTGAATAATTACTTGCTTCATGGCGACCTTTATTCCAGTATGCTAAAGAAATTGGAATAACCAATATGACAATTTTCATTATAAATAAGCCAGCAGCTGATTTAATTAAAGTCTTAGGTTTCAATTTGATAAATAAAACTGCAATCATTCCGGTAAAACCATATCCAAATAAAATATCTCCATTAAATAAAAAATAGCCATGTAGTACACCAAAAATAAGTAAAACTACTAATCTTCGATATATAAAAGGATAATATGACATCCCTCTACGTTTACTATTTTCATACATTATGCTTAATCCATATCCAAATAACATTGTAAATATTGGATAAAATGAACTGATAACAAAAAGTGTAACAATGCGGAATAGCCCTTCATTGGCACCATTTAATACTCCAGGTAGATAAGTTTCCTCATAAGGAAAACTAAAAACTAAAATATTCATTAATATGATGCCAAACAAACTAAAACCACGTAATGCATCTAATTCAAATAATCTGCGTTGCGGTGACACAATATAGCACCTCTTTTTGGAAATTTAAGTATCAATTGAAAGTTGTCCAAATTTAAAGAAATATAAATATCCTTTAACTTCGGTTTTTAATATTGTTTCTAATGTGGTGCGGTAATATTCCATCTGTATCTTATAACGCGCTCTCAATTGAGCACCAATTTCTTCATCTGACATGTTCCGGCGTCTATTAAATGCGTCTGTCTTATAATCTACAAAATAATATTGGTCATCTTTTAAAAATATAAGATCAATCATACCTTGAATGATTGAAGCATCTTCGTCATCGGTTTTTAAATGATCCACATTGGATTGATTCACAACGAATGGTAATTCACGATATATTGCATCACTAGAGGCGATGGTTGTGTATAGTTCACTACTAATAAATGTGTAGATATCCTCATAGCGAATATCGTCTTTCGCATCTTCCGGTATGATGTGTTTTTCAATCATTTGATCAATATGTGCATGTAATTCACGTTGTGATAGACCATCGCGTTTAAATGGTAGGTGTTGCATCACTGTATGCATCAATGTACCAACTTCATTTGCTTTCCTTTTAGAGCTATGACTTAAAAAGCCAGGTCTTTCATAAGACGATGTTCCTATACGATATTGTCTTACTCTATCATAATTTGTATCTGCTTGTTCCGTGTCTAGTTGACGTTTTAATTCAGATACAGACTGCTTTGAAGGTTTATCGACAACGTCTTGATAAGGATACGTATAGCTCAGCTGTTGATGAATTTGTGATTTAATTGCTTCATCATTCGTATTCAGCGTCTCAATATCTTCTATCGTGCGTCGTTCACTTTCTTCAACTACCGCTTCTGATGCAATATCTTGATAAAAATCTATATTTAATTGAACATAGGGTTTCATCGTTGCATCGATGTCACCAATCGAGCGTTCAAAACGCAATTCATTCGGTAAAGCAGATGACTGATATTTAGACAATATTGGATAAATCATATCAATCGGTCTTTTCGCAGTTAGTCGATAACTTACAGGCAAATGAGTATCCGACACAGAAACTTGTTCAAACTGAGCTAATTCCTTCTCATCTTTAACACGTCCTATTAAAAATAATTGTTCTTTTGCACGTGTGAGCGCAACGTATATGAGTCTCATCTCTTCAGAGACCATTTCTTTTTCTGCAATGGCTTTATACGTAACGGAAGATAGCGAAGGATACGATAAGTTACTTTCCACATCGTAATAAGTCATTCCTAAACCATAAGTTTGATTTAAGATCACTGGTTTATGTAAATCATCTCTTCTGAATTTACGAGATAACCCCGAATATATTACAAAAGGAAATTCTAACCCTTTACTACTATGAATCGTCATCATTCTAACCACATCATCATTTGGACCGATAACGTTTTCTTCTCCAAAATCTTTGCCACGTTCTATTAATTCATCTATAAAGCGGATAAATTGATATAAACCACGGAAACTAGAATTCTCAAATTCTACTGCTTTATTAAATAATCCATATAAATTGGCGCGACGCCCTTTGCCTCCAACAATACCACTGAAATATTGAATCACATAATGCTCATTATAAAACTTATCTATTAGCTGATAAACCGGATGGCTTTGGCTATAATGTTGATACACCTCTATATCTTTTAGAAATGCATCTAATTTTTTCACTAATTTTTTATTTGCAACATCATTCAGCATATAATTTTTAATTGATTGATAAAAATAATCATCGTTAGGACTAAATACGCGAATATTAGATAATTCATCTTCAGTAAATTGATAAATCACAGAACGCATTAACCCTACTAAATAGATATCTTGTAACGGATTATCAACTGTTCTTAAAAAGGATAATATCAATCGTATTTCTACTTGTTCAAAATACCCTTCTTTACTATTCACATGGAACGGTATATTGTGATCTTTAAACGCCTGTTGAATCTTACGTGCTTGACCATATGAACGTTCAAGTATGACAATATCTTTATAGCTTGGTTTACGATATTCATCTAATTTCATATCATATATTTCATGTTTATCCATTATTTCTTCAACTTGTTGTACGATATATTCAGCTTCTTGCTCTGCGCCTTTTAAATCTGACTCAGCATCTTCTATCAACATATTCATCTGAACATCATGAGGCTTATCATCATAAGGAGCACCATAATACAATTGTGCAGCATCGTCATATACAATTTCTCCTACTGCTTCATCCATCATATGTTTGAATAAATAATTCGTTGTTGTTAGTACTTCTTCTCTTGAACGAAAGTTTTGTGACAAATCAATTCTCATACCATTTTCTAAGCCATCTAATGAAAAACGATTATATTTTCCTATAAATAAACTTGGATCTGCCTGTCTAAATTTATAGATAGACTGTTTCACGTCACCTACCATGAATAAGTTGCCGTCTGACTCGTTACCTCGTTTAATACATGATAATATTTTCTCTTGAACTCTATTCGTATCTTGATATTCATCAACAAGAATTTCTTCAAATTGTTGACGGTACATGTCCGCAATTTCTGAAGGCGTACCGTCATCATTCATTAATACGCGTAACGCAAAATGTTCATAATCAGAAAAATCCAAGAGATTTCTACTTCTTTTTTTCGAATTAAATTGCTTTATTACATCTGCTGTCACTTGCGTTAGATATGATACTCTCGGTGCTAAGCGCTGCATATCAAGCTTCAATTCTTCTGCTTCACGTGAAAAATAATCTTCCTGAACTTTTGAGACCAATGCTTTATATTGATCATAGTGTTTTTTACCATCATCATACGCATCAAGCATCATCTCATTCGCTTCTTTAATCTTCTTATTTTTAGCTGGGAAACGCGCTTCAAATTGGTGTTCAGCAATGACTTGCGTATTCAATTGACCGCCTTCCATCGCTTGATTTAAAAAGTGTCGTTCCTTATCTAATACAGCTACTTGTTTATCTACTTCTTCTAGCATCATGAATAAGTCATAACTTTTATTCAACGCTTCTAATGCTGAATTCATAAAAATCATTGCTACTTCATTCAATAATTGTAGTAAATCATCTTGTTGCTCACCATTGTAATAAGGGTCTGCTAAATTTTGCAGCCAAGTTAAAGGATTGGGATTCGCCACACTAAAATAAAACATTTGTTTAATCGTATTCCGTAATTGATCATCATTTCGATCAGACGATAATTGTTCAGTCAAATCTACGAAACTTGGGTCTAACACATCATAATGACTTTCCAATACTTCATCAATCGTTTGTTCAAGCAATAAAATATTTTCCGCTTCACTACTTGTTCTAAAGTTTGGATCAATATCTAAAACATCGTAATGGTGTTGTATTAATTTCAAACAAAAACTATGGAGTGTAGAAATTTGTGCTTGGTGAATTTTGATCCGCTGATTTTTCAAATGTGCATTATCAGGTGATGCCATAGATGCTTCTTGAATACGTTGATCTACACGATGTTTCATTTCACGTGCACTTGCGTTTGTAAAAGTCACTACAAGTAAGCGGTCAACATCTATTTCATCTTTGATAATCCGCTGAATAATGCGCTCAACTAAAACAGCTGTTTTGCCTGATCCTGCAGCCGCAGCTACAAGTACATCTTGTCCTTTGGCATAAATACTTTTCCATTGGTTATCAGTCCATCTTGTATCAGCTGGCTTTGCTGGAATTTGACTCATAATTCATCTTCCTCACTTTCTAACTCCACATTTTGCACTGCTTCTAACGGATTAATCGACTCGTCTACAGTACGATAACGTTTGCTATCAATAGCACCATCTACATGACATACAGATTTATAATTACAAAATTCACAAGGTAATGTTTGATTATATTTCATTGGTGCAACTTCTGTATGACCATCCATAATACTGGAGGCAGTTTCAATAAAATTCTTTTTATTATGCTTTATTAATTTATAAATTGTTTCTTCATCTGCAACTTTACTGTTACTTTTAATTCCGCCATCTTTTTTCAATCCAAGTGGTACAATATCAGAATTATAACTTGGCTCTAATCTTGTATCAAAAGCATCTAATACTGATTCATCACTATTTAATAACCCACTTAATTTAAACGAATTAATAAACTCCGTATCTCTTTTATCTTCATTTAATTGGTTCCACGCTAATTTAATACGCGGTTCATGAACATGAAAATATAAAAGTCCTCCTGGTTTAGTCATCTCTGTTAAACCAAGACGTGATTTATTTTGTAACACAATATCCATATACGTCATCATTTGCATTTGCATACCATAATAGACTTTAGTCAAATCTAGTGTCCCACTATATTTTGAAGACTTATAATCAATAATGTTCACAAAACTTTGATCACCTTGCTGATATGTATCTATACGATCAATTTGTCCACGAATATTGATTGGAACGCCTTGTGTTGTCTTCAATGGCTCAGCTAACAATTCACTATTATCACGCGGTTTTCTTCTAAATCCTGCTTCGAAACGTTGTGGCGTGAATTTTGTGTGACTACCTTGATATTTGAGCGCAGTCAAAGTGGTCTCAACAATAGCGCCGATTCGTTGTGATAAATAACGATAGTAAGCCGTTGAATTCAACAAGTTAAATTGAACTTCAGGTAATATTTCAGATAAAGCTTCTAATGTTAATTTATGAATTTGTTTCGTATTTAAGTTTTTAAAGTCACCATTCACTTTTTCTGAAATGAATTTCAACACTTGGTGAAAAATATCACCTAAATCAAAATTTTCAAGTTTGTATTTTGTACGTTCGTTAAGTCGTAAACCATGTGAGGCAAAATGTTTAAATGGACAAGCTTGATATCCTTCAAATCTGGATACACTTGCATTAATCGTCTTTCCATATAAATCTGAAGACAATGATTCACTTAATTGGACCGTTTCATTATCATACGTTAATGCCGATAATAAGTAACTCAAACCATCATTTAAATTGTCATCGTCTCTCATCACTTGATATGTGTCTAACCATGTATCAGCCACAATCTCATCATCTAACCATGCTTTTAACGATTCAAATAATGCAATTTTAGTTTGATGTGGATGTTCCATTAGTGATAATGGATTAGCTTGATGTTGATGATGAATATTTTGAATATCTAGATTTGTATATAACTGTTGAATTTGATTTAAAAATGGGCTCGGTTCTTTTTCATCTCCGCTTGTTCCCATCAAAGAATAAGAAAATGTAACAGCTATACGGCTTCTTGTCATAGCAATGTAGCACACAAACGCTTCATCCATTTGTAATATATCTGCTGTAGGGCTCAATTCTATCGTTGACTGTTCTTGGAAGTATTTCTTTTCGTCGTCTGTAATCAAACTCGATGATGCAACGGTTTGTGGCATGACCCCATCATTTACACCGACAAGGTATACATGTGCTTTGTTATCAACTTTAGCTAAATCCATCGTCCCTATACTCACTTGATCAATCGTTTGCGGTATCATCACAAATTCTAATTGCTCTAAGCCAATATCAAACAATTCTAAAAAACGTGTTTGAGTCATAGTCTGTTCGCCAAAAACAGTAACTAAATCATCCAATGTTTGAATAAAACCATTCCATATCTGGTCAATTTCTTCTGCTTTTTTATGTTCGCCCTCAACATCTAATGTGTCTCGGTCTGTCATCAATTGACTAGGTAAATCGAATGTTTCTATAGCTTCATAAAAGGCTGTCGCAAATTCAATTGCAGTTGTAGCATTATTCATTTTCGATTCAAACATCATCACTTTATCAATCACATCTGCTTTCATTTGAATTACACGTTCAAACGTTTCACGTTCTTCATCAGTTAATGGCTGGCGCTTTAATCCCATTTTTCTAAATTGTTCAACATGGAAATATTTTTCATCAATCCAGCGTTTGCCATAAATTCCACGTTCCAGTACAAAGTTTTCTAAAATATCAATAAGATAATGACTATCTTTAAACTTTTTAGAAAGTATATTTGTCTTAAACAGACGCATAAGTGGATCAAAATTCCAATTTGTTTGTATGACTTCAATAAGTGAGCGCATCATTTCCATTACTGGGTGATGCGTCATAGATTCTTTAATATCTATATTGTATGGAATATCGTATTGCGGTAATATCGATTCCATCAAATATGCATAAGATTCATCTCTATACAAAATTGCGATATCTTGAAAACGTCTTTCTTGTTCGCGATTTTCTCTCAAAATACGACGAGCTACTTCATTAATTTCTTCACGCATTACAGATGCCTCTAAAATTTCAATATTGCCTTGTGCCGAGATTGGCTCAAATTGTAATGCGTTAAAGTTATGCTCTAAATGTTTTAAATCACTATTATTAAACCGATTTGTTTCATTAAAACGTTTAGTGTTGACCTTAATATTCAAATCATTCGCGATGTCTTCAATATGCGTTAAAGATTCAGATGGTTTTCTAAATAAACTAAACGTATCTTTGTCCCCGTCTGTAGTTAATACTACGGTAACCTTTTTCGCATAACTTACTAAGCTACGAATAATTTGATATTCTAACGTCGAAAAGTTATGAAAACCATCGATATATATTTCGGCTCGCTTTAACCATTCAGATTGATCCATCATCGTTATAAAACGTTGAAGCGAATCCTCAGTTGATACATATTCACCATTTATTCTATCTTCTAAATGCTTATAAATAAGCGCGATGTCTTGCAATTTATGTTTCGTGCGTGTTTGTAAGTGATTTGCAGCTATATATTCCTCTAATTGTTCTGGAGAAACTGCATATTTTTTAAAATCTTGTATTTGTTCATAAAGTTTTTCACTAAAACCATAGTATTTAACTTGAGAGCGATAGAGCTTCAACTCTGTTTGATGTTGTTGGATGATATCATAAATCATCATCTCTGTACCTGCTTTTGATAACTGTTGTTCCATCAAGCCACCGACTTCTTGAAACACACGGTAACTCAAACGTTCAAAGTGTAGCACTTCTGTTCTAAGACTACCACTTAGTTCAGGATCGTTTACAAATGCTTGTTCGAGTTGAAAAGTATTTTGCGTAGGAGCAATTAATACAATGGGATCGCCTAGTGGATCTTGTTTCATTTTACTTTTAATTTCTTCAATGATTTCATGTGACTTCCCTGTTCCTGCTCTTCCAATATAAGCATTTAATTCCATGGAAAACTTCCACTCCTTTGACTCACATTTTAACATAGAAAAGGTTCTTCTTTACGAATCTTTCATCTGACTGATTCAACTATTTTAAGTATTTGAATCAGTTCTTTATAAAAAATACCCCTTCATATGTTTTTTTAAATTCCGTAACGATCTCTGATTTAAATTACCTCTACGCTGATTAATGAAAATTATTTAATTTCATAGATTTTTGTATAGAAAAAGTGCTAATCCATTAAATTAACAGATTAACACTTCTCTTATAATATTAGGTAACTATATCTTAAATTCAGTTATTATTTATCTTGATCTGTATCAGGATCAAATCCAAATTTCATTTCATTAAGTGGCCAGAAACTAAATGCTACTTTACCAACCACTTGATCTTCGTCTATTAAACCAAATGAGCGGCTATCTTTACTTACTTCACGATTATCACCGAGCACAAGTAGCTTGTCTTCAGGAATTTTATTTTTCCCATCTACTTGGTTTAAATCTTTTGTTTCAAAGCTGCCTGTAATATATTCATATTGTTTATTTTTTTTGTTTGAATCTAAATATGGTTCTTCTACTTCTTTACCATTAACAAACAATTTGTCTTTTTTGTATTCAACATTATCGCCAGCAGTTCCGATAACACGTTTAACATAGTCGCTTTCTTTATTTGCATGAAAGACAATGACATTACCGTTTTTTATATCGCCAAATTTATAACCAAATAAATTGACCATGACACGTTCGCCGTCTTTTAGCGTAGGATCCATGGAGTCACCTTTAACTGTATATGGTTTTGCCACAAAATTTACAATTAGTAATACCAATGCCACTGCAACGATAATCGACACAATCCATTCCAATATCTCTTTTTTCAATTTTTACACCTCGTCTATTTAATTAAAGTTCACTGTGAATTTTTCAAATGGGAAATACCTCAAACTCACATTTCCAATAATGTCTTCTTTTTGTATAAATCCAGTCGTTCTAGAATCTTGTTTATTTTCACGATTATCATTGAGTACAAAATAAGCATTCGGTGGAATGATATCTCCTTCAGATTGCTGAATATTTCTAAGTGATAAACCATTTATACTATTACTCGCATAAGGCTCATCCACTGCCCTGTCATCTCTGTATAACGTCCCGTTCTTATATGCAATAGATTGACCAGGTTTACCAATAATTCTACTGAATTGAATTTCATCGCCTTTACGATACATTATAATATCATTATTATCTAATATGTTAAATGTAGTTTTAATCTTATTTACAATAATTCGATCATCTTGTTTAAGGTTCGGAGCCATCCAATCATTTTTAATGACGGCGCCTGTAATTACAAACGCTTGTATCAATAGTACAATAATAATCGCAAATATTATGGAAATCAAATGTTTTAATATGAATCGCACGTTGTCACTCCTCTGAAGAATGCATAAAATGTTTCTCGATTTTTCGTCCTACAAACCATACTATTAAAATGACGATGATGATAGTTATCAATCTTGTAGGGCTTGTGAATAAAGTTGTAATATCATTCCCCAACCAACCTACAAGCCCAACCATTACAAATTTTGAAGCTATAAGAACGGTCAAATAGACATGTGCTTTAATATGCGATAAACTTGCGACAATATTGACTAGCGCACTTGGTGTAAATGGAAAACACATTAAAATAAAAATTGGAAGAACGCCTTTTCTATCAATGAAATGTATCAATCTCTGAACAGAGGTACGTTGTTGTATTTTCTTCATATAACGTGTATGCGTAAGCCTTCTAAAAAATAGGAACACGATATAACTACCAGCCACTGTACCCATCCAAGCCAATAAAGTTCCGATTATAAAACCATATGCATTAACGTTAACAATGACAAATACAATGATTGGCAAAATAGGAATAAAAGCTTCAATAAATGGCAATAAAAAACCTACAATATATCCTAGGTTTCCGAATAAATCAAACCAATATTGTACTTGTTCTTCTGTCATCTAACCCATCTCCATCATTTCTATTGATTATAATTATAAGTGTAATATCATGTTTTTAAAACTATAAAGTACTAGATTTAATATAAATCAGTCTCGAGAATGAAGAAAGCATCATGTCAGAGACTTATAGTATTAGTAATCGTAATGTGCTTGAAAAAATATAGCTAATTATTATTCACTTTAGCGTTATCAATACAGAAAAGACTCATTCCAAATTTATCTTTGGAATGAGTCTTTTCTTAAATCACTATTTTAATGAAACAAGTGTTTCTATATTATAAACGTTTTTCTAATTCTGCTTTTTTATCTTCAAATCCAGGTTTACCTAATAAAGCAAACATATTTTGTTTGTATGCTTCAACACCTGGTTGGTTGAATGGATTCACACCTAATTGGTAACCACTCATTGTACAAGCCAATTCGAAGAAGTAAACGATATAACCAAATGTTTCTTCATCTAAACGAGGAATATCAACAACAATGTTTGGAACGCCACCATCTGTATGCGCTAATAGTGTACCTTCAAAAGCTTTTGTATTAACTTCGTCTATTGTTTTACCTGCTAAGTAATTTAATCCATCTAAATTATCATTATCTTCTTCTATAGTAATGTTATGTTTTGGATTATTTACTTTTACTACTGTTTCAAATAAGAAACGACGTCCTTCTTGAACATATTGGCCAAGAGAATGTAAATCTGTTGTATAGTTTGCACTTGAAGGATAAATACCTTTGAAGTCTTTACCTTCAGATTCGCCAAATAATTGTTTCCACCATTCATTGAAATATTGCATTGAAGGATCGTAGTTGATTAACATTTCAGTGTCATAACCTTTTGCATATAAAACGTTACGGATAGTTGCATATTGATAAGCAATATTGTCTTCTATGTTTTCTGATGACAATTCTTCACGTGCTTTAGCTGCACCTTCCATCATTGCTTTAATATCAATTCCAGCAACTGCAATTGGTAATAAGCCCACTGCAGTTAATACTGAATAACGACCACCAATATCGTCAGGTACAACAAATGTTTCATAGCCTTCATTTGTAGCTAATTCTTTTAATGCACCTTTTTCTTTATCTGTAGTTGCAAAAATACGTTTTTTCGCTTCATCTTTGCCATATTTATTTTCAAGTAATTGTTTAAACAATCTGAATGCGACTGCTGGTTCAGTTGTTGTACCAGATTTTGAAATTACATTGACTGAGAAATCTTTTCCATCTAAATAATCAATTAGCTCTTGTGTATATGTTGAAGATAAATGATTACCTACAAATACGATTTCTGGATATTCATCACTATTTCTAAATGAAGAAGTTAACATTTCAATAGCTGCACGTGCACCTAAATATGAACCGCCGATACCAATTACTACAAATACATCTGTATTTTCTTTAACACGTTTAGAAGCTTCTAAAATACGTGAAAACTCTTCTTTATCATAATCAACAGGAAGGTCTATCCAACCTAAGAAATCACTACCAGCGCCTGTTCCTTCATGAATTGTTTTATGAATTGATTTAACGATATCTTTTTGTTGTTGTAGTTCGTGTTCTCCAAAAAATTCTAAAGTTTTACCATAATCTAATTGAATATGAGTCATTTGATATTGCCTCCAGTGTTTTTAGTTTCAGTATAATATTACTAAGTTTATTTTGACTATTCAAACAACTAGCCTATAATCAGTCATAAATTATGACAATTTTGCTAATTATTTTTAGCGTATCACTTTTTTTATTCATTATTATATACATATAGATATAATCCTTTAATCAACACTATTCCAATATTCGTAACATAAATACTTCCTTTAATGAATAAGCCCATCCAAATATTTTTGCATATTTATGTATAAAAGTGGTTTTATTTTCAATAAACATCTGCTATACTATTCAATATCAAATAAAAAAACAAATTTTAAAATATCAATTAGAGGTGGAAATTATGAAAGAGAAAATAGTATTAGCATATTCAGGCGGTTTAGACACAAGTGTTGCAGTAAAATGGTTATTAGATAAAGGTTACGACGTTGTAGCTTGTTGTTTAGACGTAGGTGAAGGTAAGGATTTAGACATCGTTCATCAAAAAGCATTAGATATGGGGGCAAGTGAATGTCACATTATTGATGCTACTGAAGAATTCAGTCAAGATTTCGTATCATATGCAATTAAAGGTAATTTAATGTATGAAGGTACTTATCCATTAGTATCTGCATTATCAAGACCTTTAATTTCAAAAAAATTAGTTGAAATTGCTAGCAAAACAAATTCAGTTGGTATTGCACACGGTTGTACTGGTAAAGGTAATGACCAAGTTCGTTTTGAAGTAGCAATTAAAGCTTTGGATCCAGAACTAAAAGTATTTGCTCCAGTTAGAGAATGGGCTTGGAGCCGTGAAGAAGAAATAGATTATGCAATTAAACATAATATCCCAGTACCGATTCAACACGATTCACCTTATTCAATAGACCAAAACTTATGGGGTAGAAGTAACGAATGTGGTATTCTCGAAGATCCATATGCCACACCACCAGAAGATGCATATGACTTAACTAATCCAATAGAAAATACACCTGACGAATCAGATGAAATTGTACTTTCATTTGAGCAAGGTATCCCTACTGCTTTAGACGGTCAATCATATAAATTAAGTGAACTCATTTTATATTTAAATAAATTAGCTGGTAAACATGGTATTGGTAGAATTGACCATGTAGAAAATAGACTTGTAGGTATTAAATCAAGAGAAGTCTATGAAACACCTGCAGCTGAAGTAATTGTAAAAGCGCACAAAGCACTTGAAACAATTACCCTTACAAAAGATGTAGCACATTTCAAACCAGTAATCGAAAAACAATTCTCAGAACAAATTTATAATGGCTTATGGTTCTCTCCATTAACAGATAGCTTAAAAGTATTCGTCGATAGTACGCAACAATATGTTACAGGTGATGTACGTATTAAATTATACAAAGGTAATGCAATCGTTAATGGCAGAAAATCGCCACATACACTATATAATGAAAAATTAGCTACTTATACAAAAGAAGACGCGTTTAATCAAGAATCAGCAGTTGGTTTCATCGATATCTTTGGCCTACCTACTAAAGTGAATTCTATGTTACATGGCGGATATAACGATGAGCAGTAAAGCTTGGGGTGGTAGATTTAGTGAACAACCAGAAGCATGGGTCGATGAATTCAATGCTTCTATCCACTTTGACAAAGCATTAATCGAATACGATGTCCAAGGTAGTATTGCTCACGCAACGATGTTAGCCAAACAAGGTATTATTTCTGATTCAGACTGTGAACAAATTATAGATGGCTTAAATGCTATTTTAGCTGATTATAAACAAGGTAATTTAAACTTAGACGTTTCTTTAGAAGATATTCACTTAAATATTGAACATGAATTAATTAAACGTATCGGTGATGCTGGTGGCAGATTACACACTGGCCGTAGTAGAAATGATCAAGTCGCTACTGATATGCATTTATATACAAAAGAAGAAGTTAACTACTTAATTGAATCTATCACTGCTTTCCAACAAACTATTGTAAAAGTTGCTGAAGCACATGTTGATACAATTATGCCTGGTTATACGCATTTACAAAGAGCACAACCAATATCGTTTGCACATCATATATTGACGTATTATTGGATGTTAGAAAGAGATAAATCACGTTTCCAAGATAGCTTAAAGCGTATTGACATCTCCCCTCTTGGTGCAGCTGCATTAAGTGGTACTACTTATCCAATTGATCGTCATGAAACACAATCTTTATTAAACTTTAGCGCACTTTATGAAAATAGTATGGATGCTGTAAGTGATAGAGATTATATTGTTGAAACGTTACACAACATTTCATTAACTATGGTTCACCTTTCTCGTTTTGCTGAAGAAATTATTTTTTGGTCATCAGCAGAAGCAAATTTCATAACTTTATCCGACGCATTTTCAACTGGTTCTTCTATCATGCCACAGAAGAAAAATCCTGATATGGCAGAATTAATTAGAGGTAAAGTTGGACGTACGACAGGTAATCTTATGAGTATGCTTATGACACTTAAAGGTTTGCCTTTAGCATACAATAAAGATATGCAAGAAGATAAAGAAGGACTCTTTGATGCTGTGCATACACTTAAAGGTTCTCTACGTATCTTCGAAGGCATGGTCGATACAATGACTGTGAATGTGAATCACTTACAAGAAGCAGTCTACAATGATTTTTCAAATGCAACAGAACTTGCAGATTACTTAGTCAACAAAGGTGTGCCATTTAGAAGTGCACATGAGATCGTTGGTAAAATTGTGCTTTGGTCTATACAACATAACGTTTATTTACTAGACGTTCCGTTAGAAGAATATCAAAACGCGCATGCTAGTATCGAAGCGGACATTTATGATTACTTAAAACCTGAAAACTGTGTAAGTCGTAGAATCAGTTATGGTTCAACGGGACAAGAAGCAGTAAAACAACAAATCAATATAATAAAGCAACAACTTTAGCAAAAAGAACTGGAAAACGTGCTTAAAAAAGCGGTCTTCCAGTTCTTTTTGTTACATATATAATCATAACGCCTTAATAAATCATCCTAAATTATAAAGACATATATAGCACTCTGTGACGCAATGACAGTATTGCTAGTTAATATATCTTCAAATAGCCACAACTCTTGAGAAAACAGCTTGTATTAGCCATTCAAGGTATAGTGTCGTTCTTTTATTTGTAATTTTTTGATATAAATTGTAATTATATGTTTAACATTATTTAGTTTGAATAAATATGTTGTAAATCCTATTCTTATTTCTGATTTTATTTTGTACTATGAAATTACAGTTCAGATTAAGGAGTGACAACATTATGAAACACGTCAGTAAATTTATCATTTCAAGTATTGCAGTAACATCATTATTGAGTCTCGGTGCATCTCCAGAGATTCACGCAAGTGGTAAAGGCAGTCAGATGGAAAATCAGAACGCTTCTCACTCACAACAAAGCGCTCATTCAAACGGTATAAATAATAAGCAGAACGAATTACATAATTTAACAGGTGAAAAATTCACAACAATCGCTCACAGAGGCGCAAGTGGCTATGCACCAGAGCATACCCTAGCGGCTTACGATAAGAGTCACAATGCCATAGGCGCATCATATATAGAAATTGATTTACAAATGACTAAAGATGGTCACCTCGTCGCAATGCACGATGAAACTGTTGATAGAACAACGAATGGTACAGGTAGAGTCGATCAATATACACTTGAAGAACTGAAACAATTAGATGCAGGAAGTAAATTTAATGCGGAAAATCCTCAATATGCAAATTCAAACTATGAAGGTGTCCAAGTACCGACATTAGATGAAATTTTCCAACGCTATGGTTCAGGTGCCAATTATTATATTGAAACAAAATCGCCTGATGTTTATCCTGGCATGGAAGAAAAACTTCTAGATACATTAAATAAACACAATTTATTAAATAGTGATTCGCTTGAAAATGGACATGTTATGCTTCAATCCTTTTCACAAGAAAGTTTATTAAAGCTACAAAACCTTAACCCTAATATACCGCTTGTACGCTTATTAGATAAGGGTGAATTAACTAGTATGACACAACAAGACTTTAATGCGATCAAACAATATGCAGTCGGCGTAGGACCTGAACATACAGATTTAACAAAACAAAATGTGCATAATCTCAAAAAAGCAGGTCTCTTAGTTCATCCGTTTACTGTTAATGAAAAAGCAGACATGCAACGACTCAATGAATATGGCGTAAATGGCGTCTTTACGAATTATCCAGATTTATACAAACAAGTAATTAATGAAAATGAAACACAAGCAAAATAAGAATTTCCATTACCTACAACAAATGTCTAAATTAACAACCAAAATAAAAACTATCCTGTAAAATGTTATGTTATTTACTATAGTGATGAATTAGTTTATTATTGATAATAGCTATCAATAGGAGTGTTTTTTTGAAATATTTTTTAATTATTATTGGTGTGTTATTTACAGTCATTGGTTTTGCTGGCGTTTTATTACCTTTGTTACCAACTACGCCATTTTTATTAGTTGCAGTACTTTGTTTTTCTAAAAGCTCTGATAAATTTGAAAAATGGTTAGTACAAACAAAGGTTTATGTTAATTATGTTGAGAGCTTTAAAGAAAACAAAGGCTATACATTGAAGGATAAGTTCAAACTTTTGTTAAGTCTTTATATAGTTATCGGCTTTTCAATTTTCATGATAGATCATCCTTATATAAGATTGGGTTTATTAATCATGGTAACGTTGCAGACGATAGTTTTATTTACTTTTGTAAAAACATTACCAGCAAATTTTTATGATAAAAAATAGTTTGCTGGTAAAAATAATAGTGTTGAGGAAAGTATTATTTTTTTAATAATCATCCCATTACTGGATATATATGGATTAACTATTAAATTTATTAAACGCATTTACTTAAAAAGTTAGTTTTCAAACTAACTTTTAAGAGTGTCAACAAATTCTGTGACTTTGTTGACATTTTTTTATGCTCACTTTCCACGGACACAGCCTCTTCCTGTATTTTTTGTCTAGTGCTTTTTTACCGAGTAAGAAATCGCACAATAAATCGCCCTTTTCAAAAGAAAATGAAATTAATATATTTACTGTGTCAACAAATAGAGATACCCTAAATTTCAAAAAGAATTAAATGATAAGTTTCATGGAAATAGAGTGTTTCAAAGATATAATATCTATAAAAAATACCCCTAAAAATTAGATTTTTAAGTCCAACTTTTGGGGTTCACATCACAATTGATTTGTCTTTGTTTTAAAACGTGAGTTTGAAATGTAAGTTTTTATTTGTAAACTTCGGTAACTATAATCTTCTGAAAAATTTAGTTTTTAATTATTATATTCAGATTTAAGCAAGCTAAACACGTAACTATCAACGAATTTTCCATTCAATTTTTCATCTTCTCTTAAAATGCCTTCTTGTTTAAATCCTAATTTGCGGGGGATTTTTTGACTTTTAATATTTTTAGTCGCTGTTTGTATTTCAATTCTGTTCAAATTTATTTCATTGAAACAGTAATCTATTAAAAATTTTGTGCATTTTGTCATTATTCGTAATTTTGATCAATATAATAGCCTATAGATGTTTTTTCATTCAACCAATTTATGTAATGTAATGTAATCCGATGACACCAATCAATTGTTCGTTGTACCAAATATCACAGTGAAACCCATCATTTTCTATAAATTGATTTAGCGCAGATTTTATAAATTGCTTAGTATCTTCACTTGTTTTCGTGAATTTTACAAAGGGAAGCCATTCATTTAGATAGTCTCTTGAATTATCAACTATATTAAAAAGTGCTTGAGTATCTCTTTCTTCTAAAATTTTAAGGCTTAAATTGTCATTAATCTTTGTTTTAAACATAGTACTCTTCCTTTTAAAATCTTATAAGTGTGTTTATATTTTGATATTTTATTTAGGTGTAAAACGAATAATAAATGTATTTTCCTTTTCATTTAATATAGATTACTCAAATATCCTTTCTATTTATAATCACAATAATCGAAGATATAAAAAGCAGTGTTGCAGCTAACATAAATATGAATCTCACACCAAATAAGTCGGTCAAATTACCTAAAATTAGCGAGGAAGCCCCGAAAATTGCCGTTATTAAAGCGTCTTTTGCTGAGTAAATATTAGGTAAAAGTCTATGAACCACACTCTTCTGTACTAATGTCTCTTGAGCAACATCCTTCATCTGATTTACCAAACCAAATAATAAGGATAATACTAATGCCATCCACGGAGTCGACGTTAAACCAAACATTAGAGTTGTTAAACTAGCTAAGAGAGCTCCAACTAAAATAACTTTACTGGAAAGTCTATCTACTAAATGTGACCATTTTAAACTTAAAAACCCACCTATCATTAATCCAGAGAAGAAAGTCGCGTTTATATACCCCCACCATTGTTCTCCAGTTTGCAAAACTTGGTCTACATACACGTACATAATTGCAGCTACCCACACCACATTTGCAATCGATTCAAAAAATTCTACGATACTAATAGTACGTAAGGTGGGTGTTTGCCAAATAGTTACCCATCCTTTTTTTAACACTTCCCAATTTGATAGTTTTATTGACTGTTCATCGCTCACTATATTTCTATCAATACTATGAATTAAAAACATCATAAAAGTTGATGTTACAAACAAGAAAAATGTAAACCAAAGAACGTTTACTCCCCCTATAATAGCAACAAGCATTCCTCCAACTGCCCATCCGCCTAAACGAATTGTTTGATCAAGAATAGCAAGTAAACTATTAGCTTTCACCAGAGCATTTTGTTCGACTAATATTGGAATAAATGCATTTCTCGCTGGATTTGCCCATCCGTCTAAAAAGGAGATGGCAATTACAAAGAAAAAAATTAAAACAGATGTATTAATAGAAGAAAAAACATCTATATAACCTATAAGTATAATTATAGCTATTGTTTTACCTAATTGGGAATAAGCTAAAAGTGCCTTTAGGCTAACTCGTTCAATAATTAAAGGAGCGATGATGCCACTTACAAACCTTGATGTTGTTATAAAAAAAGGTACAAAAGCCATATAAGTTACAGAACCTGTTAATTCGTATATTATCGCTATTAAACCCACCATATAAAAAACATCTCCGCTATTTGCGAGAGATTGACCAATCCATAAAAAACGAAACGATGATTTATTCATCAGAAATTACTCCTTGAATTAATTTATTATTTAATTTTTATTTTAAATTAAATATGATCTTACATCGGGTCGTCATCCTTTTCTTTATATAGTTTATCAGGTGGAGTTAATTATTTAGCTATTAATATTCTTTTTTACAATAGCATAACTAAAAAAGTACGACAAGTCTGATAATTCGGAAAATAAATAACATAGCATTTTAAATTAAATCAATGTTAATAACAATTATAAGTTTAGTATAGATTTTTGTGTAGCATAAAAAAAATAAAGTTTTTCACTTTTTAAACTTCCACTTTGAAGAGAGCATATAAAATACAATAAATGTTTATTCATTAACTGAAATATGATTAAAGTTTCTACCAGTACTCATAGCCTTAGAAAAATGGATAATTAAATGTAATATACTAACAAAAAAATATCGATAAAGTTATAAGACTCAATCGACATTTTGAAAGGGAGTTTCTCCTAAAAAATGAACTCGTAATAAATAGAAAGTACCCACTATTAAAAATTAATAGTGGGTACTTTCTATTTTTCTAAATCAATAACTATTTAAACCATTTATACTCTATTTTACGTTTTATGCCCAACCACGATAACGAGCTGCCTCTGCAGTACGTTTAATACCAACGATAAACGCAGCTAAGCGCATATCAATTTTTCTATTTTGTGATAATTCATAAATTGTATCAAAAGCAGTTATAAGTTTTTCACGTAATTTAGTGTTTACTTCTTCTTCTGTCCAATAATAACCTTGATTATTTTGTACCCATTCGAAGTATGAAACAGTTACGCCACCAGCACTTGCTAATACATCAGGAACAAGTAGAATGCCACGTTCAGTTAAGATACGTGTTGCTGCTGGTGTAGTTGGGCCATTAGCAGCCTCAACCACGATATCAGCTTTAATATCTGCTGCATTATCTTCAGTAATTTGATTTGTAATTGCTGCCGGAATCAGCACATCACAATCAAGTTCGAACAATTCTTTATTTGAAATTGTTTCTTCAAATAAATTTGTTACTGTTCCGAAACTATCTCTTCTGTCTAACAGATAGTCAATATCTAAACCTTCTGGGTCATGTAATGCACCATAAGCGTCTGAGATACCAACAATTTTTGCACCCATGTCGTACAAGAATTTCGCTAAGAAACTACCTGCGTTACCGAAACCTTGAATTACCATACGTGCACCTTTTAAGTCTAGCCCTCTTCTTTTTGCAGCTTGCTCAATGGCAATTACTACACCTAAAGCTGTTGAACGATCACGGCCTTGTGAACCGCCTAAAACAATTGGTTTACCAGTAATGAAACCTGGTGAATTGAATTTGTCTAATGAACTATATTCATCCATCATCCACGCCATAATTTGAGAGTTTGTAAATACGTCTGGTGCTGGAATATCTTTAGTTGGTCCAACGAATTGAGAAATTGAGCGCACATACCCACGAGATAGACGTTCTACTTCATGAATGCTCATTTGTCTTGGATCACAAATGATTCCACCTTTACCTCCGCCGTACGGTAAATCCACTATGCCACATTTCAATGTCATCCACATTGATAGGGCCTTAACTTCTTCTTCATCAACATCTGGATGGAAACGAACTCCACCTTTTGTTGGTCCAACAGCATCATTATGCTGTGCACGATAACCAGTAAATGTTTTAACAGTACCATCATCCATACGGACAGGAATTCGAACTTCAAGGAATCTTAAAGGTTCCTTTACTAAATCATACATACCATCGTCAAATCCCAGTTTATGCAATGCTTCTTTAATAATTTGTTGCGTAGAAGTAACTAAATTATTATTCTCAGTCATGATTCATTTCGCCTCTTTTTCGTAACTAATGATTTCGCTTTCATGATAATTGTAACATAACATTTCGCTTTTTAAAGAGTTTTCAAAACTTATATTTTTTAACTATAAATTTACTCGAAAACGCTTCTTACTTTGTCTAATGCAAAGTCTAATTCTTCTTTTGAAATAATAAGTGGTGGAGCAAAACGGATCACAGTGTCATGAGTTTCTTTGCATAATAACCCTTTTTCTTTTAATGCTTCACAATAAGGTCTCGCATCTTCATTTAATTCAATTCCGATAAATAAACCGCGACCACGAACTTCTTTAATTGCAGGGTGATCTATTTTTTCTAGTTCAGATTTGAAATAATTTCCTAATTCTAATGAACGTCCTGGTAAATCTTCGTCGATAATAACATCTAATGCAGCATTTGAAACTGCACAAGCTAATGGATTACCACCAAATGTAGAACCGTGAGACCCAGGTGAAAACACACCTAATACTTCTTCGTCTGCTAATACGACTGAAATTGGTAATACGCCGCCGCCTAATGCTTTACCTAAAATGTATACGTCTGGTTTAACGTCATCCCAGTCTGTAGCAAACAATTTACCTGAACGACCTAAACCAGCTTGGATTTCATCGGCAATAAATAAGACATTATGTTCATCACATAATTCTCTAATTGCTTTTAAGTAACCTTCTGGTGGAACATTGATTCCAGCTTCCCCTTGGATTGGTTCAATTAAAATTGCAGCAGTATTTTCGTTGATTGCGCCTTTAACAGCTTCAATATCTCCAAAATCAACTTTATTAAATCCTTCTAATAATGGACCATATCCACGTTGATATTCAGGTTCTGATGATAACGATACTGGCGCCATAGTACGACCATGGAAGTTACCATTGAATGCAATTACTTCTGCTTTATCTGGTTCTATATTTTTAACATCGTAAGCCCAACGACGTGCAGCTTTCAACGCAGTTTCAACCGCTTCAGCGCCTGTGTTCATTGGCAATGCTTTTTCTTTACCTGAAAGTTTACAAATTTTTTCATACCATTCGCCTAGATTATCACTATGGAATGCACGAGACACTAAAGTAACTTTATCTGCCTGGTCTTTCAATGCTTGAATAATCTTTGGATGTCTGTGACCTTGGTTTACAGCTGAATACGCAGATAGCATATCCATATATTTGTTACCTTCGGGATCTTTAACCCAAACACCTTCTGCTTCCGATATAACGATTGGAAGTGGCACATAGTTTTGTGCTCCATAATGATTTGTTACTTCTATGATTTCTTTTGATCTTGACATGATATCTCCCCTTTGAAAATATTTAAGAGTCTTTTTAAACTCTAAAACGATACTTGTTCATAGCATAACGTATTTAGAGTTCAACTGAAACCATTTTCTAAAACTACTCATTTCATGCGACTTATAAGCTGATACATCAACAAAAATCAAGCTTTAAACATATCTTTAAACTACTCGATTTATATGTAAGCCCTTACATATATAATGACATAATTACCTATGTTTACACAAGATAATTTTGTCTGATTTAAAAAATAAAATATCGTTTATTATTTTTACATAAAATTGTATATTCAATCATAGCTTCATGCATTATAACAGTTGATAAATTAATAAATATACACTGTTATTTACTCGTAATTATATATAATTACTAATGAATAATACCTTGCCCAATATCTATTAGTTTGATGAAGCCATAATAATAATTGTTATTTTTAAATTATTTTTCCGAATTTTTCGTTTTATTTTATCTATAAGCTGCTAATATTTTACTTTTATTTATAATTAAAAAAGTAGCATATCAATCACAATATCTTTGGAAAATTGTGATAATACACTACTTGATGTTCTATATACTATTTATTATCTGTTCTTGGAAGTGGGTAGAAACCTTTATTAAACTGTTCCCATAATTTTGGTGGTAAATGATGCTTGTCTTTTCTATTTGGATCAAAATGAGAAATAATTTGATCTTCTTCACCGTTTTTAATTTTACTAACAAAATTGTGATCTAATAAGATTTCTCTACCTAAAGCTACAAGTTCTACATTTGTTGATTCAATCGCTTCAATTGCTTGTTCCGCAGTAAATATTGAACCAATACCAACAAGTGGCATACGACCATTAATCCATTGTAATAACAATTTAATACGTTCTTGACCTTTATATTGTCCTTCACGCGTTTTTGAATGTATATCCATCAATGAAACGTGTAAATAGTCTAATGGTTTTTCAATTAAATGTTTTACTAACGTTTCTGTAATTTCCATGCTTATACCCGGTGTTTCTGCTTCTTCAGGTGAAAATCTATATCCAACGATAAAATCTTTATTCCCGTGACGTTTAACTGTTTCTGTCACTTCATCAACAACTGCATTTGCGAATTTATAAGGATCTTCGCCCCATTCATCATTACGACGGTTGTAATAAGGTGAGACAAATTGATGGATTAAGTAGTGGTTAGCACCATGAATTTCTACGCCATCAAAACCAGCTTCAATCACTCTTCGTGTCGCTTCACCAAACGCTTTAATTGTTTGTTCTATTTCTTCAACAGTGATTTCACGTGCATGATGTTCTTCTTGTTCTCCAAAACTTTTTAATGAAATTGGACTCGGTGCAGCTACATCTCCATTAGGAGTTAAATTAGGTAATGCCTGGGCACCACCATGATGGATTTGAACGACAGCTTTAGATCCATTTTTCTTCATTGCCTCAGCTAATCGTTTCAACCCTTCTAAATTTGAATCATGTGCTACAGAAGGTTGTCCAGGAAATGCTTTACCTAAATCTGTTACATTACTAGCAGCAGAAATAGCTAATCCCACATCTTTTGAACGTTGTTCCATATATACTACTACTTCATTTGAAATCGACCCATCATCATTAGAAGATACGTGTGTTAGCGGAGCTAAGACAAATCTATTTTCTAATACAACTTTATTAGGTAATGTGAGCTTTTCAAATAATGGTTGAAATTTTTTATCCATTACAATTATTCCTCCTAAGTAAAATACCATATCGCTTTTTTCCACACTATTTGAGTGCTAGTTAATTCTAACTACCTAAACTATAAAGATAAATAAATATGCTCACGCATGTAATTTTTGATTATATCTTCTTCACAATAAAAAAATACTGACATTTCTTATCGAAATGTCAGTATCTTGTTAAAGATGTTTTTTCATCTTTAATAGAGTTTTTGGACTGTTTAATCCAAACCGGCAAGCGTTCTTTAATTGTTTGAAACCCATATTTTTCGGTTTCTTTAATTTCATCTAATACTGATTGCTTTTCCTTCTTACGTTCATAATTTTTAAAATAGTCATTATCTTTTAAAGAAAGATTCAGTTTACCTTCATCATCAATTGAAATCACTTTCGCTCTTACAATTTGTCCTTCTGATAAAAACTTTTTCAAATTATGGACGTAATCATCCATAATTTCGGATATGTGGATTAATCCTTCAGCATTGTCCGGGGTTTCTACAAAAGCGCCATACGGTTGAATACCAGTCACACGAACTTTGATATGTTGACCTACTGTATAGTGATTATTCAACGTGATAACCCCTTATTTCGTTTTACTTAACACTATTATAATAGCATAAATTATAACTTGGTACTAACATTTAATAGAAAAATTTCACATTTTATATATTCCATACAATAATTCAACAAAATAAAAACCTGAACCTTCTATGTATAGCAAGTATCTACTCTCATTTAACACTTAAAATTGCTAGACTATAAAAAATGCATACATAAAAATGTGTCTACCTATTTTCAATACGTTTAATTACATTGTTAACTTGTAAAGTACTTTCAATAAAAAAACAGGCTCAACTTCACACTCAACATAAAATTACTAAATTGGGTGTTCGATTGAACCTGTTTTATATATTATATTTTATATTCTGCTTATAATTGCAAAACTATCATTTCTTACTCGCTTACTTTTGGTTTTCTTCGATATCAATTGAATCAATTGTAATATCATGTACTGGTTTATCTTGAGGGCCTACTTTTGTATTTGCAATGTCTTCTAATGTTGCTTTCCCATCTATTAATTGACCAAAAACTGTATGTTTTTGATCTAACCAAGGTGTACCACCATTTTCACCGTATGCTTTAACAATCGGTTCTGGCCAACCACCATCTGCTAATTGACTTAGCATTGATTCAGGTACTTCTGTCATTTGGACAATGAAGAATTGAGATCCATTTGTATTTGGACCAGAGTTTGCCATCGATAAAGCACCATATAAATTAAATGCTTCAAGTGAGAACTCATCTTCGAATGCGCCACCATAAATACTTTCGCCACCCATGCCACTTGCTGTTGGGTCTCCGCCTTGTACCATAAAGTCATTAATTACACGGTGGAAAGTCACACCATTGTAATAACCATTTTTAGCATGTGTTACAAAGTTTTTCACTGTTTTTGGTGCCACGTCAGGTAATAATTTAAATGTCATATCTCCTTTATTTGTGTGTAATACCATTTTAATTTCGTTACCGTTTATTTCTGAATTTAACTGAGGATAGTTCGTCATTTTTATTCTCCATTTCATGTTAAGATGATATATGTATTCTAACACAAATGAAGGGATGTATTGAATTATGTTATATCGTTTTGCACATAAAACTGGAAGTTACGGTGTCATAATAAAGGAAGAAGATGAAAATCAAGTCTTAGTACAAGTGGAACAAGTTATCAAACACCCAAAACAAGGTGATTTACATAGCCCAACTGAAACTGAAAATGTATTTTTTCATGAGCGTAAAGCGTTAAGTCATTTTGAAAAGCGCTATACAACTAAATCGCATCTTAAATCATTCACAGAAGACGAATTACCTTATGAACAATCACTACAACAAGCAATCACTAAACTGGAACTTAAATTAAAAGATCAGGATACGTTACATGCAAAGAAATCACTCGAGAATTTACAGCAACTTAAGAAAGATTACGCAATTCAATATAAACAAAATTTTGAATAAAAATACTGCGTTTCTTCTTATTTAAATAAACATTAAATTCATGTGCTTCATGGGTTAGCCATGTTTTTCAGAATAGTCTAATTCATGTATAATAACCTTATACTATTTTTAAAGGAGGATAAAATAATGAGTTTGTTACATATAGCGGTTCTTCTACCGTTAATATTTGCACTCATTATTCCATTTGTATATCGGTTTCATAAACGAATACATTTAGGATGGTTTGTGTTACCTATCCCCGTCGTCTTATTTATATATTTCCTCTCATATATTTCTACAACCATGTCAGGGAATACCGTAATGCAGAAAGCAAACTGGATGCCTCATTTTGGTATGAATTTCGATTTATATGTTGATGGTCTGGGATTACTATTCAGTTTGTTAATAACTGGCATTGGTAGTTTAATCGTACTATATTCTATAAGTTATTTAAGTCGACAAGAGCAATTAGGGAATTTTTATTGTTATCTCTTGCTCTTTATGGGTGCAATGTTAGGTGTTGTTTTATCTGATAATATTATTATGTTATATCTATTTTGGGAGTTAACTTCATTTTCTAGTTTTCTACTCATATCATTTTGGCGTGACAAACAAGCATCTATTTACGGTGCTCAAAAATCAATGCTTGTCACTGTCTTTGGTGGCTTGTCACTACTGGGTGGTCTTATTTTATTATCACTCGCAGGTGGCTCTACAAGCATTCAAGAACTTATTGGAAATGCATCTGAAATCCAAACAAGTCCGTATTTCATTTTATCAATGATATTCGTATTAATTGGTGCCATGACAAAATCTGCTCAAGTTCCATTTTACGTTTGGTTACCGGATGCAATGGAAGCGCCAACACCGGTCAGTGCCTACTTACACTCAGCTACAATGGTTAAAGCGGGTCTTTACTTAGTAGCACGTATGACACCCATCTTTGCACTTTCGCAAGGTTGGATTTGGACAGTAACTGCTGTCGGTTTAATTACTCTATTTTGGGCGTCATTAAACGCTACAAAACAACAAGATTTAAAAGGTATCTTAGCATTTTCTACCGTTTCACAACTTGGTATGATTATGTCTATGTTAGGTATAGGTGCAGTAAGTTATCATTTTGAAGGTGCTGAAAGTCAACTTTATGTTGCTGCGTTCACCGCTGCTATGTTCCATCTTATAAATCACGCTACATTTAAAGGTGCGTTATTTATGATTGCTGGTGCCATTGACCATAGTACAGGTACTCGTGATGTAAAAAAATTAGGTGGATTGCTAACAGTAATGCCTATTTCTTTTACAATTACCATAATCACCTCACTCAGTATGGCAGGGGTGCCACCGTTTAACGGTTTCCTTTCTAAAGAGAAGTTCTTGGAAAGTATGATTGAGGTCACAAACGTTAACTTATTTAGTTTAAATACGCTTGGCTTATTAATTCCAATCGTAGCAATTATCGGTAGTATATTTACATTTGTATATTCTATAAGATTTATTGGCCAAATCTTCTTAGGTAGCCATAAATCAGATGCATTACCGAAAAAAGCACATGAAGCTTCTATACTAATGTTGTTTTCACCAGCTATTTTAGCAATATTAGTTATAGTATTTGGGTTCTTCCCTTCTATATTAACGGGATCAATTATTGAACCTGCTGTTAATTCAATCAGTCAAAGTACTGGAACGCATGCAGAATTCCATATGTTCCATGGTTTTACACCAGCATTTTTCTCTACCATTGGTATATATATTGTTGGTATATTGCTAATTTTATCGTTTGGCTATTGGGTGCGCTTATTACGCGCACATCCTACAAAACTTACAATCAATTACTGGTATGATAAGTTCGGTAATGATTCGCCAGGTTACTCAAGTAAGTTCACAAATGCTTATGTGACTGGTTTTACGCGTAACAACTTAGTAATTATATTTATTTCTTTAATTTTAATTACTTTAGCTACATTATTAGTCACACCATTTGGGATTAACTTTAAAGACGTGAGTGAAGTACGTCCATTTGAATTAATCATAGTGGTACTTATAATTACATCATCTTCTATGATTATATTTGCACGTTCACGACTGTTCAGCATCATTATGGCAAGTGCTGTAGGTTATTCTGTCGCTATATTCTTTATATTCTTTGGCGCACCAGACTTAGCCTTAACACAGTTTATAGTTGAATCAATTTCTACAGCGTTATTCTTATTGTGTTTCTATCACTTACCAAACTTAAACAGACATAAAGAGACGCGTTCATTCAAACTTGTAAATGTTTTAATTTCTATTGGTGTGGGTGCAGTCGTAACTGTACTTGGCTTAATCGCTTATGGTAACCGACATTTTAGCTCTATTTCTGAATTCTACAAAGAGCATGTATATGACTTAGCACACGGTACAAATATGGTTAACGTTATACTTGTCGATTTCCGTGGTACCGATACTTTATTCGAATCTGCGGTGCTTGGAATCGCTGGTTTAGGTGTATATACAATGATCAAACTTCGTACAAGTAATAAAACAAATGACGAAGGAGGTAAAAACATTGAAAAGACAGAAGAATAATATAATCTTTCAATATTCAGCTGTTGTTATCTTCTTCCTCATCGTAATGTTTGGTTTATCTTTATTTTTGGCAGGACATTACACACCAGGTGGTGGCTTCGTAGGTGGACTGTTATTAGCCAGTGCGCTTGTCATCATCACTGTGGCTTTTGATATTAAAACTATGAAAAAAATCTTTCCTTGGGATTTCAAAATATTAATAGGCATTGGTTTGCTATTTTGTATAGCAACACCTATGGCGAGTTGGTTTTATAGTAAAAACTTCTTCACGCACACACCGTTTGAAATACCTTTAGGAATATTACAACCGATAGAAATGCACACAGCAACATTCTTTGACTTAGGCGTACTGTTTGCGGTTGTCGGTACCATAATGACTATAATCTTATCGATTGGAGAGGATGAGTAATGGAAATAGTAATGATATTTGTTTGTGGTATCCTCACAGCAATGAGCGTCTACCTCATTCTTTCTAAGAGTTTGATACGTATCATTATTGGGAGTACCCTTTTAACACACTCTGCCAACTTATTTTTAATTACAATGGGTGGGTTGAAAAAAGGTGAAGTACCGATATTTGAAAAAGATATTACTTCATATGTAGATCCGCTACCACAAGCGTTAATTTTAACAGCTATTGTAATTTCATTTTCTGTAACAGCGTTCTTCTTAGTACTTGCCTTTAGAAGTTATAAAGAGTTAGGAACTGACAACGTAGAAAGTATGAAAGGAGTGCTAGATGATGATCGAGAGTAATCTCATTATTTCACTACTCGTCATACCAATGTTAACTATTATTGCACTTGTGTTCATTGGTAAGCGCCCTATTATTAAACGATACGTTGCACTAAGCGGGACAGCTGTCACATTAATTTTTGCATTTATTAACTTAAACAACGTATTAAAGAATGGGATTATAACTTTAGAACTTGGTTCATGGGAAGCTCCATATAGTATTGTATTAGTACTCGATATATTTAGTATCCTTCTCGTGATTTCAAGTTTAATCGTAACAATGCTGATTATTTTATATTCTTATCAATCAGTGGGCATAGAACGTGAAACGTATTACTACTACTTCGCAGTAATGTTCATGCTAACAGGTGTCATAGGTTCATTTATCACAGGTGATATTTTTAACTTATTCGTATTCTTCGAAGTATTCTTACTGGCATCTTATATTCTATTAGTTATCGGTGGTACGAAAGTACAATTAAGTGAAACAATAAAATATGTACTTATAAATGTTACATCATCCGCTTTCTTTGTTATTGCGGTAGCAATGCTCTACTCGGTAGTTGGTACGTTAAATTTAGCCGATATTGGTGAAAAATTAGGACAACTACCTGCTGCTGATACTGGGATTGTAAATATCATATTCATCATGTTTATCTTTGTATTTGCAACAAAAGCCGGCGTTTTTCCAATGTACATTTGGCTACCAGGTGCTTATTACGCCCCACCAATTGCAATCATTGCCTTTTTCGGTGCATTATTAACAAAAGTTGGTGTCTATGCAATTGCCAGAACATCAAGTCTATTCATTCATGATACATCAAGCTTTCCGTTCTACATTATTCTTTTCTTAGCATTATTAACCATTATTTTTGGTTGTGTAGGTGCAGTGAGTTATTTTGATACTAAGAAAATTATTATCTACAATATTATGATTGCTGTCGGCGTTATTTTAGTCGGTGTAGCTATGATGACCCAAACTGGTATGATGGGTGCTATTTATTACACGTTACATGATATGTTAATTAAAGCAGCACTGTTTTTCTTAATTGGTGTTATGTACAAAATTACTAAAACGCATGACTTACGTAAGTACAGTGGTCTCATTAAAGACTATCCAGTTTTAGGTTGGACATTCTTTATTGCAGCGCTTAGCTTAGCAGGCATACCACCACTAAGTGGTTTTTATGGTAAATTTTATATTGTTCAGGCTACCTTCGAAAAAGGTTTCTATTTAAGTGGTATTGTCATACTGCTTTCAAGTCTTGTTGTACTTTATTCCGTTATTCGTATATTCTTACAAGGATTCTTTGGCGAATCAAAGGGATATAAAATCAATCCTAAATTACAATATAAAGGTATACTTGCGATTGCTATTGTATCAGTTGTAATTTCAGTACTTTTCGGATTATCTGCAGACTTTCTACATCCAATTATAAAAGATGCTGCAGAGGCGTTCTATGATCCAAGTGTTTATATCGATGGCGTATTGGGGGGAAAATAATATGGCAGTCCAAATATTAGTAAATTTACTTTTATCCGTTTTTTGGTTGTTTGTAACAGGGAGTTATACTTTTAATAACTTTATACTAGGCTACTTATTTGCCCTATTATTAGTATACCTAATGCGTGGTATTTTACCTGGAAGGTTTTATATTATTACAGTTTATAAAATAATTAAACTTTGTTTTGTTTTCATTATAGAATTAATAAAAGCAAATATAGATGTGATACGTATTATTATTAAACCTAAGATGGACAATGAACCAGCATTTTTCACTTATAATACTGACTTGAAAACAGACTGGGAAATTGCGTTATTATCTAATTTAATAACTTTAACACCTGGTACAGTAGTGTTGGGTATAAGTGATGATCGTACTGAAATTTATATACATTGTATTGATTTTAGTACAAAAGAGGAGGAAGTGGACGGTATTAAATCCTCCCTTGAAAAAGTCGTTAGAGAGGTAGGCGAAAAATGATGAACTACAATATAATCTTAATTATCGCATTAGTCATCGTAGCGTTGTCTATGTTAGGTATGCTTGTGCGTGTAATCTTAGGTCCTTCTCTAGCTGACCGCGTTGTTGCACTTGATGCAATAGGTATTCAACTTATGGCCATCGTCGCATTATTCAGTGTGTTCTTAGGCACTAAATATTTAATGGTCGTCATCCTATTAATCGGCATTTTAGCATTCTTAGGTACAGCAGTATTTGCGAAATATATGGATAAAGGTAAGGTGATTGAATATGATAACGACGATCGTCATTAGTATCGCACTTATTTTAGTTATCCTTGGTTCACTCATCAGTGCACTTGCAGCGATTGGACTCTTACGTTTAGATGATGTCTATTCAAGGGCACATGCTGCTGGTAAGGCAGCTACATTAGGAGCTATGTTATTAATTAGTGGTGTATTCTTGTTCTTTATTGGACGTGAAGGCTACGCAAGTATGCAGTTACTTATTGGTATATTATTTATCTTAATTACCGGTCCATTATCAAGCCACCTCATTGTTAAAGCTGCATATAATTTAGATACACCCGCTTCAAAACGAACAAAACGTAACGATTTAAAAGATGAGTTAAAAGATACAAAAATCTAATATAAATTGCTTTTCCCTATATTATGAAACACTCAGCTATCATTAAATAGCTGAGTGTTTTTTTATAATTTATAGACACAGATTAAGATAATTTTAACCAGTATGTTCATTTCTATTTGTCATAGATAAAAATTAATGATATATTAAATCGTAATCATTTCGTTTTAAAGGAGATTTAATACTTATGACAACTTGGACAATTATCGGTGGTGGTTTGCATGCTGCTACAATAGCTATCAAACTAAGATCGAAGGGGTTAAAAAGTGACCGTTTAAAAATTATAGACCCACATCATAATCTCTGCGAACAATTCAATAATTATACTAAACGTATAGACATGCCCTATTTACGTTCCCCATGTGTACATCATGTTCATCCTAACCCATTTCATTTGAAACAATATGCTAAGAAAATGCACTACACACATCCAGCTTATGGTCCCTACAAACGACCAAACCGTGATATGTTTATGGATCATACGCATGAGCTTATTCATCACTTTGAATTAAACCAAAGTCATATACAAAGTTATGTCAATAAAATAGAAAAAGACGACAAGCAATGGTTAATACAATTAAGCAATAATGAATGGGTACATACAGATAATTTAATCATTGCTTTTGGCTGTAATCATGAACCATACACGCCTAAACTGTTTGTACAACAACCCGATATATCACATGTGTTCGATAACGATGAATCCTATTATCAGGAAACTTCACATGTCGTTGGTAGTGGTATATCAGCTGCACATTTATGCTTAAGACTATTAAAAGAAAATAACAATAAAATTCACTTGTGGACGAATAAACACATAGATGTACATGATTTTGATGCAGACCCAGGATGGCTCGGTCCTAAAAATATGACTTCTTTTAATGCCATTGAATCTTCTGAACAAAGATTTGATATTATTAAACGCGAGCGACATAGAGGATCTATGCCTAAAGAACTAGAATTAAGGCTTAAAAAGTACATCAAACAAAACAGATTGAATATGCATATCAATGAACTTACAGATATTCAACAACATCATATTTGCACTGAAAATTATTGCTTGCGCTATGATCATATTTTATTAGCTACAGGGTTTAAAGAATCAATCATGCAGCAGTCCATTATTAAGCACCTTACGAATCACTTCCAAGCTCCTATAGCATCCTGCGGCTTGCCATATATTTCTCCAACCTTAGAATGGTTACCTAACCTCTTTGTCACAGGTGGTTTAGCTGATTTAGTGCTTGGACCATTTGCACGCAATATTATGGGCGGACGTGAAGCAGCACTTCGTATTGCAGAAGCTTATGATGAAATTGAAAATAAAAGCAAATCAAAAAGCGCTATAAAGTTAAATAATTAACTTTATAGCGCTTTTTGATTATTAACGTTTCAGAGGCTTTATAGCAATTGTTCCGCGCATGACACAAATTAATCTATCTGTATCATCTTTAATATCTATATTCCAGACCTGTGTTGTCTTACCCTCATGTATGATAGATGCTGTTGCGTAAATTGTACCCTCTGTAGTAGATCCAATATGATTTGCATTCATTTCTAATCCTAATGGTACATATTGAGCCGTATCGATTAAATATGCCGCACCCATAGAACAAGCTGTCTCTCCTAATGCTAAACTCGCACCACCATGTAAATAGCCAAATGGTTGTTTAACTTGATCCGTTACTGGCATAGACATAATTAACAAACCCTGTGCTTCTTTTTCTATTTTCATATTTAACGCTTCTAACATATTGGTCATTGCTGTCACTCCGTTTTCCACTTAATAGCTTTATAGTACCATAGCAGCAATTGTACCGAAAATAATTAACGGTATATTGTAAAACACAAAGTTAGGTATACACGTATCTCTAATGTGATCATGCTGACCATCAACGTCTAATCCAGCAGTTGGGCCAAGTGTTGAATCACTTGCGGGCGAACCAGAATCACCTAACGCACTCGCTGTACCAATTAAAGCTATAAGCCCCATTGTGCTTAATCCTAAAGATTCGCCTAACGGAACAAATAATGTAGCTATAATAGGTATCGTAGCAAATGATGAGCCAATACCTAACGTGACAACTAATCCAATCAAATACATTACAATAATACTTATAAGTTTATTATCTCCTATGACACCACTTATGCCATTCACTAACTTAGAAATGTCACCTGTTTCATTCATCACACCCGCAAAACCATTTGCAGATAAAATAACGACACCGATAAAGGACATAATTTGTATACCCTCAACAAATTTCTTATCTAATTCAGTCCATTTATATGCTCTAGAAATAAAGAATACTAGGACACCTGCTAATGCACCAAATATCATTGAATCAGTAAGTAATTGTACAAGGAATGTTGCGATAATGGAAACTACTGTAACTATAAGTATATAAGGTTTAATTTCAGTGTGAGTTGTATCTTTTACTTCATCACGTTGTATATATTTTCTTGGCTTTCTATAATAGTATATACCTGCAATCAAGCCGACAATATACCCTATC
Source organism: Staphylococcus sp. FSL W8-1207 (assembly GCF_038003745.1). Lineage (NCBI taxonomy): Bacteria > Bacillati > Bacillota > Bacilli > Caryophanales > Staphylococcaceae > Staphylococcus > Staphylococcus sp. FSL W8-1207. The sequence continues at coordinate 1,631,066 of NZ_JBBOPU010000001.1, forward strand.
GATGGTATAAGCATCGATTTCCAAATCATACCCATTTCAATTGGATGATCTGCTTTTGAAAAACCACTTTGAATAATTTGGTGGTAAATCTGTCCAAAACCAAAAGGCATAAGAACATAAGGAAAACATAAACCAAAGCCAATGATGATTGCTATTTGTCTTCTATCGATATTAAGTTCATTAAATAAACTGATTAATGGTGGAATAACGATTGGGATAAATGCAATATGTACAGGAATTAAGTTCTGACTCATTATACTTATCGCTAATAATGCAACAATAATAATAATTTTCACTTTTACTCGTGACATTTTACTATTTTCAGCATGAATAGCATCTATAATTTTATTCACTAAATAATCGGTAATGCCACTATAAGAAATAAGTGCTGCAAAACCACCTAACAAGGCATAACTAAGTGCTACTTCAGCACCATCTACTATATTTTTACCAAATACGGACACAATTTCAGTGATATTCATTCCTGAAATTAAGCCACCTACGAGCGCACCAATAAATAAACTTATCACTACATTTAATCTACATAAACATAAGACAATCATCAGTACGACTGCTATAACTACTGCATTTATCACAAAGCATGACTCCTTTACCACGTTATCGAACTAAAGCGTTACGAAATTTATAATATCAATATCCACTTCAATTGTCAATGGCATTTATCCAATGTGTTTCCATATTTTTAGCTCATTGGTAATTCATAACCTACTGTCAAATGATTATTACATGTTTTTCATATTATAAATAGAAAAATGGAAAACCCTATAAAATAATTTATGAGTTTTCCATTAAAATAATAACAAAATGATTTAAATTACTTTAACATTTACTTTAATGTGCGCAACCATTGAACAATAGTTGGAATTAAATAGCCTGTCGGTCCTTTTTGTCCTTTATATGTGTTGCTTTCAGTTGTTGCAGGCCCTGCAATGTCAAAATGTAAATGAGGTGTCTCACCTGCAAAATGATTAATAAATGTAGCAGCAAACAAAGCTTTTCCATGACCATTCGTATGATTCACTAAATCAGCGACTTCACTTTTACGGATTAAACTTTGTTCTGTAGAGGTCATTGGTAATTCAAAAACATATTCGTCTACTAATTGTGCTTTAGCAATTATAGCCTCAAGCTGGTGTTCTGCGTTATGTTTAAACACTGCAGCTTTATCTTCACCAAGTGCGGCTACAGCTGCGCCGGTTAAAGTTGCAAAATCAAGAATTACTTGTGGCTGAAATTGGTTTGCATAAAATACTGCATCACCTAATGCTAAGCGTCCTTCAGCATCCGTATTCAATACTTCAACAGATTCACCGTTTAACGCTGTATAAACATCGTCAGGTTTCATAGCTATTTCATTCACCATATTTTCAGCAGCTGCAATAACCCCTACAATATTTACTTTTAGTTTTAATTGGCGTGCTGCTTCAATCATTGCGATCACATTCGCAGAACCACACATATCATACTTCATCGTTTGCATGCCTATTTTCGGCTTAATAGAATAGCCACCCGAATCGTAAGTGATACCTTTACCTACAAGTGCTATAGGCTCAGCATCCGCATTGCCTCCATTATATGTAAGTGTAATAACTCTAGGACCATGCTTTGAACCTTTACCAACTGCATGTATTAATCCAAAGCCTTCACGTTGTACGGTATCGCTATCTTTAATATCGACAGCAACGTCTGTATCTTTAAAGTGATTTTGAATGCATTCAGCATAATAACCTGGTGTTAATATATTAGGCGGTATATTACTATAATCGCGCGCTAAATTAATCGATGAACCAATAATTAATCCTTGCTTAACAAATGTGTGCACTGCTGAACTTTCTGTATGTATATCTAAATCAAGTTGATAAGGCGGCATTTTATTCGTTTTATAGCCATCAAATTGATACGTTGCTTGTTCACTTTGTTGCCCTAAAATTTCTGCAACCGTATCTATCGTAATTACTTGAGAGCCAAACGTATCAAATAAGAGTGAAGCCTGAGTAATTCTATCTTTTTTTAAATATTGAAATAAGTTGCCAAATACTTTTAAAAAATCACTATAGTTTGTTGTTTTTAAATTGCCTAAACCAACTGTGATGAGTTTTAATTTTTTACCATTTAATGAAAACAGTGTACTAGAAATTGTCCCAACATTTGTATTAATAATTTGATTGCGTTTTAGTTCTTCTAATTTTTCAATTATATTTTCATCTTCTATAGTTAACTCACTAATTTGATTCAAGTGTTCTGGCACACCAACTACTAAAGTTTTATTGTTAATATTAGTATTGCTTTGCATTGTTACTTGCATTGCGCATCCCTCTTTTTCAATTATATTTTTAATGTGTCATTATCTATCCATTATTTTATTAAAAATAATACTACAGTTTATATGGCTTAGTGCTTTTTTATTTAATAAAAAGACCTATCTATTTACTAGACAGGTCTTTTTAAGTACAGAATCACATAGTGCATGCGCCTGTATTATTTAATTGCTATATTAAAATTTACCTTTTTTAAATGCTAAGCCGACACCGCCAAGTTTGTAAACTGCACGTGTATCGATAACTTTTTTCATGAAAGCAGCTTTTTTACCTTGAATATCTTTACCGTAAACAACGCCTACACCATCATTAGAACCTAATGAACATACAGTACCACGATCAACATATTCAAATTCTTGAGTTGGTTGACCTTCTAAAATATTTATAATATTTTTAGCAGTTTGTTCACCTTGTTGCATAGCAATTTGCGCAGTTGTTGGTAATGGACGTTCTTCACCAGCTGGAATAAATGCAGAAACATCACCAATTGCAAAGACATCGTCATAACCTTCTATAGTTAAATCTTGTTTAGTAACGATGCGTCCACGTTTAACACCTTCAAATGATTCTTCCATTAAATTGCTACCACGAACACCAGCAGCCCATACAACTGTATTAGCTTCTAGTTGTTGCTCTTCATCGTTAACTTTTACTACGAAACCTTTTTCGTTAGCTGCAACGATTGGAGTACCAATTTTGAATTCTACGCCTCTATCTTCTAAGTAACTTACAGCGTGGTTAACTAATTCATCAGAGAACATTGGTAACATTTTTGGAGCAGCTTCGACACAAGTAATTTTAACTTTGCCTTGTTCTACACCATATTTATTACATAATTCAGGGATGCGGTCAGTTAATTCACCTAAGAATTCCACACCAGTAAATCCTGCGCCACCAACAATAATAGCTAAATCTTTGTCATCTTTTTGTTTAGAAGATGCATAGTTAGCAAATTTATCTTCGATATGACGAGATAATTTACGAGCAGTTAAAACGTTTTCGATTTGGAAAGCATGGTCTTTCATGCCTTTGATACCAAATGTTTCAGTTTCGAAACCTAATGATACAACTAAGATATCGTAATCAAAAATACCAGCGTCAGTTTCTACTTTTTTAGCATTGCGGTCGATTTTTGTAACTTCTGCTTTAACAAAGTTAACTTTGTCTTTGTTTACTACACTTTCAACTGGATATAGTAAATCTTCATAGCTAATCGTACCTGCTGAAGCTTCATGTAACCAAGTAGCTTCATAATGGTAATCATTTTTATTAATTAATGTAACTTCAGCTTCATCTGCTGAAATTTGCTTTTGTAATTTTGTAATAGTTTGTAAACCTGCATAACCCGCGCCTAAAACTAATACTTTTTTACGATCTTGAGCCATTTCATTCACCTAAACTTTCATAATTTTTTTGTTGCCTTAGTCTTTTGCTATACCCTATATTTTAATTAGTAATTCACAAAAAAGACATTTTTTATCCAATACTAATTTTATAGTTTTTATAGCTTATTTTCAAGCGCTAATGCCCATATTGTTTATTATTTCACATAAACTTATAAAAGGCTATAGCTCACCTTGGATATTATGCGAACTATAGCCTTTAAATTTTAAAAATTAAATTAACAATCTTCTGGAGAACCAGCAACTTTGGCTGTTCTAAATGAACTACCGCAACCGCAAGATGCAATTGCGTTTGGATTATCAATTTGGAAACCGCCGCCCATGAGTGACTGTTTGAAATCAATTCTAGTACCATCTAATACAGGTTTGTCATATTTTTCTACAAGTATCTTCAAACCGTGGACTTCCAAGACTTCATCATTTTCACCTGGCTCTGCTTCAGCTGACATACCATAAGTAAGGCCTGTACAACCTCCACCATTTATTTTAATTTTTAAATAACCATCTGCCATATCATTTTGCTGTAACATGTCTTTTACTTCATATGCTGCTGCTTCAGTTATTTCAACTACTGCCATTATAATTACCCCCTAAAAAATCCATGTTTCTTCTATATGTGCGTAAATTTTTTGTAATAAGTCATCTGGCGATTCACCTTCAACGATATCACCATTCACTAGTGCGTACAACCCACTTGAACATAGTCCACAATTTTGTAAGCAACCATATTCTAATACGTCTACTTCTGGGTCATTTTCAAGTTGATTATATACGTAGTCCCCGCCTTTCGCTAAATTCGAAATGCAGAACTCAATTATTGGATTCATAATACACCCTCTCATAAATTATCAGTTATACAATTATAACAAACACTGCACATAGTTGACTACATACTAGCTTATAAAATCCACACTTTTATACTGTCTTATCAACCAGAATAAACAATTGATTATAGATATATAATTAATCAATTAGCCACATTTATTTATCAAATAGATTGCGTCAAAACAAGCCGTTATTACTTAAGTAGATGAAATAATAAATTCTGTTACAAATTAAATGTAATTACAAATAATAAAGTATCTACTTTATTTGTAGAAGTATTCAAAAAGGCTTATAATATATCTAAGTAAGCTGATTATAGAAAATTGGTATATCGATGAAAGACGAAATATGATTTAACCACATTATATTTAATAACTTACATTGACGAGTTGAAGATAAAATACATCTCATTTTATCTTAATGCTCAATACAATTTTTACTAGAGGGGTATCACAAATGAAAAACTTAGTCTTATTAGGTGGCGGCTATGGAAATATGCGCATCATGTCACATATTTTACCATCTGCACTTCCTGAAAATTATACGGTCACATTAATTGATCGTATGCCTTACCACTGTTTAAAGCCAGAGTTTTATGAGTTGGCTGCTGGTACTAAATCTGATAAGGATGTTCGTATGAATTTTCCTGATTCTGATCGCATCAACAATGTTTTTGGAGAAATTAATGATATCGATTTAGAAGATCAAATTATTTCCGTTGGCAATACGAAAGTAGATTATGATGAATTAGTGATTGGTTTAGGCTGTGAAGATAAGTATCACAGTGTGCCAGGTGCTGAAGAATACACACATAGTATTCAAACATTATCTAAATCTCGTGAGACATTCCACCATTTAAGCGAATTACCAAATGGCGCCAAAGTAGGTATCGTTGGTGCTGGGTTAAGTGGTATCGAATTAGCAAGTGAACTACGTGAAAGTCGAGAAGATTTAAAAATCTACCTCTATGACAGAGGCGAACGTATTCTACGTCGTTTTCCTGAAAAGTTAAGTCAATATATTGAAAATTGGTTTAAGAAAAATGATGTAACTGTAGTACCAAACTCTGATATTAATCGCGTAGAACCAGGCTGTATCTATAATAATGATGTACCTGAAGAATTAGATTTAGTCGTATGGACTGCAGGTATTCAACCTGTTGAGGTAGTTAGAAACCTTCCAATAGACATTAGTAAAGGTGGCCGTGTTATTTTAAATCAATATCACCAAGTGCCTACCTACAAAAACGTCTATGTGGTAGGTGACTGTGCAGAATTACCGCACGCACCAAGTGCACAGCTCGCTGAAGCACAAGGTGATCAAATTGCAGATGTTATGAAATTGCAATGGCAAGGTAAAGCACTTCCAGAAAAAATGCCTGAAATTAAAGTTCAAGGTTTCCTCGGCTCACTTGGGGATAAAAAAGGATTTGCTTATATAATGGACCGAACTGTTACCGGCCGCTTAGCTTCTATTTTAAAATCAGGCGTGCTATGGTTATATAAATACCATAACGGTTAAAAAGTACTCTCTCCTCAAAATTAGTAATACGAAAAACAAATTTGGACAATAAAGCGCTTAAGACATTATAATAAGATGTCTCAAGCGCTTTATCTTTTTAAAACGTAATATTTAATTGAAAGACTAAATAGGATGTGATTAATGCGCATCCATAAATTTCGTTATATCTTTTAATTGTACATAACCATCTGATACATATTCTTCATTTATAGTAACTAATGGATAGAATAATTCATCTTCTTGAATGCGTTCAATGTACTGTTGGTCATGATCTGTTAAGTTCTCAGTATCTTTTTCAATATCAATATATGTGAATTCAAACTGAACATCTGGATATTTCCTTTTTAACAATGGTTGTAACCAATCGTAAGTATTGCGTGCTGTTGGCGCATTAACGCAACTTGCACAAACAATATCTGCACCATAAACGATGACACTAGCTTTATTCATTTTAACATTCCCCTTTTGTATTGATTGATAGATTTTTCCTTACATTTCTATTATAATAAAAAGATAAGTAGAATATGAAATAACTCACTTGAAAGGAGGCATTTCCATGCCAACTGAAAACGTAACAATGTTTGATCAAGTAGCAGAAGTAATTGAAAAACTTCGTCCCTTCTTACTACGTGATGGCGGTGACTGTTCACTCGTTGATGTAGAAGATGGTATTGTTAAACTACAACTACATGGTGCATGTGGTACATGCCCTAGTTCAACAATCACTTTAAAAGCAGGTATTGAACGTGCTTTGCATGAAGAAGTACCAGGAGTAATCGAAGTAGAACAAGTATTCTAATTGATATATTCATATATAGATAACATCTCAAGATTAAGTTTCTTTCGAGCACTTTAATTAACTATTTCATTTTTGTAATGCGAATAGTTTCAAAGCATAGTCAAGCTAAACGAATAACATCGTTTAGCTTTTTATTTTGCAAAAATTACAAGTGCTTTACTAGAAATGTATTCTCCGTCATAATATCAATTTTCCGACTAATTATACAATATTCCGTACTTTTCCATCGTATATTTCTAGTGAATGCCACTTTTTGGATTGTTTAAAGTTAAACAAGAAGTGGAGTTATCTTAATGGCAATAAGCATAAAGAAAATTGTTGATCATCGAGCTACTCAAATATATAAAACATAAAAATGATGGCTTCTATTTTATTTCACATAGAAACCATCATTTTTCAGTTATCTAAGAAGCTTATGTTCCAGATTTAATCCATAATTTTAACTATAAAAAAGAATAGAAGCGTTGAAACTTTCACATTTTCAATTCAGACAACAACTTGATTGATTTAACAATAGACTCTGAAACTTGTTAGTAAAATGCTAAATTATTCTTGTAAGTGTTGATTAATTCTTTCGCTTATATACACCCAGCCTTTCCAGCCAATATGTACTGCATCACTTACAACGTATGGTTCATAATCTTTATCTGACATATCATAAACGTCCCCACCATGCTCTACAATTGTTTGATTAATTTTTTTATAGATACCTTGTCTTCTCTGTTTATCAATACCAATATAATCATACCACTTACCATTAGATGGTAAGATTATATATTCAACATCAGCCCCAGCTTCGTTTAGTGTGTTTACTAACAATGCTAAATCATTAAACTCTGGAGAGTTAATATTAAACTCATAATCTCTATTTATTTTACGTTTATGACTTTTTATTAAATCCCAATATTCATCTCTAATACCAAACTCATTTGATTTCGTTCGTGCTTCACCATATTTTTCTGCTTGCTTTTGAATATCCTCCCATGACTGACCTTCTTGAGTTACAGGTTTAACTTGCGATAATGGAGAAGTAGTTAACGGAAACATCGCTTTTATTAATTCAATTTTTTTCAATTGATTATCTGTGAAAGATGAAATATAAGTGTTCTTAACATTTTGAGGTTGTTGCGCTACTTTTTTCAAATACGCCTTATTTTCAGCATCTTTAAACTGTAATAGTCTTTTAGCAAAACGTTGTTTAAGTTCAGGGCTTAACTTATTTTGTTTAAACAGTTGGTTTAACTGTCCTTTAGCAATACGTGCTTTAAAATTTTCAGATGTTAAACCATTATTAGTAAACCATTGCGGTGATACAATAAACGCTATTTTTTTACCTTTAAGATTATCATATTGCGAACCAATTTCTACTGCATTGACTAAATCTGTTGAACCACCTGTTCCAATTAAAAATGGTTTCTCAGGAATATTTTTATCATTGTTTATTAATAAAGCTGGGTTAAAAGGATCATCTTTTTCAAGTTCACTCGAACCATAAATTGGATAATATGCATCAGATTCATACATCTTATCTTGAATTAATGTTCCTTTTAACACTTGATCTGATAACGATATACGTTGTGTTTCTAAAGTTTTTGAATTAATTAAACCTGTAAACCAACTTACTGGTATAGCTAAGAAAATTCCAAACAATATAAGACTTGCGATGATTCGTATAAATGGTTTTAGTTTCATCTTAATTCTTCTAAAACCGCTACTATTTTATTTGGTGTTTCCCATTCGTCTCTATCAAAATCCATGATTGAAACCTCTATATCTAATTTGTTTTGTATTTCTAGTAAAAGTCCCACTGTTTGAAAAGAGTCTATTATACCTTCTTCAAATAATTCAACATCTGGATTTTCTTTAACGATACTATTTTCAGCTACTTCTTCTAATAAATCTAAAACTTGTTTTCTAAATTCCATAAAAATTCCTCCTATTTTTAAAACAGTTTTCCAGAAAATATCAGAAAACCAAATGTTACAAAATGAAATGTGATAATGATACTTAACATTGTTGTAAATAGATTTTGCCATCGTGGCGGATGATTTTTTCTCCACTTTTCATAATAACCGTAGCCAATAAAAAGTACCGCATGATATAAACCATATAAAATATAATGGATTTCAATACCATGCCACACACCCATGATTAAAAAGTTAAGTGAAAATGCAATATTGGACATCGCAAATTGACTTTTCAATAATTTTTTCTTTGACATAAAGAATAATGATCTCATATATATACAATCTCTGAACCAAAACGATAATGACATATGCCATCTATTCCAAAACTCTTTAATATTTTTAGCTTTAAAAGGTTGCTTAAAGTTTTGAGGGGTTTGTATGCCATACAAATAACTAAATGCAATGGCAAACAACGAATAACCTGCAAAATCAAAAAATAAATATAAACTATAGGCATACATATACAGCGATTTTGCAGTAAAGCTCGTAAAATCTAACATGAGTGGATTGATTGCATACATTTGGATTAAGTACGCAATAATATATTTATATAAAAATCCAAGCATTATAAAATGAATTGCTTTAACTAATAGTTCACGATAATGTTCTCCATTAGGTATTTTATTATCATCTTTTACAAATCGTTTATAACGATCGATTGGTCCAGATGAAATGGTTGGAAAGAATGAAATAAATTGTATGACTTTCCAACTTTTTATTTCTTTAATTGAGCCATCACGTATTTCCATCAATAATTGAACACTTTTAAAAGTTACATATGAAATACCTAAAAATCCTATAAATTCTATGACTTTATTTTCATGAAGTTTCAGCTGTGCAGCTCCAAACCAAGAACTTTGCATCACTTTCACAATAATTAACGGTAATATAGATAATGTGATGACCATAAAAAATTTACTGAATGTATTATTTTTAGCTCGATATTTCCAATAATACATAATAATTAAAACTTGCCAAATCGTATAGAGCAAAAAATTTATAACTTGAACACTTAAATAATCCTGTCCAAATAAATTGTGTTTTTCAGATGAGAAAATAAGTACAATCATTATTACAGTACTCACACCATTATATATGCGGCTTCTTTTACCCATAAGACCAAGAATAATGACGGGTATTAATACTATAGTTGCTATGAGAAAAAACGTAAATGTGCCATATGGAATCATTACATTACATCCTCAGCAATCTTTTTACGATCTAATTTACCATTTACTGTTAAAGGCAATTTATCTTGGAATATAACTTTCCTTGGAATCATATATTCTGGTATCCGTTGTTTTAATTCATATTTGATGTTATGAATTGCTTCTTGTTCATTTTCCACACGGTCAGCTTCATTTACTACGATTACAGCATTTAAATGTATAACTTTATTACCTTTGTATATTGGCACTACTATAGCTTCCTTGATACATGCTATTTGGCCTAATTGAAATTCTATTTCTTCTAATTCCATTCTGTAACCATTTAATTTAATTTGAAAATCTATACGACCATTGATAAACCATTGGTCATCTCTTATTTCTGCTTTGTCACCTGTATAATAGTACTTTTTATTATTATTTATTTTAAACACTTCATTAGAACGAACCTCATCTTTGACGTATCCCGCGCTTACACACTTTCCAGAAATAACAAGCTCACCTTTATCTGTCAGTGATAAAGATGTACCTGGTCTTGGAACACCCACCGGTAAAGGATTATATCGCTCAATTACCGCTTCAGTAATCAATATACTCGTAACAGCTACAGTTGCTTCTGTAGGACCATATGTGTTGTATATATAAGCAGATGGAAAACGCTGTAATAACATTTGAGCAGTTCTATGTGCCAAAATTTCACCACAAAAGAAAAATTCTTTTAAACTCGTGTATGTTGTCTCAGATAAATTGGGTAGCATTAAACACATCTCCATAAAGGATGGTGTTGAAACCCATATATTTATTTTTGAATGCTCCAGCATTTGATTTAATAGTTTAGGTTTATTAATCATCGTTTTATCTACTAAATTTAATGTACCTGCAGTTGCGATACATGGATAAACTGCCATCACTGATAAATCAAATGAAAATGGTGCCTGATTTAACCATTGTTGCTTATGACCTAATTTATTAAGGTCAACCATCCATTTAGTGAATTGATTCAAACTTTCATAGCTTATTTGAACTCCTTTAGGTTCTCCTGTAGAGCCAGATGTGAATATCGTATAAGCAATATTCTCTCCTACCATTTTAGAATCAAATTGCTCCATGTTTAATGCGCTTGTCATCATACTCTGTTCTAGCACATCAATTCCCTTTATATTTATATCATTTTCAGTTGTATTGAATATAAATTGCCCTTCTATTTTTTCAATAATGGACTGAATACGCTCATGAGGTATAGATGTATCGATTGGAACATAACCGCAACCAGCTTTTATACTTGCTAACATACCGACAATCATAAATGGAGACATGTGACCATATAAAATGAGCGGTCGCTTAGAATCTTTAATAATGTCGGCCAGTATATTTGAATATTGGTTCAATTCACGATAAGTCAAACTCTCATTATTATGTTGAATTGCTTTATGATCAGGGTGATTTTGGGCATTTTCAATTAGTGATTGTATAATATCTTTCATGCTTCTCTCCTCTATTAAAATTCATTATAAATAAAGTTATTATGAGTATCGCCGGTACCATATATGAGATACAGCGCTATAAAAATAGCAAAATAAAGCAGCGTTATGAGCCAAGGTTTTAACTTATTAAATAATGAATCTTGTTCTATTTTTTTACTCATTGGTCACCTCTTCTTTTCATTTCAGACTAAACTATAATTAAATTATGTAATAAATAAAATTTTATTAATTAAAGCAATTTACATTGCGTTAACATTTTACTAATATATTATACATTTTTTACGACAGATTGACAATTGAATAAACAAATTTATATATAACAAAAGTGTTATATTGAATAACACATAAAAAAAGAGTGGGATTACTTTTTTTAAAATATTAATATAACAAAGTGAGTTTCATGAAAAGTTGTGCACAAAAAAACTGCTAATAAAGTCAAAGACTTTATTAGCAGAAATATAGACTCATTATCAATGAGTTTTTGTTCTATAAGTTGGGTTCTAAAGTTAACAAATAGGGACTTTAATAATTTATCCATGATTGGATGTACTCTAAAACGATTGACTGTTCTATATGATGGTTTTTGATTTTGAGATAACCACATCATACGAACACTATCTGAAAGTGCAGCTTCAATTCTTCGTCCAGAAAATATTGATTGTGTATAAGCATAAAGAATTATTTTTAACATCATTTTAGGGTGATAAGAGGATGCGCCATTTAAGTGATTGAATTCGTAGAATTCTGTTTCTGGAATTGTTTTAATAATTTGATTAACTGCATGTGCGATATCATTGTTAGGGATCAAAGTTTCAGTTTCCATTGGTAGTGTTAGCTGAGTCATATTGTAATTTTTATACATAAGACACTTCGTTTTAAAGTTATGTTAGAGTAACTTTAAAACGAAAGTGGCTTATTTTTTTGTGTAAATTTATATAATTGTACCGATTTTGTAAAGCGCTGACGCCTAGGGGAATAGTATGAGTCTGTAAAACAAATAATATCTCAACTCTATTGCTATATTGGCAGTAGATGACTGAAGTGAAAACGCGCATAATATTAAGCTTGTTTCACTTCTAGTCATCTTTGCAGGGGTGGGACGACGAAATCTTATTAGAAAAATTAGATTTCTGTCCCGCTCCCATACCCCAGGCAAGTATGCGCTTTCAAAATCGGAATATTTTAACATAGAAAAGCAGCAATCCATTAGAAACTAATAGATTGCTGCTTTTAATTTGAGAATGGGATATTTATGTCCCATTCTCTCTGAGAAGGTGTAATTTAATTTTATGAAATCGGTGTTTTAGCCTGTTTGTGACTTAACACTAAGCGTATATTATCTACACAAAGTTGAATCATGCGATTTCTCGTTACTACAGATGCACTACCAATATGTGGTAAAATGACTGCATTTTTCATTGATAACAATGGATGTGTCATATCAATCGGTTCTTGACGTAAGACATCCAAACCACATGCACCAATTTCTCCATCTTGTAAAGCATTAACAAGTGCTTGCTCATCAACAACTGCACCTCGGCCGATGTTAATGAATATCGCATCATTTTTCATCTTTTTGAATGCAGCAGTATCAAATTTATTTCTTGTATCTTCAGTAAGTGGCGCTGTACAAATAATAAAATCACTATGCTCAAGCATTGTATCAAAAGGCACGTATAAAGCGCCTAATGCTTCTTCAGCATCTTTATGTCTTGACCTATTGTGATACATGATATTTGCATTGAATCCTTTCAAGCGTCTCGCAAAGGCTTTTCCTATATCACCCATGCCGTAGATGCCTACCTTAGCATTATATAAATCTTTACCTGCCAACAGATATGGCCCCCAACTTTGCCATTCCCCTCTTTGTACGTATTGTTCCGCTTCAACAATGCGTCTTGCCACGGTCAGCATCAAAGTGAAGCCTAGCTCTGCTGTTGTCTCAGTTAACACGCCAGGCGTATTCGTAACAACAATCCCTTTACTTTGTACTAGTTGGACATCTATATTATCGAAACCAACTGCCATATTTGCAATCACTTTCAAATGAGGTGCTGCTTCTATAACTTCTTCGTCAATTTTTTCACTTAAAGTTATAAGACAGGCAGTTGCATCTTTTAAAGATGCCAAAAATTTATCTCTTGGCATTGGTGTATAAGATTCATTCCAAACTTCTACATCTGCAAGTGTTTCTAATTGTTCTATAAATGACTTAGGTATTTTTCTACTAACGACTATTTTATTCATACAATCACCCCTACATTTTGAGTTCTTTGATCACTTCATTCAAATCTTTAAACGTATAAGTCGGAGGTATTTCTTTGAGTACGATTTGTTCCTTAGTTGTGACACCTGTTTGTACATGTATCGTATCAATGTCCACATTAATTCCTGAAAGAATATCCGTATCATATAAATCTCCAACCATAGCTACTTCTGAACGCTCTAAATCTAAAATTTCCAATGCTTTTTTCATAATAATAGGTTCAGGTTTACCGATAAATGTCGGTTGAATACCTGTAGATACTGTTACAACACTCGTAATAGCACCGTTACCTGGTAAGAAGCCTCGTTCTTTAGGTATCGACACATCTTGATTTGTTGATATAAATTTCGCACCATTACGTACGCCTAATGTTGCAGTAGTCAATTTTTCATATGTAACTGCTTCATCTAATCCAATTACTACGTAATCCACAAACTCATCGTCTTTCAATATTAATCCGTGACTTGTTAGTGCTTTTTCAAGGCCGCTACCACCTAACATATAAACAGTAGCACCTGGAGATTCTTCTGAAATGTATTCAGCAGTTGCAAGTGCGGAAGTAACTACTTCGTCTGCCTTTGCATCTACACCCATTGTATGTAATTTTGAAGCTACTTCTTCTGGTTCTTTCGTAGAATTGTTCGTTACGTATAAATGTGGAATTTGTTGTTGGTTTAGATATTCTATAAATTGCGTTGCACCATCAATAGTTTCATTACCTTTATACATCGTGCCATCTAAATCAATAAGATAAGCTTTGTAATTTTTCATTAATATTTACTCTCCTTTTTTACCAAAAGCTGTAACTGGCACATCTTCACTTTTTAGAAAACGTATGACTTCTTCAATAAATTGTTGATAATAAGGCACCGTCTCATCAAAAAGTGGTATAAGACTAGCCGTATCAAGCTCATCATAATAGTGGACGAATTGTTTTCTTACATCGACCGTTTTGTTAATGTGAACTTGTGTATCTTTAGAAATCACTTTTTCTAATTCTAAAATATCGATAACATCTTTATAGTTACCTGGATCTCTTAATATAAAGCCATCAATAACCATATTTCCGATATCTACAGCTGACTCTATAAACATTTGTGCAATACGTTCAAACGCATAGTGATTATCTTTACTTTGAGGATAATCTGTAATTAATTGTTGTAAATAATTTAACTTTGTATTCAATTTTTCTTTATTAACAAAATACATCATCGTCACCCCTATCATTCTAATCATACCATACCTTTGCAGTCGAATTCATTTATCGTTATACTGTGAATTAAGACTTTTTAATCATGAAAATAGAATCAACTACTGTATTATATTATAAGTCACACACTAAGAGGAGTGTTATAAAATGATTGATATGTATCTATATGACGACGACGAATCAGCTCAAGTCCAATTTGTCGGATTTGTAGGTGAACATAGTCGTTACGATTTGATGTTAGTCCAAACCAATCGCCATTTTGGTAAAACTATCGTATTAAATATGCAAACAAATAAATTTGGGATTATCGGCACAGATGATTTGGAAGAAGAAGGTTACATTTCATATATACTTGGTGTTAATGAAGATGAAGGAAATGAAATCACCGAATATTTAAATGAAGTCATTCAATAGCTATTAACTATTAGAAAGCTTCATTAATTTTATATCACATTTGCATATGAGACTCCTAGGAAACAACGCGTGTCACATACTACAGGAACAATACATATGCCTATGCCTACATAATCAAAATCGTAATATTTAAATATAGCAAAAGAACTCATCCACAAATTTTAATGGATGAGTTCTTTTTAAAACGAGAGCTTTATGTTCTGTTCCCTTTTTATTAATCAACATTTATTTTTCTGTATCTTGAATACTCGGCTTAATCTTTACATCTTGTAATTTATTTTCTTCAAAATCATGATCAACTTCTTCAGTTTCATCTACATATGCTTTAAGTTCTTGTTCTGGAATACGTCTCAAGATAAAATATGGGCAACCAAAATTACAATATTCTAATAAATAATCTTGTATTGTCGAAAAACGTTTGCTCAACTCTGCCTTTTTGTTTTTATCAGTATAAAAACCTTTTAATCTTAATTGTTCGTAACCAAAGTCACCTACAACGTAATCATACTTATCTAATATGTCAGAATAACGATTTGCGAAGGTTTCCTCGTCAAAACATTCTCTATACTCTTCTATGATTTCAAAGTAGTGTTCATTCACTTTTATCATTTCATTCACCTAATCTAAGTATACTATCCATGCATTCAATGAACGTCCAACTGCTATAGTCAGGCTGGTGCTATGCATATATACTTTATATTTCTAATAAAGACTTAGCCCATAAAGTGAAGCTAAATTAAGCACACTTAACAAATGAACTAAGTCTTATTTACTATTAAATCTTTGTATCAGTACCTAATTTTTCTTCACCAATACGATGTTTTTCTTTGGCAGCTGCATTCACTTGTTCATCTGCATGATATGAGCTTCTTACAAGCGGACCAGCTTGGCAATGTTTAAAACCTTTATCCATCGCAATTTTTCTTAATTTACCAAATTCCAATGGTGTATAGTATTTTTCAACTTTTAAGTGTTTACGTGAAGGTTGCAAATATTGACCTATTGTTAAGATATCAACATCATTTGCTCGTAAGTCATCCATTGTTTCATAGATTTCTTCATGTGTTTCACCTAAACCTACCATTAAACTTGATTTAGTTGGAATATCGGGTTGTAACTCTTTAGAGCGTCTTAAGAACTCTAACGTACGATCATACGTTGCTCTTGCACGAACTGTCGGCGTTAATCGGCGGACTGTCTCGATATTGTGGTTTAAAATATCTGGTTTTGAAGCCATTAATGTTTCTAACGCTTCAAAATCTCCACCCATATCTGATGGCAATATTTCTATTGAAGTAAACGGATTACGTTCACGCACTTTACGTACCGTCTCAGCATAAACATTTGAACCAGCGTCTCTTAAATCATCGCGTGCTACTGCTGTTATAACAACATGTTTTAAGTTCATTAATTCAACAGATTCAGCCACACGTTCTGGCTCATCTAAATCTAACTCGTTAGGTAATCCTGTCTTAACTGCACAGAAACGACAAGCACGTGTACATACTGCACCTAAAATCATAAATGTAGCAGTACGGCGTTCTCCCCAACATTCATGTATATTGGGACACTTTGCTTCTTCACAAACTGTATTCAAATTCTTTTCGCGCATCATTTTCTTCAGACCAGTGTAGTTCTCATTAGTGTTCAGCTTTATTTTCAGCCAATCTGGTTTACGTAAAATTTCTTCATTTTTAGTAGCCATATCCGCACAATCCTCCTGAGTTTGAAATCTGTAATCATTATAACGAAATTTTCAATAAATTAAAACGTATATTGTTAATTTTTAAAATTCTAGTAATTTTTCCTTGAAAATATCTCTTAAGAACTCAGGCATTAAGTAATCTATAGCCTCATCTTTTAACATTGGGAAATAACGACCGAATGTGTACATATCAACTGTCCCTAAAATGTAAGTCGCTTCATCATCAATTTCTTCGCCGTTAATAAAGTAACGTGATTCAGATTCTATAAAACCTAAATTATATAATATATATCCACCAAATATATTACCTCTAAAGCCTAAACCTTGTGCATGCTCATGAATATATTCTTGTTTCTGGCTTTTTATTATAACGTTTTTCAATTCTTGTCCACTTAATTTAATCCTTACTGCATTAATTGGGTGAGGTAGCATCTGATGAATATCATATTCAGTAACTTGATCTGCAATGACACCTTTAACGATTAATCCAGCATTGATAATCGTACAGTCAGCATTCGTAAATTCAAATATACTTTCAGCAAGCATATGCGCCGTTTGCGTAATAACATCTGTTCTACGTGGCAGCTCGATTTGTCGATCGACAATAGGTTCACTTAAAAGTGCCTTACCTTCAGCTTCAAAATCTGTTTCAACTTCAGGCAAAGTTTCAACTGGATATATCGTAGCTTCTTTTCTAACAACTTGTTTGTTTTCAATTTCAAGGGTAACTTCACCTAAAAAATTGCCATATTTACCTGCTGCTGCCATTAATACACCGTTATTCATTTCACCATTTTCAAAATAATGATGAGTATGACTACCTAAAATAAGGTCAATTTCAGGAATTTCTTGGCATAACTTTTCATCGAAGAAAACACCGACATGACTCATAATAATTAATAAATCATACTCCCCTTCATTAGCACTAATTTCATCTTTTATTGCTTCTAAAGGATTCGTTACTACCCAATCAAGTGCTCTATAAAAAGGCGTAAATGGTGCAGTAGCTGCAATAAATAAAATGCGTACACCATCTATAACTTTAATTAAAGATGTTGATATATGATTTGGTAATTGTCCTTGTTCATCAAAAACATTGGCACATGTCACTTGGAAGTTCGCATCATCATAAAGTGTATTTAAAGCTTCATGTGAAATTGTCATACCTTCATTATTTCCTATCGTGGCAATATCACACTGTGCTTTATTTAACAGTTCAACATTTTTTGTACCCATCGTTGCCTCAGTAACTGGCGCAGATAAGTCAACATGGTCGCCAATATCTAAATAGAGTGAGGGATGATCTAGTTTCGGTCTATCTTCGGCTAAATATTTTGAAATTCGTGCATATTCATGTAAATGACTATGTATATCATTTGTATGATAAATCGTTAGTTTCATCTATAATTTCCCTCCTCTTACTTTATAGGAATGATTTTATTATTAAATATATACCCATAATTAACATAAATGTACGTAATAAAAAGACTACTGTATCTGATTTTATGGATTGATTCACTTTCACGCCTAGTTTAGCACCAAAATAACTCGCAATAATTAGGACGATAGCATATGACCACGCGACATGCCCTTGTACAATGTGTCCTGCTGAACTCATTATACTTGTGAAAAATATCATCATCATACTTGTACCAACTGCCACATGAGGCGGGAACCTAAATACAATAAGCATTAATGGTGTCATTAATGCACCGCCACCAATGCCGAATAATCCAGTTAAAGTACCAATAAATAGCGTCGCAATAAATGCTACTAGCGGCGGTACACTATAATGATATTTCTTACCAGTACCATCGACATAACTACGCTCATATTTGGGTTTATCAAATATTTTAAATGGTTTAATCTTATTTCTTATAATAAGTAAGATGGATACAATGATTAAGAATATACCAAAATATAAATTAAAGGATTCTAACGTTAAATAGCGACTTAGTAACGCTCCAATTAAAGAACCAGGCAATAAGCCAAATAAAAATATTGATCCGTTTTTCACATCTACTTGCTTTGTTTTTAAATAACCTAAAGTTGAAGTTAAACCCGTCACTATTAAAATAACGGAAGATGTTCCTATAGCGATTTGAGGCGTAATACCTTCTAACAGGTTATTCTCTACCCCAAGATATATCAAAGTAGGCACGATAATGATACCGCCACCGATACCCACAATAGAGCCTAAAATTGCTGATAGCCCTCCAATTAAAATCAATAATATAATTGTTAACATGTAATCTCTCCTAGAATAATTTTAATTGTTGCGGTGCTAACCCTTGATAATCAATGCCTAATATTTTTTGGCAAGTTTTTGCATTTTGAGCAGCATGGCCACCAGAATTATTATTAAAAACAACGTAAATGTTTTTAGCTTTGTGTTCTAATACTTTCACTTTACTTACTAAATCTTTTAATTCTTGTTCATTATAATCGTATAAATACCTTACATCTCTCCATGCTTCATCCGTCATATCTTTTTTAGTCCAGCCGTGAACATTTCTCCCATGATACCTAACAAATGCAGTTTCATGCGTAATGCGATTAACTAACGGAATCGAACCTTGACCTGCTTGTGGTTCATCACACACGGAATGTATTATTTGTTGCTGCGTTAAAAACGCTAATGTTTCTTCTTTATAAGCATCATTAAACCATGATCGATTACGAAATTCTACACACATAGGAAATGCTTTTAATTGCTCACGAATATAGCGTATATATGTGATATTCTGAACTGTACAATCAAACCATGGTGGAAATTGTACTAATACCATAGCCAGTTTATTTTCGTCTTTTAATGGTTCTAGCATCGCTTTAAATTGATCAAATAGGATTTGCCTAGTTTCTGCATAATCATGATAATCAGCATGCAAAGTTAATGCTTGATGTATCTTTACGACAAATTCAAAGCGTTTAGGTGTTTCTCTTATCCATTTTCTTATATTTCTTTCAGGTTGAATTGCATAATAAGTAGCATCTAATTCTACTATCGGGAAATGACTTGCATATGTCACTAGTTTATCTGCTTTTCGTTGCAAGTCTTCGTATAATGAATCATGATCGCCCCAACCCGTTAATCCAATATTTATCATAGTATCACCAATGTAATGATACCATATATGTTTTATTGGATTCACTTGATTAAATTTAATTTACTATAACTTTAAAAAACAAGAGATTTCTATAATATACAGAGTACACTTAGCCTAATTTACTCATCTCTATATTATAGAAAAACGATTGCTCATAATATAAGGATACGAGCAATCGTTTAGCGTAAGACATCTATGTTATTGATATAACAATTTAACTATTCAATAGTGCTTTTGATTCATTAATTATACGTTGAATTAACAACGTAGCGGACACATTTTGAGCAAGACGTGGACTTTGACCGCTCCATAAATGTGTCCACTGTGCATCCCCTTTTTGAGCTGCTTCTTTACGAATCGCACTCGTTAACTGGTTTTGAATTGGATAGTCCGGTATGTCATCGTTATATTCATCCATTTTATGGATAAAATCATTGTCAATACCGCGAGCGGGCTTTCCAGTAAATACATTAGTGATTACAGTATCTGTTTCTTTACTTTGTTGTATCATATTTTTATATAGTGATGATGCACCACTTTCTTCAGTAGTTAAAAATGCAGTTCCCATTTGAATTGCTTCTGCACCTAAAACGATACTTGCCACTAGTCCACGACCGTCCATAATACCGCCAGACGCAATAATTGGTATATCAATTGCATCAGCAATTTGAGGGACGAGTGACATTGTTCCAATTAATGGCGTCTGGTTACTTCCAGTAACAGTAAATGAACCTCTATGACCGCCTGCTTCACTACCTTGTGCAATAATAGCATCTACCCCTGCACTTTCATTAGCAATCGCTTCATCTACAGAGGTTGCAGTACCCACAATGGTTATATCTCTTTCTTTTAATTTTGCAATGGTTGTTTGATCAGGAATACCGAAAGTAAAAGTAACCACCGGTACGCCCTTTTCAATAACAACATCAATTGCATGATTAAATTGATGTGTTTCATCCATATTCAATACTGGCTCTTCAATGTTAAACGCACGCCGATATGGTTTTAGCCAAGCATTCATATGTTCTACTTTATCTGGAATATATAATTTCTGACTAGGTACAAACAAATTAACGGCATAAGGTAAATCAGTCAGTTGTTGTACATAGGTAATTTCTTTTTCAAGTCGCTCAGGTGTGAAATAACCTGCACCGATACTTCCCAATCCTCCACTATTACTCACAGTTGCTACTAATTCAGGCGTTGTGTTACCTGCCATGCCTGCTTGCAAAATCGGAAATCTAATACCTAAAACCTCAGTAATTCTTGATGATAATTTCATATAGCACACCCCTTTTTCAACACTTATATTTAACTACAAAATGAGTATAAAAGTGTTATTAAAACGTTATTTCTTGTTGTATGCTTTCATTTGTTCTTCGATTTTTTCATTTTCTTCTTCATCCATTTCATCTTCTATCTCCATACCTAACATCTCTTCAATTAGATCTTCATAAGATACAATACCTTCTGTACCGCCGTATTCGTCTAATACAATCGCCAAATGTTTACGTGATACAGTCATCTTTCTTAGCACCCACTCAGCCTTATTATGCTCATTTACAAATAAAGCTTCAGAAGTATATTGTGTCATATTGTTATCGGTCTCACGACTCCAAGCTAATAAATATTTTGAATGGAAAACACCAATAACATTATCTATATCTTCATCATACACTGGATAGCGGGTATAGGGATTTGAAACAACTGTATCATATGCCTCTTTGTAAGACACATCTGATGAAAACGCTGTAACATTTATTCTAGGTGTCGTATCAATATCTTTAATTTTTAATTTTTCAAAATCCATAACCCCTTGTATACGGTTGCGTTCCATTTCGTTAAATGCACCTTCACTACCTGCAATCGAAACCATCTGTCTGATTTCCTCTTTTGAAAATCGTTGCTGGTCTTCATTGCCTTTAGAAAGAAACTTATTTATCGCATCAGTCATACTATTTAAGATTAACGTTATTGGTTTAAATATAATAATAAAGAATGAAATCGGTGTATAAACTAAACGTGAAATTCTATCAGGGTATGTAGCAGCAATCGATTTGGGAATGACTTCAGATATTACAATAATCGTTACTGTTGTCACAGCTGTTGCAATACTAACACTAATTCCTAAATCAACAGCTAAAATTGTTATTAATGTAGGTAAAACAATATTTGCTATATTATTACCAATAAGAATAGTGGTAATAAATTCACTTGGTTTAACTAATAATTGCGATAATTTTTTAGACTTTTTATCGCCTTTTTGTGCTTGTGTTTGCATCTTCATCCTATTGGCTGCCGTCAATGCAGTTTCACTGCCTGAAAAGAAAGATGAAGCAAACAAAAGTATGATTATAGCTATAATCATATATGCATTACTCCTTTAGTATAATTTATAATAAAAAAATTTATAAGTTATAATTTGATTCCCTTCTTTCAAAACTTATAAACATTACAAAAGGATTAGGATTTTGAATCATCTAATTGTGATGAATTAACTAAATTAAATTTTAAATAAGTTAATTAGTAAATATCATCCTTTAGTACTATTTCCTATCATATATATATTATGAATTTTATAGCTATGCTAGAATTAAGATAAGCGTGACACATAAGTACGCTAAATTCGGGAAACTCTTCACAAACTCACTTATATTAGTGAGTTTTTTAAGCTAACTTTACAAGGAATGTTTTATTTATGGGAAATTTAATGATGTATACGGCTTTTGCCTTTTTCTGTATATTATTCTTAATAATAATTTTCAGTCTCCTTTTTGATATTAGCAAACTGGGAAAATGGATTATTATTTGTACAGTAATGATACTGCTCTTATCAATTATCGTTTTGTACAGAACAGGTGCAGACCTGCGAAGAGAAAATATCAGTACGCTCCAATACGGTACTAGCTATACATAAACACAAGTGCCCAACCAATTCATATGGCTGGGCACTTGTTTTCTTATCCTTCTTGAAATTCGTCAAACCCTCACCCTATTAATGGTGAAATGTTTGAAATATACCTTTGCTTTCTTCTATTTTCAAGAAAACATGTCACAAATAGTATGATTGGTGTATACCAATGCTATAAACTTCCCTTGTATTTTGAAATTATGATAGCGCATAAAGTTGTTTCTTTACTAAAAGGGGTGTTTTTTATTAAGTATTATATGACTTTAGTTTCTGCTTTCGCTACATTAGTCGCCTATCTCATACCAATATTATCTTTTAACAAAGTATTTAATGGTAACTTATATTTTTATAGTGGATTTTTTATAATCATAATATTAATTATGATTAATATTATTTCAGCTATTAATGGTGACCGCATCGTAAATAGCTTACTGTGTTTATTAACACTGGTAGCACTACTTATTTTTACTTTTCCAATATGGAAGGTTTTAATTTTTTAAAATTATGCATAAATACTAAAGTTATGTATAAAAAAGCACGAGATGCTACGCAAACTTCGATAACATTTAAAGAATAAATGATATTGAATTCGTATCTCTCGTGCTTTTATTTTGTAAGAAATTGTTGAATCAGCAGCTAAGACTAGCCAATTGATCCTTCCATTTCGAATTTGATTAAACGGTTCATTTCAACAGCGTATTCCATTGGAAGTTCTTTTGTAAATGGTTCAATGAAGCCCATTACAATCATTTCAGTCGCTTCTTCTTCTGAAATACCACGGCTCATTAAATAGAATAATTGTTCTTCTGAAACTTTAGATACTTTTGCTTCGTGTTCTAACGAAATATTGTCATTAAATACTTCATTATATGGAATAGTATCTGAAGTAGACTCGTTATCTAAAATTAAAGTATCACATTCGATGTTTGAACGTGCGCCTTTTGCTTTACGACCAAAGTGCACGATACCACGATAAACAACTTTACCGCCATCTTTAGAAATAGATTTAGAAACAATTGTAGAAGATGTGTTTGGCGCTTTGTGAATCATTTTAGCCCCAGCATCTTGTACTTGTCCTTTACCAGCAAATGCGATAGATAACGTACTGCCTTTAGCTCCCTCGCCTAAAAGTACACAGTTTGGATATTTCATAGTTAACTTAGAACCTAAGTTACCATCAACCCATTCCATATTACCATTCTCGTATACTAAAGTACGTTTTGTAACTAAGTTATATACATTGTTCGCCCAGTTTTGAATCGTTGTATAACGTACATGCGCGTCTTTGTGTACAATGATTTCAACAACAGCTGAGTGTAACGAGCTTGTTGAGTAAACTGGTGCTGTACAACCTTCTACATAGTTTACAGATGCGCCTTCATCAGCAATGATTAAAGTACGCTCAAATTGACCCATGTTTTCAGAATTAATACGGAAATAAGCTTGTAAAGGTGTATCTAATTTAACGTTTTTCGGAACGTAAATAAATGATCCACCTGACCACACTGCTGAGTTTAACGCTGAGAATTTATTATCTGCAGCAGGTACAACTGTTGAGAAATACTGTCTGAATAAATCTTCGTTTTCTCTTAAAGCGCTGTCTGTATCTTTAAAGATGATACCTTGGTCTTCAAGTTCTTTCTCCATGTTGTGATAAACAACTTCTGATTCATATTGTGCTGAAACACCAGCAAGATATTTTTGCTCAGCTTCAGGAATACCTAATTTATCAAACGTACGTTTAATTTCTTCAGGCACTTCATCCCATGAGCGTTCAGTATTTTCTGATGGTTTAACATAATAAGTGATATCATCAAAGTTTAATTCTGATAAATCTCCACCCCATTGAGGCATAGGCATTTTGTAGAATTGTTTTAATGATTTTAATCTATAATTAAGCATCCATTCAGGTTCACTTTTCATATTCGAAATTTCGCGGACAATATTTTCTGTCAAACCGCGTTCTGATCTAAAAATGGAAACATCTTCGTCGTGGAAACCATATTGATAATTCCCAACATCAGGTGCTTTTTTAGCCATTTAAATCACTCCTTTTATATATTAAAAACGACTTACGTGCAAGTTCATTTATTGTATTATTCTCTTTTAACTGTCTGCTATAAGAATAATGATTTCATTTATATACGTTCATGAAATTTCATGTTGTTCCTACTAGTTTGAATGGGATTTTACACAATGTCAATGGTTCGACTCGAATTAGTCTCCTGCATTGCCTTCCTTTTCAACTGTACCCTTTTCTAAGGCTTTCCAAGCTAACGTGGCACATTTAATTCTTGCAGGAAATTGTGAAACACCTTGCAGTGCTTCGATATCTCCCATGTCTTCACTGATTTCATAATCTTCGCCAAGCATCATTTTTGAGAATTCTTGACTCATTTTCATGGCATCAGCTAACGAATTGCCTTTAACCGCTTCGGTCATCATTGAGGCGCTAGACATTGAAATTGAACAGCCTTCTCCATCAAATTTCGCATCTTTGATAAAACCATCTTCTATATCAAACGTAAGATGAATACGATCCCCACACGTTGGATTGTTCATGTCTACTGTCATAGATCCATTATCTAAAGTACCTTTGTTTCTAGGGCTTTTATAATGATCCATAATCACTGAACGATACAACTGATTTAAATTATTAAAATTCATATGAGAAAAACTCCTTCGTTTGTTTCAAGGATTCAACTAATTGGTCAATATCTTCTTTCGTGTTATAAATATAAAAACTTGCACGGGCTGTAGAAGATTGTTTTAACCATTTCATTAGTGGTTGAGCACAGTGGTGCCCTGCGCGAACAGCTACACCTTCAGTATCAACCGCAGTTGCAACATCATGCGCATGAACATCAGTCATATTGAAAGTAATGATACCAGCACGACGATCTTTTGCTGGACCATATATCTCGATACCTTCTATCTCTGACATTTTGTCATAAGCATACTGTGTTAACGTTGCTTCATGTTGATGAATTGCTTCGAACCCTAAATTTTGTAAATATTTTATAGCCTCTGCAAAGCCAATAGCTTGTGCAATCAGTGGCGTACCTGCTTCGAATTTTGTTGGCAAATCTGCCCATGAAGCTTCATATTTATCAACAAAATCTATCATATCTCCACCAAATTCAACCGGTTCCATGTTATTTAACAATGTGCGTTTACCATATAAAACACCTATACCCGTTGGACCAAGCATTTTATGACCACTAAAACTATAAAAGTCAGCATCTAAGTCTTGCATATCTATATCCATATGAGGGGCAGCTTGTGCACCATCCACACTGATAATTGCACCATGATCATGCGCTATTTCGGCAATAGCTTTGATATCGTTTATAGTGCCCAATACATTGGAAACGTGCGCTATAGCAACTATTTTTGTTTTTTCATTAATAGTTGCTTTAACATCCTCAATCGCTAATTCTCCATCTTCTGTCAATGGAATAAATTTCAATTCTGCCTTTTTACGCTTCGCTAGTTGTTGCCAAGGAACGATATTAGCATGATGTTCCATTTCAGTAACAACGATTTCATCACCTTCATTAACATTTGCATCGCCATAGCTATGTGCAACAATATTAATTGATGCTGTAGTACCACGTGTGAAGATAATTTCTTCAAAGTATTTCGCATTTATAAAACGTCTTACCGTTTCACGTGCATTTTCATAACCATCTGTTGCTAATGAACCAAGTGTGTGAACACCACGATGCACATTAGAGTTATATCGTTTGTAGTAATCATCAATCGCATCAATCACTTGAGTAGGCGTTTGACTTGTTGCTGTAGAATCTAGATAAGCTAGTCTATTACCATGTACTTGCTGCTTAAGAATTGGAAAATCTTTTACAATTTCACTAACATTTAATGATTCGGTCAAATTATCCACAGACCTTTCTTAATTAAAAATCTATAATCAGACCTTAGTAAAGTTAGGAAGGCTACTTTTAATTCAAATTTAAAAAGTCTTAACAAAAATTATTCGCATCCCTAACAATTGAATTACTACTGTCTTTAACGTAATTATTATCGTTAATTATTTATTAATTTTAAGTTCAATTACTTCACGTAATTTGCGTTTTACATCTTCAATCGGTAATTCACGTACAACTGGATCTAAGAAGCCGTGAATAACTAAACGTTCAGCTTCTCGACGTGAAATACCACGACTCATTAGATAATAAAGTTGTTCTGGGTCTACACGACCTACTGATGCTGCATGTCCTGCTTCTACGTCATCTTCGTCTATTAACAGAATAGGATTCGCATCCCCACGTGCCTTTTCAGAAAGCATGAGTACACGTGATTCTTGTTGCGCGTTTGATTTAGCGCCACCATGTTTAATGTAGCCAATACCATTAAATATTGTTGAAGCACTTTCTAACATAACGCCGTGTTTTAAAATATATCCGTTTGTTTCTTTACCGTATTGTACGATTTTAGACGTTAAATTGATTTTTTGACTACCCGTACCAATAACAACAGATTTTAATTCACTTTCTGAACGATCACCAATTAAATTAGTAGTATTATCAATTATTTGGCTACCTTCATTCATTAGTCCTAATGCCCAGTTAATTGTTGCGTCTGCTTCTGTCATACCGCGACGAATAATGTGACCTGTAAAGCCTTTGTCTAAATAATCTACTGAACCATAAGTGATTTTCGAATTTGCAGCAGCACTTACTTCTGAAACGATGTTAAGTTGGTTACCTTCACCACTTGCATTTGACAAATAGTTTTCAACATACGTTACTTCTGCACTTTCTTCAGTAGCAATAATAACGTGATTATAGAAACTTGCATTAGCATCGTCATGTAAAACAACGTATTGAATTGGATGTTCAACCACTACGTTTTTAGGTACATATACAAACATACCGCCATTAACAAGCGCTGTGTGTAATGCTGTTAATCTATGTTCATCAACAGTTACTGTGTCATTCATAAAATATTTTTTTACTAAATCAGGATGATTCTTCAACGCATCTGATAATCCTTCAATGATTACGCCATCGTTTTTTGCAGAATCAGAAACCTTTGTATAAGCAAGTGTATTATTATGTTGTATTACTAAGTTCTCTGTGTTTTCTACATCAATAATTTCTTTTACTTCTGCAGGTAGATTTTCAATTGATTCATAAACATTACCTACTGTTTCATGTTGTTTAAATGAATCGAAATCCCATTTGTTAATTTTTGTTTTATCTGGTTTTGGCATTTCTAAAGTTTCAGTTAATTTCAACGCTTCTCTACGTAATTCAGTTAACCAAGAAGGTTCATTATGGGCTTGTGAATATTCAACAAGTTGAGCTTCAGAAATGTTCAAAGTTTCAGTCGTCATACTATTTTTTCCTCCCATTTGATGATTGTATGATTTAATTCATTGGTATAAATCAAAACCTTAAATCTTCATCTAAATTAATGTTTTCATATGATTTGAGACTTATTATTGAGCGTTGAACTCTTCTTTAACCCATTCATAGCCTTCTTCTTCTAAACGTTTTGCTAATTCAGGTCCGCCTGAAGTAACCACTTTGCCCGCATACATAACATGTACATGGTCTGGAGTAATGTAGTTTAATAGACGTTGATAGTGAGTGATAATTAATGCACCGAATTCTTCGCCACGCATTAAGTTGATACCTTTAGATACTACTTTTAGAGCATCGATATCTAAACCAGAGTCAATTTCATCTAAAATTGCGAATTTTGGTTCTAACATCATTAATTGAAGAATTTCATTACGTTTTTTCTCGCCGCCAGAGAATCCTTCGTTTAAATAACGTTGCGCCATATCTTGATCGATATCTAAACGATCCATTTCTTTATCTAATTTTTTGATAAATTGCATCAAGTTAATTTCATTACCTTCTCCACGTTTAACATTAATTGCTGAACGTAGAAAATCTGCAGTTGTAACACCAGTGATTTCTGACGGATATTGCATAGCTAAGAAAAGTCCAGCTTTTGCACGTTCGTCAACTTCAAGTTCTAATATGTTAACACCGTCTAATAAAACTTCACCTTTCGTTACTTCGTAGTTAGGGTGTCCCATGATTGCTGATGATAATGTTGATTTACCAGTACCATTTGGTCCCATTACAACGTGTATTTCGTCTGTGTTAATTGTTAAGTTAACACCCTTAAGAATTTCTTTATCTTCAATAGACACATGTAGGTCTTTAATTTCTAATGTTGATGGCATACATATTCCCTCCGTATTATATGATATGTTTTTCTTATCTAGTTTATAATAATTTTAATCTACAGTCAAAAGACTGAGCCTTTCTTACATCTTCTAATTATAACGTAGTTATATTCGAATATAAACCTTTTCAGGAGCTAAATTAAAATCGTTATTAAAACACAATCATTTTCGATAGGGATTCTTTAATTTTTGTAACTGATAATAATATCATCTTTGTTCTCAATACCTATATTCTTTTAAATTAGAGTCTCAGTTCATTTATATGTGATAAACAATAATCTTTTCTATTTTGCTTTTAATATTATCATGCTTACTTTTATGCTATTATCATTTATATATTTTTAATCAAAAGGAGACTGTCATGTCAAAAATAAAATGGTCAAATATTTGGAAAGGATTTGCTATGGGAACAACTGATTTAGTTCCGGGAGTGAGTGGAGGTACAATCGCACTCTTACTCGGTATTTATGATGAATTCATTCGTTCTGTTAGTGGTCTTTTTTCAAAACGTTTTTGGGAAAGTTTAAAATTTTTAATACCAATCGGATTAGGGATGGTAATTGCTATTGGCTTGTTAAGTAAAGTTATTAATTATTTACTTAATGAACACACAGTACCCACGATGTTCTTTTTTGTTGGGTTAATCGCAGGAATCGTTCCATATTTATTAAAAACTTCTCGATTTAAACAAACATTTAATGTTAAACATTACTCTCTTGTAGCATTGGGTATCATTATAATTGTTGTTATTACTTTATTAAATAACGGCGACAAGCATGCAGGTGAAACACTAGAAATTTCAACTGGTCTTTTCATAAAATATTTTATTGCTGGTGCGTGTGCTTCTAGTGCTATGTTACTTCCAGGTATATCCGGATCATTTATGTTATTAGTGTTTGGAGTATACGGTACAGTAATGTATGCTCTCTCAGAATTTATTTCACTAAACTTTAATGCCATTCCTGTATTGATTTCTGTTGGTTTAGGCGTTATTGCCGGTTTCTTATTTGCTAGTAAAATCATTCAACACTTACTGACTTACCATACTTACTTAACCTATGCATTAATTATTGGTTTCGTAGTAGGTTCGCTTTACGCAGTATTTCCTGGCCTCCCGGATTCTATTTTAATATGGATAATTTCAATCATAACGATAATTTGTGGCTTTATTATTAGTTATAAATTAGGAAACACTACAAAAGATTAAAATTAATATATGTTTGAGACGCCGTCGATATTGCTCGATGGCGTTTTTAAATACACTTTCTCAAAGTTTTCGATGACACAAAAAACAAATTCAATTTTTTAAACTCTGTAAATCTTGATAGTGGATAACTACACTCATTTTTTATATAATGAACTTTCAATCATTTTTAGATTGAATCAGAAAATATTGGAGGAATTAATTAATATTTGGGAACCCTTATTAGTTTAATCACGTTTATCATTTTATTAATACTTACTGCATTCTTTGTCGCTTCAGAGTTCGCAATAGTCAAAGTTCGAACATCAAGAATCCACTCGCTTGCAACAGGTAATAACAAAAATGCACTTTCAGCACAAAAGGTAGTAACACACTTAGATGAATACCTAGCCGCCTGTCAATTAGGTATTACAATTACCGCTTTAGGCATCGGTATGGTCGGCGAATCGACTTTCGAGTTTATGTTACACCCGCTTTTCAGTAGTTTAGGTTTGTCAGATTCGATGATACATGTCTTCACTTTAATTAGCGCTTTCGTAATTGCAACCTATTTACACGTTGTAGTCGGCGAAATGGCTCCTAAGACAGTTGCGATACAAAAAGCCGAACAAATCACATTAATTATAGCTAAACCAATGATCATGTTTTACAAATTATTTTATCCATTTATATATATACTTAATGGTTCAGCGAGATTAATTTTGAAGATGTTTGGTATGCAACCTGCTAAAGAAAGTGAACTCTATCATTCCGAAGAAGAATTAAAATTATTGATTAAAGAAAGTCATGAAGGCGGAGAAATCTCTGAAAATGAATTAACACATATCAATCGTGCATTTGCCTTTGATGAAATGACGGTTAATGATGGTTATATTGCTCTCAACAAAGTTTCAATTATCGATATTAAAAATGATGTAGATGAAACAAAAGCTTATATAAATAATGCGAATTACACAAGATTCCCTGTATTTAGAGATAACCCAACTCAAATTGTTGGTTACTTACATGCTAAGGATTTTTTAAATGATGATTTAACGACACTTGAAGATATTACAAACGATATTCTAAAAGTAAGTCTTAATACTAAATACCATCATGTATTAGAGCTGATGAAAACACATCAAATCCACATCGCACTTGTCGAAGATGAAAACCGTAATCCTATTGGTATAATTACCATGGAAAACATTTTAGAAAATATAGTTGGCGATATTAAAGATGAGCATGATTTAGTCTAAATATGTACTTTAATTAAAATAGTATTTCAACCGTAGACAAACCACCGACGAAGTTAAGCAACTTTGTCGGTGGTTTTTTGTAGTTCTTTAAGTACAATCTTATTATTTTATATGTCAGAAGCGTTTGGCTCAGACACGGTTACATATTTACGTATTGAAGTATTCTGCAAGCACTATATTAGTCCTATTTGCTCATGCGTCTTGTAAGAATCCAGATAAATGCGCTAAAAAATAACCCGGAAGTATATGTCCCATCACTTTTAAATCATTTATGATATAAAAGCATCCCATAACTTCCGAGCTATTAAATAAAATATCAACAGCGAAAGTGATATTTTAGTGATTCTATATATAATCAATATATAAACCTTCCATTATTATAGAAAGCTTACCATTAATTTGTTAGTTCTCCCATTGAAAATTAAACTGATTTTTCTCAATCAATCTATTTCCATTCTCTTATTTTACTCACCTGAGACCACTATTTCAAATATAAGAGATAAGCGTGCATCACATGTTTCAATCATTTATTACAATTTACTTAATAAATTCTATACACAACACAAGTTCCTAGAAATTTCGTAAGCATTTACTCACACTTATCATAATAAACTTGAAGAATACATCCAAACTCAGGTCTCCCTCAGATTAAAGACAAAACATTCGAATTTGTAGATAGTTTTGTGCATGTTTTTATGATTGCAGCCTTTGTCTGTATCTTCAGCTTGTACTATTACTATAGTTGTCGGCGTAAAGATATGTCATTTTCACCCTTTATCCTTCCACTATTTACTATAAATTAAAAATAACCCTCAAACCGTTGTAGTTAAAGGATTCTTCATGAAATTTGGTGTTATTTTGCTGGAATAATTGAGCAATTTATCAAAGAAGTTCATGAATAATCAAAATACTGATATATAGGAATTTTTAGTTCATTCAAGTTAATTTATTGTTCATACCCTTGCCCTTATTATCAAAATTACACGCTTTTTTGCCCTTGAATTTTAACCAGAAGCTTTCTTTTTCTTCAATGCCAAATAAGCACCAAAGCAAGCTAGAAGGGTCCCCATTATAAGATTTATGCTAACCACCGATTCTCCCATAAGAACGCTTGCCGCTCCTCCAATTGCTGGAAACATCGCAACCATATATCCACTTTCAGAAGCACCGATGTTGCTAATTAATTTCAAATAAAATAACCATGCTAAAAATGAAGCTAATATAGATAGATATAATAGTCCAAACCAGAAATTAGGTTCTTGTGGTAACGCATATGAGTATCCTTTAAAACTAGTATAAATAATTAAAAATAGTACGGCAGATGACATACCTATTGTATTAGCTAAAACCGGATTAGTATTGTTATCACTATTATTACATCTCCAATAGATGTAATAATAGTACCAGCTAAAGCCATTATTACACCAATTATAAATTTACTTGTTAGATTATTTAAATCTGGGAATAAAATTATAAAAACACTTAATATGCCTATAAATTCACCCCAATATATCCTATTAGGTATTTTCTTTTTAAAGATTAGACTTATAAATATCGGTGTTAATATCGCCTTCATAGAAAATATAAGAGTCACTATTGCTGCAGTACTATAAAATGTACCATAATAGAGCAACAAATAACTTATTGTAAAATTACACAAACCAAACCCAATCACAGTAAACCAATTCACACTTTTTAAGTCTATTTTTTTCATTAGAAAGGAAAGTAGTATCGAAAACAAAATTAAGGCAATAACCGATCTGTATAATAGTGCAACTTCTAATGGTAAGCTATCACCTTGAATTTTCACAGCTATAAAATTTAAACCCCATACTAGCATACAGAAAAAATAAATTAAAAAATTCATAATTACACACTTCGCTTAATATTTAATTTAGCAAAAATAAATACAATAGAGGATACTAATAACTCCATTTGTTCTTCAGTATGATTTGGCGTTACATTAATTCTGAATCTTTCAGTACCGCTCTCCACAGTAGGTGAATTAATTGCTTGGACATATATGTTAAAATTATCAAATATTAATTTAGCTACTTGAGTACATTGCTTAGAACCACCTATTATAACTGGCAGAATGTGAGTTGTACTCTGTTCTAAAACTTCTAAACCATTTTCTTTCAATTCTGAAATCTTGTTAAAAAATAAAGTTTTATACATTAGCATTCCCCTTTATAATGTTTTATCCAGCAACTGATATTAAGTTAATATTCCCTTTCAGCTTATATTATATCACCCACTTTAATAATATTTAAATATAATTTATAGCAATTTAAATATTATGTTATTTATAATTCCTAACTGTAAAATTTTAATGCCTAACTACTTTACAAAATATTATATTTTTGATAACTATTTTTTAAAACATTATTTTTAGTTTAGTGATTAATATTTTGCATAAAATTGCCAAAAGTTATTAAACATAGACACAAAAATTCTATATTAATGAAAATGCTAATTAACTTTATATATTTTATAAATGCATAACTACCCACCAACACTTCTGCTGACGGGTAAAAATCAAAATGACTTTATATTATCTTTTAATTTACTACAAGACAGTTTTGTCCTAAAAATAACCGCTTAGGGAAACTTTAGATATTAAAAGTAAGACTCAAGTACAGAGATGATGAAAGTAATAACTTTCATCAACAATTTGAAAACAATATTCATATGGAAAAGGAATTGAAGAATTAAATAATGAGATAAATTAAAATTAGAAATTAAGCATCAACAAGCTGAAATTGATGTTTAAATAAGTACGAAGAATTGGAAAGGAAGTGGCGACAAAAGTAATGATACGAGTAGTTAATGCGTTGAAATTGAGCTTTCCAGTAAAAGTAATATTAGAGGTTTTTAACATCCCCAAATCTACTTATTATCGTTGGAAACGTAAAAATTATGAAGTAGATTCAGTTGAAGAAAAAACTAAATATATTTGTCATAAACACAACTATACCTATGGCTATAGAAAAGTAACTGCAGAATTAAATAAACATAGTGTCAAAAAGGTCAACCATAAAAAAGAACCCTCAAACCGTTGTGGTTAAAGGATTCTTCATGAAATTTGGTATTATTTTGCTGGTACAACCGCACCATCGTATTCTTTGTTGATATAGTCTTTAATTTCTTTAGACTGGAGTACATCAATTAGCGCTTTGATTTTCTCGTCATCTTTATGACCTTCTCTTACGCCAATTAAATTCGCATAAGGATTGTCTTTTGCTTTCTCTAGAACAATTGAATCATCTTTAGGGCTTAAATCTTGATCAATTGCAAAGTTTGAATTAATAATTACAGCATCAGCATCTTCGTTTTGATAAATTTTAGGTAAATATTCTGCAGATTGTTTATTATTAAATTTGATATCTTTTTTATTTTCTACAATATCATCAAACGTAGCGTCTTCTGTTTTAACGCCATCTTTTAATTTAATAAGCCCTTCATCTACGAAGAATTTTAAGAAACGTCCTTCTTCAGCTGGATTATTCGAAACATATACTGTTGCGCCTTTTGGTAAATCTTTTAAACTTTTATATTTTTTAGAGTAAACTGCCATAGGCTCCAAGTGAACGTTTCCTGCTGATTCCACTTTATAGCCTTTGTCTTCCTTCTCTGTTTTTAAATATGGTGTATGTTGGAAGAAGTTCGCATCAAGTTCACCTTTATCTAATAATTTATTCGGTGTTGTATAATCGTTAATCGTTTTGATTTTTAGTTTATAACCTTTATCTTCTAACAATGGTTCTGCTTTTTCTAATATTTCTGCGTGCGGTGCTGGTGAAGCTCCGACTGTAATTGTCTTATCTTTTTCATCTCCGCCACCGCCACATGCTGCTAATAAAAACGCTAAAGCTGCTACAGAAACTAAACTTAATATTTTTTTCATATAATAAAGTCCCCTTTTAAAATTTATCGTTTATCTATTTTATTTGTAGACCAGTCACCAATAAATTGAATAATAAATACAATAATCAGTATTAAAACTGTTGATACAAATATGACGTCATTTTGATTTCGTGTGAAGCCAGTTAAATACGCTAAGTTACCTAAACCACCTGCGCCAATTACACCTGCAACTGCTGTTGATCCAACTAAAGCAATTGCAGTCACTGTAATACCGGATATTAAAGCTGGCATTGCTTCTGGTAAAAGGACTTTTTTCACTACTGTCCATGTATTTGCGCCCATTGACCAAGCCGCTTCGATTACGCCTTTGTCGATTTCTTTAAATGCGATCTCTACTAATCTTGCATAGAACGGTGCAGCACTAATAATCAATGCTGGTAAAGCTCCAGTTGGTCCACTAATTGTTCCTAATATTAAACTTGTGAATGGAATCAACAAGAGTATGAGAATAATGAAAGGTATCGCTCTGAATAAGTTTACGATAAATGAAACTACACTATAAAAGACTCTTGCCACTGGTGATTTACTTTTAGCTGATAAGAAGAGTAATACACCTAAAATCAGTCCTAAAACAAAAGCAAACGCTGTTGCTATTACAGTCATATAAATTGTTTCATATGTTGCTAACCAAACTTCGTCCCAACTAATATTTGGCATAGTAACCATCTCACGGAGTATGTCACCAAACGAATTACCCATGCTTTAACACCTCCACTGAAACGTGTTGCGCTTCTAAATCATTTTTGAATTTTTCGAATTTTTCTGAATTTACTGTTGGTAAATGCACTACTAAAAAGCCGATTGAACCGTCTTTCGTATGTTTAATATTAGCTTCCAATATATTTACATCAATATTATGCGTCTTAGTTATGTATGATACTAACGGCTCCGTAGTATTGCTTCCTGTAAAATTCAAGCGAACTACATAATCATTTTCATTTAATGTTATTAAATCTGTGATAGATTCATCAAAATCATCGTCTAAATCATCTTTCACAAAGCGTTTTGTTACTTCATGTTGTGGGTTTTCAAAGACAGTTGTAACCTTGCCTTGTTCAATTACACGGCCACTTTCCATAACAGCGACTTCATCACAGATACGTCGAATGACATGCATTTCGTGTGTAATGATTACGATTGTTAAATTTCGTTCTTCTTTAATCTTTAATAATAATTCTAGAATTTCATCTGTCGTTTGAGGATCTAACGCACTTGTTGCTTCATCGCAAAGCAATACAGTAGGTTCATTAGCTAATGCACGCGCGATACCGACACGTTGCTTTTGACCGCCTGATAATTCCGATGGATATGCATTTTCTCTTCCTTTTAGTCCTACCAATTCCACTAGTTCTAAAGCACGTTGCTTCGCTTCACGGCGTGAAACACCAGCAATTTCTAGCGGAAATGTAATATTATTTAATACATTTCGTGACCACAGTAAATTAAAATGTTGAAAAATCATGCTCACTTTTTGACGTTTTTTTCTTAAATCTGATTTAGATAAATCACCAATCTTATCTCCATCAATAATTACGTCACCTGAAGTAGGTTGCTCAAGATTGTTCAAGAGTCTTACTAAAGTACTTTTCCCCGCTCCTGAAAAACCAACTACTCCAAAGATTGAGCCTGATTGAATGTTTAAATCAACATGATCTACAGCTAGTACGTCGTGTTTTTTTGTCTTGTACCTTTTGACTATTTGATTTAATTCAATCATCACACTTGCCTCCTTGTATTACACTATCAATTAAAAAATGCTTCCTCTTTTATTCAGTGAAGAAAAGAGAAAGCATTAATCGCTTCTCTCATCTCCCAAAGTTAATCGTAACTTCATGTGAATTGGCACCATTTCTGATTCAGACGGTTGCCGGGCTTCAAAGGGCACATCCCTCCACCACTCTTGATAAGAGTATCATTTATTTAATTATTTTTAATCCTATCATCGCACTCATGTTTCGTCAATAACTATTTTAAATTTTCTAACAAATAAGGAACAGATTGAAATGCGTAAATTCTTTTCTGCTCTTTACCTTTAGACATCAACATGAGCACAGGTACAGATTGTATTTCTTGCGCTTGGCTAAAATCAGGATGAAAATTCAAATCTATTTTTGTAATTGGTAGTTTCAAAATTTCATTTGCTATATCTAACATGCGTTCTGAAACTTTACAAGTTCCACACGTTGGTGTATAACCAAATATTAAATATTTTTCTTTTTCTTCATGTTCGTGCACATCTGCACGGTGTTCACTTGTTACATTCATGTTAATAAACTTACCCTTTCAGCTATATAATCTAATTTTGCTTTAGCTACTTTTTCTGCGTCTTTTACAGAAAAACCATGTTTTCGCAGTACTTTGGATAAATATGGTTTAGGGCATCTAGCAACCTCACAATATTGTCTATCTATGCGTATATGTTTACTTTCACTGAGATATCGTTTGAACCATTTCCGTATCTTTTCACCTTCTTTATCTGAATCAACAAGAATATACACTTGTTTATCATATAAAGTTTCAACCATTTCATCGATTTTATCAATGCCCATAGTACCGTTTGTACATATGATATCAATTGGCTGATCAATAACTTGCTTTACCCGCTTCTTGTCTGACTTGCCTTCGACAATGATAACTTGGTTTAGTATCGTCATGACATCCACCCTCTAAATGTTGATAGTTGTTCAATCTACTTAGTTCTTCACAATACTTAGCGACTATAAACATAATTTACATATTCCTAATCTTATCTTATTATTGAAAATAATTTTTGTCATTTAAAGACATCTAATTAAATATTCATTATCTTATATAAGAACTGTTTTTTAGTACTATTAAGCTATGATTTACTATAGCTCACTTTATACATCTTTTAACTTGACTAAAAACCACATAAAATAGATTATTCTCATTAAAAAAACCCCAAGATAATCTATATCATGGAGTTCATACTTTGTTTTTATTCACCAATCATTTCTGAGTATTGCTCAGCTGATAGTAATTCATCTAATTGACTTTCATCACTTAATTCAACTTTTACCATCCATGCTTTATCGTATGGTGATTCATTTACGAATTCTGGGCTGTCTTCTAATTCTTCGTTAGACTCGACAACTTTCCCAGTAACAGGTGCGTATAGTTCTGAAACTGTTTTTACTGATTCAACACTACCAAAAGTTTCACCTTCGTTAATCTCATCGTCGACTTCTGGTAATTCAACGAATACGATATCTCCTAATTCACCTTGAGCATATTCAGTTATACCAATTGTTACTGTATTTCCTTCAATTTTAACCCATTCATGTTCTTTAGAATATTTAAATTCACTCGGTACTGCCACAAGAATCCCCTCCTAAATGATTTTACATATTAATGATGCCATATGAAAAGCTTTCAAGCAACTATTTCCTGATACCATAATGCAATCAGATGTTTTCACAGCAATAGATGAAGCGTTTCCATAATCACTATTGTAACCACTTATTTAATTATGAATTTAAAATTTATTTTATAACCAAGTTTCTTTATATTGGTCTTCTTTAAATCCAACTGTAACTTTATTTCCTGAAATGGCTAGTGGTCTTTTAACTAACATACCATTTGAAGCCAATAAATCTAACTTTTCATCATTCGTTAGATCTTTCAACTTATCTTTCAATCCAAGCTCACGATATTTTGCGCCATGTGTGTTAAAAAGTTTATTAATATCAATTTCTGTCGCTTCAATAATATCTTTAAACTCGTTTTTAGTAGGTGTATGTTGAACGATATCAATTGGTTCAAAACTAACACCATACTCCTGTAAGAACTTAGCTGCCTTCTTACAAGTTGTACAATTAGGATACTGGTAAAATTTTATCATTATGCTGTACCTCCTATGTCTAGTTAACACTAATATATCAAATTTCTACTTAAAACGCT
This sequence comes from Staphylococcus sp. FSL W8-1207, assembly GCF_038003745.1. Lineage (NCBI taxonomy): Bacteria > Bacillati > Bacillota > Bacilli > Caryophanales > Staphylococcaceae > Staphylococcus > Staphylococcus sp. FSL W8-1207. The sequence goes on from NZ_JBBOPU010000001.1 coordinate 1,670,699, forward strand.
CTTAATATCAAGCTGATTTTTTTAATAATGGCTAATTGTCAGTTATAATAAAGTTAATAATATCTAAAATAAAGGAGTTATACTATGCAACCAATAAATTCTACAGACAATTTTAAAGAAACAATACAAAGTGATAATCCTGTCATTGTTAAATTCGAAGCAGGCTGGTGTCCAGATTGTAAAGCGATGGACATGTGGATTGATCCAATCACTGAAAAATATAATGATTACCAATGGTTCACTGTAAATCGTGATGAATTAGAAGACGTAGCGTCTGACAATGATGTAATGGGTATTCCTAGCTTGTTAGTTTTCAAAAATGGAGAAAAACTAGCTCATTTACATTCAGCAAATGCAAAATCTCCAGAACAAGTTGAATCATTTTTAGCAGAAACATTTAAATAAATTATAAAATATTGCAGATGAAAATCTAAGGCATACACTTAAGTATAAAGGCCGCATTGAATTTTAATTTCAATGCGGCCTTTATATATTTATCTCAACAATCATTCAAATGACTGCTTACCCACTTTACAATTATTATATGACAGTTAAAATTTATCAATTATATTATTTAGATGACGTTCTCTATGTGGTACTTCGTCTTCTAAATCAGTTAAATATAAAAATCCGACTAAGCTCTCATCGTCTTTCACTCCAAATAACGCACGCATTTCAGGTTCAAAAATATATGCTGGCGTTTTCCAACACGTACCAATGCCAACTTCATGTAGAAGAAGCATTAAATTTTGAGTGAAAGCTCCAAATGCCATATAATTTTCTAAATTTTGTTTTTGTCTTGGGTCTTCTTTTAAGACTAAAGCTAGCATGCCCCCAAGATTTGTTGCTACATTATAATGATCTTCTTGTTTTTTCTTCAGATTAGGAAACGCGATTTTGGTAAGCTGTTTACTCATATCTCCTAATCTATCTTTAGCAATATGAACAACTCTCCATGGCTCTCTCATACCATGATTAGGTGCATCAGTAGCTTGTTGAATAGCTTGATATAAAGCAGCATCGTCTATATTCATATCTCTTTTGAACACTTTAATACTACGACGTTGTGCTATTGCTTCCTGCAATTCCATATAATATCGCCCTTTCACTATTGATAATTATTTTCAATTATAAGACAGGTCGAGATTATTTTCAAACTACTCATATAACTTTAATTGTTGTTTTAACGCTTCAACATGAATTTGACCTGGTGCTTTAGGACTATCAAGACAGCCATACGTTACAGTGCCTCCAAATAATCCCTGCGCAGTCCTTGATATAACACCCAATTTTGACATTGCAATGCCTATTACTTGTTGAGTGACTGAATCAGACGTTTCTGACATCGCACTTAATAAATTAAGCACATCTTGTTTTTCATGAGGCATTACTGCAACTTTTAAATAATCTGGTTCAAGTTGATGCATTTTAAAATAAAGATGTTTTAAAGCTTCTAATGCCGGTGTTTTTTTAAAATCATGATAGGACAATACCACTTGGATTTGTTTGCTTTTAAATTGTTCAATTAAATCTATTAAAGGTTGTGTTGATTTCCCGGGTTCAAATTCAATATCAACTAAATCAATATGTGCTAAATTGATCATTTCAGCTAATGCATTCAAATATGCTTCTTGTGATAACGTGCCGCTTCCACCTTGTGAAGAAGTACGATAAGTAACGAGTATTTTTTTCCCTAAATTTAAACTATAGATATTGTCTACTACTTTAGACACATGCTTCACATCAAAATCCACCCACTGATCTATTCTAAGTTCAATGATTTCTATTGAATCTTGAAATTTAATTAAGTCTTTTATAGTAGATTGTGAAAGTTCGTTTTCTGGCGCTATCGTAACAGCTATATCAACTTCAGTCATTTTTATTACTTCCTTTATCTAATATGATTAAAATAATTGTATAACAATTTTCAAAAATAAAACAATCAATATACATTAACTTATAAAATGGCAGTATTAATCAAAGAATGAATTTTATATGATTTAAAAATAATTCTTCGGGTATACAGTAATAGTAAGTCATTAAGGAGGTAATAAAATGGCAGTAAATTATGAAACTAAAGCAACAAATACAGGTGGCCGTAACGGACACGTTCAAACAGATGATAAAGCAATCGATGTAGCGGTTATTCCACCAGCACAAGCTGACGCTGAAAAAGGTACAAACCCTGAGCAATTATTCGCAGCAGGTTATGCCTCATGCTTTAACGGTGCATTCGATTTAATCTTAAAACAAAACAAAGTGAGAGATGCTGAACCAGAAGTAACTCTAACTGTGCGTTTAGAAGATGATCCAGATGCTGAAAGCCCTAAATTGAGCGTTTCAATTGATGCTAAAGTTAAAAGCGTATTATCTCAAGAAGACGCTGAAAAATATTTACAAGACGCACACGAATTTTGTCCATATTCAAAAGCTACACGTGGCAACATTGACGTTGATTTAAACGTAGAAGTTGTTGACTAGTATTTAATATAATATTTAACCCCTAGACTCTATTTCGAGCCTGGGGGTTATTTTGTGTTTTGATGTTTCTGCCCTCTTATTTCTTGATGTCTTTAGTATTCTCTGTCTAGGTATTTAATTGTCATCATCACTAAATTGAGTGAAAAAATAAACAACTAAAATTGCAAAAGAAACCAGGATAAGTGATGTCAGAGAAACAATAATTATAATTAATGCCTCCAAAAGTCTTGCCTCCACTTTAGTATATACCACTATATTATATCATAATCCATCAAATGAATTTCAATTCTTTAAATTTTAAATTTAATTAAAAATAAATTTAAAGCGATGAATTTATTAATCCAAGGAATTTTAAGTTAATTATATTTTTGACATAAGCAAATGGAAAAGTTGCCCAATCACTTCTTTTACTATAGTATTATAAATAAAATATCAGAATATTAATTATTTTATTATATATACTTTGTACAGTTTAGGAGGCATTCAATGACAGATATACGTTACTTAACAAGTGAAGATTCATCTATTTATCGCGCTTTTTTATTAAAGGGCATCCACAAAGAACTTGAAGTATTTGCATGGAAATTGCAAAATGACAAATGCTTAGTTGAATTAAATATACAAAAATTACTTTCTTCACAAACATCAGATTATGCAGTGCTTGGTGCCTTTAAACAAGATGAATTAGTTGGTGCGGCTACTTTAATTCACAAACAAAAATATAGCTTATCTCATAAAGCAATAATGGAAAACATGTGTGTCCAAGGTCATGATGATCATTCAAGAGATTATATCTCTAAATTGTTAATGCGCCATATTTTCCAAATATGCCATGACAAAGAAATAGAAATCTTATTAACTTCACTCATTTCTAATAATATTAGTGGAAAAGTATTTTTCAGTAATCTCAACTTTGACACGCTCTTTTTAGAGGAACATGCTAGAAAATATGAGGACTATTACGTCGATGAACATTGGTTAATATATTACTTTAAAGGCAATGATTTAGAACTATTTAATTAAATAGTTGATACCTGTATATAAAATAATGTTATATTTATTTTATAATCACAATAGCTCGCTTTATGTAGCAAAATCATCGAGTTAAATTTCAAAAGTTTTCCTATAATGGCTTGCAATCAAAAGCATTTAGAAATATTATTTTAATAAGTCGTACTTACAATCTACATATGCACATTAAAATATCATCTTTCCAATTATAGAAAGGACTGAACAAATTGAAATATGCTACTACATTACTATCTTTGTTCTTATCATTAATCACTTTAGCTACACCTTTACTAGCTGTTAACAAAGTGATAGAAGGCGATATGGAAATATTAGCAGGCGCTTTGTTTATCTTAGGTGTTTTATTATTTAACCTATACGCTTGTATACGTGGCGATCGTGTAGCTAATATCTTTGCTATGTTCGTATCCATCTTCGCATTTATTCTAATGAGTTATCCAATATGGAAAACATATGTAATGGGTTTTTTAGGTTAGCTTTCTTTTTATACATAACTTCATCTATTTACTATCAAGTGCATCTATTGTTAAATTCAAATTTATCAATAGATGCACTTTTATTTTAAAATTAATTCTTTAGAAAGTTTTTATATAAGTTTTTATTTTTCATTTTACAAATCAAATGAAAGCGCTATAATTAGACAGATGGGGGGAGTCAAACATATGAATTTAGCTTTATTAGGTTTCATTATGATTATCGTTTTCTTGATATTAATCATGTCACGTAAAATGTCAGCATTAACAGCATTGATTGTTGTACCAACTGTTTTTGCTTTGATTGGCGGTTTCTACTCTGGTCTTGGCGAATACATGCTTAAAGGCATTGAAACAGTTGCACCAACAGGTATTATGCTCACGTTCGCCATTTTATATTTTGGTGTCATGATCGATGCCGGGTTATTCGAACCTGTCATCAATCAAATTATTAAAGTAGTTAAAGGGGATCCAGTTAAAATTGCAATGGGTACTGTTGTCCTAGCTTCTATGGTCGCATTAGACGGCGATGGCACTACTACATTCATTATAACTGTAACTGCAATGATGCCACTATATAAAAAAATTGGCATGAGCTTATATACACTTTCAACCTTAGCACTACTATCAATTGGGGTTATGAACATGTTACCTTGGGGTGGCCCGACAGCACGAGCAATTTCATCTTTACAGGTTACCACTGAGGAAGTTTTCATACCTATTATTCCTGCAATGATTGCAGGTATCGTTTTTGCTTTTGCCGTAGCATACATATTAGGTAAACGTGCAAAAAAATACATTACTTCTAATACACATATTGATTTAGATGATGTAAGACCTACAGATACGAAAGAAGAGTCATTATTAAAAAGACCTAAAATGCTCATACCAAACGCAATTTTAACAATTTCATTAATTGTTTGTCTTGTGATTGGTCTGTTGCCTATTCCAGTTATGTTCATGCTTTGGTTCGGTGTTGCAGTTGTACTCAATTATCCAAACCTAAGTATTCAAAATTCAGTAATTAAAAAGCATGCTGGCGATGTACTATCAGTAATAAGCCTTGTTTTTGCATCTGGTATCTTTACGGGTGTTATGGATGGTACACATATGGTTGATGAAATGGCAAATACATTAGTGCAAATTATTCCTGATGCTTTAGGTAATCATTTTGCTTTAATTACTGCCATACTAAGTGGGCCTTTCACTTACTTTATGGCTAACGATCCATTCTATTATGGCGTATTACCAATTCTTGCTGAATCAGCACAACAATTTGGTATATCTAAAGTAGATATGGCCAGAGCTTCAGTATTAGGACAACCGCTTCACGTATTAAGTCCACTGTATGCTGCCGGTTATTTACTAGTCGGTATGCTAGATATTGAATATGGACAAAACCAACGTATTGTTATCAAATGGGCAATAGGATCAAGTTTATTTATGATTCTAGTCGCTTGTATTCTCGGTATTATACCTTGGTAGAATTATTTTTTTGACGTGTATAACAACGTTTGAAATTAAGAGCCTGGGACATAAATATCCCATTCTCAAATTAAAAGCAGCAATCTATTAGTTTCTAATGGATTGCTGCTTTTCTATGTTAAAATATTTGTTAATTAATTTAGTTATCTTCATTAGTATCTATATTGGCCTTTATATAAGTTCAATCAATGAATAATCTAACGTTTTGTTTTTGTTTAAAAATGGCAGTGATTTGGGCTGCCTCCTGCGGGAAAAGCACTAGCCGAAGACTACAGGATGAGGCCGTGCACGCGAAAAGCATGTACTAAAAGCTGCTCATAAAGTCGTAAGTTTTTTCAACGCTATGACTGGAAACACTCTTTTGAGTGCTTCCAGTTTTTTATTTAGTAATATTCATATTTTTTGATTAACACATACTAAAAAGCGGGTATATAAAAAGAAAACGCATAACCCATTGCGTTACACGTCATCAAGTATTATTTATTTGAATTACTTGTTTATTAACTTTAAAATTATATAGCTAAAAAATACGATTAAATTTCATTTATTTCACAATTATCGTTTTACCCATATCATACATGGGTAAAACTTAATGTCGGATTTACAATATTAAGGAGTGTTATTTATGAATCAGCTCAAAGAGTGTAATTATATTAATCCTTCGAAAGTTTCACTTGATTGGGAATGTTTTGTCGTCAGTAAGACTGATATGGAATTAGATGGATTACCTAGAGAGCTTATTAATTCATGGATGGCTCAAAGTATACTTGAACCATTCTCTATTAGAAATAATGAAATTAATTTTAAAACAAAAGATATTAAAGATGCTTTAAACAAACAAAACTGGTATTACGAAACATAGATTACTAAATATATTAAGCTATGCTTATATTATTAAGATATAAACTCAGCGCCCGTTTAGCAGAAGCTAACATTTCATGATCTATATAATTACTACAAAAATACGAGTTTAATTCATTATAGCTAGTTGCATCTTTAGGGAAATTATTATCCCTTTTAATTTTGTGAGCGAGTTGTCCAAGAGGTGTATCGTCTTCTATAAAACTAATTACAAAATCATAAAATGTCATAAGCATTACCTCGATTTTATATATTTTTAAATCGTTACATGATTTACCATATCGTACTTTTGTCTAATCATATCAAATATAAGTTATTTGTCTACCACAATTCTTTTTATTATTTAAAAAATTAAAAAGAATTGTTGTTATGGCTATATTTAATTCGGAAATGTAAACTTTATAAAGTTTTTTTAATTTAAAGTAAACATTATAAACTGCCTGCAAAATTGCGTGTTTTGTAAGCAGTTTTTTAATTTAAAAAATAAATGATTACTTTTTATGATATGCCAAGAATTAGAATTAACACCCTTTTGCGTCCATTATACTCATATATTTTGAACGAAAAAATGACTGTTAGATTTCCGTAGAATTCTAACAGCCATTTAATAAGTCTAGGATTGCTAGCCTAGACTTATTTATATTCATATTACTTATACTAATACATTACCGTTCTGATCAGCTGGTTTCAATAATGTAAGGATAGCACCAATAATCGCTAATATTTGAGGAATACCTGTCCAACAAAATACTAGATATAAAATCCCTACGCCAGTTTTCCTAGCGTAGAATTTATGAATACCAAAGCTACCTAGAAACACTGCTAATACAATATAAATCACTTTATTTACTTCATTCATAGCTAAATCTCCTCGCATAATTAATTTACTTTCATTATACATCAAACTACTTAATTAATTAAATAATATTAATTATCGCTATATAATAGTTCAAAATACGACCTCTCAATTGTCAAAATTTCACTATATTCATTTGGCATAATTTCATTACTTAACTCTATTAATTCAGTCAAAATATAATCCATCAATTTAGCATTTATTTTGTGGTCATCAAAATGGACTTTCACTTGCTCAATCAATGTATTTTCTTCCATAAGTAATAATGCACGTCCATATGCTTTATCAACTTTTCCCCTTTGAAACGTCGGTGTTAAATATCCAATAACTTCATCCACATTGTCAAATTCATCAAAGGCTACTTTTATATGCGAACTAAGTTTACTCGCTATTTCTTTGATACGTTCATCTTCTTGTTTGTTATCAGGCATGAGCTTATTTCGTATATAGTCTTTTTGTTTTATAATTTTGGTTTCAGTTTCATCATATTGTTGTTTATTATCAGAGTAATCCTTGGACTTTAAATTATTAACTGCTTCTTTAGTTTCTTCTAAGTTCACATTCATATTTTCCAATATATAACCACCCCTTCCAGAAAATCGTTATTTAAATTGTATAGTATTATCTTTCCTAATTTTATCTTTTGAAACTTTTAATTAATCAAACAGTACTCATCCATTTGATTGTGACTCAATATATTCTATATAAATATTTACACTATTGCTGTTAAGTATTTAGTGATAAACTGATAATGTTATAATAAAAATTATATTTACTACATTTAAAATTACAAAAAGCAATAATATTATGTCTTAAATCATTGGCAATTCAACTTTTATATTAAAGGAGGTCTAGTGCTTTGAGTCTACATTTCATGATTATATTCTGGTTATCATTAGTTTTTCTAGTATGTGGTATCGCGTTACTTATCACTTACAAAAACAAAAAGTCTCAGCAAGCTAAAGAATCATTACTTGGAGCAACATTTATGTTAATTATTATAGGTGTCGCTGGTATTTTATGCTCAATTATATTCAGTTAATCGAATTAAGTCCTGATCACAACGCGAATAATCTCTTAAAGATTATTATATATCGTGACCAGGACTTTTTTAATTTCTCATAAAATTATAAAACTAATTTACATGTACAATTATAAAACTAAATTTTCGATATAAATCTGGTGGAATCGTAATTAATCAGTCAGAAAATGATAAATTGTTAACATAGCAATTCCTAAAATAAAAAAGTATATAAAGCGTTTATACGCTCTCCTTTTCTCATGACGAACCTCTTCACTTGAATGGTTAACATTTTCGTGCAATCTCGTATTTACAAATAAAAATGGCATTGTTCCTAAAAATGCGAATACAAGACTTAATATTATTGCTATCAGAATATTCATAACATCACCTCTATTAAACAATTTCTTCAATATTGTTATTCCCTGTAATTAACATTTTAACTAAATGAGTCGCATTTACTTTCAGTTGTGTTTAATACCATTTTCAGCAATATAGTTTATAATGAAAATTAAATAATAATTTTTGAACAACAACAATTAGGAGGGTTAATTTTGAAGTTAACATACTTACCTCAATGGGAGATTATTAATCAAAGTCAGAAACAATTTGTAATACAGGAAGATGCCAATTCTATTTCATTGGTCAGCCCAATTAATGACTATGCAATGGGTATCTTAAGCCAAGTTCATTTTTCTATACAAAATGGTGAAGTAATTAGCACTACTGTAGAAAATAATAGTAAAAATCTAAAAATAGAAATTAATGAAACACAATCACAACTTAAAATCATTGACGTTTAATTTTTTAGACTAAGCCCTTTCTACAATTTGTGTAAAATGCCAATTACAATATTGTAGAAAGGGTATTATATTAATAAGGCAATTATGTATTAAAAATATGTTGCTATATTTAAGTCGTTTTAATAAAGACGGGTGAGTGATAATTATGAAATTATTCAAAAATTTACTTTTACTATTAACTGGTGCACTTATAGTACGAGCATTATTATTAAGTGTAGACAACTCAACTGACGAAAAAGTCGAAAATAAAGTTAGCATACAAGATAAACAAAAATCTTAATATGGAAATTAACTGTACTCATAATCGCTATTAATATAGCTTAGCGATTATGAGTTTTGTGTTAAAACTTAAACTTTTTACTTTAAAATCACAATTGTATTTTAGAGTGGGACAGAAATCTAATTTTTCAACAAGATTTCGTCGTATGAACCTAGCCTGGCTATGCTGACTGTAAAATGGAATGCAAGAGCTACTTGTCTTCATAATTGAAGTAGTAGTTCTTTAAAGGTTTGCTATAAGCCCATTTTCAATTCAATCAGCCACTTCGAATTTATAAATTGAGGATTAAAAATTAAAAAACAACAAAACCCACAAGGCTTTGCTGATCACTTAAAAAACCCCTAATTAAAGGGGCTTTTGACTATAACGGGAGTTATGAATCTTCACATGTCAAAGGACACGTAGAAAACCCATCTCCGTTAAATTCTATCATGCCCTAAGACATGCCTTGGTTATTATATCAAAATAAAAGTTGCCTATACAATCAAAAACTTATTATATCGTCAAATGCGTATATTAAATTTCATAGAGTATCACATTAAGTTATAATTAATTTGTATACATCATCTAAAAGCGAGGTCATTATGCAACACTTTAAAAGTAAAATTGAACACTATCAAATTTATATATATTTTGTAGCACTTGTGCTGGGTATATTAGCTGGTTTATCCTCACAAATATTTTCTGTTTTTCTAGAGTCTGTGGTTTCAAATTTTATTGGTATTTTAATGTTTAGCATGTTTTCACAAATTCCTTTTTTCAATATTCGCCAAAATCTTTTTACCACGAAATATATAATTGCATTAATTTTATCTAACTTTATAATCATACCTATTTTTGTTTTTGCTTTAATACAATTATTTGAAGTTAGTTCTGCTCCAATATTAATTGGGCTATATCTCGTACTGTTAACACCGTGTATTGATTACGTTATCGTCTTCACCGCATTAGGAAAAGGAAATGCACAGCGTATGCTTATTTCTACACCTATATTATTTGTATTACAAATTATTCTACTGCCCGTTTATTTTACTATTTTTTTACATAATGAAATCTTATCAATCATTGATGTAGCACCATTTATTAATGCTTTTTTCACATTCATTATTATTCCTTTGATGCTCGCATTATTATTACAACTGCTCAGTAAAAAATCTAACTCTATGAATCGTGTCTTAAATCTTACTGCATGGTTACCGGAACTCTTTATGTCACTCGTACTTTTTTCAGTCGTCGGTTCACAAATAAACAAGATTACGAATGATTTAAATATTGTATTAACTGTTGTGCCTATTTATATCTGTTTTATGATTATTGCACCTATAATAGGCTTATTTTGTGGAAAGTTATTCCGTTTAGATATTCCGAATTTAAGAACATTAGCTTTCAGTACTAGTACGAGAAACGCATTGGTTGTGTTACCTCTTGCCCTTTCCTTACCAAACCATTGGATAACCATCACTACAACAGTCATTATTACTCAAACATTAACCGAACTCATTGGTGAGCTTGTTTACATTAAAGTTATTCCTAAGCTTATAAAATAAACAATTAAAATTGAATATTGGTGTCGCTAATCCTATATTTAGATATTTAACAACTCATTTTTTAGTATAATTAATAAAAATACTAACAAACTCATCATATATATATTCGTTTGTCAGTATGGCTGTATGGTAAACTATCTAACAAAGAGGAGCTTGATGTTATGAAAAAAATTGCCTTAGTCTCATTAGGTATTGTTTCATTTTCACTATTAGTAAAATCTATATTAAGTACATCTACTGATTACGGCACAGATGAATATATTGTTGAAGAAGATAGAACAAACGATCAATTTTAATCATTTTTTACATTGCAATTCTATCAAATCATTATAGAAATAGATAAACCGAGGCTGAGTTCATATATACATTTCTCAGTCTTTTTATATCGTTTAATCACCCTTTTTAAAATCCAATTATTTCCTATTTGATCAAAAATGCTTTAATATAATCGTTAGGTAACATTTTATACTCAAAAGTTTTTGATTTCCTCTTTCTTGCACTTTCGTATTTCTATTTGATGAGGTGATAAAGATGCAAATTCTAAGAAAAGTATATGAAAACAAGGCACCTATTTATCATATAAAGACAAACTTAGGTTTATTAATTAAAGTCAAAACTGATGACAAATCGAATAAAACTGAAATAACTCACTTATTAACTGCCGTTGCTAAAGACATGGACGAAAAATTAAAAAATAATATTGAATAACGGAAAAGCTATACACCACTCGTGTTTATTCAAATAAAATACAGTCCAATAAATTGAATTAAATTCAACTTATTGGACTGTATCTTTATATACATTAATTCATAACAACTATAATAAAACCTACAAATAATATAAGCATAGATAATCTAGGTTTTTGCTTTCCGACTAATCCACTAAGTAAGACTAATGATAGCCCTACAATGAGTAATTGACCATTAAAAGTTGTAATACCCATGGCATCACCAACCATCATAATCACACCATAAACAATGATCAATGCTATAAATATGCTACAAACCAATGATAGTATATTGAGTAATTTCATCTTTTACATCCTTTTAATTTAAATGATACTATTAATATAACTTATCGCTATTATAAAAGAAATACGCCACTTCGAAAAGTGGCGTGAAATCTCGAATCGAAAATATATTCCACACTAAAGTTTGGAGGACTTCTTGTGCTTAGTTATATTTACCCGTTTTTATATAATAAAAACCTAAATAACTAAATTTTGTAAATCGTTCTCAAATTATTTATTTGAACTTATAATTGATTTATCAATGAAGAATATAGCAATAAATGTAAATATTAATAAATTTAAATAAAATTAATCATACTGTTGGAAATGAATCCAACAAAAAGTTATCCTATAGTTAAAGTATTAATAACTAGCAATTTATTTTATAAAAATGATTGCTTGTTACGATAACAACTCAATTCTTTACTTTTAACCATTATGTGTTACTAATTATATTGAATTGTTTCAGATAAAAAAGGGTGATGAAATGGAAGTACTACGCAAAGTTTATAAAGATGACGAGCCTATCTATCATGTTAAAACAGATAAAGGTTCTGTTATAAGAATTAAAGGTTCTGATGATTTAACGGACTCTGAAACTGAAGAATTATTAATGTTAGTTTCTCAAGATATTGATAAAATGAAAAAACAATAAATCAGAAGCTAAAGGATATGCATTTAAGTTGGTGTATCAACCGGAGGTATTCAAACAAACATTAAGGGGCTATCACATTTGTTTGAAAAAAAGTCTTTCTAAATGATTTTTCTAAAGACGATGAGTTCAAAAAGACCGAAATTACATCTAGGTAAACCCTAGTTAAATTTAAAAGAGTAGTTTCCATTTCGGAAGCTACTTTTTTTAAATCTATCTAATCCGTTTTGTATTAAATTTAAACAGTTCAAACACATTTCGTTTATTAAACCTTCTTATTATCTTACCATCATTTCAAATTTAATATGTGGAATATCGTCTTCTAAATAAATATCAGAAACACCTTTAAAACCAAATGATTCATAAAATGATTTTAAATAGGCTTGCCCCGAAATACTGATGAGTGATCCACTATATTTTTCATTTATAATATCTATTGTTTTCTGTACAATGTTACGCCCAAAGCCTCGCATTCTATAGTTTTGTGCCACTAGCACCCTTCCGAAGCTAATATGCGACTGTCGATCAACAATACGCGTGTATGCAGCAATATGGTTTTCATCCTTCAATATAATATGCAAAGCTTCCTCGTCGTCTTTATCTATTTCTTGGTATGCACATTTTTGCTCTACTACGAATACTTTTATTCTTTCTTCTAAAATATGTAATAGTTCAATATTTGATAAATCTTTTGTCCGTTTAACTACTAATTCCATAAAACACCTCCTATAATTCTTAGAAAATAAACTAAATTAATATTAATGGTAATAGTTCAGTAGTCGGTTACAGTGTCTTTCATCATATATTATTGTTCTATAAGCTGAATTAAATTACCACAAGTATCTTTTATAACCGCAAGTTTGGTGCCATCAACTACCTTAGGTTTAGTATAAAACTCGACACCTAAATTAACTAAACGCTCATGTGATGCTTCCATATTTTCAACACCAAACATAGTTACGGGTATACCAGCACTATATAAACCTTCTTGATAATTTTTGGCAATCTCACTCACATTAGGTTCTAACACTATTTCAACTGGATTATTAGAATTATTTTCTTTTACGGTCAACCATTTAAATTCCCCGCCCATTTCAATATCATGTTTCAGTTCGAATCCTAATTTTTCAGTATAGAATTGTTTCGCTTTATCTTGATTATCAACAAAAATACTCATAGCAATAATTTTCATATGAATCCACCTTATCTCTCTTTTTCGAATTTTTTATTATTAATACATTCTAATCCTTCTCTTATTTACCAAGCTAAATTGCATAATACCAGTATATGATAACGCCTTTATAGGTTCACTGATTTGAAAATAAATAGTGTGTATACTACAATTAAATACGGATTTTATTACAACTCGTTTGGGAGTGATTAATTGTGAAAGTACTAAATGATTTACGTGAAAAATATAATTTAAGTATCTCTAGATTAGTTGTTAATTTAAATAATAACTATGGCAAAGATTTTAGAATTTGTCAGGTTTGGGATTGGGAAAATGGATACCGTCGTGTTTCAGAAAACGATATTGCCATTCTCGCAGATTATTTTAATGTTTCTAAGCAGACATTTAATGCATAATGCTATTGTTATATTAAGCTAAGTACGCATTAAGGGACAGAAATTCGAATAACGTTCTTAGTTATAATAAAGTGGGAAACAACAATCGTTTTCCACTTTTATTTTTTAAATACGACGGTAATAAAATAATCTACGCCTTCCAAACTATTTGTAACAGATGGTGTAACGCTCACAAGATCCCAATGTTGCTTTTCACTAACTTCTTGTAGGAATTCGTTCACTCGTTCATCGAAAGCTTCAAAACCCTCTTCATATTGCATATGCAATGTTTTTATCATCATAAATAATTTCTCTCCTTAAACATGACTTCTACACTTATTGTAAAATGTTCAATAGTTCAAAACAAACATTTCCTGATAGTTAATAAATTATTGAGCAATAATAATGATGTATACTTTAAAATTCCAAAGCTATTTTAGTTCATAATTTAGCCAATCTACAATTTCATTAAATATACTTTTGTTATAAGAAGATTCGTTAAATATTTCGTGTTGCAAGCCGTCATAAATATGAATAGATTTATGCTCTGAGCCTATTTCATTATATAATTGAATTGAGTCCTTATAACTAACTAAACCGTCTTCTTTACCATGTAACATTAATATATTATCCTTGAACTGCTTTGCGTTATTTTTTAAATACTCAACACCATCAAGTAATGTATAAATGAGCCCCATGGATATTTGTTTCGCATTTAAATCATCTAATTTATACTTTTCAACAACTGTTTGGTCAGAACATAATCCATCACTTAATTCATTTTCTACATATTCATATGGAGACATACTTCTATCTAGCTCACCAAATAATTTAATATTATAACGTGTTAATCCCCCCGAAGTGATTATGCCATCTACTGCATTGGGATATTGCGTACCAAATAATGTCACTGTATAGCCTCCCATACTATGGCCAATCAAGTATACTTTACCCTCAAAATTCGATTCCACATAATTAATTACTGCTGATAAATCTTCTACTATTTCATTCATATTACTATAATACGTTTGACGTCCTTCTGAGCGTCCATGTCCTCGTTGATCATATCGAATGACATTGAATTTATTTAAATTTAAATGCCTTGTTAATTCATCATAGCGATCTAAATGTTCTCCTAATCCATGCACTACGATGATATTTGCTTGTGCTTCTTTAACATCATTAATCTTCGTATAAATTCGGGTACTATCTTGAGAATTTAAATATTTTATATAATTCATAAAATCCACCCTTTCATTTAAATTATTGCGCCTCAACAATTTTATTCTAACGGCTCTTTAAAACAACATGACTGTATGATTATTCATGCACGTATGAGTAATAACATATTATATCTATACCCCTAAATTTCTAATATATTTTATTTTCCGTAGTATATAGAAATGGTTTAATTAAAAAAAGCCAACAAAGTCAGAAACTTTGTTGGCACTCTAAATTAAAATCTTATTTACAGAGACCATTTGAATACTCTGGGTTATCTTTATTTAACAACCAATTGCCAGTATTTAAATAGCTGGCATAACTAGACCAAAGAACATAAGGGAAAAGCAAGATACCTGAAATAGGCTTGTTTTTAAAAAATACAACAACGTTGGTTTTTACTGCTATTAATAAAATAAAACTCTCAATCAATGCGATGCCCCTTACTTTCTTTTTAAAATACAATAATGACCATAGAAAATTCAAACTAAGCTGAGTATAATGCGTAACAGTTGCTGCTTTGGTATTTGTTCCATTGCCTTTAACCAAATTATAAGCTATACCCATGCATAAATATAATATTGGCCAAACAATAGGAAACGCATATCGTGGTGGAGAATACGGTGGTTTTTCAAATTTGCCATAATCGTTTGGTGCTTCTTTTGCAGTGATTTTGCCTATGATATTTCCACCCACAAAAGGTAATAATGTTCTCGTTAACATTTTTATCATTCCCATTATAATTCCTCCTATTTCAAATTTTTTATAATTGAAGATTGTTTTATATAATCAACGTTGTAAAAATAAGCCATACTTTTGAGAAATTCTAAAAGATAAGTTTCATCTATTTTATGTTGCTGAAATTGATATTTTAAACTTTTCTGGAATTCATTTTCTGATGAACTACGTATTTTTTTAAAATACCCCCACATATGATCATAAGCATTGATAATAGAACCTTCAGTTGGCTTTAATGTTAACGCATATGAAATCAAAGATGCTATATCTCCATATGTCGGATTTTGTTTCATTCTTTCTCTAATTTTATTGTAACTATTTTGGTCGTGCCACAACACTTCATATTTATATTGACGCCATAACTGTTCAATTTGATAACGTTGTGTCATATTTATCCGTACCTTTTTTAATACCACATCGTGGCGGTATTTTATCTTTTTTCCATTTATTGAATAATAATGTTTGATATAACTCAAATGCATCTTCACCGTGTACTTTATAATCACAAAAAACATAAAATGGAGGTAGTTTTTCATGTGAAAAATATTTTTGATATTCTTTTTTATAAACAATTTCTCTCAAACGTGCTATATCATTTTTAAAATCTACAGACCGTTTTCCTCCTCGTCGAATATGCTCTTCGTTCATACATTCTAAAATTTTGAAAGTATCTATAATATATGGTTCACCATTGTTATAAACATGAGCAACAATTGGATGTTTAATATAATTACTGTTTACATCAACAAGGTTTAACTTTGCTAAACATACTCTAATAATTTGATATAATTCTAATACTTGCTTCGATAGCCTTCTATTATCTAAAAAACGTGCACTTTTCTTATGGTCTGAGCTTATTCTGAAAATTTGCATATGCATCTTCCCTTACTTATATAGATTATGAATTCTCTAACAAAGTCATTTTTTAAATCCCTACATACAGTATTCACTTTTAAATATTTATATGCAAATGAGAGCTATTTCTCTCAATTTAAATTACCTCTAAAATGAATTAAGCTTCAGTAAATAGAACACTAAATTAAATACTTTTTATAATTCTTGTAAAAGCTTACTCTAAATTCGCTTAATATCAACCTTTGCCCAACTTTTATTTTACAGTTAATGATATGCTTATATAGGAGGCTGATATTAATGTCAAAATACATATTGTCGTATAATTTGAATTCTATTTCATATGGTTATGAAAAATTGCCTGCTAAATTAAATACCTTGGGTAATGCTTTGTATATTTATAGAGGGTTATGGCTTTTAAAAAGTGATTTAGAAAGAAACGAAATATACGAAAGTATTAAAAATTCTTTTAATTCAAACGATGATTTTTTAATATTTAAATTTGAAGAAAGTCCATTAGGTATGTTGAGCGAACAAAAATACGATGAAATCTTGCAAATACTTAATGATTAAACACATCCAAAATTACTGATGTGTTTTTTATTTACATAAATTTTATGGAATAATTCTTGCTAGTAAATCATATTAATACGATTTTAAAGTGCCTACTTGCCTGGGATATGGCTCGATCCTGTAGTCTCTCGCTCATATTATTCCCCTAGACGTCAGCACTTTATAAAATCGTTATTATCTCAGTTATATACACAAAATAAGTAAATCCTATAAATACTAATTTATAGGATTTACTTATTATTATTCATTAGTTATAAAATATCTTCATCTAAATATATATTAACATCACTTATTTAATCGTATTTCCACCATCTAATACAATGGTTTCTCCGGTCATAAAATTGGTCGCGTCACTTGCTAAAAATAAAGCGATTGCTGCTACTTCCTCAGGTTCACCAAATCTTCCTAAAGGGATACCAGCTAAAGCGTCTTCTCTTACCTTACCTACCCATGCTTTATCAGACAATTCTGTTGCAACAATTGTTGGCGCAATAGCGTTAACATTAATATTAAATTTTGCCCACTCAAATGCCAAGCTCTTAGTTAAATTAACAATTCCAGCTTTTGTTACTCCATAAGCAGTATGTTTATCTAATGCTATTAAAGCATTTTGGCTTGCCATATTAATAATTTTCCCACCTTCACCTTGTTCAATAAATTCATTCCCAACTTTTTGAGCCATTTTAAACGAAGCAGTTAAATTTAAATCAATTTGTTTTGCCAAATCTCGCTAGACATTGTTTCCGCTTTATCTAAAAGCGCAACACCTGCAAAATTCACCAATATATCAATACGGTCAAAAGTCCGCTTTGTTAACTCAATCGCATTATCTATATCTTGTTCATTTGTTATATCACATTGAATACCTAGAATGTGATCACCTTTCAATTCTTTTACACTATCTTTTATATCTAATACTGCAACTTTATCCCCTTTTTCTATGTAAAAATCGGAAATTGCTTTACCTATACCACTGTTACCCCCAGTAATAATAGCTACTTTATCTGTAATATTAAAATCTTTATCGAATCCTTTATAATTTGCATAATATCCGTTCCTTTAACTATATATTAAGTATACTAGCTAAATTAAACGCTTACAAAGTAATCCTCTTATACTTTTCTAAATGTTCATTATAATTTATTGCTATCTTTTCTTTTAATTTTTAACACAAAAAAACACCCACCCCGTAGGGTGAGTGTTAAAGATAATTTATTATTTTAAATTATGCTTTGTTAACGTTAGCAGCTTGTTTACCACGGTCGCCATCAACGATGTCGAATTCAACTGTTTCCCCTTCTTCTAATGATTTGTAACCTTCAGAATTGATAGCTGAGAAATGTACGAATACGTCGTCGTTATTTTCTACTTCGATGAAACCGAAACCTTTATCTGCATTGAACCATTTTACTGTACCTTTATTCATATGAAAACCTCCGTGTGCTTTAGCACATATATTTGTAACTTGTTATTAAAAAATCCAAAGGAGTAAAATTCAATGAATAAGACTACTTTTAAAATTTCCGAATTAAAAATTACTTGAATACAAATATACTATGGTTATAACGCTTTGTCAACATCTTCTATAAAAGTTTGTGATTCTACATTTTAATTAAACTATCAGATTTCAGTAAATATAAAATTAAATTACCTTTTATTACCTTTTTTACAACAAATTAACTTTATATGTAGTACAATTAGATATAATTAGTTATACATCGTTCAAAACAATTAAAAAGTCACGAAAAATTACGAACTCATTCATTGTATAATAAATTCAATTTCCGAGGAGAAATTTATGCAAATCATTAATTATAATATCAATCTTGACCACGTCACTTATACTGTTGAAACTAAAAACGGGCATGTATTCACTCACAGTTTACCGAAAGATACCACTTCAAATAATATATATCGCTACTTAGAAATTTTATCAAATAATGTAGATGGAGCTAACTCATAAATGGGCATATTAATCATTATTACTTTCATAATTAGTTTGATTCTATTGATCATTAGTTTGTTTTCATTTTATGAATTTAATAATGAGCGCAAAATCATCAACGAAAAAAACTTAGACAATAATCATGAGTTAGGTATTCAAAAACAATCTAGAAAACTCGTGTTTTTTGGTGCTATCTTATTTATTTTATCAGCCGTATTTTTTGCAATTTCTATAATTTTATTATAAAATATAAAAGATAATAAACATTCCAAGTGTTTATTTTAGAACCTAAACAAACCATTTGTTATAAAAGCATTTGGTTCTTTTTTATAAGCAATTTCTTCATAATACGACGTTAGTACCGAATCTTCCAATTTTGAAAGGACATATCATGATCAACAAAACCTTGAATTTCACTGGTTTAATTTTTATTATTTTACTTTTTTTATATACTTCTATTAATTACAATAGTTTGCCAGAGAAAGTACCTGTGCACTTTGATTTATATAGTAACCCAGATGCGTGGGGATACAAAAAAGAAATATTCCTTCTTCCAATAATAATTTTAGCTTTATGGATTTTCATGTATCTCTTATTTAAGTATTACGTAAAATTCGAAAATTTTAAATCCACTTTTGAGAATAAAACAATATCCAAAGACGCTATAAATTTCAATAGAAGATTCATTACTATATTAAATTTCGAGTTATCCACGCTTCTATCTTTCATGGGTATTAAAGACGTATATAACGCTACTGGCGGAAATATTGATATAGGTATATTTCAATTTGTCATCATTTTAGTAGTCATTTTTTCTACAATTATTTTGCACCTCTACAAGTGCTACAAACACAAATATTTCTAAAGTTTACTACTTATAGTAGAACACCACTTAAAAGAGTTATTCCTCGTCTTTTAAGTGGTGTTTATATTATTATATAAACTCTTTCTGAAATGCTATGAGACATTGTTTTACAAAAATACAGTCTTTATCTTTAAAATAGATGGCTGCTTCATATTGGATAGGCAAATTATTTTTTAATGTTTTAACATTTTCTTTCATTAAATTTGTCTTGCCTCCATTAATCCTGATATCATCATTCAAACAGTCTGGCGCTGTGAGGACACTTCGACCTATATCCCAAGCACTAAGTAAATTATAGAATGTTTCTGTATCTAAACTTTCCAGAAAATTTAACCCTTCACTTTTCGTTTCAGGGTTTTTAATAAACAGTCCAATTATTTTATCTACACCGTTTCTTCGTTTATCATTTTTACTTGTTGTAGAAGCATTCGAGAGTATTACTTTATAGGTATTTATGACATTATTTAAATCCATAGTTATCCAACCTCTCTAAATATCTCATTTAAACTAACTTTACTATACCCATATAGCAAATACAAAAGTATCTGTTCACTATTGTTATAAAGCATAAAGTTCTGCACATACTTTTAAAAAAACGCTTAATTTCTAAAATGATATATCAATTTCATCTACGTAAACAGTATTGCCAGTTATTTCGATTTCGTTATTTTCTGCAACATTCACTATCACCTGGCCATCCTTATTCATTTCTTGTCCTTGTTCTACAATAAGATTGATAGGCATATCAGACTCTTTTTTTATATACTTGGCAAAATATGCCCCCATTACACCTGAAGCAGTGCCAGTCACCGGATCTTCTATTGTTCCTGAAAAAGTTGAAGAAAAATGACGACCATGCATATCCGCTTCTTCATAATAACTTTCAAGGCAAAATGGATGTACCGATGCGTTTGGTATTTCATTTAAAATTGAAGAAAACACCTTATTATTTGGTTCCATTTTATTAAAAATATCAAGTGACTTTATAGGTATTAAAAGTGTCCATGCCCCAGTGCTACCGTACATTATGGGTAGCTCATCGTCAAAATCCACTTCTTCAATGCCAATTGCTTTTGCTAAATCATATCTAGATCCTTCAAATTTTTTAAATTGTGGTAATGCTTGTTTCATTGTTATATGTATTTCCTTTTGCTCATTCTTTGTAATACGTATCGGTAAGACCCCTGCATTGGTTTCAATAGTTAGCTCTGTTTTATTTTCTAACCATCCGTTTGTCTTTAACGCATAAATGGTTGCCATTGTTGCGTGGCCACAAAGTTCCATCTCTTGTTTTGGTGAAAAATAGCGTATTCTAAGGTCTGCTCTATCAGATGCTATTGGAAAAGCTGTTTCATTAAACCCTACTTTAAAAGCAACGTCTTGCATCTCCGTTTCTGTTAGGTCATCTCCATTTAAAACAACTCCAGCAGGATTACCTTTATTTGGCTTTTTACTAAAAGCATCATAATGATACACTTTTATTGATTTCATCTATAATCCTCCATTTTTCTGTAACTTAATAGTTTTTATAAGCGTATCATGCATCCAAAAAACTGAAAATCAGAAAATGAAAAAACACTAGGTATCTATGTCTACCTAGCGTTTAACTTTATATCTATATTAATATTACTTAAAGCAATATTTTTTTAATCATTTTTAGATATTAATAGCATTAACCACATTAAAAGAATGGAATTGTTTTACTCGCTTTCATAATATCTTTTGTAAAAAAGAATTGTCTACCTTCTCCAGTATATGCAGGGTTCAATATCATATTCGCTTTAGCACTATATAACCATTCAGGATTAATGCCAGAATTTAGTATTTCTTGGAATTCTTGAAAATCTTTTTTCCAATTTAAATTTGGCTCCATATTTATCACCTCAAAGATATAATAGAACACTTGTTCTTGTTTGTAAACAAAAAAAGAAGCAACTGTTAAAACAGTTAACTTCTCAAATGTCACACTTAGATTAGAAGAAAATAAATAGAGTATCAATTTCAAGCGTGGATACGTGAAGTCGAGCCAAACTTGTTTAAACAACTAGATTACCTTCTATTTATTTTTTTATTAATCTATTTAGACTCCCTATTATGCTTTTTTTCATACAAGAAAGAAATAAAACTTCCAAAAAAGCCTAATAGTGGCATAATCACACTACCAAGCAGTTGATCTTTTCCTGTGCCTATAAACATTAATAAGAAGATTAAAATCCCAATTAAGATGCTCATCCCAAGAGCCTTAACATATAATAACATTTATAATCCCTCACTAAATCCCCAAAATACTACACTAGACCATTCTATTATTTATATTTAGTATCGTAAACCGCCTTTTTACACTTTTCAGATATAAAAATAAGGCTAACGCAACGTTGCGCTCGCCTTAAATTATAATCTGTTAACTTTTTATTAATTAAATAAGAATGAGTAATTGATCAAGTGTTGTGTGCATCATCAATCTTTATAGAAGTAATCTTCGCTACATTTACATAGCTATCACAATCTTTTAGATAAAAGTAATTATATCTATGAATTCCTTTTTCAAATCTTTTAAGTGCTAATGCCTTATCAATTTTCCATATATTCTCCACATACTCACGATAAACATTACCATCGCTACATTCTATTATGAATACATATACATCACTCATGTGTTGTCACCCTAATTAATATTTTATGGTTCTCATACGTTAACTCTATTATCCACCTAATAAGTTAGGGTTGCAACATAATGTGGAGTTATTTATATCAAGATACTCTTGTGCATAATTTTGATTAACCGTTCCAATGATAAACAAACGTATTAATCATGAATTAATTTATTGAACATAATGAGGACGTATAAACCACATTTCAGTTTCATAATCATGTACTACTCTGTGAGCTACTTCTGTTTTTTCAGCGCCACCGCCATCCCAATTTTGATCTAATGATTCAAATTTATCACTAGCGCCATTATAATTACCTTCCGTAACGATTGCTGTGTGACCTGCACCACTGCCAAATTCATCATTGAATACAACGATATCTCCAGCTTGTGCTTGGAAGCCCTCATAATTTTTATATACCGTGGCTTCACCCTCAAAGTTATTTTTAGTTGGAATTTCTTTTGCATAGTCACCTTCTAATCCGTGACCATACAAATAATCCCATTGCTCATTCACTAAATCAAAACATTGCCAGCCATATTCATCATCATAATCCCATCCCTTACCTTCTAACGTGTTCATATGACTTATGGATTCCTCTTGAGTTGCAGCCGTCGCAGCAGATACAGTGTTTAAATGTGTAAATCCTAATATGCTTAAAACCCCTATAATAAAAAATGTAAAAATATATATGTATCGTTTAATTATAAATCGTCCCTTCTAAGTGTTATTTTACTGAATAAACTATACAAGCAATATTGTCATTGACTTGTAAGCTAAAGTGTAAAATAATTCAATCTTAGAATAATATATCATGTGGTTTTTAATTGTCGATTACACTAATATTAATTCCATTTTAATTTTTTTGGTTAATCTGTAATATTCAAATTAATTTCATTATAAAGTTATCTCAATAATCAAAAAAAGACACCTTAATTAAGGCGTCTCAAAGAATCCAAATTTGCCAACGTTTTTTTACATGCTTTGAGCAATCACAGAAACTGCCTGTAGTCTTCGGCTAATACTTCATCAACTAGGAAGGCGTCAGACCAAACCTATACGATTTCTGTAACAGTTTAAAAACAATCCATAGTAATTTTTAGATTTAAAAGTCGTTCTTTTCCACATTCATTCTAAATTGTTCAATTTCTTTAATGTTGGTTAAAACAAATACTTTTTTATCGTTTTTATTTGCCTTAATTTTTTGTAATAAATATGGTTTTCTGTGCTTAGGAAAATTCCATATATATTTTAAAAATGTGAGATTGATCCTTTCTTTACAATCTTTGCCCATATCAATTCTAGTCTTACCAATATTTTTAAACAATCTCTTAAAAACTCTATAAAAACTCTATAAAAACAAATTTTTCTTGGCAAATCTAAAAGTATCACACTATCTGCAGCATCTAATCTTTCATCTAAGATACCAGTATAACTTCCATCAATAATCCATTTCTTTTTTGCAATAATGTTTTTTGAATTTCTTTTTGTTCATCAGAACTTGTCATAACCCAATTAGGTTTCCAAAATAATACGTCTAAATGAAAAACAGGTATATCTAAAGCATGACCTAGTTGTCTTGATAACGTTGATTTTCCAGAACCCGAAGACCCGATAACCATTATTTTCTCCATATATTTACCACCAATCTAATTAAATGAGTTTCATTCCTATACAATAATTTGATTGCTTTCATTCTTAGCAGTTACTTATATTCATTACAGTATAATTCATGTAGTTTATTGATTAAATCATATGTAAAACGCTCAACTCTTTATATTTAACATTACCACTGATACTTAAGAAAATAATATTAAAATAGATTCAGTTAATAACATACTACATGTTCAGTAGGAATAACGAATATCAATGTTTAGATTCATACATTTAAAAATGAACCTATTGACCAAGAAAAAAATAGAAACTTATAGAAAAGTAACTAAATAGCATGAATAGACTGGTATACTTAATAGTGATAGCACTATCAACTGACAAATATTATTCTAATAATCAATTAGTCCAGATACTGGGTTATTCAATAACAATTCAGTCCATTATAAAATAAATGAATTATTCATCAGGTATTTAATTTACCCTATTATTGTTAGAATTATGTAGAATGTTTTTTTTTAAAAGAGGAGAATATTTATGAATTTAAACGAATTTCAAGCACATATAGAAGATAAATTACCAGCGTTAGATAGCTTTTACGACAAAGCTATCAACTATCAACTAGAAAAGGATAAAAGACGTCCACCGAAAAAGCGCTGGTCAGAGGCAAAAATAGAAAGAGCAGCAAATGCGATGTATAAAGATTTGATGAAAGGTATATATGAAAAAATTAAATCTTTAGTTGAAGAAAGAGAAAAGAAACCGAATGATGTATGGATTGATTATTTAGAAAAATATGAGCTGTACGAACAAATAAACGAATCATTATACGAAATAGAGTTTGATTAAACAATCACAGGTTAACCTCGTAACCCCTGTATATTTCCATCTTTCACTAGTATAAATTAACATTATTCTATTTCTTTTTTTTAAAATATCATAATAAGTAGTAGAGGCTGGGACATATCACATGTCTCAGCCTCTTTGCGAAATGTTCATTCCCTATTAACTTTATTTAGGCCCCTTTATTAAATTTAATGACTGTGTAAAGAAATATTGGAATTAAAATAATAAATTCTAATGTTCCAATAATGAAAATGAACACTTCAATATTAGCACTAACTATTTCATTACTTAAGATTAGAAAATCCCATAAACAGTAATATATAATAAGTGGTATAAAGCTCTTTAAATTTATTGAGAGGCAAGCATACACTATTCCACCTAAAAATACCCCAATCATTTGGTTTATCACTTCACCTATTGATGATCCGCCAAAAATATTAACTGCGTGAAATAAGGAAAATAATATCGCACTAACTAAAATAGCTGTTACTATTCCGCCTTTTGTAAAAATGTTTCCAACACTATACCTCTAAATACTACTTCTTCACTAACACCAACTAAAAGTGTTGTTACTAATATTAAAGAAACCATTGGTATTTTGCCGGTAAAATCTCCATTTATAAAAATTACAACCAATGTAATTATGATTAGAATAATAAGAGGTAAAAACCAAAAAGACAACCGTATGTTAAATAATTTTTGTGTTGAGAAAAGTTTTTTATACATAAATATGGAAAGCATACTCATAATAATTTCAAAGTAAATCAATACTTTAACCATTTCCGATTTCTCATAATTATAGCCAAAAATATAATGCATTGTTGACATAGCTAATGCCATAATTAACGTAATAATCAATACAAAAAGTAAAGCTTTCTTTCTTTTATTTTTCATCTTATTCCACTCTCTCATTAGTGTAATTTTAAAAACTCAACCTATTTTTTTATCAAGCTAAACCATTTCCAATAAGTTCCCATTCTCCATATATATTCCAATGGTCCATATTTAAAGTATTTCAGCCAAATACTTGTGAATAACAATTGTAAAATATAGATTGCAATACAGATACATAAAGTATCCATATAATCTACTTGATCACTATCCACACATAATATAACCAGCCAAATTAATAAAGTTTGTCCTACATAATTTGTAAGCGCCATTCTTCCATATAATCGTAATGGACTTAAGATTTTAGCAAAGCTTCGTACTTTTATAATTAATAATAATAGAGAGACATAAAATAACGCTATAAATGGACTAGTAACAACGATTAATTGATCATACAAATCTTTATTTTGAATATATTTATTAATCAATTCATTGTTCGAACTATCTTCTAAAAATTTATATGTAGGAAATACATATGACTTATTTAGCAAAATCCAACTTAATGCAGACATCACACCTGAAGCACTTACTATTACAATTAACACTTTAGTCTTAATATTCTCAAAAATATTAAATTGACCAGCTGCCAGTCCTAATATGAAATATGGTATCGGTAATATTGTTTTACTACCTATATATAAACAAATAGCCAATAATATTAAGCCAATGACTAAATTGATAGACCTTTTAAAATAAAAACAAGGTAATAAGATCAAGCCAATGATTGAATATAATAGTAACGCTTCTCCTGGTTGAAGCATTTGATGCAATATACCGAAACACGCTAAGATTACTAACCTTCTTATAAATACGATATTACTATTTAATTGTTTTGCTTTAACATTGCGAATAAATATATAAAATCCGACTCCAAATAAAAATGTAAATATTGTAAAAAATTTACTTTCAACAAAAAAATCAATGAACTTTAAATAACTAGCCTGATCGTAGTTACTTGGTGCTGGCAAGACAAATATTGAAATTATATTAGTTAGAATTATTCCTAGTAAGGCAAAGCCTCTCATATAATCTAATTCTGAAATTCTATTGTATTTTACGCTCTCGTTCATATTATCCTCCTAAATTAAATATCTTTTTTAAAGTTGACTTTCATTAAGCCAAAGATAATTTTAACAAAGGCGGGTATTAATACAACTTACATTATTGTCACACTTCATTTCATTAAATTTAAAAACACACCACTTCTTACAACAAAAAGATTATTTTGTATACGGCACCGTATTTCAACAAGCTTATATTCGACAATACTAAATCAACACAAACTAAAAAGACTAAGCCACAATGGCTTAGCCTTATAATCTAACGTCTTCGGGAGTTAATTATATCATTTAATACCGCTATAGGTGTTGCTAAATCATAACTCACATTGTATTTCTAGCTGAGTCTAAAATATAAAAATCACAAAAACAACGTAAGTCGTTGCACTTTGTACATATTCATTTTCATACTTGTGTTAGGTAATTATTAAAAAGTGACATTACCTTCAAATTTAAGTACAGTTTCTATTTTAACAACATGATTTAAATTAATTACTTTATTTTTTGGTTTTGTCACAAACAATAAATTCTCGGATGATTTTTCAACATCAATTTCTTTAGCACGTTCTAATTTACCAGTTACCAATAATAAATCTATACTTACAACGTTTTCTTCTTTCAATAAATCAGTTACTATATTTATATTCATTTTATAAATCTCCTTTTCTTCATTACCTTCATTATACATCAAAATGTAATTTTTTACTTGATAATCAAAATTTATTATTAATTATACAATTTAATTGTTATATAATCGTATAACAATTAATGGTTTTTATAGTAATTAAGGGTATCTAATTGCAACATAATTTAAAGTTGCCCCACTAGACTTATAAAGATACTTAACTTAATCTTAACAATTTAGTTTCACTATTCATTTTTAAGTATAGTACAATTAAGTTATATAATTATTTTTTAGGGGGATGTATAAATGAAGAAGTTATTGTTTTTATTTCTAGCAAGCTTTTTAGTATTGGCTGCATGTGGGAATGAAGAAGAAAGTAAGTTAGACGACACAAAGGAAACTAAATCTGAAGATAAAGGATCAGATGAAGAAAAAGATAAGTCAGATGAAAAACAAAAATCAGACGACAAATCATCTGAAGAAGTAGCAACACAAGATGAAAGTACTGAAGAACCTCAATCTCAAGAGCAAGTGAATACACAAGAACAACAATCTACACAACAGCCGACCCAATCACAACAACAAACACAACAAGCGCCTGTTCAGTCTCAAGAACAATCACAACAAACTCCTGCTCAGTCACAAGAACAAGCTCCTATGGCTAATGAACAACCGACACAAGAGCAACAAAGAAGAGAAATTGATTTAAATAGATTACCAAATGGCGATTTCTCTACTGAAGGCATGTCCAAAGATGCTCAAATGCAAATAGAAGAATTAACTAGACAAAAAGATTTTGAAGGTTTACCACAAAAAGAGTACAACGATCAAGTATCTGCAATTATGAATAGTGAAATGAATTAATTACGATACATCTATCAAATGCTTCTTTTTATTTAAAATCAATGAGTTTATTCAACTTATACTTAATACTCACAAACAAAAAAAGGCTTAGCCATTGTGGCTAAGCCTTTTGATATGGAGATACGGGAGTTCATTAAAGCATTTATGTATCAATTCATTAAAATTTATAATCGTATTTTCACTTTTCTTTATTGTTATTATTACATTTATTTATCGTGGCTTTTATTTTGCTTTTTACGGAAATAAAAATTTAAAAATATAAACATTAGCCCAATCATTATGAATACACTATGACTTATAATTTCCAATAAAATAAATCTATCTAAATCAAAAAACACTAAATACAATTGGCTATAAAATTAATATAACCAATAAATATATAACTACTTTATTAGAAGTTAGATACTTCGCAATAATAATGCACACTTTTTTATGTTATCCAATGTAATCCAGACATTCTCATAGAGTTATTATTTCTCTAAAACATCCTCATTTAAGATTAAAAATGCTATAACACCTATTGGTACACCTAATAATGGTGTTACAAATATACTTGCTATAATGATATAAAAAACTAGCATCCAAACATCATCAGATTCCCATTTTTTATTTAATAAATAATGCCACATCTCTTTTAAACTCATTAAAAAATCACCTCTATATACCAACCAATATATTTTTATTTAAAAATATATTATCACACTCACACTATAATAAAAACCGCATATTTATATATGAGGTTTTAACTTAAAAGTATTACCTCAAATGTTAGTTTTAATAACTCAATAACTTTCCTTCTTTCATAAGAAATATCCCCTAATCATTTCCAGTTATAGTAGTATTGATTTATATAAATATTTTTCGGAGGTACGTTTATGAATATTGAACAGAAACTTTTTGAAGATGCTAAAAACTTGATAAAAGAAAGATATCCAAATGGATGGGGTGGTGCAGCTGCAATGTATTCAAAAAATGGAAACACTTATACATCTGTTGCGCCAGAAATTATAAATGCCTCTAGTGCTTTGTGTATTGAAACAGGGGCAATATTAGATGCACATAAATATCAAGACATTATTACTCATTCAATTTGCGTTGTAAGAGATGATGAATATAGTGATTGTAAAATACTTACACCTTGTGGTACATGTCAAGAAAGACTATTATATTGGGGAAATAAAATTAAAGTCGGTGTAACAACTGATAATAAGCAACCACAATACAAATTTTTAAATGATTTACAGCCTTACCATTGGACTAAAGCTTATGATGACATTGAATTCTCAGAATAAATTTAATAAACATTAAGTCAACTATTTTTAGTTGGCTTTATTTTATATTATCTATACTTTTCGAAAATCCAGATGATTTGTTCTCAAAACCATTATTTTTATAAAAACTATGAGCAATATCCCTTCCTTCTCTATTTCCACTATTTAAAGTGATTGCTTTGCATCCTAATTGAGTTGCTAACGTTTCTGACTCTTTTAATAAAAGTGTTCCATATCCTTCTTCTCTATAATTAGAATTAATTACGAATGCTAGTAAACGCATATATTCACCATCTTTTTCATAAAAAAGCATTTTACACATACCACTCAAGCCGATTATTACATCATTCTTAATTAAAAGTAACAAATAATAATCTGTATGATTATATATCTTTTTCAAACGGCTGATTAATGATTCTTTTGTTGTTGGATAACCTAAATCTTTATATAAACCTAGCAACTCATCTATCCGATTAATGTCATTCTCTTCAAATAATCTTGTTTCTATTGTCATAATATAACCTACTTATATATAAAATTTCATATGTGGCTTTTCTTCTTTATAATATTCTAATCTATCTTGCAACGTACCTGTATGCAATTCTAACTTGTGGCCGTCTGGATCAGTGAAGTATATTGACTGTTTATCTCTTACGTCTCTATTACGTCCTTCTAATATATTAACGTTGTTATCTTTTAACCATTGATACCAGTCGCCAAGTTCACTTTCATCTATTGTAAATGCCATGTGTGTATATGAGTATTGAATTTCATTTCTAGGTATATTTTTTTCTTCATTTAACGCTAGCCACAGACCACCTAATGTGAAATACGCTGTTTTGCCACTCTCTACTAAAATTTTAGCTTTTAATATATCTTTATAGAAAGCAATAGATGTCTTAATATCCGATACTGAATAAGTCACGTGATTTATAGATTGAATCATAAAAAAATCCTTTCATATTTATAATCACTTCAATTTTTTCTCCATACGATAATTTGTAGTTTCGAAACCCATTTTATTATATAAAGATACAGCTCGCTTATTGTGTCCGAATACATGCAAACCAATACTTTCTACTTCTTTATTTTGCAGTATTCTTCTATACATTCCATCGTTTTTGTACCTAAACCTTGCCCTCTATATGTATCTTTAATTTTAATATCATAAATAAAACATTTCTTTTGTTCTTTAACTTTCGCCGATTGTAAAATTAAGCTAGACACATAAGAAAAGCCACTCGTGATACACTCAAAATGAATTTCCAACCAAAGAAATCATAGGAGTGATCACGAATGACCTACACCCATCTTAGCACGGATGAATTGATAATAATAGAAGCCTATTTCCATCAAAATAGCTCTGTCACAAAGATTTCAAGACAGATGGGCCGGGCCCGTCAAACAGTGCACAATGTGGTGACTTTTCTGAAAGACGGGCACACGGCACTGGATTATTACAAGCGCTATAAGCAGAACAAGAAACGCTGTGGTAGAAAACAGACTGTACTACCCGCCGATCAACATCTCTATGTTGAAGAAAAAGTCGCTCAGGGCTGGACCCCCGATGTGATTACTGGTCGCGAGGAACACCCAATTAATTGTTCGGGACGGACACTGTACCGGCTATTCAAACGTCAGCAGTTTGATATTTCTACACTGCCGATGAAAGGCAAGCGAAAACCAAACGGTCATAAGGAACGCCGGGGCAGACAGACATTCAAACGGAACATTTCTGAAAGAGAGACGGATTATCCGGCATTCAACGAAGAATTTGGTCATCTTGAAGGCGACACGATTGTCGGTGTCCACCATAAAAGTGCCATCATTACATTGGTTGAACGCCTGTCAAAAGCCATCATCACGCTAAAACCCGAAGGCAGAACAGCGAAGGATATCGAAACCACGCTCAACACATGGTGTCATCAGGTGCCCAGAAACCTGTTCAAATCCATTACATTCGATTGTGGCAAAGAATTCTCGAATTGGCGGTCAATCAGTAATCAGAATGATCTTTCCATCTATTTCGCTGATCCGGGCACCCCTTCCCAGCGCGGGTTGAATGAACATTCCAATGGGTTATTGCGGACAGATGGATTGCCTAAGGGGATGGATTTCAATCAGGTGGACCAGCGGTTTGTTTCCTCCGTCTCTACCAGAAGGAACCATATCCCCAGAAAGTCATTGAATTATCAAACCCCGTTGGAAGTATTTATGAGTTACATGGATGTAGGTAAACTGTCTAGCTTATTTTGACAAACGAAGTTTAAATATATGTAACCATAAATAACCTATATCTACATTATTATAAATCACAGATAGTAAATATTGATTACTTGTATTTAACCCCTCAGGCAGTAAATTTTCAAATTCTGTACGCGCTCTTTCAATTGATCCATCTTTCTCCCAATCACCACTTTTAACATGTTCTGCAGCATATTCAATTATACTTTTCTCATAAAATGCTTTGAAAGTTCGCTGATTCATGTTTTCTAAGTAAAGACTCATATTTAATCCCTCCTTATTCTAATAACTACTTTGAATTATATGATATCATTGTTTAAATTGATTGAATATTCAAATAATAAAATTAGGGAGTATTAAAATTATGATAAAAGCAATTTTATTTGATTTAGATGGAACAATTTTAGATAGACCTTCTTCGTTAAATAAGTTTATGGATTATCAATATGACAAATTCATTAACTATCTAAACCATATTGATAAAAATACTTTCAAAAGGAAATTTATTGAATTGGATCAAAATGGTTATGTTTGGAAGGATAAAGTTTATACACAATTAATAGATATCTTTAATATTAATCATATAACCGCTGACATTTTACTAAATGACTATATCAACAATTTCAGAAAACATTGTTTACCATATCCAAATCTAAAAGAATTGTTAGATATACTCATCTCAAAGAATTACAAAATAGGTATCATCACAAACGGAAAATATCCTTTCCAATACAATAATATTAAAGCATTAAAAATCGAACACTACATGGAT
Organism: Staphylococcus sp. FSL W8-1207; assembly: GCF_038003745.1. Taxonomy (NCBI): domain Bacteria; kingdom Bacillati; phylum Bacillota; class Bacilli; order Caryophanales; family Staphylococcaceae; genus Staphylococcus; species Staphylococcus sp. FSL W8-1207. Next base: position 1,703,789 of record NZ_JBBOPU010000001.1, read on the forward strand.
GTCATTTTAGTTTCGGAAAAGGAAAACATCAAAAAGCCTAATCCTCTTATTTTTGAAAAAGCAGCTAAAGAATTAAATGTAGGTTTATGTGAGTGTATTTTCATCGGTGATAGTTTTAAAAACGATTATGAGGCATCTAAATTAGCAGGAATGCATAGTATATACAGATTTAATGGAGAAAATGATATTCCTAATGTAACTGATATTATTCAAAATTTGTATGAACTAACTGGTATTATTAAAAAATGTTAATGAGCCCATATAAATTATTCGTTAATATTATATATTTATAATTAAAATGAAAAGGTGGATACGCATGGAATTCAGAAAAATTCAAAATGAAGATTACAATAATTGTGCAAAAAATTTAGTTTCAGCTTATAAGGGACCTCCATGGTATAATAATTGGACTGAAAAAGAAGCGTTACTTAGAATTGAAGCTACAATGAGCGGCTTTAATTCTAGAGGTTATGTCATTGAAGAAAATCACAAAATAATAGCCATGTGCATAGGTAGAATAGACTATTATTTTAGTGGCATGAACCAATTTTGCATCGGCGAATTCCATGTCGTCCCTGAATCCCAAAACAATGGTATAGGTAAAAAATTAATAAATTCTGTCTCTAATTCACTCAAACTTAGTGGAATATATAAAATTTTTCTGATTACAGGTGGAGGACTAGCAGCAAATTTTTATACAAAAAATGGATTTATAAAAACAAACGAAGGAATCATGATGGAACTCGAATTATGATTAAAATAAACGATATCAATTACGTGCAACATTGAGATTTGAAATAAATATCAACTTAAATACAAAAAAGGCTTAGCCACAATGGCTAAGCCTTTTGATATGGAGACGGCGGGAGTTCATTATACCGTTCATCTATACATTTAAATATCGCTATAAGTATTGTCATATCAATGTTTAAATTGTCTTATAACATCAGTGTAAAATGTTAAAATTGAAAAAACAACATATTTTTGGGGCAACATACACGTATTCGTTTTAGTTCAGCTGAACCACAACGTAAAAAAATACCATTATCTATAGTTATATGTTATAATAAACTTGTCTTTGAATTTCAATTGGCATATTTCCTATAATAATGTGATTTGTGAGATTTCATTTATTTGTGGAGAATGACCTTTGATTAGTTCCCACCACTAGGCTTATCACCTAGTGGTTTTTTGTGTATCAATATCCACTTTATCATTTCTCGATGCAATACAGACGCTCTCACAGAACGGAAAAATACCCCTACCCTGAATTAAGGTAGAGGTTGGCGAAAGATTGAAAATCTCTATTTTGATTTTACCACTTTTACTATACTAAGAAAATGCTTTAGCAAATATAGTTAGCGTTTGATTTCTTCCATCATCATTAGTTACTGAATGAATATTATAATCTTTATTTCCCCACTTGATACGTTGTGTAGTGTCTATGCCTTCACGGTAACGAATAATAAAGCGTGTAGGTTGCTCACTAGCAGTCACACCTTCGTAATTGTATTCAGAACCTTTTAACGTCTTAATGTCTGCCCACGGACGACCTATAATTTCTTCTCCATTTGCACCGGGAAGTGGTCCACTGCTTACTTCTTTATATACTTTAATCCTGTTATTAAAATGATATGCCATTTGTTTCACCTCACTTATATATTTTCGACGTCGAAAGATTTGAAATTCGTGTACGTACATGAATTTGTTTTGTCGACAAAACATTTGCGACGACGTCGTCGTATTTTACTCGCATGCGAGTAATTTGAAATTCTGATACGTACCATAATTTTACATACGGACTTTTTTGTCCGTTTGCCGTTACTTTTTTGAGCAATAGTACGCGCCCTTTTTTGACCGTGTACTTTTACATATTGGTTAAACTTTTTTGTCCGACCAAAACTAATAATTGAGCCGTGTGATTCCTTAACTTTAAGGACTCTGAATATCGAAGCGCTTCTACATTTTAACCGAGCCAAATACGGACTCGTTAATTCAGACAATCCAAATGTAGATTCTCTATCAAAGCCCAAATTTGGACTCTGAAGTCGTGTTTCGCTACATCGCCCTCAAGAATTGCTCGTAACTATCAAACAATCCTACATAAGCATCTAACATGGACGCTGTGCCATCTATTCTACGTTTTGGTGATTGATTCTTAATAGGTACGATGTTTCCGTTCCTATCTGTTTCTACACCTGTATTAGTCAAGCACCACTTCAATATTGGATTATTATTATAATTGATTTTATGCTTCTCTAAATCTGCGCCCATATTCTGCATTGGTAAACTTAATGTTTTAGCCCCTTGTGGTGTACGAACCAATTTAAAACCGTATGCTTCCATTTCATCTACCCAATACCTAGCCGAATAGTTATCGTAATATATCCACAGTGGCGTAATATCAAAGTCATTTAACATTTCTAGGAACCAGTCTGTGATGTCGCTGTAGTCGATTGTATTGCCACTACATAGCCTTAATAATCCCTGTTCATGCCATTTGTCATACGGTATCTTATCCTCGTCTACACGCTTTCTGAGGTTGTCCTCAGGCAACCAATACATTTGATGAACGTATCTTATTTCAGTTTCAGGGTCTATAAATAATAATGTGGCACAACTTAAATCTGTAGTGATTGAAAGGTCTGCTCCTCCAATCGCATAAGTACCTGCAAAGTCTTTAATATCAAATGTACTTTCGTTATTGATAGCTTCAAACGTAAGCCATGCACTATTGGTTACTTCACGTATATTGAAATCTTTTGTTAAGATACCCGTTAAGTCATTAGGATTATTCTTGGCACGTGCCACCTTGCGCTCTAAGTCATCAACTTTTTTAGATACACCTAATGCAGGATTGGACTTTTGCCATCTATCAGGCATTTTATATTCTGCCTTATGATCTAACTCATACATAATAGGCAAGAAATTATCATCTTCAAAATTACCATCTACCACATTACAAGCGTACTCGTACAAGTCATCAAATATTGTGCCACGATGTGTGCCTGCTGTTGTAATCATGATTAGTAAAGGCTGTGTACGTGCTGACTGTGACTGTTTCATTACTTCGTATAAATTTCTATCTTGGATTGAGTGCAATTCGTCAATAACCACAAGATGAGCATTAAGCCCATCAAGTGAGTTAGAATTTTTACCTAACGATTGCATCTTACTGAAATTGTGAGCGAAATATAAATCACTCTTACGCTTACGAATATTTTTATTTAAATCAGGGCTTTGCTTAATCATTTCATGTGCTTGGTCGAATAGTATATTTGCTTGGTCACGCTTAGATGCCACAGAATACACTTCTGCGCCACTTTCACCGTCTGCAATCATCATGTACAATGCAATTGCGCTCAACATAGTTGTCTTACCATTCTTACGACCGACAAAGAAAAATGATTCAGTGTAACGCCTGTAGCCTGTTTCTTTATCCACAAATCCAAAGAGAGCCGAAATGTAGGCTTTCTGGAATAAGTCTAATATCAAAGGCTTACCAGCTAACTCACCTTTTGAGTGCCTACAAAACATTTCTATAAATTGTATTGCTCGATTCGATTTAGCTTCATCAAATTTGTATTTCGGGTGGTCTTTCATATCCTGAACGAGTTTCTGATATTGTTTCTTAACTCTATTTGAAACAGTAATATTACCACTTTCTATTTCTTGGTAATACTGTTCAATGTAGTTGTTTGATCCGTTTAGTTCAGCTGAATCAAACGGTGTATTTTCATTAGGCATTGCTTACAAAGTCCATAAATTTATCGGATTCATCAGACTGTTCAGGTAGTAAGGATAAGAGTTGTTTTAGTGTTGCGTTGTACTTCGTCACAGTGGCATTGTAAGACTTCATAGCAGGGTTTTCTTTGAGATACTCTTGTTCTCCCTGTTTGAATATATACGTGGCACCATGAAGCTGTACGGTAGCTTTAAGCTCGTCCATTGTTTCTTTCATGAATGTTAATTCTTCCAGTAGATCATATGCCACTGGTTTATTGATGTTTTCTTCTTGGTCAATTTGTGCTTTAAAATCTTCTAAGTTAATTGATTTATATAATTTTTTCATATAATTCTCCTTTTAGTATACTTTTTATACCTTTAAATATTCTAAATATCGTGTGGAGGAGAAATTAACTCCCCACCTCGTTCCCCGAGCTACCTTTTTCAAAAATTAAAAGTGGGGGGACTAAATATTTTCATAAAATTAATTTTTATTTTTATAAATTATTTCTTTGTTAAGTTTCCATTACTATCAAACTTTAAATCTTCACGAGTTGCTGACACTTGGAAATGCTCTCTGTTATGGCAGTCTTGACATAATGCTTCGAGATTATCCCAATTCAAAGTTACCATTGGATCATTCGCATTGGATTGATTCAACCAAACTTTATGATGGCAAATTGTCGCAAGTCCTCCACATCGTTCGCATATAAAATGCTGTGACGACATATAACCGTATCTGCACTTCTCCCACTTACTGGACTTGTAAAAGGATTCGTTTATACTCCTAGCCATCGTATGAGCGTCCTAATGCTGTTAATGATACCAATAAGCCATCTATTGTACGTTTAAGCCTCATACTGTCCTGTGTCTGTGGGTCGAACCATAACTGCAATATAAACTTAGCTGTTGTTTGTGCTAATGGATTCGATAGTTCTCCATCGTCCCAATCTTTACCAGTCGTTAAGTATAAGTAGTCTGGTATCGATTCTATCAATGGCGTTATAATATCATCATTGTAATCACCATCTATACGCAAAGCATTGCGCCCTTCTTCTATTGTTATAATCATGTACTCACTCCTTATAAGAAAGGACACCAGCTTTAACTGATGCCCTAACTGTTATATATTAGACTTCTGGTGTAGCTGCTGCTAACTTAACAAATGCTTCATCTACTAATGGCTTACAATCTGCAATAGCCATTGCTCTAAAGTCAATCAAGCCACTACGGAATGATGATTCAGTTGATTTCTCTAATGCAATGCCTTGTGGTAAGTTAAAGCCTGCATATTGGAAGTTACCTAATAGAATCGTGCCATCTTCGATATGGTCATCTAGGATTACCTCTTTGCCGAAGATATAGCCAACACTTTCATTTTGAGCATCTTGGATAAATATTGGGCGTTGGTTTGCGTCCATCACACCGTATACAGTGTTATATAAAGTTGCGTTACTCATAGCAAATTTAGCACCTGCATTATATCCACGTTGCATTAACGCTAATGCTTTTGTGAAGTCTGTATATGCACCTGTAAGCTCTACAGTGTTTGATGTGTCCCATGTGATACCAGTTAAGATGCCTTGACCTTGTTCTGTACCTGTACCGTTCACAAGTGCATAGTCGATTGTTTCCACGACTGCTTGCGTTAATTCTTGAACAAGATATTGTTCAAATGCTGAAATACTCATTGTTTGAGCTTTCACACTGATTGAGAATACTTTTACAATCTCATTGCCTTCAAATTGAATATTCACAGTATCAGGGCGTTCTGCTTGTACTTCTTGCCCCTCAACGTGCCAGTTAGCCATTGATGACGGTGTACCAATTGGGATACGAATCTTAGTCGGAATATTAAAGTTGCGTACATGTGAAATTAATCCACCTTGTTTACGTGCTTTAGAAATTACTTCATTTAACGTTTGTTCTGGTAAAACTGCGCTTGAATTACTTGAAGATGCAAAACCTTCGGCACGTGTTTCAACCTCTTGTGCTGTATTAAATGCACGTTGTTCGATATTTGATAAGTCTTGTCCTAACATTGTTTTAAAGAATGCTGAACGATATTCGTTAGATTCAAAAATAGTATCCTTATTGATTTCTTGCTGTCCTCTGATTTGTCCACCTGTAATTGGGTTGTATGAACGATTTTCCACGTTGCCATCTCCTTTACCTTCATTATTTCCTTTATCTTGAATATTTGCTTTAGCTTGGTTTAAGCCTTCGATTTCTACATTTAATTTTGTAACATCTGCATCAGGGTCATTCTCGATTGTGCCTTTAATTTCGCCTGCACGTGTTTCGATTTCTTCTAAACTTGAGTTTCTATAATGGTTAAATGCTTCTTGTACTGTATTGAACATATTATTTAATCTCCTTTGTAAATAACTTATTTAAATTGATTTTAGCTTTTTGGTATTGTTCAAAACGCAATTCTGCGTTCTGTATCTGACTTCGAGCTTCCACACTAGCTTCTTGATAAGCTGGATAATTCACAATGGAAAACTCTAATACTTTATCAATCTTATTAATTGTTCTAGTTCTAGTATTCACATCGTAATCATTACCTTGATTACTACATGTAAATCCGAAAGACATGCCTGTCATATCGCCCCTGCTAACTGCCTGAAAACAAGAGCGTGCTTCTTCTGTATCTGGTAAGGTTGCCCTCATATGCAAACCAACCTCATCAGTCCATAATTCCATTGTCTTAGGTGACTTTGCTAATGGTATTCGATTCATATCATGTGACACTAACAACCTTGTATCATTGAGCTTTAAGCCATCTAATGCACTACGTTTAATTACTTCTGTATATGTGCCTGTAGGTGTCTTAATAAGTGCTGGTTTATCAAAGACAATTGGTGTACCCTCAAGTACCATCTCCCCATTTTGAGAATCAGTTTGTATTTCTGCTGATCTAATTTCCTTCATCGGTGTTATCCCCCTTATCTCCCATTTGGTAATTCTTAGCTAGCGTCTTTTCAATATAATTAAGTGACTGTATACGTTCGTCCCCATCTTCTACATTAGGTAAGTTGAGTAAATCCAACGCTTGGTTAATCGTGAGTACGCCCAACGGTAACAATTCTTTAATAACATTCGTTTTCGATTTATTACTTGCATACTGTAATTTAGATGATTCAAATACAATACGATTCGCAAACGCCTTCTCACGTTCACTGAATATCTTTTCAGTTAATTCTGATGATATTTGTATCGCAAAAGGTTCGACGATAGACTCGAAAAATGCTTGCCATTGGTCTTCGTTATAGTTACCAGTCACAATTGATTCATTAATACCGAGATAGTCGTATATCTTTTGTTTAACTGCATCTACCTGTGACGTGTCTATTTGCACATCTGATACATTTAACGGTTGGTAATCCATTGACTGATCTATTGGCACCACGCCGCCATTATTAGCCATTGAAAAATAATTATTCATAAATTCTTCTTTAGCTTCTTTTAACTTACTTGGACTTAATGCTTGGTTGTATTTCACAATGCCACGTATTTGAGCCGAGTTTTTAATTGCTTCTTGCAGACCTTGATTTTGCGTATGTGCCAATTCTAAGGCTCCCATAATCGCATCGTTACTATCGCCTAGTAGCTCGTTACTGTTAAAGTGTCGGCGTAATATTGCCACCTCTGATATATGGAAGTGAACAATCTTACCTTCTTTGAACAGACATTTGATATATACTTCGCCTGCACCATCTACCACAAACTCAACACTATTCGGTGTAAGTGGGTATAGCCCCGATAAGTTACCTCGATTATCCTTTTGTACTAATATAAAAGCGTTATTGTATAAAAAGTATTGTGTTGTAATCTTGTACAAGAAATCGTAACCACTCATATATGGATTCGGTCTATCTTGTAATAATCTATTTAATTTAGAATTTTTCGTTTCATTTTTAGAATTATCAATCACATGCTTACCACTTAACTTAGCAACGTGTCGTGCGATTGCATCTACTGCTGAACGGTATATATCATTGTCATATGCTTGTCCTGTAAACGATGATAGTGATTGAAAGCCACCACTTAACATTTCAAAATTCTTCGTTTGTTGTTCCTTATATTGTTCTAGTCCTAGCATTTTATCTATCCATTTTGGCAAACTGTCTCACCTACTTATTATTAATTTTTATACTTGATATACTTTTTATACTTATATTCATCTATATTATACCACATCAGGGTATACAATTCCATGTTTGTCAAGGGTTTATACGTTATTTAGATATAAAATATCTTGAATATCTGTGATATGGTTCACCGGTGTTACATTTGAGGTTAAATTTAGTGTTATTTAATTTAATATTGGCTTACTTGTGGAAAATGCTACAGGCAACCAATGTGGTTTTTTCGTACCTGCTCTTTTCGGTATTGGTAAATCTATCCCCTTACCATCAATGATGTAATATAAAGGCTGACAAGCGTCCATATATATTTTTTCTTCGGCCATTAATTCTGTAATGATTTCTATAGCTTCCTTATTCCAATCAATCCAGAATATGAGCGTTTTATTATTCGTACCTGTCAAAGATAGATCGCCTTCATAATCGAAACCGTGTTCATCAAATATCCTTTCGATTTCTACAAACGATGTTTCTTCATGACCATCTACATATTCAAATACTTTTTGTTTAATATTATTTTTATTCATTGTTGTCCTCCTAATATCTTATGCTGTCACCCTAGTAAAGTGACAGTCCCTTTTAAAATTTGTGTAGAGTGACGGGTTAACCCTTAGAGCCACATGCGTTTAGCCTCAAGTGTCACCGTGTCACCCTAAAAAACCCCAGACTTTCAAATATATATACATTCTTGTATTATTTTTTTAAACTTTTAGCCTACTTATTACAGTGACAGAGTGACAGTGACCCTATAAACGTTGGTATATCAATGTTTTGCCTGTCACTCAAGGTGTCACCCTAGACTTTTTGATACAGTGACAGAGTGACGGTTACTTTTTATCATCGTGTAATTCTTCATGATATGATTTTAAATTTACTGTGAAGCCTTTAACTCTACCTATACCGTCACCAAACCTTAATTTGTCATGCTCTTGCGTGGTATATATACTATTTCTTAAAGTTTCATTTATTTGTCTCAACTCACTGCGTTTAGGGATTCTATCGTTTTTTAAAGCTATATGCCAAATTTCATGAGCAGATACTTTATCTCGCCACTCGTAAGATCCAGGTCTACTATTTTTTAATTCTATTGTTTTACCATCGGCATAAGTTTTTATATAGTCTGTTTCTATATATTCCCCCATGACCCAGCGCTTTTCATCTAAAGATCTATACCAATAATCTGATGGTATAGGTTTCTTAATCATTTGCTCAACAATCCCTTGATAAGGGTCTGCCTCTGTATGAGATTCTTGTAGCATTAAGGCTGTTTCAGAATCTTTTTCATCAAGAATTAAACTTTCACCTTTATCATAATAATACTTAGATTCGGCCCAAAGCTGTTGTACAAATTCAGAAGTCATATCCTCAAATAAATCACCAGTATTTTTATTTTGGCCCACGACTACTGGTAAAAACCTCCTATTTCCTGTACTATCTTTTAAAAATTCAGCATCGTTAGTTGTTCCTATAAAAATACATTGTCTAGGGTGCGGTTCAACTAATCGGCCATAAGAAGAACGGTAATAGTCTATAGGTGTACTAATAAAAGCCTTAGCTTCACCTGTAGTAGATTTTTTCAATGCTTCTAGTTCTTCAAGTTCACAAATCCAACTACCCTGTAACTTTTTCTTATCTTCATCATCTTTCAACTTTCCAATGGAAGGATTGTAATAACCCCCTCCTAATCTCTTACATAATTCTGACTTTCCTAACCCTTGACCACCCATCATCGTTAATACAGTATCAAATTTACACCCAGGTTTATAAACACGTGCTACAGCCCCCACTAATGTTTTACGAGTTACCGAACGCACATATTTCGTATCATCTGCACCTAGATATTTTATTAACAATTCATCGACTCTTTTTACGCCGTCCCATTCTTTTGATTCAATCATCGAATGAATAGGGTGATAACTGTTAGCATATGCTTCGTGCATAACCATTTTCAGAATTTTATCATCTGAAAAATCAATACCGTAATTTGTCTCAAAATGACGTTGCATTTCACTAGAATCATAATCTAACCAATAATAACGCTCATCGCTTTTTTTACGCCAATAAGGAAAACGTTTCAATTTAATCCTATATTCCATCAAATCATATTGAATTAAATCCTTTACATTTTCATCATTTTCAAGAATCAACTCACCATTACGAAAGTATTTAGCGTACCCAGTACCACTTTTATTAGTTACTAACTCACTTTGCCAATTTTCTTGTTGGTTAATTTCTTGTAATTTATTCATATTTTCAAATACATCTTCTTGTGTTACTACTGTCATATCCCGTCCCCCTCTAGTTGTTCATATGCTTTTTGAGTATTGAGTTAAATGTTTTATTAATTTCCCCATCGTCCATCGGTGGATTACATGATTTGCCCCACGCTGTCACAAGTCCATATACAAGGTGTGCATCTACATATCTGCGTAATAGGTAGCCACTTATTGAAGCTAGCGCTTGATTGCGTTCACCTTCGCCAACACCAAACGCAAGATCACTCCAATAAGATGAATCACGTTTTTTATATTGGTTTGAGTAATTAACGGTAATTGGTTTGTCTTTTTTAGTGTTTTCGACAGCTGTCGACAACTCATTTAAATCATCGTTAGTTATAGCAGGTGCATCGTTATATTTAAAAATAAATGGTATATTCTTATCTGGCCTCACTGGTAATGCCATAGCTCTTGATGGTTGATAACTACCTTCATCAATCTTGTAACCTATTTTACGAGCGAGCGCTCGCGTGTACTTCCTATAATCATCTGCACTCACAGGCTCATTTACAGGCACCATAAGGCGTATACGTGGTTTATCTGTAGTGTGGTTATAAGTTGTGTGGAATGCCCACGAATAGCCCTCTAATTGCTTATGAATGGTATCGTTTAATCCTTTGAAATCAGTTATATCATCATAATCAAGTGCTAGGACTGAACGGTACAAAATATTAGCATCGTTCCTTTGCTTTTTAATGATACGGTCATCTTTTTCACCATCTTTAACATCACCGTAAATGACGGTACCACGTTTATATTTATAGTCGTTATTTCTAACAGTCTGTAATGTATTGAGCCAATCACTCCAAAAATGCTCGTCTGCACTTTCAAATGATTCAGCAGATAAATTTTTATATTTAACTACATTTATTTTAAAGTCGTTTTGTAATTTTATTTGATTAAATCCCATTGAATTTGCCCCTCCTACTATAAAAGCAAGGCGCGAAATGGTATAATTAATATATAAATAAGCCCATTCCACGCTTGTTTTATAAAATTCACTTACGCGTTATCTTCGCTTTGGTCGGCAGTAGATAATGCGTTTTTTTCTTGCTTAACATTCTCTTGAATATCATCGTGCATGTTCTCAATATCTGTTCTAATCGCTTGTAAAGTGCTTGAAACAATATAAATTTGCTTAATGTTGTTATTAATAGCTTGGTGATATATAGGCTGATTCTTCTTGACTGCATATTCTCTTTCATCTTCTAATTCTGATGATTCCATTCCAAGGTAGTCCAATACGGCTTGTACCTTATTTCTCAAATCTGCAAACTCAAGGTTTTCTTGTACTTTTTCTGTGTATAACATATTATTTACTCTCCTTATAAAAATTAATAATTTTATTATCTTTGCCTAACTGAACATTTATACCGTAAAAGGCACAAACATTTTTAAGTCGTTTCGCTTTCTGCTCGAATCCTTTTATCGATTTATGAAAATCTTCATACAAACAATTAATTTCTGGTTCAATATCATCTAATGCGATATTCGCTATTGCATTCGCTCCTAAATTATCTCCTTCTTCTCTATAGGCTTTTACTTTTTCACTTAATACACCTACTAACTCTGAAAGTCTGTTCATCTCTCCATTTAAGGAATAAACTTTATTAGAAGCACTCACCATTTCTTCAAAAGCATTTAAAATATCATTATTCATTTCCCTAATCCTCCAATAATTGTTTTTTAATTTTTCTATCGTTAAACCATTCTGTTATAGCCCATGATGTAAACGCTAGTGGTGTGTATAAAGCCAAACTATTAAATATATCTTCTGTCACATAACCTACTGCAAATGAAGTCAATGAGCTTGCTGTGATCAAAATTCCAAATAATTTCATGATTTCACCCCGTACTTATCATAGATACTTTTACTTACTTTAATGTCTAAGTTAAAATTGCTTTTAGCTTCGGTTAATTTCACAACATCATCTAAGATGACCTGACGTACTTCTAACATCGCTGGCGTCATATCGTCCTTACCAATCATCTTTTCATAGCCAAACGCTGTAGAAACGGCTTTATTTGCGATTGTGTTAGCTTTAATAAAATTAATAGGCTTATCACTTTCTAATGCACCACGTAACACCTGCATCGCTTTCTTTTGATGTTCCTTATCTAACATACGGAATACTTCATATGATTCTAAGCCACTAGCATGTCTTAATTCTTTCAATATCTGTTTGACCCAATTTTTGAATTCTTTTGCTTCGAGCTTACGACTATTAAATATCGCTTCGTATATACCTACTTCAGAAATAATTACAGCTTTTTGTTTACCTTTTAAGGTGTCCACATTATGGACAGCCTTCTCTGATTCATCTAATAGCCTAGTCATATGCGGTGCATGTGAATATCCTAATACCTTCGCAACATCACTTGCTACTGCCCAATGTTCCCCGTCCTTCTCAATGAACCTCATTTCTTCATTGCCAAAAATTTGTTTATTCATTTCTTTTCCTCCTTTTATGATCCTACTGTTATTGAATTACTGAAAAGTTGGTCTATAGGCATTTCATATAATTCAGATAAAATTTTAGCTTCTGGGAGCGTGAAGTTGGCTTTGTTTAGCTCTTTCAAAGAATATCTTTCTTTTGAGATACCTAACTTATGAGCAACGAAAGCCTGATTATGACCATGTTCCTTACGTTGAATATAAAGATGGGGATATGCTAGTTTTTTCATTTTATTTTGCCTCCTCTTTTAAATAAATTTCTACATTTAGCGGAAAAAGATTTTCTAGTGAAACATCTAAAGCCTTCGCAATTTTATAGGCACTATTCATTGATGGTGTTGTCTTATTATTTTCAAACAATGAAATTGCCGCTGTACTTAAACCTGTAATCCTAGCTAATTCTTTCTGCTTTAGATTTTTATTAATTCTCAAATCTTTCATATTGCTCATACTTAAAACCTCCTTTTTAACTGCAGCAAATATTTGCTATAGCTAAATTTAACCATAGCTAAAAAAAATTGTCAAATAAAAATTTACTGCAGTTAAAATTAATGGTACTCTTAAAGCAAAGAAAAATGAGGTGTAACAATGGATATAGGACAAAATATCAAAAAAATAAGGAAAGAAAAAAAGATAACTTTAGAAGAATTGAGCAAGAAAACCGGCTTTTCTGCTGGCTACATTTCGCAAGTTGAAAATGGAAAAAGAGAAAAACCTTCCCGTGAATTTTTGAAAAGTATTACTTATGGTCTCGATGTTTCCGACACATATTTAACTACAGGAAAGAAAACACTGACTGATTTATCTGAGGATGAACTCAAAAAGAGTTGGGAAAAATCACAGAATAGTTTTAAAGAATCTAGAAAGAAATTCAGGGGAGAAATTGATAACGATTTAAAGGAAATTCTCTCGATGGAATTAGGTTATACAGAAGAGATATTTTTATCAGCAGCGTTAAATTTCCTAAGGAACTCCACAGGAAATGACCTCGCCATAATAACTGGAATTTTAAAACAATATAATGATTACAATCGTATTTATTACATCACTGAAGATAAAGAACCATTGCTTCAAGATATCGAAAACATGAAAGAACAAATTGAAGTTCTTTTTCAAACTCGTTATGGTATTGCTGTATATGAAAAACCTGAAAAGAGTGATTAAAATTGCAACACGACTTAAAACTATCCCACAACATCTATAAAGATGCTAAACGTGGTACATATTACTTCCGTATCAAATACTATGAGAAAACGGGAGAACGCAAAGAAATTAAACGTACTGGATATAAGCAACGTAAAGAAGCTGTGAAGGCATGTAACGCTTATATGGACGAATTAGAGGGTATTGGTAAGATTAATCAATTACCGTTCGATGAATTGGTACAAGAGTATGTTGAGTGGTATTCTGCACGTCGTAAAGCATCAAGTTTAAAATCACTTAAGACACATACCATTAATCATTTATTACCATTCTTTAAATCAATGGACGTATTCAACATGACAACGCAAGACATTATGAAGTTTCAAAATAAGAAGATGAAAGAAGGACGTTCTGCAGAATATTTGAAGAAAATGCACGTGTTTCTAGTATCTATACTTAACCATGCTATGAAGTATCATGATCTAAAACAAAACGTTGCATCATTAGTAGGTAATTTTGAGATTGAGACACAGAAACGCTTAAATTACTGGACGTTAGAACAATTCAATCAATTTCACAATATGCTGCCTAATTTGCAACAAAAAGTATTTTTCAAGCTATTATTCATGAGTGGCGCACGTAAGGGAGAGATTAGAGCGCTCACATGGGACGATGTAAACTTTGACGATGATTATATCCATATAAACAAAACGGACTATCACGGTATCGTGACAGCCCCTAAAACGAAAGCGTCCACACGTGATATATACTTACCTGCTCACATGATGGACGACTTACAAGAATATTTAATTTGGTATAAAGATAATAATATTTATAAATCTAATTATGTACTATTTGGCACATTTTTTAAAGCATTTAGTGAAAGTGCTATTGATAGATGGTTTACTGGTACACTTAAAAAGCTTGATGAAACATTGCCTGACGGTGAAACTTTCCCACGTATTGTTATCCACGAACTAAGACATAGCCATGCTTCAATGCTTGTCAATCATGGTGCTAGTCCTATGATTATAGCGCAGCGATTAGGTCATTCATCTACAGAAGAAGTAACATCACGCTATGGGCATTTGTACCCTTCCACTCAAAAAGAAATAATAAAATATTTATGACTTTGTCCAACTGTTGGACGAAGTTTTTTTATTGCTTGGGGCAAAACTGGGGCAATATTGGGGCAACAAAAATAAAAAGCCCTTAACCACAAGGGTTAAAGGCTACATAGTGGAGACGGCGGGATTCGAACCCGCGTCCAGAGGTCCTGATACAGATCTTTCTACGTGTGTAGTCTATCATTGAGTTTCGCATAATGGTAAGTGATAGACGGCCATCATTATGCTAGTTTGATTAATCTCTTCTAGGCAGACTTCAAACGGCAGTGCCTAGCGTATCCTACTAAAGGTTGAATCGCGGTTAACGGCACATAGGAGATGTCGTTAGGCGATGCAGAGTGCTATTACGCAGCTACTGCGAAATTATTGTTTTCTTTGCCAGTTATTATAACTGTGTGTGTTAGTGACGGAGACAACCCTCCGACACGCTTAACCTGCTCATGGTACCCCTGTCGAATCCAAAAACGCCCCCTAAATAGTATAAAATGCACTTCCTGTCCACTTCACGCTTATCGCTCAGCTTTTTAGAAAGCACATATTATATTACCAAAGATCAGGGTCTTTGGCAATATATCCGCTTAATAACGGTCTTTCATTGCTCTATCCATATCACGTTTTACTGCTTTATCTTTCAATGCTTGTCGCTTATCGTAATTTTTCTTACCACGTGCAACACCTAGCAATACTTTACAGTGTCCATGTTTTAAATAGAGTTTCAATGGCACAATCGAATAACCTACTTCTCTCGTACGCTCACCTAATTTTTCAATTTGACGTTTGTGCAATAAAAGTTTACGTGAACGGCGAGGATCATGGTTAAAGCGATTGCCTTCTTCGTATGGGGCAATATGCATATTATTAAGATACATTTCACCGCGATTAACTTGCGCATAACTATCTTTAAGATTGGCACTGCCACGACGAATTGACTTAATCTCAGTCCCTTGTAACACAATGCCCGCTTCAATCGTATCTTCAATGACGTAATCATGTCTGGCTTTACGATTTTCAGCTAGTGTTCCTGGTGATTTTTTCTTTGGCATTGAGTTTCACCTCTTTGTTGAGTTATTTTTTCTTCTTACGTGCTTTATTTTTCACATTTTTATCTTTATAAAATGGTTTGTGTTTTGTATTACCACTATTTGATTTATCGTTGTTACGCTGATTTTTACCTCTGCGTTGTTTGTGTTTCGTTTTATCCTTGCTATCACCTTTAGATTTATCTGATGATTTGCCACGAGGATTCGCTTGGATTGTCTTACCACGTGAAGGTCTTTGACTGCGTTCATTTTTAGGTAACGGCATACCAACGATTTGGAAATCAATCATGCGCTCATCTACGTCCACGTTGATGACTTTAATTTGAACTGGGTCGCCTATACGGAACACTTTAGCCTGACGTTCACCAATCATTGCCATTTGACGTTCATCGAAATGGTAAAAATCGTCTGTCATATTCGAAACGTGTACCATGCCTTCAATCGTATTTGGTAATTCCACAAACATACCAAAATTAGCAACTGAACTTATAATACCTTCGAATTCTTCGCCAACATGTTGTACCATATATTCTGATTTTTTAAGTTCATCTGTATCACGTTCTGCTTCAATCGCTCTACGTTCTCTTTGAGATGTATGATCAGCAATTTCTGGTAACAGTGCTTCCCATTTTGACTTCTCTTTATTGTTCATAGATTGTTCTACAATATATTTACGTATTAATCTATGTACGATTAAATCAGGATATCTACGTATTGGTGATGTGAAATGTGTATAGTATTCAGCTGATAAGCCAAAGTGTCCTAAGTTTACATCATCATAGCGTGCTTGTTGCATTGAACGTAACATCATTGTTGAGATAACCATTTGTTCTGGTTGGCCTTCAACTTCTTGTTGAATCTTTTGTAATGTTGAAGGATGGATTTCTTCTCCTGTACCTTGAATCATTAGTCCAAAATTCGTAATAAAATCAAAGAACTTGCGTAAACGTTCTGATTTTGGTTGTTCGTGAACACGGTATATGAATGGTACTTCTAAGTGATCGAAGTGTTCTGCTATCGTTTCATTTGCTGCAAGCATAAATGACTCGATTAAGCGTTCTCCTTCACCACGTTTTCTTAATTCTACATCTGTTGGGATACCTTCTTCATTAACGATTACTTTTGCTTCACTAATATCGAAGTCGATTTCTCCACGACGTCTTCTCATGTTAACTAAGCGTTGTGATAGATCTTGTGCTAAGTCTAACATTGGTGTGACTTCACTGAATTTTTCACGTGTGTCTGCATTTTGATCTGTAATGATTTCATTCACTTCATCATATGTCATACGATAATTTGAATGTATCACACTATCAAAAATCTCATGATTAACGACTTCTCCACGTTCATTAAACTCCATACGACAGCTTAATGTTAAGCGGTCAACGTCTGGATTTAAAGAACATATACCGTTACTTAAGCGGTGTGGAATCATAGGAATTACACGGTCAACTAAATAGACACTTGTAGCTCGACTATATGCTTCTTCATCTAAGGCTGATCCTTCAGTAACATAATAACTAACGTCAGCGATACTGACTGTCAATTGCGTATGACCATTGCTTAGCTTTTTAATACCAATTGCATCATCTAAATCTTTTGCATCCGCGCCATCAATTGTAATTGTAAGTTCATCACGTAAATCGCGACGGCCTTCAATTTGTGATGGTTCAATTTCATCCGGCACTGCTTCAGCTTCTGCTAAAACATTGTCTGGAAATTCAATTTCAATGCCATGTTGATAGATAATTGACAATATATCTACCCCTGGATCATTTTTATGGCCTAATATAGCCGAAACTTGTCCTTCTGGATTGTTTGTACCATCTGCGTACTTCGTGATCTGTACAAGTACTTTATGACCGTCTACAGCGCCTAAGTTATGTCCTTTGGCGATAAAGATGTCTTGCATAATACGTTTATCATCTGGTAATACAAAACCGAAATGGCGTGCTTCGCTAAACGTACCAACCACTTGTGTGACTGAATGCGTTTCTATCGATTTCACTTCGCCTTCTAGCTTACCTTTATGTTCACCTTTTGAATTTTGTACTTCTACTAGGACCGTGTCACCGTCCATGGCTCTATTAATTTTTGTAGGTGGGATAAAGATATCATCCATTTCACCTTCTTCTGGACGTAAGAATGCAAAGCCTTTTTTATTCTGGCTTAGTTTACCCTTCACCAATTTTGATTGTTGGGATTTGTTAGATTCCTTGCGTTGATATCTATCTGTTTTTGTACGTTGAATTAAACCTGTTTGTTCTAATTCAACAAGCACCTTAATTAAGTCTCTAAATGAGTCGGCACTATTTAAACCTAATGCGTCTTGAAAATCAGATACAGACATGGGTTCATAATCTGGTTGTTTAATAATTTCTTCAATGGCTGGTTTTAAATTCATTATGCCCCTCCTTTCTTTTTTTAAATAATTCTATAATTTTTATTCAGACCAATCTAATGATTCTAAAAATTGGTATACATCTTCAAATACTAATTCTTTTTCTTTATCAATTGTAATGACATGTCCGGAATTCGCATACCATTTAATATCTTTCTCATCAGATTCGCTCTCATTGTATATAATGTTTGCAGAATCTGTATTGATCATTTGGTCTTGTTCTGCTTGAACGACCAATAATGGATCCATTACTTCGTCCACATGATCTCTTACATCTTGGATTTGTCCTTGAAGCTCTTTTAAAGTTTCTGAAGGTTGAAAAACGTCCATTTCTTTATTAATTGTGGTTTCATCTTTACCTTCATACTTTTTAAAATTGCGGGCATATTCTAGCACACCATCAAACATAGACCCTTCTGTCTTAATGTACATAGGTGAACACATAGTTATAATACCCTTTACATCTCTGTTTAAGCTTAATTTTAATGCATAGCAGCCACCAAGTGACAAACCAGCGACTACAATTTCATCGTATCCTTTTTCGACTAAAAAGTCGTAACCGTCTAATGCTTCTTTAAACCATACAAAAGGACTGGATTTTAATATTTCTTCAGGGGGTGCAGCATGTCCCTCATAGTGAGGCGCATAAGATGTGTACCCTTTTTTCTGTAAGAATCGGCCTAATTGTCTTACATCTGATGAATTCCCAGTGAAACCATGTAATAATAACACAGCTCGGTTTCCTTCTTCAAAAAAGAATGGCTTTGGAAGTTTGATTTGCATCGTGATTCAACCCTTTCGCTTATGCTTGATTTCGAGTTAATTAATTTTTATAAATTTCTTTTTAGCGTACAACATATCTATTATAAATAAAAAAGCCCGACTTTAACATTGTCGGACCTTATAAACCAAAATAACTTATGCCTAACATTAACAAGAAGAAAATGACAGACAATATAATTGTTAATCTATGCAAGAATAAATCGACACCGCGTTGCTTTTGTTTACCAAATAACTGTTCGGCGCCACCACTTATCGCACCTGATAGTCCATTACTTTTACCTTCTTGGAGTAATACAACAGTTACTAATGCAATACATACTAAAACTAAAATAATCATTACTACTGTATGCATGAAAATTGTCCTCCATTCATTATATACGAATAGCATTATACCACACGTTCGTCTTCTTTAGCAAACTACTATCTATTGAACGTACTCTTACGTTTAATAGAAACAGCTAACATATAAATCGCTAATACAAATGACATAATCAATACAACCGTTAATGGAATTAAATTAATTCCTACTTTAACATCTAATATTGCTCCATATACCGGACCGATATTAACTACATTATACAAGATTTGTGAGATGAATACAGCAAACATAAACCACCATAAATAAGTATGTCTATTCCAGATGGCGATGATACCTGCTAAGTTAGCAAATATGTACATTACGCCTGTAAATTGAAAACTATTTTTAATTGTTCCAACAGCATTTTCCGATGGCTTTTGTTCACTATTTAAAAGTAATTGTTTAATTACACTATCATCTAAAACAACAAATAAATGTATTGCATAAAGAATAGCGATGATTAATGAACTATAAGCAATCAGATGAGCCGTTTTTGTTTCTTTTGATTTAGGTTTTACATCCATATAAATTAAGGCTCCTTCTATGATTTACATCTTTAATTATATCAGTTTCATAGTGAAAGATGAACAATTTAAGAAAGTCTTACTATATAAATTATGTGACATAATTTATATAGCCATATTGTAAGGTAGTACTATAAATCTTGTTCGTTTAGCATTTCATCTACCTTCATACTTCCATTTAAGTAGACGTATTCATTAACTTCGCACCACTCAAGTGGACTTCTGGAGGATTACAATAGCTAAAGTTATTGCATAAGAAGACCTAACCACTAAAGTGGACCCTGAGGATTACAATAGCTTTAGCTATTGCATAAGAAGACCTAACCACTAAAGTGGTAAGGTCTTCTTTAAAAAACACGCAAGCCATAAATGACTTGCGTGTTAGCGCGTGAACTCTTTAATTTTTAAGCGGTATTATTTAGATAAGTTATAGAAAGATTTAAGTCCGTCAAACTTAGCAGTTTCGTATAATTCATCTTCAATACGTAATAACTGGTTGTATTTAGCAATACGGTCTGTTCTTGATAATGAACCTGTTTTGATTTGACCAGCATTTGTTGCAACAGCGATATCAGAAATTGAAGTATCTTCTGTTTCACCTGAACGGTGAGAAATAACTGCTGTGTAACCAGCTTTTTGAGCCATTTCAATAGCTTCAAATGTTTCAGTTAAAGTACCGATTTGGTTAACTTTAATTAGAATTGAGTTACCGATACCTTTTTCGATACCTTCTTCTAATTTAACAGTGTTTGTAACGAATAAATCGTCACCTACTAATTGTACACGATCACCGATACGTTCAGTTAATACTTTCCAACCGTCCCAGTCGTTTTCGTCCATACCGTCTTCAATAGAGATGATTGGATATTTGTTAACTAATTCTTCTAAGAAGTCAACTTGTTCTTCAGCATTACGTTTTTTACCATTTTCGCCTTCGAATTTAGCGTAGTTATAAACGCCATCTTCAAAGAACTCAGAAGATGCACAGTCAAAGCCTAAAAATACATCTTTACCTGGTTCTAAACCAACTGCTTTAATTGCTTCTAAAATAGTTTCTACTGCGTCTTCAGTGCCTTCGAATTTAGGAGCGAATCCACCTTCGTCACCAACTGATGTTTCTAAACCACGGTTTTTAAGGATTGATTTTAAGTTGTGGAAAATTTCTGCGCCCCAACGTAATGATTCTTTAAATGTTTCTGCTCCAACTGGTAATACCATGAACTCTTGGAATGCGATTGGTGCATCAGAGTGAGAACCACCATTAACAATGTTCATCATTGGTACTGGTAATTGTGTACCGTTGAATCCACCTAAATATTTGTAAAGTGGTTGGCCTAATAAATCAGCTGCTGCACGAGCTACTGCTAGTGATACACCAAGAATAGCGTTAGCACCTAATTTACCTTTGTTTTCAGTACCATCTAATTGGATCATCATTTTGTCGATAGATACTTGTTCTAGAACTGAAAATTCACCTTCAACTAATTCTGGTGCAATAATTTCGTTTACATTTTCAACTGCTTTAATAACACCTTTACCTAAGTAACGGTCTTTATCACCGTCACGTAATTCTACTGCTTCGTGTTCACCAGTAGAGGCACCTGATGGAACTAATGCGCGACCAAAAGCGCCACTCTCAGTTAATACTTCTACTTCAACTGTTGGGTTACCGCGTGAGTCTAAGACTTCGCGAGCGTAAACATCTGTAATAATTGGCATGTTTATAATCTCCTTTATAAATAAGTAGTTTAGAAATATTAAATTTCATCTTCATTATAGCTTTAAATACTATAAATACAAAGTAATTTAATTCTCTTGTGTTGTTTATAGATGCTACAAATTATCAGAATAAGAAAGCCTTCTATCTTAATTTATAGCATCAATTTTCACTCTAAATTTTAATTCATTAAATTAATGATTGATTAATGATTCACCAGTCATATCTTCTGGTTGGTTTACATTGAGTAAATCTAATAATGTTGGTGCTAAGTCACCTAGACGACCCGTTTCACGCAATGTTACGCCTTCTTTAGTAACGATAACTGGAACTGGATTCGTCGTATGTGTAGTCATAGGTTTATCATCATCTGTTAATACCATGTCTGAGTTACCATGATCTGCAGTAACGATAGCATGACCACCCATTTCTGTAATCTTATCAACCACTTCGCCTAGACATTCGTCTACAGCTTCTATTGCTTTAATCGTTGGTTCAAGCATACCACTATGTCCAACCATGTCAGGGTTAGCAAAGTTTAATAAGATTAAATCTAAGTCACCTTTATTTAATTCTTCAATTAATGCATCTTTAACTTCATATGCACTCATTTCTGGTTTAAGGTCGTAAGTTGCAACTTTTGGTGAGTCGATTAGACGACGACGTTCACCTTCAAATTCAGCATTACGTCCACCACTCATGAAATAAGTGACATGTGGGAATTTTTCTGTTTCTGCAATACGCAATTGTTTTAAACCATTGTTTTGAACAACTTCACCGATAGTATTTGTTAAATCAACTTTTTCAAAAACGATTTCTGCTTTCACATTGTCGTTATATTTTGTAAATGTTGCATAAAATAAATCGTCAATTTGTTCAACTTTGAAACCTTCGAAAGCTTTGTCTGTAAATATTTCAGAAAGTTGTCCTGCTCTGTCTGGACGGAAGTTATAAAAAACAACTGCGTCGCCATCATTCACACCGTCATTTTGATCTTTTACGATAAATGGTTCAACAAACTCGTCTGTTAAATCTTTCTCGTAGTTAGCTTCGACACCAGCTTTAGCTGATTCAAAAGTTTCACCTTTAAAATTACGGATTGCATTATAAGCTTTTTCTTCTCTATCCCAACGTTTATCACGATCCATTGCGTAATAACGTCCTGAAACAGATGCAAATTGGCCAATGCCAAGTTCATCGAATTTAGCTTGCGTTTCTTCGATATATTTTAGTGATGATTTTTGATCTACGTCACGTCCATCTAAGAATGCGTGAACATAGACTTTCTCAACACCTTGCTTTTTAGCTAATTCTAATAATGCGAATAAGTGTTTATAATGACTATGAACACCACCATCAGATAATAAGCCAAAGAGATGCAGGGCTGAATTATTGTCTTTAACGTGTTGAATTGCGTTGTTTAATACTTCATTATCAAAGAAATCACCGTCTTCGATAGATTTATTGATACGCGTTAAACTTTGATAAACTACACGTCCAGCACCAATATTCATATGACCAACTTCTGAATTACCCATTTGACCTTCAGGAAGACCAACATCTAAACCACTTGCTTCGATTTGCGTTGTTGGATATTTACTGTAGTAACGGTCGAAATTAGGCTTATTAGCTAGTTTTACAGCATTACCATGTTCTGTTTCTCTGTTTGCAAAACCATCTAAAATAATTAATGCAGTTGGTTGTTTCGCCATATTATTTTGCACCTTCTAACAATTGTACAAAATCATCCACTTTAAGTGATGCGCCGCCTACTAATGCGCCATCGATGTCTGATTGAGCCATGTATTCTTTAATGTTGTTAGGTTTAACACTACCACCATATTGAATACGAGTTGCATCTGCTACTGTTTGACTAGATAACTCAGCAACTGTTTCTCTTACAAATGCACACATTTCGTTAGCATCTTCAGAAGTTGATGATTTACCAGTACCGATAGCCCAGATTGGTTCATAAGCAATAACTACTTGTTGTAATTGCTCTTCAGATAAACCTTCTACTGCTTTTTTCACTTGGTTGCCTACAACTTCGTTTGCTTTTCCACTTTCGCGTTCTTCATCAGTTTCGCCAACACAAATGATTGGTGTCATGCCATGGTTAAATACAGCATGTGCTTTTTTGTTAATGTCTTCGTCAGTTTCTTTGAAGATTTCACGACGTTCTGAATGTCCAATAACAACATATTTAACACCAAGGTCTGCTAATGCAGCTGGAGAAGTTTCACCAGTAAATGCGCCATTATCTTCGAAGTAAGCATTTTGAGCACCGATTTGTAATCCTTGTGCTTTACCATCATTTACTAAAGTAACTAATGCGTCTAATTGAATTGCTGGTGCACAAATTACAGATTCTACTTCTTTAGTATCTGGTAATGTTGGTAATGCATTAACGAAATCTTTAGCTTCTTGAACTGTTTTATTCATTTTCCAGTTACCTGCGATAATTGGTTTTCTCATTATATAACACTCCTATTAGTAATTTATGATTAATATTTTAAACGCTATAATCATGTCTTGCATATTTAGTCGTGCAATTATTTGTTAGCAATTGCGATAACGCCCGGTAGCTCTTTACCTTCAAGGTATTCTAATGAAGCGCCGCCACCAGTTGAAATGTGACTGAAGTCATCTGCATATCCTAATGAAATTGCTGCTGCAGCTGAATCGCCGCCACCGATAATTGTGTTAGCATCTTTTAATTCAGCGATTGCTTCACAAATACCAATCGTACCTTTAGCAAAGTTACTTAATTCAAATACACCCATTGGTCCGTTCCATATAACTGTATGCGCACCTTGTAATTGTTCTTTAAATAATTCTACTGTTTTCGGACCAACATCCATTGCTTCTTGATCAGCTGGGATATCATCAATAGATACTTCTGTGATTTCAGCGTCATTTGAGAATTCTTTAGCAATTTTACAATCTACTGGTAATACAATTTGATCGCCAGCACGGTCTAATAATTCTTTAGCAAAGTCAACTTTATCTTCTTCTAATAATGATAAGCCAATTTCTTTACCTTGCGCTTTGAAGAATGTGTACGACATTCCGCCACCGATAAGTACTTTGTCAGCAATTTTCAATAAGTTCGTGATGACACCAATTTTGTCAGAAACTTTAGCGCCACCTAAAATTGCAACTACAGGTTTATCAGGGTTTTCAACTACGCCACCGATATATTTAATTTCTTTTTCCATTAAGAATCCTGCAACTGTTTCTAAATTAGATGCGATACCAACGTTAGACGCGTGCTCACGGTGAGCTGTACCGAAAGCATCATTTACGAATACATCGCCAAGTGAAGCCCAGTATTTGCCTAAGTCAGAATCATTTTTAGATTCTTTTTTACCCTCAACGTCTTCATAACGTGTATTTTCAACTAAAAGTACATCGCCTTCGTTAAGTGCTTTAACAGATTCTTCTAGTTTTTCGCCGCGTGTTTCAGGTACAAACACAACATCTTTACCTAATTTTTCAGTTAATGCTGTAGCCACTGGTTTTAAAGTTAATTCTGCTTTATCACTTTCTTCTTTAACTTTACCTAGGTGAGAGAATAATACTACTTTTCCACCTTGCTCAATAATATGTTTTATTGTTGGTAATGCTTGAACGATACGGTTATCATCAGTGATTTCGCCGTCTTTCATTGGTACGTTAAAATCTGCACGTACAAGTACAGTTTTACCTTTTAATTCTATGTCAGTTACAATTTTTTTAGCCATATAAGCTTCCTCCTCTGAATGGAACAATAAAGTAAAATAAGCGGAGAAGCGATGTGCTCCCCGCTTACTCCTAAGCTTATTGTTTAAATTTAACAACATTTAAGCTTGTTAAATTAATTTTTTAATCCGAATTATTTAGATTGGTCAGCTAAATATTCTAAAGTACGAACTAATTGTGAAGTGTAAGACATTTCGTTATCATACCAAGCAGCTATTTTAACTAATTGGTGATCTCCAACTGTCATAACACGAGTTTGTGTTGCATCGAATAATGAACCGTAAGTCATACCGATTACGTCAGAAGAAACGATTTCGTCTTCAGTGTAACCAAATGATTCGTCTGAAGCATTTTTCATTGCTGCGTTAACGTCTTCAACGCTTACGTCTTTTTCTAATACAACTGTAAGTTCAGTTAATGAACCAGTAGCAACTGGAACACGTTGAGCGCCACCGTCTAATTTACCATCGATTTCAGGGATTACTAAACCAATTGCTTTAGCAGCACCTGTTGAGTTAGGGATGATGTTTTCAGCAGCTGCACGTGCACGGCGTTTGTCGCCTTTTCTGTGTGGAGCATCTTGAGTACTTTGGTCACCAGTATATGCGTGAATAGTAGTCATGAAACCTTCAACTAAGCCGAAGTCGTCATTTAAAACTTTAGCTACTGGAGCTAATGAGTTAGTAGTACATGAAGCACCTGAAACAACTGTTTCTGAACCATCTAATTCACTGTGGTTAGTGTTATAAACGATTGTTTTTAAGTCGCCTGTTGCTGGTGCAGAGATTAATACTTTTTTAGCGCCAGCGTCAATGTGAGCTTCTGCTTTTTCTTTATCAGCGAAGAAACCAGTACATTCTAAAACAACATCGATGTCTAAGTCTTTCCAAGGTAATTTACTTGGTTCAGGTTCTGAGAATGATTTAACTTCTTGTCCATTTACACGGAATCCGTCTTTTTCTACTTCAACTTCTCCTGTGAAGCGACCTTGTGTAGTGTCATATTTTAATAAATGAGCTAACATTTCGTCATCTGTTAAATCGTTAACTGCTACTACGTCAATACCTTCTACGTCTTGAATTCTTCTAAATGCTAAACGTCCAATTCTACCAAAACCATTAATTGCTACTTTAACTGCCATTATAATGGCCTCCTTTAAAATGATATTTAAAAAGTGTATTTCCCCTTTTATTACTATTGTTTTGCGATTACTCTTGCCGCAGCTTCGTCTGTGATTAATACAGTGTTATTGGGTGCAATTGAAAGGTAAGCTTTAATAGCTTCTCCTTTTGATTTACCCCCAGCTACGGCAAAGATAAACTTCTTCGACTCAAGGTCTTCTAATTGTAGTCCAATCGTTTTCACTTTATGGACAATGTCACCTTGATCATCGAAATAATATCCAAATGCTTCTCCCGAGGCATTGTGATGTTGAAGTTTCTCTATAACTTCACTAGGTGATTGACGTCTTCGCGCCATCTTCAGCGCATCACCAATGCCGTGGATCGTAATATTGGATTCCTTAATTTTCTCAAGTGAATGGATAACTGATGGTTCTAACATAAGCGTATTATATGTTGTCTCACTTACATTATCTGGTACATATAGTGTTGTATAATCACCGTTCGTTTGCTGCGCCATACTTGCAGCAATCGTATTCGCTTGATATACAACATTTTCACCAAGTCCTCCACGTGCAGGTACGAATAATACGTTGTACGGTTGCTTGTGCATGGCTTCGCTAACATATGCCATCGTTGAACCACCAGTCACAGAAACTATTGCATGTTCGTAAAGAACATCTTCTACAAGTTGTCCCGCCTGACGTGACAACTCAATCTTAACTGTTTTATCAGCATCTGTATCGCCAGGTATGACGTAAACCTCTTTGATGTTGTACTGCTCTTTAATAACTTGCGCAAGATGATGATCGTCTGAATAAATATTGAAATAGCTATTCAATTGACGAATCGTTGTTTCACCTGCTTCAGTTATTTCCATACCTGTTGGTTTAACTTTGATAAGTTCTTGTTTCTTCAATATATCTGTTTCTGAACGCAGTACACGTTCAGTCAAATCCATGTATTCACTTAAACTTCGTCTACCTACGGGTTGATGCTTGGAGATAGTAGTGAGTATTGAAAAACGACGATACATCTTTTCAACAATTTCTGGAACTAACTTTTGTTGAATTTTTATCAAGTCCTTCACTACTATCCACCTCCATTTCCATTTAAAGGGTCAAGTTCTAACCATAGATTGACTTTTTACGTCCCTGGTGGGACAAAAAAATATAACCTCTTATAACAGCAATACTACTACTATATTTTTAAAATTGCAAGAGAAATACCTATCTATTAATTATTAACTATTGACCATTAAAATTTTTGTTACTTTTGTAACTACCTACAATAATTTATTACCCGTTAAAAACATCAATTAATCATTCATACTTATTATTTTTTTATAGTACATACTATAATATAAACACATATTATTCACATTCTTATGCTTTTACAAGCGTGAATGATTGAATGGTTGTCCTATTATCATTAAAATAGTTTTATAATACTATTTTGGAGGAAAAACTATGTCACAAAAAGATCAACCAGAGGTTATCGATCCGGATGACCAACGATATAAGGACCCAGATCATTTTAATAAGCATAGTCAAAAACCATACGCTGGTACACACCAACACCAATCATATAATTATACAAAAAATATCGGTTGTGGTTGTGGCCCATTCGGTTGTTTGAGTGGTTGCATTACCTTAATACTCTTGTCATCGCTCCTTACTTTCTTATTAAACTTCCTATTTTAATTCAATTTGATTCACATTAGCTTTTATTTTATTTGAAATTATAAGCACCCTGCGCTTCAAGTTAATTAAAATAAAGTCTGCGTTTGTCTTTATAAGGGGTCAACTAATTACTAATGATGAATGATTGATTGGTTTAAAAAATGACAACGCTTTGGTCTGACTCCTTCAAGAAAAATCCTAGCTGAATACTATAGACTAAGGCTATGACTGCAGAAATAGCATAGAAAAACGCCAGCAAAGTCGTAGTCTTTGTTGACAATATAAAAGAAGCACCCGTGAGAACGAGTGCTTCTTTTTAATAGCTTATACAATTATATTTACTAAACCGTTATGAACAACTTTAATCTTCTTCTGATGAATTCGAGTTACTATTTTGTGTTGATCTTTCTTGTGTGTCAGCTTGACTACTTCTTTCTTCTGTTGAAGGTTCAGGTGTTTGCTCTTCAGTTGAAGGTTCTGAAGTTTTTTCTTCTGTAGATGGCTCAGGTGTTTTTTCCTCTGTTGTACGCTCTTCAGTCGTGCGTTCTTCTGTAGTGCGTTCTTCTGTAGTACGTTCCTCTGTAGTTTGCTCTTCGGTAGAGCGTTCTTCAGTTGTTTCTTCTTTTGTTTTCTCAGGAGAGTCTTTTTCTTCTTCTGTTGTACGTTCGGCTGTTGCAGGTTGTTTTGTTTGTTGTTGAGTTTGTTGTGTCTGCTGTGTTTGTTGCGTAGTTGGAGCTTGCTGAGTTTGTTGTTGGGTTTGTTGCGTTTCTTGTGACTCTTCTGTTGATTTCTCTTTTTCCTTATCTTTTTCTTCTTTAGCCTTTTCTTTTTTCTTATCTTTTTCTTCTTGCTTTTGATCAGCTAAACGTTCGTCGGCTTGTTTCGAATGATCTACAAAGGCAAAAATGGCAAAAACTAATCCACCTACTAATAACAAGACAATAATCGTACTCACAATTTTTGCAAAACTGCTCATTTTCTTGTTATTTTGATTATGCTTTGGCATAAGCTCCCCTCACTTCAATTTATATCATAACTTTTATATTTATTCTAAATGTACTTTCATTAACAAATGTATATTTTACACTATTTTTTATACTAATCAAACCGATTAACTATTTTTTAATATGGCTGTTATCTTGATGTCATATCTGTTGTAAAATACAACTATGCTTTAACATTTTATGATTCAGTATAATATTAATCTAAATCAAACTATATTTTCAATACTTTTATTTAATTTCAATTGTTACTTTACATGTTTCACTATTATCATAACAGGATGTGAGCTAAATATGAATAAACATGATTTATTAAATGATTTTGAGCAGCAGGGTCACCCTAACAAAAAAGGCCTTCGTCAATTGATGGTTGAAAATGACAACTATGAACCAAAGCCTACTTCCAAGAAACGTAATCTTTTCTTTAGTTTTATTATTTTCCTTCTATTAGTTATTTTCAGTCTAATATTTCTTTTCATCTAATAGTAAAGCATTAAAAAATTTATTAGGGATACGTTTATATAAGCAATTTATAAATAAAAAGATAGTTATAAATCTTTAATTACGTTAGCATATAAATATAGGCCTATACGATAATCGCATAGGCCACTACTAAAGGGAGTCAAAATTTTACCTTCGTTGGTATATTATGGGGTATACTCGAAATAATTAAGAGATGATTAATTAATATCGAAGGTACCCTTATTATAACGGTATCCAATATTATTTTAAATACTTCTTAAGATGACTAAATGACATATTCTTGAACAATTTTCGAAAGAATTATGTCAGAAAAATTTAGCTTGAGTCGTTTTTTAATCATTACAGTCTAAAGCATTACTATTTTATGAGGTGATATAATGAAACATTATTTAATAACAGGTGGCACAGGTATGGTTGGTACCCAACTCGTTGAAGCTATCAAGCAAAGTGACGCGCATATAACAATTCTTACTAGACAAGACAAATCAACTTCACACCCAAAAATAACATACGTTAATTGGTCTAAAACGAATTGGGAATCTCAAATTCCTGATATTGACATCGTTATTAATCTTGCAGGTGCAAGCTTAATGAAACGTTGGACAAAAGAACATAAACAAGCAATTATGTTGAGCCGCTTACAGTCTACGCAAGCATTATTCGACTTGTTTAAAAACCGCAAACAAAAACCTTCAGTATTCTTTAATGCGAGTGCAGTTGGTTATTACAAGCCAGATTACGATCGAACTTATACAGAATTATATAAATCGCTCCCTTTTGATTTCTTATCAGAAGTAGTTTACCAATGGGAACGTCGCGCACGTCAGTTTGAATCATTAGGCACACGTGTTGTGATTGGTAGATTTGGCATGATCCTAGCAGAAGATGGAGGCGCCTTACCTTTGATGAAACTACCATATGAATTTTACCTTGGTGGTAAACTCGGTTCAGGTAGACAATGGTATTCTTGGATTCATTTAGATGATTTAACAAGAGCCATACTCTATACAATTAACAACGAAAATGCACATGGCGTTTTCAACTTTACAGCGCCTATTGTTGAACATCAAAATTTATTTGGCTATACATTGGCACGCGTCACACATCGTCCCCATTTCACTTGGGTACCAGCATTAGCCTTAAGATTAGCTTTAGGCCAAATGTCTACAGTTGTATTGGACACACAAAAAGTAATTCCAAATAAATTACAGGCTATAGACTTTAAATTTAAATATCCAGATTTAAAAATAGCTTTAGAAGATTTAGTAGAATAATGATTAAAAAAAGACAAGCCACATGATGTGGCTTGTCTTTTTTAATTAAGCTTTTATATTAATTTTAGCGTTATGCTTCAGGAACCATAACTTGGTCAACTAGACCGTATTCTTTAGCTTCTTCAGCTGATAAGAAATTATCACGATCTGTATCTTTTTCAATTTTTTCAATTGACTGACCAGTACGCTCTGCTAAAATTTGGTTTAATTTGGCACGTGTCTTAAGAATATGATTCGCAGCAATTTCAATTTCTGTTGCTTGACCTTGCGCACCACCAAGTGGTTGGTGAATCATTACTTCAGCATTTGGTAAAGCAAAACGTTTACCTTTTGCTCCTGCTGCAAGTAGGAATGAACCCATTGAGGCAGCCATACCAATACAGATTGTTTGTACATCTGGTTTAATGTGTTGAATTGTATCATAAATTGCAAATCCAGCCGTCACACTTCCGCCTGGCGAATTGATATAAAGATAGATATCTTTTTCAGCATCTTGTGCTTGTAGGAATAATAATTGTGAAACAATAGAGTTTGCTACATTATCATCGATTTGTGAACCTAACATAATAATACGGTCTTTTAATAAACGTGAGTAAATGTCATATGCACGTTCCCCACGGTTTGTTGTTTCAATTACTGTAGGTATTAAATTCATTAATATTGCCTCCTCATTTCTAATTGATAAATTTATTTTAACTCAAAAGTCAAATATGGTCAAAAATTAAAGCTCGAAATTTCACGAAACTTACATTATTCTTATTGACCGTTACTTCTAAGATTTGTACACTTGTATTAGCGTGTTTTTTAACCCCTCGTAGTGTAATGGATAACACATAAGATTCCGGTTCTTAAAATGGGGGTTCGATTCCCTTCGAGGGGACTAATAGTATATAATTAAACACCTTTTGAATCCAAGACCTTTGTTATATCAAGGGTCTTTTTATTTTGCTATGCCATAGCGTACCATATAAAACTAATTTTCAGGGACTCTTTGGGGACTCTTAAATTTATTTGCGAAATAATTTTTAAATATTTCAATGAATACGCTATACCTAACATTGCTAATTTCTATTTTTAGTGTTTTTTAATTTCTCTAAATATTTTCTTTAATAATGATTAACTTATAAATTAAAAGACACCTCATAAGAGATGTCTACGTGAAACATAAAAGTAGGAAAGAGCTATCCTGAAAACAATATACCATATATTTAAATTGAATAAAACAGAAAAAAAGACACCCTTTAAAGGATGTCTAGCGAAATAATATGATAGTTAAGCGAAACCACAAGATTATATTATCAGAATATTAAATCTATTACAACGAGTATATAAAAAAGACAACCTATTATGGATATAGGCTGTCTAAATACTAAAAGGACTTCTTAAATATTAAAGGAAATAAAGAAGTATCTATAATATAACATAAAAAAACATCAGTTGATGAGTATTTTTAGAATAAAGTTTTATTAAATTTAACCCAAGCATCATTTATCTCTTTGTACTTAATAGGATAAATTTTGCAAATATCATCATTTCCTTTTTCATTTAAAATATCATTCGAATTAACAGTAGTAGGCTTATGTACTCGCACATAACAATTAGAATAAGTTATGTGCTTTAAATTAGGACAATGGTTACAACCTATATTAATATCAAAATCGGCATTTAAATTATCCTTGTTAGAAACTGAAGAAATAGGAAAGGCAGTGAAGTCTGTTTGGAAACTATCCCTTTCTGAACCTATTATCAACATCGGCCTAACTTTAAACTGTTTTCTTTGAGTTCGGCTATCGTAGTATGGGAATCTAGATTTAATAATCTTATTTATATAATCACTAGGTTGTCTTTGATTGTTAGAGGCCAAAATGCATATTCTCCTCATCTGCATCTTCAAATTCATCTATATACATATCATACAAGTGGTCGTATAACCTGACATTTTCAGCATCTTTTTTTATATCTTTTAGTTTAATCAAATTATTCCCTTTTTCATTCTCAGATAGCCCTTTTCTACTTTTCTTCCACGATGCTTCTTTGTGACTTAAATTAGCTATATACCAAGGTTCATATTTACCATATCGAGTTACTGTGTTATCAATAATATACTTTGACGTTTCGTCTAAATCTATTGTGGTTTTTGTTTGATCTTCTTCAAAAAAGTGTCGAATTTCTGTTAACACAGGGCCATACTGCCAACCTTCAAATTGATTTTCAAATAAAGGTTCGCCTGTAATAGCAATAGCCTCTCTCTGAGCAAAATACATTAATTTTTGTAATTTAAGTTCACTTTTTTCAAACTCAGCATTATTATTTATTTCATATGATTTTATTAAATATTTGGCTATTTCTTTAATCTCAGTCATAAAATCACCTCTCTAATACATCTCTACTTCATAGTACCCTATTTATATTATATGTAAATAGTTTATACATATTTTATTAAAAATAGGGCAAGCACATAAGTGCCTACCCTACAAATATTTAAACGTAACAACAATATGTCTAACAACAATTGTAGTTATATATACCACGTTATGTTATTTATTAAACAAAAAACACTACTTGGACAGAGTAGTGTTATCCTGCAATAGGAAGCGTTGGAATGTTACACTCCGTCAATAGTTTTACCCTTTAATTTTATATTTTAACCCTTTAAAGACAACAAAAGAAGACACCTCTTAAAGAGATGTCCCTAATAACTCTTGGTGGGTAAATTTATGACAGAAAATACCTATTACACATATTATCAAAATGTTTTGTATACTACAACAAATAATAAAGAATCACTTCAATAAGAGATAGCTCACACTATAGTTAGAGTCTTAATGATAGTTTAATAACACTTTTTTGCACGTTAATTCTGTTATGTAAAGTAATTTTATGTAATGGAAGCTCTTTACTTAAACCTTCAAAAACTACTCTATTATAGGAAATCATACTTTAGTATAATTTATTGCGTCTTCAGTATATGTTACGGTAGTCTTATGATACATATCTCGACAGTATCAAAATTTAAAATGCTCTTCACTGGCTCACTTATATAAGTGGGCTTTTTTATTCTATGCTATTAAGGAAGTTTTATTTATGGGTAGCTTTATGATTTATGGGGTTTATGCCTTTTTCTGTATTTTGCTGTTGCTGGTATTTTTAAGTTTAGTATTTGACACTAACAAATTTGGAATAGGCATAATGTTAAGCAGTATTGTACTAATCATTTTTGCCATTTTAGCAATATACCTAGCAAGTACAAATCAAAATAGAGAAAATATAAATCCCCTGCAATATGATGCAGGGGAAAAATTTAGAAAAAGCCTTTCTTTGTAAAAATAAGAGCCTAACCTCATTTGAGGCTGGGCTCTTTTAAAATTGTATCAGAATACTCATATAACGTCATAGCTTTTTTAAATGTTACGTTTTCAAGTTTAACCTCGCCACGTCACAGTTTACTTATAAGTGAACGTTGCAGGCCTGTTATTGCCTGTATTCTGTTAGCTGGTACGTTTGACTCTAATACTTCATTTATGCGCTCTGTGAGCCGTTGAGTAGTTTCTGTCATCGCCTGCACTTCACATGTGTCTATTCTTCAATTGTTTCGCGTTTTGGCTCTTCAGGTTCAACCACCTTATGTTTAGATCCTACCTCTCGTTGCGCTTGTTCTGTCGGTGTCTGTTGAGTTTGTTGAGTTTCTTGCTTGTTAGGAACTTGTTGAGTTTGTTGAGTTTCTTGCTCTTGTTGTTCTCTTTGTTTTTGCTGTTCCTGCTGTCTTTTTCTAAGTTCTTCTTTTTCTTTCTCAGTTTCAGGTGGCGTAATCAATGCGGTGCCACCTCGTTTGTCCGGTTGTGGTTGTTTTTCTGCTTTTCTTTGCTTTTGCATTTCTCTATTAAACTCTATTTGTTGTTTTGAACTTGCGCCAGAAGATGTCGGCAAGTCCTCTTTTTGTGCCGCAGCTGATTGATCGTCCTGTTGGGTTTCTTCACTTTCTTGTTCCTTTTGCTTTGTTGATGTCTTGTCTTGTTTCTGCTTTTCTTGTGTTTGAGTATTCTGCTTTCCCTCGTTTTTCTGTTCTTTGTCCTCTGTTTCTGCTTTACTGCAACCTGCTAACATCAAAACCAGTGCAGGTATAACTAAAAATATTAGTTTCTTCATGCTTTACATATCCTCCTATTTAAAATTATTGTGCCCATCCTTGGTCAAAGTTTAGTTCGTTTGCATGTTGTGTTGCGTAGTCATCTAGTTGTGATTGTAGTTCGTGCATCTCGTCTGCATCAGCGCCTTGACTTGCTCTTTCTTTCATATGGTGTATTAACCCGTCGTATTGACCTTGTATGTACTGGATATCTGACTTACCTTGTTTAATATCTTGTACGGAATCTTGTGAACCTTGTTGTGGCTGTTCTTGTTCTTGTGATGGTATTGTTGCTGGTGCAGTTTGTTGCGGTTGTTCTTGTGTTGATTGGTTACCTTGTTGCGATGTAGAAGTGTCCTCAATTTTTTCAGTTTGTTGTGGTTGTTCTTTATCTACAGGCTTAAGCTCTTTATATGCATAAATTCCTGTGAGTGATAATGCTATAATTACAACTGATGTAATGAATCCTGCAAAAAATTTCATTTAATTTATCCCCCCTAGTATATATGTAGAAGACTTGCCTCTCTTGACTACAAATATAATTATTAATGGTTAATCACAATATTGCAACATCATTTCTGTGTGTTTATTTTTTATCTAAATACTTAAAATGTAATTTCCTGCATCCTTTAATGATCTCGGGTGAAAACACTATTATCACGCAAATTGCTATTGTAATAATCATGATAAGTTGAACCCCCCTGATTTTCATATTATAATAATACTTGAAAAAGGGTAGCCCGAATTAATGGGACTAGGTATAAGTGAACCACTTATCTTTGTTGCTAAGGTTTCGGTCTATGAAACCGAGGTGCCAAATTCTAAGTTGTTTTATTAACGCTGGTAGTCGTACTATGAATACGATTAGTAGCGTTTTTATTATGTTTTCCACTTTTACATCCCCTTGTGAAAATTTGTGTATTCAACTTTATGCATAAAAAGACGGCCTATCTCTGACCGTCTACTCTGCTTTCATATAGAAAAGAAGAATAATACCCTAAAAAGCCCGCTACTCCCATAACTAATGCACCTAGTATCATATCCCTTCCAACTGCAACAAATGTTATTAAGAAAATCAGGCACCCAATACCTAATCCTTTAATTATATTCTTAAGATGTAATAACATAACATTCCCTCCGTGAATACAATTCTATATGTTTAATATTGTGCCGTAAACAGCTTTCATAAAAAAATAGGGCAAACGCAAGTACGCGCCTACCCTAAAATATAATATAGTATTGATAACGTGGTGTTTATTTATAATTAACTAAAATCTCCCCATGCGGGACCTACACGTTTACCTTGTCCGTTACTGTAGCCTATAGGCATGTAGACTCTATCCCCACTGCTTACAGTCCACGCTAACCAAATATAACCGTCATAGTCGTACACTTCATCATAATTGATAGATTGGCCATAATGTAATAGGCCTGCAACTGGCCAACCTGTCCACGGCCCATAGTATCTCGTGTAAATATCTGTTGATGCTGTAAATGTAGCTTTTTCAGATTTCCACAAAATACCGTGTTCATTTCTGCGCCATTTATTACCGACTTTTTTACCTTTAGACTGTACAGGTGCTTTCATTTCTACATTAGTCGGAGTTGTTACCGTGTCTGGTATGTTGTCAGGCACGCCAATGATTAACGTTGGGTTGTTATAGTATTTCTTAATCTCTTTGATGAAATAGTCCTGCATTTCTCGTTGTTTCGCTTTCGATGGTGCGCCTTGCTTAATCGGGTCGAAATTAACATGCAATGCCATACTTCTGTGAGGGCAAGCTGTTGCGACAAACTGATTGTGCAGCTTAACCGTTTTGGTGTTCGGCTCAATGCCGTAATACATCATATCAATTGCAGCTTGTTTGAACGTTGTCTGCTCGTTCATCATGAAATCTTTATTGCTTGCACTCATTGACTCATTTACCTCATAGCCTAAATAATGTCCGTTGCCGTATGTGTCTGCTACATGCCATGCAATCCGGAAAGTATCAATAGCACGCCAAATAGTGAAACGGTCTATATAATAATGCGCCACGCCTGCCTCATAGCGTGCAACAGAGGCGTTATTTAAAGCGTTATAGTCTTGCACTGCTGTTCTGCTACCCGCTGTATTGTGAATAACCACGCCGTCAATTGAGCCTACACGCTTGTTCATCGTATAGTTGATGTTGTCATTAATGACCTGTAGCTTAGTTGACTCAGTTGTTACACCTTGCTCTGCGTCCTCGTAAGTTGGGCGAATGACGCCCCAAAACTCATCATAGTCATGGTTTTGAACAAATGCTGCAGGACTCCCCTTATCTGATGCATTATACCAATTTTGGTCAATACTGTCATAATAGTGCTGGTTAGCAGCTACAATGATATTCGTATGCCCGTATTCGCCACTGTCCATAATGCCTATGTCGCCTTGTTGAGGTATGAACTCATCTGTATTTTTGATACGTTGGAATCCGTCAGGTAAATCCTGCGTGCTTAAATCAATCGCGTCCCCTGTAGGGTGCCAATCAAAATGTTCCTTACAAAAAGCAATGATTTCGTCCATACATTGTGCGCCGTGTGCGCCGTCTGCGTCTATCGACTTGCCTATCTGTTTAACTGCCCAGTTTACTGCATCTTGTTTTTTCATCTTTTAACCTCCTATTTCTTAGGCGCTTTTGACTCGCTGCCTGCTCCTAATTTATTAACGTTTTTGCCCTCGCGATTTTTGAACGTTTCCCAAATACCTGTAGCCATTAAGCCACTGATAAGACCGGCCAATAAACGACCTCCGAGGGATAACTCTGTGACGATTTCAGGAATGAAAACAGACAAACCGCCAATAATTACACCGACAAACATACCTGCAACGGGTAGCCAATTTTTAGGTACTACATTCAATTTCTTTAATACTTGTACTAATGCGATTATGATAACTGAAATCACACCTGCAAATGCGATAATTTGTTCCATATATAAAAACCCCTATTAATTTAAAATAAAAAGGCCACCACAATAAGTGATGACCTGCTTGCTATTGACTAGCCAATGCCTATTAGCACTAGCCCCCAATGTACGCCGTATAATACACAAGAACCCCAATCTAGGAACATACTATTCACCTCCTCTCATTAAGCAAATAAAGCGTTTAAACTTGAAGTAATAACGAATATAATAACTAATGCCACAAGCCCCCACAATGCACCTAACAACCATTTTTGAAGGTCTATAGAACGTGCCTCGTTCTTTTGTGCTTGTTCTGTTTGTGCCTGCGATTGATAATAGATTTTATTTAACAAATCATTTTGTTGGTTGTTTGTCTCAAATAAGGAACTGTGACTTTCTTCTTGCTTTTTGGTTAAACTGTCAATTTTATCGTCTATCGTCCAGTATTTCGCTTTTAAATCTTCGAGTTCTGTTTCTAAAGTAGATATTCTATTTTTAACTTCGGCCATTTCTTCGTTTTGCGTTTGGCGTAACTGAACGTCCATTTAATTACACCTGCCTATTACTCGTCGTTATGTTCTACTTGCGATTTGTACGCCTCTAGTTCTCTAGCTGTTGCCTCAAGCTCAGTCTGCAACTTCACACTGCGTTGAATTTCTTCAAATAATCTACTTTGTAATACTGCTTTTTCAATATCTTCTTGGCTATTTGTCATTTATAACTGCCTCCAGTTTTTCTAGTCTTGTGTTTAATTCTTGGTTAGATTTTAAAAGGGTGGAAATCATTTCATAGCTATTTACACTCTCACCCTCAGCCCCTATGAAGAAATCAGGTGTTTCGCGTTCTACAATCACACCATGATGTTTTTGAGAAATACCATCATTAATTTCCCCTTTAAGGTTGTATTCATAAATTTTTAGTTTTTTAATGATTTCAGTAGCATTAGTTTCCCACGACACTATGTTTTGTTTAAATCTCTCACTAGAGCCATACTGGAAAGCACTTGCAAGAATAGGCTTGTATTCAGTCTGCGTCTTATCTCCGTTAACTTCAGAAACTACTTTTACAACACCATCTGAACCTGTACCTAGATACATGTTTTTGTTACTATCTAAAACAATTCCATTATCAAATGATTTTAGAGCTACATTGCCATGCGTACTATATAAAGTTGTACCTCTAGCGTTAGAATCGTAATAATAATCGAAAAACACTAGAGTTCCTGATGTTTCTTCTCCATCTGGCCCCTCTCCATCAAGATAAGTAGATATACCAAAATCAGAATAATAGAGAGACCTGTCTTTATTGTTATTCCTGAACCTTAAATGACCATGTTTAAAACGCGTAAAGGTACTGTCGGTTTCAGTCACACCTCTGAAAGTTCTTGTATAAGTACCATATAGAGATATTTCATCATTTTTCATAGTGATGTACTTGTCGCCATCGCCCCCAACCACATTCACAAGGTTTGCGTCTAACGTTCCACCTCTGATGTAATCCGCGTTTAAAGAGCCTGTGGTAATCAAGTCAGCGTTCAACGAACCAGTTGTTATTAAATCAGCGTTTATCGATCCACTTCTAATGTAATCCGCATTAATTGAGCCTGCTGTTATCAAATCAGCATTTATCTGACCGCGTGTGATTGCGTTGTGGAACGTTTGCCCGCCATCTTTACTGACACCTAAACCACTTGAGTTGAATAGCGTCACATAGTTAGGGTTATCCTTATCAACGGCCATGATACCCTGTTCACTGAATGACAACTCACTTGCTGTGTCCATTAACATTTGAGTAGACTCTTTGATTGCTGCAGGTAGCACTGATCCTTTTATTTTCGCGCGTCCTGTAAGTAAATCATTCATGTTAGATATAACGCCCGATTGTGCTTGCTTGTATCTCGTCTCGCGTTTAGGGTCGCCGACTACGATAGTTTGCTTAGTGACTTTGTGGTGCGCGTCTCGTGTTGTCTTAATCTCTTGTATTCTCAGCAATCTATTAAAGTCGATTGTGTCATCTATGACAGGTATTTCGTCGCCAATTTCAGGTTGAGCAAAAGGATAATTTTTGCCGAGCGTTACGAAATCAAGCTCAATGCTCATTTTCAGTGACTGCTCAACTTGTTGCCTCATCATGTCGTGCATGAGCTCCTCATCGGTAACTCGGCCATCTGTAACAGGTGGCGCCTCTCTGATACCGAACAGCTCTATCATTGGGCTCGTTTTCCCTTTAGGATATTCCAGCTTATAGTTAGCTGCATGAATATTGTCAGAGCCGTCATAATCAAAATAGCCTTGAACATAGGTATAAAAGTTTGTTGCGTCCTCTTCAAAACTTATATCGTTTGCGTTGAGTTTCTTAGAAATGTAATAAGCTGGACGACGCGAAATGCGTTTGCCCAGCCTGAATGTTTTTGAAGATGCTACATACTGAAACTCAAAGCCGTAACGGTCTAGCCAATTGAGGAGCATTTCAAACTTGCTTTGCCCATCGCCTGCATTTTCCCACTCTTTCGCATACACGCCCTCAAGCAGCACATAACTATAAGGTGTGTCATCAAATATCAAGTTCAGGAAGTCGACGCCTGTACGGCTCCCTGTGACGTTCTCATACACTCTGTGTGTTTCTAAATAGTCGAACTGTGCCTCTTTAGCTGTGATTTGCACGACTTGTTTGTCTTTATATGTTTTTCTGTTTGCAATAACGACAACATAAACCATGTCGTCAGGTTTACCTGTGATGTTCTCTACCTGCCATAGTTTAGATATATCGTTGATGAAATGCGCCGTTTGCTCGTTCTCAATCACATTGAATGTCAGCATACCGTCACTGTTCATGCGTACTGTGTGATTGGTTACTGTTTCAACAGGGTAGGCATTTCCGTTTAGGTCTTTAAGAATTAAAGCCATGTAATACCTCCTATAAATGAATTTCAGGTGCTACATAATCAGGGTTAGTCTTAATATTGCCGTCAACATATAAATAATATTTAAAGTCAAAATTTTCTCTAAAACTATCAGGAAGAACATCAACAGGAATATCTATGCCATTCACGCCGCCTATGATTGCGTAAGCTGTTATCTCATTATTTTCATTTACTTTAATGTTAATTGTCTTAATTTCATCTTCCATTAAGTAATCCCCCATATTTTTAATATAGTGATTCCGCTATCGTCAGATGCTGTACCGCTAAAAGTCAGCGACCTTTGTGAAGTTATCTCTAATTCAGTAGGAGAGTTTTTATTGAGCGTCATTTCGTAAAGTTTGCCCTCGCTGTTATCCCCGTACACATTTGAATAATTGATAGAAATACCTACACCACTCTCGGCATCAAAATTGAAAATTTCATTACCACCTGTACGGTTTAATTTCACTCTTAACTCAGTAAAGTTTTCATAAGAAGTATTAAGGTTTATTAACTCTCCAGTAGTTTTAGCTTGTCCCTCAAACAAAACAGTTCTTGTCATACCTGTTAGCTCTTTCCAACCATTATCTGCACCGTCCGTGTGGATTGTTTTTACAAAATATCTATTCGAGTAGCTGTGAATTGCATGAATAACTTTTCTTTGGTTGTAAGACTCTGTTACAGTAACCTCATAAAATCCTGCATCGTCTAAAGGGTCGTTGACAAAACCGCTCGATTCATAACTTCCAGCTTTTAAAGTAAGCATATCAATGCCTACATCTAAAGATTTGAAAGCGCCGTTATCTTCCGTCAATTTATATTTCTGCCACTCAGTCGTGTCTGTATTTTGGAAGTCCTCAAGAGCTGTGATAGCTGCCTGTTTAGCACTATCCACCTCAGCAAGCGCTGTGTCTTGCTTGCTAGTGAGTTGAGCCATATGGTCATTGAATAATGCTGTCAGGTCTGAGGCTTGTGTTGTCATTTCTGCTCTTATTGTGCTTATTTGGCTCTCAGTGTCCGTCTGTGTTTGATTAATAGAATTTACGGCGCTTTGTTCCGTCTGAGTAATACTCGCCTCAGATTGCGTCTGTGTGCTTTGTATAGAGTCGATGGCTGAGGTCTTAGTATTCTGCACCTCAGTTGTGATGCTCTGTATCTGCTTTTCATAAGCAGCAACGATTGCAGCGAGCTCATCTTTGAAAGGCTCGAACGGGTCGAGGTCTATCTCGCTGAAAGGCTGCCATTCGCCTTGTACGAAACCATAAACACGCTGCTCGTCAATGACTGTGATAAGCGCTTTGTCGCGTGCCTCGTTTGGCAGGTCTGCAGCTGTTTGTACAGGCTCAAGCATCTTCATCGTGTTTGCGTCTTTGATTTCTCCCCACATGTTCTCGCTTATGCGTCTGTCAGTTTCATCAATTAAACTGTATAGCTCTTTGTTCATGTAGTTATGGTTTTCCATGTTCTCAAGATTTAAAGGCAAAGTGATTTCTTTTCTTGCCATACTGTCATGACCTCCTATAAGTAGTAAAAACGACACTCGACCTCAATAGTCAGGTCATAAGTGCCGTCAAACATTAATTTATTTAAACCCACGTCCAGCGCGGGTTGTTGGTAATTTGTAGCATTTAGAATACTTAATCCATTATTGAAATATCCGCCAACTTCATAAGTGATGACGTCCCCAACTCCGATGTTTGCTGCAGCACCGTCAATCTCAATATTAAGGCCGTTAAAGCCAAAGTTGATAGTGCTGTTTAATTCCTGATTAAAAGTGAGCCTTAAAATTAAATGTTGGTTGAATTGGTCAATCGGCACATCGCCGAAGTTGTACACATCGAATGATGTTGCTGTGTTCACATCAAATGAATACTGCCTTGTAGCAGGGTCTCGGCTGAGCCCCATGCCGTACGACCAAATGGGGTTTTCTGTATAATGCAAACCGTCACGCTCTAAATCTGTTGACGTCCCAACACTTTCAGCAAAGGGCAATTCAGTCGTATGAAACGTGAGCTCGCCTTTGCCTTTAGCATTGTGTTTATTCTGCTCTATCTCAGTAGCGCCTGAAAGCCTAACAAGATAGCGTTTGCCTGTTGAAATTTCATTGCTGGATTGCGTTTCATCGTACGCTGTATCTCTGCCGTATTGGTCTTGAGATATTGCGTTCGAGTCTTTTGTATCTTTGAAAGTGTAGCCTGCTACTTGCGGTCTACGCATTTCCTGAATGTAGTATGACTCTGTGCTTGTTGTGATCTTGTATATCAAGTCTCTAAATAGTGGATAAGAGGCCATGTTTTGACCTTGAAAAGAAAAGGGAACGCTTATCTCGCGCCCCTTGTAAGTTGCCCCCATATCGAAAGAGCCATGCAGCCCTTGTATGTTTTGTGTTTGCTCTTCCATTTCTACACCACTAATCACAACGTCACTGACTTCGACGCCATACTCACCTAATGTGAACGTGTCGCCATTTTGTCGTGTGATTTTTAGGTCGATAGGTCACACCTCCTTATTAGAATGATAGAACTTCGCCGTCACGTGCATTTACGCCGTTTACCTTAGCTGTTAGGACTTCGTCGTCAGTGTCTAGCTGTATACGTAAGTTCATTGTGCTCGGCTCAGCCTTAACTGTCGTCGTGTGGCTTGCTGTTACATGCCCACGAGTCGATAGGTTGTTCAGTTCGCGATTAATACCTTTAACTGCAGGTTTAGCTTGCAAGTTAGGATTGAAACTATTTGTTAATCTTTGAGCAAGTTGAGCAGTTTCACTTACAACATTTCTGCCCTCTTTTTCCATACCTACACGCATACCTGCAATAGTGTAATAACCAATATCTTTAAACACACGTGACGGGGAATGTATATCTAATGAACTTCTAATTTTAGAAGCTGCAGCATTTGCAATACTTCCTGCGGTAGCCATTACTGCGCCACGCTGTGAGTTCATACCTGATATAAATCCTTGCATTGCAAACGAGCCTGCTGAAGTGAATTGCCCTTGTGCTGCTCTCATGCGAGCAACGGATTGATTCATCGAGCTAGTGACTACC
Source organism: Staphylococcus sp. FSL W8-1207 (assembly GCF_038003745.1). Lineage (NCBI taxonomy): Bacteria > Bacillati > Bacillota > Bacilli > Caryophanales > Staphylococcaceae > Staphylococcus > Staphylococcus sp. FSL W8-1207. The sequence continues at coordinate 1,747,792 of NZ_JBBOPU010000001.1, forward strand.
GAGACAATTTGGTTTCCGCCACTTCTGAACACGCTCACTGTTGCACTCATCGTAGAGCTTGCAATACTTCTAATCTGGCTCATTGAGCTAGATGTGATACTTCTCACATTTTGCATGCCTGACTGCCACGCACTACTGATACTACTGATGCCCTCAGTAAATGCGCTACGGATTGAGGACATTTGAGAAGATACCGTACTTGTAATGTTTGACATCGCACTTGATGTTGTACTTTGTAACTCATTCATACTGCTAGTGAAATTAGAAGATACGCCTGATAAGCCTGAACTCATTATGGATTCTACTTGTGCCATTCCTGACTCAATACGTGACACCATATGACGCATAGCTGAGCCTGCGTTGTCCGCCATATTTTTAAACTGGCTACTAACGTCTGAGTCCATACCTGATACGCTGCTACTTGCAGTACTACTCATAGAATTCATGGCGCTAGATACTGAACTGTTCATAGAATCAGTTTGAGAGGTACTACCTGAGTTCATATTCATAAATTTGTTAATCGTTTCTGTATCCATGCCTGATGTAGCAGCATTTGCCCCATTTTTCATGCTATTCATATTATTTGTAACACTGTCGCTCATGCCACTAGCAGCCGTTGTGGAACCATTTTTCATGCTATTTAGATTATTTGTCACAACTGAATTCATTGAGCTAGTTTCTGTGTTTCCTGACAAGTGCATTTTTGCGAAATTTTGAGTTACACTATTGTTCATCCCACCTGATGCTGTTGTAGCACTATTTTTCATGCTATTCATGTTTGTTGATACGCCTGAACTCATGCCTGACATAGCATTCATAGAGTTACTCTTCATTAAATTCATGTTGTTCGTAACGCCTGATTGCATTGAAGTCGTGTTTGCAATAGAATCCGTAGATGCTTTTTGCGTACCCAACGAAAGAGAATTGCCTATTTTATCTCCAGTACTTTTTGCTTTGTCCCCTGTTATGCCTAATTTGTCAGTCAACCAATCCAACGCTTTGCCTAATCCATTTATGATAATATCAGCAAGACGTTTCAATGAATCGATAACAGGGTCAACGATATTACGGAACCATTCAAACTTTTTATAAAGTACAATGACAATTGCAACGAGTGCTGCTATCACCGCTATTACAATCCATACGGGCGCTGAAATTGCACCTAGTGCAGCTGCAACAACGCCTGCTGCGCTCGCTAACACGCCGAATAATCCACTAAGAACACTTACGACACCTGACACAATAGCGATTGCACCTTGCACCATAAAGAATATACCTACAAGCGTCCCGATAACTGAAATTACGGTTAATATCCACTGATTAGCCTCTATAAATGAAGCTATCCAACCTGTGACAGCTGCAACAACTTGAGCGATACCTGCAATTACAGGCATAAACGCTTGAGCTAATACACCTAAAACGGTAACAATGCCGTTGAATATGCCCATAAGCACTGTACCTACCGCGGAGATAATAGTGCCTACATTATTCCAAATACTTATTACGTTACTTCTAAATTGTTCGTTGGTTTGCCACAATTCAACGATAGCCATGACTACAGATGCAACTACACCAATGATAGCTAACATGCTAGTTGAAACTAATGTAAACGCGCCTCTTAAAGCAGTTAGTACGCCTCTGAGTAGTCCTGATTGCCTAGCAAAGTTGATAAACTGTCCTATTAAAGGTATGACCGTTTGAGTCACAAAAAGGATTGCGGGCGCTAAAGCCATGAAAATGCCTGACAATGTAGCTACTACGCCAATGATCATTGCCATAACTGAATTTGACTCAGTAAGTTTTGCAAGCCACTGAGTGAACGAGTCTACAACTCTTAAAACAGCTGCTGCAAGTGGTGCCATACCAACTGCTAAATTAACTATAATGTTAATAATATTACCTATAACACTTAGTACAATTGGGCCATTTGTTTGTACATAATCAACAAATTGTTGGAAACCATCAGACTCTGCTATTGTTGCGCTCCATTGCTGAAAACGATTAGCCATTTGGGCTAACGATGTGAAGATTAATTGCGAGTTAGGCGCAAATGCTTTCATAAGGTTAAAAATACCTCTAAACGTTGAGCTGAATATCTCACCTATGATAGGCAAGTTCGTTTTCACAAAGTTTGTAAAATCTTGAATGGCTGTACTGCCCTCAACACTTGTAGCCCATTGATTGAATGATTTACCCATGTTCTCAAAGCCTTTAGATACCCATTCAGTCAGTGGCGCTAAATTCGTCAGAACTGCAATCAGACCTGAGCCGAATGCACCTGCTGCACTTAGCATGTTGTTGAAGATACGCACACCAGTTGAGCCCATCATGTCAAAGAAGTTTGATGCAACTTGTGAGTTTTTAGCCCAGTCAAGCGTTGCTGCACTTGCGACCTCCATGTCTTGAGCTACACCTGATAGGAACGGCGACAAGCCTGCAAGTGCGACTTTTGCAGTGTTCACTGCATTAGCTAGTGTGTTGAATATCTCTGATTGATTTTGAGCAATAAGCCCTTGCCATGCTGACTTGAGGCTCTCCACTGCTGATTGATAGTTCTGCACTTCTTCCGTTACAGTTAATGTTCCATCTTCAACCATTTTTAAAGCAGTCATTGCCATAGCTCCGAAACCAACGGCTCCAGCTCCTGCTGTTGCGAACGCGCCAACCATACCGACTGCTCCGCCTGCCACGGCTGCGGCTGCGTTCAATACTGCCATTAAGGCAGGTACTAATGACGCGATTGCAGGTACGAGCATAGTTATGCTAGATAGCATGACACCTCTGAACATACTACTGAAAACCGTGCCAGTAGTCCTTACGTCATTTGCCAATTTATCAAGTGACCCACCGAAATTGTCGATAGCATTATGAACTGCATTAATAGCTTTTCTTGCAGGGTTTCCGTCAACGTCTAAACGTGTACGGTGTTTGTTCGGGATTGATTTCAGCATGGCTTTGAAACGAGCAATTTGTGCTGATGCTGCTGAACTGTTCACATCTAACGTTGACTTAGCTTTCATGCTGCTAAATGAGTCCATTGAGCGCCTAGCTGCTTTCATCTTAGCTCTAAAACTTGACGTATCTGCACCAACCTCAGTATCTTTCATGCTCTCAGCTGTTCCTTTAAAACGTTCAGCAATACGTTTAGCTTGATTAAAAGCTTTTCTAAATTTGGAGGTTTTAGCGTCAATACTCGTGCTTATTTGATAATCTGCCATGTAGTCCCTCCTTTACTTTGATTTATGTTGATTTTTGATTTGTTTCAGCACATCAAGCGAGGGCATGTTGTCATCTTTTTCAGATTCTTCGCCCATCTGCACAGGCTCGCCTTTGTTCAAGCGCTCTATGTTTTGCTGATAGTGAACAATGTCATCTGCACCACTGAATTTATACTCACTTTCGCCTTTTTTGCCACCTTTTTTCTTCTGCTCTGATTTAACATCACGGATAGCAAAGGCCAGTCGATAAATATCGTACTCTTCTTTGAGTTGCTCGTATTCTCGAGCGTACATGCGAAAATTGAACTCAGTGAGCGTCATCATTTCTATTTCTTTCAAATCATAAATGCCTAATTCACTCATACAAAGAATAATTATTTTGTCATAAGTGAGTTTAGGCTGCTTTTCTATTTCTTCGCTGCTGTTTTCTTCTCTTGTCTGTATTCCTTCGGTACGAGGCTTTGGGTCATAGAGCGCTTTCCCAGCTCCTTAAGTACATCTTCGGCGAAAGCCTCATACCCTTGTTCTTCTGCTATTTCGTCCAACACTTCTGAGATTTCTTCGTCTGATTTAGGGGATTTTTTGTGATGTGAAGTTGCTGCTACAATCGTATGCCCAATTGATACAGGGTTTGCTTCTTGCAAGTTAGGTACTAACATTGAGATACCTTGCCCCATAGTTAACTGATTCATTTCCATTCCTAGTTTCTTATCAATGTCATTCATGAATTTAAATCCAAATGATAATTCGATTTCTTTGCCGTTAAATTTAATTTCCATAATATAATTACCTCATTTATTTTTATTTTTTATTAAGAAAAAGACGGGCTATATGCCCGCCTGTGCTATTAGACTGCTGCTGTAGTAGTCGTTGTTGTAGTTGGTGCTACTGTTGTAGTAGTCGTTGTCGTTGCAGGGTCATCGGCTGTCGTGTCGTGGAATCCGTAAGCTGTTTTATTTTCTTCAATCACTGTAGGTAATGTTGCAAAACCTCTTACTTTTTTACTTTTAACAGTAAATTCAGATTCAAATTCAGCAATAGCGTCAGCCTCGTTTGTACGTGTGATGCTCGCCCATGTGCCTTGACGGTATTCAGCTTTGTACTTTTCAGAATCTTCGCCTGTACCTTTAACTCGTTTGTTAAGAATCCATAACTCGTACTCTGTGCCATCTTCGGCAGCGTCCTCGATTTCGTCACTCAACTCGTCATCAACGTCCATATAAGACGTGATAGTTACAGTTGACTCTAATGTCCCGCCTGATGTCACTGTGCCGTCAATTGTCGCCTCTTGGTCTGAGTCACGTTCTGTTTCACGTTCTAACTCAGTAATCCACATGATTTTATATGCCTCTGTTGCATCGCCTAATTTACGAACTAATGCAAGCTCGTCAGTACCTTGTTTAATCGCCATATATAATGACCTCCATTTATTTAATAATAAAAGGCACACCTGCTATGAGGCGCGCCTAAAGTGTTTGAAATTCTGAATCAATGATCGTGTGCATCAAATTTGTATTTGTCGTATCATCTGTAACATTATTCGTGTTAATGCTAACTAGCGAAACTTGATAGGAGGGTAGCTGTTCAGTTTTCATGAGAATATCTTGAATCTGAACATAAAGCCTGTCATGCGTCTGTAGGTCATTCGCGTCGCTCCATAAGTGAATACGTGCTTTAGGCTCGCCACCGTAATTGTCGAATGATTGAACTGATACAAGGTCTTGTATTTCTTCAATCGCAATGAACGGATAGCCTAGCTCTGTGTATTGGTCAACTTCTCTGACGACAGGTGCACCTAGCTCGCTGAACGCTTTATAAAGATAATTAAATAGTTCATATTTTATTGATTGCTTAGCCACTTTCTAACCTCCTAACTATTTATGAGTCGCTCTATGTCGGCATGTATTTGCTTATCATATTTCTGATATATCTGACGCATAAAGGTCTCGGGCGCCATGAAACGCGTTCCGTACTCAAGAAAACCTGAGTAGTGCGCGCCTGATGTTATGAGATAACTCAATTTGCCCTCTTTCGTGTCCTCTACCAATCGGGCTAGGTTGCCCGTCCAGTAGCCTTTAGTCATAACGCGTGCAGCCTCTTTGACTGTATCAGCGCGAAACTGTTGACTCCTCTTCTTGAGGATAAAGTCCACGTCGTCCTCTATGTCGTCCTCAGCCGTCTCAAGTGCCTTTATCAATCTGCCTGCACCTTTAACTCTTACCATTGTTAACCTCTTCTAAATACATCACTGTGTCGTGTCTGTAGTAGGTATGTTGAACAACGGTGTACTCTCGGTCGTCCATATAGGCATGATTGATTTTGCCCCTCACTTGGCCCTGCAAGCGTATGAGACTCACGTCACGTTGCACATTGCCGAATGTGACTGCTGTGCGCTGAGGCGATAAAGGCGACCTGTGACAAGGCTTATCTGTGTAAATGATTTGTTCAGGCTCTTCGGTTTTACCAGTGTCAGGGTTATAGGCTGAGTCGCCTCTAAAGGCGAGCGTCACTCTTTTATCGTATCTCAATAAAATGTAACCTTTCCGACTTTGTATGAGCTGTTATTGCTCGGATATAGGCGCTCAATGAAAACCATAAATTCCTCAAAGTCGTCATCTTGAAACTTTGTAGAGTGGCCATCGAGCGTTTCCGAGCTCATACCCTCAGCCCCGACACGGTTGTAACGCTTAACTGCTACCTCTTCGACAACAAAACCGAGCCTAGTAGGTACTGTTGTCTCTTCGGGAGGCAGGAAAGCAAGCAAACGCTGTTCAGTCAATTTGATTAACTTCTCAAGCTGCTTGTCTTGCTTATTGTCTGTAATGCCAATAATTGTCTTAACATCTTCAAGGCGTGCCATGCGTTACCCCTCCAATGCTTTTAAAATTTCAGCTTTCGTATTATCCTCTGAGACTTTAATGTTGTGTGCCTCAGCAATCTCTAATAAGTCAGCTTTTTTCGAGTTATCCACCACATCAATTGCTATGAACTTAGTATCATAAGCATTTTTCTTTTGATTGCTTAGCTCTTTATAACGCTTGATAGATAAGTTGTCGATGTAGTCGCCTTTCACATAAGGCGTGTCTGATTCTTTGTCCCTAAATGGAACTAAAACTCTATACTTCATAATGTGCACCTGCCTTATTTAGTTTTTCTACATATCTGTAACTTGCCTTTGTCCTATCAACATGGCTTAAATCAGCCGTAAAAGGCGATTTATTGATATAGTCTGACTTCCTGAAAAGGTGGTCATGCTCTGCTGTCACACCTGCGTTATGCAAGATATGCACGTCGTTAAAACGCTCAATGTCGTCAGTTGGGAAAATGAAGTCAAGCACCTCATGAGCTACAGGCGTAATGCCAAAGTAGGCCATGTTGTAAAGTGTCGAGAACATTTCGACCGTCCATTTCTGAAAATCAGTGTCTAAATCTTTAACAAATCGCCACATTTTAGCTGAGTCTTTATATATCTTGCCAAACTGATGAGCTTTAGGCTCACACAGGACGTACTGAGCGCCTATACAGTCCATGTTTTCTATATCAGATAACTTAATACCTACAATGTCTGTAAGGACTTGTATGACTTTCTGTGCGTTCCTGCAGCTATAAATATAATTTAAGTCCATATATCCTGAGCAATCCGAGCCGTACCATCGCTCAGGGCTGATAGGTCGTTCACTCAGGTCAGGTATGGAATTGAAAACTACATCACTGTCGATATAGTAATACGTTTCTTTTTCTCGGTCTGAGTTTTCCAGCAAGTACCTATACATCAAGTAAGGCTTTAGGGAGGGAATGTATGACTTATCAGGGCGGTTATCAGCATAAACATGAATATTAATATCAAATTTAGCTTTAAGACGCTCGATGACACTGCTGTCATGCTCTGAGAACAAGACAACAATGTCTGAAACCTTTACGCCGTTTTGCTGTAAGTCATATACTGCCGTCGCTACTTCCCACTCAAAGCGCTGTACTGCTGGCTGACACATTATGAACTTAGTCATAGGCTATTAAACCGATGCTGTAGTTGATGTAGTAGTTGTCGTAGACGTTTCGCCATCTTCTAATTTAGCGAACGCGTCATCTTTAGCAATCAATAGCGCTACGTCCATAGTTGCACGTAATGCAATTAACTCTTGCTCGTATAAGTTTACAGGCGAGCCGTCAGCGTTTTGGATTGTTGATAATTGCGCTTGTGTAGAGATTTCGTAGCTGATGTTGTACGGAATGCCGTAATATAAGTGGTCGAAGTCGCCAGCATATAACGTGCCTTTAGGCATGTCTGAGCTCTTCAAGTCTACTGCTTGAATGCCGTCAATCGTGTTGCTAGAACGGTCATAAATAGACTCGCCGACAGGGTTGCCGTTTGAATCTAATTCGCGCGCTTGGCGTAAAGCCGTTTTGTTTTGAGATTTAGAGATAAAGCCATTTGCCTCTACATCGTCCTCAAGTAACACATCTTGCAATTCTAGTAAGTTGTCGTAGCTGATACCGCCAGTTACAACGTTGCCTGAGTTAACTGCTGCTGTGTCGATTGATTGGTTGAATGGATTCTCAACGTTCAAGATACCTGCAGCATCAAATTTCTTGCGGAATGCCTCTGCGATTTGAGGTTTCATAGCCTCGAAGAAATCAGCGTAAGTGTAATTTAAGTATTCGCGAGATGCTAAAAGAATGACACCTAATTTGTGAGAGCGCATTGATGCCTCTACGTGTGTAGGTTTAGACGTTTGGATTTTCTCGCCCTCTCCTACCCAGTAAGCGCCGGGTTTATCTGCCCAGAATGAGAATGATTTCTCTGAATTGCCGCCCATATCTTGGAACTTACCTAATTGCATAACTTTCGAGTTTTCTAGCACGTCCTGTAAGATAGGCTCGTTAAATTGATTTAATAAAGTGCCGTCAGGTTGTTCGTGCATTAACACGTTATCAGGGTTAAAGTCTTGCGGTGGTGTGTCGATTTGTGCGAAATGTTGTAAGTTTAATTTAAGTTTGTTAGTCATAAGTTGGTGCCTCCATTTTTCTATTTAATAATTCGTGCGTTTCTTGCCATTTCTTGTATCGAGTTAGAGCCTTTGCTCTTGTTAGTAAAACTTGAGCTGTTGCTTGCAGGCGTACCTTGTCGAGTAACCTCTTTGACTTGTGCCTGTACTGCAGCATCGAACTGTTGCTTGATGCCTTGAATAGCCTCTTTAATCTTCTCGTTATCTTCCAAAGTGACTAAAGTATCAGCAAACTCTGCAGGTAGCTCATTGCCTTTCAGGTCTGTCTCAACGTCTGCTTTAAGGTGGCGCAAGTTAAGCTCTCGCTCTTTATCAGCGAGTTGTTTCTCGCGGTCTGAAAGCTCTTTATCACGTTTCTCTTTTTCAGTTAGCTTTGCATAGCTCTCAGCCTGTTTGCGTGCCTCTGCTTTAGCGTCCTCTAACTCTTGTTGATGTTCCTGCTTTTTCTTTTGTAATGCTTTCTCTACAGCTTTACTGACCTTAGAGTCAACTTCTGAACTTGTGAAAGTGTCGTCTGTTGGCTCAGGGTCTTTCGGGTCTGCAGGCGGGTCTTGTGGTGCAGGCGGGTCTTGAGGCTCGCCGCCCTCAGCAAAATGCTGTAAGTTTAATTTCAATTTATCTTTAGTTTGATTTGTCATTGTCATTTGTCCTCCCGTCCAGTCTTGCCGTTTACCTTGACCACACAATCTGCTGTAAGCCCAACCAGTCAATTAAGCCCAGTCAGTCATAAGTTTCATGTGTGGCGTTCAGTTCGTGTAAGCCCGTACAGTAATTTAGAACAGTTTAATGACTTATTCAGGTCATAAAAAATAGCCACCTACCAGTTAAGGTAAGCAGCTATCCAAAGTCTTTAGGATCTAATTCTCTTGTGTTTTTAGGTTTATTTTCTTTTTGTGCTTGATTGCTCGGGTGCGTCTGATTAAGTTTTATCAACTCTTTGTGTATGCCATAAAGGCTTTCAGCAATCGAGCGTAAACATTCAATAGCTTTCATTATGAAAGGAACTCCTCCTCATTGGCATGTTCGCCGAAACTCTTGCCATCTTTCACGCGTTCAGCGATAACCTCGTCTTGTTCTTCGACTGATAAACCTCTCAGGAACATTGCAGGCGGCTCCTCGCCGAACATGTCTGTATATTCTTTGTACGGATCTTTCATCATAAGCCCAACCTTTCTACTATAACTTTTAACATTTTGATATATAGAGCATAGGATTGCGGCAGCTCTTTCTTGAATATTTCCCTTTTATTCTCTTCAATAAACGCCTCTGCCATTTCTGCAAACGCCTCGTTATTAGCTTGTAAGGGTGTTTTATATACTCTGTGTTTCTTCCAATATGGTTTGCCATGACCATAAGCAATTTTAAAATTACCACCTGTAGCAGCCTCAAGCATATCAGATAGACCTGCCGTGTCCCCTAGATGATATTGTTCTTTATACCTTTTAACGAGCGCTCTGCGGCCGTCATTCAGTTTAGGTTTGCTTGGACTGCTCCAGCCGTCAGTTATATTATTGTCATACTGATACTTAAGCTCTTTTTGCTCAGCTTTAGCTTTAGCATCAAGCTCTTTCTTGATGACCTCGGCCAACGTCTCAATGTCGCCTTTATCGTCAGGCTCATAGTTGTTAGGCTCTGACGAATAACTGCCGTAAATCATATTCTTAGCGCCTTTAAAATCACGCTGTGTATTATAATCGAGCATGTGTGCGAACTCGTGAATTACTGTGCTGTATTTATCTTTGCCCTCACGCTGATTGGCTCCTCTGCCTAATACATCGCGCTCAGCAAGATTGTCAGTGTTCATGCGTACTTTATTAGCGCTCGGGTCATAGTGTGCACCTCTGTTTTTAGGCCTTTTCTCGAGTTTCAGCTCGTCAGCATAATGATTCCAAATCTTACGGAACTCAGCAGCGCCCTCAGCATCTTTATTTGTATCAAACTTACGTTTTAGCTCGTCGGTTTGTTCTTCGCCGATTGCCTCAGTCAGGTTGTCATTGAATACAAGCTCGTCAGGCTCATCGGGCTCGTTCTCTTCCGCCTCTATATCGTCAAGCTCTTTCAGGCTGTATTTGCCCTCGCGCTCTTTGAAGAAAGCCTCAAGCTCGTCGTCAATGTCATCAACTGCAGGCACTGTTGTCGACCTGCAATAAGGGTGGAGCGGCGGAACGTTCACGCCTGCGACCATTTCAGATACTTTTATCTTATTGCCATTGGCACCTCTGCATTCATCTGTTGTGCGGTCATCTAGCTTAGCCACAAACTCGATTGTAGCATCTGCGCCCATTGTTTCCTGATAGTGTAACTTTTGCGCCTCTGACTGCACTCTAGCCGTTTCTGTAATTAGTAAACGTTTAGCATCTGAGGTTGTAACGCCCATCTTCTTTGATAGCTCAGGAACAAACTCGTTAGGGTGGCGTCCTCGTAGCAGCGTATTTTGTACTGTCTTGAGTACCATCTTACGTGTTTGCTCCATATCGCCCCACAGGCGCTCGCTCCATGTCTGACCGTGGAAGTCAGCGTTTACAATCGCTCTGACTTGATTAGGTTTGACTCGAACATCGCCCAATATGCCTGCTTGCCTTTCAACTTCTCTATCAACTGATGTCTCGAGGTATTCGTTCATTTCTACCTCAGTGAGTGCTGTGCCATTAACCATGATAGCTGATAGCTGCTGCAGCAACATGCGCTCACGACTTACATACATCTTAGTATTGTATTGTCTGAGCTCTGAGTTTGCTTTCTCGCTGAAATCTTTGTTCTTCACATACTGTGCGACTCTAGCCTCAAACTCTTTTATGTCTGTTTTCTGTATCTTCTTTTTGGCCTCGTCGACTGTGATGCCCTCAGCTGTTGCGTACTTAGCATAAAAGCTGTATATCTCATTTGATAGTTGGCTCATTGTTGAATTTGTTATCTTGCGTACCTCGTCGATAACCTCATCGTCTTTTTTAGCCTCTATCTGAATAACACGCGTTGCTCGTTTGTGCCAGTAGTCCTTACTTGTTAGGTCTGCCATTCAATCACTCTTTCGTTTGGCCTGTGCCATCTGCTGGAGCTCCGAAACTGTACTCGCGCTTGTCAGCTCTCTCAAGCTCGTCTGACTCTTCTTGCTGCAAGCGTTCAAGCTCTGCTTTAGGATCGTCCACGAATGATAAGAGGCTGAGTTTCGTTTCATCTGACACAATGCCTGACAATTGACTCACAGCCTGTATGTTCTCGCTTAGTGATTTAGGTAAGTTACGATTGAACGTATAAGTTACATCACGTAAAGTCTTGTTACGCTCTAACTCACTATTTAATTTGAGCATTTCTTCAATCAACTTGTAGCGTCGTCTGAGACCTTTTTTAAACAGCCCCTCTTTAATTGCTGTACGTTGCTCTAAACCGAATAGCTTATATTTCATTGCTTCCACAACTGTTATCGTAAAGGCTCTTTATCCTCTACTTCTAGGAGTTTCCCCGCATTATAGTATGTTAGTTCATACTTAGGTCAGACTATATCATCACCTACAACTTCACTTGTTTAGGTGTCGGATTTCGTGGATATTTCGCCATACAAAAAACGACCCAATTAGGTCGTTTTGTTCAGGCTATTCTATCTAGTCGTTAAACCTTACATTAATTTCTTAATGCAGTGGTAATTGATTAGCGTTTTGTTTTTATCCACCTAGAATCATGTATCAACAGTTTTTCAGAAGGCTCTAATCCTTCTTTTTTGATTGTGTAGTATCTGTATCGAAGAGTTGGAAAACCTATATTATGTTTTTCGCCCAAATTGTCTAAATATTCTTTAAGCGAAAAGCCTTCTACTATAACATTCCTTCTAGTATTTCTGAGGTTTATTGTAGGTGTAACAAATCGACAATTTTCAGGACTATAACCTTGGTTGTTGTCTATTCGGTCTAATTGATACTCTTTTTTAAATCCGTTATTGTCGCACCATTTTAGAAATACTTCGATGTCATGCCATTGCTTACATACTTTGATGCCTCTATTGCCATAGTGCCTATAAGACTGTTTATTCTTATTGTAACACCTAGACATCATACCATTGTAAGTATCATAAGCAGGGTGCTTTCTCATCCCATGTGTTGTGTTCCTCTCTGTTGTTTTCTCTCTTGAAAGACAACCACATGACTTTGTAACACCCGTCCTGACTCTTGATAAATTCAACTCTTTTTCATTCCCGCAATCACATTTACACCATGCAAATTTAGCTTTTTTCCCGTTAGGTCTTGTTTTAGTGTAAACATTAATAACTGTTAATCTATTATATTTCATGAAATCATCTCCCATATGAGCATTATATCACATACGGAGGTTGAGTAGGTAGTATAAAAACAAATTAGCTTTCCAATTTTAACCCGATTATCATTACGCTATTTTTAACGTAAGGGGCAAATTTTTACCCGATTGCTGCCCTGAGAATTTCTCGTCACTCATGTCAGGTGTATTCGTAAATAGATGTATGTTTGCGTTGATTCTATCTTTATAAGCCTCTGAGCCGTTAACGTCGTACTCTTTGTAGATGTATTTAGCGTCAACTTTGCCCTCTGTTACCTTGCCATCGTCGCTCTGGTATTCAGGCGGCTCAAGATGTAGCATGTTAGCCTCTTTTTGAAGTTTCACAACGTTTGTGTCGCTCAAGTCTAAATTGCCGTTAACTAATAGCATCGCGTCATTTAAGTCGCTCATGTAGTTTGCTGTATCGACCTGTGCGTTATCATACAAATCAATCAACGGAACAACACGTTCAAAGTCGCCTCGGCGTTTCTCGTTGTTCCTAAACTCAGTGATTGTTACACGTCCGAACATATGCCTTTCAGCTGGCTTACGTTCAATGAGCTTTAAGTTTGTTGTCGTATTGGCTCTGCAGAAGTAAGTCGCGTCAGGTGTAATCACATCAACGTTGTAAATGTCCTCTTGCTGCTCGTTCGTCTCTGCTAACCAGTAACGAATGGCTACAAGGCTGTTTTCTTCAATGCTCGTATCGAATATAAGAAATGTATTTCGTGCATCTGATTTATAGACTCTTATTTCATCATCTTGATTGCGTATGATGTACTCATAGGCACGACCGAATATAGACAAGTCTAGGCCAATCGACCTGTTATGACTGTCTAGGTCGTTTAGGTCTGTCATGTGCTCAAGCTCTTCCGCAACTTTCTCGTCGTCCGTTTCTACTTGTATCGTATTGCCTAAAAAGTAACCATTTATAAAGTCTGTAATGTAAGATGAGTAATCATGCGATACTCTGTTATCAGCCTTATGATTCTCACGTCTGTAAGTACTTCTCGTTAAGTTGAAGTTGAGCCCCTCATAATAGTCGTTAAGCATATCTAGTCTAGGACGCTGTACTGATAAATGATGCTTAATGAACTCGCTCAACCTGTCAGTGTCTTGCTGCAGCTCTGCGCTTGTTCCATCGTACGTGTACACCTCATTTGCATCACGTCTGAAAACTTTATTTCTGTGATTCTTGTAATCTACATCGCGCTCGTAATTGTTCACTGTCGCCATTGCCTAACCTCCTATAAGCCCATTCTTTTAATTGCCTGTACGTTCTTCGCTGCTTTGCTCTTGCGCTCAGGTTTTACATTGTAGAAACGCTCTACGCTATATCTGAGAGCATCTATACAGTGATTGTAAGTATCTACAGGCTCGTTATAATATTCTTCGGTCTGCTTATCCTTTTTCCATGTGTAGTTGTTCAGCTCTTCAATTGTCTTGTAGCAACGCTCATCAACTATGATGTCGAATTGCTGCAGGAACTGAATGCCTTGAACAATCGAGCCTTTACCTTTTTTAGTAGGCCTTACACGCTCAATGCCTAGCTTTTTAAGCTCTGCAATACTTTTCTGTTCTGCACTATCGGCTGTAATCTCTTCTTTTTTATAGCCTAGCTGCTTGATTGTCTTTGCAATCTCATCATTTAACATGCCTGTCTTGACGTATTCATCTATGATGTAGAGTTTCTTGTTCTTGCTGTCTATCTTGACGTGCATGAAAGCACTCGGGTCATTAATATAACCAAAATCGAGCCCGAAATATGACGGCAAATGACTCAGCTGCTCTGTATTCAATATAGCTGTTTCGTATTTAGGGAATACCAGCTTATCGAGCGTAGCAAATTCGCCTAATGCGTATATTTTGTAATAAGCAGGGTTGCGCTTTGCCAAATCTTCTAAATTCTGTCTTGTCATTTCATCAAGAAACTTATTATCTTTATAGCTTGATTGTTTTATTAATGTGTTGTTGAGAGGCTCGCCCTCAAAGAAATACTTGTATACCCAGTTGAGCTTACTCACAGGGTTAAACATTAAGTATATTTGCTTATCTAAATGCTTACGCTCTCTCAGACGTAATGTAAGCTGTGTGTAGTCATTCAGGTTAAACTCTGATGCCTCTTCCATCACAACGTCACTAATGCCCTTGATTGATTTAATCTTCTCTGAGTTATCCATGCCTTTAAACAGGAATACTGCACCATTAGGCAATATGACTCTATTGTCTGTTTTGTTCCATTCGCATAAGTCCCACACCTTAAAGTCAATAAGGCAACTCTTCACGTCTTGAAATAAGCTGTCTGCAATCGTGGCGCCTACTTTCCTGAGCCACAATATCTTTCGAGGGTGTTTCCATTGCTGCAGCGCTTTGATAACTACCTTTTGCACAACGCCATGCGATTTGCCACTCGAGCCTCCGCCATAATGCACCTCTGTGAAATGACTGTAATCTGTCAGCACCTCAAATATGTTTCGGTTAAATACTTCACTTGGCTTAGGTATGTTCAGATTAACTGTCGCTGTCGTCATCATACTCACCTATGTTTAATTCAATATTGCGCTGTGTGATTTCTTGCTTCTCAGTCCACAACTTATGATATTTACCTAATAATTCAAGTGCTTTGTTTTGGTCACTCATCTTAGGTTCACGTGCTACTAGTTCAACTCTTTCATCATAAACAAGTTGTCTTTTACTGGTATCTGGATTTTCTTTGTAATTACCTGTTTTAACTATCATAGGTTCAACTTCTTTATTTTCTGCTTTTGCAGTTCGAGTGAGTCGATATAACACTTCTTTGCCACTCATAATTTGTTCATCGAATAATTCTTGTTCTATACCCTTTATATATTCTCGTATCTTACTATTTCTTACTAGCTCGCTACCAGTAACTTCCGCTCTACTTTCTTTATAACCTGCACTAATAGCTGACTTAGTAGCGTTACCATAAGTACTAGTACCTGGAATAGCGTAAGCTTCTGCAAATGTTTTTTGTCGTTTATTTAAGTCTATCATCGTATATTACCACCTCATTATGCTAATAGCTCATTTAAATTCATGTATAAAAATAGCACCTCAATGGGAATGGGTGCTGGGTAAAGATTTCTAATTAATGTTTATATTCTAATTCTTTATCAAAATTTTTAATATAAGATTCTACTTGGTTCTCAATATTTTCATCTTTGTCTAACGGAAACATAATTTGATTTTTATTTTCTATGATAATAGCGTACTTTTTGCCATAAAAGCGACTATGAGCCTCTGGATTGATAATAAACACGTGATATAATCTGTTTTCGTACAATTTAAAATAATCTTCGTTAATATCTAATCTATCCATAACAATCCCCCATTTTTTATTTTGATTAATATTTTATCATAAAAATAGCCGACTGAGTTTGCTCTCAGCCGACCTAAAGGAGAAATATGTTTGTAACCATGCAAAAATTACGAAAGGTTGAATCTTTTTGACTAAAGAATTAGTAAAGGTCGTTCAGTACCAGTAAACAACTTGAAACTAATAACACTAAATACCAAAGGAGTAGCTCTTGCTGTCCAAACAAGAACATAATATCATAATAAGGCTTTTTTTAGTGCAGTTAAAGAGGGGTAAACTGCCAACTTTAAACAAAACCGATGTTTTTCGCTAATTGGTCGAGTATAAAAGCTCTTTTTCTGTATATTGCTCTGTCTGATACATGGAAGTATTCCGCTAAATCTTCCCATTTGCTCAACTCGAGCTTACAATCCCAATATCTTAAACGTATAAGCTCTTGAGTTTCACTATCTGAGTTATTATACAAAGCCTGCACGCCATGTACTACGTCTCTGAGGTGTCTGTACTTCTTATCCTCATTCTTCTTAATAACTTCATTCTCGACAGGTCTGCCTATCATGTTACTTTGTCCGCCCTCTAAATTCTCAGGCTCATGGTTTTCTAATATGAGGTACTCAGTGAATTTAAGCTCTCTCTTATATTGCTCAAAATTCTCTATATAGTCCTCTAGTTTTTTACGGTCTAACCTGCTCAATTCCAATGCTTTCATTCTTTACGATACGCTCCTTTAAAAATGACATCCTGTGACACCATAATGACTTCATCATAGGAATATATTATACTTTGATATATTTCTTCTATATCTTCTTGGCTTGCTTTCTTCTGAGGTGCAATAAAAGCTATTTTGTTTGTTTCATCTACATACACTTTGATTTGTTTATTGCGTTCTTTCTTTAAAAGAAATCCATCTATAACTGGATGCAAAAGAAACAGAAAACTTATCGCGTAAATACTTATCATTGCAGTTATCATTACAAACCAACCTCCTTAACGTTTTTTAGCTACCTTTTCAGCTTCTTCCTTACTATCTGCACTCACAATCTCGTAACACTCATTCTCACGTGGCTTAATAACTTCTACAAACGGATGACCTGTAGAGTCGGTTATGTGTCGGATTAAATAATTAGTCACGCTGTAACACCTCTTTAACTTTTTGTAATATGTCTATATCTTTACAAGTCTGATTCTTTGATGAACGTTCCATTGATTGTCTTTCCTTTTCTTCCTTTGATTTCGTCATACGCGTACTGTAAACACTCCTCTAATGTCATTCCATGTTGTTGTGCCAATATAATTAAAGTTACGACTGTATCGCCTATACCGTCTTTTAGATCATCCATCTTGTTACGTGATAATGCTGCACCAACTTCACCAGCCTCTTCATAGAATTTCAATGCTTGTCTATCTGAATTATTTTTGTGTAAGTTTTTACCTATACTCCATTGTTCTACCAATTTGATTAGTTCATTCATGTTATTTGTCCTCCCTGATTTTCGTTTTTATAATATTATTGACTTCATTGCTGGACTATTTTAAAATTACTTTCTTGATTCTATAAAAGGGGTTGAATCTATGAGTGACGAAATTAAGGGATTTATTTATGTGTTATTTACAATATTATGCTTCATGGCTTATCTTGCACCTTTCATTTCAGCTATTTTCGGTTAATAAACTGATTTAGCTTTTTTCTCTTTTCTCATCAATGTTCATCCCATGATGTTGTCATCATCTAATCTATATATTTTATTGTGGAATCATTGTTACATTCAGTATTTTTTATAGCTTTACAAATATGATTAGTTCCTAATGTTATCGCTGCAACTATCAGTAAAGTATCGAATTTAAAATCGTGAAATTTACTCATTCCTTCTTTGAGGCTGGCATATACATTTTCAAGTTCTAATAAAGAATACATTTACTCACCCACCTTAATCCCGACACCATCCAACTTCGCTCTAAAATACTTATACGTGCTGCTCGATGGTTTGTTGCCGATGTGTTGGGAGATTTCGGATAGTAGGGATTCGTACATCATCTTCTTGTTATACACAGCATCAGCACATTCTTTATGCATTTGGTACCACTGAATGTTTTCCTTGTTCTCGTGTTCTAATCTTTTTGATATTATTCTATTTTTGTCTTTGTTTTCTTCTTTGAGTTCTTGCACTCTGTCTTTGTAGTAATTTTCCATATCAGCAATGTGTTTTATATGACTTTCTTTAAGTTCCTCATTCTCCCGTTCCAATTTCTTTGTTTTGTCGTCTGCTTCATCTTGATTTAATCCCATTGTGTATAATTCATTTTGCAATCTTGTATTTTCATCTACTAATTTTGAATGTCGTTGTTCCAACGTTTTAACTTTAATGTCCGCACCTTTTAAAGCACTATCTTTAATCTCTCTAATCTCTTCCAACCTACTAACCTTTGCTTTATACCAAGATAGATCGTCGCTTAAAGTATCTCGTTGTTTTGTCATATCATGCAATTGACCTTCCAATTTATAGCCACATTCGCATTCTTTATTGAGCATTTTTTCGAATTTGTCACGTTCTGCTTTTAGCTTTTTATTTTCTTGTTCTAAATTATTGCAAGTAACTGCCCAAGCTAAAACATCATCTTTCAATGTATCTCGTTCTGCTTTGTAATCACGTTGTTCTCCGAAGTCTACATATTCATAACTCACTCGCCATCACTCCTTATTGATTTAAAATACGTTCATACTACCCCGCATCATAATGGTTATCTTCTATATCAGATTCTACTTTTTCCCAATCTACATCTGCTTTAAATTTAGGTCGAAAATCTCCATCACCATCTGAGTAGATAGAAACATCTCTGGAAACTCCTAAATTACCGAGGTGTTCCATTTTATTTAACATCGACATAAAACAATCAATCCATCTTTCTTCCATTTCAACTTCAATTGTAAATTTCTTCTTCACCCTCACCACTCCCTTACATAGTTGTCCACATTATCAATAGCACGATTGTCAGTATGATTACGACTGCTAGCCAAACTGTGAATTGTTTCATATGCGCAAATCCTCCATTATCTTCCTGTTCCGTTTTATATCCTCACGTGGTACTGCTACGATTACATTTCTATCATTCGAAGATATTACGAATCCTTTAACACCTTTATCACGTAGTAACTTTGCAATTTCATGTGTCTGTAGCCCACATGTATTTAATTTATATTTAACTTTTATAGTATCTGATAGGATCATATCGCTAGCTCTTTCTCTATCTCAGATATCAATACTTTCTCTGCTATTAACCTAATGCTATTCGGTCTGTTACTATTCGCTGCACGTCTCTTATTTACACCAGAAGATAAGAAACCAACTGTCTGTTCACTAACCTCTAACTTTTCTGCACATTCCTTACGTGTACCAGCACATATAATTTCATCACCTTTGTATATCACGTATTCATAAAGTTGTTTCTGTCCCATACAGTTCACCCCTTAACACTTTCAGTCTTATTAGCAATGTAATCTTTCCATAATTCAAAGTTGTTATCTTCCGTAATTTCATATTGATGTTCAGGCATAGATTCTATAATTGCACTCTCAATCTCTTTGTCGAAGTTGTAACGTAATTCAATCACTTTGCCTATCACTCTCATACCATAGCTATATTCACCTTTACCTAAGTCATGTACAATAATGTATTGTGCTTTGTTAGGATCTAATTCTCTAATCTTCATTAACCCCACCCCTTAAACATTTGATTCCATGTATTTTCGAACCAATATTCATCTCTACGCTTAGCTCTCTCTATCATCTGCAGACGTTCCTGTTCCTTACGTTGCTTATGTTCTTCCAACTCAACCTTACGTTCAGCACGCTCTCTGTCCTCTGCATTGAGTCTGTCCACACCTTGACGTTGGTCATACTTTCTAACGTAGTTTTTTAAGTGTCGTCTACCTTTTTTAGCATGATGTTTAATTCTCAAGTAATGGATACCGAGTTGTTTCGCTTCCTTGTAATCTTCTACATCCACAAATACTTCTTCGTTATCATCTATCATCACGAAACATAAGTTACCTTTATCATCTTTTGCTCTACTTAAATTGATGTTCATTAGTTGTCCTCCTAGAATCCTCTATCTATAATTGTCGGTTCTTCAAATCTAATCACTTTTGCGTCAGTGTATTCATCTTCTTTAGTTAGCATTTCATTGTAGATACGTTCCTCTATATCACAATCCTCGTCATTAGCATGTGATGGGAAAGTATATGACTTTTCATATGTCACGTTGTATCTAATTTTTATCGTTTCTTCATTCATCGAAATCACCTTCTATATCTAAATGCATGATTACCTTTGCTTCTTCTGCATACTTCTTGAAACTTGTAATCTCTACTATTTGATTATCGTCATTCCATAAGTGACCATTAGCAGCATCTAACACTGTTTTGATTAAGTTATCTATATCTGGTTTAGTTCGCTTATATTGTCCAACCATTGCTACATGCTTCTTCTTGCTCCATGACTTCAATAATGGGAAATGGAACTCTATTGTTAACTTGATTGGTTCATCTATCATTAACATTGGCATTTGCCACTGTAAGTCTTTCTTATGGTCTGTATACTTCTTAGGCATATAAGTCTGTACAAACTTTCCGGCATTTCTGAATCGTGGTCTAGGTGATGACATAGGCGCATCAACTTTCAATTCGATTGTTTCCATGTCTTCACTCCTATAGATCAAATATATTTATTTGCGAACCTAACTCTTGTTCGTAAAATAAATTATGTGCTGCTTTAAAATTTAATAACTCATCATCAGTCATATTCTTAACTCCACCCGAGAAGTAAGCGCCAGTTATATTTCCGACGCTATTCACATTTGGTGACAATGGTAAGACAGATACTACTTTTTCATCGTTATCTCGGTATAAGTAATATTTGTTCTTACTACCTTCAATTAACCCCATCTATATTCACACCTTTATAGTTTTTAAAGATAATTTTCTTGTTTTCTTCATAATCATCAAAGGGCGTTAAGCGCCCATTTTTAAGCAATCTCTTAATTGTGTAACCTAGCTCAAGTAAACACGATTGAACGTCTTTATCGCCTTTGTATATCTCTCTGTATAGGTAGCCCAGTAATGTTTGGAATTGTCCTATTGTCATGTGAAAAACCTCTGCGTTTTCTTAAAGAAATTAAACTCAATCACACCAGTTTCGCCATCTTTATTTTTAGCGATGTTACACTCAACAATTGATTTACCAGAATCATCTACATCTTCCTGCTCGTAATAGTCATCTCGGTACAACATCATTGCCATACTTGCATCTGCTTCTATCCCACCAGACTCTTTCATATCAGATAACATTGGGCGTTTATCATTACGTGATTCAACACCACGGTTTAATTGTGAAAGGACCACTATAATTGCACCTGTTTCATTCGCTATGATTTTCAATTCACGAGATATCTTTTCAACTGCTACTCGTCTATCAACATTCGTGTCTGTTTCCATAAGTTGTAGGTAATCAATGAATATAACTTGTGGCTTATCGCTTTGCTTCATTGCTTGAGATCTAATGTCTTGAGGTGTTGTTGTACTATCATCATTGATATTGATATCTAACTTAAGAATTTGGTCTATCGCACCTGTTAATTGAGTTAATTCATCTGGCGTTAGGTCTTGCACATTCTTAATACGATTCAACTCAATGCCTGTGATAGTCGCTAACAGTCTTTGCAATACGTTTTTACCTGTTGTTTCGATACTAAAGAATGAAGTTTGATGTCCTTGCTTAGCAATGTTCCATAACATATTTAAAGCAAAACCAGTTTTCCCAACACTAGGTCGTGCTGCTATTACAATTAATTGACTCGGTTCAAATCCACCAATCTTATAATCCATAAGTTGATACTTTGTTTTCACACGTTCTACTGGTTCATCACTATACAAATCTTCAACTAACTGCTTAGCATAGCGTTGCGTACCATCTTCTTTTTTAGTTGCGATACTCGTTAAATCTTTAAGTTGTTCCACCATTTCATTAAACGTTTCAGGTGTAGCAGATTGTTTAAAATCATCAGCAAGTTGGTTCGCTTTAATGATTTGATAATTCTGTAATAAATCTTGTTGATATCTTTCGAAGAATCCGTAACCAATAAAATCTGTTTTGTATAGTTGACCTATGACATCATTGTTTAGAAATTCTTTATCCTTAATGCTTTTCAGATATATCTCATTCAAATCAACTTTGCCTTGATCCAGCACATATTCCATGAATCCTTTAAAATGTTCATCTTGAAACATGTAAGGTTTAATTCTTAATTTTTCTAGTAAGTCTGGTTTCTGTAATAGACTGGCAATGACTGTACTTTCAATTTCATATTGCTCGTTAATCAATGTCATCACCTCTATCAAATTCTGCTACCTTACGTCTAAATTGTTCTAACGCCTGTTTACGTTGCTTAACGTATTCTGGGTCGTTATCCATCTTCCATCTATGCAGCTTAGTTTCTTCATCTGGCCCATCATCTTTAAATGTCTTAGGAAACTTACGCATGATATTAGGTATCTTAGGTGGGTAGACGTTGCCATCTTTTATATATTTCTTAGCCATCTTCATTGATGGTTCATAATCGCCATCTTCACATA
Organism: Staphylococcus sp. FSL W8-1207; assembly: GCF_038003745.1. NCBI lineage: Bacteria > Bacillati > Bacillota > Bacilli > Caryophanales > Staphylococcaceae > Staphylococcus > Staphylococcus sp. FSL W8-1207. The sequence goes on from NZ_JBBOPU010000001.1 coordinate 1,770,264, forward strand.
AGAAGTTAATCCACAAATTGAATTTAGTATCATTCAATTCCATGTTGTATACATTGGCTAACATCCCAATGATTTCGAAAGCTTCTTTTTTAGTCATTGACATGGTTTATCCTCCCATTAATTCTTGACGTTTCCTTTCGAGGAAGTTGTCTGATTCTTTTTTAGGTTGCTTACGTTTTTTAGGCTCTACTTTAGCCTTAGCTTTTTCTACCGTATCTATGCCTTCTTTATTCCAATTCTTTAATATAGATATTAGGTAAGGTATGCCTTTGTTATTTTCTTTACAGTAATCAACAGCTATCTTAGTTATTTCATAAGCATCATCTTTTATCATATTGATCTCGTACTCTATTTCATCTATCTTCAATGGACTTTGTATCATCTCTAAATTATTACTAATGTATTCAAATATTTTTGCCGTCACGTCACTTGTATTATTGTTATTCTTAATACTGTTAATTGTAGTACCTACGTTTTGTCCCGGTAGATTTCTTCCCGGTAAGTTTTGTACCGGTACGAAATGACCTGATACGGGATTGTGTTCTATGGTATAAATATTTTTACTGAAGCCATTACTTGTTCTTTCTCTTTCAATTGATAAGTAGCCATTATCTTCGAGCTGTTTTCTATACTTCTGAAACCTTTTATCACTTATATTAAGCTCGTGACATATTAAACTTACGCCCGGAAAAGCTGTTTCATTTGCTCCTGCATAAGCAGACAAGTAACTATACAAGGCTTTAGCTTCTATACTTATATCTGTATCTTTCATAACTCTTTTGAAAACTAATCCATAACCCGAGACGGAACTTTTAATACTATCTGTCATTTACTTTCAGTCCTTTCAACATTCTATTTAGTTTCTCGTCTACATCCACCCAACTATCAGTTAAATGATATTTACTATTGAAGCTATCCATACCAATCGTGTGCTGTTCTTGATGGTGGGAGTGACATAATGCAAGCACCTTATTACCAAAGTTTTCTATCTTGCGTCTATTACGCCCTCTACCTACTGCTTGATAATGTGCAAGTTCTGCATGTTTGCCACAGATTACACACTTTCTATTGATAGTAGCCATGTATAAAAATGTTCTGTCATTCTTGATAAGGTCGCTTGTTTTAAATTTAAGTGGTATATCATTTTCAAATATCCATTCAATCGCTACATCTATAATTTGACCAGCTACTTTACGTGAACAATCAGCTAGTGATATTCGATTCTCATAGGCGTATAAGACACGAACATACTCTTGGAATACATTCCTCATATAATCCTTTGGTTGTCCTGTATAAGCTTCTATATCGTTCATAAGTGCGAATATCTTTCTACGTTGCTTATCAGTTATTTTGTATGGATCTGTGATGCTTACTTCACACTCAACTTCAAGTCCGTTATCTAACAATAAGAAATCTTTATTTTCTAATGTCACACCCTCGATGACAGCTGTTATTGTGCCGTCATCTTGTTGGATGTAGTTTTTTATTATTGGCATTTAATCACCTTATTTACATTGTGTACAATTAAAATGGTAAATCATCATCTGTAATATCAATTGGTCCATTAGGATTAGCAAACGGATTATCTTTAGCTGGTGCTTGTTGCGGTTTAGCTTGTCCGCTTTGTTGTTGAGATTGTCCGTTTGATTGCGATTTAGGTTCTAAGAATTGAACACTATCTGCTACAACTTCAGTAACGAAAACACGTTGTCCTTCTTTGTTGTCATAAGTTCTTGATTGAATACGACCATCAACTCCAGCTAAATTACCTTTATTCAAGTAATTATTAACGTTTTCAGCTTGTTTGCGGAACGTTACAACGTTAATGAAGTCTGCTTCTTGTTCTCCATTTTTATTTTTAAATGGACGGTTACATGCTAATGTGAAGTTTGCAATACTTATCCCACTTGGTGTAGTTCTGAATTCTGGGTCCTTTGTTAAACGTCCTACTCCAACAAATCTATTTATCATCTTTATCATCCTTATCTAATTGTTTTAATCCTGCATCTAATTTCACATGTGCATTAGCAATTTCTTTTTGCGATACTTTGTTGATGTTAGAAATTCCAAGCCAACGCATCGTTTTATCTAAATTTGCGTCCTTACCCTTTTCTTGTGAGATAGTTACAAATTGATTTATTTTTTCTTCTAATTCTGTTATGTCGTTATCACTAGCACTCGGCACTTCTTCGCCGTTGTAAATGTAAAGACCGAGACCATGCAATGCAGCAGCTTTAACGAAACATCTTTTCTGTGCTTTGTTGATATCGAATGGAGTTGCACTACCTTTTGCTAGTGCTTTATTACGAAAATCTAATACTGGTAACCATTCTGTCTCCGTTTGACCCTTAACAGTTACTGACGTTTGTATAAAATATCCTTCTGGTGTAGCAAGATATGGCACAAAGTAGTCATCCCTGTTTACATCTGGATGTGGAAACTCGTGATATTTTGTTGCAAATGTAGGGTCGATTCGTTTTAATTCTTGATGAGCATAAGACCAAGCTAGATAAGTTAATCCGTTTTTCTTTTCGACATGATCGTTCACGTCTTTTGAATTAAGTTGTTGAAATAATGTTTGTTCAGTCATTGTCTACCTCCCGTAATTCTTCTATACTGAATGTTTGATAATATGTGGTTGTTACTGTCAACTCTTTTTCGATTAAGTGGTCTTGCCATTCGACATCTATAGATTCAAGGCCGGTCAATCGCTTAGCATTTCTGCGTTGAATATTGTAATTAGCGTCTTCTGGATGATTAGGCTTATTAGTGATATAACGCTGTTTACCATCTTTTTCTTTAACAAGGTAAGCAACAACTTCACTTTCGTGACTTTTTTGCATTTGACTAATCCTCCTAAAATTGTGTATATTTAAGCTGTATATTTTTACTTAAGTTTCTTTCGACTGTTAAGCGTTGCAGCGCTTTTCAGTCTTTTTTTCTGTCTTTAAATAGTTAATCCAACTGTCCCAAGCCATGTAACTAAAGCAAACGGCTACCCAGTAGATTAGGAATAAGTGGATAAAATCTTTCGTGAATATCAAAGCTATGAAGAATACTACTACTGCTGTTGATAATGCTAGTAAACCTCTCATGTTATCGCCCCTTTCCGTGTATAGCTTCAAAGTGTTCATCGATAAATCTGTTCATCTTTCTTGCATTAAATCTCCATCTGTTAAATTCTTGATTAGGGTAATGAACGATACCTTGTGCTTTCAGTGTTTTTTTAAATTTATGATTATCTAATAACTTTCGTTTAATTGTGTCTTCAGAAGACATTTTTAATTTCTTTTTCAAATCGTTCATGTCCCATACGGGATCTAACATGAGTTCTACAAGTTTCTGGAATTCTTCTTTTTCTACTAATACATGAGTATCAGGTATACTTGCATTTACTGTTATTGTTTGTTCCATTCCATTTCCTCCTTAGTTTCTGATACACTCTCCTAAAAGGAGGTGCCAATTATTGACTAAACGCGTTTATGCTTGCTTACTTGGTGAATGGATTAATTTATCAGTATGTCCTAATGTCTTAATAGATAATAAATATGAAAGTCCTAATCTATGGTTTGAAGAAGTGGGTCATAAAATATTTGAATATGATTACATTAATATCAGATACAAAGATTTCAATTACAGAATTCACCCTAGTTTCATTCAAGTTTTAACTAAGTGATTTTTTAATTAATTCACAGCTCGGACTGTCAAGCTCTACCTTGATGGTCTTATGGCTGTATGCTTTTTCTACTTCTATTACAATTTTGTCCCATTCATGCTTAGGTAATCGTTCAATTAAATTAACTAAAATATCTTTCTTTACTTCATTCATTCCGTTTCCTCCTATTGTTCGATTATTGGTAATACATCCTTTTCTTTTAATAAGTTATATATGAACAAACGCCCTTTTTGTGTCCACTTAGTATTCATTCTCACCGAGGTGCTTCCATCCTTATGTTCAATCTCCGTTGTAGATGAATGAGTCAGCCCTTTATCATGGTGTTTGGAGTAAAGTAACCACTGACCAGATTGTTTGTACTGTACTTTTAAATCGTGAAGTAGTTTGTTCAGTCCTTGTGCAGACATGCCATAATCTTTAGCTATCTGTCCTACTGTTACTAGACTTTTATTTTGTAAAATTGAATCAAGATAAGATGCTTTAGGTTCGTATTCAGCGATTTTCTGTTTGCTCTTGTTGTTTTCAAGTTGTAACTTTTCGTTTTCTTCAACTTTTACTAGTAATTCAGTTAAAGCTTCTTTATACGATCCTGGCAATTTATTTTGAATTTGTTGTTCCATTTCATTAAATTTATTAATATAAGCCATTTTAAAATCGTTATGACCTTGAATGTTAAACATGTACAAAGTGAAACCATCTTTAGTTAAAAGGTATTCTTTTAACTTTCTACCTGTACTATCTTTATATTCACTAGGAATAATTACTGAATCCACATTTGGGCTGAGTAGTATTTTTTCTAAGTCTCTCAGTACATGTGTGTGTCTTCTGTTAATTTCTTCTGCTACTGTTCTACTTGAAACTACTGGTCCTAATTGCGAATTGCTTTCAATCTCAATCGTTTGCATGTTTTGCATTTCAATTCCTCCTATTAACATTTAATGTGTTTACTGTTTAAATAATTAAAAATTCTTTGCTTCTGAGTTGGCGCGTCCCTGTGATTGTTGAGAATGTCACTTAAGTACGGGGCTGAGATATTTAAATCTTTTGCCATCGTTCTTTGAGAGACTCCTCTTTTTTTCAATTCGTTGCGGACAAACGCCCCGAAATCTTCCATTTTCTGACCTCCTTTAACTGTCGACGTCATGCAAATTAGATAATTAGCATATCTTTTAATGTTTTCCATTTACCTAAAATAGATTATATGCTAATATTAAGACATAGTTATTAGCTAATTAAACAGACTCGTCCATTTGACAGTTTAGTTATTTTTTAGATTTATTAAATTATCTAATAGCTCCCAAGCCTCACAAACACAGTCTTTTAAATATACGTTTTGGCGAACTGAATTTTTATTCGCTGTGTTTGTAAGCTAATCAAAAGCATATACCTACTTTAATACACGTATAGTCTAATGTCAAAGAAAAAATAGATAATTTGTATATTTAGGTATGTTAAAAAAGGAGAAAGCCCATGAATACGGTACAAATCATAAAAAATTTATGCTCACAAAATAATATTACAATCGCAGAACTTGAAAGGAAATTAGATTTTTCTAACGGGCAAATTGCTCGATGGAAGAAAAGCACTCCAGGCGTAGATAGACTTAAAAAAGTTGCCGACTACTTCGACGTGTCTGTCGATTTTTTACTAGACCGTGAAAAAGAAAATCATAAGGGCGAAGATTTGCCCGAAGATATTCGTATCATGCAAAGAGCCGCTCAGAATATGAGTGAGGAGGACAGGAAGAGAGCTATTAAGGTTTTTGAGGCTTTCTTTGATAACTGGGACGAAATAACAAAAGACGACAAGTAATAAAGGGAGTTTTTGGGTGGATTATGAAGAAAATCAAGCATTTATGCGTGCGATAGAAAAAGCGGGCTCATTCTATATAGAGGGAAAGTTTCCTGTACCTATAAAAGATATGATACGCGATGATGAAGATGTACAATTGTTTACGTTTGGCGAGTTTGCTCAACTTGCAGTTGTCAAAAGGTCTGAGGTCGCTTTTATCGGCCAATCAGATGAGGCTTTTCATTTTAAGAAAGCAGGTAAGTCTTTTATTGTATATAACGCTTTGAAGAGTATAAGCAGGCAGCGTTTTACGCTTGCTCATGAGTATGGCCATATCAAGCTCAATCATGCTGGGAAGTCATTATACGACCGTGAAAAAGGAACTGGCACCTACACACGTGAAGAATATGAGGCCGACACGTTTGCAAGCTGTTTACTGTTTCCGTTACATAAGCGTTATGAATATAGGAAGAATAGCTCTTATGAGATAGCTAATAAATTCAGTATCAGTTTTAGTGCTGTGTGGGTCTGTATGCGTGTATTAGATAAGCACCTTGATAGTGGACTTGAGAAATATCTCACTCACTATGAGCATCGAAAGAGTGACAGTTACATCAACTTTTTAAGAGATTGCAGCTTTTAGGCAAAAAGAAAAAAGCCCCACATCACATGAGGCTTTATGTTTATTAGTTTAAATTGATTTCTGCTTTCTGACTACCGAACATACCTGACTTAACTTGCATTTTTGTTTTATCTGATTGAGCAGTTTCTTCAGATACATCAAAAACGACTTTTCCAGTTTTCTCATTGCCTGGGTTAAGCTGTTCTAAAAAGAATCCAATCTCGCCTGGGTTTTCCACTGATGAGTTGGCGTTTGTCGATGCTGTCCCGTCTGCTTTGTTCGTTGCATCGCCGTTTAATATATTAAAAAGGTTAGTATCAATCATGATTGACTCATCGCCGTTATTCTTAACAGTTACATCTGCGACAATATACTTACCATTTGCTTTACTTGATGTGTACTGATTGCCTACAGTGTCTGCTGTTTCAATGCTGTTGACTGTGTATTCTAATTCATCGACTTTGACTTTCTCGCCTATTGCAAACTCTTTCTTTTCGTCTTTGCTCGAGTCTGATTTACCACCTGACTCGCCACCTGAGTCGCTGCCTCCCATGACAGCGGAAATAATCGCAATAATGATAACAATTACGACTACAACACCTAAACAACCTAAACAACCAAATAATCCCTTTTTCATAATAGTCCCTCTTTTCTAATTTTTAAGCGTTGGGTCTAACTTTAGCAAACATGAAAGGGGATTTAAAGGATAATTTTTATAAAAGAAGCTGTACAATATGAAAAAAGTTGCAATATATACACGTGTCTCTATCCTTGAGCAGACTAATGAAGGTTATTCTATAGATGAACAGAAAAATACTCATATCATTTTGGAAACTCAACGCGTTATTCACAACAAATGGTCGAATTTATTATAGGTGAAATTAAAAAGAACTCAAATGTAATAGAGGCTATAAAAAAGACAAATAAAAAAGATAACCTCTGGATCATAGGAATTCTCAGCTGTCGCTTACCCACATTCGGGGACCCAGAGCTTATCCTTCTCGAGTTATATTAAGTACATTATAAGTTTAATTCAATACATTTAAAACATTCAAGGTATTTTTTGTACCCTATATATTTTTGTAATGTTACAGTATACTTGAATATAAAATTTTAGAGCGAAGGAGAATGTAATATAATGTTTGAAAAAGTTTTAACTTCAATTGGTATAAAGTCATTGGAAATAAATACTTTAATAGCTACTAAAAGCATTTACCCTAAAGGTGAAATTGAAGGTCGAATTAATATTAAAGGTGGTAACTCTGAACAAACTATAAATAAAGTCGTTTTAACTTTAATTGAACGCTACGATAATCCAGATAAAGATAGTCAATTCGCAGTTTTAGACAATGAATTGTCCGCTTATGCTTTGTCTAATGAAGTTATTATCGAGCCAAATGATAATGTTTTTGAAGAATTTAAATTTCATATTTCAGACCTACAATGTAAAAGTAATTCAAATAGCCTAATTTTGAAAACGCACGTCTTTGTGTCCCATTCTGTCGATGCATACGATGAAGATGAAATATTATTAAAATAATGGAGCGTTTACTATGATTTTTTATATGCTATATGCTTTAAGCATGGTTACAATTATAATTTTATGTACTTTTTTATTGAAAAAAGCGAAACTAAAAATGACAAAAATTCATGGTGAGGATATATCTAAAGTATACATGCCCCACTTAGTTTAAATGGTTTTACATAACCGTAAGAATAATTCCACGGGCAGTTACCTCTGCCCTATATATTTTTATCTTTTTTAGGAGGAGTGACATGCAAACACGTTGTTATGATGGTAAAAAGTGGCAATATGAATTTAAACATGAGGGCAAACGCTATAGAAGAAAAGGATTCAGAACAAAACGTGAAGCTGATTCTGCAGGATTAGATAAGTTGAACGAATTAAGACAGGGCTATAATTTCGATATATCTTTAACTTTTGCAGATTATTTCAAAAATTGGTGCGAAACTTATAAGGAACCGATTGTTTCACCCTCTACTTATCGACACTATAAGTTTACTTTGCAACATATACAAAATAATAAAATAGGAAATATTGAACTTTCTAAGTTGAATAGACAGATATACCAAAAATTTATTAACGAATTTTCAAAAACTCATGCAAAAGAAACCATACGCAAAACCAACGGCGCGATTCGTTCGGCGTTAAATGATGCTATGTATGATGGATTGATAAATAAAAATCCTACTTATAAAGTCAATTATAAAGCAGGTAACGAAACTAAACTCGAAACAGATAAGTATATATCCTTATCTGAATATGAAAAACTAAAAGACCATTTAAGAAATAAAAATACGCGTTCTGGATTAGCACTATATATCATGATTTGTACTGGTTGCCGTATAAGTGGTGTTAAGCACATGAAGATGGAATATATAGATCAAATAAAAAATCAGTTATATATAGATGAGCATAAAACAGATTCTTCACCTAGACACGTTAATATAGCAAAATCAGATATGAAACACATTTTAAAAGTTGTAGAAGAAAAAGTAATCAGTTATGATGGTTACATTTTCAAAGAAATGGGAACAATCATATCATCTAATGCTATTAATAAAACATTAAAAAAAGCATGTAAACATATAGGTATACCACCCATAACTTCACATGCAATCAGACACACCCATTGTTCTTATTTACTTGCAAAAGGTATATCTATTTACTATATATCCAAACGACTTGGGCATAAAAATATATCAATAACTACTTCAATTTATTCTCATTTATTGGAAGAAAAATATAAAGAAGAAAATGATAAAACTTTAGAGATTTTAGGTGCGATGTGATTTTAGGGACTCATCAGGGACTTGAAAGTCTTCAACCAGCGATACCACAGTTCTTGAACACCCCCTTCGAGGGGACTTGCTATGTATAATAACGAACTGTTTAATTTTGAGAATGCTGTAATTACGGCATTCTTTTTTACTTTTCTATACCATAATTTAATATATAAAACTAAATTCAAGGCTGTTTCCATATCATAAGACTCTTTTATGATTTTATCAACTATATCAATAGATAAATATAATGTATTTCTTTGAGTTAACATTAAATTATTGTACATCTAAAAATCAACAAAATAATGGCTTTCTCTCCAAATTTTCGTATTTTATGTGTTTAATCTTTTATATGTATTTTCAATAATTCCATCAGTTACTTTTTCTTAGAAAAAAACACCTCCGAATAAATTCACTTTACTATGAATTCAACGAAAGCGCCTTTATTTTACTTCCACTAATTACGAACAATTCGCAGAAGACTTTCAACCTATTGTTGTATATTGATATTTGCTTTTTGGCTACCAAATATACCCGATTTTACTTGCATTTTTGTTTTATCTGATTGAGCAGTTTCTTCAGATACATCAAAAACTACTTTGCCAGTTTTTTCATTTCCTGGATTTAGTTGTTCTAAAAAGAACCCGATATCACTAGGATTTGAGGCTGACGTATTAGCATCAGTTGAGGCAGCTGAGTCTGCACCATTCGTTGCTTCTCCGTTCAGAATCTTGAATAATTCTGTATCAATTGTGATAGCTTTATCACCGTTATTCTTAACAGTCACGTCTGCTACAATGTACATACCGTCAGCGTTGCTAGAAACGTATTGATTGCCTACTGTCGATGCTGTTTCAACACTATTAACTGTATACTCTAAATCATCAACTTTTACTTTTTCTCCTATCTTAGCTTCTTTCGTTTCATTTTTGTTAGAATCTGATTCTCCGCCTCCCATAACAGCAGTAATAATCACAATAATCACCACAATTACAATCAAGACACCTAAACAACCCAAACAACCAAATAATCCCTTTTTCATAATTTGTCCCTCTTTTCTGAATTTTGCAACACGTTTAACTTTAGCAAATTTTAATTAGTATTTAAAGGATAAATTTTATAAAAGAGACTGCACAACATAAAATCACTATATACACTTAAACAAGCTAATAAGGTATACACTACCAAGTGTCAAAAGTGCAATAATTATATATATATTCAACTGAATACAAAACATATTTTCATTGAAACAATGATTTATTCAATGAAACTAGAAAACTTATACCTCCTAACTCTTTTTTAAATCAATACTTTTATAAATTTATTTTACATTTATAAAAGTACTACCTAAAACATCTCTCACATCATGGATTACTAAAAAGGCGTTTTCATCTTCTTCGTTAACAAGCTTTTTCACTCTCGTCACTTGAGACTGTGGCACTACCACGTATAGCATATGCGTCTCACTCTTAGCATAGCCGCCCTTACCAGTTAATATCGTAGAGCCTCTTCCTGTAAAAGCATTAATTTTATCGCTAATTGTTTCACTTTTACTTGATATAATCGTAACTGCTTTTTTAGGATTAAATCCTTCTATGATAAACGATGTCGCTCTTTCGGTTACAAATAGCATAATGATTGTAAATAACACATTTTGTAAAGGAAGTACCATCAAAAAGGATAGAACGACGAGTGCATCCAACACAAAGATGCCTTGCGATGTTTTAATTTCTGAGTATTTATTAATTATCTTAGCTATAACTGATGTGCCTCCAAGTGTACTACCTGTCGCAATAACTAAACCTCCACCAATACCGATAATAGCCCCACCAAACACAGCATTAATCACGAAATTATCCACACCAAGATTTATATTTTCAGTTAAATGTAAGAACAGTGAAAGTGACGTATTTGCTATAACTGTATAGACTGCAGTTGTTTTACTCAAAAATTTCCAACCAATTAATACAACGAGTGTATTGATAATTAATGATGTCCAAGCCGGCGACAATCCAAATGAATATAATAATGCTAAAGATATACCGACAGTGCCCCCGTCTCCTAAGTTAGATCCAAGTAAAAAACAATTGACACCTATTGCGTTAATAAACGTACCTATTATACAAAGAATAATATTTTTAGAATGCTTATTAAACAGTTTTGACATTAGCTCACTCCTTCGACTCCAACAACAATAGGGTTTAAGCATAATTCTATTGCTATTACGCATCACAAATTGTATTAATTATATAAAAAAACACCTCTTTATAGAGGCGTTAATAATCAAAATTAAATTATACAATTATTTTATAATAATACTAGCACAACTAATTCACGTATGACTAGATTTATTTTTAATAATGCCACTAATATTTCTCGAAGGCAGAATTGAAGAGTCCAAGGTAAAATATAAAACTGTAAAGTATATTATTTCAGTTCAATTGGTTCGCCAGTTCTCAATTTATCCGCCATTTCATTCAACTTTCTTAATCGATGATTCACACCAGATTTAGATATATTGCCAGAAGTCATCATTTCTCCTAATTCTTTAAGAGACACTTCTTGGTGCTCTACCCTGAGTTTTGCAATTTCACGTAATCTTTCAGGTAAATTATCCAGACCAATTTCTTGGTCAATTAAACGAATACTTTCTACATGTTTCATAGCAGCGCTTACTGTTTTATTCAAATTAGCAGTTTCACAATTCACCAATCTGTTAACAGAGTTTCTCATATCACGTACGATACGAACATCCTCAAATTTCAAAAGTGCTTGATATCCCCCGATTAAACTTAAGAAATCAGAAATTTTTTCCGCTTCTTTTAAATAGGCAATACTACCTTTTTTTCGTTCGAGGTGCTTGGCATTCAATTCATATTTATTCATTAACTGCGTTATACCTTCAGAATGATCTTCATATAATGAAAATATTTCTAAATGATAAGATGACGTTTCTGGATTGTTTACAGAGCCACCAGCAAGAAAAGCACCACGTAAATAACTTCTTCTCATTTCATCATCATGAATCAATGCTTCATCAATTTCGTGCGTGAAGACACCACTTTTTAAAATACCTAATTCATCCAATATTTCTCTGGCACGTACTTTAATACGACAGATATAAATATTGTTCTTTTTTAATTTCATTTTCTTTCTCACAAGTAGTTCCACTTCAACATTAAATACTTTTTTAATTAACGAATATATACGTCTTGCCGTAGTAGCATTTTCGGTTTGTACGTTAATAACAAATTGTTGGTTGGAAAGACTGAGTGCACCATTCATACGAATAAGCGCACTGAGCTCTGCTTTTGCATTCTCTTCATCTACTTCTATTCTAGTCAGTTCATTTTTCATCTCGGATGCAAAGCTCATAGATTAATCAGTCCCTTCTTTAACTAAATGAAATCACTTAGTTATTATTTATCATTTTCTTTCTCACGCGTAAATTCAATCGTGTCAGTTTCTCTCATAGCTATTTCATAAATCATTTTAGATAATACTTCAGTATTATGACGCACGTAGTATTCTTCAGAAACCTCTACTAAATTAGGATGTGTAAATACTTTAATATTTTGTTCTTCCATATGATCCATATTACATTTCACTGGTGATGCTCCATCTTCCCTGTAGCGCTTTAACACATCTTCAGTAAATGATTGGGTGCTACAGATAGAATAATTGATAAAGTTCTGACCAACATGATCATGTATTGCGTTCACATGATCGATTGCAGTGTAACTATTTGTTTCACCTGGTTGTGTCATAACATTTGAAACATATAATTTAGGAACATCTCCACCTAGCAGTGCATTAGAAATACCCTTCACGCATAGATTAGAAATCACACTTGTATAAAGTGAGCCAGGGCCTAATACGATTAAATCTGCCTCTTCTATTGCTTCAACTGCTTCTTCCATTGGCTCAACATCTTCTGGTTCTAAAAATACACGTTTAATCTTTTTATTCTTTTTTGGAATATTAGATTCGCCATATACAATTTCTCCATCTTCCATCACCGCATTTAAACGTACACTCGTATTGGTAGAAGGAATAACACGTCCTCTAATATTTAAAATTTGACTTAGTTCTTTCACTGCATGTCCAAAATCGTTATTGATGTTGGTTAATGCAGCAATGAGTAGATTACCTAAAGAATGACCTTCGACTTGGTTTTCTTTAAAACGATATTGAAACAATTGTTCTATTGTTGATTCTGTTTCACTTAATGCCGAAATAACGTTTCGTATATCTCCTGGAGCAGGTATATCCATTTCGCTTCGTATTTTACCCGTACTACCACCATCATCAGCTACTGTGACAATCGTCGTAATATCGATCGGATAACCCTTTAAACCACGTGCTAAAACGGATAAACCCGTACCTCCACCTATAAGTACAAGTTTAATTCTTTTCATTTTTTTGTTTCACGCCACTTTCTACATGTGCATCCCTATGTTGTACATACACATTATAGTCAAAACTCTCCCTGAGTTCTGCTCCGATACGTTTGGCTAGTGCGACAGAACGATGTTGGCCACCAGTACAACCTATTGCAATAACAAGTTGAGATTTTCCTTCTTTTTTATATCCTGGTATCATAAATTTCAATAAATCCATTAATTTTTCATAAAAAATGTTTGTTTCTTTCCATTTCATTACATATTTATATACTGCTTCATCTTCGCCAGTTAATGATCTCAACTCATCAACATAGTGCGGATTAGGTAAAAATCTTACATCAAATACAAGATCCGCATCTATTTGTATACCATGTTTAAAACCAAAGCTAATTACATTAATATTAAATGTTTGATAGTTACTTTGATTAAAATAATCTCCCATACGTTTGCGCAATTCTTTCGGTGTCATTTGCGATGTATCAATCGTATAATTCGCTAAACTTTGTATTTCAGTCAACAACTCACGTTCTTCTTCAATAGCTTCAATTAATGAACGTTGACCTTTTTCATTTAAAGGATGTGCACGACGTGTTTCTTTATAACGAGAAATCAGTTTTTCATTCGATGCTTCCAAGAACATTAAATCAACAATAACATCTGAGTTACTCTTAATTTGGTCCATTTCTTTAATTAAAGATTTAAATAGTTCCTTACCTCTTAAATCAATAGCAATCGCTACTTTTTGTAAAGAAGGATTTCCTTGCCCCATTAATTCTACAAATTTTGGTAAAAGAATCGGTGGTAAATTATCTACACAGAAATATCCAATGTCTTCTAAACTCTGAATGACCACAGATTTTCCGGCGCCTGACAAACCAGTTACAACCAACAATTCACTCTTTACTATTTCTTTTTCTTCTCGTTGCATCTCTTTACACCATCCATTGATTATTTTAATCGCAAAATTAGTTCTACGCTGTTAATAGCTTATTTATATTGGCATTTATACAATATCTTTCATTTTTCTCAATATAAGTCTAACGAGTTAATATTATCACATTATATTTTACATGAAAAACGACTAAGGTAGTAGTTTTATCTATCAATATTATAACGCTATAGTTGTTTCATTATGTAAAAAAGCTAGAATGTTATAACTTACTATAGATCGTAAGTATAACATTCTAGCTATGACTGAATTTATCTATGATATTTTATACAATATTTTATAATCTATGACTTTATCCCATCAATGATTCAATTTATTTATGCTTCAATTGTATCGTGTAAATGCTCGATATATGCAATGGCACTTTGTGCAGCAATACTTCCATCACCAGTTGCAGTGACAATTTGACGTAACCCTTTTTCACGTACGTCGCCTGCTGCATATATACCAGGTACACTTGTACTCATGTCTTCATTCGTTAAAATGTAGCCAACTTCATTAGTAATACCTAAATCTTGGAAAGGTATTGTTAATGGTTTCATACCAATGTACACAAATACGCCATCGCCATCTAGTGTTTGTTCTGTGCCATCTTTTGTTGATTCTAATGTTACCGAACCAACTTTGCCATCTTTGTCATTAATTGTTTTTAAAGTGTGACTCCAAATAAAATCAATTTTATCGTTTTTAAATGCACGATCTTGTAAGATTTTTTGAGCACGTAATTCATCTCTACGGTGAACAATTGTTACGCTATCAGCAAATTTTGTAAGGAATGTTCCTTCTTCTACGGCTGAGTCTCCGCCACCAATAACAAATAATTTCTTACCTTTAAAGAATGCTCCATCACATACGGCACAATAACTTACACCACGACCGCCAAGTTCTTGTTCACCAGGTACACCAATTTTTTTGTATTCTGCACCTGTTGAAATGATTACGGCGCGAGCTGTAATTTCACTATTACCAAGGTTAATCACTTTATGAGTACCTTTATCTTCTATTGATTTGATATCGCCATATTGATATTTAGCACCAAATTTTTTCGCATGTTCAAACATTTTCGTTGATAAGTCCGGACCTGTTACCATTTCAAATCCTGGGAAGTTCTCAACTTCTTCTGTGTTTGCCATTTGTCCACCTGGCATACCACGTTCAATCATTACTGTGCTTAAATTAGCACGTGATGCATAAACTGCAGCAGTCATTCCTGCTGGTCCGGCACCTATAATTGCCACATCAAAATCCACTTGTTCAGCCATTTAAATTGCCTCCTGTTTAATAATTCATTATGCGCAGTATATATGATTTCTTGCATTTCTTAAACTTATATGCTCACTAAATAATCTATCGTTTTATTTAAACGGTAAGAAGATATATCAAACCATTCGATTACTTGTTGTTTTGTTATTTTACTATCAGCATTACGATAATACATATACACAAATGCTGCAATATATTCATTTACATTTGTTAAATCTACTTTTTCAGATATAATCGCTTCTGCTTGATCAATCCATACAATAAATAAATCCTCATTATTTTTCAATGATTTCACACCATACAACATCAATAAGCCTCTATGAATGAAATCTAATTTGTTTAATTTTAAATCTTGAATAATATAGGTAAGATATAGCTTTTCGTAATCTTCCATAGATTCTAGAACTGCCCAAATTTCTTGTGTCAAAAGCACTTCGCGTCCCTTTAACTGGTTTAATAAGAAAATACCATATAACCTATGATGGCTATCGTCATGGAGTAATAATGGTAATACTTGTTCATCGAAATACATTTTACTCTCTGCAATAACCCAAGGTGCATAACCTACATCTACTTTAGTCATATCTTGCAACTTCGACCAATAATATTTACTATCCTCAATATTGTTTAAATAGTAACTATTATAACTTAACGCATTATACATTTGGATGGAAAGGAATTTTCCTTTTCTATAAAGTGGCTGTAATATTTTTTGCGAAGCTTCATATTGTTTTAAGTAACATAAAACGATGCCTAGCTTAAATGATTCATCATCATTCATCGGCATGACTTTATTTAAAATTTTTAAATAGCGTTGGTATTTTTCTTTATCATTCGTATTATAAAGTAATAAAGTATAATGACATAATGCATGTACATCCGTATTATCTTCACTAAGCAATCGCTCAAACATTTCTTTAGCAATGTCATATTCATTCATGTATAAATAACACATCGCAAGTAAATTACGCACTACGCGATGTTCTTGAATTTCATCGTTTTGATTTAAGATAAATGTTCGTGCTTCGGGTAATCTTCCCTGAGAAAATAGGTATTGGAAAATAAGTTGTACTGCAAATAGCTGACTTTCTATCTCTATTTTTTCAGCTGAATTATAAGAAACTTCAAACATTTCTTCAAGTTCTTCTTTATAATCTTCATCGTTAGACATCGTGACATAATTTATACCAAATAAAAATGCTTTATTTGCTTCATTTAATGTAATGTTTAATTGACTAAGCTGATAATAACTTTCTTCTACTAACTCTTGTTGCGCAATACTTTCATAAAATAGATGCTCTGCTTTACCACTTAGTCCTATATTCACAAGACATTCCGCGTATTTTACTTTTACATCAAAATCTTGAGGTGACATATCCAGCACTTTGCCATAATATTCTGCTGCCTTTTTATAATCTTGGTGCAGAAATTTTTGGTCTCCCAATTTTTTATAAAATTGACTATCTAATTTCATTGGTATTACTTTGCCGTTATGCGCCATCCATTATCACCTCCTAAATATTAATTAAGTTCTTATTTGCATGGGATTTCCATATGCTAATGCCGAATCAGGTATGTCTTTTGAAATAACAGCACCCGCTCCGACTTTAACATTTGATCCTATGCTTACACCTGGTAATATTGTAACATTCGCGCCAATTAAAGTATTATCACCAATTTGCACACGCCCCGTTCGAAATTCATCAACGAGAAATTCATGAGTCAAAATTGTAGTATTATAGCCAATCACACAATTTTCCCCTATGGAAATATACTCTGGGTATAATAAATCGGGAACTACTTTAAAAGCAAATGCTGTGTTTTTACCAATATTCATTTTCAATAAATTGCGATACGCCCAATGTTTTAATTTCACGTGAGGCAAGTACCTGCAAATTTCAATAATTATCGTTTGTTTAAATATTTTAAAGTATCTAATATAACGATACATATGCCAAAGTGGGTTATTGCCTTTAACTTTAACCTTTTTTAAATTACGCATGATATTTTATCACTTCACTTTTTGATTTGACCAAGTTAACGGGCCAACATCTTTATATCTTGGTGCGTTATATTTCACTCTTCTTATAATCATAATCACAATACCTACTATAATCAGTATAATAGACATTAACTGCGCTACTCGAATATCACTAGTTAACATCAAGCTATCTGTACGCATGCCTTCTACGAAAAATCTGCCGATTGAATACCATATCAAATATAGACAGAAAGTATCTCCTATACGTAAATGTTTTCTAAGAAAGATTAGTATAACAAAGCCTAAAATGTCCCAAATAGATTCATATAAGAATGTTGGCTGGTAGTATTTGCCATTAATATACATATTATTAATAATAAAATCTGGAATATGTAAGTTTTCTAAGAATGTTCTTGAAACAGGACCGCCATGAGCTTCATGATTCATAAAGTTGCCCCATCTTCCAATACCTTGGCCTAAAATCATACTTGGTGCAATGACATCACCAATTTGAAACGGGTTAATATTTTTTTGTTTACAGATGATAATCCCTGTAACAAATCCACCTATTAAGCCACCGTGTATTGCAATACCACCGTGCCATATCATCGGAATTTCAATTGGGTTTTGAATATAATACGGCCACTGGAATACAACGAAATAAAGTCTCGCCATAATAAATCCAAATATTGCACTCCAAAAAATGATATCAACTAATGTATCTGTATCAAAGCCAATTCGTTTCACACCTTCTTGAGCAATAAAATAACCCAAGAGTATCCCAACAGCGATAATAATTCCGTACCAACGTACTGAAATAGGCCCAAGCTCAAGTGCAATTGGATTGATATAATTTAATGTCATCATTACCTATTTCTCCTCACTATTGCTACCATTTCGTAATATTTCAGCATTTAAGCGATCATTAAACTCTTCTGCTGTATTGATGCCCATAATATTCAGTCGGTAATTCATTGCCGCAACTTCAATAATAACCGCTACGTTACGTCCAGGTCGTACAGGAATTGTTTTTTTCGTAATTTCAGTATCTAAGATACGTAATTTTTCTTCATTTAAGCCGACTCGATCATATAATTTGTCTTTATGCCAGTTTTCTAAATGAATATTTAAACGCAATCGTTTTTCAGTTAAAATCGAGCCTGCACCAAATAATGTCATTACATTAATGATACCTAAGCCTCTAATTTCTAATAAATGTTCTATTAATTTAGGTGCTCTCCCAATCAATTCGTCTTTACTAATTTCTCTAATTTCCACATTATCATCTGCTACTAATCTATGACCACGTTTTATTAATTCTAATGCCGTTTCACTTTTACCGATTCCAGAATCACCAGTAATCAGTACACCTACACCATAAACGTCGACAAGTACTCCATGCAGTGATGTTGTTCGTGCTAGTTCATGTTCTAAAAATGTAGTTAAACGACTCATTAATTGTGTAGTAGCAATCGTCGACGCAATTAAAGGGGTGTCGAGTTCTTTTGCTGCAACGATAAGTTCCTCTGGTGGTTCTAAATCTCTCGTCACAATAATCGCTGGTGTATCTGGACGACATAACTTTCTCATACGACCTTTACGTTCTTCATCTGGTAATAAGTTATAAAAAGATAATTCCGTCGTACCTAATAATTGAATACGGTCAGAAGCATAGTGAGAAAAATAACCTGCCATTTCCAAACCTGGTCTTGAAATATCTGTATTTTTAATTTGTTTGTTTAAACCTGCTTCTCCAACAATAAGATCAAGTTCAAAGCGGTCTACTAAACTCTTGGTAGTTAACATAGTTCACCTCTATCAGTATTTCTCTTACATTTGCAATATGATATTATCATATCAAAAAGAAATGATAATCCATATCAAAAAGTGTAGAAGATCGATAATTCAACACATATCTATAATATCTATCATTATATCAATTATAAACGATATCACACACCAGTGACTGATTATATTTTCAATTTATTCATTTAATTTACTACAAATCATTTTCTAGGTATTTGTTGGTAATAAATACAAAAATACCCCCTTCAAAGTTTGCACGTTAAAGTACTTACCTTGAAGAGAGCCATTTATACTTATGTTCCCGCCTTTTTGAGTGGAGTTACATACTTATATTGTTTATTTTACTGTATCTCTTTCTAGCACAGGCTTTAAGTATTGTCCTGTATAACTTTCTTTTACTTCTGCAATTTGTTCTGGCGTACCGGTAGCTACAAGCGTACCGCCCCCATCGCCACCTTCTGGACCTAAGTCAATAATATGATCTGCCATTTTAATAACATCTAAGTTATGCTCAATAATAACCACAGTATCACCATTTTCCACTAGTTTATTGAGTACTTTTAATAACCGACCAATATCATCAACATGTAAACCAGTCGTTGGTTCATCAAGAATATAGATGGAGCGACCTGTAGAACGTTTATGCAATTCAGATGCGAGTTTAACACGTTGTGCTTCCCCACCAGAAAGTGTTGTTGCTTGTTGTCCGAGTGTAACGTATCCTAGTCCAACATCAACTAATGTTTTCAATTTACGATGAATTTTTGGCACTTTTTCAAAGAAATTAGTCGCTTCTTCAGCTGTCATTGCTAAAATATCTGCAATGTTTTTACCTTTATACGTGACTTCTAGCGTTTCTCTATTGTATCTAGAACCACCACAAATTTCACACGGTACATACACATCTGGTAAGAAATGCATTTCAATTTTTATAATACCGTCACCTCTACAAGCTTCACAACGACCGCCTTTCACATTGAAGCTAAAACGGCCTTTAGTATATCCTCTTACTTTAGATTCGTTTGTTTGCGCGAAGATATCCCTAATATTATCGAATACGCCTGTATAAGTTGCTGGATTTGATCTCGGTGTTCTTCCAATAGGTGATTGATCAATATCGATTATACGTTCAAGTTCTTCTATTCCTTGAATTTCGTCACAATCACCTGGTTTTACTTTTGATTTATTAATGTGTTTTGCTAATGATTTATACAGCACTTCATTAACTAACGTACTCTTACCTGAACCAGAAACACCTGTAACTACTGTCATTGTTGATAATGGAAAATCTACGTCGATATCTTTTAAGTTATTACTTCTTGCGCCTTTAACACTGACTTTACGATCAGTTATTTCACGGCGTTCCTCAGGTACTTCTATCAGTTTTTTCCCGCTT
Source organism: Staphylococcus sp. FSL W8-1207 (assembly GCF_038003745.1). Classification (NCBI taxonomy): domain Bacteria; kingdom Bacillati; phylum Bacillota; class Bacilli; order Caryophanales; family Staphylococcaceae; genus Staphylococcus; species Staphylococcus sp. FSL W8-1207. The sequence goes on from NZ_JBBOPU010000001.1 coordinate 1,790,956, forward strand.
AAATATTGACCAGTGAGTGATTTTTTCTGATTCATTACTTGTTTAGGTGTACCACTCGCGACAATTTCGCCACCATGTTCACCTGCACCTGGTCCTACATCAACCAAATAATCAGCCGCACGCATTGTATCTTCATCGTGTTCTACAACGATCAAAGTATTACCTAAGTCACGCATTTCTTTTAATGTACTTATAAGTCGATCATTATCTCTTTGGTGAAGTCCGATAGAAGGCTCATCTAACACGTAAAGTACACCTGACAGTCTAGAACCAATTTGTGTAGCAAGACGAATTCGCTGCGCTTCCCCACCTGATAATGATCCTGATGCACGATTGAGTGTTAAATATTCTAAACCAACGTTGTATAAAAATTCTAAACGTGAGTTAATTTCCTTTAATATTTGATCTGCAATTTTTCTATCTTGATCTGACAATTCAATATGTTCATACATATGCAAAGCATCTTTAATTGAATGTTCAACAACTTCACCAATATTCTGACCAGAAACATATACAGATAACGCTTCACGGCTTAAACGTTTACCATTACAAGTTTCACAAGGTAGCTCAGTCATATATTTACTCATCATCTCTCTAACAAGTTCAGATGGTGAGTCATGATAACGACGATTAATATTATTAATCACACCTTCAAATTCCATTGTTCGTTTACGTGTTTGACCATTGCGTTGTTTAAAAGTGAACTCAATTTCTTTACCTTTAGAACCGTTTAAAATGATATCTTGTTGTCTATCTGTTAATTTTTTAAATGGTTTATCCATATTAATTTTATATACTTCACAAACACGATTTAATAATGTTGGATAAAAATCAGAACTTGAAGATTCCCAAGCTATGATTGCACCTTCATTTAAAGTTTTGTTTGTATCAGGAACCACTAAATCTAAATCTACTTTTAATTTCAATCCTAAACCATCACATGTTGGACATGCACCAAAGGGGCTGTTAAAACTGAACATACGAGGCTCTAGTTCACCAATTGAAAAACCACATATCGGACAGGCATGGTTTTCCGAGAATTTTAATTCTTCTCCCCCAATTATATCAACGATTAATGTACCTTCAGCAAGTCTAATCGCAGTTTCTATAGAATCAGCAAGACGTCCTTCAATACCTGCTTTAACCACCAAGCGATCTATTACGACTTCGATAGTATGATTTTTATTTTTATCTAAATTTGGCACTTCGTTTACATCCATAATTTCACCATCAACACGTACACGTACATAGCCTTTTTTGCTAATGTCGTCTATGAGTTTTTCTTGTGCACCTTTTCTATGAGAAACCACAGGAGCCAATAGTTGGATTTTAGAACGCTCTTCAAGTTGCATCACTTGGTCTACCATTTGTTGTACAGTTTGCGATTCTATTTCAATACCATGATTGGGGCAAAATGGTTTGCCTATACGTGCGTAGAGCAACCGTATATAGTCATATATTTCAGTTACTGTCGCTACAGTTGATCTTGGATTTTTACTTGTAGTCTTTTGGTCAATTGATATCGCAGGTGATAAACCTTCAATCGTATCAACATCTGGTTTATCCATTTGACCTAAAAATTGTCTTGCATAAGCACTTAATGACTCTACATATCTACGCTGACCCTCAGCATATATTGTATCAAAGGCAAGTGAAGATTTTCCTGATCCAGACAGTCCCGTCATCACGATGAGTTTATCTTTCGGTATTTCAATATCTACACCTTTTAAATTATGGGCACGAGCCCCTTTTACTACAATGGATGGTTGTTTCATATTTGTCACCCTTCTGCTTTTAATTCAAACAACATATCTCTAAGCTCTGTTGCTTTTTCGAAATCTAAATCTTTAGCTGCTTGTTTCATTTCTTTTTCTATATTTGCGATTGTTTTTTCGCGTTCTTTTTTCGTCATTTTCTTAGGTACTTCAGTTTGTTGTTGTTCATTTGTTTCATCATTTTCGACAGTTGCACTAATAACATCATGAATTTTCTTATTAATCGTAGTAGGCGTAATATTATGTTTTTCGTTATATGCTTTTTGAATTGTACGACGTCGCTCTGTCTCATCAATGGCATAACGCATGGAATCTGTAATCTTGTCACCGTACATAATAACTTCACCACGACTATTACGTGCTGCACGTCCACTTGTTTGAACAAGTGATCTATGTGAACGTAAGAAACCTTCTTTATCAGCATCAAGAATAACAACAAGAGATACTTCTGGTATATCGATACCCTCTCTTAATAAGTTAATTCCAACAATGACATCATAAGTTCCCATACGTAAATCACGAATAATTTCTATACGCTCCAATGTTTTAATTTCTGAATGTAGGTAATTGACCTTAACGCCAGCTTCTTTTAAATAAGTAGTTAAATCTTCACTCATTTTTTTAGTTAATGTTGTAACTAGCACACGTTCATTACGTTCAATGCGCTCATGAATTTCACTTATTAAATCGTCAATTTGATTTTCCGTTGGTCGCACTTCAATCTCAGGATCTAATAAACCTGTTGGACGAATAATTTGTTGTACCATTTCATCTGTATGTTCTAACTCAAATGGACCAGGTGTAGCAGATACATAAACGAGTTGATTGGTTTTTTCTTCGAATTCTTCAAATTTTAAAGGTCTATTATCCAAAGCGCTCGGCAAACGGAAACCATGATCTACAAGTACTTGTTTACGTGCACGGTCTCCATTATACATACCCCTAATTTGAGGTAATGTCACATGTGATTCATCAACCATTACAAGCCAATCATCGCCAAAATAATCTAATAACGTATATGGCGTTGAACCCATTGGTCTTAGTGTTAAATGCACAGAGTAGTTTTCAATACCAGAACAGAAGCCCATTTCTCGCATCATTTCTAAATCATAATTCGTACGTTGTTCTAGTCGTTGTGCCTCTAATAATTTATTTTCTGAGCGTAATTCTGTTAAGCTTTCTTCTAGTTCATTTTCAATTCTTTGTATTGCAGATTTCATTTTCTCTTCACGTGTTACGAAGTGGGATGCTGGAAAAATCACAAAGTGATCACGCTCTCTTAAAACTTCACCCGTTAAATAATTTACTTCACGGATACGATCAATTTCATCACCAAAAAATTCTACACGAATACACATTTCTTCTCTCGAAGCAGGGAAAATTTCAACTACATCTCCCCTTACACGAAATGTACCACGTCTAAAATCAATATCATTTCTCGAATATTGAACGTCTACTAATTTTTTTAAAAGTTCACTTCTGTCCATTTCCATACCAGCGCGAACACTGACTACTAAATCTCGATATTCTTCTGGATTACCTAAACCATATATACAACTGACACTCGCAATAATAATGACATCGTCTCTTTCAAAAAGTGAACTTGTCGCTGAATGTCGTAATTGGTCAATTTCATCATTTATTGAAGCATCTTTTTCAATAAATGTATCAGTTGATGGCACATATGCCTCTGGTTGATAGTAATCATAATAACTAACAAAGTATTCTACTCTATTTTCTGGAAAGAATTCTTTAAACTCACTATATAATTGACCTGCTAATGTCTTATTGTGGGCGATAATGAGTGTGGGTTTGCCTACTTGTTTAATAACATTACTCATCGTAAAGGTTTTACCTGTACCTGTCGCACCGAGTAAGGTTTGATGACGTTTGCCCTCATTAACGCCTTCAACTATTTTCTTTATCGCATCTGGTTGATCACCCTGAGGTGTAAAATCAGATTGTAATTTAAATTGATGATGTTCCATAGTGACACATGCCTCCTATATAATTTCTAACGATACGAACATACCTGATGTGTCTATGTTTAAAATGTATATACTACTGTTGCTGTGTGTCTGCATCAAGTTTGCAGATTCATATTCTCGTTACATATTTTAACAGATTTACAAACGAAAAAGCAAACATTTGTTCGCTTTTATCTTGCTATATATAAAGAAAAACAAACATAGTTCTGTCACCATGTTTGCCTAAGTTATATTTGTTTATTCTAAAATAAACTATATTGTTGAAGTTATACAATTATAAAATGCATATTTAACTATAGCAATTAAGTTGCTTAACATTTATTACTCAGTCATCTTCTTTTTTATGAAATTCTAATTGATCGATAATAAGGTAACCAGCCAGCAACGAGGCGACATCTATAAAAATGATCCATTCATTATGAAAAAAACCTTTTTGAACGGATGCACCAATTATAATTAATGTTAAAATCGTTCCTACCCATTTACTTCGTGTTAGCACGCTAAAAAATACCACGAAAATACATGGAAAAAAGGATGCGAGCACATACCAAATCATTCACTTCACCCATTCCTATTATTTAAAATAGCCATTGTTGTTTCACGTAATTCTGATCTTGGGATGAATTTTTCCGTTAACATTTCTGGAATAATATTATCTATAAAATCTTGTACCGAACTTAGATGATCAAATTGCATAATCGTTTCTAAGGACATCTCATATATTTCAAAAAATAGTTGTTCGGGGTTACGCTTTTGTATTTCTCCAAATGTTTCATATAATAAATCTATTTTGTCAGCTACAGAAAGTATCTGACCTTCTAATGAGTCATCTTTACCTTCTTGAAGTCTTTCTCGATATATATCTTGATAGGCTTCTGGAATTTCTTCATTTATAAAATGATCTACCATTTCTTCCTCTACTTGTGAGAAGAGTTTTTTTAATTCGCCACTTGCGTATTTAACTGGTGTTTTAATATCACCCGTAAAAATTTCAGCAAAATCATGGTTTAACGCCTTTTCATATAAACTTTTCCAATCTACTTCATTACCATGGTATTCCTCTACTGTAGCCAAATATTGGGCAATTTTTGTCACCTTAAATGAATGCGCAGCGACATTATGCTCAAAGTATTTAAATTTTCCCGGTAATCTAATTAATTTTTCTAAATCAGACAAGCGTTTAAAATATTGATGTACTCCCATGACATCGCCTCCTAGTTTGTTTAATGAATGATTATACTTAATTTTATAATATCATTCAACAATCAAAATGTCTTATCAATGTAATTGAATTTAACTAATTCAATTTATGGGGTGTCTAGTACATAAACTTATATCTCAGCCTCCGTTGTTATTTTGACAGTAATTGGCTGGGCATATACTACGAAATATTATTAGAAAAATTATATTTCTCTCCCATTACCTTATTAATGATATTATTTAAATACATTGATCTATAAACATAGAACCACTCCAAAACATGCAGGAGTGGTTCTATGATGTACCATTTATTATACTCAGCAAAACTTACCTCTAATATAATCTCACTATTAAGCACCTTTTCTTTAGGTATTCAGATGATATTGTAGGTATATACCAATTTATGATTTGCTAATGAATATAATTATATTGACCAGTGTTGTGAATCGTTCTATAAGATTTTTGTCCTACACCTTGCCAATTCATTTCTGATACTACAATTGAGCCATCTGGGTTTTTACGTTCTACAACACCTACATGGCCATAGTTACCGGCATTACTTTGGATAATCGCACCCACTTCAGGTGTATGGTTAACTTTGTAGCCACTATTACTAGCTGCTGAAGCCCAATTATTCGCATTACCCCAAAGGTTACCTACTGATTTTCCTAATTGTTGACGGCGATCAAATGCATAATATGTGCATTGTCCCCAACTATAATAATTACTACCATTTGAAGCGACTTGTGTTGGTTTATATTGACTAGAATACATTTGTTTACTTTCATTTTGATTATTTGCTGCTTCTTTTTCCACGTAATTCCAAGTATGTTGTGTCGTTGGTACAAGGTTATTTGATGTTACTGGAACATCATTACCTTCTCTTGTTTCATTCTGTACTTGTTGTTCGTTAAAAATACTATGAAGCTGGTTATTTAAATGTGCTGAACCCTTTTCAGATACTGCCACTAATTGGCCTGGGTAAATAACTTCACCTAGATTTGGGTTTAACTGATAAATTTGTTCTAAATTAAGTTGATATTTTTCAGCAATATTTAAAACTGTATCTCCATGTTTTATTTCCACTATATCTTTGTCTGGAAGTACTAATTGTTCTCCTGCTTGTACAGTTACTCTTTCATTCAATTGATTTAATGACTGAATTTCATTTGTTGTTGTGGCAAATGCATGCGCTATATCAGATAATTTAGCATCTTCTTTTACTGTGTGAATTTGGTCTGCTGATGCAATACCATTAAAACCAAAAAACAATGCTGCCGATGTTACAGAAAATGTTAATCCTTTCTTCATTACATGTTCAACCCTTTACTGTCTTAAATTTTAATCAATCATAATATAGCATAAAACATTTCGTCTTTTGCGGTTGTTATTATACTGTAATGTAATAGACAATTGATACTTAATATGGGTCAATTCAATTAGCTTAAATAGCGCTTAAAACATTGATATTACAACCTTATAGAGGCTATATACATACATCATCCAAATCTAACGTGTAATATTTAAAATTGCATTTTACATGCTTTTATTCATTCTTAAAAAAACAAAAAATCTCGTCACTAGTTTAAATACTAACGACGAGATTTCTAATTTTCATTTGCTTAACTTTCTGAATGATCCATTTGACTACGTAAGTATGCTTCTATAAATGGACTTATATCTCCGTCCATAACTGCATCTACCTTACCTGATTCTTCATTTGTTCTATGATCTTTAACCATTGCATAAGGATGAAAAACATAAGATCTTATTTGACTTCCCCAGCCAATTTCTTTTTGCTCGCCACGAATTTCTGCCATTTCTTGCTCTTGTTCCTCAATTTTTAATTGATATAACTTAGCTTTCAATGTTTTCATTGCAGCTTCTCTGTTCTTAATTTGAGAGCGCTCATTTTGGTTGTTTACTACAATGCCTGTAGGTTGATGGGTAATTCTAATTGCTGATTCTGTTTTATTAATATGTTGACCACCTGCACCAGACGCTCTAAATGTATCAACATTAATATCATCTGGATTGATATCAATTTCAATTTCTGTATTATTGAATTGCGGTATAACATCACAAGAAGCGAATGACGTATGTCTACGTCCTGACGAATCAAACGGTGAAATGCGGACAAGTCGATGCACGCCTTTTTCAGCTTTCAAATAACCGTAGGCATTATGACCTTTAACAATTAGTGTAACGCTTTTAACGCCCGCTTCATCACCAGGTAGGTAATCTGCAATCTCAACTTTAAACCCTTTTTGTTCACAATACCGTTGATACATTCTTAAAAGCATATTTGTCCAATCTTGCGATTCTGTACCGCCTGCGCCAGGATGTAGTTCCATAATGGCATCGTTCGCATCATATGGACCATCAAGTAATAATTGTAGTTCAAACTTATCTAAATTTGCTTTAAAATCTATTACGTTCTGTTCCAAATCTGACTTCATATCATCATCGTCATCGTCTAATAATAGTTCTCTTGTTGTTTCCATGTCTTCTATTTCAGATTCTAATCCTCGATATGCATTTACAATCGTTTTTAAAGCATTATTCTTATCAATAATTTCCTGTGCTTTATCTTGATCATCCCAAAAAGTAGGATCAGCCATCATTTCTTCGTATTCTTGAATATTTGTCTCTTTTTCTTCTAAGTCAAAGAGACCCCCTAAGTTGCTCTAATTTTTCATTATAATAATCTATATTACGTTTAATTTCTGATAGTTCCATCACTGCATCTCTCCTGTTATCGTACGATTGAAATACTACTATTAAATTATGTCATTTTATTCAATATATCTATTCTACAAAAGTTTGCAGTTTAATTACAACTCTGCCGCTATTTTTATTTATCAAAACAAGTTAATTTTAATTTTGATAAATAAAAACCGGAAGTTGATATATGCTTTATCAAGGCTTCCGGTTTTATTTAAAATCATTTTCAAATTATGCACCATGGCAGTTTTTATATTTTTTTCCACTACCGCAAGGGCAAGGATCGTTTCTACCGATATGTTCATCTTTAACATAAGGCGATGCTTTAGCCTTTTCTTTACCATCTTCTGCAGATACGTGTTCAGCTTTACCGAAATCTGTTGCTTTATCACGTTCTAAGTCATCTTCAACGGTAACTACTGATTTCAAGATATATTTGCTGACATCTTCTTCGATGTTTTGCATCATTGTATCGAAAAGTTGGTGTCCTTCGTTTTGATAATCACGTAATGGATTTTGTTGACCATAAGAACGCAAGTGGATACCTTGACGTAATTGATCCATTGTATCTATATGGTCTGTCCAATGTAAATCGATTGAACGAAGTAAAATCATACGCTCGAATTCATCAAATTGCGTACCAATTTTCTCTTTTTGATCTTTTAAAGCGACTTCAACTTTCGACCAAACAATATCAATGATATCCTCTTGATCCTTACCTTTGATATCTTCTAGTTTTAAGTCACCTTCATTTAAGAATACATCATCAATATAGTTGATAAATGGCTCATAATCTAAATCTTCTTCATCTTCATTTATATAATAGTGAACGCTTCTATCTAATGTAGAATGGAGCATTTCATTTACTAAATCTCCGCTTTCATCATTATCAATAATACGGTTACGTTCACCATAGATAATATCACGTTGTTTACGTAATACATCGTCATATTCAAGTACACGTTTACGCGCATCAAAGTTATTACCTTCTACACGTTTTTGAGCAGATTCAACAGCACGTGACACCATTTTAGATTCTATCGGTGTAGAATCATCCATACCTAAACGATTCATCATACTTTGTAAACGTTCCGAACCAAAACGTACCATTAAATCATCCTGTAGTGATAAGTAAAAGCGACTGTCCCCTTTATCACCTTGTCGTCCAGCACGACCACGTAATTGGTCATCAATACGACGAGATTCATGTCGCTCTGTACCGATTACTGCAAGGCCGCCAATTTCTTCAACACCTGCGCCAAGTTTAATATCTGTACCTCTACCTGCCATGTTCGTAGCGATAGTAACCGCTCCACGTTGACCTGCATTAGCAACTATATCTGCTTCACGTTCATGATTTTTAGCGTTTAAAATGTCATGACGTATGCCATGTTTTTTCAATAAATTAGAAATATATTCACTGGTTTCAACTGCAACTGTACCCAATAGTACAGGTTGACCTAGTTTATGTTTTTCAATAACATCATCAACAACTGCATCAAATTTACCTTTTTGACTAATGTATATTAAGTCTGGTTTGTCCACACGTTGTATCGGTTTGTTAGTAGGAATTTGAGTTACAGTCATATTATAAATGTTTCTGAACTCTTCTTCTTCAGTTTTAGCTGTTCCTGTCATACCAGAAAGTTTGTTGTACATTCTGAAATAGTTTTGGAATGTAATAGAGGCCATTGTTTTAGATTCGTTTTGAATCTTCACGCCTTCTTTCGCTTCTATGGCTTGGTGTAAGCCTTCTGAAAAGCGACGTCCTGGCATTGTACGACCAGTAAATTGGTCAACAATTAAGACTTCACCATTATTCACCATGTAATCCACATCTCTTTGCAATGTTACATGTGCACGTAACGCAGTATTAATATGGCTAATAATATCCACATTATTCACATCATATAGATTATCAATCTTAAACATGCGTTCTGCTTTATCAATACCTTGCTCTGTTAATTGAACAGCTTTTGTTTTCTCATCGTAATTATAGTCGTCTTCATTTTTAAGCATTTTAGCAAAGACATTTGCTTGTGTATAAAGCGAAGTCGATTTCTCAGCTTCACCTGAAATGATCAGTGGCGTACGTGCTTCATCAATTAAAATTGAGTCAACTTCATCAATGATAGCAAAGTTTAAAGGTCTCATAACACGTTCTTCTGCATAGTTCACCATATTATCACGTAAATAATCGAATCCTAACTCATTATTCGTACTATACGTAATATCACTTGCGTATGCTTCTCGCTTCTCAGTTGTTGTCATACTATTGATGTTTAATCCTACAGATAACCCAAGAAATTCATATAGTTCTGCCATTTCTTCGCTTTGCGTACTAGATAAATATTCGTTTACTGTAATAACATGCACACCACGACCTAACAATGCGTTTAAATAAACTGGCATTGTAGCAGTTAACGTTTTACCTTCACCTGTTCTCATCTCAGAAATGTCGCCACCATGAATTGCAATACCACCCATAACCTGAACTTTATATGGAATCATATTGAACACACGTTTTGAACCTTCTCTTACGAGCGCAAAGGCTTCCGGTAAAATATCATCGAGCATTTTAAATTGTTTTTTTATATCTTCTTCTGCTTGTAATTGTTTTTGAAATGCTTTTGTTTTCTCCCTAATTTCTTCATCAGTTAATATCGACGTATCCTCTTCTAACGCAAGGACTTTGTCGGCTAATTTACCAAGGCGTTTTATTTCTTTTTTATTGCCATCTGCAATCTTTGATAAAAAACCCATTTTGTTCGCTCCTTTAGCTTTTTAACTCTTTGCTTACAACAATTTATGATATCATTTATAAGCTTAAATTTACACTTATTAACTTTCCATTTAAACAGTTTTCTCGCTTGTTAATGCTATTTTTTATTTATTAATAGTTTTCGTTTTTTATTTTATCTCTTATCCAATAAAAATATACACAAGATCTTACCTAACTTTCAAATTATTTCATAGTAACACAACAAAAAATGAGCGTCCATGATTTAACTCAATCATGAACGCTACGGTTAGTTTAATATTGGACTTAATTAAAACAAATTATTCAGTTGTTTCAATCAAACCATATTTTCCATCTCTTCTTTTATAAACAATACTCGTACCATCAGTTTCACGATCTGTGAAAATAAAGAAATCATGTCCTAATAAATCCATTTGTAATACTGCTTCTTCTGAATCCATAGGTTTCAAACTGAAATTTTTTGAACGAATAATTTCGATATCACTTTCATTGTCATCATTTTGAATTTCTTCTGCTTCACTTTCTTGTGGTAATGATGCAAATGCTTCTTGTTCTCCACGATTTCGATTTTTACGATTTACACGCGTTTTGTATTTTCTAACTTGTCTTTCAAGTTTACCGTTAATTAAATCAATACCAGCGTATAAATCATCGTGGCGTTCTTCAGCTCTTAAAGTAACGTTTTTCAATGGAATAGTTACTTCGATTTTTGCTGCCGAATTTTGATACGTTTTTACTTTAACGTGTGCGATTGCATTTGGCACATCGTTAAAATATCTTTCTAATTTACCAATTTTCTCCTCAATATAGTTGCGAATCGCATCAGTAATAGTGAGGTTCTCCCCGTGAATTTCAAATCTGATCATAATAATCGACTCCTTTAAAACCTCTATATTGGTAATATTGCTTACTCTTATAATACCATGTTTCTCCTACCGTGCAAACGTAAACACATCGAATTTTCTGATTTTTCTAACAAACAGCAACTCTGCGGCATTATGAACTGTTAATCCTGTAGTGTAAATGTCATCTACAAGTAAAATATTTTTATTTTCTAAATCTATATTTTTTACGATTTCAAATGGATTTTTTGATTGCGCGCGTAATTGTTTTCCTAAAAGTGATTGCTTTGGACGGACCCGTGTATATAGTAAAGGTTCATAATTCACACCCATTTCATCTAACACGGCCAGCACGGGATTAAACGTTCGCTCCTTATCTCTAACTAACGGTGACGGTATAGGTACAATGTAATCATATGATATTTTAGGGAACTGAAGCTGTGTTGCTAATATTTCACAAATTGCGACATCTTTCTTGAATTTATATTGATGAATAAGCGTCTTTAACATACCTTTATATTGGTATTGGCAATATAACTGATTCATTAAGTTATATTTTGTTGCTAAAAATAAACAGTCTAAGCAATTCTTCTCATTTTCGTCTAATTTCTTTAAACATCTGACACAGCGATTGAGGGGGTTAATATTGATATCATCCCATTGTTCTATGCATGATTCACATAATTTAGATGCTTTTTTATAAAATGTAAAAGCATTAAACGCTTCAGAAAAAGTATGATGACATTGAATACATCTAGCCATCTAACCATCCCCTGTTATGCGCTAATGCGTTCATTTTCTTAATGTCTTTTCGTGCTTTAAGCATGTCCATCGTAATTCCCTCATGTAAATATAATACTAATCCTGATGGTGCCTCTAATTTACGACCCACTCTTCCAGCAATTTGAACAAGTGCACTGCTTTCAAACATATGACTATTGAGCACAATAACGTCTAAGTTTTCCATAGTAAATCCTCTTTCTAAAATTGTAGTGGTAAACATAACTTTATATTCACCTTTTCTTAAAGCGCTCACTTTTTCAAAACGAAGTACATCCTCACTATGCACATAGGTCAATGAAGTTATTTCTGTTTTATAACAATGATACATTTGTTTCATATGCTGTATGTCATTAAAAAACACGAGCGTATATCTATCTGCCTCAATTTGTTGTTTCAATAGTTTCATTAGAAAGCGTTGTATTTTGTGAAATTTTATTTTGTGATATTTAAACTGAGGAACTGGCAAAGGTTGCCTATGAAAACGGGCGGGTAGCGTTATTATAGACCCTTCTTTCATTTTTCTAAGTAATTTAGTTGGCGGTGTTGCAGTCATATAAATGTGGCCATGATGTTCTTTTGAAGCATGTGTTATGACATCAAAGAGTATTGGATCCATTGATAATGGAAATGCATCAACTTCATCTACAATAATCAAGTCAAAGTGATGTTTAAATCGATATAATTGATGCACCGTAGCAATCACAAAGTGTCCATTATGACATTGTCTCTGACCTTGATAGAGTACATCTATTGCTTCATCTCTAAAAGCTGCTTTAATACGCAAACTCACTTCTATAACAACATCAACTCTGGGCGATACAACCGCAACATTATAGCCTTTTCTTCTCGCAAAGCTAATACCTTCAAAAATCATTTCTGTCTTACCTGCGCCTGTCACAGCATATAATAAAATAGACGTTAAATTTTTAACCACTTCTAAAATTTTAATTGAAGCAAAACGTTGTTGTTCTGACAATTTAAATGGTAAATGATATATCCCTTGGGAAATATTTACATTTGTTTCAGTAATATATACTTCATTAATATTATCCATTCTGCCCAAATTGATACAATTTCTACAATACACAACTTCTTTATCTAATAATGTTGAAAAGTATTTGTAAAAATGACGTTTCTCTTGTGTATGACACTGTATACAATACCAACACCCTTTTTTGTTTATCACACCAGGAGAAATATGTCTGATTTTCTCATTTGATAACATATTTTTTTCGATGATTAATTTTCCATAATGTTTTATTTCAAATAACCTCCAATAAAAAAAGACATGCATACCATTCTTGGCACAACATGTCTTTAAACGAGTTAATATTTATGATAAACGTATGTTTCTCCCTGTAAATCCTAGTCCCATACCACCAGAACCTAAGTGCGCTGCAATAACAGGTCCTAACTTAGATCGGTGAAGATTATATTGTGGATATTTTTCGTATAATTCCTTTTCCATCCAATCTGCATCTTCTGGTTTATCTCCCTCAATAATATATAATGTTACTCCATCATAATCTTTCACTTGAGCGGTAACTTTATTAATTATTTCATTGAGTGCACGTTTTTTAGTACGGACTTTTGCTTCTGGTACAATTTTGCCGTCATCAAATGTTAAAACAGGTTTCATTTTCAACATTGTACCTACCCATGCTTGCGCTCCGGTGATACGACCACTTTTCTGTAGATTTTTCAAATCATCTACCATTAAGATTGCACCAGTCACTTCACGCATAGCTTCAAGCTCTTTAATAATATCTTGGGGCTCATATCCTTGTTCTATCATTTCAACTACAAGTAGTACATAACCACCTTCTACCATCGCAGCTAATTTTGAATCAAATGTATGCACATTGATTCCTTCCACCATTTTTCCTGCTTGCGTAGCTGTTTGATAACTGCCACTAATTCCAGATGATATAAAAACAGATATGACATCTGTATAACCTTCCTCTCGGAGTTCTTTAAAATGTTTTATAAACTCTCCAATGGCAGGTTGACTTGTCGTAGGAATTGTATTTGAAGTTTCCATTCTTTTATAAAATGCTTCCGTTGATATTGTTGCATTTTCCACAAAGTTTTCACCGTTATCGAAAGTTACGCTTAGCGGCGCAATTCTTATATTATATTTTTCTATTAGTGTTTGAGATAGATAGCTCGTTGAATCTGTCAAGACAGCAATCTTCATCTTAATCCTCCTCAATTATACTCACAACTATGATACCCTATTTTAAGTAAAAAGAAAATTTATTTTTGTATTTAATCTATAATACAATACAGTGTATAATATGTGTAATTAATGAATTTTTAAAACATACATAAATGATTGTCTGACTATACAAAGATGAGGTGACGATAAATGGATGATGCAATAATCACAGTTAAACAAGAACATACAATTGAAAATATAATCAGTAAATCACGTTTTATAGCGCACATTAAACCTGTTGAATCTGAAGATGCAGCTAAAGCTTTTATCGACGCAGTGAAATCTGAACACCGAGAAGCAACTCATAATTGTTCAGCATATACGATTGGAGACCAAATGAATATCCAAAAAGCAAACGACGATGGCGAACCAAGTGGCACAGCGGGAGTTCCTATGCTCGATATTTTAAAGAAATTAGAGATACATAATGCTGCCGTGGTTGTTACACGCTACTTTGGTGGTATTAAATTAGGCGGTGGCGGATTAATACGTGCGTATAGTGGTGCAGTACGAGATGTAATTTATGATATTGGTAGAGTAGCTATGCGTCCTGCTATACCTACAACGGTTACCATTGCTTATGATTTAACGGGTAAGTTTGAATATGAACTCGCGAGCACACCTTACTTATTACGCGAAACAAATTATACCGATAAAGTAAGTTATCACATTGATGTTGTTAAAACAGACTACGATCAATTTATAGATTTTTTAAATCGTAACACTTCAGGGAATTACGATTTAATAGAAAATGAAGTGGTACGCTTACCGTTCGATATTCCTACTTCCTAATCTTAAAATCCAAATTATACGTATGTGAGTATAAAATAAAGAGGCCTCCGTCTTGGAAGCCTCTTTATTAATGATGTTCATCGTCTTTGTTCTGTTGTTTGTTTTCAATTAATTTCATTAAAGGTCTGTAATCATCATCAATGAGACCAGTAAATTCTACAATAAGCTCAATTGTAACTAAAATAAGAATGAGCATCATGAGTACACCCCATGGTTGAGACAAATATAATATAATACTAGCAAGACTAAATAGTAATGCTATAGAATATATAAGTACTACGGTCTGGCGATGTGAATAACCTAATTCTAATAATTTATGATGTAAATGCGATTTATCTGCCTGCATAATATGCTGACCTTTCTTCACTCGACGTATCATCGCAAACAACGTATCAATAAACGGAACTGCTAAGATAACAATCGGGAAGAATAGTGAAATGAAAGTTATATTCTTAAATCCGAGTAATGATAGGAATCCTACAATAAATCCTACAAGTAATGCACCACTATCACCTAAAAATATTTTAGCTGGATGGAAATTGAAGAATAAGAATCCTAAAAGCGCACCTATTAAGACACTACAAATCATCATAATAAAAATATTTGCTTGTAATATTGCTATAAAGCCAATTGTCATTAAGGCAATCATCGATACACCAGACGCTAATCCATCTAATCCATCGATCAAGTTAATTGCATTAGTGATGGCTACAATCCAAATCACTGTGATAGGGATCCCAAATACGCCAAAATGTATCGTAGGCCCAATTGGTAAGGAGATAAAATCAATCGTCACTCCATAATAGACAACGACGAGTGCTGCAATTACTTGGCCAATTAATTTTAAAACGGGTTTCAAATCATAGATATCATCTACAAGTCCCACCAAATAGATTAATACTGATCCAATAACAAGCGGTTTAACTTCGATTTCTATCGGATGTCCTAGCCATATCCCTAATAGAAACGCAAAAAGTATTACAGTTCCGCCTAATACAGAAACGGGTTTTGTATGTACTTTTCTAAAATTCGGCTTATCTACAATGCCTAGTTTATGAGAAACCTTTATAATTATTGGTGTTAGTATTAAACTGACAATCATTGAAAAAATGATTAATAATAATGTATACATCAGTTCACCTTCATTAATATAATTCTTGATTATTTTGAATTTCAAAGTCGTTACATTGAAAATAATTTTAACTTTAAACTGCAAATTTATATTATCTATAAAATGGTCTGTGATGTTGATGCAACTCTAATAAATTGCACACCTACCATATTTAAATATTTATGCACTTAATACCATAATACCTCATACGCTTTTACTTATACAAATAGTAATGAGATAATTAATAATCTATAAACGAATTCGTTTTGATTTTTAATTATAAACTAAGTGATTTTTATATAATCACTCAGACAAATATTTTAACATGAATATTAAGTGAATGTTATAAATTTCTATTTCTATAGTGATGACAAAATGTAAGTTTTCACTTACAATAACTAAGTGTTTATTCAAAGGAGTGTAACGTTAAATGTTTGAAGCTATTATCTACAATATCTCTGTTATTGTGGCAGGAATTTACTTATTCCATCGCTTACAGTATTCAGAAAATAAAAACATGGTTTTTTCAAAAGAATACGTCACTATTTTAATGACGATAGTAGCACTTTTACTATCCGCCTATCCAGTGCCACTATTCAATGAATACGCACTCTATTTATCATTTGTGCCTATTTTATTCTTAGGTAGATACACAAATATGGTATACACCGTTCTAGCCGCAGTCATTGTCTCTGTAGTCAATGTGCTAATTGGTGATTTCACTATTATTATTGCTACGATTCTCATTGTTATAGCCATCGTAGTTGGTGCAGTTGGACCATTTTTAAAACAAAGCGATATTGTTTCATTACAAATCCTTAATGCAATTACATTAGTTATTTTGGTTATTTTATCACTTATTAGCCCTTATTATGAATTAACAGAAGTGTTGTTCTTAATACCCTTATCCTTTATTTTAACGATTACTTCTTCTATCACATTTGTTGATATTTGGCATTTTTTCTCATTAGTTAATCGTTATGAAAATGAAGATAAACTGGACTATTTAACTGGCTTGGGAAATGTTAAAGAATTTGACAGACATCTAAATGAAACGACGCGTATCGCTGAAGAAAACAATGAGAGCTTAGGATTATTGCTCATTGATATAGATGGTTTCAAAGATGTAAATGATAAATTTTCACATAAATCTGGCGATGCCGTGCTTAGACAAGTAGCTCAACTATTAAAAAATTATGTACCTCAACAATTTAGTATTTATCGTAATGGCGGCGAAGAATTTTCAATTGTTTTATACGATTATACTTTAGATCAATGTGTAAAACTTAGTGAAAATATTCGTTCAGGGGTTGAACAATCTACTTTCCATATGCCAAATAAAGAAGTCATCAAATTATCTGTATCCATTGGTGTAGGTTACTTAACTCAAGAAGATTACAAATCTCAACGTAAAGTATTCAAAATTGCGGATGACATGCTGCATATGGCAAAAAATGAAGGCCGTAATCAAGTTATGTTTAATCCAATTGTTAAATTATAAAAATATTACCAAATTTAACACTGTTCAAACTGGGAGTGGATGTATGAAATCAAGGTTCAATCTTTGATTTCATACATCCACTCTTTTTTTGTGCTCGCTTTTTGTAGAGACGTTTCAAATCATTTAATTTATCTCCAGTTTCAAAAAAATAAATACGTCTAAAACAGACACAGTCAACACTCAAAGAATCTATATGTTAAAATTAAAATCTAGATTCAAGCGCATATTTCAATTGTTATTTTTTTAACTTAAAAACAACAATTGCAAAATTATGTTTGTTACAATATATAATGAAAGTTCAAAAATTAATAACATAGTATGAATCATTATTGAAAGTTACTGTTGTACGCTGTAAACTTTCAATTGTTATAAAATCATTTCAGGAGGTGACCAACTATGTCAGATACAATCACTATCATCGATGAAAACAAAGTGATTGACGTCGTACTTATTGCGGGAAGAATTTTGCTAGAAAGTGGCGCTGAAACCTATCGTGTCGAGGATACGATGACACGAATTGCTGCCAATTATGGTTTAGATGATACATATAGCTTTGTAACTTCTACAGCAATTATTTTTTCCCTTAATGATCGTACGAACACACGACTCGTACGTATTCGTGAAAGAACGACTGATTTAGAAAAGATCGCCTTAACCAATAGTTTATCGCGTAAAATTTCAAATAATCAATTAGATATAGACGAGGCAAAATCAGAGCTCATACATTTGCATCACGCATCTTTACAATTTTCATCTATTACAAAATTCTTCGCAGCAGCAGTCGCATGTGGATTCTTCTTAATCATGTTTGGCGGCGGAATTAACGACTTCTTTTTCGCAATTATTGCCGGAGCTGGTGCGTTTTTAACTTTTGATTTTGTACAACGCTATATTCAAATTAAATTCTTTTCAGAATTCCTTAGTGCAGTAGTTGTTATAACGGTCGCCGCCACATTCACTAAATTAGGTCTGGCAGAAAACCAAGACTTTATAACCATAGCTGGCGTCATGCCTCTTGTACCAGGAATATTAATCACCAATGCTATTCGTGATTTAATGGCTGGAGAATTGATTGCTGGTATGTCTCGTGGCGTTGAAGCAGCTCTCACAGCATTTGCAATTGGTGCCGGAGTTGCCATTGTTTTATTAATATTTTAAAAAGGAGTGCTTATATGCTCATCGGCTATTATGTTTTACAATTTATTGTCAGCTTTTTAGCAACAATGCTTTTTTCGATTATCTTTAACGCACCACGTCGACTCCTTTTAGCTTGTGGTTTCGTTGGCGCAATGGGCTGGATTATCTTCAAACTTACTGTGGACTTGGATTTCGGTAAAGTAATGGCTTCATTTTTAGGAAGCTTTATTTTAGCAATTATGAGTCACGTAATGAGTAGACGTTACAAACGACCTGTTATTATCTTTATTGTTCCAGGAATTATCCCATTAGTACCAGGTGGTTTAGCATATGAAGCGACGCGTTATTTAGTTAGTAATCAATATACACTCGCTACAAATACATTTCTTGAAGTCACGTTGATTTCAGGCGCGATTGCTTTTGGTATTCTATGTGCAGAAATCATCTATCATCTCAATACACGGATTAAACAACATTATGGTAGAATGAATGGTAAAACATATAAAAAATCTTACAATATGAACAATAGAGCTTAAGGGGTGTTTTTTTGAAAACTGATATAATTGATAGATTAACAAGATATGTAACAATAGATACACAATCTGATCCAGAGTCTAATACTACGCCTTCTACTGAGAAGCAATGGGATTTACTAAATTTGTTAAATGACGAATTAACGGATTTAGGTTTAGAAACTGACATTGATGAACAAGGTTATTTATTCGCAACATTAGAAAGTAATGTTGGCGAAGTTTTACCTACTGTTGGCTTTTTGGCACATGTTGATACTTCACCTGATTTCAATGCATCAAAGGTAAATCCACAAATTATAGAAAATTATGATGGCCAACCTATCAAATTAGGTGAAACGAGTCGTATATTGAGCCAAGATCTATTTCCTGCTATGAAACACGTAGAAGGTCATACGTTAATGGTCACAGATGGCACATCACTATTAGGTGCTGATGACAAAGCTGGTGTCGTTGAAATCATGGAAGCAATGAAGTATTTAACAGAACATCCAGAAGTCAAACATGGACCTATTCGTATTGCTTTTACGCCAGATGAAGAAATTGGCAGAGGTCCTCATGCCTTTGATGTTGAGCGCTTTAATGCGGATTTCGCCTACACTATGGATGGTAGTGAATTGGGCGAATTACAATATGAAAGTTTCAACGCAGCAGAAGCAATCGTTACGTGTCACGGTGTCAATGTACATCCTGGTTCTGCTAAAAATGCTATGATTAACGCTATTCTCTTGGGTCAACAATTCAATTCATTATTACCACAAAATGAAGTACCCGAAAGAACAGAAGATTACGAAGGTTTCTATCATTTAATGAAAATGAACGGTGATGTTGAAAAAACGACATTACACTATATTATTCGTGATCATGATAGAAATCATTTTGAATTACGTAAGAAGCGTCTTGTTGAGATTAAAAATGATATTAATACGCATTATACTGATGCACCAATAGAAATCGAAATCAATGATCAATACTATAATATGGGTGAAAAAATCGAACCAAACCCACATGTAATTGATATACCTAAACGTGTCTTTGAAAAGTTAGAAATCCCTGCTAATACAGCACCTATTCGTGGTGGAACAGACGGGTCTCAACTTTCATATATGGGACTACCAACCCCTAATATCTTTACAGGTTGCGCTAACTTCCACGGCCCTTTTGAATATGCTTCCATTGATGTTATGGAAAAAGCTGTAGATGTCATTATTGGCATTGCGCAAGAAGTCGTAAACACTTATAAAAAGTAAAATGAATTTGTTATATAGATCCATGTTCAATAAAAAGCGTAGATTCTCACTTTGAGAAATCTACGCTTTTTCTATTACTCATATATACTTACATTCATTCCGTGTCTACTTACAATCATTTATTTAGCATGTGTTTAAAATGATTAACACCTATCTGTTTACACTTCAAACTGTGTTTTCAATAATTTAATTGCTTGTACTGTATAGTGTCTGATTTGAATACCCATCTTGAAGTCTGTAAAGCTTTCAGGCATTTCTATAAACGTATTAAATGTAGCAGTAACACCCATTGATTCAAACAAATCAAATTTGTCATCTGTTGCACATATGGCAATAGATGGTTTATTATGTTTGGTTGCTAACTCTGCAAGACGCACTGTTGTTGTTTCTAAGATTTGGTCTGCTTCATTTACACCTTCACCGAATATAATTAAATCCGCTTGTTGTATCAAATTATCTAAATGAGTAATTTGATCAACAAGTTCGTGGCTTGTCATAATTTCGGCATCATAAAGTACATTTAAGGCTGCAGCAATACCACCACCTGCGCCACCTCTTTGAACAGGACCCATTGTCAGTTTTAGCTCACTTTTGAAAATTTCACTTAAATACCACAGTAAATTGTCTATTTCAGCAGCATCTTGACGTGTCATTCCGTATAGTTCATATGTTTGCATAATTTCACTATTTTTACCATATAGTTTACTGTCAAAATCAGACATTAACTGAAAACGTACATTTTTCAATTGTGGATGAATGCCAGAAATATCTATTTTACGTATATATTTCAACATCTTACTACCTTGACGTAAATCCACTTCTTGAGCCTCATCATCATAGAATTTAGCTCCAAGTGCTTGTAACATACCTGCACCACCGTCAAAGCTGCCTATGCCACCTAAAGACATAATAATATGTTCTGCATCATTATCTAATGCATCTAACACAATTTCGCCTAAACCATAACTTGTACGCTCAATGATTGGCTTGTCCCCTTTTAAAAACAAGTTACCTTCAATAATGGTCATATGGTTATCAGTAATGCCATAAACCGCTTCTACCTCATTCATATCTGCATCATGTGCTGGCACTTTATATTTCGTACCTGACTGCCATAAAAAGACAGAATCCATAAGTTCATGACGACCATTAAATAATGGCACTTGAACAATATCTGCTTTTTCTATTTGGCTAGCTACCGCTTCTTCCACATAACGATTGGCTTGATAGCTAGATATAATACCATTAAATTCATCCATCGCTACTAAAACTTTCATATTTGTCACCTCAAATTATTTTGTTAATAACTGTTATTTTATGATGATTATACATAACTCTAAGAAAATCATCTTCCCTCTGTAGACTTATTTATTATAATAGTACATATGTTGGTTTATATCCCTATGCGAGCATTTAAAACACACTTGCTTTGCAATTAAGCGTTCTAACTCATAACCAACGCTATAAATTATAAAGTTTAGCTCTATAAATTCGTTCACTACCAAATAGCAGTCTATATTTCTCATTCACTTATTTATTATACATGCCATTAGGAAATTTTTCACATTAAAAGAAACGCTTGCTAATCTCTTAGTGTTGATAAAAGATTAACAAGCGTTTCTAAATGTAATTAAATTTGTTTTACTCTTCAGCGTTTGCCAAAGAAGCAACATTAATTTTATCATGACTTGCATTCCAAATTGCTTGTCCCTCAACAAAATAAAATGCTTGTGGCGATTCGTGTTTCACATCTGTTTGTTCTTCTATATAATTAGATAAATCTCTCTCTTGTTGTACGATTAAGTAGTAACCATCCATATCTCTTTCATATAAAAATTTGTTGAATTGGTCCATTGCATTTGCTGAAATCGGACATGTTTCACTATGCTTCAATACAAATGCATATTTGTTTTCTTTAATAATTTGCTTAAACTGGTCAATCGAACTCAGCTTTATAGCCATTCTATTCACCTCTAAAAATATTTAACACACCCTAAGTCTCACCAAGTGTGAAAGTTCCACGATATTCTCATATCATTGTTTCCAATTATACACAATTCTCTTTTTATTGTTAACAGTTTATTCAAATTCTTATAACTTAACTTATACATCTATTAATTGTAGTTATCATTAGCTTGCTGATATTTCTTATTAAAAGTAGTTTCATACTGTTCTAGTTCTTCACCTTTTTGGGGTAACTTATTGTAATCTATTTTCGCTAATTGCTCACTAATTTCAATAGTTTCTTCTCTTGTTTCATAATAATTTTGCAAGCTATAATACATCTCAATAGCATTTTTTCGAGCGTCATTGACATAGGCATCTGTTATTTCAGCTTTATTCAAGTCTCTAATTTGCTTAGTAATTAATGGCATAATTTGCTCTTTAATAGATTTTTTTATTTCATTTGAATCTGTAGAATCAGCCTCTTCTTCTGCAGTGTTTTTTAAGTCTTTATTGTTTTGTTCTAATTTATTTTTGAAATTAGTAACATCTGTACTATTACCAACTGTACTAGCTTTTTGTATATTGTCCTCTACTTGTGATCTGTTTTTCTCAAATAGTTTTGTGTATTCTAAGATATCTTCATTTGCTTTAATCGATTGATTACATAAATCAATAAACGTTTTCAATTCATTGATTGCTGATTTTTTCTTTTTTACTGAATCTAAATAAGTAGATTTAAGCTCTTTTGTTTCATTTGAACTCGTTGGTAAATTTTTTGCTGCTGTTTCGTATTCTTCTAGTTTAGGAATCAATTTGCTATTTAATTCATTTTGCAAATCATTAAATGCTTTCTTGTTTTTATCTGTCATATCTGTCTTACTCAAATTATCTAAACGTTTTAATTGTATGTCATCCATAGCATTTCTTAGTTCTTTTTCTTTATTTTTCACGTCATTTAACGAACTATCAAAATCTTTGAATTCGTTTTCTCCTTCGTTGTTACAAGCAGCTAGTGAAATAGAAAAACAAACTAATAAAACAATGTACAGTATTTTTTTCATTTCTGAACTCCTTATCATTCCATATTATACAGAAACTTATTTAACTTGAAAATGATATATGATATATTGTTTCAGAATTTACAGTTTAACAGTTATATAATAACATTTAAAGGAGTGGTCAACCTATATGTATTCACGCAGACTATTATTTATAACTGAAGATAATAATAATCATTTCACCTAGCGATATAATTATCTCAAAAATGTTTTATTCATTTTATTAGATAAACCTGTCAAATCAACACATCACATCGGAGGCACAAGACACTTCATGTATCCTACTGAACCTATATTAGATATTTTAGTTGGGGTAAATAATTTACATAACGTGACTTCTTTAGACGAAAAGCGTTTGAATTATGAAGGCTTATATCGATTACACCATCCATATAAGAAAAAATAGTCATGGCTCAATTTAACAATCTTATAGAGTTAAAACAAATCACACGACTACATATTATTCAAAAAGACACGCCACTCTACACTGATTATTTAGAGATGGATGATTTACTGGCTTCAAACAGTATGATTGCTATGCATTTTAATAATAAAAAAACAGCGTTTAGCAAGTCATAACGTAACCATTCGTGATTATGAAAACACAAACTAATGTTATTTCAACAATTCATTGAACAAACAGACCACAAGTCATTATTAAAATGATTTATGATGACTTATTAATTTAATCAACAGCATAAAATTTGAATAAAACTATAAAACCTTTAATAAATTGCTTTACTATTTAGCAAAGACGGGTAATCATTGGTATAATAAACAAAATGAATTCAACAGGAAAGGATGTTCTAGACTTGCATAAAGATGACATCTTAAAAGAATTAGAAGCAATTGTTCCAAAAGAAATTATTAAAATAGACGAACCATTAAAACGTTATACATATACTGAAACTGGTGGTCAAGCAGACTATTATTTATCACCTACCCAAAATGAACATGTCCAATCTATCGTTCACTATGCATATACAAATGATATCCCGGTCACTTATTTAGGCAATGGCTCAAACATTATTATTCGTGAGGGCGGTATTAGAGGCATTGTAATTAGCTTACTCTCACTAGATTATATAGACGTTTCAGATGATGCTATTATTTCAGGCAGTGGTGCAGCGATTATCGATGTATCTCGTACTGCTAGAGACCATGCGCTAACTGGCTTAGAGTTTGCTTGTGGTATCCCAGGATCAATTGGTGGCGCTGTTTTTATGAATGCTGGTGCATATGGCGGCGAAATCAAAGATTGCATTGACTATGCGCTGTGTGTAAATGATAAAGGTGAACTCATTACATTAACTAATAAAGATTTAGAGTTAGATTACCGTAATAGTATTGTTCAAAAAGAACATTTAGTCGTTCTCGAAGCAGCATTCACTTTAATGCCTGGTGACAAACAAGCTATCCAAGAAAAAATGGATGATTTAACGGAAAGAAGAGAATCTAAGCAACCTTTAGAATATCCATCATGTGGTAGTGTGTTTCAACGTCCTCCTGGCCACTTTGCCGGTAAATTGATTCAAGATGCTGAACTACAAGGTCATCGTATTGGTGGCGTCGAAGTGTCTAAGAAACATGCTGGCTTTATGGTGAACGTAGACAATGGAAGCGCAACAGACTATGAAGATCTAATCCACCACGTTCAAAAAGTAGTAAAAGAGAAATTTGATGTTGAACTACATCGAGAAGTTAGAATTATTGGCGAACACCCAAACGATAATTAGGAGAATTGATTATGGTTAATATATATGGTTCTACTGTAGACAATGAAGCACGTTGCACGCATTATCCAACACCATTAGACATCATCGCAATTAAATTTAAGTGTTGCGGTAAATACTATCCATGCTATAAATGTCATAACGAACATGAATCACATGCTATAAAAAGATGGGATTCTAGTGAATTTAATGAAAAAGCAATTTTATGTGGTGTATGTAGACATGAAATGACAATCAATGAATATATGATGATTGAAGCCTGTCCTAAGTGTGATGGCCACTTTAATAATCGTTGTAAATATCATTACCATCTTTATTTTTCTATATAAATTTCATGCGTTATGCTTAATAATGAATTGAAAAAGGTACTAATCCGTTAATTAATGGATTAGTACCTTTTTATATATTTAAAATAGACTTATACCGATTTTCAAGTACATGCTTAACTAAGCAAACAAATATAAAATAACTTTAAGGCTTGGCACTATGTACTTTATTTTAAAATTCTCATACTATTTTATTTGTTCTTTTACAAATTGTACAAAGGCTTCTGCATCACCTTTTTGTATTTGCTTCATTGGCATTGGTCCAATATTAAAAGTAAAATCAATTTTTTCACCATCGTAACTAATTTGTTCTACTTCTTTATAAGCAATACTTCTGTAATAAAATTCCCCATTCATATCAACATTTAAAATAATACGTTCATTTGTTGCAATAAAAGCACCTTCAAATTCTGAAGAACCTTGAACTGAATATTCTATTGTTCCTAATACACTTGGCCCCTTTTTCTCAGTTGGAAATAAATCACTTGGATTTACATTATCTAAAATCATATACTTCACTCACCCTTTTCTTTAGTTTATTATACAAGTTTTAAAAATGAATTTTCACGTACTTAATCAATTCATTTTTAGCATAACAAAGAAAATGTTTAATCTAAAGTTCCAAGCCACCCCAAACTATCTTCTTGAAACATAAAAAGTCGACAAAGCCATATGGCTTTGTCGACTTTCTGAAAGGAATTGTATCCCCCACGATTATCCTTTTTAAATATTATTTTTCAATTGCTTTTTCTACTTCTTCAATTTGTTTAATTGATGTAGTTGTAGAACCACTTGCGAAGTACCAAAGTTTTGGATCTAATTCATAAACTTTGTTTTCTTTTATAGCATCTACATTTTTGATAACGTCGTTACCTAAAGCTTGTTCAGCTGTTGACTTACCAGCAATTGCTTGTCCACGGTCCATAGCAAAGATGATATTAGGATTTTTTTCTGCTATATACTCATTCGTTACGTTTTGACCGTGTTTACTACTCTTAATATTTTCATCTGCAGCTGTGAAGCCCATTGTATCAAAAATCATTGCACCGAATCGTTCTCCAGCACCGTATGTTGATAATTCACCTTCGTTAACTAATAAGAATAATGCTTTTTCATCTTTTAAGTCTTTTGTTTTTTCTTTGATGCCAGCAATTTTATCATCTAATTTTTTAGTAAGTGATTTTGCTTCGTCTTCTTTTTGGTAAATTTTACCTAATGTTTCAGTGTTTTTCTTCATTGAATTCACTTGGTCTTTGTCGTCAGCGCCAACATATACAACTTTTGCATCTGGTGCTGCTTTTTTGAATTCATCTAGATTTTTTTGATTTGCTGTACGCCCAGAAATATAAATTACATCTGGTTTAGCTTCTGCAACTTTGTCGAAATTAACTTCTTTTAGGCTTCCTGTGTTTAAGTATTTTTCATCTTTAAAATCGCTTAAGAAATCAGGTAGTGACTTAGCTCCTTCACCTTTAGGAAGTGCTTTAACTTTATCTTCAAGTCCTAATTCTTTCAATGTATCTAATGTACCATAATCAAAAACAACTGCTTTTTCAGGGTTTGTAGGCACTTCTACTGTTTCTTTAACCGTTTTAGCATCACTGCCATCACGTTTTTCCCCACTAGCCTTATAATTATTTTCAACTTTTACAGTTTTATTTGAACCTTCACTTTCTGATTTTGCATCAGATGATTTTTTATCCTCTGATCCACCATTACTACATGCTACTAATAAAAACATTAAACCTACAACTAATAATAAAGATAATTTTTTCATGTTTCTTACGCCTCCTGATTTTCCTAATGATGTATTCCTTTTATGCCCTTAAAAAGTATAACCACGTTACAGTTGCATCACTCCCTTCAAATGTTACGAATGGAATTACATTGAGTATGCGAGCTCTAAATCTTGAGTTGCTGTGAGCTCATCGAAATACACACAAATGCGTTGACCGCGGATTTCTTCAATTCTTACATCCATGTCATATAAAGCTTTTAATGTATCTGTTTGAATAACCTCATCTTTTGTACTTGCTTTGACAACTTCACCGTCTTTTAAAGCGATAATATCGTCTGAATAACAAGAAGCGAAGTTAATATCGTGAATAACAACGATTACAGTTTTATTTAAATCTTTTGCGAGTTGTCGTAATGTTTGCATAATTTGAACTGAATGTTTCATATCAAGATTATTCAATGGTTCATCTAACAAGATATAATCTGTATTTTGCGCAATTGTCATGGCTACATATGCACGTTGACGTTGCCCACCAGATAGTGTTTTTATATAGCGATTTCTAATCTCTTTAAGATGTAACAATTCCAACGCATATTCAACTTGTTCTTTATCTTCTTGTTTGAGATGACCTTTAGAATATGGAAATCGTCCAAAATTGACTAATTGCTCTACCGTAATATTGAGCTCGGTATGATTAGATTGTTTAAGTATCGATAATCTTTTAGCTAATTCATTACTTTTATAATCACTAATTGATTTACCTTCGATTTCTATAGAGCCATCTTCAAAGTCCATTAGGCGTGTAATTGCGGCTAACAATGTACTTTTCCCAGCGCCATTTGGTCCAATCATAGAAGTGAGTCGTCCTTTATTTATATCAACATTAATATCTTTTAAAATTTCTTTATCTTGAATATTTTTATTAAGCCCTTGTACTCGTATCAATTCGCATGTCTCCTTTTTATTAATAAGTAAATGAAGTAACTTCCACCTACTAAATCAATAATTATACTTACTTGCGTCGTTGCTTGGAATAAATTCTCTACTACACCTTGTGCTATGAATAGACTTAGCCAACTCATTAGAATAGTTGCTGGTAATATGTATTTATGTTCATATGTCTTCATCAATTCATGTGCTAAGTTAACAGTTAATAATCCTAAAAATGTAATCGGACCAACGAGTGCTGTTGAAACAGATACAAGCACTGAAACGAGTATTAGCAATAATCTCGTTAACGTTTTATATGAAATACCTAAATTGATTGCTTGATCTTTTCCTAATAAAAGCACATCTAAATATGGTATAGCCCGCATCGTAATCAAAATGAGAATAACTAATATAACACCACAGAGCGTTACTAATTTAGTATTAGATGCGTCAAAGTTTGCAAACATGGAGCTTTGTACAGCCAAGAAATCTTCTGGGTTTATTATTAATTCTAAAAATCCAGTAATACTTCTGAAAAAGGTCCCGAGTATAACCCCTACGAGTAGGATGAAATAAACAGAAACATCACCAATTCTGAAGATACCTTGAAATAAAAGTAATGAAAAAACAATCATTACTAATAATGAAATAGCAAAACTGAGATACAAGTTAGTAACAAATACAGACTGTACGCCAAATGCAAACACGATTAGAACCTTCACAAACATGTATACAGAATCAAGTCCCATAATTGAAGGTGTTAGTAACCGGTTACTTGTAATCGCTTGGAATATCACTACTGAAGCTGCGATTGCGGCTCCGACTAATATCATCAGTATTAATTTTCTTAATCGGCTAGAAAATTGATACTGGAAAATATCAAAATCAATACCTATCACAAGGTAAAGACCTGCAGCTACCACTGTTACTGCAAATAAAATAGATAGTTTTGTTTTAGGGCTAGTTTGCATAGTTATGTCGTCCTTTCATCAGCAAGATTATAAAAATAACAGTGCCAAAAACACCAATTGTTAATCCAATATTGATTTCGTAAGGATACACAACAATTCTGCCGATTATATCTGAAAACATTACAAAAATAGCACCTAACATTGCTGTATGTGGCAATGCGTTTTTTAAATGATCTCCTCTGAATATAGAAACGATATTGGGAACAATCAAACCTAAAAATGGAAGTGTTCCAACTGTCACAACTACTAATGCAGTAATTGTTGCAGTAATAAATAAACCGACGTTAATTATTCTTTCATAATTAACACCTAGATTATTACTAAAATCTTTCCCCATCCCAGCAATCGTAAATTGATTCGCAAATATATATGTAAGTATTAATAAAGGAATGCTTAAGTATAATATTTCATATCTCCCGCTTGTAATAATGGCAAAATTCCCATTCATCCAGTTTCCGATACTTTGTACCGCATTCGTTCTTAAGGCAATAAATGTAGCGAAACTAGAAACGATACCACCGAGCATAATCCCTAAGAGTGGAATAAAAATGACATCAGTAAATCGAATAAATTGAACTAATTTCACAAACAGGAAGGTGCCACCAATGCTTAGCGTGACCGCAAATACTAATTTAATAATAATATTTGCTTCTGGAAATAGGATCAGCGATAATAAAATACCTAACTTAGCCCACTCCATCGTTCCTGCAGTTGTTGGACTAACAAATTTATTTTGCATCATTTGTTGCATAATCAATCCCGCAAGTGCCAACGTGCTTCCAGAAATTAATATACTTACCGTTCTCGGAATCCTACTAGATACAATTATGTTTATTTGCTCTTTAGATAAGTGGAATATGTCTGTAATTGAAACATTACTGACACCAATAAATAGAGAAAGGATAGTTAATAATAATAAAATGATAAATAGGACAATACCATTAAGTAAGAATTTCATAATGAGGTAACCTAATCCTTTCGATGTACAATAAATTCATAAACACTATTGGTTTTGATAATCATTATCAATAGTTATATTAAAATTTTAACATTTTTGGCGGTAAATTCAATAGCAATAGGCCATTTTAGTAAAAGTATTCGTAAATTATGTAAAAAAATGACCTTCCAAATTATTTTCACCAAATAAAAAGCCACCAAATTCTCCTTTCGGAAAATCTAGCAGCTCTTAAAATAGGAAGCATTGTTCCTAGTATTTTCTTGTAGCGTCATGTTATCTGGGCAGTCTTAAACAGACTTAACCAAATTACATAACTGCAACAATTTTATTTTAATCTTCAAATACAAAGTCTTCATCTTTTAATGCTTCAACATTCAACGCTAACGTATAACCGTCACCTTTAACTGAGAAAAAGTCATGGTTTTTCGTTGAAGTATCTAACGCATTTTCAATAATTGGGTTAAATTCTTTTTCTTCAAAGTATGAATCAAAGCCTAAGTTAGCTAATGCTTTATTACCATTATATCTAACATAATTTAGTACATCTTCTGCTATTCCTACTTCATCATATAGTGAATGTGTGTACGCTACTTCGTTTTTATACAAGTCATCTAACAACTTATACATGTCCTGATCTGCTTGTTGTTTTTCACTTTCTGACAGTTCATTACGCATACTTTGTGCATCCATACCTGTAAATACACCGTGGATAGATTCATCTAATAGGATTTTACGTATAATCTCACCCGATGTTGTCATTCTTCCTTGTCCTGCAAGGTAAAGTGGATAATAGAAACCAGAATAGAATAAGAATGTTTCTAAAAATACACTTGATACACGTGCCATATATTGATCATATACAGACGCATCTTTACCCCAAAGTTTGTGATAGTTATTTACAATTTTATCTGATTTGTATTTTAAATGTGGTTCTTCTAAAACCCATTTATCTAATAAATAGTTCGTTTCACTGGAAGGTAGTAACGTTGTAAAGATATGCGAATAACTTTTAGCATGGACTTGTTCCATCATACCCATAAATGAATAGACCGCTTTTTTACGTAAATCCGTTGTGTGTAACATGATAAGTGGCATACCGTCATCTGCTTGATGTGTATCCAATCCTGTTAAACCTGCTAAAGCTTTTTTGAAGGCGTTCTTTTCTGCGTCAGATAAAGTCTTCCAACTTGCAATATCTTTTGATACTTTAAACTCTGTTTCTACCCACATTTGTGAAATATTTTGTCGCCAAAACATATTTGTCATGTCTTCTTGCGTATTCCAATTGACTGCTTTCATTTAGATAAATTCCCCTATCCAGTAAAAATTTAATTAAGCAGTGATTTACAGCCTAATCTATATAAAAGACTAGGCTGTTTGTAAAAAACCACATTGCTTATCCGTTACTTAAAATTCTATATCGAACAACTTGTACATTCTTCAACGCTTAACAATTTATTTCTAGTATAATATAACGATTTTAATCCTTTGTGATGTGCGTAAACATATAGTCGAGACAGTTCACGCGTTGATATTTCTGAATTAACATAAAGAATGGTAGAAATACCTTGGTCCACATGTGTTTGAATCGTTGAGATTAAATCGATTAATTTCATTTGATCTGTATTAAATGCTGATTTATAGTACCACATTGTTTCTGGTGATAAGAAAGGCATAGGATAAAATGTTTCAGCATTACCATAAGTACGACGTTCAATTTGATCGACGATTGGCATAACAGAGCTTGTCGCATTTTGTACATAAGAAATACTTTGTGTTGGCGCAATTGCTAAACGATATGCATGGAATAAACCATTTGCTTCAACTTCTTTTTGCAATGCTTTCCAATCTTCTGGAGATGGTATCTCTAAACCATCAAATAATTTGCGTACTTTTTCAAATTTCGCTTCGAATGTTTGTGAAGTATAGAATTCAAAATATTTACCATTGGCATAATCTGATTTATCAAAGTCTTTATAAGTTTCTTGTCTTTCTTTAGCAATTTCCATTGAGCGTTCAATGGAATAATAGTTCATCATCATAAAGAAGATATTAGCAAAGTCTTTTGCTTCTTCAGACTCATAGCCAATTTTATTTTTCGCTAAATAACCATGTAAGTTCATTACACCTAAACCAACTGAATGTAACTCACTATTTGCTTTTCTTACACCTGGTGCGTTTTGAATGTCTGCTTCATCACTTACTACAGTCAATGCATCCATACCCGTGTGTACTGAATTCTTGAATTTACCTGATTCCATTACGTTAACGATATTTAACGAACCTAAGTTACAAGAGATGTCACGGTTAATTTCATCTTCTGTGCCATAATCGTTAATAATTGAAGTTTCTTGTAATTGGAAAATTTCAGTACATAAGTTACTCATTTTAATTTGGCCAATGTTTGAGTTTGCATGAACTTTATTAGCATTATCTTTAAACATTAAATAAGGATAACCAGATTGTAATTGTGTCTGAGCAATTGTGTTTAACATGTCACGTGCATCTTTTGTCTTTTTATCAATATTTGGATTTGCGACAAGTTCATCGTAATATGCATCAAGATCAATATCATCTAATGTCACACCATACTCTTTATAAATAGTATGTGGTGCAAACATATGGAAATCTTTACCTTCTTTTGCTAAATCAAAGAATTTAGACGGCACGATTAAACCTGTTGATATTGTAGATAAACGTAAATCTTCATCAGCGTTTACTTTTTTCGTATCTAAAAACTCTTCAACATCATAGTGGAAGATATTTAAATATACTGCGCCAGCACCTGGGCGTTGTCCTAGTTGATCTGCGTAACTAAAGCCACCTTCAAGTGATTTTGCAACAGGTAGTACACCTTTTGCTACACCTTTAATACCTTTGATTGCTTCACCACGCGCACGTAATTTAGACAAGTTAATCGCAACACCGCCACCAATTTTACTTAATTGTTTCGCTGTGGAATCAATGAAGTTGATAGAATTTAAACTGTCATCTGCCTCAAGTAAGAAACAAGATACAAGTTCTCCGCGGCGTGCGCGTCCAGCGTTTAAGAATGTTGGTGTTGCAGGTTGATAACGTTGTTCAACCATTGCAGAAATAAACTGTTTAGCTGTAGCTTTATGTCCATTTGCTAAATATAATGCAACAATTGCAACGTGTTGCTTGTAGTCTTCTAAATATTGACTTTTATCATTCGTTTTCAATGCATAATCTTTATAAAACTTACTTGCAGACATGTAGCTCGCAAAATTGAATGGAATGCTTTTAGCATAATCAGTGATTTCTTCTAATTCTGCCACTGAATATTTAGCAAATACATCAAAATAGAAATCATTATCAACGAGATAGTGAAGACGTTCAAGTTCAGTATCAAAATAAATTGTCTTATCCTGTATCTCTTCTAGATAGACTGCTAATGCCTCTTGATCTTTTTCTAAATCAAAAAAACCATTTTCTTTGCGCTTGGTAACTTCGTTATTTAATTCAATATGATTGTATTTCTTCTCGTCCATAATCTTCATTGAAATGCCCCACCTTATCTTTAAATTCGCTTATATCGTTCGTTGTGCCATGTAATTCAAACTTCATTAATAATGGAACTTGATACCGTTCCGAAATAGATCGCCCAGCTTTTGCAAAATTTTGTCCCCAGTTTCGGTTTCCGCTAGCTGCAACAGCTTGTAATAAGTCGTGATTAATATCTAAAAATGACTGAACAGGTGGCGGTACTTCGCCAAACCCTATTGTTCCAGTGACCAATATGAAAGGCTCATCCATTCTTTCAGAACAATTATTTTGTGTGATTTCCATTACGTTGGTAAGTTCAGTTCGCTTTATGAATCTACGCACATTGCCAGAAAATGAAAAATATACAACCTTCATCGGATCACCTACTTTCTAAAATATATTTATCTTATTATGATAAAATCATGTATTATATTTAAATGCTTAAAGACACTTTGAAAAATCAAAATAACTTAGTTTCTCGAACTAACCACAATATATAGTAATTTCTATATCTATATGTAGTTATGTAAAAACTCAATAATTAAGTATTAATGCTTGATTTGTCATGTTTAAGAGCCTAAAACAGTGTGATTTTACATAAATTTTGATTTATTATAAATAAATTGACCACGTAATAAAACACTATATATTGTGTTTCGTCCTAGTCATCAATACTATATTATGTGTTTCATTATACATAACTCAGAAGATTATTAAAAGGCTTTTATTTACGACAAAATGTTGAATAATCAATAGAAATGGCACCAATTCAACCTTAAAGTGATATTCATGAATCAAAAATTATTTTTTTGTGATTTTAAGGTTTTATTATTTGCTTTTCATAAAAATCTTGCAATGCTTGATGTGTCGTCTTTTACACAAAATCATTTTATACATTGTGTGAAATACAATGTGTCAATATCATATATTCTATTCTTATAAGTAAAAGATTCACCCTAAATAATAGAACGTTTGTTCGTATTTATATCTTAATATATTTCTCTTCGATTTTCAACCATATATACATCTTCAGAGCATATATGCTAATATGAATACGTTAAAAATTAAAAATTGAGGCGATACATGTGAATCCTAAAGTTAAAGGTATCATTGCTATCTTAGTTTCAGCAGTTGGCTTTAGTTTTATGACTGTCTTCTTCCGATTAGCCGGTGACTTGCCTGTATTTCAAAAGTCTCTCGCTCGAAATTTAGTAGCAATGTTTATACCATTATATTTTATTTTAAAGTATAAACAGCCCTTATTTGGCAAATTAAGTAGTCAACCTTTATTGATTTCTCGTTCAACGTTGGGATTGATTGGTGTGTTACTTAATATCTACGCTATCGATCACATGCTTTTAAGTGATGCAGATACATTAATGAAGCTCAATCCATTTTGGACGATACTACTAAGTATTATCTTCTTAAATGAGAAAGTACGTAATTATCAATTTGTAGCTATGATTGTAGCCATTTTTGGTATGTTGTTTGTTGTTAAACCAGAATTCTCCTCCACTATGATTCCTGCATTGGGCGGGTTATTCTCTGGTATTTTTGCAGCAAGTGCTTATACGTGTGTCAGAGCATTGAGTACACGTGAAGCACCTTACACTATTGTATTTTATTTTTCATTCTTTTCCATTATAGTATTGATACCTTTTACTGTGTTTACATTTGAACCCATGTCTACGATGCAAGTTGTTTATTTAATCGGTGCAGGATTAGCAGCTGCTGCAGGACAAATTGGTATAACACTGGCTTATAGTTACGCACCAGCTAAAGATATTTCAATATTCACGTATGCATCTATTATATTTACCGCAGTATTTGGTTTTATATTATTCGGCGAAACACCAGATTCATTCGCTATCTTAGGCTATATTATTATTATAGGTGCCAGTTACTATATGTTTGAAAAAGCACGTCGACAACCACTTACAATTCAAAAAGAAGAACAAAAACCTAAACGCTAAAGGAGCGATATGCAATGACTGAAGGACGCAATAAAGAAGAATTAGAAGATATTACATTATTAGGTAATCAAAACAATAAATATGATTTTGATTATAGACCTGATGTTTTAGAATCATTTGATAACAAACACCCTGGACGCGATTATTTTGTGAAATTCAATTGTCCAGAATTCACATCATTATGCCCTATTACAGGCCAACCTGATTTCGCAACGATTTATATTTCTTATATTCCTAATATTAAAATGGTAGAATCTAAATCGTTAAAGCTTTATTTATTTAGTTTTAGAAACCATGGTGACTTCCACGAAGACTGTATGAACATTATAATGAATGATCTAATTGATTTAATGGATCCACATTATATTGAAGTTTGGGGCAAATTCACGCCGCGTGGTGGTATTTCAATAGATCCATATACAAACTATGGCCGTCCTGATTCTAAGTATGAAAAAATGGCAGAACATCGTTTAATGAATCATGACCTTTATCCAGAAAAAATAGATAATAGATAATAAATTACTATTTTTTTCTACTCCTCACCTACAAGGATTGAAATTTTGGGATATTAATATATGTCTACCATCATTAAACCATCGACTAAGTCACATGATTTAGCCGATGGTTTTTTGTATGCTTTCACGGGGATAAATTACTAAACTCTAATATGATATTCTCACCCTATTTTTATAATTTTTAAATGTATAGTGTAAAATTTACTTACATTTGAATAATTCAGGGACACACTTGTTTTTTTTATGAAAACAGTATAGAATAAATCCAACCATTTAAGGGGAGGGAAATTATGAAAAAAGTTAATCATAGTCACGAAGAAATCATGAAAAGCATTCCAAACAAAGGTTTCTTCGGACATCCAAAAGGACTAAGCACACTATTCTTGACTGAGTTTTGGGAGAGATTCAGTTACTATGGTATGAAAGCCATATTAATTTTCTATCTATATTATAGTGTTGCTGACGGTGGCTTCGGGCTTAGCCAAGCAGTCGCTATGCAAATTGTTGCTATTTACGGAACTTTAATTTATATGTCTGGTCTTATCGGAGGGTGGATTGCAGATCGGATTACTGGAACGCAAGATGCCGTCTTCTATGGTGGGTTCCTCATCATGTTTGGACATATCCTATTATCCATTCCGGGTAATTTAACAGCAGCAATGATAGCTTTACTTCTAATTATCGCAGGTACAGGGTTATTAAAACCAAATATCTCTACTACCGTTGGTGAATTATACGAACGCAATGATCCAAGACGTGATGCAGCATTTACGTTATTTTACATGGGGATTAATTTAGGGGCTTTGCTTTCACCTTTAATTACTGGGCAATTGCAAACTAGAATTGGTTTCCACGCTGGTTTTTTAGCAGCAGCAATTGGAATGTTTTTTGGTCTAATCGTTTTTGCACTCAAACGTAAAAAGAATTTAGGGTTAGCTGGTCGCAATGTGCCAATACCGTTAACAAGACCAGAAATCAAAAAATTCGTACTTATTACTGTTGGCGTTATCGTATTATTCTTAATATATTTATGGATTCTACATTTAAATAATGCCTTAACATTAGGTAACTTTAGTTTCTTAATTACACTGTTAGGTATTGTATTACCGGTATACATATTCCTTAATATGATATTAAGTAAGAATATAACAAAAGATGAACGTTCACGTGTTTATAGTTATGTACCTTTATATATTACTTCCGTGGCTTTCTGGATGATTCAAGAACAAGGTTCAACGATACTTGCAACATTTGCAGATAAAAAAACACAATTAGAAATGTCAGAATTAACAAATGGTTTAATTGATTTTTCAATACCTGCAGCATGGGCGCAGTCATTAAATCCAATTTTCATTGTGCTCTTGGCGCCAATTTTCGCAACACTTTGGATGAAATTAGGAAAGTACAACCCGCCTACCGTACATAAATTTGCTATCGGCACGATTATCGCGGGCTTCTCCTATTTAATTATGATTATTCCATTAGCTACAGGCAACGCGTTAATCAATCCATTATGGCTTGTACTAAGTTTCTTATTGATTACGATTGGTGAACTTTGTATCTCACCAGTAGGTTTATCTACAACTACTAAATTAGCACCACTAACGTTCACTGCACGTATGATGAGCCTATGGATGCTAAGTAATGCAACTGCACAAGGGCTTAACGCTCAACTTGTTGTTGTCTATACAAAGATGAATCAAAGTGACTACTTTATGTACTCAGGTCTTATCGCTGTAATCATTGGTATTCTATTACTTATGATTTCACCAAAAGTAAGACGTGCTATGAAAGGCGTTTACTAAACAATCAAAACTAAATACGATTTAAAAAAGTAGTGTCACTTCATTGTGCCACTACTTTTTTGTGTACATTATCAACAAAGACTAATTTTACTAAATGTTAATGCTTTAAAATTAAAATCAAATAAAATAACTTTAAAATATTAACAGAATTTTCCGAATATTGTTATTGTGAGAATATTATTGAAATTTAGTTTTATTAGGAGTAAAATCTATTTTATACATTTTTTTATTGGGAGCAATAAAGGACGGGAATTTTTATGCAAAATCAGGACAAAACCCAAGACCAAGCCATCCAATCCATTCCACAAAAAGGATTCTTTGGTCACCCTAAAGGTCTAGGGGTTTTATTTTTCGTTGAATTTTGGGAGAGATTTAGTTATTACGGGATGCGCGCGTTACTTATCTTTTATATGTATTTCGCAATCAAAGATGGTGGACTCGGCATGGACAAGGGTACTGCACAATCAGTCATGGCTGTTTATGGTGCTCTAATCTATATGACTTCAGTACTTGGTGGTTGGATATCTGATAGAATCACTGGTACGCGTTCAGCCACATTTTACGGTGGCGTATTGATCATCATTGGACATATATTCTTAAGTTTACCGTTAGATATCGTCGGTTTATTCATCTCCATGTTCTTTATTATCGTGGGTTCAGGATTAATGAAACCAAGTATTTCTAATATTGTAGGTAGACTATATCCTGAGAATGATACACGTATGGATGCTGGATTCGTTATTTTCTATATGTCTGTAAATTTAGGTGGGCTACTTTCACCATTAATATTAGATCAATTTGTTAAATCAGGCGATTTCCATGCTGGCTTTTTAATTGCAGCAGTGGGTATGGCACTAGGTTTAGTTTGGTATATGATCTTCAATAAGAAAAACATTGGCGATGTAGGAACGAAGCCTACGAATCCTTTAAATCAAAGTGAGAAAAAGAAATACGGTCTAATATTCGCAGCTTCAGCCATAGTTATTGCAGCCGTATTAATCATCACTGGATTAACTGGAACACTTTCATTTAACATTGTAAGTACCACTGTATTGATACTTGGGGTCGCGTTACCTATCATTTACTTTACAATTATGATTCGCAGTAAAGAAGTTACATCTGATGAACGTTCACGTGTCATTTCCTTCATCCCCCTATTTATTTTAGGTGTGGTTTTCTGGTCAATTCAAGAACAAGGTGCAAATGTGCTCAACATTTTCGCGCTTGAAAGTAGTGATATGTCTTTAAATATATTTGGATGGACAACAGATTTTGGACCAACCTGGTTCCAATCTATTAATCCTCTATTCATCGTATTACTTGCGCCAGTACTTTCAATTATCTGGGCTAAAATGGCAAGACGTCAGCCAAGTTTAGCTACGAAATTTGTCTTAGGTGCATTTTTAGCTGGGGCTTCTTACATAATGATTGGCTTAATTGGCATTTCATCCGGTGGTGCAATGATAAGTGTAAACTGGATTATCTTGTCATATGTTATTTGTGTAATTGGTGAATTATGTTTATCACCTACTGGTAATAGTGCAGCAGTAAAACTTGCACCTAAAGCCTTTAACACACAAATGATGAGCTTATGGTTACTAACAAACGCCTGTGCTCAAGCCATTAACGGTACCTTAGTAAAACTTATCGAACCACTTGGCTATAAAAATTATTTCCTATTCCTAGGAGTAATTGCGATTGTAGTCAGCCTAATCATCCTTGCCTTTGTACCAAAAATCGTCAAAGGTATGCGCGGGGTTAAATAATAATTTAATGATTTAAGTTTGCACAGTAGCTGCCCGATATTTAGTCAGCCCTATGAGAGCGGGAATACGAAATCAAATTTCAAGTTTTGATTTCGTATTCTCCGCTCTTTTTTATTTATTTTTAGTGAAAATCGGGTAAACTTAATAGGTAAATCAAAATTCTAAGAAATATGGTGAATAAATTGACACAATCAAAATTTAAACACGGCGTATTATTTTACCATGAACACTCAGGTATAAAAGATATATATAACGGGCTCGGAGATGTAGCATCCTCACTGACAACATTTTGTAAACATCTCTCTATCCAATTAAGTGAAAATGAAGGAGACATAATTACTTATTGTAAAAAAATAAAAGAACAAAGTTATAGTGATGATGTAGATATTATCTTTATTTTAGGTGGAGACGGCACGGTAAATGAACTCGTTAATGGCATGATGCAAAGTCAGCTCGATATCCCAATCGGTATTATACCTGGCGGGACGTTTAATGATTTTGTAAAAACATTAAATTTGCACCCACGTCATAAAGTAGCAAGTGAACAACTTAAAGAAGCAGAACTAAGATCTTATGATGTTATGAAAGTAAATGATGAATATGCTTTAAACTTTGTAGGCATGGGGCTGATTGTACAAAACGCAGAGAATGTACAAAACGGTAACAAAGATGTCTTTGGTAAACTAAGTTACGTTGGTTCTACAGTGAAAACATTACTTAATCCAGAACACTTTGACTATAAAATAACTGTCGATGAAAATGAAATTGAAGGTAATACCACAATGCTTGTAGTAGCGAATGGCCCGTTCATAGGTGGCAGTCGTATACCTTTAACTGATTTATCTCCCAATGATGGTTATTTAAATACATTTATCTTCACAGAAGAAAGAACCAGTGTCTTAAACGATATATTTAAGCAACGTGACAGTATGAATTGGAATGATATGACGGATGGTATTAAACATGTATTAGCGAAGAAAATCACCATCGCTACTGACCCACAGATGAAAGTTGACATTGATGGTGAAGTTGACTTAAAAACACCGCTTCAAATCGAAGTTGTGCCTGATGCTATTCAAATACTAACACTTCCAGAACATAAACAAGTGACCGATACTGAATCAGAATAATTAAGCTTTAACGCGATGTTTTAAATTACAAACAACCACTTAGTTTCAAAAATCGTTATATTTTAACTAGCAAAGTGGCTGAGATATAAGTTTCTCAATTAACTAAAAAAACGGTGTTTTCTACGTGAAATAAAGTAGAAAACACCGTTTTTATGTTGTTATATATTTGTATCTAAAACGCATATCTCAAACACTTAAATGGTTAAATGTTGTACTCACTATCTCCTAGGAAATAATTCTCAACATCTTTCCAATTATTCACACGATCAAATCTGTCATCATTGATATTGTGCGTTGCAGTATACATAATCGGTGTACCAGTAAAGATGCTCAACTGTCTAGGATTATCGTCGATTAAATAATCCGCTTTAACAATATCTTTTCGACCACAAAATACAAAATGCTGAGGGTCTAAAAATGGAAAGAAGTGTCTTAACCAATCATACTT
This sequence comes from Staphylococcus sp. FSL W8-1207, assembly GCF_038003745.1. Taxonomy (NCBI): domain Bacteria; kingdom Bacillati; phylum Bacillota; class Bacilli; order Caryophanales; family Staphylococcaceae; genus Staphylococcus; species Staphylococcus sp. FSL W8-1207. Next base: position 1,832,373 of record NZ_JBBOPU010000001.1, read on the forward strand.
ATCATGGAATGAAGTCGGTACATCCATTGCCGCAGTTGCAATATATACATCATAATGCTCAGTTAGTTTTTTAACGACATCTTGTGCATCATCCATAACTTGTAATCTTCTGAAAAAGCCAGGTTCCCTTAAAATTTCTGTTAGTAAGCCATCATGCTCAGGCATTGCATGTCTTAATTTTATCCCGTCTAACATCTCATATGTAATCCCTAAATCCGTGCGTTTATTCACGTCATCAAGTAATGCACCTACTGTATCAGCAAGTACCTCATCCATATCAATAGCAATCGATTTTCTCGTCATTTACTACTCTACTCCCTTTTCAATAGCTTCAATCTTTATTATATATAGCCTAAACACTATGTAAAAAGCGACTACATATAACTCCTTTTTTCACTTCTAAGTATAGCAAATAACGTTCAACTAAACCAAAATTGTACTTATAAATATAATTTAAACCATGTTAAATGCTATTCACATAACACTTCTCATCATCTTAAATGAATTGGTTTATTATATTTATCTTTACATACACACTTTAGTCTCGTTGAACGTCATCATCATTGATTATAATTAAAATTCAAAGCTTTTAAGTACTTTGATCATTTTATCATTTTGTTCTGGAAAACCGATTGTCACTCGAACCCCTTTAGGAAATTCTCTTGTAATACAACCAACATTTAAAAATGCTTCATATAAATCATGCGGTTTGTCTGTATTGATATAGACAAAGTTTGTTTGACTTGGATAAAATCTATCACTTACAGCTAATTCAAAGAATTTTGCTCTCTCTTGCGCGTTATGTTCGCGAATAGATGCTAAGTATTCTTGATCTTCTAATGCTGCCAACGCTGCATACTCAGATAAGCGTCCTACATTAAATGGTGGACGTATAATATTCCATTTTTCGATCGCTTCTTTAGCTGCAACGACATAACCAATACGCATGCCTGCTAAGCCATATGCTTTAGAGAATGTGCGTAATAAAAATGCATTTGTAAATTGCTCTTGTAAGGCTAATGTATCAGGGAAATCCTCCGCAGTTACAAATTCTACATAGGCTTCATCTATAATTACTGGAACATGACTTGGTACACGTGTTAAGAAATGTTGTAACTCTTCATGCGTAAAATAAGTGCCTGTTGGATTATTTGGATTACATAACCATACGAGTTTCGTATCATCGTCAATCTCTGCTAATATACCTTCTAAATCAAAACATCCATTTTGCATAGGCACTTGTGCTACATTTGCAGCTTCTACGGTTGCATTATGATAATACTGTCCAAACGTCATTTCACTTGTTACTATTTTATCTCCAGGAGTGAGTACCGCACGTGAAATCATTAAAATGACTTCGTCTAGGCCTGCTCCGAATAATATGCGTGATGCATCAACATTTAAGTGCTTACTGATTGCTTCTTTGATTAATGGAGAACCGGTCTCAGGATAAAATTGCAATTCATCTAAATGTGCTTGAATCGCCTCGTTAACTTTTGGTGACGGACCATATAAATTTTCATTTGAAGCTAATTTATATAATTCACCTTCAATCCCGTAACTTTCTTTCAATGCTCTAGGCGATAAACCTGGTTCATATGCTGATAATTGTTCAATTTGCTTTTTCATTGTTGCTTCGGACCTCCTTAAATTTACAGAAATTTCAAAACTTAATAACTATTATAAACCCAATAATAGTTTAAAATCAATGTGTCCTCATCAAACAGTTTGATTTGTAATTAGTAAAAAAACGAGTTCAGATAAATTAAGCGTGTTATTCTTATCGCTCATCATCCGAACCCGTAATAAAAGAGTTAATGTTTAATCTATTAAATTATGCTTTTCTAGATATGCTTTTGCAACTTCATATGGGTCTTCTTTTTTCACAGTCACATCGTAGTTCATTTGTTGCATTTCTTCATCTGAAATTTTACCTGCTAATTTATTTAGCGGTGCTTTAATCTCAGGATGTTCTTCTAAATAGGATTCTTTAAACATAGGCGCACCTTGATATGGTGGAAAGACATCTTTATCATCCTCTAGAACGACCATATCATATTGTTTTAATTCAGCATCTGTTGAATATGCATCTATTAAATTGATATCGCCACTTTCAATTGCTTGATAACGTAATTTAGGTTCCATCGTTTTGACGTCTCCTAAATCAAGGTCATATGCTTTTTTCACAGCTGGATAGCCATCTTCACGATCATTAAATTCTAATGTGAAGCCAGGCTTGATTTTGCTACTGACTTTATTTAAATCACCAATTGTTTTAATATCATGCTCTTCTGCAAAGTCTTTTTTCACTGCTAAGGCATACGTATTATTGTATTCCATTGGTTTTAACATCGTCATATCATATTTACTTTCTAAACTCGATTTAGCTTGTTCGTATACTTCGTCTTCTTTCTTAGACTGTAGATCTTCTTTCGTTAATTCACCGAGGACTGTCCCTGTAAACTCAAGATAACCATCTATATCATCTGATTTTAAGGCGTTAAATAAGAAAGCTGTTTTACCCAATCCGTCTTCAACTTCAACAGTATGATCTGTTTCTTCTTCAATTAAAATTTTATACATATTGGTAATCACTGAAGGCTCTGAACCAAGCTTACCTGCTAAAGTCACTTTATCTCCTTTTTGCGCTAACAACGGACCAACTATAAACAATAATAAGATTAATACGATAGCACCTAATGCAATCAGTAATTTTTTGTATGACATTTTTTGCATAAAGCGTAAGGCTAAATCAAATAAGATTGCGAGCAAGGCCGCTGGAATGGCACCGATAAGTATTAATGACGTATCATTTCTATCGATACCTAATAATATAAGGTCACCTAAACCACCTGCACCAATTAAAGCTGCTAATGTTGCCGTACCAATGATTAATACCATAGCTGTGCGAATACCCGCCATAATTACCGGCATCGCAATTGGCAATTCTACTTTACTCAAACGGCGTCCTGGTTTCATACCTATACCTTTTGCTGCTTCTATTAACGAAGCATCAACTTCGTTAATACCCGTGTATGTATTTCTCAAAATAGGTAGTAGAGCATAAACGACTAAAGCAATCACGGCTGGCACTTTACCTATACCAAATAGCGGTATCATCAAACCGAGTAAAGCAAGTGATGGTATCGTTTGTAGTATAGCAGCAATATTCATCACGACTTCAGAAAGTTTACGCGTTTTTGTAAGCAGAATGCCTAAGGGAACACCAATCAGAGTCGCTATTAATAAAGCAATAAATGATATTTGCATATGTTCAAAAATAGTTGTTAATAATTGACCTTTGCGCTCTACAAGAGTGTTAATGAATTCATTCATCCATTATGACCTCCTTTGCCTTCTGACAAAACTTTAAATATATCTTCTCGTTTTAGCACATGTTGTGTAGAAGCTGCTTCGTCATCGACAATAATTGCTTCATGGTCAATTAAATGCTCATAAATATCGCGTACAAAATAATCACTTTGTACAACGGGATAACTTTCATGAGCCATTTCTGATTTATTGTTTGGTAAATTGCTAACCAGTTCAGATAATTTCATATCATTAACCGTACGTTTTACTTTATCTCCCATAAACTGTTTCACAAAGTCATTTTTAGGATTTTTAATAAACCCTTCTGGTGTATCAATTTGTTCAACTCGACCCTCATTTAATAAACATATACGGTCGCCCAGTTTCATTGCTTCTTGAATATCATGTGTTACGAAAATAATCGTTTTTTTAATTTTTTGTTGTAATTCAATTAAATCATCTTGTAACTTTTCACGGCTAATCGGGTCTAGCGCACTGTATGGCTCATCCATTAATATCACTGGCGGATCGGCAGCCAATGCACGAACCACGCCTACACGTTGCTGCTGACCTCCTGACAACTCATCTGGTTTACGATTTTTATATAATTCAGGTTCTAAACCCACCATATTCAATAATTCATCCACGCGTTGATTAATATCTTTTTCTTTCCACTTTTTCATTTGTGGTACTTGAGCGATATTCTCTTTGATTGTCATGTGGGGGAAAAGTGCGATTTGTTGCAGTACATAGCCAATATCCCAACGCATTTCATAAATAGAATAATCACTAATTGGTTTATCATTAAAATAAATATATCCTTCAGATAACGAAATTAAGCGATTGACCATTTTTAAGGTCGTTGTTTTTCCACAACCTGAAGGACCAATTAGCACAAAAAATTCGCCTTTTTTTATATTAAAACTGATGTCATCGACTGCAGTTTTATCTCCATATTTTTTCACTACATTTTTAAATTCTATCACTTTGTCACCTTCACTTTACTGTCCTCTATTTTAAAAAATTAGATTAAATTCACATTTACTACAACTATACCCTATTTTCATATAATTCATGTATTTATCAAGCAATTATCAAAGTTTTTGTTTTACTTCATTAATAACTTGTTTTTACAAAAAAGCGAAGTTAACTCAAATCAAAAATATACCTATGATTTTTGTTACATAGTATATTAAAATTTGAAATTTAACTTCGCGGTTATGGTTATATTTATTAAAAGCAGAAAGCTATGTGGCACTACAACAACTAACTTGATTATATTTTTGCTTTATATGATTGAATGGTTTCTAAGAACATTGGACAGTAATGTTTTAATTTGTAACTACCGACGCCATCAATTAAAATCATATCTTGTTTTGATTCTGGCTTTCTTTTAGCAAATTCTTCTAGTGTAAAATCAGAGAAGATACTTACTGGCGGAATACTCAAGTCCTCACTTAGCTGTTTACGTACAGCTATAAGTTCATCAAATAGTGCACGATCCACACCTTCAACGGTATTGATATTAACTTTTTCTGTAGTTTTACGTTTAAATGGCGTCGTAAATATAGTGACTTGATCACTCAATAAACTTTTCACAGAGTTATCACAAGTTAATATTTCATCATACTCATTTAAAAAGCCTTTAAATCTCAATTCATCAATAAGATGACTTAAATCTGATGTAGTGTAGTTTTTCATAATACCATGTGTCGACAATTCATTATAATCACAGTAGCGAATATAATCAGATTCTTCGCCTCTTAATACTTGTATAATGACGCTATAGCTTTCTTTCTGTTTCATACGTGCAATACAACTCACAATCATTTTTGCTTCATTTGTCATATCGTACGTTTTATTTTCTCTTACGCAATTACTACACTGTTCACATTCTTCAAGCTTTTCATTCGGCTCAAAATAATGAACAAGTGTTGCTTCTAAACACTTTTTAGTTTTTGTATAAAGTATCATTTTATTTAATTTTTCGCCCATCTTATCTTTATAATCATCATCTGCTTTCGATGAAGATATAAAATACTGATGTAAGCCGATGTCACGTTCACTAAATAATAAAATACAATCACTATTTAAACCATCACGACCTGCACGACCTGCTTCTTGATAGTATGATTCTAAATCACCAGGCATATTATAATGAATAACAAATCTTACATTGGATTTGTCGATACCCATACCAAAAGCATTCGTAGCTACAACTACGCGTACACGATCATAAACAAAATCATTTTGGGCAGCTTCACGCTCTTTATTCGATAGTCCACCATGATAGGTTGTACTCTTAATATCATTAATCGCTAACGCTTCTTGTAATTCTTCAACTTGTTTTCGTGTTGAACAATAAATAATGCCGGATTCTTTTTGATATTTTTTAACATATTCCAACACAAATTTTTGTCGTTGATATGTAGGATTGACTTGAAAGACTAGATTTCGACGTTTTGTACTTGTTTTAATCTCGTCATTTTTATTAATATTCAAGCGATCCATAATGTCTTTTTGAACTTCAATTGTCGCAGTTGCAGTAAGTGCTACAATTGTAAAATCTTGTGGTAATGCAAATACCTTATGAATCACATCTCGATAACTCGGTCTAAAATCGTGCCCCCATTTAGAAATACAGTGTGCTTCATCAAAAGCAACTAATGGTATATTTAATTGTTGCACCATTTGAACAAAATAAGCATTATCGAAACGTTCAGGAGCCACATATAGAAATTGGATTTCACCTTTTCTAAGTTGTGCCTCTATTTCTTTTTGTTGTTTCTGAGTTAAACTACTGTTTAAGTACGCCGCGCGTATACCCATGGCCTTTAATTGATCAACTTGATCTTTCATTAGCGAAATTAATGGACTGATAACGATTGTCGTACCGCCCAACATTAATCCCGGAACTTGATAACAAATTGATTTTCCCCCGCCAGTAGGTAATACACCTAGCGCATTTTGATGATTCATTACTTTTGTTATAATTTCTTTTTGACCCGGACGAAATGTATCGTAGCCAAAATAATGCGATAATGTTGATTCCATGTTAACAATCCCTCATTGTTCTTTTAGTTCTTCTAGTTCACTCCATCTTGCCATATCATCTTCGTACGTCTGGTTAAGACGACGTTGTTCTTCAGTTAATTCTTTGATTTTAGCGTAATCTGAACTTGCTGCAATCATTTCTTCATCGATGCTTTCTAATCTTTGCTCAGTGGTTTCAATACGTTCAATAATTGTTTCATATTCTTGCTTTTCTTTAAAAGATAGCCCTTTTTTCTTATTCGTATTTTGTTTTACATGCGTTTGTTGTTTCTGTTGCTTTTGCTGTGCTTGGGCTTTATCTTGTTCTTTTTTATATGCTTCATAATCTTCAAATGTCCCTATAATACGTTCCATTGTACCATCGTGAATATACCAATATTCTTGGGCTACTTTATTTAAAAAATATCTATCATGACTTACTGTGATTACAGCGCCGCCAAATGTTTCAATATAATCTTCTAGTATTGTGAGCGTTTCAGTATCTAAGTCGTTTGTTGGCTCATCTAATAACAAGACATTCGGCTGATGGACTAATAATCTCAACAGATATAGTCTTTTTTGTTCGCCACCTGATAATTTATATATTTTTTTACCATGTGTGGAACTTGGAAATAAGAAGCGTTCGAGTAATTGTGTAATTGAAACTGAAGTACCATCTTTTTCTTTAGCTACTTCACTTTCTTCTCTTAAATAATCAATCATTCTTACATCACGATCTAATCGCTCTTCACTTTGTTTAAAGTAAGCAACTTTTACGGTCTGCCCAATTTTCAGATTACCTTCGAAATCTTGATCTTCGCCACTCAATATATTTAACAATGTTGTTTTACCAGCACCATTAGGCCCAACAATACCAATTTGCTGACCACTTTGAATTATTTGAGTGATGTCTTCGAACAATGTCTTATCATTTATGCGCTTAGTCAGAGCATCGAATTCAAAGACTTGTTTACCTAATCTTGAATAAGCAAGATTTAAAGATGCTTTATCTTGTTGATGCTGATTTTTGACGTCTTGTTCTAAATCGTTAAATCTATTTTTACGTGCTTGTTGTTTTGTAGTTCGTGCTTTTACACCCGCACGCATCCAAGCAAGTTCTTTTTTATATAAAGATTGTTGTTTCGATTGTTGTTTTTGTTCGATAATTTCATTTTCTGCACGTTGTGCTATATAAGCTTCATAATTACCAGCATAAGTGCGTAATTTCCCACGGTCTAATTCGATGATTCGTGAGGATACTTCATTTAAGAAATAGCGATCATGTGTGACAAATAACACCGTGTGTGGATATTGTTTCACATAATTGATTAACCAATTGATAGATTCAAAATCTAAGTGGTTAGTAGGCTCATCTAAAAGTAATAAATCAGGTTGTTCAATAAGTGTTTTCGCAAGACCCACTCTTTTTTGTTGACCGCCTGAAAGTTCACTTACCTCTTTTGTCGTATCATGAATACCTAATTTAGAAAGTATCGTCTTGATTTCTGCACTGTAATCCCATGCTTGATTCGCATCCATTGCATCTTGTGCTTGCATCATTTTTTGTAAATCTGATTCACTCTGGGTCGTACTATATTGATTCAGTGCAGACTCATATGCACGTATAACTTGAAGTGTTTTAGTTTCTGAGGTTAGTACTGCTTCAAAAACAGACATATTTCGATCAAAATCTTGTTTTTGAGAAGAATAACGGACGCGATACGAATTGGGATGTGATATTTCCGCATCGTAATCTTCGTCTAGTCCTGCTATTACTTTTAACAAAGTACTCTTGCCAGTCCCATTTATACCAACGAGTCCTATTTTTTCTCCTTCAGAAATAGAGAGATGTAAATCATCGAAAATAGTCTTATCAGCATATGACTTATTTAAATGTTCAATTTTGTATGCTTCCATCATTCTACATCCTTTTTAATATCGAAATTTTTAAATATCGAAAATAGTAATTATATCTGTTAAACTTAATTTCAGTTCTATATATTATACACCTTTTTGAACTCAAATGATACAAAGGAGAGAAGCTTATGTCGGAATTTTTCCAAAACTTACCTCCTTATATCCAAGCATTAATAGCTGGTCTTATCACATGGCTACTTACTGCATTAGGAGCAGCATCGGTATTTATTTTCAAAAGAGTTAATGATAAGTTATTGAACTCAATGCAAGGTTTTGCTGCAGGCATTATGATTGCTGCAAGTTTTTGGTCATTATTACAGCCAGCCATTGCTTATGGTGAAGGCACAGCTTTCCCATGGTTACCTGCTGCTATTGGTTTTTTATTGGGTGGATTATTTATTCGTGGATTAGACTTAGTTATTCCTCATATACATCCAAATACCAAAGACACTAATCAATTTCATGAAGGTGTAGGTACTAAAAAACTCAACAAAAATACATTACTTGTATTGGCAATTACGTTACACAATATTCCAGAAGGTCTTTCTATAGGTGTAGCCTTTGGTGGTATTGTTTCTGGTAATGGCCAAGCAACATTTTTAGGCGCTGTTGGATTAGCCATCGGTATCGGGATACAGAATATTCCAGAAGGTGCAGCATTGTCAATGCCAATACGCGCTGCAGGTGCATCAAGATGGAAAGCTTTTAATTATGGACAAGCATCAGCCATCGTCGAGCCTATATTTGCTGTAGTCGGCGCTGCTGCGGTGATAATGATCACCCCTATGTTACCATATGCTTTAGCATTTGCTGCAGGTGCAATGATATTCGTTGTGGTTGAAGAACTTATACCAGATTCTCAAGCAAGTAATAATACAGACCTTGCAACGTTAAGTCTAATGTTAGGATTCACACTCATGATGATACTTGATGTCGCACTTGGATAAGGACGTAAATTTTGTAATAAAAATGGTTTAGACATAAACCTAATTAGAAAAATAGCTATGGCACTTGAAAAAGTACCATAGCTATTTTTGTGTCATTTTTTAAATATGTAGTCGAATGAATCTAAAGTGAAATTTAAAAAGAGCCCATACACCTAAATTAGGTATATGGGCTCTATAAATTAACTATTATTTTTTCTCATTTCCTTTTGGACCTGGCTTATATTCGTACTCAGAAGGTTTCACTTTTTCGAAATCTGGATTGTCATAGAATCTCAATAAGTCACCATTAATCAAATCGTCACTCATTTGTAGATCTTTTTCAGCCTGTTGTTTACGTTTATCGAAATCTTTCGGTTCTTCTGTTACTGGTTCATTCGTTTTATTATCATAAATTCTGCCATTAACATATTTATAATCTTTCGTTATAAAGTCACCATTTCTGAAAGGCACTGTGTCGTTATGTTCTTTCGATAACATATCTGTACCCATCATTAGGTAATTCTTCGTATCAATTCCCATTAAATGAAGCAGTGTAGGCATAACGTCTGCTTGACCAGCGTAGGTTTCATCTACTGCGCCTTCTTTACCTGGTATTTTCAACCAGAAACCTGTACGGTTTAAGTCAGTAAATTTAGCTGGAGTAATTTCTTCACCTAATAATTTTTCCATAGCTTTATTATGGTTTTCAGAAATACCATAGTGGTCTCCGTAAATCATTATAACGGAATCTTCATAAAGACCTTTTTTCTTCAATTCATTAACAAATTCTTCTAATGATTCATCTAGATATCTAGCTGTTTGAACATAGCCATCTACCGTTGAATCTCCAGTGTTTGGCGATTCTATTGTTGCATCCTCCGGTGATACAGTAAATGGATAATGATTTGTTAATGTAATTAAATGACTATAGAATGGTTCTTTTTCTTTAGCTAAGTAATCTGCTGATTCTTTAAAGAATTCTTTATCTTTAAGACCTAGGTTTTCAAGATTTTCTTCAGACATATCATAATAGGTCGCATCATAGAATTTATCTATACCAAAGTGTCTATACACTTGGTCACGGTTCCAGAATGTTTTGTAGTCACCATGCATTACATTAGAAGTATAACCTTGTTTTTGATCAAGAATTGCTGGTAATGCTTGGTAAGTGTTATCACCTTTCAATGAAAAGGCTGAACCTTGAGGTAAACCATACAAACTATTATCCATTGTAAACTCTGAGTCTGATGTTTTACCTTGACCCGTTTGATGGAAGAAGTTTGGATAATATCTATAACCTGCATTCCCTGATGATAATTTGTTTAAGAATGGTGTTACTTCTTCTCCGTTGACTTTTTTATCAATTAAGAAAGTTTGGAAACTTTCTAAGTGTATTTTTATAACATTTTTCTTTTTACCTGCACCAAAATACTCTTGGTTCGGTTCAACTCGTTTTTGTTTCGAATAATTTAACACTTTAGTTAAGTCATCTTCATTTGCTAAAGCTTTTTGTTGGTTATTTTGAATTGTTTTCACACCATCATAGACAGTGAAATTATACGGTCCTAAATATTTCACTAAATATTTGTGATCGAATGTACGTGTTAATAATTCAGGACGATCTGATTCAGCAAAAGCTAAATTCAGGAAGAATAAGGCAATTGCAGCTGCCATAACTACTGGCACAAACTTTTTACTGAATACACGTTTATCTAACCATTTTTGTTTAAATATCAAGATAAAAAGGTAAATGATTGTATCAATAAAGTATACAAAGTCATACCATTTAAATGAAGCTGTCACTGCGCCGCCCATTGAATCAACATTTCCAACTTGGTTCAATGTACTAAACGTTATAAAATCAGAGAAGAATCTGAAGTAAACAACGTTCGCGTATAGTAGGAAAGTTAAAACAAAGCCACCAATAAAGATGAACCAGAATGCTTTCTTCCCTTTAAAGAATAAGAAAATACTTAATACTAAAGCGATTAAACTGTATGGATTCATTAATAGGATTAGGTTTTGTACTAACCCTTTAACACCTAAAGAAAAATCAACATAATATGAAAAATACGTTTTAAATGCGACAGTAAGCACGGTCAGAATAAAAAACGCAAAAAGAGTTAATTTCTTTTTGTGTAGACTCATGTTTGTTTCCCCCGATATAGATTAATATAGGTTGGAAAATAATCCATACCTAGTAAAAAATTGGCAAAGTTACTGTGTTCAATATGTTGTTAGCGATGTTAGTATCCCTAACTAAACAAAGGTCGTTATTGGCAAAAGTTATCTTCTTTAGGTTAAGTTTTTTAAAATCCTGATCAGCTGTGTATGTAATTTAAATTTCTATACACTAGAATTTTATTAGCTTGTTCAATTGTGAACTAAAGTTATAGTTTTTGAAATTTTAAGTTTTATATATTCTAATTTAGAAACTTTTCATTTGTCTATATAGTGTAAATTGTGTTAACGTTTTCGATTATTGCTTAACGTCATCTTCACAGTTTTTATCATTTTGTAATGTTTCCGTAACAAAACGCATATAGTTCAATGTATAAATATAAAGCAATTCCGGTCAAATTTCAAGTAAAAACACACTTTCAAACATAATTTAACGTTTTGCCACCGTTTTGTTAAAGGCTTGTTAATTGGCTGTGAATATATCATTAAGAAATAATATGCTTTTTAATTATACTCTGCTTGGTTTTTATATTAATCGGACTAGAGTCGTATATGAAATGAATTTTTATTTTAATATTTCACGAAATAATAATGCCCTTCTAGAAAGCTTTCTACAAAAACTCAAAAGTTATATATCTAAATATGCGCAATATAAAAAGCTGTAACCCTCGAAAAATTAACTTGAGGCGTTACAGCTGATCAGCAAGTCTATATATTATCCTTTATTCAGTAATATATAGACTTGCTATTTTTTATTTCAACATCTCTAACTGCATTCTATATTCAATACCATGAAGCAATTGGTTTAACCAATTCGTATATTTAATTAAATTCTTTTCTGCAGTTTCAATATCTATAAATTGGAACTTTAATTTTGTACCTTGATGCTTTTGACCCAACTTAGTTAAATGATAACTCGCTATTGTCCCAATTTGTGGGTAACTGCCTATTGTATAATGGTCATTGAGTAAAATAATCGGTGTGCCATCTCTTTTAACTTGTATCGTGCCTATTTGAACAGACTGATGTGCCGGCATATCTTCATAAAAAGCCTTCACGGGCTGTCCTTCTACATACATCCCGACTCTATTTGCTTTACTCGTGACTTTATATTCTCCAAGCGTAAAGTGACTTAACGCTTCTTGTTCGAAGTCTTCTGTCCCTTTATTTTTAATGACATGAAAAACATCGGACATATAGTTAAAGGAAAGTGCATAACCATCAATACCCCAGTCTGTTTGATGTTTTTCTTCTAGATTTTCAAACAATTTAAGGTGACGTTCAGTATAGTCGCGTTTCATATTAATTTCGTCGCCTTTTTGCAATTTACGTCCATGAAAACCGCCAATTTTGACTTTGAAGTCGGTGGAGGTTGAGCCTAACCATTCATCTAATTCGAAACCACCACCGATTGCTAAATATACTCTAGAAGTGCGATTTGTCTCTGTAAATACAAGTACGTCACCTTTTTCCATTAAGTATAATTTATTTGGTAATACTTTCATATGCTCTGTTTTAGCTTTAAAACTACCACCGCTTAACGCAATCAATGTCGATTCAGTAAAGCGAATGCTCGCCATTCTATTTGTCATCTCTAACGTAGCTTCACGCTTATCATTTGCAACGAGTCTGTTCGCTATTTCATGAGATAATGGATCTAGTGCGCCACCAGGAATAACACCGTTGTGCTCGTAGCCTTTACGACCAAAATCTTGGAAACTTGAGAATAATCCTTCACCTTCTATTATGATTGACATGGTTCGAAGCCTCCTAGATCCAGCGTTTCTTCTGTTATTGCTTTAAATTTAACATTATCGCCTAATTTTAGCTTAGTAAAATCTGCTAGTTCTGGGTCAAACAAACGAATAGGTGTATAGCCAATGACTAACCAATCGCCATAAGTATCTATTGTAGTAATACCTGTCTTTTTCCCTTCTATTATGACAGAACCTGCTGGAATAAATGTTTTTTTGCCACCTGTGTGATTAACAAATAAACGCTTATCCATTCCGGTAAGATAAGGAAATCCAGGTGTAAAACCCATCATTGAGACAAAATACGTATGTTTCGTATGTAGCTTCACAAATTTATCAAAATCTAATTTGTAATGCGTTAATAAAGCCGCTAAATCAGGCCCAAATTCTCCACCATAAACAACTGGAATTTCCATCGGTTCAATCGTTTGCTCTTCGTGTTTAATCTCTAATTGTACGGTTTGCATTAATGCGTTCATATATAAAAATGGTGATTTAATATTGTAGTGTTTGATCATGTCTCGCGCATCATAACAAATCATCATATCTGATTCAGTAGGTACAATTTCGGTTATAAAAGGATAATCTTTTTCTAATAAATACGTTTTTAATGCTAATAAATCTTCTGTTAAATCCTTAGAGACTTCTTTTTCAATAGAAACTACAATTGCTTGGTCTCCCTGGCTATATATTTTCATAGGCTCACCTCTTATATTCTTACTAATGATAAAACACATTTAACCCTTGTACCAAATAACCCACAAGTGCTTTCACTAGAAAATAGACTATTACAAATTGAACCATGCAAGAGATGGTAATTACGAATCTTGCAATATAAATCTGTTGTTTCTTCAGCAAACGATTTACATACCATTTTGAAAGCAAGGTTATTAAAATCATTGTCAGTATCCAAACTAATATCATCGTTATGCCCCACTCGCTGTTTATAATTTATTACGTAATTATTTAAGTGCACCCTTGTATATAGTCTATTGGGAATGCTTGTGTATCACTAAATTTAATACTATGATACGCCTTATTTTACCTATGTAAATCAAAGGCTAATTTGTCACAACTCACATATTTTCACGTTGACGATTTTCTATAATGGGTCCCATCTCTGAATTCATAGTAAACCCAATGTTTATACTTTCTATATTCTATAGATAAATTTCAACCTCGGCAACCTCTCGCAAACTATTTATAAGAAAAACCTGTATCTGGTTTTTCAATATTTTATCTTTAAAATCATTTATATCATAATTTTTTTGTGATAATTTCCCATCATCTATAAGTGATTGTCTCATACAACCACGCAAGAAATCTTCATTATATAGAGGTGTATAATAGCATTCATCTTCTTTTATCATGATATTTCCAATATCAAATTCTAATATTTTTCCATTTGAATCATACAACAACACAAGGTCAGTCTGATGATTATGTGATAAATGTTTTCTAATAGTTGTCTTATTTATTAATTCAGGTTTATTTACATTATCTGGTAAAGGTACTAATTTTGCTGTAAATTTATTTTTATCAGATAAGGTTGCAACAACATAATCTAGTGATCCATCTTGGTCTAATAATATTTTTATGCGATACGCACCTGTTGGATAATCATCCATTAACATTTCGATTAACTGATTCCATTTCGCTTCATCCAAGTTAAATTTAAGTTGCTCAGCAGACTGTTTTATTCTTTTTTTATGATAAGGCAGGCGCGGAAACTTTCCTTCTTCCAAACGCATCGTTTCAAATAACTGCATTATAACCTCTCCAATATCTTTGTTTTATCCTTAAATTCTTGCACTTCATCTTCAGGCTTAGAGTCTATAGTAATACCTGCACCCACGCCGTATATGGCTTGGTTATCCATGTATTGAATCGTTCGAATAGGCACGTTGAAAATGGACTTCCCTTCAGGCAACAACAAGGCAACTGTACCACAATAACCATTTCTCGGGGTTTGCTCTAACTTTTTAATATACTTCATAGTATTGATTTTTGGTGCTCCTGTAATAGAACCGCACGGAAATAATGCTTTTAAGATATGCATGAGTTTAGTCTCTTGATGTAACGCCCCTGTGACCATCGACGTCATTTGAAATACAGTGCTGTAGCGTTCTATATGAAATGGTTTATAGACTTTTACAGTTCCTGTCTCTGTAATACGGCTAATATCATTTCGTAACAAATCCACAATCATGACATTTTCCGCTTTATCTTTAACTGAATTCATTAACGTATGTAAATTTTGCTGATCTTGCGTTTCTGAATGTCCTCTAGCTATAGTACCTTTCATGGGCTTACTTAATAATACATCTTTCCGATTTTCAAACGGACCACGTTGGAAAAATAATTCTGGCGAAAGAGAAGCTAACTGTACTTCATCTGTATCGATTAAAGCAGAATAAAAACCATGATTTTGCTGCTGTAACACTTCATATAATGTAGAAATCGAATAATGAATGTCATCAGTCAAACGTGTCGTATAATTCACTTGATATGTATTACCTTCAATAATTGCGGATTGAACTGCTTTAATATGAGTAATTAATTGAGATTTATTTAATTGAAATTTAAAATCACATTTTGGTATGTATTGATCTTTTTTGTCAGTTAATGTTATATCTTCCTTTTTGTCAAAAACATAAGCAGCTGCAAAAACATATTCACCCTGTATTTGTATTGTAGCCATCTGTTCATTAAAAAAAGGTGCCGCTTCATACGGTAAATACAAAGCTACATAGCTACCTTGGTGTTGATGCATTTCTGCAAATTGTATAACGCTGCCTACTTCGTCTAAATGATATGCGATTAATTTATCTTTACACTGCGTAAATTGGTATTGATGGGATTCATATTCTGATTCGTCTAATAAATAGCGATAATTAAATTGTATCTGCATGAGAACCCTCCACGATTTCTATAAATAATTTTATTTGTTCAATACCATATTCACTCAGGATAGATTCAGGATGATACTGTACACCAAAAACAGGTAACGTTTTGTGTGCACACGCCATAATGATACCTTCTTGATTTGTTGCTGTAACTTTTAATATTTTTGGAAATGTCTTAGTATCAGCAATTAAAGAATGATATCGCATAACATAAAATGTATCGGCTAAACCTTTAAAAATACCACTGTTATCATGTTGAATTTGAGTTGTGTGACCATGAATCGGTTTATCACCTTTTATAATATCTCCGCCAAAATAAGTCGTTATTTGTTGAAATCCTAGACATACACCTAGAATTGGAACTTGTTCTGAAAAAACTTTTATAACTTCATTTAATATAGGATAATCATCAGGTGATCCTGGTCCTGGAGAAATAACTATAGCATCTGGAGACATTTGCGTAATCTTCTCAGTAGTAACCTCTTCAACATCTACTACATTAACTGTCCCACTATAACTTTGATTAATATAGTCTACAATATTGTATGTAAATGAATCTTTATTATCAATGATTAGTATCATTTCTTCACCTCGTTATGTATCTTTCACTACCTATTATACTCATTATCCCAAATCTCAACTTGATTTTACAGTTTAAATGTATTATTCTTATCACCGTATAAATGAATATAAAGAGGTTCCTAGCTGACACCCTCTATAAAAAACTAGACACGTAAACAACGTCTATCTTTTTTATAAGGATAGGCGTTTTTTTATGGTGTCATAGCGAAAATGAGTCAAAGCTAGTATGACATTATTAAGGAGTGCAAGATATTATGACGCAACAATCTTTAAACAGTAATAAAGCCATCGTGGTTTTCAGTGGTGGACAAGATAGCACGACTTGCCTATTTTGGGCTAAACAACATTACGATGATGTAGAATTAGTGACATTTGAATATGGACAAAGGCACGATACAGAAATTAAAGTAGCAAAGCAAATTGCTGAAACACAAAATGTAAAACATCACATATTAGATATGTCCTTACTTTCTCAACTTACACCAAACGCATTAACGCAGCATGATATGGATATTGAAGTTGGCGAAGACGGCGTGCCAAATACATTTGTACCGGCTAGAAATCTTTTATTCTTATCATTTGCAGGTGCGCTTGCATATCAAACAAACGCGAAACATATTATTACTGGCGTTTGTGAAACTGATTTTTCTGGATACCCTGACTGTAGAGATAGTTTTATAAAATCAATGAATGTTACTTTATCTCTATCTATGGATAAAGATTTCGTTATACACACACCATTAATGTGGTTAGATAAAAAAGAAACTTGGGCACTAAGCGATGAACTTGGCGTACTAGACTATATTAGATACAATACGCTCACTTGCTACAATGGTGTTATCGGTGAAGGTTGTGGAGAATGCCCTGCTTGTGAATTAAGAGCACGAGGTTTAGACGCTTATCTAAAAGAAAAAGGAGCTGAATAACGTGTTCCAACAAAATTATCCTAACGTTCAACATCCTTATAGCTTTGAACTTAATAAAGACTTCAACTTTTCTGCAGCCCACTATATTCCTAGTGAAGATGCTGGAAAATGTATGCGTACACATGGTCATACCTACTTCGTAAATTTAACAATTGGTGGCGACACATTAGATCATAATGGTTTTTTAGTGAATTTTAGCGACTTAAAAAAATTAGTTCATGACCAATTCGACCACCATTTACTCAATGATTTACCTCAATTCAAAGGCAAGAGTCCATCAACAGAAATCGTTGCACAGACTATTTATGAAATGGTGCAAACTTCATTAAATGAACGAGACAACCAGCCTAAATGTCTACAAGTTTATGTTAGAGAAACGCCAACAAGTTATGTGGTCTATAGACCAAAGGAGTCCAAATATGAGTAAAATTCCTGTTTTAGAAATTTTCGGTCCAACAATTCAAGGTGAAGGCCGAGTGATTGGACGAAAAACGATGTTTGTTCGCACAGCTGGTTGCGATTATCGTTGTAGTTGGTGTGATTCAAGCTTCACTTGGGATGGTAGTGCTAAAGAAGATATACGCATGATGACCGCTGAGGAAATATACGACTCACTTTATGAAATTGCTGGTGACTCATTTAATCACGTAACAATTTCTGGAGGTAACCCTTCTCTTATAAAAGGCATTCAGGATTTAGTCGATCTTTTTGAAACTAAAAACATTTATAGCGCATTAGAAACTCAAGGGAGTAAATTCCAACCTTGGATGACACAAATTGATGACTTAACTATTAGTCCGAAACCCCCAAGTTCAAAAATGAAACCTAATCTACCAATATTAGATGAAGTTATTGAAAATTGTATACCTGCTTCTTTAAATTTAAAAGTAGTAATTTTTGATGACCAGGATTACGATTTTGCTAAAATGATACACCATAGATACCCTACGATTCCTTTTTATTTACAAGTAGGTAATCCTTATCTAGATGGCGATTACGTTGAATCACATACTGAAAAGTTATTATCATTATATGAAACACTCGTCGATCGTGTAATGGCAAGCAGTGATATGAATAATGTTTACGTCTTACCACAGTTACACACATTGTTATGGAGTAATAAAAAAGGTGTTTAAATTGAGTATTTCGTACGATACGTTGTATAATGCTTCTTATCCACATAACGGTGTCACTCATTTTAGTGACTTTAAATCGTTAGGATAACTATCACTGCTAATATATATAAGAAAAACATATTTATTTCTATTTGACCTAATATTTTATGTAAATTTAAATAATTAATTGTTATTAAATGATTAACGTAATATTAATTGGTATAATGTTGCAGTGAAGTATCTAGGTTAGGAGAGCAACATGCTAATAAATATAATTATAAATATAGCTGCGGTATTAATTATTCTTGGAATTGATTTATATCGTCAGAATTTCAAACAACTTAAGTTTAGCTCTATACTCATTGCTTTATCTGTAAATGGTCTCATCAATTTATTTCTCGTCGGTGAATATGACTACATCGCATTTTATACAAGTGCGCAACTCATCATTTGGGCCATATTACAATTGTATATAAATAGAAAAGTAACTGTATACGTTATAACAGATCAAAAATTTATTGCGATTGTTCTTACTATTATAATGAGTACATCCTTAATACTTACTTATAGTACAAGTCATGATTCATTTTATATGTCTATTCCTTATTTAGCCCCAGCCATTTTTATCATAGGCGCTATCATGCTTTTTTATAGCACATTTCAACCAAAGGAAAAAGAACAACTTAAATTTATGAATCGTATTCGACGCCCTATTTTTGTGGGCCAAATATTAATTATTGCATCATCATCAGTAATGACACTATTAACACCTTATTGGTATGCTTTTTTAATTATTCATTTATTATTTATATCATTCTTATTATGGCAGAATATATTTTCTTCACATAAATGATTAACCTTTTATATTTCGTGGTATAGATTAGAAGTCGAACGAATAATAAAGGAGGCAAAACAATATGGGCTTTATACTTATGTTAATAGTCGGTGGTTTAATCGGTTGGATAGCTGGTGGCATCGTAGGTAAAGATATACCAGGTGGTATTTTAGGTAATATTATCGCTGGTATTGTAGGTTCCGCACTAGGCTCTTGGTTACTTGGTGATTGGGGTTGGCATTTAGGTGGCATCGCAATATTCCCAGCACTTATTGGGACAATTATTCTAGTAGCAATTGTTTCATTTATTTTCGGTAAATTACGTAAAAAATAAAATTACTAATCTAAAACATTAATAATTTAAATCAAGGCGATAAACCAAATGCTGCAAAGGCACTTGGTTTATTTTTTATAGCTATTAATTCTCTTGAGTCAATCTGTGTTTATTAATTCCATTATTTAATGCCAATTGAAAAGGCTATTGATGATGACTGACTCCTAACTACTAGTTAATAAAGCACTAGACGGATACTAAATGCTGATACTGCGCCTACAGAAAGTGTACAAAAAAAAGTGAAGTTGAGACATGTATTTTGTCTCAACCTCACTTTTTAATTTGGCAGTGGCTGACTGAATTGAAAATGCACTCATATCAATATTTTAAATAACCACACTACTTCATCTATAAAGTTAAGTTGTTATTATGCGCGCACTTCAGCTCTTGTATTCCATTTTCTAGTCATCTTTGCCGAGCTTGGCTCATACAACGAAATCTTATTTAAAAATAAATTTTTGTCCTACTCGCACTTTAAAACATCTAAGTTTTAATTATTATCTATTTTTAACAAGTTTTTTCTCTTCTTCACTTTCATTTATCTTACTTTCATAATTTTGATGATCTTGTTTAAAACGCTCATTCATAGTTTCTTCAAAGCTACGTTCCACTCGTTGACTTGAACAATTTAAGTTCGATGCTTGTACAATATATTTCGGTCGTTGTTTGACCTCATAATAAATACGTCCAATATATTCACCAACGATTCCAATTGAAATCATTTGTATACCACCTAATAGTAATATTGCAGCAATAGTTGAGAAATAACCTGGTGTTTCAATACCATTAAACACAATTCCTGCAAAACTATAACCGATATACAATAGACTGATAAAGAACACAATAAAACCAAGATAAATCATTGCACGTAAGGGTTTGTTATTAAAGGATATCAAGCCATCAATACCATAATTTAACAATTTACCAAATGACCATTTAGATTCCCCGTCTTCTCTTTCTACGTTTTCATAAGTAAACACTTTGGTGTTATACCCAATCCATTCATATAGCCCTTTTGAAAAACGGTTGTATTCATCTAAATCAGTCAATGAATGCACTGCACGTTGACTCAGCAATCTGAAATCGCCGACACCATCTTCCAATTTAATATCTTCTACAAAACGATTAATCATTTTGTAATACAATCTTGTCATGAATTTTCTAGTTGGTTTTTCATTCTTTCTGTCACGCTTCGCAACAACTTGATCATAACCGTCCATATAGCCAGCAATCATTTGGGGTATTAATTCAGGCGGGTGTTGCAGATCAGCATCTATCATAATTGCTGCGTCACAATCTTCACTATTTTGGAAACCTGCAATCATCGCAGACTCTTTTCCAAAATTGCGACTAAACGAAATAAATTTCACATGATTATCCTTAGTCGCTACATCTTGAATAAATTTTATTGTTTGATCTTTACTACCATCATCTACAAATAGTAAATCATAGTCATATTGATGATGTTGACTATCTTTTGATAATATCTCAGTCAAACGTTGATAAGTCTTTAATACTACTTCACCTTCATTATAACAGGGCACTATAACTCTTATTTGCATATTAAACACCTTCATTTCAATTACTTCAATTTCACTTTATCAATTTTTATCACTATAATGCTATACTAACCAATTAGATTTACACAATCTTTATATAGCCTTAATATTTATTGCCCAAACTTAACTTAAACAACTTATTTTTTAAAAATATATAATCATTTAAATTAGATAGATCTTAAAAAACAGAGTAAAATGATTTAAGCGTTACAAAATAAGATAATACATTGAAATTTAAATATGGTTACTAATATTGTTCAGTATTAAAATCATTAAAAGTTATAATTTGTAACTTTAGTCTATCAACTATTTGATGAATTTGGAAACAAAACCCTTTATTATCGCTACTAGAACTATTTCAATACTTATTATTATACATATATATAGCACATCGCTTTTTAAAAGTACTGGCGCATAAGGAATAGAATAAGTCAGAACTACTGACTCAATCCATATTATAAAAATTAAAAGCACCAAGCCATTAGAAAAAACTAATAGATTGATGCTTTCTATTTGAGCTTGAAATATTTATGCTCTAGGTTCTTGTATCACTTCTTATTTCAAACTACCTATACGTACATTATCTGGATCATTTCCTTGACGGTCATCACAATTCAAACGATCTATCTCAGCAATATCTGTCAATTCTAAATTAAAGTCGAAAATATCGTAATTTTCTTTAATGCGTTCTGGTGTTTTTGATTTCGGAATAATTAAGCGATCATGTGACAAATGCCAACGCAATACAATTTGGGCTGGTGTTTTACCATAGCGGCTTGCCATATCTGTGATCAACTCGTGTTCTAATAAACCTCTATTTCTCATCAAGGGCATCCATGCTGTCACAGCGATATCATGCCTATTACAAAAAGTTTGTAGTTCATGTTGATTAAAGTATGGATGCACCTCTATTTGATTCACAGCAGGTACGATATCAGTTTGGGACATTAATTTTTCTAAATGGTGCGCATTAAAGTTACAGACACCAATTGCTCGGACTTTGCCTTCTTCATATAATTTTTCCATTGCTTTATAAGTTTCAACAAATAAACCATCCGCTTCACATGGCCAATGTATTAAAAATAAATCTAAATAATCTGTTCCTAGGTTTTCTATCGATTTTGTGAAAAATTCGATTGTATTGTCATAACCTTGGTAATCATTCCAAATTTTTGATGTAAGAAATAAATCTTCGCGCGCTATTTCAGATTGTTTTAATGCTTTGCCTAACGCTATTTCATTTTTATAAAAATAAGCAGTATCAAATGCACGGTAACCCGCTTCTAAAGCAGCTGTTACTGCAGGTGCCATTTCTTCATCTGCAATTTTATATACTCCAAGACCCACTCTCGGCATTGGATAACCATTATTTAAATAATACACGTCTTCTAACATAATTAATCCCCCTTCAACTAAGTTGAAATTATTATAAAGATATATCGTTATACTCTAATCATTATAGCAATACGTAATACATGTATCACGCATAATTGTTTCAATATCAACGCCACCACTATTATGGTAGTAACCTAAGCCTTCTCATGTGAAACACATATACAAAAAAGCTATCGACAAAATCAGAGACTTTATCGATAGCTTTAAATATATAAGACAATGATTAATCGTTATCTTCATTGTCTTCATTATCTTCAGGTGTGGGACGTGTTGCATTGTATTCAACTTCTAATAAAACAGTAATAATTTGATGGTTATCGACTTCTGATATAATCCAACGATCATATTCAGTATCGACATAATCATTTTGTTGTAAGTTTGTATTATGTGCTTGCAACCAACCACCGATTGTATCAATGTCTTCAGAATCAGCAAATTCAATGCCGAGTTCATCATTTAAATCGTCTAATAATACACGACCACTAATTTGATATCTGCTGTCTGTTACTTTTACAACATCGTTTACTTCGTCGTCATCAAATTCATCACGAATTTCGCCAACGATTTCTTCTAAAATATCTTCCATCGTCAAGATACCTGCTGTACCACCATATTCATCAATAATCAAACTGATATGAACATGTTCACGTTGCATACGAACTAACGCATCGCTAATACGTGTTGTTTCAGAAATCATTGGTAAATCATGAATGTAATTACCTACTTTAATAGGTTTGCCTGAAGCATATTCTGTTAAAAACTCTTTTACATTAAGAAAACCTTTTACATGGTCTTTGTCCCCATCTTCTGTAATCGGGTAACGTGTAAATTGATGTTCTTTAATTGTGTCTAATAGCTCATTTACATTAAAGGGTTCGTTCAATGTAGTCATTTGTGTACGAGGCACCATGATATCTTTGGCTTGTCTCTCATCAAATGAGAAGATGTTTTGCATATAAGCCAATTCTGTTTGGTTTATTTCGCCACCGTTATAGCTATTGTTTATTATAATTTTTATTTCTTCTTCTGACATTGCATCGTTATTCGCATCAGGATCTACACCGAACATACGTATAATCATTCTTGAAGAACCATTCATTAGCCAGATCAACGGTTTCATAATGGCACCGAAGTAATACAATGGTCTAGCATATATCAATGCTACTTTCACAGTATGTTGAATGGCCAACGTTTTTGGTGCCAGTTCACCGAGTACTACGTGCAGGTAGGTCACAATAATAAATGCGACAATAAATGAAATTGTCGTTGTTAAGGCTTCAGGTAAATTAACTGCTTCAAATAATGGATGTAATAATTTACTAAAGGTCGGTTCACCTAACCAACCTAATCCTAAAGATGTCACTGTAATACCCAATTGACACGCTGATAAGTAGTAGTCCAAGTTTTTAATCATTTTTTTTACTATACGTGCATTACCATTGCCTTCTGCTACGAGTTGTTCAATTTTTGTCGCGCGGACTTTCACTAATGAAAATTCCGATCCTACGAATACCGTTGTTAATGCTATTAAAAAAACAAATAATGCTAAATTTATTATGGTCACAGTTTCCAATTAGTTCCCTATTTCTAGGGATTCACCTCCAAATATCGTGTCACAATAGGTGACCGTACATAAGATTTATTGCTATGTTGCATTTTCATATTATATACTAAATCCTTCCCATTTGTGACACCTCCCGAAAAATACGCATTTCTTCTATTTTATCACAATCTTAAGTCATCATGTAATTTGTACGTACGAAATTTTATTTCTCTAACTTAACATTTAAACGCAAATTTTAAGTCGCGTCAACTTTTTGATTCAATTTACACTTTACATAACACGTTTTAAAGTGAGTTAAATTTCAGATTGTTATTAAGAAAATTTGTGTATTTCGCCTGCTTTTATAGTAGTTTGGACTGTAATTTCATCATCTACTATAACGATGTCTGCGTCTTTTCCGACCTTCAAACTCCCTTTTTGCGATTCAATATTTAATGCGATTGCTTGATTTAAACTTGTTACTCGCCATAAATTATCTAGTGAATCACCCGTATATTGTATTAGATTTTTCAGTCCTTCATTCATTTTCAGTATGCTACCCGCCAGTGCGCCAGATGCTAATCGAGCTTCAGAACCTTTTACTATAACGTTTTGTCCGCCTAAATCATATTCACCATCTGGCATACCTTTCGCTCTCATTGCATCAGTAATTAAGAAAAAGCGTGTATTCCCCTTTTGTTTATAAGCAATTTGAATCGCTGTAGGGTGTGAATGAATACCATCCACGATAAGTTCAGTACTTAAGCTATCATTGGTCCATGCCGCACCAAAAACACCTGGTTCTCTATGCTCGAATGGAGTTCCAGCATTATATAAATGCGTCACATGTTTAGCGCCACGTGCTACCGCTTCATTTGTTTCATCAAAAGTTGCAACCGTATGACCAATAGAAAAACGTATTTGATCATGTAACGCCTCTAATGTTTCGTGAGCACCTTCAACCTCAGGAGCAAATGTGATCACTTTAATTTGGTTGTTAGCTGTTTTTTGAAATTGTTGTACTTTTTCTATAGAGGGTCTTTGCACATAGGCTGGGTTTTGCGCTCCTACTTTATGTTCAGAAATAAATGGTCCTTCTAAATGTATGCCTACGATGTCGGCTGCTTTTAGAACGTTCTGTTGTTTCTGATATTCGATGATGTTTTCTAATGCTTTTGTAATATTCTCGTCAGATTGTGTCATTGTTGTGGCTAAGAAACTTGTTGTGCCTTCAGATAATAGTGATTCTGCTAAATGTTTCAATCCATCATATGATGCGTCCATCGCATCTTCTCCATAGCCACCGTGCATATGAATATCTATAAACCCTGGTAAAACATGCTGACCTTGAGCATCATAAGTTGTTAACGCACCTTCATAATCCCCTTTGCCTACGTCAGTAATTTTATCGTTCTTAACAATAATATATCCGCGTTCTATTATTTCTTCTTCAGTATAAATTCTCCCATTTTCAATCACATATTCAGCCATTTCTCTACCTTCTTTTCTTTGTTTTACCCAATGTGTCTATTTCAACACTTCGCTTTTTATTTTACCAAACTTAAGTCTTTTATTATATTCAAAAGTTTTTGAATTTCAGTATTACATATAAATAAAAACCAGCAGAAATACTCATTAACTTGTGAGCTTCTACTGGTTTTTCTAAGTTTATTCATTTTATAAAACTTTATACACTAGTTAGCTGTAACTTAAGAACTTTGTATTTCGTCTTCCGTCACTTTTGGTTTTAACAATCCATAAATGATTGCACCTACGATTGATCCTATAACAATTGCAATAAGTGATTGTATCACGTGACTGAAATCAGTACCTACTATCACAAAGATACCACCGTGTGGCGCTTGAATTGAAGAACCTAGTCCTAATGCGATTGCACCTGCAACCCCTGAACCCACCATCATTGATGGAATAACTCTTAGTGGATCAGCTGCTGCAAACGGAATTGCTCCTTCTGTAATGAAAGATAATCCCATTACATAGTTTGGTGCGATAGAACCTTTTTGCTCTTTAGTAAATTTCTTGCGGAAAATTAACATCGCTGTTGCAATTGCGATTGGTGGTACCATACCACCAATCATTGCAGCTGTAATTGGTGCAGCATTGCCTTCTGTTAACGCTGCAGTCGCAAATACGTATGCTGCTTTATTAAATGGTCCACCCATATCGATAGCCATCATTGCACCAATGACTAATCCTAAGAGCATAATATTCGTTCCTGATAAACCTTCTAAACCATTAAGTAGTAAATTATTCAACCACGACGCTGGAGGGTTTAATACATAAACCATTACTAAACCTGTGATTGTTACTGATAATACTGGGAAAATTAATGTAGGTTTCAAACCTTCTAATGATTGAGGTAACCCGCTGACAAGTTTCTTAATACCTTGTGTTAAATAACCTGCTAAGAAACCTGCAAGAATACCTCCGATAAAACCTGCATCACCTGAAATTGCTAACATACCACCAACTAAACCAGCTGCAAAACCTGGTTTATCTGCAATACTACGCGCAATATAACCAGCGAGAATTGGTATAATTAACGCAAAGGCACTCTGATTACCAATATTCCATAATTGTTCAGCAAATGCATTATACTCAGAACTATTTGGATCATACGAGTTTGGTCCAAATAAGAAAGCGATTGCCATTAAAATACCACCGGCAATAACAAGCGGTAACATATTGGAAACACCATTCATTAAGTGTTTATAAATTGTTTTACCAAAGCCTTGTTTTTCATTACTTCCAGACTGATTTGATGCTTTATGATTGCCTTTGGCTACAAATGGTTTACGAGAAGTATCTTGTGCTATATTGATCAGTTCTTCAGGGCGTTTAATACCATCTGCAACTGGTACTTCCACAACATTTTTACCATCAAAACGGTCTGTTTCCACATTTACATCTGCTGCAACAATGACGCCAGTTGCGCGACGAACATCTTCATCAGTAATGTGGTTTTTTATGCCACCTGAACCATTCGTTTCAACTTTTATTTTTACGTTCATTTTTTCAGCTTGTTTTTTTAAAGCGTCACGAGCCATATAAGTATGTGCAATACCTGTTGGACATGCCGTAACAGCTAAGATATAGGGTTCATCCGAATCTGTTGCTGGTGTAGTCGCAGCTGCTTGTGTTTCTGCTTCTTCCTCTTCGGTCGCTTCATCATCTGCTTTATCTATAATTTGAAGCACTTCTTGTGGAGAATTTGCGTGAAGTAAATCTTCACGCACTTTTTCGTCCATTAAAATACCTGATAGCTTAGCTAATGCATCTAAATGAGTTTGTGCCCCACCTTCTGGCGCTGCAATCATAAAGAATAAATGTGCAGGTTGCATATCCAAACTTTGATAATCAACACCTGTTTTTGATTTGCCGAATGCAATCGCCGGTGTGTCTACTGCTGCTACTTTTGCATGGGGTATCGCGATACCTTCACCAATACCTGTAGTACTTTGTGATTCACGATTATGAATTGCTTCTTTAAACGTTGTTACATTATTGAGTTTGCCCGCTTTATCGAGTTGATTCACTAACTCATCAATAACACCATTTTTTTCTGTTGAAGAAAGGTCCATTGCAATTGTATCTTTTGTTAATAACTCGGTTATTCTCATCTTATTCACTCCCACCTAATGTTGTAATCATTACTTGTGATTTAATATTTTCAATAGACGTCCTCGTTGCCAAGTCATCGTTAAATGCTGTTGCCGTCCCAGCCGATACAGCCTGTTTAAATGCTTCTTTAATAGATAAACCAGAATTTAGCCCTGCAACCATCCCCGCTACAGTACTATCACCTGAGCCTACTGTATTTACTACTTGACCATTTGGTACAAGTGCTTTGTAACTATGTTGCTTGTCTACGTATACAGCTCCATCTCCACCGAGAGAAATAATGACTGAAGTCGCGCCCATTTTCAAAATTTCACGGCCGTAATTCATTACTTCTTTATCTGAATTGATAGTCGTATCGAACATCACTTCTAATTCATCTTTATTTGGCTTGATAAATAAAGGGTGATATTTCAAAACAGATTCAACGAGTTCTTTTTCAGCATCAACGACAAGTTTCGCGCCTGTATCTTGTGTGATTTCCGCAATTTGTTCGTATGCGTTAGCAGGTACACTTTTAGGAATGCTACCCGCAACAATAACTGTATCGTGTTCTGAAGTACTGCTGATTTGTGTTAATAAGGCTTCGAATTGTAATTGAGTTATATTAGGTCCTGGCGCGTTAATTTCTGTTTCATGACCTGTTTTCAATTTGACGTTAATACGCGTATCTTCATCAACATGCACAAAATCTGTATCAATTTCTGCTTGCTTTAATGTTTCTTCAATAAATCGACCTGGAAATCCCCCGGTAAAACCTAACGCTGTAGATTGAACACCTAATGTTTTTAAAACTCTTGAAACATTTATGCCCTTACCACCTGCAAATTTATTTGTTTCAGTTGCTCTGTTTAACCCATTAAGTTCAAATTCATTTGAAAACATAATGTAATCAATAGAAGGATTAAAGGTTACTGTATAAATCATAATGTTCCTCCAATAAAATTATATTTTTCAGCATAATATTGAAAAGTCACGCCTTGCATCGCTTTTGCAGAAGTGACTAACGCCACATTCTCTAGTAAAGGCACATGTGCGAAATATACTTTTTCATATTTAGCATGGTCTACTAATACATAAACTTGCGTTCCTAATTCCATAGCATGGTGCTTTATGATTGCTTCTTGTTCATCTGGTGTAGTCAGTCCATATTTCATGTCAATACCGTTCATACCGAGAAACACTTTATCAAAACGATATCGATTCAGCGTCTTCAGTGCACTCGTACCTACTGTAGCAAATGTTGTTGCTTTCACTTCTCCACCAAGGATGAGTGTTCTAATACCTCGTTTTAATAATTCTTCTACGTGCGTCAAACCATTTGTCACTACAATAATGTCATTTGCATTAATATATGGAATCATTTCTAAAGTTGTTGAACCCGCATCTAAAAACACACAATCGTCATCATCTATTTGGCTCGCTGCTAATCTCCCAATTTCTTGTTTTTCTCTTAGATTAGTACTTCTTTTATCAGCCAAATTAGGTTCTAACAAAGATGATTGATTTAGCTTTGCGCCACCATGTATTCTTTTTAACTTTCCCATTTGTTGCAATTTTGATAAATCGCGACGAACTGTTGAGGCACTACTACCTGTTCGATCAATCAATTCTTGTAGTGTTAAAAAGTCTTTTTGTGACAATTCAGCCAATATTAACTCGTGGCGTTTTTCCGTAATCATCGCTTCACCTCATCTCAACACCATTATAATGTTTCCGTTTTCATTTTTCAATCATTATTTACCAAAAACAATCAAAATCAATCAAAAATATGACACATTTTTTCAAAATCTCTTCATTTAGCTATCTGCTTTAAAAATCAAATCAGTTTTTATTTCATAAAGCAAAAAACCATAAAGCAGGAAATAATCCGTTACTTTATGGTCATTAGCTTAATAATATTTAATTATGTTCATCATGTGTCACTTTTTTAACTTTGGCTCGTGTTGTTCTAATTAAATGCGCTACATCTATTTTAATTTGTGTACCACGTGCTCCACCACTGACATAGATAGCATCTATTTCTTCAACTTGTCGATCAATAATTGTTGGGAATTGCCGTTTCATACCAATCGGAGAACAACCGCCACGGACGTAGCCAGTCACTTTTTTTAAATCATCAAGTGGCATTAACTGTAATTTCTTTTCATTAACTGCTTGCGCTGCTGACTTCATATCAAGAGAGGCATTTACAGGAATAATAAATACAAAGTGCGCATGTTTAGCATTTTCTAACACGAGTGTTTTATAAACTTGTGATACATCTACGCCGACTTTTTCAGCTACAGTCTTTCCATCCATATGACTTTCTGATACCTCGTAAGTATTGACGCAATACTCAATTTTCAAGCGATCGAGCATACGCATTGCATTTGTTTTAACTTCCTTCATTACAACACCTCGTATCATATGTTAGTAATAGTTCACTAAGTTATAACTGATATCATTCATACTTTTATTTAAAATCTAAGATTTATTTATCTAAGTCTAATTTTTTTATAAAACGAGTTAATTCTTCATGCATAGATTCATCTTTTAAAGCAAATTCAATTGTAGTTTTCACAAAACCTAATTTTTCACCTACATCGAATCGATCACCTTCAAAGTCGTAAGCATAAACTTGATCATGTTTATTTAATCTTTCAATTGCGTCCGTAAGTTGAATTTCTCCACCTGCACCTTTGCTTTGAGTTTTTAAATAATCAAAAATATCAGCTGTAAGAACATAGCGACCCATAATTGCTAAATTAGACGGCGCAGTGCCTTGTTTCGGTTTTTCAACGAATTCTTTCACTTCATATTTTCTACCTAATTTTTCTAATGGATCGATAATACCATAGCGATGTGTTTGGTCTTCTTCTACTTCTTGTACACCGATCACAGACTTTCCAGTTTCTTCGTAAGCTTCTATCAATTGCTTAATGGCTGGATTATCAGATTCAACAATATCATCACCTAAAAGCACCGCAAATGGCTCATCACCTATAAATTGGCGTGCAGAATAAATAGCATGACCTAAACCTTTTTGCTCTTTTTGTCTTACATAAAATATATTAGCAAGTTCTGTAGAATATTTTACTTTTTCTAGTAAGTCCGTTTTTCCTTTATCTTGTAAAATCATTTCTAATTCTTTTTGATTATCAAAATGGTCTTCAATTGCACGTTTATGTTTACCAGTAACTATAATGATATCTTCGATGCCTGCTCGTGCTGCTTCTTCTACTATGTATTGGATTGTAGGTTTATCTAATATAGGTAACATTTCTTTTGGCATAGCTTTCGTAGCTGGTAAAAATCTTGTTCCTAAGCCAGCTGCAGGTATGATTGCTTTTTTTATCTTTTTCAAAAATGCTCATCCTTTTCATTAAAATATTTTAATCTTGGTTTATATAGTTTGCACTCATTTCAATTGATAATATTATCATAACATTGATACTTACTGCTTTATACTAATTTCATAGCATAAAAAAAGCCGCGCAACTCCATTTTATCATCAGTTTACGCGACTTATATTTTACTTTTAATTTAACGATGGCTGACGAACTACGTCACCCACTTTGTTTACTACCACTTTATATTCTTTTTCTGTTTTAGACTCATAAAAAGTATAAAACATACCTTCTTTAGATGTTTTAACATTTTTGAGAACTGCATTCTCACCGAGTTCATCTTTAGCATACTTTTCAGCAATTACTTTTGATTCTTGAGGTGAAATACTAGGTGTATTAGAAGTTTGTTGCTCTTTCACGCGATATGACTTATCAAAAATGTGCGCTTTATTATTTTTATCTACCGTAACTCTATAAAAAGTGTTGGGCTGTTCTTTGTTTTCAAAAGTAAAAATATAATAATAGGCACCTTGGCATGTGCGATCAATACCATAATCATTATATGCATTAGCAGCATTATTATCTTTATTCACAAGTGTTTGTGCTTCTTTTTGTGCTTCGGAGAACTTGGGTAAATTAGAATTCCCGATTTCATTATTTTTTAAATTGTGTGTCGTTTTTTTAGCTATTGGTACATATGCTTCGGCATTATAAGGTTCTTCTTGTTCAACATCTTTCACTGCTGCACTAATAGTATTATCACTGTTGTGATTGTCGTCACCTTTAGTTTCAGTTCGTTTATCATTGTTTGAACAACTAGAAATTGTTTCATGAACTTTTGCTAGTGCTTGTTGATTTGTAGCTATAAATAAGAGAAAACATAAACAACAAGCAAGAAGGAATGCCATAATTGATAAAATTAAATTTTTCAAATTCATCCCCTTACTTACATTACTTTTTTAATATTTCCTACATATTAGCATATTTTATTAACTTAAAACTTATATAGACCACAATTTAAACCAATCGTAATCTCTGTAACATTAATATTACGCAATATGACTTTATTTAATCTTAATGTCATATTGCGAGTCATATAACGCTAAAATTATATAAATTAAAAAGAACGTACGTGAATGAGTCTACGTACGTTCTACTTTATTTATCTTTTTAAGTTATGATTTTCTAAGATTCGTTCTTATCATTTTTTCAACTAGTATAACAAACATACCAAGTATCATTACTGCAACTGCCATATATAAAGGATATTCAAAGTTAACGTCATATAACGTCCCAGCCACTAAAGGTCCTATAAAATTCCCCATACTCGTAAAAGTGGAATTTAAACCACCTGCAAAACCTTGACGATCTCCTGCAATATTAGAAAAATAATTCGTGATTGCAGGTCTAATCATATCAAAACCAATAAACACAATAAAGCTGATTACCATGATAGACCAATAACCATCCACAAATGTCAAAGCGAGTAATACAATTGCTGAATATATCAACGAATAATTGATAAATGTGAGTTCTTTAAAATGTTTCATAAATTTATCAAAGAAGAATACTTGGAATACAGCACCTAATATACCCCCACCTGTAATTGCAAATGAAATATCTAAAGGTGAATAATGTGCTTTATCTGCTGTATATAATGGGAATAATGTTTCAAATGCTGATAATCCAAAAGCGAGCACAAGTGTTAAGGTGATTGGTGTAAGGAAGACTTTCCAATCAATTTTTGTAAGTAATTCAGGTTGATACACTGTAAATCCATCTTGTGTTTCGTTTTTAGGATTTTTAATCAAGATAATAGAAAGCAGTAATGCTAAACAGCCACTAAATCCTGCTACGTAAAATGGTAGCCTATGAGAAAATTCTGCAAGAAAGCCACCTATACCTGGCCCTAAAATAAAGCCAGAGTTAATAATTGCTGACATATAGCCAAAATTCTTAGCTTTATCTTTACCTATTGAAATATCTGCAATCATTCCAGTAACACCAGGCATAACCATACCAGCACTGAACCCACCAAGAATTCTAGACACAATTAAGAGTGAGAAAGTATGACTAGCGGCAAACAAGAATTCTGATATTGCAAAAAGTCCTAACCCAATACAAATAATTAATTTCTTTCCTAATTTATCTGCTAACGTCCCACCAAATGGCGAAATAACCATTTGAGCTAATGCAAAGACGGCAACAAGAACCCCTAAATCGCTACCTTTTAATCCTAAATCTTTCAAATAAACAGGAAGAACTGGAACAACTAAACCAATACCTAAAAAGACTAGGAAAATATTAAAATATAAAATTACAAATTGCTTATTCACGTTTCTCACTCCATTCGTTTATACCATTCATATCATGATACGTTCTTTTAATATATATATAATATTAGAGTATTTTATAACATTTATACATCAAAATACAATAGAAAATTTTGTTCATCTAAACACTTTTATATAAACTATAAAAAAGAACTTGTATACTATAGTTGTAATCAATTTTAAGAATGGAGGTTTCACATGGTATATCAAGTTGACGGAAAGACAATTGTGCTTGTTTTAGAACGTGGCGAAGACATTGTAGAAGCAGTGACAGATATAGCTAAAGAACAAGGCGGTAAATTCGGTACAGTAAGTGGCATTGGTGCTTGTGATGATGTAGAACTTAATTTTTATAACATCGACACTAAAACTTATGAGAAAAAATCCTTTGAAGAACCATTAGAATTAATTAGTCTTTTAGGTAATATCTCTCACATCCATGACAAACCATTTGCGCATTTACATGCAACCTTTGGGACTAAAACTTACGCAACACTTAGTGGTCATTTAACGAAAGCGGTCGTTTCAGCTACAGCCGAAATTGTAATCACTATGACCGACTTAGATATTAACCGTAAACATGATGAAGCAATTGGACTTAATTTATTAAATTTATAACTGCATCCTAACCAGTGGATCACACGTAGATTAATTGCACTATCGACTCATTAAAGACTGATGAAAGGTTCCGCATATATGGATTCATCAGTCTTTACTTCTTTTCTAGCTAAAACAATTAACCTTTCATTTAGTCGTTTTTTTAAAATGTATTTATAACTACAATCATTCTTTTTTTATTCAACCGTAAATCATTTAGTTAATAACAATTCATCATTATCATTGATATTTACATTCAAAAAATGTATTATATAATCTCATATTCAAAAATACGAGTTAATTTTCCCTTAGCTTTTTTAATATTGAGAGAGGGAATTTTTATTGGCATTTTTTCAATAAAATTGCTATTACTAGTAATTTCCACAATATATTTAAATGCTTTATTCAGAAAGAAAGTAGGTGTATTTATGAAGGCTCGTTATATCGCTAGAACGGTATTTCTAATATTAATCATTATTTCTATTTTCTTTAATGATTACT
Source organism: Staphylococcus sp. FSL W8-1207 (assembly GCF_038003745.1). Lineage (NCBI taxonomy): Bacteria > Bacillati > Bacillota > Bacilli > Caryophanales > Staphylococcaceae > Staphylococcus > Staphylococcus sp. FSL W8-1207. Next base: position 1,867,090 of record NZ_JBBOPU010000001.1, read on the forward strand.
ATCAATTTATGACTTTAAATTTATTTCTAGCATATGTGCCATTTGAACTATGCTTACTCTTAAATCTATTTAAACCTGTACATAAATATGAATGGCCACTATTTATTATTTTTGCTCTTATTTTCTTATTTATGGTGCCTAACACACTTTATATGGTTACAGATTTAATTCACTTAAATCAATTTACATTCAATTTCTATCAAGGTTTAATATTAGTAGAATGGGCATATTTCACTTTTCTAGTATCAGCAGTGTTACTTGCATTGTATTTATTAATTTTAATGTTTTTAGAAATGGAAAAATTCACGCCTTACCTCTGGTTAAATAGAACAATAATCATTGCAATGATGTTTTTAAACGGTTTAGGCATTTATATTGGACGTTTCTTACGTTTACATTCAGTCTACCTTATTAATGAACCGCTTCGCATTATCAATAAAGTATGGTCAAATTTAAATCTTGAAGCAATATGCTTTGTGCTGTTGCTTGTAGTATTACAAGGCATATTAATTTTATTTGCGAAAGGGGTACGAAGTGCAAGATGACATTTAACATTATAATTTTGCTTATTGTGCTTATCGTATTTCAATTAATTATTGGACATCTATTGCATGATATAGGATTTTCATATACTCGTAGTATCATACTCATGTGTCTCCCTTTAGGTATTGGATTATTTTATTTACAATTATTTTATTACGAACGCCGTTTCCCTAATTGGGACGTACCAAAAAATGTAAGAGTAAGACTAAAATATATGTATATATTAACATTTTTTGAATATGTTGCTTTATACATCTGTATTTTTAGATTGTAATTAATTCGAATTTGGATTATAAGTATAAGTAAGTAAATCTAGATCATAATTTTAAATTGAATAAAGGGCTATTAAGGTTCCATAACGGAACCTTAATAGCCCTTTTTTATATTGAAATAAAATCGGGTGGTAATACATAAATCAAAAGTTGTAATTTGACCTAATATGCCCGCCCCACAAGTCTGCCTAGCAAATGGCATACAAGAGCTTAAACTCTTGCATAAGAACTAAAGGGCATTTTCAATTCACTCAGCCACTGCTAATTTAATGATTGAGGCTGAGACATGTATTTTGTCTCAGCCTCATAGTTCTAATAATCTTTCTTAGTATATTTCACTATTGTTTATTGTTTGAGTGATTTTTTTACTTCTGTAACTGCGTTTGCAGAAACTTGTAATTGTGCCTGTTCGTCTTCAGATAATTGTAATTCTACGATACGCTCTATACCTTTAGATCCTAAAATTGTTGGTACGCCTAAACATATATCAGAGAAACTGTATTCTCCCTCTAATAATGCAATGCTTGGTAATAAACGCTTCTGATCTTTTAAAATTGCTTCAACCATACTGTAGACCGCTGATGCAGGTGCATAATACGCTGAACCACTTCCAAGTAATTCTACGATTTCTGCGCCTCCTTTTCGCGTACGCTCTACAATCTGTGTAATTTGCGTATTGTTCAGAAGTTTATTCAGAGGCACGGCGTTTACATTTGTTGATGTTATTAAAGGTAACATCGTATCGCCATGGCCGCCTAACACTAATCCTCTGATATCTTTAACCGATACATTAAGTGCTTCTGCAATAAATGTTTGGTATCTAGCTGTATCTAAGACACCCGATTGTCCGATTACACGTTCCTTTGGAAAACCAGAGGCTTGTAATACAGAATAAGTCATGGCATCTACAGGATTTGTAAGTACGATTATTTTGCAATTAGGTGAATATTTTACAATTTCTTTCGTTACATCGTGCATCACAGCTTCGTTGACTTGAACTAAATCGTCACGACTCATACCAGGTTTGCGTGCCACACCAGCAGTGATGACAACTACATCAGAGTTCGCTGAATCAGCATAATCAATAGTACCTGTTACATTAACATCGAAACCATATATCGGACTACTTTCTAATATATCTAGTGCTTTTCCTTTCACAAGGCCTTCACTCTCTGGACGGTCAATGAGTACGACATCTGCGAGTTCTTGTTGGGCCACAATAAAAGCTAATGTTGCGCCAGTATTTCCAGCACCTATTATCGAAACTTTTTGCTTTGTCATAATGCAATCCCCCTATATCGTCAATACATATTGTATGTTTATTATAACATTCAAAATATGTATCGCGCTATTTAAATCATAAGAATCTAAAATTTAATCTGGGGAGAATATCAATCTTATTTTTGCGTTCTTTGTCGTTTGAACCATTTCCAAATGACAAAAATAATTAAAATAGCTAAAATAATATAAATAATACGAGAATATATATCCATATAATAAACAATCGTGTGCCAATTACCACCTACGGCTTGGCCTAAATAAATTAACACTGCGTTCCAAATGATAGTACCTACTGTAGTAAATAGTATGAATAAGGGGATATTCATACGTGTTAAACCAGCTGGTATTGAAATTAAACTTCTCAATAAAGGAACAAAGCGACAGAAAAAGACTGTCCAATAACCATATTTTTCAAACCATTGAATTGTCTTATCTAAATCTTTCGTCTTCAAACGTAAAATCTTTCCATATTTATCTACAATACGGTAGAGATTACGTTCACCAATCCAAGCGCCTATACCATATAACACAATCGCTCCGACTACAGAACCAATTGTTGAGGTAACTAGAACACCAATATAGCCTAATCCAGATTGGGTAGTCATAAAACCACCGAACGTTAAAATGATTTCAGATGGAATTGGTGGAAATATATTTTCTAAAAAGATAAGTAGGCCTATGCCCCAATATCCATATTGTTCCATAAATTGTGTAATCCACTGTTCCATTTACTTCCTCCTATTTTGTTCGATAATACATAACCTTTATTTCTCTGGACGTTCATAAATTAAAGTAAATTATTTGCCGCTGCATATAAATATAGTGATGCACCAAATAATGCCATAGATAAAATCGTTAATATTAACGCTAGTATTGCAGTACGTTTGTAATGTTTTATAAACGCTACAAATAAAATACCCGCGTTATAAAAGAAAAACAATCCAAATAGCGTCATCATTAAAGTTATATCAGGAAATGCTAAATTTAAAATTGCGATGACAAGTGCAAATCCTAAAAATGGGAAATTAATAAAATTACGTTGAAATTTAAGTTGGTTTCTTTGATGTTGTTCGTTCTGTGTATTCATTAGTTACGCTCCTTCAATATGTACTTTAAGGGATATCGTGGCCTAGGGACGCTGTATAAATATCAAACCATTCTTGATCTGTAATTGTAACTTCTAAACCTTTTATTGCTTCGTCAATACGTTCTATTTTATGAGTGCCTAATACAGGCATTATTGTTGCTGGATGTTTATTTAACCATGCCATTACAATGCCATTCACACTAGTATGATATTTTTGTGCTAGGGGGGAAATCACGGCCATAATTCGAACAGATTTTTCATCTTCTAAATCGAATAATTTACCGCCTGCCATAGGACTCCATGACATCATTTTAACATTATCTTTATACATATGATTCATTAGGCCATTTTCAAGTACATCTATAGTATATGGCGAAATTTCTAATTGGTTTAATGTAATATGCAACTTATCAGAAACAAGATGTTTGCTCAATAAATCATATTCTGATTTATTAAAATTAGAAACTCCAAATGATTTCACTTTCCCCTCGTTAACTAAAGCAGTGATTGCTTCAGTCACTTCTTGTGGATCCATCAAAGGTGATGGTCTATGAATAAGTAGTGAATCCAGATAATCTACTTGCAACTCTTGTAGAGAACGATCTACAGACTTTTGAATATGATGCTTACTATGATCATAACGGTGACCGTCTGCTTCATGTATACGTTCTGATGGCAGCACAATACCACATTTAGTAACAATCTCCATTTGTTCACGTAATTGAGGAGATAATTTCAATGCCTCTCCAAATATACCTTCACATGAGTACCCACCATATATATCAGCATGATCCATAGTAGTAATACCTCGTTCTACTAATTCATTAAGGTAACGATTTAATTGTTGTGGTGTCCACTGCCAATCTTTTGCTCTCCAGAATCCTTGTATTACTTTTGAAAATGAAACATGTTGATTAATCTTTACTTTATCCATATTACCAACACCCCTTTTAATATTTAAAAAATTAAGTGAATTGTAGCATGTCTAATTGATTGCGTATGCGATTAACATCTATTTGTTCACCTATAAGCACAATGGTTAAAGGCATGGATGCATCAATAACTTGATAGTCTGGCAAACCAAACGCATATTGAAATTCATATGTATCATTTGGCATATCACGAAACTTTACGTATCCCTTTAATCTTAAAACATTATCTGGCAAGCGTAAAATAAATTGATAGAATAGTTGCCTATCTATTGGTCCAGAAAACTGATATTGCATACTATTTATCCCATGATGATGTGTATGTTGTTCTATATTTTGTCCTTTATTTTGCGTTACTGAAATTAATTGCTCCATATCTAAATTTGCATAACTCGTATAAAATGTCGGTGCATATGGATTAATTTCAAAAATTTCATTTATACGTTCTTTCTCTTTTTCATCAATTAAATCCATTTTATTGACTACAACTGTATGACTTGCATATAATTGTTCTTCCATCAATTGTGTTGTACTATGAGTATATTGGGCTCTGGTTAAAAATCTTGGAGCGTCGACTAAGCCAATAACCACTGGTGGATTAACGCTTGCGACGATTTCAGGATCTTGACATGCCGCAATTATTTCGATTGGGTGTGCTATACCTGTCGCTTCAATAATAATATGGTGCATTGCACTTTTGTTTAGAAAATGTTTTAATTGTTTTATTAAATCTTGTTGCAAGTCACAACATACGCAACCATTTAATATTGACGCAACCTCAATATCATCGCTGATTGCACGGCTATCTACATCTAAGTTACCGTATTCATTTACGATGATACTCGGGTTTTCATCATTACTTAGTAAATATTTTACATAATTACTGAGAAATGTAGTTTTTCCACTACCTAAAAAACCTGTTATGATTGTAATTGACGTTTTTGGATTTTTAATTTTTTTCATATAACCACTCATTTCTTGATACAAATGTCTGCATAAAAGTACAATTATTCGTATAATTAAACTTTTACTTGATAAAATTTTAAATTTCTTCTAAACTTTATACGTACACTACATTTTAGCATGGCACAGTGCAAAAGTGTTTGAGGAAGTGTCACACACACATCATAAGACGGATTCAGGTCCGATACAGAAGAAAACGGATAGAATGTCTGGAGGAGAACTTTATGTCTGAACCACTTAATTTAAAAGAACAACTTTGTTTCAGTTTGTATAATGCTCAAAGACAAGTAAATCGCTATTATTCAAATAATGTCTTTAAGAAATACAAATTGACTTATCCACAGTTTTTAGTTTTAACAATCTTATGGGCTGAGTCACCTGTCAATGTTAAGAAAGTCGTTACTGAATTGGCACTTGATACAGGTACTGTATCTCCATTACTTAAAAGAATGGAACAAGTTGACCTAATCAAACGCGAGCGTTCTGAAATCGATCAACGTGAAGTATTCATTCATTTAACTGATAAGAGCGAAGCAATTCGCCCTGAATTAGATACAGCTTGTCAAGACGTTGCAGTAGCATCTTCATTAAGCTCAGATGAATCTAAAGAACTAAATCGATTACTTTCAAAAGTAATCACTGCCTTCACAGAAGAAAAAGCAAAATAATTTTTCAATGGCAATGGTAAACATTAGATAGTTCTTCTATCTAAATTTATTCATTAAATATACTTGATTTATAATGAGAGCTCAAACACAAATGTGTTTGAGCTCCATTTTTTTAACTTATAAGAAAAATAATGTAACGTTTCGTTTAAGAAACATTCATTTCAACCATTTGATATAAATAGCCTCTTTCTGTAATTAGAGACTGATAACTTCCACTTTCTACGATTTCCCCTTCACTCATAACTACAATTTTATCAAAATACGGTAGCAACCTTAAATCATGTGTTGCAACAATTAAGGTTTGAGCTTTGGTATGAATGATGTCCATTACACTATCTGTATGATATATGTCGAGTGCTGTTGTAGGCTCATCCATGATCCAAATCGGTACGTCTCTTAATAATAATCTTGCAATACCAAGTCTCTGTATTTCACCGCCTGATAATGTATTACCAGATATGGTAATGTATCGATCTAAATCGATATGATCCAAACCTAAATTAGCTAGAACGTTGCGTAGTTCAACATCATCTTTGTCAGTAAACAAATTTTCTCTCACTGTACCGTCAAATAACTGTTGTGTTTGTAATAGGGCATTGATTTGACTATATTTTTCTTCATCTACAATATTTGTAATATCTTGATGATTTAATAGTATCTCACCTTTATCACTTTGATACAAACCTAACATGAGTTGCAATAACGAACTTTTACCAGATCCTGAAGGTCCAATAATAGCAACATGCTCGCCTTTATCAATTGATAATTGGATATCTTGTAATACATAACTTGATTGATTCCAATACTTGAAGTTGAGGTCTCGAACCTTATACAATGGCTCGGTAGGTAAGACTTCTAAATGCATTGCTTCCACGCCCTGCTTCATAGGATGAGCAATCACTTCATCAATATCATGGAAAGCTTCGTCAGTATCCGCTTTAAAGTAAGCTACATTACTCATAGGTATCGCTTGTTCGAAAAGCGTCAGCATCATTAATACGATACTTGTTAAATAAACAACGTCTAATTCTTGATTTTGTACTTGAACTACACCTAAATACAGTGTGAAAAATAGTGCAATCATCGAAACAATATTTAAGCTATATTCGTATAGTGATAAAAATCGTTGCTCTTTTGCTTGTGCTGCTTCATAGTCATCCAGTTGATGAAGCACTTGTTTTTTATAAAATTCTGTTCGACCAAAACGATCCAACTCTTCATAACCTTCTTTATAATCATAAAATTGGTTTAAAAAATCGCCTTGAACTTTGTTAACTTGCCTTTTCAGTATACGTGCACGCTTAGCACTTAACCACGGTATAACTACTAAGGTAGCAATCATACTAATACATATGATAATCGCATGTACATATGAGAAGTAAATCATTACGATTGTAGAAATGATTGCTGTAACACCTATTACTACAGGTGGATAATAAACACGCAAGTATATATTTTGCAGAGCTTCAACTCTGCCAATCATTCGTGCGATTAAATCACTAGAATTAAATTTTCGATATACGTCGGGAACGACCGGAATTAAATGTTTGAAAAATTGAACCCTAACGTTTCTAAGCATTGTAAAAGTCGCTCTATGTGATAACAACCTTTCAATATATCTGGCAATTGCTCTTATAAATCCAAATAATTTTACTGAAGCTATCAGAACCATCAATGCAAATAACGGGGCGCCAAGTGCACTTTGCGTTACCATATAACCACTTAAAAAGAACATGCTAAGTGCTACTAAACTTCCTATAACTCCCACAATAATCGAAAGTATCAAATCTCTATCTATTTTAAATTGAATATGTGGCTTCATGTTACGTCACCACCTTTATCATTGTTTCTTCTCTCTTGTGTATCTATCGATGTCAAATAGCCATTTTCAATATATATACGTCTATCAGCATTTTTAATAGTATTTTCTCTATGTGCAATCGTAATAACAGTTGTATCCACAAATTGTTGTGCAATTATATCTTGTATAATATTTTCTGTTTTCACATCTAAGCCAGTAGCAGGCTCATCAAAGATAAGTACGTCTGGTTGAATCATTAGTACTCGAGATAGTTCTACACGTCTCATTTGACCGCCTGAGAGCATCTCACCGCCCTCTCCAATCCATGTATCTAATCCATCCTTTAAAGATAGTACTTTTTCTTTTAAATCAACATCATCTAATACTTTTAATATTTTATTTTCATCCATCGATTGAAACATAGTAATATTATCGCGTATAGAGGCATTAAAGATATAAGGCATCTGACTTAAAAAACCTAATTTCAAATTAGCATTTTGATAAGTCACTTCACCTGACTGGGCATCGAAACGTTGTACAATAACCTGTGCAAGTGTTGATTTACCCGCACCACTTTTCCCGACGAGCGCAATTTGCTCTCCTCTAGAAATATTCAAATTAATATTATTTAAAGCATTTTGTTGTGCATCATCATATTTAAAGCTAACATTCTCTAATTTAATTAATGCAGATTGTTGTCCATTTGTACGAATCTCAGGTTTCAGCGTTTTTTCTTGTTTATCTAATAAATCGAACACAACATCGCTCGATCCTTCACTTTGCTTTCCTGTGTGAAACGATTGCCCTAAATCTTTAATAGAGTTATAAAATTCAGGCGCTAATATGATTGCAATCGCAGCTGTTTTAAAATCAATACTATTGAATAAAATCAATCCTAATCCAGCTTCTAAAGCTACAAGACCAATCCCTAGCATACTAATAAATTCAAGCATGAGTCCGGATAGAAAAGCACTTTTTAAAATACGCATAGTTAAATCTCTGAATGTCGTACTTTCTTCATATAATTCTTGTTCTGTCTGAGCTGTTTTATTAAAAAGTTTTAAAGTGATAAGTCCTTTAACTTTGTTTAAAAATTGCTGACTGAATTGGTTTAAATAGGTCATTTTATCTTTAGATTCATCACGTGTTTTTAATCCAAAAATAATATAAAAAAGAGGAATAAATGGTGCAGTGACTATCATAATTAAAGCCGTATTTAAATGAATAAAACACATAGCAACAATGATAAACAATGGAATCATCATTGATTTAAATACTTGTGGGAAATAACTATTAAAAAATGGAACAATACCATCAATACTTTCAGTCAAAGTATTCATTTGAACGCCAATTGGCTCTTTTGACTGTTTGAATATAAGTTGGCGTCGCAAATCATATTTCACTTTTGTAGACATGCGATTACCGATCATTTGATTTATTGTATTAAATGTTGCGCGTGCGATTAAAATAAATAATGTAAACAGTAATAGTATTAACAAATTTTGGTTCGTTTCCAATAACATTGCATTTAAAATTTCTGCAATAGCAATATTCTGAACGACTACGGTAATAGCTAATAATGTACTGATTACAAACATAAACATTGGGTATATTTTATATTTAAATGCTAAATTTGTTAATCTTTTCACAATTATCACCTGCCACATATTATAAACTGATTCATTGAAAATTAAATGAATTCGCTCATTATTATTAGTAATTTTTTATGCTAATTTCATATTTCAGACATAATTAGGATTTTCTCTTTTTCAATGCTTGAATTCCTTTTATTATATTAATCTCAGTCTTTAGTCTAAAATTACATTTAGATGTGGCGCATTACATTTTTATTGTGCTATCATTATAAAATGAAAATCTATGAAATTTAATTAGTAATATGAAAGTAGGTAAATTATGTTAATACTTGAATTGATTAAAGGACTTATTCTAGGTATTGTTGAAGGCTTAACAGAGTTTGCACCTGTTTCTTCAACAGGTCATATGATCCTTATCGATGACATGTGGTTAAAATCAAGTGAATTTTTAGGATCAGAATCAGCCTTCACCTTTAAAATTGTAATACAACTTGGTTCTGTTTTTGCGGGTGCATGGGTATTCCGTGAACGTTATTTCGAAATGCTTCATATTGGTAAGTACAAAGCATCTTCTATCGATGGCGTTGGTCAAAAACCGAATCGCTTAAACTTACTACATATTATTGTCGGTATGATTCCTGCAGGTATTCTTGGGTTATTATTTGATGACGTTATTCAAAAATACTTATTCAGTGTTCCAACTGTAATGATTGGATTATTTGTTGGTGCTATATATATGATCATAGCTGATATTTATAGTAAAAAAGTTGCAAATCCACAATCAGTTGACCAAATCAATTATATCCAAGCATTTGTAATTGGGCTATCACAAGCAGTTGCAATGTGGCCTGGTTTCAGTAGATCTGGATCTACAATATCTACGGGTGTATTAATGAAGATGGATCACAAATCAGCATCAGACTTCACTTTCATTATGGCTGTACCTGTTATGTTAGCAGCTAGTGGCTTGTCACTCGTTAAAAACTTTGAATATATTCATTTAGACCACTTTGGTTTTTATGCATTAGGCTTTATCGCAGCGTTCGTTGTCGGTTTAATTGCAATTAAGACATTCCTGTACTTAATTAGTAAAGTTAAATTAATTCCTTTTGCTATATATAGAATTGTTTTAGTTATTATTATCGCTATCCTTTATTTCGGTTTCGGTATTGGACAAGGTATTACAGGCGAATAATATTTCAATGGACTATATATGCTTATGCATCAATATAACTAAATGTTTTGAAACAGTGAGACTGAAATCTAATTTTTCTAATAAAGTTTCGTTGTATAAACTCAGATTAATAAAGTTGACTAGCAAAAGAATGCAAGTGTATTTTTAGTTCAGTCAGCTACTACCAAATTAATAATCGAGGCTAAGGCGTATATTTGTCTTAGCCTCTTCTTTTTATTATCGCTATGCTAAATGACGTTTAACTTTCTGTATAGACTGTATTTAGCGTTTATTTTCGTGTATTATAGGGTAATATGTAGATAGTATAAAATTAAATGGAGGCAACGAGTATGGACAAAAAGCAATTAATCAAAACAATCATCACAGTAGCACCTGTGTTTTTAGTACCGCTAATCGTTGAACGCAAACGTATTAAGGATCATCCTGATGTGAAAAAAGCAAGTGACGCAACAGTTAGTGCTTCTAAAGCAGTTGCAGATAAATCTGTACGTGTTAAAGATAATGTTGTAGAAAAATCTTCTCACGCAAAAGACTACGTTGCAGATAAAAAACATGACATGGATCAAAAACGTGAACTTAAACGTATCGCAAAAGAACATGATCCAGCCTATATTGAGAAAAAAGGCGAAAAATTAGAAAAAGAAAATCGCAAAGAAGCAGATAAAATGAACAAACTTCTGCAAAAAAATATAGACAAACGTCATAAAGAAGAAGAAAAAGCACGTCAAGATAATAAGAAACAACGTATCAAAGACATGAAAAAATCAAATAAACACATGGAAAAAGTTGGTTTAACTCCAGGTAAACTTGATGATGAAACAGAGAAAAAAGGCGAAAAGCTAGAAAAAGAAAATCGCAAAGAAGTAAGCAAACTTGATAAATTACTGCAAAAGAATATAGACAAACGTCATAAAGAAGAAGAAAAAGTGCAAGAGAAAAACAAAAAAGCACGCTTATCTGAATTCAAAAAATATAAAGACTACGTGGCCAAAAGTGTTGTTAAACAAAACAAAGAAGAAAATGGTAAATAACCCTAATGACACAAGTCATTATTGATGGAGATGCTTGTCCTGTAACCAATTCAGTAATTGAATTGACTGAGGGGACAGGCATTTTTGTTACTGTTGTTCGCAGCTTCAGTCATTTTTCTACAGTAGTACAACCAGACCACGTGAATATTATCTATGTAGACGATGGACCAGACGCTGTTGATTTTAGAATTGTAAAACTGGTACGCCCTAGTGACATTGTGATCACACAAGACTATGGCTTAGCTAGCTTACTTTTAAACAAGACGAAAATAGTTATGCATCATAAAGGTTACATCTATACGCAACAAAACATTGATACATTATTAGAGCAACGTCATGCGAGTGCTCAATTTAGAAGAAGTGGCGGACGTACAAAAGGTCCCTCAGCTTTTACTGAGCAAGATGTAGCTGAATTTGAAGCTATCTTTTCGTCTATCATTGCAAATCAGATGTCGAGCAAGGAGGAATAAATATGAAAAGCATTGCAGTGTATTGTGGTGCCAGTAAAGGAAACGATGAAACCTATATTACTGAAGCTTATCAGTTGGGTAAGTATATGGCTGAACAAGGTTATGAATTAATATTTGGGGCTGGTTCTGTAGGTATCATGGGCGCTATTCAAGACGGCGTATTAGATCATGGCGGTCGTGCTGTAGGCATCATGCCAAATATGTTAAATGAAAAAGAAATTACAAGTGGAAAATTAAGCGAGTTGATATTAGTAGATTCTATGCATGAAAGAAAAAATAAAATGGCTGAATTAGCTGATGCTTTTGTAATGGCTCCAGGTGGCGCAGGTTCATTAGAAGAATTTTTTGAAATGTATAGTTGGTCCCAAATTGGTATTCACGAAAAACCTATTGCCGTGTTCAATATCAATGGGTTTTTCGAGCCCTTACAAGCACTTTTAGATCACATGATTCAAGAAGGTTTCATAGATTCTAAATACAAAAACCTCGCTCCTTTGTGCAATACGAAAGAATCACTATTCGAAGCGATAAACAATTATAAACCACTTGGTATTAGAACTTATGATTAAATATATCGTATTAAAAAACAAAACGTTGGGATATAAATCCTAAACTTCAATAGACGGGGAGTGGGACAGAAATCAAAATTTGATTTCCGCCCCACTCCCCGTCTTATGTTATTATGCACTTTCTAATTATAAAATTTGAACACTCATTACACTACAGTAAAAGCATTATTAATTGTTTTAGAATCATAACCGCAACAATTAAAATTATAATAGCAGATACTTTATTTAATATCATAATGTATTTTCCTGTTTTATCAATGTTGCCTATCATTTTTCCAGAAATTGCTAAAAAGAAAAACCAAACCCATGATATAACTACAGTTGAAATAGTAAACAAGACTTTATCCGTACCATCATATATCGCCCCACTCGTTCCAATGACACCAATTGTATCCATAATTGCATGTGGATTCAGTAGCGATACAGAAATCGCAAAACCAACTTGCTTCTTCGCTGTCATTGGTCGATAACGCTTCAATTTATCTGGCCTTGCTTTCCATAACGACCAAGCCATATATATTAAAAAAACTAAACCTATACAATAGATAGAAACTTGCAGCATGGGAAATGAGAGTAAAATAACCGACACGCCTAATACTGCTAACACAATAAGAAATGTATCACACAGACCTGCTGTAATAATGACGGGTAACGTTTTATATATACTCTTATGGTTGGCACCTTGATTAAATACAAATACATTTTGCGCACCCAATGGTAAGATTAATCCCAATGCGAGTAAGAACCCATGAGCTAATGGCTGTAACATGTCAATTCCTCATTCCTCAATTTAAAAAAACTAAGATCTCATCACTAGGTTCAATACTAATGATGAGATCTATTATTTTAAAGAAGATTATTTATACACTAAATCCATGTGTATTCACAAATTTTCGCATTTAACTACTAGATTTTAAGCTTTCATCATCTAACATAGCTAAATTTTTATAATATCTTACATGTCTATTAAGCGGATGATGTTTGCTTAATTCTGGATGTTCAAAATAATCATAAATTTCCATACCTAGTTTTTCCATGACTTTGAGTGAGGGCTCATTGCTTTCCGAAGTAAAAGCATATACCTCATTTAAACCTTGTTGTTTCGCATACTTCAGTACCGCTTCTGCACCTTCAGTAGCTAGGCCATTGCCCCAAACTTCCGGAATGAGTCGCCAACCAATTTCATAAAATGGTAACTCTTCAAATGGGAACTTGCTCTCTTCTGTCACATAATTCAGGCCTATAAAACCTAACCACCCATTAGTTTCTTTAAGTTCTACAGCAAACAAACCAATACCATCATCTAATATCATTTCATTCATTTTATTCATATCGTGTTCTGAACGTTGATAACTTAATAAGCTCGGAAAATATCTACGAACTTGTTGATTCGCATTCATTTGTTGGAATGATAATAAGTCTTCCTCTTGCCAGTCTCGTAACCTTAAACGTTCAGTTTCAATATAAACTGTCATATGTTACACCTCTATACTGGAAAAATAATTTTCTATACAAAAGTAACGCGTTATGAATCTTTTCATATCGCGCTACCATACTGTTTTTTATAATTTGTTTATGCTCTTGTAATATAGCTAATTAATTCAAGATTAACAGCTACTTCTTTTAAGCGATTACGTTCACTTTTCGGTGCAGTAAATGTTGCATCGATAAAATCATTTTTATGGTTTAATTTATAAGTAGCAACAAACGTATCTGTATCAGATTCAAAGTTAGGTAAATGCGCAATCACGCGTTTGATTTCACCTGTTGAATCTTTTATTTCTCTACCTGTAATATTTTCTAATTCTCTACCTAGTTCAGGTAAAGTAATTGAACGACCTTCTAATAAATTAAAATCTTGTTCATGCATAATGCTTACCTCTCTTTCTATATAGACGACTTATTAATCTACTTCATTCTTACAGTTGCCCTATGAAGTGAAAATCACTGAATAATAATCGACCTATATTCCAAAATTCATATTTTAAAAAATTATTTTGTATGTTTTATATTAATCTTTATTATGTTTAATGATACCCATTATACCAATTACTAAAACCATAATACAATGATTTCCTAGGAAATAAAGAAATATCATCTGAAATAGCATTAAATGTGATTTCTATATGTTATACAAATAATATTTCATTTTTCGAGAAATTTGTTCGTCAATTTTGAATCAAACACACTATTTATTACTATGGTAAATGCCTAGGTATAGTAACAACAAACACTATAACATCGTATGTTTTATGTTTCAGCGTTGATTTCTTTCTCTAAATCTTTCGACTGGTCTTGTAATTTATTTTGCTCTTTTTCCAATTTTTCTTTTTCTTTTTTCAAATCTTTATTCTTCTTCTCTAACTTATCTATATCTTTTTCTAAAGAAGCCTTTTCATCATCTTTACCACAAGCGGTTAATGCAATCGTCGATGCTAATATGAGTGCTAAACACTTTTTCATATATATACTCCTTTTTAATGCAATTATAATAAATTAATTTTATCATTTTTCTCTATTATCTTCATTATTTACCCTTAAATTTTTAGTCATTATGACTTTACTTATTTGATAGTCCATATTTCGATTTAATTGTTGCATCTGAACATTGTGACTGTCCACTGTGCTTTCAATTTTTAGAGCGCCTACTGCTCTTGCCCATGCTTCGACTTCATTTTTAAAACGCGTAGCAATCCCTTGCTTACGAAATGCTTCATTAACATATAGCATTTCTATTATCACTTTATTATAATCTTTCAAATAGCGTGCCCAAATAAAACCTATAAGTTCTTCCTTCTGTGTTTCGAGCCATACTAAATCTGTATTATATTTCAGCACATGATTTATCATTTCTTCACGTAATCCAACAGATAACCGGCTTTTACTATAATCTTCATTTTGTTTTGCAAGTTCACTTTCATGTATGTCTGCAATTTCAGTAATATATTGTTTTTGTTTAAGTGAAAGTTTTTCCATATTTTCTCCTTTAAAAAGTAAAGTTGATTTATAATGTTATATTCGTCATAATAAGCCTTATCATTACATTCTATAAAAAGGACTGCGAAATTCAAATGAAATCTACTGACAAATTAATGCGAGAAAATAATGTAAAAGCTTTGCGATTAAATAATACAGATAGAGATGCATTCGAAAATTACATGACATACGTCCGAGCAGATTTAAGTGTTAATCCTCACGATTCTGAAAAAATGTTGAATCGCATTTTAAATCAATTATTGGAAGCTGAAAAAGAAGGTATACTCGCCATGGATTTCTTTGAACATGATCCTAAGTCACATGCCAAAAAGGAACTTAAAAAATTACCAAATGAAACAATTTTAAATATATTTAAATACATAATTCAGCACATCTTTTTGTTATTTGGTATTTTTTGTTTCCTTAAAGGATTTATTGGCTTTTTCATTGGTGCGAAGCGATTATATTTATATTCATTTCCTCTTGTTGTATTAGTAGGAATTTTCATCATTTTTCTATTTATATGGATGATATTCCGAACTGTACAAATGCAGTGCTTTACAAAATCACATTGGACATGGATATTAACGTATGTCGTCATTTTATTACTATTATATGCAATATTTTATGTATTTTTCATTCCTCAATCATTTTTAGCATTTGGGCCTTATATATTAATAAGTAATTGGACCTTTATTATAATCTCATTTATCGTTATACCCATCGCTTTATTTATTGATCATCACTATACAAATAAAGATACAAATACATCTTTATAATCTTGTTGTTTAAATAATAGTGGCTATTTGGTACAGTCTCTAACCTATTAATAAAGTGCTATATCTTCAATCACTAATTTTGCGTACCAACTAGCACCCACTTTCAAAAGTGAATTATTTTAAAACAAAAAGATCTCATCACTAGTTTAAATACTAATGATGAGATCTTTTTTTGAGTCTGGATAAAATATATCTTAGACTCTTGTACGTATTGTCACGTCATATGCATTGTTATTATGGTGCCATGCCTTCTTTTCTTTCCACAGCGATACTAATAAACAAGAATATCAGACCGATTGCAGTTAGTATTGGCGCAATTAGACTTAATGATGCTATCGGTAAATTCGTCACGACAACGCCACCAATAAAGGCACCAAGCGCATTGCCTAAATTAAATGCAGATTGGTTTAATGTACTTGCAAGCGTAGGTGCATCTTTAGAAATAATCGTACTTTTAAATTGTAATGATGGACTCATACTAAAGCCGATTAAACCAAAGAAGAATATGCCTGCTACCATTAAGAAACCATTCATTTGTATAAAGTATAATAGTAAGAAGTAAACGATAAAGATTGAGAAAATAATTTGTAACGCTTTATTTAAATTCCAATCCGCAAGTTTACCACCAACGACGTTACCTAATGTAACACCTACCCCAAAAATAATTAACAGATATGAAATCAAGTTTTCTTGTACATTTGATACATCAGTCAATACTGTAGAAATATAAGTGAAGTATGCAAATACACTACTGAAACCAAATAATGTCACTGCTAAAGTTAACCACAAACGTTTTTCTTTTAAAATTTGTAGTTCTTTTTTCATTGATGATTTTACTGTATCACGTTGCATAGGCACAAAAATAATAATGCCTATAAGTGCTAGTGTTCCTATAATAGAAATAATAATAAACGTCATCGGCCAGCCAAAGTTTTGACCAATTAATGTCCCGAATGGTACACCTAAAATATTACTTAAACTTAATCCCATAAACATTAGTGCCATCGCACTTGCACGTTTCTCTGGCCGCACCATATTCGCAGCTAAAATAGAACCTATACCAAAGAATGAACCATGAGCCAACGATGTAATGATACGACTTGTCATCATAAATCCATAACTCGTACTAAATGAAGCAGCAAAATTCCCTAATATAAAAATAGCCATTAAAGCTAGTAGTAAATATTTTCTATTCCATTTAATCGTCAACATAACTATGATAGGCCCGCCGATTGCAACACCTAATGCATAACCAGTTATCAGTTGCCCTGCCTGACTTACAGTTACGTCAAAATCCCGTGCAATATTAGGTAATAATCCCATAATTACAAATTCTGTCATACCTATTGCAAACGCACCGATTGCAAGCATCCATATAGCAATTGGATATTTCATTTTTGACTCCCTTCCGAAATCATATTTTTTTCACATGTTTGTGATTATACTAAAATACAGTTGCCAAAAACAAGGGAGTTGCTTGATTTTCTCCTATTTTTAAAATTAATTCGCTTACATTTAATTTAGCTGTATTCATTTAATAAATTGCTTTACATCATAATACTACCAAGAAAATTAAAAAAGTTAGCAATCGTCAAAAAAGTTAACAGTGTTTAGAACACTCAATTACCCTTCTTATGACAATAGCTAACTCGCTAATTTTAATTAATTAGTAATGCATCGATAAAGAACCACACTACCATGATAAACATGATAATCCCTTGTGCAACAGCACTCGCTAAAAATGCTACGATAGACCCAAAACTTGCTTTTAAAGCCTTTGAAAAGTTGGGTTCTTGTATCATTTCAACAACTAATACCGCGATAAATGGAATAATAATAATTCCAAATGGTGGAAATACAAAGCAACCTACGATTACACCAATGAGCGCCGCATACTCGCTAAGTTTAGAACCACCAAATTTATTTACAAAATATTTATTCATGATAAAATCTGCTACTAAAATAAACACGGTGAATAAAATCATTGATATATAGAATATCCATGATAAATTGCCATTATGAAATGCGAATTGATAAATTAAAAACCCTACCCATAATACAAGCACTGATGGAATAATAGGTTTAATTAAACCTACAAATGCTAAGACAAATGATGCGATAATTAATATCCATAAAATTACTGTCATTTTTATCTACTCCATACTTTCTTCTGTGAATTTTTGATCTTTTGTAAAGTATATTAATATCATACCTAAAAATATAGCTGTCGCTGATACAAAGAATACATTTCCCAAACCTACCCAGTGACTCATAATTCCACCTAATAAGTTCCCACATAACTGACCTATCACCATCGCGTTAGCAAAAAGTGTAGATGCATATCCTGGAAAATCTGGTAAAATATCTTGGAAATAACTGATGCCTAAACCAAGTAATATCGCTAAGAAAATAGCTAAAAATACTTGGCCGACAAACATCATCACCAAATTTTCGAACACACCAATACTAAAGTAAAACAGGCCACCAAACAATCCACCTAACATCAGTAGCACACGTGTCGTGAGTTTCGCAGATAAAATACCTAACACGACCATAAATGGAACTTCTAAACCGGCACATAGACTGGCTAAACCACCTACATACCCTTCAGCTTCATTCAAATATTTAGTGACGAACAACGGCATATTCAATGTATACATCCATTGACCAATATGTAATAAAATAAAGGCTAAAAATGGAACGAATAAGGCCTTATCATGTAACATATTAGGTGCTTTCGCCTCAATGTGATTCACATCAGTTGTGGTTTGTTTTGTTTTGATATCTTTAAAAAAGAATACCTGTAACATCAGTGTAAATAAAATAATGGTAACAGTTCCAGTAAATAACCCTGCGTAACCATTAACACCTAATAATAAAGCGCCGATTAACGGACCAAATAAGAATCCAAATGAGAACATGGAACGCAATACGGCATTAGCAAACTTCGCTCTATCTCTTGAAGCCGAAACATTGATAGACTCTCTAGCTGAAGCATACATTTGAGGCATTGCGGGCGCGAAAAACCCTTGAAAAACGGCATACATAACAATAAATATCCATACTTCATGAATATAGAAGTAAATAGAAAAACTAACAGCACCCATTAACAATGCTGTAATGATTATGACTTTCCTATTTATATTGTGTGTATCAGAAAAGCGTGCAACAATTGTGTTCATTATAAATTGGCTGATTGCTGCTAATGCTAATAGCAGACCATATTGTGTAGAAGTCATACCCAAATCATTGGTCGCAAATAAAACAAGATAAGGTACAGTGATTGAAATTCCCATACCTAAAAGCATCATATTGACTACAAATAGTTTGTAATTCTTAATATGTAATAAAGCACTAAACATATAACAAACCTCTATTCTACTAAATTAGGTGTCAATTCTCGTATATCACTTAAATAGGCAATGTATAAATGATTATGTATTAGCTACTATTGATGTTATTCAACATATTCCATCATTAAATTGATAAATGATTCTACTTGAGGCAATTGTAACATGCTAGAATCGTAACTTAAAAATGTGGAACGAATCAATGGTTTTTCATCTATATTTACGCGTCTAAATTCAAACTGGTCACGGTCTAAATGCTTCATCATGATCTCAGGCAAAATTGTTACACCGACACCATTTAACAGCATCTCTTTACACGTGGCCACTTGATCAACAGTAATCATAGCATGATAATCCTGTCCTATTTGACTCCCATACCATTCTTTAATTTGATTAATATAAATTGGATCTGCTTGAAATTCAATAAATGGCATTTTATCAACATCATCGTAACGATTTTTAGGATTAATAAAATAATGATCGTCATTAAATAAATGTGTATTACTTAAGTTCATAATTTTATTACCACGTATAATCATCACATGGTAATCTCTATGGTTTGCTTTAATTTGTTCACTCGAACCTACTTGAACTTGAATCTCTACATTAGGAAATTGGCGTGTAAATAAGTTTAATACTTGCGGTAATAAAGTCTGTCCGATTAATGAAGAACAACCGATTGAAATCGTACCGTTGACTTCACCAATGTGCGCTTGCATTTTATCTAAAAATAAACGCTCTTTGTTCAGCATATCTCTAGCATGCTCTATAATCATCGAACCTTCTGTTGTAGTAATCAATTGTTTCTTAGTACGTATAAAAACATTTACACCAAAAGTATTTTCAATTGATTTTAAACGTTGTGTTACTGCAGGTTGTGATATATATAATATTTCTGCTGCTTTCCTTAGTGTTCTTGTTTCATCTAAAGTGGTTAACAAGCGATAATCGTCAATCTTCATATTATCCCCCTATATTTTAAAAGCACTTTTAATCATTTCATTGATTGGTTATTATTCATGTTCACTTAACATTTCATAATATAATTTCAAATTTCAAATTATACGTTTTTAACATTTATCATCTAGCAGTGTCACTATAACATGATTCACATGATGCTCATACACTGATTCACAATACATGTATCATTCAATTAAATTTGTACAAATAATCTTAAAGTTCTGGTTCTGAGTCGCGATGTGTTGAATGATTTTGGTTGTGATTGCTACTTTGTTGATTGTGGTTTTCACTTTTAATATGCTTATTTGGATGTTTATGATCGTGTTGTTTAGCTTTGTATGGTTTATGTTTATGCTTTTGCTCATTATATTTGGCTTTACCATGTAATGGGTGGTGTTGATTTTTTGATTTTTGTTTAATCTTGTAATAACAATACATGATTTTATCTTTCATCGTTGAAAAATCAGCCTCAATTTTTATCATTAATTGATGCGCAATAATATATGCTTCGTGAAACTGCTTTTTAGTAATTTGTCCTTGATCTAAAGCACGTTGTAAATCGTCTTCATCTACAAGTTCATATTCCCCATTTGGCAATACAAGTACATCTAAACATAAATCTATTGTACGTGCGTTTCCTTTTTGTGTAACATTCTTAATATTTATATCAAAGTAATATTCTAATGGGTTGCCCTTGTCATCTAGCATCACTGTAATACTATATCGTTTTTTTTCGGGCAAGATTTGTAGCCATTGATAGTTATCATCCGCAACAATAATATTTTGGCCCACCACTGTCACCTCTAATGGTTCACGTACTTTTTTCATCGTCACCAAACCAATAATACCCTTGAACTTGTTGTTGTTTACTTTGACTTCTGTATACTCTTTGTCAATGATACGACGCCAGTGACGCTTATCAATATATTTTACTTTCACTGTCACCAACTCCTTGTCATTATTATATAAAACTGTTTACTTTATGTCATCTTATGGATTATACTGAACGTCTTCCAATTTTGTATCACGAATTTAATTATTATTATTGTACTATATTTCATAGTGTAAAAGCGAAATTGACAATTATAATAAAGTTTGATAGATTTTATCTATATTTTTCTGAAAATTCTATAAATAAAGGAGATAGTAACATGGCAGTCATTCAAAGACCTTTTAGAGCGGATCATGTTGGTAGTTTATTAAGACCACAACGCCTAAAAGATGCACGTAAAGATTATCAAAATGAAGTCATCGATGCACAAGCATTACGAGATATCGAGGACGAAGAAATTGAGCACATCATAGAGAAACAACTAGAAGTAGGTTTACATAGCATCACTGATGGTGAATTCCGCAGAAGCTGGTGGCATTTCGATTTCTTGGAAAATTTAGACGGTGTCAATGGCTATACTTCTGAGCGTGGTTTAGCATTTGAAGGCGTTGAAACTAGAAATCATAATGTTAAAGTTGAGAGTAAAGTCGCTTTTAACCCAAATCATCCACATTTTGAACACTTCAAATTTTTATATGACAAGGTTAATGGACGTGCAACAGCAAAAGTATCTATCCCAAGTCCAAACCAACTGTTCCATCCAAATATCTTAAATGAAGACATCTATCCTGATATCGAGGATTATGCACATGATGTTGCTCAGGCATATCGTGAAAGTTTGCTCAAATTTTATGAATTAGGCGCACGTTACATTCAATTAGATGATGTTTATTGGGCTAACCTAACTTCTGGTTCTCAGAAAACACGTGGCCGTGACCGTACTGAAGCAGACAAAGAAGCAGCACGTCAGCTTGCATATCGTGTTGTAAATGAAGCAGTCCAAGATTTACCAGAAGATCTACTCATTACTACACATATTTGTCGTGGTAATTATCAATCAACTTGGGCAATTTCAGGTGGCTATGAGCCAGTCGCACCTTATTTATTCAAAGAAAATTTAGGTGGCTTTTTCCTAGAATATGACGATGATCGTTCAGGTGATTTTGAGCCATTACGCTTTTTCCCTAAAGAAAATTCAGCAGCTGTATTAGGTCTTTTCACTTCAAAAACAGGTGACTTAGAAGATAAATCTGCCATACTTGCACGTGTTAAAGAAGCACAACAATATGTTGATTTAGATCAAATTTGTTTAAGTCCACAATGTGGCTTTGCTTCAACAGAAGAAGGCAATAAACTGACTGAAGATGAGCAATGGAAAAAACTAGCTTACGTTGTAGAAATTGCAAACGAAGTCTTTGGAACAGCAAAATAAACATACTATACTAACTCGTAAGAAGTATTAATATTAAAATTGAGAGGCCTATCAGACTTAAAATCTGATAGGCCTTTATTAATATCTAAATTTTTAAATTAAAGAACAATTAATTTCCAGCTATATCACTTTCGGATAAAGCATAGCGTTCATGTATATCTTTTAAACTTGGAAATTGATTATTCAACCATTCTTTACTCAATAGTTCAAAATGTTCAAATTCAAATGCAGGTTGGCACATACAGCCTACAAGTGCATAACCATTTTCACCTTCAATTGAAGAAGCAAAAATCGTTTCTTTTGGAACTACATATTGTAAAACATCACCCGCTTCAAGGTCTTTGCCTATTGACACACTTTGATAACGTCCATCTGAATGAATCATATGCACTGTTAAAGAATCTCCAGCGTGGTAATACCATATTTCATCTGCATCGATACGATGAAAATACGATATATTGTCATGTGTTAACAAGAAATAAATACTTGAATATACTGGTCTTTCATTTAGATTATTTGATTTAGCTTTGATAATCTCTTTATAATAGCCCCCTTCTGGATGGGGTTGTAAATCTAGTTGATTAAGCCAATACTGGATATTTTCACCCATATTACTTCAAGTCCACATTATGGAAAACGTTTTGAACGTCTTCTAAATCTTCTAAAGCATCAACTAGTGTTTCAAAAGCTTCTTGATCTTCTTCAGATAATTCTATATCTGATTGTGGCAACATCTCAAATTCAGCAACCTTAAATTCTTCGACACCTGTTTCACGTAGAGCATCTTGAACTTGAGCAAACTGATCTGGTTCAGCGTAAATAATAGTTAACCCATTTTCTTCAACGATATCTCTCACATCGATATCTTTTTCCATCAACGCTTCTAACGTATCGTCTGCTGATTTGCCTTCAATACCAAACACAGCCGTATGATCAAACATATACGCAACTGAGCCTGAAACTCCCATATTACCGCCATTTTTACCAAAAGCTGCACGTACATCAGAAGCAGTTCTATTCACATTTTCTGTTAATGCGTCTACGATAATCATTGAACCATTTGGTCCAAAACCTTCATATCTTAATTCATCGTAGTTTTCTTCACTTGCTCCTTTAGCTTTTTCTATCGCTCGATCAATAATATGATTCGGTACAGAATAAGTCTTAGCTCTTTCTAAAGTTAATCTTAGCGCTTGGTTTGATTCCGGATCTGGTTCACCTGATTTAGCCGCTACATAAATTTCTTTACCGAATTTAGCATAAATTCGACTTGTATTTTTGTCCTTTTGCGCTTTTTTCTCTTTAATATTATTCCACTTACGTCCCATACTTTCATCACACTTTCTCGAAAAATATTTTTATTAACATGATATATTATACAATAATTTCGCTCTATTACATAGAACTACGTATATAAATGACAAATAATCGCACCTTATATATTACATAATAAAAAGACTAGCCATACACAATTGAATTTCATGTGTACCACTAGTCTTTTAAATCATCTTAAAATATGAATCAACAAGGGACATTTCTTTACTTGAAACTATATATTTTATTCAGTATATGATTCAATTTCATCTAATAATGCTTCGTAATGTGCAGCGTTCTTTTCATTCATTAATAAATATACTTTACGTTCATCTTCTGTTGAACGTAGCTTACTCACTCTATCTTGATCAATCAAACGACGAATTGAAGCAAGCACTTTGGTTCTACTCAAATCCAATTCCGCAGTAGCTATTTTTAAAAATGGCTGCATCAACATATATTTTTCACTACAATTTTGTTGAACCAATTCTAAAACTGCTACATCATTTATTGTCAATTTATATTTTTGTTCTATGTAATGCGTTAAACTTTTATATTTTTTATAAACATTTAAAAATTGAGCCTTTTTCTCTTCATTCATTGCTATCACACCTCCACATGAAATTATGATGAATGTTTCTAACGCTTACAAAAATAACACTGTTTTATTTTTATGTTTTTTATTTGAATCAACATACTTTTATCTTTACGCAATTTTGAATAAAATTTTTAAATTTGTCAACACTTTTTCATTAATTTAACTAAATTATAATAAGAACTAATTAGATTGCTCTTTTTTAAATCGTGTCATCACTATATAATTGCTATATAAAAAAACACCCTTAAAGTTGATTACTAAAATCTACTTTAAGGGTGTTAACATGTTAAATAATTAACTATCAAAAACCAAGTACTTTAACTGTAATTACTTCATACTTTATCTTCTAAATTTATTCGCTAGTCTTAAAACGTATTTTATAATGTGTAATAAATTGATGAATAAATTAAAGCCCATTTCTCTTGGTGAGAATTGACCCCGTTTCATACGGTTAAAGTCGTATAAGGTGTAAAGCAGGAACAATAATAGACCTACCACAGTAATAATCGTGTGGAACAATGAATTTTGAATAAACATACCAATCAAGCTTGCAACAATTAGGGCTACTAATGTTACAAATAAGTATTTACCCATACTTGCGGCATTGCCAATTACAAAAAAGCCTATAATACCAAACACCATAAATCCTGCAATGGCAAGAGTCACATTTTTATAGAATACTTCAGGTCCTAAATTTTGCATATATGTCGTAAATGTTGCGAATGATAGCAATCCTACTACAATTGCATATATGTGAGAAATTACTAAACCATATTTACGCGCTCTGTTAAAAATAACGGTGATAAGAACTAAACCAAGTAACACGAAAGATAAAGGCCTTCTAAATTCCAACGGCAAGTATTGTCCGAAGTAACAACCAATGCCAAAAATAATCCAGTAATAGACAAAAAAGAGCCATACTTTTCCGTAAGCATGAGACTTAGACTTATCTTTAGACTGTTGTTTATGCTTATTTATATGTTGTGCAGTTTCAGCCAATTGATTCACTCCTTAACTATAAAAAAATATTTAAATACTTGAATATTATAATAACATTAATAACATACTATAATCTTTCAATAAGCGTAATACTTTAACTTTCACTATTTCAAACAATACCAAACATGAACCACATAATTTTCCAAATCTCTTTAGCTGAGTCTATTTATTTATAACTACAAGCAACTTAATTGTTACAAACACGAAAAAGTTCAATACAATTATCTCTTTATAATGTCTTATAAATCGCACAAGAAACGTCTTAAAGGCACTTCATCCTTTT